>PLWV01000016.1 GCA_003153155.1 Gallionella sp.
TTGCTGCCGGCTTCTTCGCCGCTACTTTCTTCTTCGCAGCTGGCTTCTTGGCAGCGGCTTTCTTTGCTGCCGGCTTCTTCGCCGCTACTTTTTTAGCCGCCGGCTTCTTGGCTGCTGCCTTCTTTGCTGCTGGTTTAGCTTTCTTCTTTGCTGCCATTTTGATTCTCCTTCAATGATGAAAGTTAAAAAAATACAACACTTACGATTACTACACCTACACCTACACCTCCAGCCCGCGCTTAACTTCAAGCAGGGGCTAAAGCCATTACCTTAAGTCCCGGTTACCAGCCTGCGTGTGTTGTTGGGGCTTTAAGCCCCCCTTACAACCACGGCGTACCCCTTGCGGGTGTACTTTGCTGGCGTTAACCAGCAGCTATGCAACGCTAATCCCAGGACAACGCGCCACCGGTTTGGTACTCAGTGACACGGGTTTCAAAGAAATTTTTCTCTTTCTTGAGATCGATCATTTCTGCCATCCACGGGAACGGATTAGTCGCCCCCTGGAACAACACATCCGCACCGATTTGTTGGCAGCGGCGGTTGGCAATAAAACGCAAGTATTCTTTAAACATCGTCGCGTTCAGACCCAGCACACCGCGTGGCATGGTATCTTCCGCATAGGCATATTCCAGCTCCACGCCCTTTTGCATCAAGCCACGAATTTCTTCGCGAAATTCTGCGGTCCACAGGTGCGGGTTTTCCATCTTGATCTGATTGATCACGTCGACACCAAAATTCAGGTGCATGGATTCATCGCGCAGGATGTATTGATATTGCTCGGCCGCGCCGGTCATTTTGTTTTGGCGGCCCAAGGCGAGAATCTGCACAAAGCCCACGTAGAAAAACAAACCTTCCATGATGCAGGCGAAAACAATCAGGCTGCGCAGCAGTTGACGATCCGCCTCCGGGGTGCCGGTCTCAAATGCGGGATTGGTCAGGGTATCGATGAATGGCAGCAGGAATTCGTCCTTGGCGCGAATGCTGGGCACCTCGTGATACATGTTGAAGATTTCGCCTTCGTCCAAGCCCAAACTTTCCACGATGTATTGATAGGCGTGAGTATGGATCGCTTCTTCAAACGCTTGGCGCAGCAGGTATTGGCGGCACTCCGGGTTGCTGATGTGGCGATAGGTGCCGAGCACGATGTTATTCGCAGCCAAGCTATCCGCAGTGGTGAAAAAGCCAAGGTTGCGTTTGACCAGGAGACGCTCATCCTCGCTGAGTTTGTCGCCTTTCCATAGTGCGATATCTGCGGTCATGTTCACTTCTTGCGGCATCCAGTGATTGGCACAGGCAGCCAGGTATTTTTCCCACGCCCATTTGTACTTGAACGGCACCAGCTGATTCACGTCCGCCTTGCAATTGATGATGCGCTTGTCTTCTACGCGGATGCGCCCAACCGGCTTGGCTTCAACCGCAAGCTCAGTCTGACCGGCCGTCTCCATTTGCGCGGCCAGCTTTTGCATGATTAAGGCCTCATCAAATGAGGAAATTCGCATCATATCCAACGGCATCCCGGCCACTTTAATGTTTTCGTCAAATTTCAGCATCTTATTTTTCTCCTTTGCTCTATCTATCTTTTGTTTCCGACATAACCATAAGGTTAGCCTTCACCGCAACCCCGATACGAGACTTGCCTATTGGCAGGCCTCGCACTCTGGGTTGTCAATCAAACAGAACTTGGCTTCTTCCACCACACCGCCGTGGGTTGGAACCGCGTTCAGCGCACCGGCACGGCCGGTGGATTTCTCCGCCGAGGTCGCGCCCAATGTGCGCAGGTAATAGGTGGTCTTCAATCCGCGCAACCACGCGAGCTTGTAGGTCTCGTCCAACTTGCGCCCGGATACACCGGACATGTAAATATTCAACGACTGTGCCTGGTCTATCCATTTTTGACGGCGCGATGCCGCCTCGATCAGCCAGCTAGGCTCCACTTCAAACGCAGTTGCGTACAGGTTACGGAACTCTGCCGGCACACGATCGATTTTCGCCAGACTGCCATCAAAATATTTCAGGTCGGCAATCATCACCTCGTCCCACAGACCGAGCTGCTTCAGATCCGCCACCAAGCGTTCGTTGATGACCGTGAATTCACCGGACAGATTCGATTTCACGAAGATGTTTTGGTAAGTTGGCTCAATACAAGCCGACACGCCGATAATGTTGGAAATGGTTGCGGTCGGCGCAATTGCAATGCAATTGGAATTGCGCATGCCATATTGTTTGATGCGAGTGCGTAACGCATCCCAATCCATACTGGCCGACATATCCACTTCGACATAGCCGCCACGCTCCTGACGCAACATCTCCACCGAGTCTTGCGGGAGGATGCCGCGATCCCACAGACTGCCGCGATAGCTGGCGTAACGGCCACGCTCTTCGGCCAATTCGGTAGATGCCCAGTAGGCGTAATAACAAACCGCCTCCATCGAACGATCGGCAAACTCGACTGCCGCATCGGATGCATAAGCGATGCGCAAATCGTGCAAACAATCCTGAAACCCCATGATGCCCAAACCCACCGGGCGATGCTTGAGGTTGGAATTGCGCGCCTTGTCCACCGCGTAGTAGTTGATGTCGATCACGTTATCCAGCATGCGCATCGCGGTGTTGACGGTGCGGCGCAGCTTGTCATGGTCGATCTGCCCGGCCTTGTCATGCCGCCCCCCATCCTTGTCATATTGGGGATACAGTTGCGCAGCCAGATTGATCGAACCCAGATTGCACACGGCGATTTCGCTGTCGCTGGTGTTCAGGGTGATTTCGGTACACAAGTTGGAGCTATGCACCACGCCGACATGCTGCTGCGGCGAACGGATGTTGCAAGGATCCTTGAAGGTAATCCACGGATGGCCGGTTTCGAACAGCATGGTCAACATCTTGCGCCACAGGCTGGCTGCCGGAACCTTCTTGAACAGCTTGAGTTCACCACTGGCGGCTTTCGCTTCATATGCCATGTAGGCGCGCTCGAAATCGGCACCGAATTTGTCGTGCAGACCCGGCACATTGGATGGCGAGAACAATGTCCAGTCACCGCCCTCCATGACGCGCTTCATGAACAAGTCGGGAATCCAGTTGGCGGTATCCATGTCGTGGGTGCGGCGACGGTCATCGCCGGTGTTCTTGCGCAGATCCAGAAACTCCTCGACATCCAGATGCCAGGTTTCCAGATAGGCACACACCGCACCCTTGCGTTTGCCGCCCTGATTCACCGCCACCGCGGTATCGTTCACCACCTTCAGAAACGGCACCACGCCTTGCGATTGGCCATTGGTTCCCTTGATGTGCGCACCGAGCGCGCGCACCGGTGTCCAGTCATTACCCAAACCACCGGCGTATTTGGCGAGCAGCGCGTTTTCCTTGATGGCTTCATAAATCCCGTCCAGATCATCCGCCACCGTGGTCAGATAGCAGGAGGACAGTTGCGAACGTTGCGTGCCGGAATTGAACAAAGTCGGCGTGGAACTCATGAAGTCAAAGCTGGACAGCAAGCGATAAAATTCAACCGCGCGCGTTTCGCGATCTATCTCATTTAGGGCCAGTCCCATTGCGACGCGCATGAAAAAGGCTTGCGGCAATTCGATGCGCTTGCCTTCGATATGCAGGAAGTAGCGGTCATACAAGGTTTGCAGGCCGAGATAACCGAATTGCAAATCGCGCTGCGCATCCAGTTCCTTGGCCAGACGTTTCAAATCAAACTGTCCCAGGCGCGCATCCAGCAATTCTGCCGCGATACCCTGTTTGATGAACTTCGGAAAATAGGTCGCATAACGTGTCGCCATATCCCCCGGCGCGATCTCTTCGCCCAGCGTCTCGCTGCAAATCGTATTCAGCAGCAGACGCGCGGTGACGAAATTATAGGCCGGCTCTTTTTCGATCAACGAACGCGCGGAAAGAACCAGACACTTGCGAACTTCGTGCAGAGCCACACCATCGTACAAATCCTTGAGGGTCAGCTTGATGACCGCATCCGCGGAAACCACGTCGCCCAGACCCATGCAGGCATCCTGCACCAATGCGGACAGGCGATCCAGATCGAGCGGACGCGCCACCCCATCCTCGCCGGTGACATTAATAATGTGCACCGGCTCTTTGCTCCTGGACTTGGCGCGGGAACGCGCCCGCTCTTCGCGATACAGCACGTAGGTGCGCGCAACGTCGTGCTCGCCGGAACGCATCAAACCCAACTCGACCTGATCCTGAATGTCCTCGATGTGCATCGTCCCGCCATGCGGCTGGCGGCGCATCAACGCCGAAACGACGCCATTGGCCAATTGCTCGACCATCTCGCGAACGCGCGCCGATGCCGCACCCTGACCACCGTTCACCGCGATGAACGCCTTGGTCAGCGCAATCGAAATTTTGGCTGGTTCAAAGATGACCACCGAACCATTGCGGCGGATTACTTTGTATTGATCGAACGGATTGGAAGAAGAAGGAGAAGATGAAACGGGATCGGGAACGTTATTGGCAAGCATCGGAGAGGTTGAAACGCTATCGGTAGCGGCATGCAACATATACTTACTCCCTTGAAAACTCTGTTAGCTCCAAAACCCAAAAACCACTACATCTAGTATTTTTTTCTAGCGGCGGGGCTAATTGTAGTAGTTAACAAAAATATTGCAAGCGAAAAATGATCCAATGTATTTCGACCAAATTTATGAGTAAATGCTTATGCTTCGCACAGCCCCGCAAGATAGCGCACCCAGTCGAAACAGGGGCCGGGATCGGTCTTGCGCTGCGGGGCGATATCGCTGTGGCCGGCGATGCCACGTATCGGGTAGGCTGCTCGCAACGCCATGGTCAGGCGATTGAGCGTTGCGTATTGCGCATCGGTGAACGGCACGACATCGCTGCCCTCCAACTCGATGCCGAGCGAATAATCGTTGCAGCGGGATGACCCCTGCCAGCAGGACTCTCCGGCATGCCATGCCCGTTTCAAACAGGAAACGAACTGAATGATTTGTCCATCGCGGCGCACGAAGAAGTGCGCCGACACCTTCAATCCAGCTATTGTCGGGTAATAAGGATGAGCCTTCAGATTCAGGGTATTGGTGAACAACCGCTGCACACCATCGCCGCCAAACTTGTCGGGCGGCAAGCTGATGTTGTGTATCACCAATAATTCGATAGCGCCGGCGGGGCGGTCATCACAGTTCGGCGACGGGATATATTCGCATCCGACCAACAGCCCTTGCGCATCGACTTTCAACGGGATGTCATTCCGCATCGTCTGTCGGGTGCCCGGACAAAAGTTTTTCGTCTCCATGCGGATCCTTGATACCGAGTCTCTCCATACGGTAGCGCATGGTTCTGAACGTCAGCCCCAACAACTTGGCGGCTGCCGTGCGATTAAATCCGGTCTGCTCCAAAGCTTCCAGCAAAGCCTGTTTCTCGACACGATCCAGATAATCCGGCAGGGGATATTTATCGCCCTGCGCAGAATGTTCCGCATGCGACCGTTCGGCGGGCGAAAGCTGCAGATCCTGCACCGTTATCGTGCCGTTCGAGCACAGCGCCAGGGCGCGTTCGATGACGTTCTCCAATTCGCGCACATTGCCCGGAAAATCGTAACCCTGCAGCGCGAGCATCGCCTCCCCGGAAAAATGCACTTGTGCTTCATTTCGCAACCGCTCCAGCGTTTGCTGCGCAATAACCGCGATATCCTCGCGCAACTCGCGCAGTGCCGGCATCTGGATCTGGATGACATTCAGCCGGTAATACAAGTCTTGGCGAAATTTGCCCTGTTGCACCCGCTCGGCCAAATCGTTATGCGTCGCGCTGATGATACGCACGTCCACGGGCTCTTCGCTGGTCGCCCCCACCTTGCGCACACGCTTTTCCTGTATGGCGCGCAACAATTTCACCTGCATGGTCAATGGCAAATCCGCGACTTCATCTAAAAATAATGTTCCTTCATGTGCCGCCTGAAAAAAACCATCCCGGTCTTTGTCCGCTCCGGTGAACGCGCCCTTCTTATAACCGAAGAATTCGCTTTCCATCAGGTTCTCCGGTATCGCGCCACAATTCACTGCAACCACTGCCAGGTCGCGGCGCGCGCCGCTCTGCACGATGAGCCGCGCCGCCAATTCCTTGCCGCTGCCCGATTCACCGCTGATATGCACCGGTGCCTGGCTGCGCGCCACGCGCTCGATCAGATCACGCACCTTCTGCATGGCAGGCGAATGGCCAAGCAGCATCTTGTCACCCGAAATGACTGACTTCGGAAGATTCAGCGCGGATTTCACCAAGGCGCGCAACTGATCCAGCGAAACAGGTTTGCTCAGGTAATCAAACGCGCCCGCCTTGAGCGCGGTCACGGCATTTTCCATATTGCCATGCGCGGTGATCACTGCCACCGGCACATCCAGATTATGCTGGGCGATATGCTGCACCACCTGCAAGCCATCACCATCTGGCAAACGCATGTCGGTCAAACACAAGTCATAGCGGCGTGCTGCCAACTTCGTCAACGCCTCGCGCACATTGCCGGCCTTATCCACCTCCAATCCCATCTTGCGCAGCGCCAACTCCAGCAACTCCAGAATGTCCGGCTCATCATCCACCAGCAGCACACTGGGGGTTTTCGCCCGATAGTTATCCGCCATGTCCATGTACCTCGCCATCCCTATGCAGCTCTCCAAACGTTATACAAAAACAAGCACCCGCCTGCCCCTCACCCGTATGATATTCCAGCAGCGCGCCATTTGCCTCACACAACTCCTTGGCAATATACAAACCCAAACCGGTGCCTTCCGGCGCAGTGGTAAAAAAGGGCTCAAACAGTTTGCCTTGATGTTCGACGGAGATGCCGGGGCCGTCATCTTGCACAGCCAGCATCACCCGCCCATCCTCTGCACTCATCGTCAACACCAAGCTGCCGGGCAACTTGCGGCCATAGCGCAGCGCGTTGCGGCATAAATTCCACAGCACCTGACGCAGGTGGCCGCGATCAAAGCGAACCTCTCTCCCCGTCATCCCCGCCAGCACCATCACACCTGGCTGTGTCAACTCCACGGCCAGCTTGCCGGCCAGTGGATTGCCTGCCTTTGGTACAAACCGTTCCGCCGAGTCAAACTCTTCTACAAAAGTGCGCAACATTGCTTCCAGTTCGAACACTTCAGGCTGTGCACGATCGCGCCGATTCAGCTGCATCACGTCTTGCACGATCTGATTGATGCGATGCGTGTTATCCAGCACGATTTGCAACAACCGCTGATGCTTGGCATCGCCCGGCTCCTCTTGCAACAATTCCGTCGCATAACTGATCGCCGACAACGGATTGCGCACTTCGTGAGCAATATTTGCGGTCAAACGTCCCAGGGCGGCCAGTTTGATTTGCTGTGCCTCGGCCCGAACACGCTGCATATCTTCCAGGAAAATCACCGCGCCGTTCGCCGCATCGCGCTCAATTGGAACAAAGCGCAACCTGGCTTGCAGCCCCACATCCAGCTGCAGGGTATCCCGGCTCGCGCTTCCGGCTTGCTTCCACAGCGCATACTGCCCGAATAGAATCGGAAAAGTTGCTGACAAAGAACTTTCCGGGCCGATACTTTTGCGCAGCAATCGTTCGGCACGGGCATTCATTTGCATGATCATGCCTTCTCCATCCACCACCAGCACACCATCCTGCATATCGCGCATCACCAGACGATTCGCCTCGGACAAACTGACCAAATCGCGACCGCGCCGCTGCGCCAGCAGTTGACTGTCCACGGCATATTTCGCCAGCGTGTGCGCCAACCAGGCCACCGCAAAATAGGACATGCACAGCAATCCGACCTGCACATACAGCGCCACATCGGCATCGTCATGCAGCACGGCATATGCATGCTCCAGTAGCGCGGCAATACTGGCTAACGCAGCAAAGAACAAAGTGATTTTGCCGCGACTGATCAGCCCTGCCGCCGCCAGTGAAACCAGCAACAACAGGCCGATGCTGCTCTGTATCCCGCCGCTGGCATAGGAAAGCACCGTCAGGCCGACAATGTCGGTGCCAATTTGGCCTGCCAATTGCCAGGTAAAACGCGGCCAGCGCAGCCTGAGCGGCACAAAGGAAAATGCCGCCACCGCCGCATATATCAAGCTTGAAACGAAGAATAACGTCCAATTGCGCGGACTCAACGATAGCGAAGAACCGAATGTTCCGGCAAGAAATACGAAGAAGCTGGCCAGCGCCAGCCGGTACAAATTGAAATAACGCAGGGAACGCCAGAAATCGACGGTGGGAAACTCTGCAGTGGGCTTGTCAGTCGTCACACTCAGCACAAGCTTGATCCGCACTCAGTTGTGCCGCATGGCTTGGTTGCAGAACATTGCTCACTTACGCCACGTTGTTCACCTACGCCACATTGTTCACTTGCGATAGACATCACGATGTTCCGCGCAGCAAAAGAAATTCCCGCCAGCCAGGATGCTCTCACTCTTGGGCAAATGCACACCGCAATGCGCACAACACACCATATCCTCGGCAACCGGATTATCTTGCTTAGGCACATTCTTGCGGTAAGACTTAATCAATAGATAAACCACCACCGCGATGGCCATCAGCAAAAATAAACGACTCATAATAAATTAACTCCACGTGACAAAATACAATTGGCGGGCGCAAGGTGACCATTATATTACGCAATCAATGCCACGCTCTTCACTTGCGCAAACACATCCATGCCCACCGCCAGCCCAAGCTGGTCGCGCGAACGGCGGGTGATGCGCGACAGCAGCATATGCTCGCCACCGACAGCCAGCCGCAGATTCACGCGATCCGGCCCCTCGTCCTGAATTTCGGCGATGCGCGCCGCAAGGATGTTGGTGATGCTGGAACCATGCGGTGCGGTGATGGCAATGCTCACATCGCGTGCCAGCACACGGGCGCGCACCACGCTGCCGACAGCACGCTCGACTTTGCTTACCCACAGGTTGCCGCCGTTAAAATCCAGCCGGGTAAGGTGATACTTATCATCATGTACGGACACGGTGGCTTCGATCACGGCACCCGCATCGTTCAGATGGGCAGTCGGCAAGTCCAGCCGCGACAGGGTTTCGCTGAGTGTGCCGCTGGCGATGACGCGCCCCTTTTCCAGCAGCACCAGATGGTCGGCCAATCGCGCCACTTCGTCCAACGCGTGGCTGACATAGAACACCGGGATTTCCAATTCGCCGTGCAGCTGCTCGAGGTAGGGCAGTATTTCCTGCTTGCTGGCGGCATCCAGTGCTGAGAGCGGCTCATCCATCAGTAGCAGACGCGGACTGCTGAGCAATGCGCGACCAATGGCGACGCGCTGCCGCTCACCGCCGGACAGACTGGCTGGATCCTTGCGGGCTATGGTGTGGCTCAATCCCAGCAATGACACGACTTGATCCAACTGTACTTTGCGTTCGGCAGGAGGAATGCGCTGCCAGCCATATTCCAGATTGCGTAGCACCGACAGATGCGGAAACAGGCTGGCCTCCTGAAACACATAGCCCAATGGACGGCGATGCACCGGCAGAAACTTCGTGCCTTCCTGCCACACCTCACCATTCACCCGCAACAGTCCGCCCTCTGCCCGTTCCAGCCCGGCGATACAGCGCAGCAAAGTAGTTTTGCCGGAACCGGAGGGGCCAAATAATGCGGTGACACCGCGACTGGGCAGTTCAATATCGACATCCAGCGCGAAGTTCGAGTAGTCGAGTTTGAAGCGGGCGTGAATGGCTGTCATCTCCGCTTCCCGGTCGGATTGAATGTATACAGCACCAGCAACACGACAAAAGAGAACACCAGCATTCCCGCCGACAGCCAATGCGCTTGCGTGTATTCCATCGCCTCGACGTGATCGTAGATTTGCACCGACGCCACGCGGGTCTGCTCCGGAATATTGCCGCCTATCATCAGCACCACGCCGAATTCGCCGACGGTATGCGCAAAACCGAGCACCGAGGCGGTGAGAAAACCGGGCTTGGCCAGCGGCAGCACCACGCTGAAGAACGTGTCCGGCGCGGATGCGCGCAGGGTGGCCGCCGTTTCCAGTGCGCGTTCTGGAATGCCCTCGAAGACGTTTTGCAACGGCTGTACCACGAAGGGCAAGGAATACAACACCGAAGCGATCACCAGTCCGGCAAACGTAAAAGGCAACAGGCCTATACCCAATGTTTGAGTGAGTTGACCGAGCGGGCCATGCGGCCCCATCGCCACCAGCAGGTAGAAACCCAGCACCGTGGGCGGCAGCACGATGGGGATAGCCACTACCGCGCCCACTGGGCCTTTCCACCAGGAGCGAGTGCGCGCCAACCACCAGGCGATAGGAGTGCCGATCAGCAGCAGGATGATGGTCACCACCGTAGCCAGTTTGCAGGTGAGCCAGATGGCGGACAGGTCGGCGGCGGAAAAGGTGGAATCCATTGTATTATTTCAAATAATCCATAAAGCGCGTATCTCCTCCCCCTTGCAGGGGGAGGGCTATAACCAACGACTTGGCTGGCGTCTTTTGACAGCCTAGTCGAATGGCTAGTAGTTTTATCAGGGAGGGGGTAGAAACTTGGCATCCCCACCGCTCTACCCCCATCCTAACCTTCCCCCTGCAAGGGGGAAAGGGCTGTCCCGGTTCTACTGGGCAATCCAGCTTCATTTTACTGCGTCCGGCAACACAAAACCGTAACGGGTCATGATCGCGCGCGCCTCCTTCCCCGCAACAAAGCGCGCGAATGTTTGCGCCAGCGAATTATCAGCCGCACGCTTGGTGATGATGTAGCCTTGCTCCAATGGCTGGTGCAGCTTGTCGGGGATCAGCGCATAGCTTCCTTGCTTGGCCAGTTCGGGGCCGAGTGCCAACGACAGCGCGATGATTCCTACTTGCGCATTGCCGCTCTGCACGTACTGTGCGGTCTGCGCAATGTTTTCGCCATAGACGAGTTTGGATTTGATTTTGCCCCACACTCCCGCCGCTTTGAGCGCCTCCTCCGCGCGCTTGCCATAGGGCGCATGTTTGGGATTGGCGATAGCGATCTTCCGAATGGCTGGATCGGTAAGATCATTCAAAGTCATTTTGCCGGCATCGCGCACCGGACTCCACAGCACGATGCGCCCTACTCCATAGGCTTGCACTTCAGATGCCGCCAAGCCTTCTAAATAAAGAAGGCGCGGGTAAGAAATGTCGGCGGAAAAATAAATATCATAAGGCGCGCCCTGCTGGATTTGCGTGCTGAATTTACCGGACGAGCCATAGATGGTTTCTATTTGTGCCGCAGGATGTGTGCTCTTGAACAACACGACGATTTCGTCCAGGGGAAATTTGAGATCTGCAGCGGCGGCAATGGTGATTTTTTCTTCTGCGTGCGCCGTGTGCCACACGACAAACAGGCAAGCAAAAATCAGCACTCTCACTGCAAACAGGCTAACTGCGCGCATCTTGATTTGGATATCCGTGAGGTAATCGATATTTTTTATTGAATATCATCTTCCGACCCAATTCAGTCACTTGCCCACAGATGTGATTTGCTCATCGAGCTTGTAAGCTTCCTGAAGGAATGCTTGTTCGAGTCTATCGATCTTTACATTCCATGCCGCAATATCCAATCCAACAGTAAGCTCACCAATAAACGCGCTGAAAACTTTTGTCATGTGCGTGTATGCCAGCAATGTTTCGACAAGATAGCGGCGTAACTCAATATCCGTATCGGGTATCTGAAACATCCCTAATTTGAATAGACCTTTGCCTGCTTCCTCTGTTGGCTCAACGAATACTCTGTGAATAAATGAACTGATGTCCGCATGAGAGCCAAATTCGCTGCATAGATCGTGAAGTTTAATTAGTTGCGTAGCATGAACAAATTTTGTTGGATCATGATTTATTTGTTTTGCTACGTATGACTTTATATTTTGATAGCTCCACTCCCTTTGCTGGTAAAGCGGCAGCGTGTCTGGTTCTTCAATTAATCGGTACGCGGTTAGTGTTGCGTCAATTGCCTTTCTGGTAGAGCCAAAACTATCTGAGATATGGCATCGAAGAAGACAGACGGTTGAGAAATAAAGGTGGTAGTGGGTGAAGAGGTACAAGGAAAGAATGGTCTTCTTGTGCTCGTCTTTAATGTTAACGTCAATGAACCCAATAGGTGCTTGATAAGCGCCATCGAGATGAGGGAATATCTTGGCGATTTCGACGTGGCACTTTGTCATCATAACGAGCAGGTTAGTTTGCTCTGCGCCGATGAACTCTAGAAGATTTGTTTGTGGCACATCCATCACATCCTCGTTGGCTGATTTAGCTTTTCCCGTTCAACGCATCGTTCTGCGTGTCTGGAGACAATAGCACAATCCAAGTGTGATTTTGGATGGCGGCTTTTGGCACTCAGCAGATATTTACTTGGGTTTTGCGTGCGCCGGACGAAACGCCTTGCATTGTTCTGGATCGGATTCCAGATATGCGCCCTCGATCAGGTCGATGCAATACGGGATGGCCGGAAATACGGCATTCAGGCAGTCTTCGATCGCCGAAGGCTTGCCGGGCAAATTGACGATCAGACTTTTGCCGCGTATCCCGGCGGTCTGGCGCGATAGAATCGCGGTGGGCACGAATTTCAGCGAAGCGGTGCGCATCAATTCGCCGAAGCCCGGCATCATCTTGCCGCACACCGCCTCGGTGGCTTCCGGTGTGACATCGCGCAACGCGGGGCCGGTGCCGCCGGTGGTGACGATCAAGCAGCACCCTTCCGCATCGCACAACTCACGCAGGGCCGCTTCGATTTGCGGCTGTTCATCGGGTATCACTCTGGCAACGGCCTGCCACGGGCTGGTCAACACGCGCGTGAACCAGGCATGTATCGCAGGGCCGCCTTTATCCTCATATTCGCCGCGGCTGGCGCGGTCGGAAATCGTCAAGATACCGATACGTGCAACGCTCATATTCATTCCCTAAAACCAGCAACATCCTGAAACACCGTGCCGTCCAGCAACTGCACGGTCACCTGTTCGCCTGCTGCCAGTCCGTTGCTGTCGGCGGGCACCACCAGCAAGCCATCCGCCTTGGCCATGGACAGAGACACCCCGCTGCTCTGTGTGCCGGTGGAAGTCGCCACATAGCTGCCGTCATCATCGCGGCTCAATACCACCCGGATAAATTCCGTTCTGCCCGGGCGCATATTGACAGCATGCGCAAGCCGCGCCTGCACGGTACGACGATAAAGGCGCACATGCCCCATCATGCGGCGCAACGCCGGGATGACGAACTGCTCGAAGCACACCATGCTGGAGACCGGATTACCGGGCAAACAAAATACAAAGACGTCTGCGGTGGCGTTTTCACCCGCAAGGGGTAGGCCGGGGGGTTCCCGGCTGCTACGCAGCCACCCTTCCGCTCGCTGCGTCGTGCCAAATGCGACCGGATGCCCCGGCTTCATCGCCACGCGCCAGAACTTCATTTGCACACCCAAGGCTTCGATGGTCGGACGGACGTAATCATGCACGCCCACCGAACTGCCTCCGGAGGCCAGCAGCACGTCGAATTCCAGACCCTGCTGCAAATACTCCGCCAACTCATCAGGGTCATCGCGCGCGATGCCGAGCAGCAGCGGTTCTATACCAAGCGCCTGTAGCTGCGCCATCAACGCGTAGCTGTTGGAGTTGGGGATTTTGTACGGGTCGAATATCTCATCCAGACCTTCCAACTCGTTGCCGGTGGACAGGATCGCCACGCGCGGACGGCGATACACTTGCAGTTGCGCGCGCTTGACCGTAGCCAGTATGCCGATCACGCCCGGAGTGATCTCCGTGCCTGCCACCAATACGACTTCACCTTTGCACATGTTTTCGCCCAAGCGCCGAATGTCATTGCCGGGTTGCACCGCACGATTGATTTGCACGCTGTTATTCGATACTGCCAGGGTATCCTCGACCCGTATCACCGCATCCGCGCCTTGCGGCACCGGCGCGCCGGTCATGATGCGCGCGCACTGGCCAGCCTGCACAGTCTTGCGCGGCATATCGCCCGCCTTGATGTCCTCGATGATTGCTAGTGTCGCGGAAACATTCGCCAAATCCGCACTGCGCACCGCGTAGCCATCCATCGCAGACACATCATAAGGTGGCTGATCGCGGTTGGCGCGCACCTCTTCAGCCAGCACTCGCCCTAATGAACGCTCCAATCTGACCGATTCGACATCAAGTTTTTTTACAGATTCCAGAATGCATTTTTGCGCATTCATAACAGATAAATATTCCATTACATCAACCTGTCTTCAAAGACCCTGTTTCCAAAGCATGGGCCACATCCTGCGGCGTATCCAGATCAAAAAAACTGCGTAGATGCGGATCTGCATCCAGCATCCCGGTTTGATCCACATAGCAGACATCCAGCTGTTTTAATACACCGCGCAGACTCTTATCCTGCGTCAACAAACTTTCACGCATCACAGCGAGACAACTGCTTGCATAAAATGCTGCCAACGGTTGCGGGTGGCCCTGCACAACAGGGACGACCCCCTGATATTGGCAACGGAATTTAGCTAGCAGCTCGACCACTGCCGGCTCGACGAAAGGCATATCACATGCCACCACAAAAGCCCACGGCGTAGTGATGCGACTCAGGCTGGCGACCAAGCCGGCCAGCGGCCCGCCACCCGCCGGCATTCCTTCGCTGGCCGGTTCGTCACAAACTTGCGGCAAATTTATTTCGGGACGCGGCTGGCGGACGCTGACGATGACGCGGGGAAACACTTGCTGCATGGTCGCGGTCACACGCTGTAACAGCGTTTGCTCGCCCAGCAACAGGTTTGCCTTGTCGCGCCCCATGCGTTGCGAGTTGCCGCCCGCCAGAATAATCGCCGTGCAATCTTCGATCATTGATTCCAATCCCATTTCATCGGTGAAACTGCGTTGGCTTTCTGATGTAACTACTAGCCATTCGACTAGGCTGTCAAAAAACGACTGCCAAGTCGCTGGTTATCGTTCACTCCTAGCCATACCTGCGTACTGTCTGCGTCGTTCACTCGTCGCCGCCTTGTTTGACCTTCGAAATAGAATTGGAATCAAGCGAATAATCCAGCATGAACCGAATGATTCCGCTTATATCGTCGAGTGCGAAATGCGGCAACTGTGGATAGACCTCTTCGACATCAGTGACCATCGCGACCAGTCCGTCCTCGACAGCGCAGCGCGGAGCCGCTGAGCACTTGCGGCGCAACATCTCAATCTTCACTCCGGAAGCATGAGAGAAGCCCTCCGCCAGCACCAGATCAGCCTCGCCCAAAAAACGCTGTGCCAATTGATCCGGTTCGCGCCTGTCGACCGCATCGGCAACCAGTTGCAACTCGTTGGACGTGACCAGCATGCTCATCACCGCACCCGCCTGTTTGTAGCGCCAGCTGTCTTTGCCGGGCGTATCCAGCTCCACCTTGTGATGCGCATGCTTGATCGTAGCGGCACGCAGCCCCCTGACGCTCAGCTCGCGCAACAGTTTCTCGATCAGCGTGGTCTTGCCGGAGCCGGAATGCCCTACGAAAATAAATACGTTCGACATGATCAAAAGCCTTTTTTATGGGTGTGGTGTCACCCATGCATCGCCCTGAGGTGTGACCTCTTTTTTCCAGATCGGCACGCACTGTTTCAACTCATCTATCAGCCAATGACAGGCTTGCAACGCAGGCGCGCGGTGTTCGGCACCGGCAGCGATGAACACGATCTGCTCGCCCGCGCCGATCACCCCGACGCGGTGCACGATGCGCGCATCCAGCAAGCCGAATCTCGTCATAGCCTCGTCGCGCAACTTGTTCATCTCCGCCACCGCCATGCTGCCATACGCATCGAAACTGATTTCCGTCACCTCGCGGCCTTCCGAAAAATCGCGTGCGCAACCGATGAACGTGGCGATACCGCCCATACGCTTCGAACTGGCTTGCAGTGCCTTTATCTCCTCGTCCTGAGAAAAATCTTCCTGCTGGATTCGAACCGCATCTTTCATTTCATCCTCGGCATATCATCCACCCGAAAACCTGGACATAAAGACCACCTCGCTATAGTCCGCCAGCGGCAGCGACATATCGTGGATGTGTGCACCATTCACCGCAGCGAAACATACGATCTCGAATGCCTCCGGATGCAATGCCTGCAAATGCGCACGCACATCCTGCAAAATCATCCCGGCATGAAATTTCACTTGCACCTCACTCGCGCCGACGCGTTCCGCAACAGGGCCAAAGAACAATACTTTAATCATGCGGGCTCTTTCACAACCTATCCTTCACGTTTCCCCAATTCTTTTCGATGCCCCCGGTTCCTCCCGAAGCCAAACCCCGCTCTTGCCGCCGCGCTTCTCCTCCAACTGGATATGTTCTATACGCATCCCTCTGTCGATCGCCTTGCACATGTCGTAAATGGTAAGCAGTGCCACGCTGGCGGCGCACAAAGCCTCCATCTCGACACCGGTCTGCCCGACGCAGCTTGCCGATGTGACAACCTTGATACCCACACAACCGCTTTCATCAGGCTCCTCGATTTCGCTGAACTTGACCTCCACGCCGGTGAGCGCCAAAAAATGGCACATCGGAATAAGATCGGCGGTGCGCTTCGCCGCCATGACTGCGCCAACATCCGCCACCGTCAATACGTCGCCCTTGGCGATGCTCCCGGTCCGGATCCGCGCCAATGTCGCGGGCTGCATGCGCAATATCCCGCTGGCGACCGCGACGCGCCGGGTGCTGGGCTTTTCCGCAACATCCACCATGCGTGCCCGCCCTGCATCAGAAAAATGAGTCAACTTGTCCATCTTAAAATTCATCCAAAGAAATGCAATTCACAACCACAGATCCTTCCCCCTGATAGGGGAAAGGTTGGGATGGGGGTAAAAACGCCAATTCGCACGGGGCTTTCCACCCCCACCCTAATCCTCCCCCTTCCAGGGAGAGGGAATAATACTGCCGCACACGAGGCAAGCGGGGTCTTTGCTCAGCGTGCTGCGCATGATATTCATGTCCAGCGCGTTGACCGTCAGCAGCTTGCCGCTCAAGCCGCGTTCTATCCCGATGAGCAACTTGAGCGCTTCTGCGGCCTGTAGTGTACCGATGAAACCCACCAGCGGGGCGAATACGCCGGTGGTCGCGCAGCGCAACTCGGCAGCCTGGCTGTCTTCGGGGAACAGGCAGTTATAGCAAGGCACGTCGGCGCGACGAAAATCGAATACCGAAACCTGCCCGTCGAACTGGATCGCTGCACCCGAGACCAGCGGCTTGCGCTGGACCAGGCAAGCGTGATTGACCGCATAGCGCGTGGCGAAATTATCGCTGCAATCCAACACGACATCGGCTTTGCCGACCAGCTCAAGCAATTGCGCCGCATCGGCACGAACGGCCAGCGCGATGCACTCGACTTCGGGATTGACGTCATGCAACACGGCCTGCGCCGAAGTGACCTTGAGCTGATTCACCGCAGAGGTGCGGTGGATGATCTGCCGTTGCAGATTGCTGAAATCCACCGTGTCATGGTCGCACAAGGTCAATTGACCTACCCCGCTGGCGGCGAGATACAGCGCGACGGGCGAGCCGAGCCCGCCCAGCCCGATGATGAGCACTTTGGCATCGAGCAAACGTTGTTGCCCCTCGATGCCGATCTCATTCAGCAGGATGTGGCGGCTGTAGCGCAGCAGTTGTTGGTCGTTCATGCAGGTGAACCACGGTTTGAAGAGACCGCTGATTATTGAGCATTACAAAATCGAAGACAACGCTTTTGTGTCGCGTATTAAAATTCGGGCATAAAAAAACGGGCATCCGAAGATGCCCGTTTAGTTTTGCATTGCGTAGCCATTCCACTAGGTTGCCAAAAAACAGCAACCAAGTGGCTGGTTATTAGAACGAGTGCTTGACACCGAGCGACACAACAGAAGGATCCGGCGCGTTTAAAGTGTTATCAGTCAGCTTGGAGTACAGAGCATATACCGAGGTGGCCTTGCTCAGGCTGTGGTCATAACCAATGGTGTATTCCTTTGCATTGTCAGTAACACCAGTATGATCACCGCGCCTGGTGTAAGCCAGCTTCACATCATCGGTGCTGGTGAGGTTGAACTTGCCGGCGAGGTAAAAGTTCGTATTTTTCAAATCCACACCGGTCGCGGCTGTCGTGGCTGTGATTCTTTCGAGAACTGCATTGACCGCGAACGCGTCCGTTGTAAAGCTGCCGCCCACTTTGAAGGCTGTTTTTTTGTCGTCGACTGCTCCAAAAGTACCAGTACCCAAATCACCAGACCCAGCACTACCTGCCTTGATGTTGTCATAAGCCAAAGCTGCGTATATCGGGCCTTGCTCAAACATACCGGCCAAGGAAAGAAGTGTACCCTTCGTGGGGTTCGCGGTGTTGGCCGTTTCACCACCAAACACGGTGGCTGCCGCTATGGAGAAGCCGCTCAGATTCGGGCTGATGTAAGCGATGACATTTGACAAACGTGTATCGTGACCGCCACCCATCAGGGTATCATTAAAGGGAGTAGTAGCCACTTTACCGTCAACTTGTGAGCCGCGGTTATCGGCGATGCCGTCGGCGAACATGTCCAGCTTGCGGGTAGCCATATAGTATGGAGTGGCGTGACGGCCCACCAATCCAGTACCAGCAGTCGCGCTGGACAGGCCAAGATAAGTGTCGCGGTTGAACAGCGAAGTACCAACAGTACCGGTATCCATACCGATCGCGCCTTCCATCTGCCATACTGCGGACAGACCGCTGCCCAGGTCTTCGGAACCCTTCAGGCCGAGGCGCGAGGTGTTACTGTTCAGTTGGTTAGTGCGGGTGCTGTTTGTCATACCATCACTTACCATGTCAATAGACAGGTTAGCTTGACCGTACACGGTAGCATCAGCGAAAGCCAACGCAGGCGCAGTCAGAGCAGAGGCGATTGCCAGAGCGATAATTTTCTTTTGCATGTAATAAAACTCCTTAAATAAGTTTTCAGGTTATATCGGCAGCCAAGGCCGGCGACACATTGAAAATCCCCAAGATATAGAGAATTCAAGGGCGCATTATCCATAACAGACGAGACAGGGCAAGGGAAACCGCAGAATGTGTGGTTTTTTTGCAACAACCAAAAACAGGGTAGAGACAGAACTGAGGGGCTACATCACTGATTTCTTCCACCGATAGCAAAATTCATCCCCCAATATAAGACATCTCAATTTTTTTTGGGCTGGATGTCACTGTGATCATGGGTTCTGTCGCGGCTTGGCGCAGTTGCGAGTAGCGGTCGTTGCGCTGTTGCCAGTGGTCTGCGATCAGCGTAGTCAAGGTCTGGATGGTTGCGCCCTCGCGTAACGGGGCGCGCAAATCCAAGCCATTGGTGGCGAACAGGCAGGTGTAAAGTTTGCCATCGGTCGAGAGCCGGGCGCGGGTGCATTCGTGGCAAAAGGCCTGGGTGATGGAGGCGATCACGCCAATTTCACCGCTGCCGTCAATATAGCGCCAACGCTCCGCCACTTCTCCGATGTAATTGGGAGCGATCTGGCGGATCGGGTAATGACTGGCAAGTTGTTCCAATATTTCCCGTGCCGTGACTACATCGTCCATGCGCCAGCCGTTGGTGCTGCCCACATCCATGTATTCGATAAAGCGCAACACGATGCCGCTATTGCGAAAGTGTTCGGCCATAGGGATGACCTCGTGATCGTTCGCACCGCGCTTGACCACCATGTTGACCTTGACCGGCGTAAACCCGACACGCTGCGCGGCAGCAATGCCATCCAGCACGGTTTTAACCGGCACCTCCGAGTCACTCATGCGCCGGAAGATCTCATCGCTCAGCCCGTCCAGGCTGACGGAGAGCCGCGACAAACCTGCGTCCTTGAGTGATTGGGCTTGTTGGGACAGCAGCACGGCATTGGTGGTCAGGGTAATTTCCAGCGGTTTGCCTGCCGGTGTGTGCAGCCTGGCGAGCATTGCTATGAGTTGTTCAATGTTACGACGCAACAGCGGCTCGCCGCCGGTCAAACGTATCTTTTGCACACCCAGCCCGATGAACGATCTGGCCAGCCGCTCGATCTCCTCGAAACTGAGCAATTCGGCGCGCGGCAGAAACACGTGGTTCTTGTCGAAGACCTCGCGCGGCATGCAGTAGGTGCAGCGCAGGTTGCAGCGGTCGGTAACGGAAATGCGCAAGTCGCGCAGGGGTCGCCGCAGGGTGTCGGCGATGAACGGTTCTTCACTACGCGGCACGTCGGGACTACGCAGCACGTCGAGCACGGCTGGCGTCGTGGTAGCGGTGATTGGAATGATTCTGAATATGTCAGTCATGGGTAATGCAAATCCCAAATAAAAACGCCAATCTTGCGAAGCCAATTCGCGAACTGGCGCGGTCAGCGGAAAATTTCTTGTGGGAGCGGCCGCTTCCACCCCCCCTTTTTTCTAACGCGAATTTGGAATAAGCGGATCTAAATCTGGTCGGGGTGAGAGGATTCGAACCTCCGACTCCTGCGTCCCGAACGCAGTACTCTACCAGGCTGAGCTACACCCCGTTTTCAACGCCTCCGAACGCAACTTAAAATATCGAAGGCTTCCGACAGGATGCTTCTAAAAATTCGATCAAGCCGATGATGGCAAGGCAAAAACAGGCGAAAAACCGGAGTGTACTTTAGTACATGAGGATTTTGAGCCTGGATTTAACGCCGCCAGCGCGGCTTTAGCGGATTTTTAGAGGCATCCTTAAAATTGCCGTGTCGCTGCAAAGTGTGCCAATTCTAACAAACATTGCCTGTATTTTGAATCAACCAGCACAGCGATGGCGGCACAGGCCAACTCGGCTTCGCGCAACGCTTGCTGGCGGGTGAAATCCAGCGCGCCGGTAGCATGAATGATTTGCAGCACCTCGGCGAATTTTCCCACATCGCCTTGCTCGATCGCGCTACGCACCACGGCGGCCTGTTCGCTCGAGCCATGTTGCATAGCGTAGATCAACGGCAAAGTGGGCTTGCCTTCGGCGAGATCGTCGCCCAGATGTTTGCCGGTTTGCTGCTCGTCGGCGGAGTAGTCCAGCACGTCATCCAGCAATTGAAATGCCGTGCCAAGGTGCATGCCATATCTGGCAGCCGCTTCTTCATCCGTGGCAGAGGCTTTACCAAGAATCGCACCGAGGCGCATCGCCGCCTCGAACAGTTTGGCGGTCTTGCAATGAATCACGCGCATGTAGTTGGCGGTATCCACATCGGCATCGCGGCAGTTGAGCAGTTGCAACACCTCGCCCTCGGCGATGGTGTTGGTGGCATCGGCCAGCGTTTGCATCACGCGCATCTCGCCCACCTCGACCATCATCTGAAAGGCGCGCGAATACAGGAAATCACCGACCAGCACACTGGCGGAATTGCCGAACAGCGCGCTGGCGGTGGCCCGGCCACGACGCAATGCGGATTCATCCACTACATCGTCGTGCAACAGCGTAGCGGTATGAATGAACTCCACCACCGCCGCCAAATCGTGATGACGTTTTCCCTGATAAGCGAAGACCTCGGCAGACAACACCACCAGCGCCGGGCGCAACCGCTTGCCGCCGCTGTTGACGATGTATTCGCCGACCTGATTGACCAGCAGCACTTCCGAATGCAGCCGTGTGCGTATCACCTGATCCACCGCGGCCATGTCCGCCGCGAGTAATTGCTTGAGGTTCTCTAAAAACACTTTGCGTCCTGAATAGTAAGATTGCCGTTCTGATCGACATGAATGGCATAGCAAACACGCTCTTGTTTGCGGTAGCATTGTCGCACAAAAATTCTCGGCCACTAACGACAGACTATGAAAACCAACCCGACCAATATATTACTTTGGCTGATCGTCTCGCTATTGGGCGCTTCCGCAGTCGGCGGCATCGCGCTGCATCGTGGTGAGTCCATCAACGCGCTGTGGTTCATTACCGCAGCCTTGTGCATCTACGCGATCTCCTATCGCTTCTATGCGGCCTGGATCGCCGCAACCGTGCTGAGCATCGACCCAAGTCGCGCCACGCCTGCCGAGCGCCTGTCCAACGGGCGCGACTATGTGCCGACCCATCGCTGGATCGTGTTCGGTCATCACTTCGCCGCGATCGCCGGTCCCGGCCCGTTAGTCGGACCGACACTGGCAGCACAGTTCGGTTATCTGCCGGGTACGCTGTGGATATTGTTCGGCGCGGTACTGGGTGGTTGCGTACAGGATATGACGACATTGTTTTTTTCCACGCGGCGCAACGGCAAGAGTCTCGGACAAATGGCGCGCGACGAACTCGGTGCGATTGGCGGCAGCGCCGCGCTGATCGCCACTTTCCTGATCATGACCATCCTGATCGCCGTGCTCGGCCTAGTGGTGGTGAACGCGATGAAGAACAGCCCGTGGGCGACTTCCACGGTGGCCGCGACGATCCCGATCGCGATGCTGGTCGGCTTGTATATGTACAAGCTGCGCCCCGGACGGGTGCTGGAAGGCTCGGCACTCGGCGTGGTGCTGCTACTGATGGCGGTGGCCGGCGGCGGCTGGCTGGACGGACAAGCCGGATTGCGCGTGTGGTTCGATCATCCCGGTTTGTCACTCGCCTTTGCGGTGATAGTCTATGGCTTTGCCGCCGCGATCCTGCCGGTGTGGCTGCTGCTCGCACCGCGCGATTATCTGTCTACTTTTGTGAAACTCGGCACGGTGGTGCTGCTGGCACTGGCCATCGTGTGGCTGCGCCCCGACATCAAGATGCCGGCGCTGACGCAATTCGTCGATGGCAGCGGACCGATCTTTGGCGGCAAACTTTTCCCGTTCGTGTTCATCACTATCGCCTGCGGCGCGATTTCCGGCTTCCACGCGCTGATCGCTTCCGGCACCACGCCCAAACTGCTATCCAACGAGCGCGACATCCGCATGATCGGCTATGGCGGCATGCTGATGGAATCGCTGGTCGCGATGATGGCGATGATCGCGGCCACCGTGCTCGACCCCGGTGTGTATTTCGCGATCAATTCCCCGGCGGGTGTGGTCGGCAAGACCGCCACCGAGGCGGTCGCGACCATTTCTGCATGGGGGTTTCCGGTGACCGTCGAGCAGATGAACCTGCTGGCGCAGCAGATGGGCGAAGCCACCCTGTTTGCGCGCACCGGCGGCGCGCCTTCGCTGGCGGTGGGCATGGCCAGCATATTCGGCAGCACGTTCGGCCAGGGGATGCTCGCGATGTGGTATCACTTCGCCATCATGTTCGAGGCGATCTTCATCCTCACCACGCTGGATGCCGGCACGCGTGTCGGCCGTTTCATGCTGCAGGACATGCTCGGCAACCTGTGGCCGGCGATGGGGCGCACCTCCTGGTATCCCTCGGTGTTGCTGAGCAGCGGCCTGGTGGTGGCGGCCTGGGGCTACTTTTTATATATAGGCGTGATCGACCCGAACGGCGGGGTGAACATCCTGTGGCCGCTGTTCGGGATTTCCAACCAGATCCTCGCCGCGATCGCGCTGTGTGTGGCGACCGGCATCATGGTGAAATCCGGCAAGCTCAAATATGCGTGGATAACCGTCCTGCCGCTGATCTGGCTGGTGATCATCACCAGCACGGCATCCTGGCAAAAACTCGCCAGCAGCGATCCGCGCATCGGCTTCATCGCCGCCGCCAACAGCCTGTCCGACAAACTCGCGGCTGGCGCATTGCCACCGGACAAGGCCGCCGTCGCGCCGCAACTGATCTTCAACCAGCAGCTGGATGCAGTACTGGTGTTGTTCTTCGTCGTGCTGCTGTGGCTGATTGTCGGCGACATGCTGCGTGTCTGCGCACGCCATCTGCGCGGTAAACCGGTGCCGCCGTTGGCGGAAACTGCCTATCATCCAAGCGAACTGGAGCAAGCATGGGTGCGCGACTAAAACTGATCGATGTGTGCCAGTCGTTCTGGCAAGCTGTCCGCCAACTCAGCGGCGATGACGGCTACGAGCGTTATCTGGCGCACCACGCTGCCGCCCACCCCGGCACCTCGCCGTTATCGCGCAGCGCATGGTTCGCGCACCGGCAACAGCAAAAATGGTCGGGCGTAAACCGCTGTTGCTGAGGCCGCGTAAAAATTTGCGTAACACCCTATTTTTATGGATAATGCGCCTCCCTGTGAGTGCGTACACCCGCCGCACCAAACTACTAGCAAGGAAAGAAAATGAAAGCAGACATCCACCCGAATTACCAGGAAATCACCGTGACATGCAGTTGCGGCAACAGCTTCAAGACCAAGTCCGTGATGGGCAAGCCAGCCCTGCACGTCGAAGTTTGTTCCGAGTGCCACCCGTTCTACACCGGCACACAAAAGATCATGGATACCGCCGGTCGCATCGACAAGTTCCGTCAAAAATACGGCACCAAGGCTACGGCATAAGCGAGCTTCGCACTGCCGTTCTAGCAAAAGGCAGCGTTTGCTGCCTTTTTTATTTGTGGCAACAATTGCGCCTCGGCTGCTAGGGCACCTCTAAAAATTCAGAGTTCGCCCAAATGCCCCACAAGGGGACGCCGATCCGCTACGGACAAAAGCAGCTCGTGCGGAATCGTCAGCTAGGCGCAGAAAACGAAGTTTCAGTGTAGGGTAACCTTCAGGTTGGCCGGAACTAAAAAATTTTGCAGCGCCGCATATGTATCGATATGCAAGCAAGGAGTTTTTTCGCAGCGCAGTATAACCAGCCACTTGGTTGCCGTTAACCAGCGGCTTATGTCACCGTCTTTAGGTGACTTAGCCGAATGGCTATGCAAAGCCTTTTGGCGACTTATAACCAGCCACTTGGTTGTCGTTAACCAATGACTTAGTTGGCGTAGTTTGCCAACTTAGTCAGATGGCTATGCAAAGCCTTTTGACAGCCTAGTGGAATGGCTATAACCAACCACTTGGCAACCGTCTTCTGGTTGCCTAGTGGGATGGCTAGTTGTTTCACCAGTAGTTTCATCAGCGGAATGGCTAGTGGTTTCATCAGTTGTCTCATCAGTAGTTCCATCAGTTGGGATGAAATCTGGATTTTTATTAGGATAACCTGACGCATGTACTTTATAAAACCAACTGACCCCAACCCGATCACCCCCGCCAAAGCGGTGCTGCTCGGGCTGCTGTGCCTGATCTGGTTGGGCACGGGACTGGTCGGGCACGATCCATGGAAGCCGGATGAGGCATATAGCTTCGGGCTGATTTATTCGATGTTGCAAAGCGGTGATTGGTTAGTGCCCACCCTCGCGGGCGAACCTTTTATGGACAAGCCGCCACTGTTCTACTGGACCGCCGCACTGTTCGCCAAACTGTGCACGCCGCTATTGCCGCTGCACGACGGCGCGCGCCTTGCCAGTGGCTTCTACACTGCGCTGACCCTGCTGTTCGTCGGCCTCACGGGTCGCAAGTTGTATGGCGATAACCGTGGCTGGGCTGCGGCGATCATCCTGATCGGCTGCCTCGGCATGCTGGTGCGCGCGCACCAGATGATCACCGATCTCGCGCTGCTGGCCGGTTGCGCGATGATGCTGTACGGTTTTTCCTTAAGCCAGGAACGCGTCATTCGCGCCGGCGTGTGGATCGGCACGGGCATGGGCATCGGCTTCATGTCCAAAGGCTTTATCTCGCCGATACTGTTCGTGCTGATCGCGGCAAGCTTGCCGCTGCTGTTTCAAAATTGGCGCAAGCGTCATTATTATCTCAGCCTCGGTACCGCCTTCCTGTTTGCTTTGCCCTGGCTAACCATCTGGCCGCTGCTGCTGTATCAACACTCCCCGCAATTGTTCGCAGACTGGGCGTGGGCGCACAACATCGGCAACTGGATCAGCTACGCGAAAACCGGACCCGGCAAGGATTCCTTCTACTATCTGGAGAACCTGCCGTGGCTGGCGTGGCCTGCCCTGCCGCTGGCGGTCTGGGTAGTATGGAAGTCGCGAAAACGTCTGGCACAACGCGACGATTTGCAATTGCCACTGGTCAGTTTCGTGGTGATGCTCATCACCCTCAGCTTGGCAGCCAACATTGAGGAGGTGTTCGCCTTGCCGATGCTGTTGCCGATCACGCTGTTGGCAACCGCCTCATTATCCATGCTGAAACGCGGTGCGGCCAACGCACTGGACTGGTTCGGGATAATGACTTTCGCGCTGCTCGCCATCCTGATGTGGTGGGGCTGGGCGGGCTTGCTGCTGGATAACCAGGCCAAGATCACGCATTGGCTGAAAGATTTTCAGCCGGGTTTCGAGCCAGAGTTGCACACCGCGCCCTTTGTCATCGCGATCATCGCCACCGTGTTGTGGGTCGTGCTGGTGTGGCGTGTCGGGCGTTCGATGCGGCGCGCGACGCTAAATTGGGCATCCGGTGTCACTCTGATCTGGGTACTCGCCATGACGCTGTGGCTGCCCTGGCTGGATAGCGGCAAAAGTTATCGCAACATGGTCGCCGCGCTGAAACAATCCTTGCCGAAACACTACCAATGTATTGCGGGCGAACCCCTGGGCGATGGACAACGCGCCATGCTGCATTATTTCGGCAATATCATCACGCAGCGCGACCCAAAACAACGTTGTGATTTACGCCTGATCCAGGGCGACAAATTATCCAAGCCGCTGCTCGACGAAACGCGCTGGGAAAAAATCTGGGAGGGCAGCCGCAAGGGTGACAAGGGCGAGCACTATCGGCTGTATCAGCGAGTGGAAAAGCCGTGAAGACCGTGAAGCGTGGAGAATAGGAATCACCGCTGCGCGGTTCAAGAGTCTTTAACTTAGCCCTTCCTGAATAACGCCGATTGCGCGTGCGCTTGCAAGCCTTCGCCAAACGCCAATACGGAAGCAATGTCGCCCAGCTTTTGCGCGCCCTGTGCGGAGACCTGGATCAGGCTGCTGCGCTTCTGGAAGTCGTACACGCCCAATGGAGAGGAAAAGCGTGCCGTGCCGGAAGTCGGCAGAACATGATTCGGCCCGGCGCAGTAATCACCGAGCGCTTCGGAGGTGTAGCGGCCCATGAAAATCGCACCGGCGTGTTTCAGCTTGGGCAACCATGCTTGCGGGTCTGCAACCGATAACTCCAGATGCTCCGGCGCGATGCGGTTGCTGATGACGCAGGCTTCGTCCAGATCGGCGACATGGATCAAGGCGCCGCGATTTTCCAGCGCAGCTTTGATGATGGCGCGGCGCGGCATTTGTTCTAATTGGCGATCCGCGCTTTGCGCCACTGCTGCTATGAATTTTGCATCCGGCGATAGCAAAATTGCTTGCGCTAATTCGTCGTGCTCGGCCTGCGAGAACAAGTCCATCGCGATCCAGTCCGGGTTGGTTTGCCCGTCGCAGATCACCAGAATTTCCGATGGCCCCGCGATCATGTCGATGCCGCACACACCAAACACGCGACGTTTCGCGGCTGCGACGTAGGCGTTGCCGGGGCCGACGACCTTGTCCACCTTCGGGATGGTCTCCGTGCCATAAGCCAACGCCGCCACCGCTTGCGCGCCGCCGATGCTGAACACGCGATCCACACCCGCCAAATAAGCCGCCGCCAAAACCAGCTGATTCTTCACGCCATCGGGGGTCGGCACGACCATGATCAGCTCGGCCACGCCCGCCACTTTGGCGGGCAGCGCGTTCATCAACACCGAGGACGGATAAGCCGCCTTGCCGCCCGGCACATATAAACCGACGCGATCCAGCGGGGTCACTTGCTGACCGAGCAGCGTACCGTCTGCGTCGGTGTAACTCCACGAAGTTTGCACTTGCTTGCGGTGATAGTCGGTCACGCGCTGCGCGGCTTGTTCCAGCGCGTTACGCTGCTCAGATGTCAGCGCGTCGAACGCGGCGCGCAATTCGAATTGTGATATTTCCAGCGCCGCCGCGCCGCTCACATTGAGGCGGTCAAAACGCTGCGTATATTCGAGCAAGGCCACATCGCCGCGCCGCTTAACATCGGCAAGGATGCCAGCCACGGCCGCTTCGAGCTTTTCGTCCGCCGTTTCCTCAAAGGCCAGCAACCTGGTTAACTCTTTATTGAACCCGGCAGCGCGACTGGAAAGTTGTCTGATGTTCATTTTGAAATCGCTCTTTTATTTCTTGATTGCACTATTTAACGATAGCCCTATTTCTTGATTGCAAGCGCAAACGCATCCAGCATCGGCTGGATCACATCATGTTTCAATTTCAGCGCGGCCTGGTTTACCACCAAGCGCGACGAAATGTCAGCGATGTGTTCGACCGCCTTGAGGTGGTTCGCCTTCAGTGTGTTGCCGCTGCTCACCAAGTCCACGATCGCGTCCGACAATCCCACCAGCGGCGCCAGCTCCATCGAGCCATATAGCTTGATCAAATCCACATGCACGCCTTTTGCGGCGAAGTGAGCCCTGGCGGTTTGCACGTATTTGGTCGCGACACGCAGGCGCGCACCCTTGCGCACGGCGGATTCATAATCGAAATCGTCACGCACCGCGACCATCATGCGACAGCGCGCAATGTTCAGGTCCAGCGGCTGATACAGCCCGGTGCCGCCGTGTTCGTTCAGCACATCCTTGCCCGCCACGCCGATGTCCGCCGCGCCATATTGCACATAGGTCGGCACATCGCTGGCGCGCACGATGATCAGGCGCACATCGGCGCGATTGGTGGCCAGTATCAGCTTGCGTGAGGACTCCGGGTCTTCAAGCGCGGTGATGCCCGCCGCATTCAGCAACGGCAGGGTTTCCTCGAAGATGCGGCCTTTAGACAGTGCGATGGTTATCATCTAAAAATCCCTATTTATTTGATACGGCGTATCTGTTATCTCAACCGGCTATTTCAACCGGCGTATCTGGGCACCGAGCGCCGACAGTTTTGCCTCGATGTGTTCGTAGCCCCGATCCAGATGGTAGATGCGATCCACGATGGTCTCGCCTTGCGCGACTAATCCGGCGATGACCAGACACGCCGAGGCGCGCAAATCGGTCGCCATGATCGTCGCGCCTTCCAGTTGCGCGCAGCCTTTAATCACGGCGGCATTACCTTCCACCTCGATCTGCGCGCCGAGGCGGCGCAACTCCTGCACATGCATGAAGCGGTTTTCAAAAATCGTCTCGACCACCATCGCGCTGCCCTCGGCGATGGTATTCATCGCCATGAACTGCGCTTGCATGTCGGTGGGAAAAGCCGGGTAAGGCGCAGTGCGCACATTCACGGCCTTGGGGCGTTTGCTCATTTTCAGGTTGATCGTGCTGCCCGCCGCTTGGATGGACGCACCGGCTTCTTGCAACTTCTCCAACACATTTTCGAGTATGTCGGCGCGCGCATCGGTCAGGGTGATGTCGCCGCCCGCCGCTGCCGCAGCCACTAAAAAAGTGCCGCTCTCAATGCGATCCGGCATGACGCGATGGCTCGCACCGTGCAGTTTTTCCACGCCGGCGATGCTGATGGTGTCGCTGCCCGCCCCTTCTATTTTTGCTCCCATGGCGATCAGGCAATGCGCCAGATCCACCACTTCCGGTTCGCGCGCCGCGTTTTCCAGCACCGTCACACCGTCCGCCAGCGCTGCCGCCATCATCAGGTTTTCCGTGCCGGTCACACTGACCAGATCGAAAAATATCCGCGCGCCCTTGAGCCGCCCGCCCCCACTGCCGCTGCTCCGTCCAGTACCTTGGGGCACTTGCGCGTGGATATAGCCGTGCTCGATATGAATATCCGCGCCCATCGCCTGCAAACCCTTGATGTGCAAGTCCACCGGGCGCGAACCGATGGCACAACCGCCCGGCAGGGAAACGCGTGCTTCGCCGAAACGTGTCACCAGCGGCCCCAACACCAGGATCGCGGCGCGCATGGTTTTCACCATGTCATAAGGAGCTTCCAGCTTGTCGATATGTGCTGCAGACAATACCACCTGACCGCCGCTTAGCTCTATCTTCACGCCCATTTGTTGCAGCAGCTTGCGCATCGTTGCGACATCGTTCAGGTCGGGCACATTGCTGAGTTGCAAGGAATCGCAGGTCAGCAAGCTGGCGCACAGTATTGGCAAAGCGGCATTCTTCGCACCGGAGATCCGCACTTCACCGTTGAGGCGAGTACCGCCCTGAATCGCTAGTTTTTGCATTGGGACACCTCTAAAAACCTAGATTTCATCCCAACTGCTGCGTTGCGGAAAAAATTTCTTGCTTGCATATAGAAACATATGCGGCGCGGTAAAATTTCCCCCGCGCCTTGCATTTGGACGAACTCTAAATTTTTAGAGATGCCCATAGACTACTTCTGACTCTGCCACTCTTGCGGCGTATACGTCTTCATCGACAACGCATGAATCTCTGCACGCATCCGGTCACCCAAGGTTTGATAGACCAACTGGTGACGTTGCACACGATTCTTTCCCGCAAACGCCTCACTGACTATCACCGCCTCGAAGTGGGTACCATCATCACCCACCACGCTTAAATGTTCGGTCGCCATGCCCTGTGCGATGTTAAGTTGAATGCTTTCCGGGGTGACCATTATTAATTCCACTGTTCATTAAAATTGAGAACTATAGTTTTGTAACACGAAGCGCAGCACCGAACATGTCGCAGCGCAAAGGAATCAAATAATTTGTTGAGGTAGCAGCTCAGCAACACCATACAAACGCGCCAAGCTCAGCAAATCTTCAGGCAACCCCTTCACGCGCAAGTCATGACGGGTGCGCTGGGCAGCCCTGGTCCAGCCCAGCAACATACTGACCGCAGCGGAATCGACGGAATCGACCTGAGAAAAATCCACCTGGAAATCTTCGCCGGCCAGATGCTGTAAACCGATTTCAAACAATGCGGGGACGGTTTCAATGGTCAAGCTGCCATGCACCACCATCCACTCACCCGGGTGCCCGGCCAAAAGTTCTTCGGCCTCGCGCTTAATCACTTCTTCTCCGCCTTGATCATTTCGCCATCGGCTGCCTTAGTGTTCTTGTCGGAAAGTGTCTTGATCAGACCATCGATCCCGTTTTCCTGAATTTGCGAGGTAAACGTGCCGCGATAGCTCATCACCATGCTGACCCCGTCTATGGATATGTCATACGCTTTCCAACCGCTCTCAGCTATTTTCATTTCGTAATCCACCAGAATCGGCTGCGAGCCCGGCTTGCTGATAACAGTTTTGACAGTCACTTCAGTGTCACCGGTTGCCATCTTGGACGGTTTCACCTCCACCGTTTGATCGCGATACACCGTGAAGACTTTGGTATAAGTGCGCACCAGCATATTGCGAAATTCCGTCACCAATGCCTGTTTTTGCTCGGGGGTCGCGGTACGCCAATATTTACCGACCGCCAATTGGGTCATGCGCGCAAAATCAAAATGCGGCAGCACTTTGACGTCCACCAGCGCAATGATTTTTTTCTGGTCGCCCGCCTGAATGCCTTTATCCTGCTTGATGACCGCAATGACATCTTGTACGGTGCTTTTAATCAGAGCATCGGGCGCGATCACTTCGGCGTGTACCACACCAAGCGCACAATACAGCGACGCACCCAGAATCATTTTTTGCAACGCAGTCATGTCATTTCCCTTTTTACCCAGATACGATTTTACTCGGCTTCGATTATTTGGGTTTGACGGGTTCTTCAGCCTTGTTATAGATGAATTTACCGATCAAATCTTCCAATATCGTCGCCGACTGGGTCTTCTTGATGACCTCGCCATTCTTGAGCATCTCGCTGTCACCGCCGGGCATCAAGCCGATGTATTGCTCGCCCAGTAAACCCGAAGTCAGGATATTGGCGAACGTATCCTTGGGAAATTGATAACGCTTGTCCAGACTCATCACCACATTGGCTTCGTAGCGTTCCGTATCCAGCGTAATGTCCGTCACGCGCCCCACCAACACCCCGGCGCTCTTGATTGATGCCTTGGGTTTCAAGCCGCCGATATTGGAAAAATAGGCATGTACCTGATAGCTCTCCGACATATTGTAAGTACTCAGGTTCCCGACTTTCATTGCCAGCATCACCAGTGCGGCGATGCCTGCCACCACGAATATGCCCACCCAAAAATCCAGTATAGTGCGTTCCATAACTCAATTCCCTTTAAACATGATTGAAGTCAATACAAAGTCCAACATCAAAATCACCAGTGATGATGTCACCACCGTGCGTGTGGTCGCACCGGAGACACCTTCGGCGGTGGGCGGCGCGTCATAGCCTTCGAACAAGGCGATGACTGTCACCGCCGTACCGAACACGAAACTCTTGATCACGCCGTTCAATATGTCATCACGAAAATCCACTGCCGCCTGCATTTGCGACCAGAACGAACCTTCGTCCACGCCGATCTGCACTACCCCGACGAAATAGCCGCCAAATATACCCGCCGCACTGAACATGGCGGCCAGCAGCGGCATGGAGATCACGCCGGCCCAGAAGCGCGGCGCGACGATACGCGCAATCGGATTCACTGCCATCATTTCCATTGCCGAGATTTGTTCGGTCGCCTTCATCAGCCCGATCTCCGCTGTCATCGCCGAACCGGCGCGGCTGGCGAACAGCAGCGCGGCCACCACCGGCCCCAGTTCGCGCACCAGGCTCAACGCCACCATGCTGCCCAACGCCGATTCGGAACCATAGCGTTTGAGTGTTTCATAGCCCTGCAAACCCAACACCATCCCGACGAACAGCCCCGCCACGATGATGATGATCAGCGACATCACGCCGGTGGAAAACAACTCTTTGATGATCAGGTGAAAACGCCGGAAACTGCTGCCCGAATACATCAGAGTGAGAAAAAAGAAGCGCGCCGCCATACCAATGCGCCATACCGCGTTGATGGCGCGATGTCCAATCACTTTAATTGTTTTGTCGAATAGCATGTGTCAGGCTCGCAAATTCAAATCTTGGCGGTAATCACCGCCGGGATAGTGGAATGGCACCGGGCCGTCAATCTCGCCATGCACAAACTGATGCACAAAAGCTTTATCTGAAGCACGGATTTCGTCGGGCGTCCCTTCCGCCACGATCACCCCGTTCGCCATGAAGTAAACATAGTCCACAATCTTCATGGACTCCTGCACGTCATGGGTGACCACTATCGAGGTCACACCCAGCGCGTCATTCAAGCGCCGGATCAAATCGCCCACCACCGTCAAGGAAATTGGATCCAGCCCGGCAAACGGCTCGTCATACATGATCAACATCGGGTCGAGTGCCACGGCACGCGCCAATGCCACGCGCCGCGCCATACCGCCGGACAGCTCGGAAGGCATCAGATGCTGCGTACCGCGCAAACCCACCGCATGCAGCTTCATCAACACCAGGTCGTGAATGATTTCTTCCGGCAGGTCGGTATGTTCGCGCATCTGAAACGCCACATTGTCGTACACCGACATATCAGTGAACAACGCGCCAAACTGGAACAGCATGCCCATCTTGCGGCGCATGGCATACAGAGCATCCTGATCCAACTCATGAATTACCTGCCCACCCACCTTGACATAGCCCTTTACCGGCTTGAGCACCCCGCCAATTTGGCGCAGCAGCGTAGTCTTGCCGCAACCGCTCAGCCCCATGATGGCGATCAACTTCCCCTTTGGGAAAACCATGTTGATGCCCTCCAGGACGGGGCGCTTACCGTAGGCAAAATGAAGGTCGCTAATTTCGACCAAAGCTGACGAAGACAAAATTAAAGCCCAAAAAAACAAGTGACACATTCTAAACCACTGGGTCAGCAATCCCAAACTAATTGACCTCAATATCAATATCCATGTGTTTTTCCTATTGAGCTTGCGTGCGCTTGCCGTTATGCTCCGCACCCAATACGCATCTTCATAGAGTACAAAATGAACGCCCTATCGGCACTTCCCAGCCTGATGATCGTTGACGACGACCCGCTGATTCGCGAAGGATTGGCGGTCACTTTTGGCAATCACTTCAAGGTTTATCAAGCCGAATCACGCGCTGCGGCAATCGACTTGTTGCGCAAATTGCCCAGCCCCCCGCAGCTGGCACTGATTGACCTGGGGTTGCCGCCCGTCCCGCACCGCCCTGATGAAGGCTTTCACCTGATTGCCGAATTACTGGCACATTCGCCGAAAATCAAAATTTTCGTCTTGTCCGGGCAAGATGACCAAAGTAACGCGCGCCATGCACGCGCACTGGGTGCGATAGATTTCATCGCCAAACCTTGCGCGCCGGAGAAAATAAAGAAATACCTTGACGATGCGCTAAAGGTTCAGGACAGCGAGCCCAGCAACAAAGATCAGGATGATCATCTACTCGGCCTCGTCGGACAAAGCCCCGCAATACAAGCCCTGCGCAGTCAGATCGTGATGTATGCAGCCATTCCTTTCCCGGTGCTCATTGAGGGTGAGTCAGGTTGCGGCAAGGAATTGGTTGCCGCCGCAATACAAAAACTGGCAAGTAATCCCAATTCGCCTTACAAAGTGCTTAACTGCGCTGCAATTCCCCCCACGCTGATCGAACCTACCCTGTTCGGCTATAGCAAGGGAGCCTTCACCGGCGCAACTAACGCACAATCCGGTTTTTTTGAAGAAGCATCTGACGGTACACTGTTCCTTGATGAGATCGGCGAAGTGCCGCTGGAACTCCAAACCAAGCTATTACGGGTGCTGGAAAATGGTGAATATCAACGCGTCGGCGAAACCACAACGCGCAAAAGCCGCGCACGCATCATCGCCGCAACCAATCGAAACCTGCGCGACACAGTCAGAGCCGGCACATTTCGCAACGACCTTTATTACCGCCTGAACGTATTCTCGATCTCAGTCCCGCCGCTACGCGAACTGGGCCCGGACAAGCTGGTTCTGCTCAACCATTTCCGGGCTTATTACGCGCAGCAAATCAAGCAAGAACCTTTTGAATTACTCCCGGATGCATTGCAATGCTGGGAACAATACAGCTTCCCCGGCAACACCCGGGAATTACGCAACATCATCATACGGCTGACCACAAAATATCCCGGAAAGACAGTCGACAGGATGCAATTGCAAGACGAGTTCGACCCGCTGGAAACGTCCGCATATCCGCAAGGGGGCGCCTCCTCGGAATCGATAAAACGGCAACTGCAACAAGGCGACTTCAGTCTGGATCATCACCTGCGCGAACAAGAAGGCCAATACATCGCCGCCGCACTGGAGCTTGCCGCAGGCAACATCAGCGAGGCCGCCAAGCTGCTCGGCATCAATCGCACCACATTGCACAGCCGCATGGGTGCACATGAAAAACTCAACGCATAGGATTCAGGTATGGGAACCTCCAAAAATCGTAGCGGGGTTGCCTTGACACGGTGTTGCGAAGCATCCGGTGCGGGAGGGGCAACTGGCGGCTGTTCCCGCAATCGGCTGGCTTCGCCAGTAACGTGTCACAGCCGCCGCTTCGAGAGCAAGGCGCACGGAGCTTTGCATGGCCATTCGACTAAGCTGGCAAAAGAACGCCAGCCAAGTCGCTGGTCAGCGCAGCGAACGAGACATACCAAATGGGTAGGCGAAGAGCGAGTACCGCGCAACGCTGCGAGCGGAAGGGTGGCGGCATTGCCGCCGGGAACCCACCGGCCTACTCCTTGCGAGTGTATCGAATCGCGCAGTAGATTTTTGGAGGTTTCCACATGTATTTAGAGCACTTCGGACTATCCGAGCCCCCATTCAGAATCACACCCGTCACGGTATTCTTTTTTTCCGGCGCCAATCGCGGTGAAATTCTTGACGCGCTGATCTACTCCATCTGTGAAGTCGAGGGCATCATCAAAGTCAGCGGCGAAGTAGGCAGCGGCAAAACCATGTTGTGCCGGATGTTGCTTGAAAAACTCCCCAGGCACATTGAGACCATCTATCTGGCCAACCCCAGCTTGTCGCGCGAAGAGATGTTGTATGCGATTGCCGATGGACTCGGGCTGAACATTGAAGGCGAGCGTGTCGGCATCATCATGCAGAACATCCAGAACAAGCTCGAGGAGAAAGCTCGCGAAGGAAAGCGTATCGTCGTGCTGGTGGACGAGGCCCACGCCATGCCGCCGGACACACTGGAAGAATTGCGCCTGCTGTACAACCTGCAGGTCGGCAATTTCAAATTGCTGCAGATAGTCTTGTTCGGACAACCGGAATTGAACGCCAAGCTCGATCAACCGAACATGCGCCAACTCAAGGATCGCATCGTGCATCACTTCCACATGCAACCACTGTCGCGCAACATCCTGGAAAGCTACCTGATGTTCCGGATGCGTGCGGCCGGCTACCACGGCCCAAACATTTTTTCGCCGAATGCCATCAAACTCATCGCCGGCGCGTCCAACGGGTTGATGCGCCGCGTCAACATCCTCGCGGACAAATCATTATTGGCCGCCTTCGTGGAAGACACCCACGACATCGAAGCGCGTCATGTACAAGCGGCGATGCGCGACAGCGAGCTCAGCTCAGCCCGCAAATTGCCCGATAAAAAATTACTGTTGGGAAGCGCGGCTGCCGCACTGCTTTTATTCAGTTTGGCGGCTTGGTGGATGCTGGATAAACCGCAAACATCCCTTCGACAAACCCAGGACAAACCATCAACCCTTGCAGCAGCACCTGCAGCCCCCTTGCCGGAAACACAGTCAATCGCAGCGCAACCGAACAATGCGCTTGCACCGGCATCTATTGCAGTGGCAAATCAGATGGCGGCCTCTCCCGCGGACATCCCCAACCCAACAACCAAAAAACCAAGCCTGTTTGAACAACGTCTGGCGGCGGGGAAACAATTGCTCGAGCAGAAAAAAGCCGTCGCCAGCATCCAACTGTTCTACAACGAGGAAGTCAAGCCGGAACGTATTGAGGGATTCCTGAAGCGCGCGAATGCACTGGGCAAACTCCCCGAAATTTACCTGCTACCCGCCAAGTTTGGCGGCAAGAATGGGCTGCGCGTACTCTACGGCGCATACCCCTCGATTGATGCGGCACACAACGCGGTCAAAGATCTACCCGCACGCTATCAGGAAGCTTTTGCCACATCCACTTACATCTTCTGAAGCGATATTGCCGAATGGCGTATTGAGCAATACCCGCAAAGCTGTTAGGCTACAAACCAAATATCAATGAGGGAAGAAGCATGCGTTCACGCAACATAGTTTATCTCTGTGCTATCGGGATGATACTGTCCGGCTGCGGGACGAAACCGATTAAGCCTGCAGATCAGCACATTCAACGGCCAACCACTCAGCCCGAAACAGAAAACAGCATTCCCCAACCAATCAAAGGCAGCGTAGTGCTACCGCCGCCAAAACCGGCCGACAAAGTCGCCACCTACAGCGTGGTGGTCTCCAATGTACCGGCACAGGAAATTTTATTCGCCCTGGCGCGCGACGCAAAAATCAACCTCGACATCCAATCCGGCATTCAGGGAACGGTGACGGTAAACGCCATCAACCAGACGCTGCCGCAAATCCTCACGCGCATCGCCAGGCAAATAGATATGCGCTATGAGCTGAACAACGGCACCTTGACCGTGATGCCTGACAAGCCATTTTTGAAAACCTATAAAATCGATTTCATCAATATGTCTCGTTCAGCAACGAGTAAAAACTCTACATCCAGCCAGATTGCTACTAACTCTACATCCGCCGGTGGGGCTGCCACAGGAGCAGAAGGTGGAAATTCCGCCTCAACCATAGTCACCAGCGAAACAAAAAACGACCTGATGGAGAGCTTGATAAAAAATGTCACCGATATAATCCTCGAAGAGGACAGACTAAGATACAAATCTCAAAAGGAGGTGTCGAATTCAAATAAGGTTGTTGCACAAGGGGAAGGTGCGGCAACAGGCTATACCGGAGCACCTCAAGGTTCAGGAAATAAGGGCAAGAAAACAGCAGGGGGCGAGACTGGGCCAGCGGGTGGTGCATCAGGTGCTGGCAACGAAACGGTTCAAGCTTCGGGGGCGGCAAAAAGCATAATAGGCGAATTCGAACAATCAGTGAACGTTTTTGCAAATCGAGAAACCGGCGTACTGATCGTTCGCGCGACCAGTCGCCAGCATGAGAAAGTCCAGGAATTTATTGATAAGGTAATGACGACGGCGAAACGCCAGGTAATGATCGAAGCGACCATCGTCGAAGTGCAGCTAAGTGATCAATACCAGCAAGGCATAGATTGGTCGCGCGCACTACTCGGCGCAAAAGGCTTTGCGTTAAGCCAAACCGGCACGGTTGGTATAGCCGCAACCACTGGCGCGCTGGCCGTCAGCTACATCAATCCCACCTCCAAGTTTGGCAACATCGCCGCATCTATACAACTGCTGGAACAGTTTGGCAATGTCAAAGTTCTGTCCAGCCCCAAACTAACCGTCATGAACAACCAAACTGCCTCCCTGAAAGTAGCGAACAGCAAGGTGTATTTCACTGTCAAAGCTGACATTCTTCCCGCAACACTAACGAGTCCAGCTACTGCCAGTTACTCTACCACCGCAAATTCTGTCTCAATTGGTTTGACGATGAGCGTCACCCCCCAGATCAGCGATTCCGATACGGTAACCATTAATGTGCGCCCCTCCATTTCCAGCCTTGTTGGTCTTGGTGTACAAGACCCCAATCCGATTCTGGCCAACCCATGCGGCCTCACCGGCACCGGCACCTGTAGTATCGCGCCTATCAAAAATCTCATACCGGAAATACAGACACGCGAGATGGAATCTATCATCAAAGTCGAAAATGGTCAGACAGCGGTGATGGGGGGATTAATCAAAGAAGAGATAAATTTAAATACCAGTGAGATACCTCTACTCGGCCGCATTCCGATTTTGGGAAATCTGTTCCAAAATCGGAATGACACGACGACGAAAACTGAGCTGGTAATCTTCTTACGCCCAGTTGTAATCAAGGATGCCAGTGTTAATGGTGATTTCAGCGAGTTCCGCAACAATTTGCCGGATCAAAATTTCTTTAAAGAATCCGCTAGCGGAAAACCCTGAACATGAGCCTGCTACTGGATGCCCGCAAAAAATCGCAGCAAGCGCAATCCGCGCAGGCTGGAAACGGCATCCATCCCGACTCACCGGCTGCCCCATCGCCTGATGCCCCATTACCCGATAATAGGGCGCGCATTGCCGGGCAAAACCTGTTCAATGCAAAATCCCGTGCTCCGTTGTTTGCCCGCGCCGGCATCAATCGCAATTTACTGATCGCCCTGGGCGGCACTGTTTTATTACTCATCGCAGGGGCGGGCTATGTGTGGTATAGCATCTCTCCCGGCAACACCCAGCCGACTCGTCCCATCAGCACTCCAGCCGCTGCGTCAATTGAGAAACCAGTACCTGCAACATCACCGCCACAAAATAATTTGGTGCCTGAAATTGTTTCTCCACATGCTGCTTCACTAAAGCCCGCCAGCATTCCAAAACTAACGCATGCCGCACAGCCGTCAGCTAAGGCAGCATCGCCACAAGCACACAAAAATAATCCGGTGCTTGTCGAGCAGCAGCAGGACGAACCCATTGATCCCTTGCTCAACAATGCCTATCTTGCTTATCGCAGCGGAAAATTTGAGCAAGCGCAACAACTGTATCGTGAGGTACTCAACCTGGATTCAAGTAATACTGACGCGCTACTCGGGCTGGCCGTCATCGCGCAACGTCGTGGCGTGGATAACCTGGCGGCACACTATTACGCACAAGTAATGGCACTCGATCCGCGCAATGCCGTGGCTAATGCGGGAATGTCCGCTTTAACGACCGACGACAACCGCGAAAGCCGTCTAAAAACCTTGCTCAATGAACAACAAAATTCACCCTCCTTGCATTTCGCTTTAGGCAATTACTACGCAGAGCAAGCTCGTTGGGGCGAGGCGCAACAAGCCTATTTTAATGCCTACAGATTGGAACCTGACAATGCCGAATTGGCATTCAATTTAGCCGTCAGTCTTGATCGCCTTGGGCAAAAAAAGTCGGCTGCACAGTATTACCAACGTGCCTTGCAGCTTGATCCGGAACACAATGCGGGCTTTGATCACGCGAAAATTTCACAACGTATTGAAGAGCTAGCGCACTAAATCGTCATGCCAACGACTCAGAAGCCGGACAACCCACCCCCCCAACAACTGGGACAGATACTGGTCGGCAAAGGCGTGGTCAGCGAAGACCAGCTGCGCATTGCCTTACAAGAGCAGGGCAAGACGCATCAGCCGCTGGGTCGCCTGCTGGTTCGTCTTGGCTTTCTCTCAGAAGCCACTATCCGCGACGTCTTGTCGGAAAATCTTGGACAAGAAAGCGTAGATCTCGCCTCCGTCATCATCGACCCGGTGGCACTCGCCTTGATTCCAAAGGATGTTGCGCGCCGCTATCAATTATTACCCCTGTCAGTGGATATGGTCGCCCGCATCCTGACCTTGGCAGTTGCCGATCCTGACAACATCATCGCGCTGGACCAGGTGCGCGCCCTGCTCAAGGACGAATACCGCCTGGTCACCCAACTCGCAAGCGAATCTGACATTCTGCGCGCGATAGATCAGTATTACGGTTTCGAGCTTTCGATAGACGGCATCCTGCATGAAATCGAGCCGGGCGAAATGGAATACCAGACGCTGCAAGCCGGCGTGAACGAATTCAGCCAGCCGGTGGTGCGCCTGATCGATGCGCTGCTCACCGAAGCCGTGCAACGCAGTGCTTCGGACATCCACTTCGAACCGGAAAGCAGCTTTTTACGCATCCGCTATCGCGTCGACGGCGTGCTGCGCCAGGTGCGCAGCCTGCACAAGAGCTTCTGGCCTGCCATGGTGGTGCGCCTGAAGGTGATGAGCAACATGAACATCGCCGAAACTCGCGCGCCGCAAGACGGCCGCATCTCCTTGCGCCTGTCGGGTCGGCCGATTGATTTCCGGGTGGCTTCGCATCCCACCACGCATGGCGAAAATCTGGTGCTGCGTATATTGGATCGGCAAAAAGGCATCGTGCCGCTTGATCAGCTTGGTCTGGATGATGCCGCGCTCAACATGCTCAAGATGATCATCGCCAAGCCGGAAGGCATCGTGCTGGTGACCGGCCCTACCGGCAGCGGCAAGACCACCACACTGTATTCGGTGCTGAATCACATTAACACCGAGTCGGTCAACATCATGACACTGGAAGACCCGGTCGAATACCCGCTCGCGCTGATCCGCCAGACTTCGGTGAATGAATCTGCCAAGCTGGATTTTGCCAACGGTATCCGCTCCATGATGCGCCAGGATCCGGACATCATTCTGGTCGGCGAAATTCGCGATCATCCCACCGCCGAAATGGCATTCCGCGCCGCCATGACCGGACATCAAGTGTATTCGACGCTGCACACCAACTCGGCGATTGGCGCGATACCGCGCCTGCTCGACATCGGCATCCTGCCGGACATCATGGCCGGCAACATCATCGGCGTCGTGGCACAGCGTCTGGTACGCATACTGTGCAAGGAGTGCAAATACCCGTACTCGCCGGACGCATCGGAACGCAAGCTGCTGGGTCTCACGGCCCAACAAGACATCACCCTGTATCGGGCTGCCGGCTGCGAAACCTGTAACCATCAGGGCTACAAGGGGCGCATGGCCATCATGGAATTACTCAAGATGGATTACGATCTGGACGATCTGGTTTCGCGTCGCGCCAGTACGCGCCAAATCAAGGAGGCCGCACTCGCCAAGGGTTTTCGCCCGTTGGCGCTGGACGGCATCCGGCGCATCCAGCAAGGCATTACCTCGCTTGCGGAAGTCAGCCGCATAGTGGATCTGACCGACCGGCTTGGCTAAGGAACCTCTGAATATGTCCATCATGAACCGCGTTGCTGCCAAATTTGCGATGGATGCTAGGAGCAATCCGCGTCGAATAGCCGTAGCGTATTCGCAAGGTGAGCGACAACGCAGACGCGCAAATTTGGCGCAACCCCTTGGGGCACTGGCTTTGCGGGCGGCTGGCTGCGTTGCCAGGTTTGCGAAGGGAATAACCATTCGCTGCACCTCGCGCCTTGCCATCCATCCCGCAAAGCCGAGTGCGCGGCCATGCTGGACATATTCAGAGGATCCCTGATGGCACTCTATTCCTATCGGGCAATGGATGATCACGGCAAGAGCCATAAAGGGTTGCAGGATGCCGCTAATCAAGTGGATCTGGAACTGCGCCTAAAACGCAGCGGCTTGGACTTGATCGATGCCAAAATAGATAGCGGCAGAGTGGGCTTTGGGCGCAACAAAATCAAACGCATCGACTTAATCACTTTTTTTTTCAACCTCGAACAACTTACCCGTGCCAAGGTGCCTTTGCTGGAAAGCCTCGCCGATTTGCGCGACACCATGAACGACCAGCATTTTCGCGAAGTCATCGCCAATCTGGTCGAGTCCATCGAAGGCGGCAAAAAACTTTCCGAGGCGATGACACAGCATCCCGACGCGTTCGATAAAATTTTCATCAGCCTGACCCATGCCGGTGAAACAAGCGGACGTCTGCCGGAGGTGTTTGAACACATCACCGAATCACTGAAGTGGCAGGACGAAATGGCCTCGCACACCAAGACCATCCTGCTCTATCCGGCTTTCGTCGGCACCACTGTGGTGGCGATTACGTTTTTCCTGATGATCTACCTGGTGCCGCAACTGGTCAGCTTCATCAAAGGCATGGGGCAGGAAATTCCCATCCAGACGCGGGTGCTGCTTGCCACTTCATCGTTCTTCGTTAATTACTGGTATATATTGATCGCACTGCCCATCGTCCTGCCCGTCGCCGGCAAACTGATCATCGCCTCCAGCCCGGAGATGCGCTTCAAATTCGACAAGCTCAAACTGGACATGTGGGTGACCGGCCCGATCCTGCGCAAAATTATTTTGGCGCGTTTCGCCAATACTTTCGCGATTATGTATGGCTCCGGCATCAGCATCCTCGACTGCATCGCCAACTCGCGCGATGTGGTCAACAACCGCGCCGTCGCCAAGAGCCTGGAGGATGTCACGCATGAAATCGAGTCCGGCAAAAACCTGACCCAGAGCTTCCAGAACACCGGCATGTTCCCGCCGTTGATAATACGCATGCTCAAAGTCGGCGAAGCCACCGGTTCGCTGGACAAGGCACTGCTCAACGTAAGCTACTTTTATGATCGCGACGTGAAGAGCTCCATCAAAAAAGTACAAGTCATGATTGAACCGACCATGACCATCGTGCTGGGCGCGTTGCTCGGCTGGGTGATGCTGTCGGTACTGTCGCCAATCTATGATCTTATCGGCAAGGTGAATTTTTGATGCAACAATCGCTGCTGCTATTCTTGAGGGTTAGTGCAGCGTGGGCACACCCTCAGGGTGCGAGAACCTCTATGAGGCAAAAACCTGCCCACCCTACCCAACTATGCCCTCTGTGGCTTGATCCGGGGTTTTAAGGTGAGACACGCACTACTGCTATTCCTGAGTGCCGATCGCCTGCATGCGCAACTCATGGCAGGCGGCAAAATCGAGCTGCAACGTGACTTTACTGACACCCCGGACGGGCGGGAAAATTTCGCGTCTTTTTTGCAGACGGCAAAATGCCCTACTTACCTGCTGACTGATTTGATTGAAGAGGACTTCCGTCATGAAATCATCCCGCACTTGAGCGGTGGTAGCCGCACCGCACTATTGCAACGCAAGTTCGACCAGTTTTATCGCGGCACCCCTTTCCATAAAGCCACCTGGCTGCAACGTCAAAAGACCGGGCGACGCGACGATGACATGCTGTTCTCTGCGCTGACCAACCCCTCGCTCATCACGCCTTGGCTGAACATCATGCTGGCGCAGCAAACCCCTCTCGCAGGGATTTATTCAGTACCGCAGATCAGCGCGCCGCTGGTCCAAAACCATCCCTCGAATCATCTGCTGCTGATTTCCTGGGAAAAATTTTCCGGGCTGCGCCAAACGTATTTCAGCGGGCATCGCCTGCAAATTTCCCGGCTGACGCCTGTTCACGCCGGGCTGACATTCCAGGATGCCGTAGTAAATGAGCTCACCCGCACTTACCAATATTTGAAGAGCCTGAGCCTGCTCCCGTCGGGACAAATACTCGATGTGCGCATCCTGTGCCATGCGGATGACCACAGCGGACTACAGAACAAATTATCCAAAAGCGCAGATATGCGTTATGACTTCGCGGATATCGAAGAAGTCGGCAAGGAACTCAAGATTAACTATCGTTTCACCGATTCGGACGCCAGCCAAATCTTCCTGCACCAGCTGGCCGCCAACCGTCCCAAAACTGATTACGCCAACGCCGAACACACCCACTACTACACACTGTGGCAGCTGCGCCGCGCACTCAACTGGAGCAGCGGTGTGCTATTGTTTGCCAGCCTGTTATGGGCGACCGAAACCGTCTGGCAAAGCGGCGGGAATGCAACCGAAGCAGAGACTTTCAAGATCCAGGCACAACGCATAGTGATAGAAGCGCAGCAAATCACGCAGAGCTTTCCCGGAACGCACGCCCCTGCTGCGGACATGAAGGCAAGCGTGTCAATCATGCACAAGCTCGATCAATACGCGCCTATCCCGCAAATCATCTTGAAGCCGATCAGCAAAGTGCTTGACCGTTTTCCACAAATCGAGGTAAGCGACCTGGGTTGGCAAGGGAATGCAACGGAACCGGTTGCAAGCAACACCCGTGCTGACATTCCCGCTCAAGTCATCACCATGAAAGGAAATCTGCAAGGTTTCGGCAATGACTACCGCACCGCACTGGCGTATCTGGATCGCTTCCAGCTCGAGTTAAGCACGCGCGGTTATCAAGTGACCGCCCTTACCAAACCGCTTGACGTCAGCCCCAGCGGCAGCCTTGCCGATCAACGCGAAGCCCGCAAAAATGAACTCGTTTTTTCTTTTAAACTTGTCTGGAGACCGGCAACATGATGAGGTTCCACGGCACAAAGAGACCAGCAACATGAAATTCTCCAACTCAGACTTTCACCTGATGCGCTGGAGCCTTTCGGCGGCCTGCGCATCCATCCTGCTGAGCGGCGTCATTTTGTACAGCAGCAGCGAGTATGCAGACTTTACCCAAAAAGATCGGCGCGCTGCTCAAAGTCAAATGAATGATGCACGCAATCGTTTAACCATGGCACGCCAGGACCAGGAGGACCTGTCGGTTTTTTCCCAGAAATATGACACCCTGGAAACAAACAAAATCATCGGCGACGACCATAGACTGGACTGGATGGAAGGATTGGAGAAACTCCGCAATCAAAATCTGGTCATTGATTTTCGCTATAACATCGCCCCGCAAAAAATCTATGCGCCGCAGCCCGCCATAGACGGCGGCAATTTCGACATCCACTACAGCGAAACAAAACTGCAATTCGATTTGCTGCACGAGGGCCAACTGCTGAATTTCTTCGACGCGCTGCGCAGCCAGATCAAGGGCTGGTATCAACTTGAAGGCTGCACCATGCAACGCGTCGCCACGGACGAAGGATCTGCCACGGCCGCCGGGGCGCATATCAAGGCAGAATGCAACGGCGGCTGGATTACGCTGAAGAACCGGAACGCGCAACCATGAAATCAACCCTCAGAATTGGCCTGTGTGCCTTTGGATTAACAGCTTCGGCGCTCATCAACGCCGAAGAATTAGGGCGGCTATTTTTCACCCCGGAACAACGCACACAGCTTGACTACAGCTATGCACGAGAGGCCAGATCTGACAACAACGATCGCACGCTGATGCTAAACGGCATCGTGCAAAAGCATGGCGGCAAACGCACCGCATGGATCAACGGCGTGCCTCAACCCGCCGGAGCCAGCGATGAGAAGACGCCGGAAAGCTTGTCGGTTCCGCTACCCGGCCAAACCAAGACAGTCAAACTTAAAGTCGGTCAGCGCGTATTGCTGAATCCATCCGCCAACCCGGATACGACCAAGCCGGATACGCCAGACACGCCCAAGCAATAAATCATGTCAGCCAAACGCACTGCCATTTTCAATCAGGGTCGCGGCAAGCAGCACGGCGCGGTGTTGATGATCATGCTGGTGATTATGATAGTCGGCATCGCCGCGATTCTGGTGAATTCGCTAAGTTCTGCCACCCTGAAAAATGCACGCCAGAAAAATACCGCCGACGCGCTGGCACAGGCCAAAGATGCGCTGCTTGGTCGCGCGGTAAGCGATAGCAATATGCCGGGCAGCCTGCCCTGCCCAGATACCAATGATGATGGCTCCGCCGAATTGCTGTCAGGGAATAACTGCCCCAGCTATATCGGCAGGCTGCCGTGGAAAACTCTTGGTTTGCCAGATCTGCGTGACGGAAGTGGCGAGCGGTTATGGTATGCGCTATCACCTGCTTTTCGTGACGATAATTCGGCTCAACCCCTCAACAGCAACACCAAGGGTACACTTTTGGTATACAACACCGATGGCGTATCCCTGCAGACCCAAGCAGGCTACAACGCAGTTGCAGTCATATTCTCGCCGGGCAGCGCTCTTGGCTCGCAGACTCGAAACACAGTAGCTCAACAAAACAGTGCGGCAAACTACCTGGACATTGCCAACGGCCAGAACAATTCCTCCGCCAGCGGACCCTTTATTGCAGGCACCCAATCCGCAACCTTCAACGACCAGTTCCTCTACATCACCACCAAAGATTTGATACCCCTGGTTGAACAACGGGTAGCTGGCGAGGTAAAACGGGCGCTAACTGATTACTATACGGCCAACGGCTACTATCCATGGGCGGACACCGTAGCGCAGTCCGCTGATTACGATTCTAATGATGGGCTGAATCGAGGATGGCTGCCTGACAGTGCGGCTATAAGCGGCAGTTATCCGACACCTAACTGGGCCGCTGGCAGCCCCCCCCAATGGTTTTTTGACAACCAATGGTACTCGCTGATCTACTACAGCGTAGCGAAGAGCTACACGAAAAACCCCCTCAGTTGTTACAGTTGCAATAGCAGCACGCTGAGTGTGGATGGAGTCTCGGGGGTGCGCGCACTGTTTTTCATGCCTGGAACACCCATTGGTACGCTGGTACGCTCGGTTACCACGCTGCCCGATTATTTGGAAGACTCCCAAAACAATGACGATGCGAATGATCTCTATGTCACTCCCACCTCGCAAGCCCAAGACCGGGACCGGCTGTACCAGTTTTCGTCAATATGGACGCCGTAATATGACTGGATCACATAGGCCCGCTGTGGAAAAATATAATTCCGGCTTCACGCTGGTCGAAATGGCGATGGTGCTGCTGATAGTCGCGCTGTTGCTGGGTGGCATGTTGGTTCCGCTCAGTGCGCAGATGGAACAGCGAAATATCTCTGATACGCAAAAAGCTTTATCCGAAATTAAGGAAGCAATCATCGGATATGCTTTGGCAAACGGCCGCTTGCCTTGCCCGGCCTCTTCCACCAGCAATGGCGTGGAAAGTTTTGCTGGTGGAGGCAATGCCAGCAACGGGAACTGCTCAAACTTTTACAATGGGTTTGTGCCCGCCGCGACGCTGGGCTTCACATCAGCAGTTGATAACCAAGGTAATACAGGCTTTGCCGTTGATTCGTGGAGTAATCGCATCCACTATGCTGTCACATCGTCAAACAGCAATGCCTTTACCACAACGAACGGAATGAGCACGGTCGGGATTTCAAGTCTCTCGCCAAATTTGCTGGTATGTTCCAGCGCCAGCACAAGCTCCTCAAGCTGCTCAGTCGCCAATTCTACGCTCACTTCCAGCCCGGGGGTTCCTGTAGTCATCTACTCCACTGGCAAGAACGGCCAATATGGTGGCACAAGCGCCGATGAGGCAGAAAATCCTAACCCCAACAGCGCCGACAATGACAGTGTTTTTGTCAGCCACACTCCCACCCCAACCTTCGATGACTTAGTGGTCTGGATTTCACCCAACATCCTGCTCAACCGCATGGTCGCAGCGGGCAAATTACCTTAAGCACGCCGCCAGGTCGTACCTGCTGCACTGTCTTCCAGCACGATGCCTGCGTCCAATAATTCCTTGCGGATACGGTCGGCTTCGGCATAGTTCCTGGCTTTCTTGGCGGCAATGCGCGCTTCGATCTGGGCGTTGATAAAATTTTCACCTCGCACAACCTCTGCATCTGCGGAACTCGATGCCCTCACCTCTTCGTGCATATGAGCCTGAAGCGATCTACCTTGTAGAAATTCAACGGGGTCGCGCTGCAACAATCCCAACACGTCGCCTAGTGCCTTGAGTTGGGCAGCCGCTTCCGCTGATTTGGTGTGGTTCACTTCGTTGACCAGATCAAACAGCACAGCGACCGCTTCCGGTGTATTGAAATCATCATCCATCGCGGTCTTGAAGCGGGCAGCGTAAGGCTCGCTCCAGTCAACCAAGTCCGTTCGTGCTGAGCTTGTCGAAGCATGAATGGACTGAGTTGCCCGTTCCCCTTCGACAAGCTCAGGGCGAACGGGTAAAGATTTGAGTGCCGTATAAAGCCGCGTCAGCGCGCCCTTCGCATCATCCAGATGCGCATCGGAATAATTCAGCGGACTGCGATAATGCGCGCGCAGGATAAAGAAACGCACCACCTCGGCATCGTATTGCTTGAGCACCTCGCGGATAGTGAAAAAGTTGCCCAAGCTTTTGGACATCTTCTCGTTATCCACGCGCACGAAACCGTTATGTATCCAGTAATTCACGAACTGCCCATGGCTACCATCATCAGGCTGTGCACCCTCGCTCTGCGCGATCTCGTTTTCGTGGTGCGGGAACTGCAGGTCCGCGCCGCCACCGTGGATGTCGAAATGTGATCCGAGCAGCTTGGAGCCCATCGCCGAACATTCGATGTGCCAGCCGGGGCGGCCTTTGCCCCACTTTGAGTCCCACTTCACTTCTTCCGGCTCGTCCGCCTTGGCGTGCTTCCATAGCACAAAGTCGAGCGGATCATGCTTGCCCTCCGCCACCTCGACACGCTCGCCGGCGCGCAAATCTTCCAGCGATTTGCCGGACAATTTTCCATATCCCGCGAACTTGCGCACTGCGTAATTCACATCACCATCCGGCGCTTGATAGGCCAGCCCGCGCTGCTCCAGCGTGGCGATCATTTCAAGCATCTCAGGCACATATTGCGTGGCACACGGCTCATGGTCCGGGTGCTGCACGCCCAATGCATCGGCATCCTCGTGCATGGCGGCAATGAAGCGCGCAGTGAGCGCGTGGATGGATTCGCCGTTCTCCGCCGCGCGCTTGATGATCTTGTCGTCGATGTCGGTGATGTTGCGCACGTAATTGACGTCATAGCCGCTCGCCTTGAGCCAGCGGTACACCATGTCGAACGCCACCAGCACGCGCGCATGGCCGAGGTGGCAATAGTCGTACACCGTCATGCCGCACACATACATGCCGATCTTGCCCGGCACGATCGGCACAAATTCCTGCTTGTCACGCGCCAGCGTGTTGTAGATTTTCAACATTAATGGGGGCCTCTAGAAATCAATTTTTGGTGCGCGTTTGATGCATCGAACGAATATTCCGCCGAAACATCTTACAATGAAGATGACTAAACAGAGTAGTTTATGCGCAATTTTTAGAGGTGCCCTTATGAATCCTTCAACTTCAAACCATCCGGCGAAATGCTCTGTCGCTATCCCGCCCTGCGGAATCTGGCTATGCTACGTATTATGCTGTGCGGACGATACACTCTATACAGGCATTACCAACGATCTGGAAAAACGCCTCGCGGCGCATAACGCGGGTACGGCAGCACGATACACACGTGCGCGCGGGCCGGTTGAGTTAGTGTTTGTGGAAAGCTGCACCGATAAATCAGCCGCGCTGAAACGCGAGATGGAAATCAAAAGTTTGTTGCGGCCGGAAAAACTGGCATTGATTGAATGGGCAATGAGATAACTCCCTCCCACCCATTCAATTTTTCAGTTGGTAGTTTCGCAGCAGCGGGTTCATGAATTGCCCTGCTGCGCGTAGTACGAGGTTGACTATCAGCAGGAGCATCGAGAGATGCAGGTGTTGCTGAGCAACAGAATATAATAGAGACCGTCTCGAATACCACGAAAAATCAAAGTGTCGCTATCCCGGCATTATAGGTGCGTTGTACTGACGCCGACGGCCGAAAACCAGTAAAATGCGCACCTTTGCAATTGCATAAACCATCAGATGCTTACCTTTCAGCAAATCATTCTGACGCTACAAAAATATTGGGACAAACAGGGCTGCGCGCTGCTGCAACCTTACGACATGGAAGTCGGCGCGGGCACTTCGCACACCGCCACCTTCCTGCGCGCGCTCGGCCCGGAACCGTGGAAAGCGGCTTACGTGCAGCCTTCACGTCGCCCCAAGGATGGTCGCTACGGCGAAAATCCGAATCGCTTGCAGCATTACTACCAGTTCCAGGTGGTATTAAAACCTGCGCCGGCCAATATTCTGGAGTTATATCTCGGCTCGCTGGAAACGCTTGGATTTGATCTGAAAAAAAATGATGTGCGCTTCGTCGAGGATGATTGGGAAAACCCGACGCTGGGCGCGTGGGGTTTGGGCTGGGAAGTGTGGCTGAACGGCATGGAGGTGACGCAGTTCACCTATTTCCAGCAGGTCGGCGGCATCGACTGCAAACCGATCACCGGCGAAATCACTTACGGCCTGGAACGTCTGGCGATGTATCTGCAAGGCGTGGAAAACGTGTTCGATCTGACCTGGACGCCGGGCGTGTCTTACCGCGACGTGTATCACCAGAACGAGGTCGAGCAATCGGCCTACAACTTCGAGCATAGCGATGTGGATTTTTTGCTTGGTGCCTTCGGCAGCCACGAAAAACAAGCCAAGCATCTGATGGAACATCAACTCGCGCTGCCTGCCTACGAGCAGGTGCTTAAAGCGGCGCACACCTTTAACCTGCTGGATGCGCGTGGCGCGATCTCCGTGACCGAACGCGCTGCTTACATCGGTCGCATTCGCAACCTCGCGCGCAGTGTCGCCAAGGGCTACAAGGAGAGCCGCAGGCGACTTGACCCTCCGTTCCCGATGGCCCCGCGCGCATGGGCTAACGAAGTAGTTGCGCAGATGGACCAGGAAACCGCTCAATGACAACTAACAAGAACAACCTTCTCGTCGAGTTATTCGTTGAAGAACTGCCACCGAAGTCGCTGAAAAAACTGGGCGATTCTTTTGGTAATGCACTGACATCTAGTTTGATCAAGCAGGGATTGGTTACTCCGGATATCGCCTTTCCTGATTTCGAACAGTCAGCCGTCAAACGGTTCGCATCCCCCCGACGCTTGGCGGTGCATGTGAAGGATGTGCATGCCAAGGCTCACAATACAGTCGAGCATCTCAAGCTGATGCCAATCACAGTTGCACTCGATGGAGCCGGACATGCGACGCCTGCGTTGCTGAAGAAACTCTCCGCGATTGGTTTGGATGCTTCGGTCGTGCCTACCCTTAGGCGTGCTGGGGACGGTGCGCTGTATCTTGATAGAGAGAAAGAGGGTGTCACCCTGGCCGAGGGGCTGCAAAAAGCGCTGGAAGAAGCTATCACCAAGTTGCCTATCCCGAAAGTCATGTCCTACCAATTGGCCGATGGCTGGAGCAGTGTGAATTTCGTCCGCCCTGCGCATGGCTTGGTCGCGCTGCATGGCGCGGAGATCGTGCCGGTCAGCGTGCTGGGTTTGACCGCCGGACGAAAGACCCAAGGCCATCGCTTCGAAGCAAACGTTAATCCGGTGGTGCTGAAGAATGCCGACAGCTACGAATCGCAGATGGAAAACGAAGGCGCAGTGATCCCGAGTTTTGAAAAACGCCGTTCCGAGATCGCGCGTCAGCTTGCCGCTGCCGCTGCCAAGGAGGGCCTCAAGCCGATTGATGATGAAGCATTGCTGGATGAAGTGACCGCGCTGGTCGAACGCCCCAATGTATTGGTTGGCACATTTGAATCCGAATATCTGTCGGTGCCACAGGAATGCCTGATTCTGACCATGAAGGCGAACCAGAAATATTTCCCGCTGCTGGATAGCAAAGGCAAGCTTACCAATCGGTTCCTGATCGTATCCAACATCCGTCCGGCGGATGCGAGTCTGGTGATCGGCGGCAACGAGCGTGTGGTTCGCCCGCGCTTGGCGGATGCAAAATTCTTCTTCGATAAGGATCGCAAGCAGCCGCTCGAATCGCGCGTCGAAAAACTCGATAACGTGGTGTACCACAATAAACTGGGTACGCAGTTGCAGCGCGTAGAGCGTATCGCCACATTGTCAGGCACTATTGCGCGGATGCTGGATGCCGACAAGGCGGATGCGGAACTGGCGGCACGTCTGGCCAAGACAGATCTGCTCACCGATATGGTGGGTGAATTTCCCGAACTACAGGGCATCATGGGACGTTACTACGCGTTGCACGACGGTGAGGATAAGGTGGTGGCGGATGCCATCGAGGCGCACTACCACCCGCGCTTCGCGGGTGACACGTTGCCGCAGGGTGCCATAGCGTGCGCCGTGGCGCTGTCCGACAAGCTGGACACGCTGCTGGGCATTTACGGTATCGGCCAGGTTCCCACCGGCGACAAGGATCCGTTCGGCTTGCGCCGCCATGCCTTGGGGATACTGCGCATCCTGATCGAGACACCGCTTGATTTACCATTGCCCGCGTTGATTAAAACTGCTGCGGAAAATTTTCCTGCAGGCATGTTGAGTGCAACGGTAGCAAGCGATGTGGAAGGTTTTATGCTGGATCGATTGCGTGGGTATTTGCGCGAACGTAACTTCGAGGTGTCGCACATCGAGGCGGTACTCTACATGCTGAATGGACGCATGCATGAGGTCTTGCCGCGTCTGCAAGGTGTGCGCGCTTTTGCTGCATTGTCTGTGGCAAAAGACTTGGCTGCTGCGAACAAGCGCGTACAGAACATCATCCGCAAAAATCACGAGGAAATCGGTGCTGATTTGACCGATGCGGCTGTGAAGCCTGCGCTGCTGAAAGAAGCCGCTGAACGTGATCTATATCAGGCCATGCAGGACATCACCCCGTTTGCGCAGGGCTATCTGGACCGCGGCGACTATGGGCAGAATCTGAAGGCACTGGCTACGCTCAAGCCGTTCATCGACGATTTCTTCGAGAACGTCATGGTGATGTGCGAAGACCATGACTTGCGCTTGAACCGGGCGGTGCTGTTGCAGCAGCTCGGCAGGTTGATGAACCAGGTCGCAGATATTTCCAAGTTGGCGGCCTAGGAACTTCGGGATAAACCAGCCATGAAACTTATTATTCTCGACCGCGACGGCGTGATCAATTTCGATTCCGAACAATTCATCAAGAATCCGGAAGAATGGAAGCCGATTCCCGGCAGCCTGGAAGCAATTGCGCGCTTAAACCAAGCCGATTATCGCGTGGTGGTGGCGACCAATCAGTCCGGCATCGGGCGCGGGCTGTTCGACATGCCGACGCTGAACGCGATACACGACAAAATGTACAAAGCCTGCGCGCTGGTCGGCGCGCGCATCGATGCGGTTTTTTTCTGTCCGCATACCGCTGATAGCCATTGTCATTGCCGCAAGCCCAAAGCCGGCATGCTGGAAGAAATCGCGGAACGATATAATGTCAGCCTCGCGGGTGTGCCGACGGTGGGCGATTCGCTGCGCGATTTGCAATCCGCCGCAACGATGGGTGCGCTGCCCTATCTGGTCCTGACCGGCAAAGGCTTTAGAACCCAAGCGGCGGGTGACTTGCCGGAAGGTACTCGGGTGTTCACGGATCTGGCGGCTGTGGCCGCAGAACTGGTTTAACAAAAATTGATATGATGGTAATACGCTCACTGATTTTTCTGCTGCTGCAAATCATTATCACGCCGATCTTTGCGATGCTGGCTCTGTTATCTTTCCCGTTCAGTCGGCTCACGCGCTATCGCATCATCTCGCAATGGGCAAAAATGATGCTGCCGATACTGCGGCTGGTTTGTGGCATACGTCATGAGGTGCGCGGCATCGAGAATTTGCCGAAGCAGCCGTGCGTCGTGATGTGCAAGCACCAGTCGGCATGGGAGACGCTGGCCCTGCAAAAAATCTTTCCGCCGCAAGTGTGGGTATTGAAGCGCGAATTGTTGTGGATACCATTTTTTGGTTGGGCACTGGCACTGACCAGTCCGATTGCGATCAAGCGCAGCGATGGAAAAGGTGCGATCAAGCAATTGCTGAAGCAGGGCAAGGAAAGACTCGCGCAAGGATTTTGCGTGGTGGTCTTCCCGGAAGGAACACGCATTCCTTTCGGCCAGCGCGGCAAATACAAGATCGGCGGTGCGATGCTCGCGGCGAGCAGCGGCGTTCCGGTGATTCCGGTGGCACACAACGCCGGACGTTTATGGGGGCGCCATGCGTTCAGCAAACATCCCGGCCTGATTACCATGAGTATCGGTGCGCCTATCGAGACCAAGGGGCTAAAGGCGGACGAAATCAATCAACGCGTCGAGGCATGGATAGAGAATGAAATTCAAAATCTTGAACATTGATGCTCAAACGATTGCGTAAATTAGTCACAACTCCCAGCGTTGAACAACGCGCCGCACTCCTCGCCGGCAAGCACATCACTTACACCCTGAAGCGCACCAACAGACGCCGCAGCATCGGTCTGCACATCGATGATCGCGGCCTGATCGTAAGTGTGCCGTTGCGCGCCTCGGAGAAATGGCTGCACAGCGTGTTGCAGGACAAGGCGCGCTGGGTGGTGGAAAAGCTGGATGGTTGGCAGACGTGCAAGCCGGCAGCAATCCGCTGGCAGGATGGTGAAACGATAGACTACCTGGGCGAACTGCTGATGTTGCGCGTGGTGCAGGGCTTGTTCGCTACTCCCGTGCAGCCCCCGCAAGGGGGACGCCGCAGGGTGCCCAACGGCTGCGCCGTTACCCTCGCGCAGCGGCGTGGCAGCGAGTTGTGGGTGTTCGTGGTCAAGGGCAGCGAGACAGCACACATTGAACATGCGGTGTCACGCTGGTATCAGCACGAAGCCGATCAGTTTTTTGTGCGGCGCGTGGCACATTACGCGCCGCTGCTGAATGTCGTGCCACACGCTGTCAAACTGTCGGAAGCGAAAACCCAGTGGGGCAGCTGCACCGCGCATGGCTCGGTGCGGCTGAATGTGCAGCTAATCAAACTGCCGCCGCGCTTGATTGACTATGTGGTGGTGCATGAGTTGGCACATCTGCGCGAGTTGAATCATTCGGCGGCATTTTGGCGAGTAGTGGAAAGCGCCTGTCCCGATTACGCAAATCTGCGCGGCGAGCTCAAGGCGGTTGCTATCAGATGACGGGAAACTTCTAAAAATTCATTTTTCGGGCGAATCGCGGCGTCGCGTGCTCGCTCATTCCTGTGCGCAGCGGTCGTAGTTTCAGCTACGGGAACCGCGCGGCCTACTCCTTGCGGGTGCGTCTATCTATGCGATATGCCTTGTCATTCGCTGCGCGGCTCCTTGCGCTTCATCCCGAAATTCTGAATTTTTAGAAGTTCCCGACATATAATCCGACTAGTAAAATCTTTAGCAGGTGCAATCATGCGTTCTGGCCTTATCCCGGGTAAAACTTGGGGCATCATCGTAGTTTTGGCTTTGCTGCTGCAAGGATGCGGACACAAAGGCCCGCTTATGCTACCCGCGCCCAAAGCTCAAACATCCCCAGTTCAAACAACGAGTCCGCCAATACCTGATTCGCAAAAACCAGGCTTACCATCCTCTCAGCAAAACAAATAGCCATGGGCGATTACTTTCATTATCAAAACGACGCACTTTATGTCGAGCAAGTGCCGCTGGCGAACATTGCTGCGCAGTTCGGTACGCCCTGCTATGTGTATTCACACGCTGCACTGACGAATAACTTGCGCCAATTCACCAATGCGCTGCAGGGGCGGGAATATCTGATTTGCTATGCGGTAAAAGCCAATTCCAATCTGGCGATCCTGAATGTATTCGCGCGCCTCGGCGCGGGCTTCGACATCGTGTCCGGCGGCGAATTGCAGCGCGTGCTGGCGGCGGGTGGGGAGGCGCGCAAAGTGGTGTTCTCCGGCGTGGGCAAGACGGTTGCGGAAATGCGTATGGCGCTCGACGCGGATATTTTGTGCTTCAACGTCGAGTCCGCCGCCGAGTTGGATCGCCTTAACGAAGTGGCTGCGAGCATGGGCAAAATCGCGGCGATCAGCCTGCGCGTGAACCCGGATGTGGATGCGAAGACCCATCCCTATATTTCCACTGGTTTGAAGCAGAACAAGTTCGGCGTGGCTTATAGCGATGCCATCGCGCTGTATCGTAAAGCACGTGGCCTGACCAACTTGCGCATCGCCGGCATGGACTGCCACATCGGATCGCAACTTACCGAGACCAGCCCGTTCATCGCCGCAGCAGAAAAGGTATTGGCACTGGTGGATGCTTTGGCCGGCGAGGGGATTCATCTGGAACATCTCGATCTGGGCGGCGGCCTGGGTATTCGTTACAACGATGAAACACCTCCGGCGATTGCCGACTATGTGGCTGCGTTATTGGCCGTGCTGCGCGGGCGCAGCGAGAAGCTGATTCTCGAACCCGGCCGCGTACTGGTCGGCAATGCCGGTGTATTGCTGACGCGGGTGGAATATCTCAAGCACGGCGAAGAAAAGAATTTCGCCATCGTGGATGCCGCGATGAACGACCTGATGCGCCCGGCTTTGTACGATGCCTACCACGACATTTTGCCGGTTCTGCGGGAACCCTCTCCTCAATCCTCTGATGGAACTGCTAGCCATTCCGCTAGGCCACCAACAAACGGTGGCCAAGCGGCTGGTTATCCCGCAAGCGGGGAGAGCGAAGCGAGGGGGGCGAAGCCTGGCAAACGAGAAAGGCAATCTTTGATTTACGAAGTGGTCGGGCCGATCTGCGAGACGGGTGACTTCATCGGCCATGCGCGCGACCTGGCAATCGCGCCGCAATCCTTGCTGGCTGTGCTTTCCGCAGGTGCATACGGGATGAGCATGAGCTCCAATTACAACACCCGTCCGCGTGCTGCCGAGGTGATCGTGGATGGCGGTGTCGCGCATCTGGTGCGGGAACGCGAGACGGTATTTCAGTTGTATGCCGGGGAAAAGATAATCTCGTGAGTGTTGTAATTTCCACAAAACTTTTCACGAAATTTGTTGCACGTTTTTTTAAACGTGGATACAGTACCGATGCCGCAAGCGTCTTTCGCCAAATACAAAGCGTTTGGGTGTGTAGTGAGTCGTAGTAATTATTCTAAATTTTTATGGAGAATTAAAATGGCAACATCCAAAACGAAAAAGCCAGCAGCAAAAAAAACAGTAGCCAAGAAAAAGCCAGCAGCAAAAAAAACAGTAGCCAAGAAAAAGCCAGCAGCTAAAAAGGCAGTAG
>PLWV01000010.1 GCA_003153155.1 Gallionella sp.
GCCTGTAACCGTGCCGCCGCTGACAGAACTATTGCTGATGGGGGTGCCATTCCAACCCACCAAGCCACCGACATACAAGCCGACACTTACCGTGATGCCACCTTTGACAATACTATTCGTGGTGCCACCTTTGACAATACTATTAATGACATGATTGTCGTCAGAGTAGCCCACAGTGCAGCAACTATAATCTATTTTCCCAGCCAAGCCACCCACGTAGTCGTTGCCCTTCACTGTGGTGTCGGTGACGGTATTGCTCTGGATGATACCCTCACCGCTATCCCAACCCAGCAACCCGCCAACGTATTGGCCGCCGCTTACCACCGTGCCCGTGTCAACATAGCTGTTGCTGATAACGCCCCGGTGGTCATTGCCCACTAGTCCGCCGACAGAACTGCCGCCGCTCACAATGGCGGCACTCACATGGCTGTTGATGATGTTGCCTTCGTTCCAACCGGCCAATGCGCCAACATGCGAATTGCCTGTCACAACGGCATTCGACAGGACCACATTGCGCACCGTGCTGCCGAGCGCAATGTGGCCGAACAGACCCAGGTTATCATTAAACGGCTGATTGACATTCAGTTTGGAGATGGTATGGCCGACACCGTCAAAATTCGCTGCCAAAAAGGGGATGTATAAACCGGATACAGTCAGCAGGCTAATGTCATTTTGCAACGTAAAGTTATAAGCCGCGTTGTCGGCAAAGCCGAGCAGGTCTTTCATGCCCTGCTCGTTGTGGATACTGTAATTGTTACCGCTGCCTGACAGCGTGGCATAGTTGGCGATGTTCAGCGGGGTCGGCAGACCACCGTTCAACCAGTCGTCATATTGTCCAACAACGCCATTTTTATTAACTACGTCATTGTAAAGACCATACTGAGTGACGACATTGCTGCTGTCATTGATGGTGACCCCGTTGATGTTGTAGTGGGCGTTTGTGATCACGCCATTGCTGATACCCACCAACCCACCAACAAGAGATCCCCCCACAAACCCGCTGCTGACGTAGCTGTTGCTGATTGTGCCAAAATAGTTGTCACCCACCAGCCCGCCGACATAGGAGCCACCCGTCACACTGTCATTCACCAGTCCAACATTACTGACACCCCCGCCGGACACATATCCAAACAACCCGACATCACTTTCAGTCGGTCGGTAGATGTAAAGATTGCTGATGGTGTTGCCGAGTCCGTCAAACTGACCAGTAAAACCACCCGTTGTCGCATTCCCCACCGGCACGAAGCCAGCACCCGCATTCCAGTTCACCGTGCCAGCGGCATTGATACTGTTAGCCAAGACGTAGGACTTGCCAAGCATCCCCGCGCTGCCTATGCCTTGCACGCCATAGATGTCAGTCAACTGATATGGGGTGGCACTGCTGCCATCACCGCTCAGTGCGCGGATGAATGTGCCGCCAGCGATGCGGAAGTCATTGACGGTGAAGCCGGGTAGCGTAGCGGACACTTGGCTCCATGTGCCGCCGCTCAGCGTGAAAGTGTCCGCACTGACAGTCACAACACTCGCGCTGACCGTGCCATTGACATTCAAATTGCCGCCCGTTGCGGTCAGATTGATTGCACTCGCAGTTAACGTCGCCAGAGAGGTATCCAGCACCGCCGTGCCCGCCGAACGATTCGCTGCAATTGCGGCCTTTTCGGCTGCTGTTATTCCAGCATCATTCGCGGTGATGTCGAGTGCGCCGCCGATGTGGATCACATCGCCCAGAACTACGCTGCGGCCGGCTCGCATGGTGAGATTACCCAGGCCCGTCGTTGCAGTGATGCCCGCTCCCGCTTGTTGGGTGATATCGTTGTTAGCCTGCAACAGCACATTCGTGCCGAGATTAAGTGTTGCCGCAATATAGCCTGCACCTATCGTCACATCCGTTGCGGGAGTATCGGTAAAGAGTGTACCGGTAGCGGTCGTTCCCGCGACCGTAGCACCCAGAATAAATGCGCGGCCTGCACCAGCCAAGGTACCGTTAGCAGCACCACTTGAACCGACATAAGCGTTACCGAGATTGGCACCTTGCTGGAGCGCCACCACATAAGTGCCGAGATTTTCGCTTGCTGAACTCCCCAGCAAACTATTGAAGGCGCTCACCGCGCCCACCGTGGCGCCCAGGGAATCTGACCAGGTGACCGCGCCCGCCGCTGTCAACGCACCGTTATTCCACGAATAGCTGTTCACCGCATAGTTGTTATTGCCGAGCTCGGTGATGCCGCCGTTACCCACTTGGTCGCCCGCTGTGCTACCCACCAGACTGTTGGCCGCGGAAACTATATTGGTGTTGCTGTTGGCCGCATAGTCGGGAACCTGTCCGGTCGTGCCATTGACCCAGGTCGCCGCCCCCATGCCACCGTTCCAATTAGCTGAAAGCACTACGTAGTTGCCGTTGGAAAGTGCTCCAATACCGCCAACATTATCTCCGGCAACACTACCCACCAGACTGTTGGTCGCGGAAACTATATTGGTGTTGCCGTTGGCCGCATAGTCGGAAACCTGTCCATTGCTACCATTGACCCAGGTCGCCGCCCCCATGCCACCGTTCCAGCTGGAATTACCGACCACATAATTGCCGTTGGAAAGAATGGTCGGCGGCGAGCTGCTGACTCCAGAGACTGCACCGACGATGCTGTTTGTCGAAGAGATCGTGCCAACAGTCCGTGTGCCGGCAGTTGCCCCGTTACCCCAAGTGACCGCGCCCGCAGAGGCATTCCAGTAGCCACTCCCAACAACGTAGTTTCCCCCTGGCAGCGCGAATACTGTATTGCCACCGAGATAGCCCGACGCACCAACATAATCACTTGGTGCACTACCCACCAGGCTATTGGTCAGGCCAACGAAGCCGACAGAGCCCGTCGCCCCGTCACCCCAGGTTACCGCTCCGCGATTGCCGTTCCAGAACGGGCTGCCGACCACATAGTTGCCGTTGCTAAGCGCCGTGATGTTGAAACCGACCATGTCGTAAGGGTTGACCCCCAGCCAACTATTGGCGGAGGAAATCACGCCTAACCCGTCCTTCGTTAGCCCGGTGCTGCCATTCACCCAAGTCGCCGCACCCGCACTGGTTCCATACCCTGGCCAGTTATAACTACCAATCACATAGTTGCCGTTTGTCAGCACCACCACTTTTGCTCCAACCTGCTCGCCTGTGTTATTGCCCACCACGCTATTGGATTGAGAAATGACATTCAAGCCATTACTGGTTTTCCCCGTTGAGCCATTCACCCATGTGACCGCTCCCCAACCGCCATAACCTGAGGTGTAATTCCAATCAAAGTTCGCAAGCACATAATTTCCATTCGGCAGTGCGATCACACCGTTCTGGCCGATCATATCGTTGTTGGTCTGTCCAATGATGCTGTTTGCAGCCGAAATGACATTCAATCCATCGCTGGTCAGACCGGTTGTGCCATTCACCCAAGTCGCGACACCGCGTTGCGAGCCACTACCTGCGTAAAAGCCATTCACCACCACATAGTTGCCGTTGGTCAGCGCGTATGGTTGGCTTGCCCCCATCAGGCTGTTGGCCAAAGAAATCGTGTTCGAGGCATCTGATGTTTGGCCATTCGTTCCATTCACCCACGTTGCAGTGGCAGTGCCTGCGGACGATCCGCCAACCACATAGTTACCGTTGATCGGCAAGGCGATGACTTTCACACCGACAAAATCTCCGGGGACACCCACCAGACTGTTGGCAGATGAAATGACATTAGTATTGCCGTTGGCTGCATAGTCGGATACATGTCCGGTAGTGCCATCGACCCAAGTCGCCGCACCTGCGGTGCTGTTCCAAAATGGACTCGTCACCACGTAGTTGCCGTTGGTCAACGCAACCACAGGTGCACCGCTATAGCCACGCCCCACTTGGTCGTTGGCTAACGTACCCACCACGCTGTTGGCTGGGCTGACTGTACCCGATACCCCGGCCGTAGCACTACCCCAAGTCACCGCGCCCAATGGAGTGGTGCTGACCCCCGCGCCCCAGTTGGGACTGACCACCACAAAATTACCATTAATTGCGAGTTGAGTAATGCCGCCACTGCCCACGTTGTCATTCACAGCACTACCCGTCAACGTGGACAGCAAACTCCCGGCTGGTGAATACAGGAACACCGCCCCCGCATTCGCTGCGACAAAGCCATCATTAGGTGAGGCAATCGCGATGTTGCCATTGGCCAGCTCGGTCATGCTGCCGCCAAAACCATATCCCGCGCCTGGATTCGGATCAATCAGCTCCAACACGCTTGGACTGGCCGCACCGGCCAACGCTCCCGGTCCTGCCACGATGGTGATGTTGCGTGGGTCGAGCAGCAAAGTGCCGTTCAGCCCGTTTGTTGCCGAAAGATCGGTCAGGCCGTTGTAGCCCAATGATGTCAAGCCGGAAATTTCAGCCATGCCACCATTACCGCCAAGCACACCGCCCTTGGCACTGATGTTGCCCTTGAAGCTCATTGCCTGATCCGACCACAGCACGACTTCACCTCCGTTGCCGGTTTGCAGCGCATCGGCTTTTAAGCTGGTGGCGCTGTTAGTGAGGACGTTGGTGGCGTTGGTGAGCGCGATGCCTTGCGCGCTAAATCCTGCGGCGCCGTGCATCAGTCCACCGATGTAAATGTTTCCGCCGCCATTCGTGCCGCTGGCATCAAGTTGTGCGCCGGCAAGTTTGATTTCATTTCCCGCAAGGGCGAGGTTACCGCCGGTCGTGCCAGTCGCGCTGTATGAGCCGGAGGTGTAGTTGGAGACATCCGCAGAAACCAGTATGTCGCCGCCCGCGCCAAGCGTGCTGTCGGTGGTGTATTGCGCAGCTACCGTAGAAAGTGCTCTGTTATTGGCTTGCACACTGATACGTCCGCCTGCTGTGGTGCCATCGGCATTGATCGCTGCTGCGGAAAGAATGCTGTCCCCGCTTAAGCTAACCGCACCACCGGCACCTGCTGTGCCTTGCGCTTGAATGCTGCCAGTTTGTATCACCACACCCGGTGCGTTGGGATCAAGCGAGTGCGCTGCGCTGACATCCACGCTGCCGCCGTTGGTGCCGTTGGCTGTGATGGTTCCACCTGCCTCGACACGCAGGCTTGCTTTGAATACGATCTTGCCGCCTTGCATGGTCGCGCTGTCTGCGTTGACCGTGCCGCTGTTGCGTACCACGGTGCCGAACAAGCCGAGGCTACCGGATTGGGCGATGAGTTGTCCGACGTTGGTAGCATCGCCCGCCGGGGCGGTGATGTTGACTCTGAGATTGGGGTTGGTGGTGCTGACCAGATCTACGCTGTGTCCGGCTGCCAACAGGATTTCGCCATTCGGGGCGGTGATGACGCCGGTGTTCTCGACGTCAGGGGCGATCAGGTAGATCTGTCCGCCATTTTGGGCGGTGATGTTGCCGGCGTTGCTGACGTTGGCGGAACCGGGGACTTGAGTGAAGTGATTGCGTCCGGCGAGGAAGTCGGCGTTGCTGAGGTTGAGGGTGGAGGCGACCATGCCCGCCACGTCAACGGTTGCGCCCGCGCCAAAGACGATGCCGCCCGGGTTGATCAGAAACACGCGTCCGTTGGATTGCAGTGTGCCGAGAATACTGGAAGGGTTGTTGCTGATGACGCGGTTGAGTACGGCGGAGGATGCGCTTTGTTGGACGAAGTGGGTGATCTCATTCGCGCCTATCGAGAAGCCTTGCCAGTTGATGATGGTGCCGGGGGTGTTGGTGACGTTGAGGGTGTTGCCGGCGGTGGCGAAGCTGGCTTGACCTGCAGCGACTGTTCCCCCTATCGGGTTGGCTTGCGCAGTCTGCACGGCAAATGCCAGCAATACGGCGGCATATACCGGTTTGAGGCGGAACTGCGGTTGAGTGTGCAGTTGCTCGTTAGTGTTTTTTTTTCGCATGGCACTCACTCCCTAGCCAAACAATTTTATGGTCACAACAACTTAGGTGCGTGATAATGTTCCTTTTCGGGAGAAAAAACAATAGGCAAAAATGCCTAATAATATTTTCTGTTTGGTTGATTATTTTGATTGAGTACTTCGGCTTCAATTTGGCATGTGCACCATAAGCTGGCAGCATGTCGGCTATGCCGGTATTCGAACCACACGCGGAAGGCCTAAATTGACCCAAGCACACCATGCCAAACACACCTAAACACAGCCACTTCAGTTTTGTGCCAGCCGGGCAGGCGCAAACACCGCAGCTTTCCCTGGACCATGCCATGACGTTGGCGACACAGCTCCAGTCGCAGGGTCGCTTGCAGGAGTCCGAGCATCTGCTGCAACAGATTTTGCATCAACAACCCAACCATGCGTTTGCCCTGCATCTGCTGGGGGTGATCGCGCATCAGGTGGGCAAGCAACCGCTGGCCGCAGAATTGATCCGGAAAGCCATTCAGCTCAACGGAAATGTCGCGCTGTTTCATGCCAATCTGAGCGAGATACTTCGCCAACTGAAGCGTCTGGATGAGGCGATCGCGCACGGTGAGCGCGCGGTCTCGCTGGAGCCGCAGATGGTGATGGCGCACAGCAATCTGGGCATCGCTTATTTCGACCGCAAGGATTACGACCGCGCCGAGGCTTGCCAGCAGCGCGCGCTGGCGCTGGAGCCGAACTTCGCGCCCTCGCTGAATAACATGGGCAGCATCCGGCGTGAGTGCAAGCTTAAGGATGAAGCGATCATCTGGTATAACAAAGCGATTGCCGCCAACCCGAATTATCTGGAGCCGCTGAACAATCTCGGCGCGCTGCTGCTCGAAGAAGACCGCACCCCGGAAGCCATCGCGGCACTCAACAAAGCATTGCAGATCAACCCGAATTACACCGAGGCGATTTGCAACATGGGCGGGGTTCATCTGGTGCTGGAAGAAAATGATGCCGCCTTCGCCTGCTACCAGCGCGCGCTGGCGTTGCGCCCGATCTATGTCGAGGCACAGATGGGTTTGGCTAAAACTTACCAGGCTTTGGAAAACCTGCCCGATGCGGAAACATCCGCGCTGCGCGCGGTCCAGTTCGACCCGAACAATGCCAAGGCGCACGCGTTGCTGGGCGGCATTTATGCCGAGCTTGCACAACCCGTGCAGGCAAAGGCGAAATACGATCAGGCACTTGCACTCGACCCTGAATGCGACGACGCGCTGCTCGGCTTGGGGCATCTGTGCATGGAGAATGGCCAGATGGAAAGAGCCGAGGAATTGTTTCTGCGCTCATTGGCATTCAAGCCGGATAATCTGGCGGCACGCATTCATCTCGCGCAGGTGAAAAAGGTAAAGGCGGGCGATAAAAACTTTGCGGCGTTGCTTGAAGAAGAAAAAAAGTCTGCCGGTTTTTCCGAAAACAAGGCGATGTCGCTGCACTTCGCGCTGGGCAAGTGTTATGACGATAGCGGGGATTATGAACATGCCTTTCCGCACTTTCTCGCGGGCTGCAAACTGAAGCGCGCAAAACTTTCCTACGATCCGGACAGCGCGGCGCGGCAGTTTACGGGGGTGATGGAAATTTTCGATCAGGCTTTCATAGACCGCTTGCGCGGCGGCGGAGACCCATCGCGTGTGCCGATTTTCGTGCTGGGCATGCCGCGTTCCGGCACTACCCTGACCGAGCAGATCATCGCCAGCCATCCCGAGGTATATGGCGCGGGGGAGCTGCAAGATTTGCTGAGGATTGCGCATCGGAATATCACCGGCACGACCGATGCTATCGTCTTTCCGGACAACCTGCGCTCGCTCGATCAGCCGACACTCGCTGCTTGGGGCGCGGAGTATGTCGCCGGACTGCAACAGCGCGCGCAGGATGCGCGGCGCATCACCGACAAGATGCCGGCGAATTTCTTTGCGGTCGGGCTGATTCATCTGATGCTGCCGAACGCCAGGATCATCCACGTCAACCGCAATCCGGTGGATACCTGTTTGTCGTGCTTCACCCGCTTGTTCAACCGCAAGCAGGAACACACTTATGATCTGGCAGAATTGGGGCAGTATTACGTTCACTATGCGCGGCTGATGGAACATTGGCGCAAGGTGTTGCCTGCCGCAGCTTTTCTCGACGTAAACTATGAGGACATCGTGGCGGATCAGGAATCGCAAGCGCGCCGTCTGATCGAGTATTGCGGGCTGGAGTGGAACGCTGCCTGCCTGGATTTCCACAACACCAAACGCTCGATCCGCACCGCCAGTTTGACTCAAGTGCGCCAGCCGATTTACACGACGTCGGTGGAACGCTGGCGGCATTATGAGAAATTTTTGGGGCCGCTGCTGGATGCGCTGGGCGATCTCGCACCTAATTCCAATTCCTGATAGAAACGATCACTGTGTTGGCTTCGTCTTCGGCTCCTAATGAAACTCCTAGCCATTCCACTAGGTCGCCAGAAGACGGCAACCAAGTGGCTGGTTATAGCCGTACTATATGTACTGTCTTCGTCGCCTCATTCGGGTGCCCGGCCAAAAGTTTTTCGGCCTCGCCGCCTTGTGCTCCTTCCTATCAGAAATTGGAATAACCGCTAGCAGATTAAGATTTATTATGGAGAAAAATTGATATCTTCCGCACCTCTCGCGATGCAGCATCGATTCGACCAGCATGCGCAACACTGGGATCTGCTTGGCTCGCCGCTCAGGCCATGCGCCGAAGATATGCGTCTCATGCAGAGTTGTTTCGACAAGTGGCATGACGCTTATCGTTCCGTTCAATCGCCAACCCTGCTCAAGGCATTGTTGCTCGGCGTGACCCCGGAGATAGCCACGCAAGACTGGGGCATGCCGGTAGATATGACCGCCGTGGATATTTCCCAGGCAATGATCAACGCGGTCTGGCCCGGCAACACGCCAACGCGACGCGCCCTGCGCGCCGATTGGCTGGAGATGCCTGATACCCAATTGGCGATGCCCGGTACCGAATACGCTTTCGATATGATTCTGGCAGACGGAGTCTTTGTGCTGCTCGATTATCAAACCGGTTATGCAAAGCTCGCCCGTGCCGTGCAGCGTTGTTTGAAGGACGATGGGATATTTATGGTCAGGCCATTTTTGCGCCCGTCCGTGACGGAACCCTGGGAAAATATTTTTGAAGAGTTGTGGGGCAAACGCATCGGCAGTTTTCACGCTTTCAAATGGCGGCTGTTGATGTCCCTTCAGGGCGACGATGTCCGCCGAGGTGTGGCGGTCGTCAAGGCATGGGAGATGTACCACCGCCAAGTATCCAGCCACGCACACCTGGCGGAAGTTACCGGTTGGCCGGTCGAGGTGATCGCGACGATAGACGCTTACCAAAATAGTCCGGCGGTTTATGCCTTCCCGAGCTTGGATGAACTTATTGAAATCGTCTCGCCGTATCTGCTCTGCACGAGCCAGGAAACCGGCCGCTATGAACTCGCCGGGCGTTGTCCGATGTTATCCTTCAAGCCGCGCTGATGAGTGAACAAACATGAACAAGTCTTTACCCGAGGCCAACATGCTCCAACAACTGCGCAGCGCGATTCCGGGCATCGCCTGGCCCGCCATACCGAATCAGGCCGGCGCAAATATCCTTGCCTTATTGCAGCAACTGGAGCAGAGCCAATGGTGTTCGCCGGAAACATTGCTGGACAGACAGCTCGCACAATTCGGGATGCTCGCAGCATATGCTTATTGTCATTCACCTTTTTTTCGCACCCGCTTCGATCAGGCCGGACTGGATGTAAGCCGACCTTGGTCAGCAGCTTCCTATGCCAAAATTCCTCTGCTGACCCGCGCCGAACTGATGCAGGCGGCAGATCAAATTCGCTGCCGGGTAGTGCCGCGCGAACATGGCGCAATACACGAAGTACAAACTTCGGGTTCGACCGGACAGATGATTTCAGTGCTCCGCACCGAGGCGACTCAATTGTTCTGGCTGGCACTGGCGATGCGCGACCATATATGGCATCGCCGCGATTTTTCCGCATCGCTCGCGGTGATCAAGGCGCTCACCCCTTCGATGGATGATCCAGGTGCAGCGGCGCGAATCGGCTGGGGACACCCGGCAACGCTGTTGCTCGACACAGGGCCTTCGTACGCGCAACCTCTGTCCATGGATGTTGCGCAACAAGCCGACTGGCTCATTCGCCGCAATCCTCATTACCTGTTGACCTACCCCTCCAACCTCAGCGCGCTGCTGGATCACTTTGAAACCGGCGGCGGATTTCCTTCCGCATTGCGCCAGGTACGCACCATCGGCGAAACACTATCGGCCGAGACCCGGGAACGCTGTCGGCAATCAGGTGGTATCGAAGTGGTGGACATGTATAGCTCTCAGGAAGCCGGCATCATCGCCTTGCAATGCCCGGTCAGCGGGCTGTATCACGTGCAAAGCGAGAGTCTGCTGGTCGAGGTATTGAACGATGACGGCCAGCCATGCAAACCGGGCGAAGTCGGACGTATCGTCATCACCGATCTGCACAACTTCGCCACCCCCATCATCCGTTATGAAATACGCGACTATGCGGAGGCCGGCCCTGCCTGCCCGTGCGGGCGCGGCCTGCGGACTCTTGCGCGGATCATGGGAAGGCGGCGCAATATGGTGGCATTCCCCAATGGCGAACGTCATTGGCCGCGGGTTGGCGCGTACCGGTTCCGTGAAGTCGCGGCTATCAAACAATTCCAGGTTGTTCAACACGCGCTCGACGACATCGAAATGAGGCTGGTCGTGGAACATCCTCTATCGGGCGAACAGGAAGAGCGGCTCACCGCCATCATCCACAGCGCGCTGGGCCATGCCTTTCCGCTCCGCTTCAACTATTTCAATCGGGAACTAGCGAAGACACGAGGCGGAAAGTTTGAGGAATTCGTCTCGTTAATCAGATGATCGACATAGCCGAGAGCTATAACCAACGACTTACCAAGCGTTTTTTGCTTGGTTAGTCGGATGGCTAGTGGTTCCATCAGTACAAATCTTTTTCTTCGAGTGCCCTGAACAGATGCTCTACATTTTGGTCGGTAAACGAACCGCCCCGCCGCTCGATCAATTCCACCCTGACACCGGTCACAGGATCACGCTGCAAAAAAATCTGGCGTATCCCTTCATTACCTATAATTGGCGTGTCGGCCATGTTACCGGCTTCGGTTGCCCGAAGAATTGCTTCATCCAGATCCGCAACTGCGAAGGCGATGTGGTGTACGCCGGAACCAAACTTCGCCAAAAATCTGGATATTTGCGATTCAGGACAGGTGCCTTGCAGCAGAACCACCATTGTCGGGCCGGTTTCCATCACAGCGGACACCATGGACGAATGTTCGCCTTTGGTTGCGCGACGTTCTACCAGCAAGAAGCCCAAGTCCTTGGAATACCAGCGGATAGCCTCATCAAGATTCTCTACGGCGATTGCGATGTGATCTATTCCCACTATCAAATCCAAATCGGCAAGTTGTGTCGCCAGAGGTGGCCTCATTCCGTACAGGTTCGGGTTTGTGTCTTGCATCGCCTAAAGCCTCACAGTATCTTGTCAATGAAATCAAAACTTGCTCGTTTTAGAACACTCTATCCCGGAGGGTGCAGTGGTGACGAGACGGTTTGTGTCAGCTAAATTTGCGCGCCACCAAGTCTATCAACGCAGACATACCGCTATGCCCCGCACCTTCGCTAACGAGGTCGTCATGCTCGCGCAGATGCAAAATTTCCATGTCGGCAAAAGCACCGCGCAACATCGGCTCGGTGTAGAGATTTTCCGCATGTGGCGGACCGCCGGTGCCGTACTCCAACTGGCGCGGTGTATAGCCCTGCAATAGTAACAGACCACCGGGTTTCAGGCTGCGCTTGAGCTTGGCGAATATCTGCTCGCGCTGCTCCGGCGCGGCGAACTGGATGAAGATAGCCACGATCACATCGAAGCGATTTTCGCCCCGCTGCGATTGCAGCAAATCCGCCAATTCAAAATCCAGAGCGACTCCGCGCTGTTGCGCCAGCGCTCTGGCTTTATTCTGCGCGACCACAGAGCTGTCCACCGACAATACCCGCAAGCCCTGCTCCGCCAGCCACACGCCGTTACGGCCTTCGCCATCGGCCACGGCGAGAACGCTTGCGCCCGGCATGAGCAAGTGCCGCTGTGTCACCAGAAAGGCATTCGGCTCGGTGCCGAACAGATAGTCTTCGATCGCGTAACGTTCGTCCCAGATGCTGCTCATATCGTCCTCAAAAAGAACCACCACGCGCTCAGCGTGAAGAAGGAAATCACCAAACCCACCGCCACCATCAGCGTCGCCAGCGGCGGATCAAGGTCATGCTCGCTCGCCACGATGGCAGCGGTAATCATCGGCGGCATTGCCGCTTCGAACAACGTCACCTGTATCGTCTGCCCATGCGCGCCAAGCAGCGGCACATACAGCAGGAAAATCGCCAGCGGCGCAAGGATGAGTTTGAATAGCAGACCGATCGCCAGATTGCGGCCATTGCCCGCGAGATGGCCGAGGCGCAGTTGCAAACCGACCGACAGCAAAGCCAGCGGAGCTAAGGTATCGCCCAGGCGTTTCAACAGCACCGTGAACCACTCGGCGTATTCGATCGGGATCAACAACAATGCGATGAGCAGCGAGATAAACGGGGGAAAGAACAGGATGCGTTTGAAAATTTCACTCGCCGCCGGACGGCCTGATGAATAAATGCCCGCGACGGTGATACCCAAAATCGACAGCACGAAGAACGAGCCGAGTTGATCGGCGATGATAGCAGTGGTCAACGCTTCCTTGCCATAAAATGCCTCGACCATAGGCAGGCCGAAGAACGAAGTATTGCCCAATCCGGCCACCAATATCAGCGCGCCCACCGTGGCGCGCGGCAACTTCAGCCAGCGTCCCATTAACCAGAAAAACCCCGCCGACAAACCGAACACCAGCCACGCCATCAGCCCGATCAGCAGCACATCGCCGGATAATTTGAGTTGGTGGATATACAGCAGCGTCAGCGCGGGCAGCGAGACATGAATGATGAAGCTGTTGAGCGTAGCAGGCGCGTTGTCCGGCATGCGCCGCGTGCGGCGCAGCAGCATACCGGCGATGAAACAGAGAATGAGCAGGAGGAGGTTATTCACTTAACCACATTAATGCGTATCAAAAATGTCTGCACACTTCTTGACCGAATGTTTGAGCACTTCTAACAGCAACCACCCTTACCACCACCAAGCTGAATCGGCGGGCAAGGAACCGTTCCATAAGAGCAATAGACACAACAATCTCCCGCTTTAGGTTTGAGTATTGTTCGACAATTTGTACATTCATAAAACCACTGACACGCATCAGCAGGCATCTCTTCTTCCTTGGCAAATCCGCACACGGGACAGGTAAGCACTGATCTGGTTTGAATTTGCATGAGTGCTTCAATGCTCGAAAAATCTGAATTACGACTGCACTCTTGCCGCGATGAACGCCTTGAGTTGCGCGACATCCGGCGGCAGAGTGTCAAAGTGTTGCGGCAGCTTCTCGATTCCTTCCAGCGCGGCGGGACGTTCCGGTTCGCGCCCCAATGCTTCCTGAATGGTCTCGGCGAACTTGGCGGGCAGCGCGGTCTCCAGACAGATCAGCGGCAGACTGGGGCGGCGCTGTTCCAGGCCAACCTTGAGGCCGTCGGCGGTATGCGGGTCGATCATCACGCCGTATTCCTCCCACAGTTCGCAGATGGTCTTCAGACGATCCTGGTGCGTACTCTTGCCGGAGGCGAAATCGAACTTCGGCAACGCCTCCCAATAAGACGTGCCCCGGATGTCGAACGCAGCGGTGTCGGATGAACTGGCAGCATCCACCTTGCTCCAGAACTCGCGCACCTTCGCGCCATCGCGCCCGACCAGGTCGAACACGAAGCGCTCGAAATTGCTCGCTTTGGAAATGTCCATCGACGGGCTGCTGGTCTCGTAGGTGTGATCGGTGCCGCGCGGGCGGTACACGCCGGTGCGGAAGAATTCGTCGAGCACGTCGTTCTCGTTGGTGGCGAGGATCAACTGGCCGATGGGCAGACCCATCATGCGCGCGATGTGCCCGGCGCAGATGTTGCCGAAGTTGCCGGACGGCACCGAGAACGCGACCTGCTCGTCGTTGGATTTGGTCGCGGCGAAGTAGCCCTTGAAGTAGTAAACGATCTGCGCCGACACGCGCGCCCAGTTGATCGAGTTGACCGTGCCGATCTTGTACTTGGCCTTGAAGGCGTGGTCGTTGGACACCGCCTTCACCATGTCCTGCGCGTCGTCGAATATGCCGTTGATGGCGATGTTGAAGATGTTGGGGTCTTGCAGCGAATACATCTGCGCGCGCTGGAAGCCCGACATCTTGCCATGCGGCGACAGCATGAATACACGAATGCCGCGCTTACCGCGCATCGCATATTCCGCCGCCGAGCCGGTGTCGCCGGAAGTAGCGCCGAGGATGTTCAACTCGGCATGTTGCTTGTCCAGCGCATACTCGAACAGGTTGCCGAGCAGCTGCATCGCCATATCCTTGAAGGCGAGCGTCGGTCCGTTGGAGAGTTCGAGGATGTGCACGCCCGGCTCCAGCGTGCGTAGCGGCGTGATCTGCGTGAAATCGGAATCGGCGCGGCCATTGCTGTAAATCGCTGTGGTGTAAGTCTTGTTGATGATGGCGCGCAAATCGTTCGCCGGAATGTCGGTGGCGAACTTGGACAGCACCGCGAACGCGAGGTCGGCGTAAGAAAGCTTGCGCCACACATCCAGTTCGGCACGCGTCACTTGCGGGTATTGTTCCGGCAAGTAAAGACCGCCATCGGGTGCGAGGCCACCCAACAGGATTTCGGTAAAACTTTTCGCGGGCGCATTGCCGCGGGTGGAGATGTATTTCATTCGTTGCTCGCTTCTCTTTAGTCCCCTCTCCCGATTTACGGGAGAGGGTTAGGGAGAGGGCCGGATTTCGAACCCCTCTCCCCCAGCCCCTCTGATAGAACTACTGGTAAAACTACTAGCCATCTGACTAGGCTGTCCGATAACGACAGCCAAGTCATTGGTTATAGCCATTCGACTAGGCTGGCAAACAACGCCAGCCTAGTCGCTGGTTATGCAAGGGGAGGGAGGTGGTGATTTATTAACCCAACTCTTCCAGCCGCAACTTGGTCACCTTGCCCGCCACCACCGGCAGGGCTTCCATCTTCGCAATCGCCGCATTGATGCGCTTCTCGCGGGTTTGATGAGTGAGCAGGATCAGGTCGGTCTGGTCTTCGCCCTCGCCCGGTTCTTTCTGGATCACCGCGTCGATGGAAATCTGCTCATCCGCCAGAATGCGCGTGATGTCGGCCAGCACGCCCGGTTTGTCCTGCACGCGCAGACGCAGGTAGTAGCTGGTGATGACCTTGTCCATCGCCAGTATCGGCAAATCGGATAACTGATCCGGCTGGAACGCCAGATTAGGCACGCGATGCTCAGGATCGGCGGTGTGCATGCGCGTGACATCCACCAGATCGGCGATCACCGCGCTGGCGGTGGGTTCTGCCCCAGCTCCTTTACCGTAGTATAGCGTCGAGCCGACCGCATCGCCTTGCACCAGCACCGCGTTCATCGCGCCTTCCACGTTGGCGATCAATCGCTTGGCGGGGATAAGCGTCGGATGTACACGCAGCTCTATGCCTTCCGGTGTGCGCTTGGTGATGCCCAGCAACTTGATGCGATAACCGAGCTGCTCAGCGTAGCGTATGTCGATTGCATCCAGCTTGGAAATCCCTTCGATGTACGCCTTGTCGAACTGCATCGGAATCCCGAACGCCAGCGCGGACAGGATGGTGATCTTGTGCGCCGCGTCCACGCCTTCGATATCGAAGGTCGGATCGGCCTCGGCATAACCCAGACGCTGCGCCTCCTTCAGCACGGTGTTAAAGCTCAAGCCCTTGTCGCGCATCTCGCTGAGAATAAAGTTGGTGGTGCCATTGATGATGCCGGCGATCCATTCGATGCGATTCGCGCTCAAGCCTTCGCGCACCGCCTTGATGATGGGAATGCCGCCCGCCACCGCCGCTTCGAACGCAACCATCACGCCCTTCTTTTGCGCTGCCGCGAAAATCTCGTTGCCATGCGTCGCCAACAGCGCCTTGTTAGCCGTCACTACATGCTTGCCGTTCTCAATTGCTTTCAGCACCAGGTCTTTCGCCACGCCACAGCCGCCGATCAGTTCGACGACGATGTCCACTTCGGGATCGCTCACCACGGAGAACGCATCATCGGTCAAACGACATGCACCCTTGGTGACTTTTTTCGCCAGCTCCAAATCGCGGTCGGCCACTACCGTGATGCGAATCGGACGCCCGGCGCGACGGGTGATTTCTTCCGCGTTGCGCTGCAACACGGTGAAGGTTCCACCGCCTACCGTGCCTATGCCCAGCAGTCCTACGTTGATTGGTTTCATAAAATCAGTTGTTAGTCGTAAGTAGTTAGTCGTAAGTTGGAAACAGAGCGCAGGTTCTAACCAAGAACTTACGTCTTCCGACTTCCAACTGGATTATTTTCCGTGCTTTTTACGATAGCTTTCCAAAAAACGGGCGATGCGTGCGATGGCATCGGTCAAATCATCGGCATTGGGCAAGAACACCACGCGGAAATGATCGGGGTGTATCCAGTTGAAACCGCTGCCCTGCACCACCAGCACTTTCTCGGTTTCCAGCAATTCCAGAATGAATTTCTGGTCGTCCTTGATCGGATAAATTTTCGGGTCGAGGCGCGGGAACAGATACAGCGCGGCCTTCGGCTTGACGCAGGTCACACCGGGAATCGCAGTGAGCAATTGGTATGCCAGATCACGCTGCTTGCACAGCCGTCCGCCGGGCGCGACCAGATCGTTGATACTCTGGTAACCGCCCAGCGCGGTCTGGATCGCGAACTGCCCGGGCACGTTGGAACACAGCCGCATCGAAGCCAGTATGGTCAGCCCGTCGATATAGTCCTGCGCGTGTTTCTTCTCGCCGGACACCACCATCCAACCGGCGCGGTAACCGCAGGCGCGATAATTTTTCGACAACCCGTTCAACGTCACGAACAGCACGTCATCGGCCATCGAGGCGATCGAGGTATGCGTCGCGCCGTCGTACAACATCTTGTCGTAAATCTCGTCGGCGAAAATAATCAGGCCATGCTGCCGCGCGATCTTCACCACTTCGCGCAACAACTGATCCGAATAAAGCGCCCCGGTCGGATTGTTCGGATTGATGATGACGATGGCGCGCGTGTTGGCGGTGATCTTGCTGCGCATATCTGCCAGATCGGGCATCCAGTCGGCCTGCTCGTCGCAGATATAATGGCGCGGCGTGCCACCGGCCAGCGTGACTGCTGCCGTCCACAGCGGATAGTCCGGCGTGGGGATCAACACTTCGTCGCCGGTGTTGAGCAAGCCCTGCATCGCCATCACGATAAGTTCCGATGCACCGTTGCCGATGTAAATATCTTCCAGTCCCACGCCCATGATTTTCTTGGACTGGCAATAATGCATGATCGCCTTGCGCGCCGCAAACATGCCTTTGGAATCGGAATAGCCGGACGAATTCGGCAGGTTCAGTATCACGTCCTGCTGGATTTCTTCCGGTGCTTCAAATCCGAACGGCGCAAGGTTGCCGATGTTCAGCTTGATGATGCGCTGGCCTTCTTCCTCCATCTGCTTGGCGCGTTCCATCACCGGTCCGCGGATGTCGTAGCACACGTTGGAAAGCTTGGTCGATTTTAAAATTTGTTTCACTTTTTATTTACTCAATTCTGGCATTCACTCAATCAGCTAAATCAACAAATCGCGCCTAATCTAACACAGCGCGAAAAGGCACAGCGCGAAAACGCGCGATTTTACCTGTCCGGCCTCGCAGCAGCAAATCCGACCATCCGGGCGACAATTTTGGCATTCCCGCAAAAGCACACCCGCTTTCAGAAGAGTTGCCCCCCTTCCAGCGCTGGTTTAACATGCGGCAGCAAGCGCAGATCCAATGTTTTTCAGGGAACATCGCCACACCGAATTAACGCTCGCGGTTTTCTTGCCCTGACCGGGCAAGCCGCGCTCGCTGACGCTTAGCTCCAAGCTAGTTAAACTCGCCAATCAGGTGCACTGAACGCCATGGAAATACGCTTTCGCAAATTACCGATAGGCAAAAAACTGCGGGTGATCAACCTATTGATCGTCAGCCTGATCACTTTGCTGACAATATCCAGCATGAGCTTTTTTATGTATGGCTCGTTGCGGGATGACTACCAGAAAGAAGCGGCCACCCTATCCGCAATGCTGGCACAAAGCGTAAATTCCGCCTTACTGTCCAATGACGCTAAAGCGGCCCAGGGCGCACTCGACGGTTTGCGCACCGTCCGCGATGTATTGCGCGCTGAAATATACGACAAATCGGGCCATTTATTCGCCAGCTATGCAAGAGAAAATAATACCTTTAACGCACCCCTCAGCTTCGACCCATCGCAATATGAGAAGGCTGCCCATTTCGGCAGCCTGGCACTGGATAATGTATCGCCTGTCTTGAGCGTATCTCCCGGCAAAGAACAAATCGGCACCATAACGATCCGCCTAAACTTGGTTGATGCCTATACGCATCTCGCCTACCAGATTGGCATCCTCCTGCTGGTTGGTCTGTTCAGCTTTACCCTGATCGCTGCCTTACTCACCAAACTGCAAAAAAGTATTACGCTGCCGTTACTTTCCCTGACCGAAGCCATGCATAAAGTCAGTAAAGACGGAGATTTCTCGGCACGTGCGACGCTCGTCAGTCAGGACGAAATCGGGGAACTGGCCAGCGTATTCAATCAAATGCTTGATGAACTATCAAAGCGCGAAAATTCATTGCATCAAGAGCTGAAAGAACGTCGCCGTATCGAAGAAAGGCTCTCTGAAATCGCGCACTTTGACTCTGTCTCCAATCTGCCAAACCGCTACTCATTCAACAGCCAAATCGACAGGGCACTTATCAACTACAAATATGATCTTGAAAAGTTCGCGCTGATGTTCCTGGATCTGGATAACTTCAAATATGTGAACGACACCTTTGGCCATCACGCCGGTGATTTGCTGTTAGCGAGAGTTGCCGAACGGCTGCGCGGATCGTTGCGCCAGGAAGATTACATCGCGCGCTTGGGCGGAGATGAGTTCGCGATCATCATGTATGACTTTAGCGGCATTTCGCAAATCAGTAGCGTGTCCGGAAAAATCCTGGCGGCACTGCAGCAACCGTTCTTTCTCGAGGGTCATGAAGCATTTATCGGCGCATCGATTGGCATCACGATTTGCCCCGACAATGGCGAGGATCGCGAGACTCTGCAACGTCAGGCAGACAGCGCGATGTATCAGGCCAAGAATCTGGGCAAGAACACCTTCCAGTTCTATCAGGCCGATTTGTCTCTCGCCCACAAAAATCGCATCAACATCGAGGCGCAATTGCGGCGCTCCCTGGAGCATGACGAAATCGTCGTCTACTATGAGCCTATCGTGGAAATCACCACCGAAAGAATCGTTGGTTTTGAAGCTTTGGCACGCTGGATAAAACAAGATGGCACGATAGTGCGGCCGGATGATTTCATTCCTTTAGCCGAGGAAACCGGGCTGATTATCGATATCGGCAACCACGTGATAAATTCGTCGGCGGTGCAAACGGCGGCCTGGGTTAATCGCTTCGGCCAGACCTTCACATCAGTCAACTTTTCATCAAGACAATTCAAGCAGAACGACCTCGCAAACGACGTGCTCATGACATTGAAAAACGCAGGACTCCAGCCTTGTTATTTTGAAATGGAAATTACTGAATCGATACTGATGAACAACTCCAGCGACAGCATGAATTTACTGGGTCTGCTGATCGATCAAGGTATGGGTGTCGCGATCGATGATTTCGGGACGGGTTATTCATCACTCAGTTATCTGACCAGCTTCCCGATCAGTAAAATAAAAATAGACCGAAGCTTTGTCGCCAAATTGCCCAACGACAAAAACGCGCTTGCTGTGGTGACTGCGATTATCGGCTTGGCCAAGTCGCTGAATTTGAAAGTTGTGGCGGAAGGCATAGAAACCGTCGAGCAATTCGCTTGTCTGGCAAAGCTCGGCTGCCAATACGGGCAGGGATATCTGTTCGGCAAGCCGCTGCCCGCCGTTGAGGCAACCAAATTGCTTGAGATGCGCAGTAGCCAATCTGCGACACTATATAGCCATTCCGGTTTGACGCGCCTTGCACCCAGCTTCTAAACTCATCACCCTCTCATGACACGACTCGCGAGGTCATTTTGAAATTACATCTGGCCAATCCCGGCGAAACAAAACTGTTCACCGCCCACGCCCCGGATCACGTCATGGTCAGCGGCGAACGCTATGGCCATAGCATCGTGGTACTTGCGGAAGCAGTGCGCGACGACTGGGCTGTCGCCAGTTTCGACGAACTGAGCGAAGCGCATTTTGACTACTTCCTCGTGCTCAAACCGGACGTGCTGCTGCTCGGCACCGGTGCGCGGCAACGCTTCCCTCATCCCCGCCTGTATCGCGCACTGACGAATGCGGGTATCGGCGTGGAGTGCATGAATACGCCTGCAGCTTGCCGCACCTACAACATACTGGTGGCGGAGGATCGCAAGGTAATCGCCGCAATTCTGTTTTGATACATCTATGAACCGTTCGTCCTGATAACCATCCACTTGGTTGTCATGGCGAACGGACATGAACTTTACGGAGCATTATGAGCCAGTCCCTCAACAACGTCATCCAACAAGCCGAGCAAATCATTCTCGGCAAGCCGCAGCAAATTCGTCTCGCACTGACTTGCCTGCTGGCGCGCGGTCATTTGCTCATCGAAGATTTACCCGGGGTCGGCAAGACCACGCTGGCGCAGGTACTTTCGCGCACGCTGGGCTTGCAGTTCCAACGCATCCAGTTCACCAGTGACCTGCTGCCCGCCGATATTCTGGGTGTGTCGGTGTACCAACGCGACAGCGGTGAATTCAAATTTCATCCCGGTCCGATATTCGCGCAAATGATTTTGGCCGACGAGGTGAACCGCGCCACGCCCAAGGCACAGAGCGCGCTGCTGGAAGCGATGGAAGAGCATCAAGTCACCATTGAAGGCGTAACACGCGCTCTGCCCCCGCCGTTCTTCGTCATCGCCACACAAAATCCGGCACACCAGATCGGCACCTTTCCGCTGCCGGAATCGCAACTGGATCGCTTCCTGATGCGCATCCAGATGGGCTATCCCGATGCGCAGGCTGAACGTGGCTTGCTGTCTGGCGTGGACCGGCGCGAAATCATCGCCAAGCTCAGCCCGCAGATGGAAAGAGTGGAACTGCTCGCGCTGCAAAAACGTGTCAGGGCAGTGTTCGTCTCGCCCGCGCTGCTCGATTACGTGCAAGCCATTCTGCGCCGTACGCGCGAAGCAGCGCGCTACACGCACGGCCTGTCGCCGCGCGCCGGACTCGCCCTGCTCTCCGCCGCACGCGCGTGGGCATTTCTGGATGAACGCGACGCCGTGATTCCGGAAGATGTGCAAGCCGTGCTGCCCGGCGTGGTCAGCCATCGCTTGCAAGCGGTCGGCGAATACTCGAAGCAAAATAGCGATGTGCTGGTGCGTGAATTGATCGAAGCGGTCGCCATTCCCTAACGGGCATGGCAAGTAGCCACCTCTGATAATGAAACTTGCCATGCCCGTTCCCTCTGATCAAACCACTAGCCATTCGACTAGGCTGGCAAACAACGCCAACCAAGTCGCTGGTTATCCTCAATCCTCTGGTGAAACTCCTAGCCATCTGACTGATAAAACTACTAGCCATTCCACTAGGTTGTCAAAAGACGACAACCAAGTGGCTGGTTATAACCCAGCAAAAGACGCTGGGCAAGTCATTGGTTATCCTGCAAGCGGGGAGAGCGAAGCGAGGGGGGCGGAGCCAGGCAAACGAATCGCTGCGCGAGTTTCACGTTAATAGCTGTGCTTGCCGCGCTCAGACAACGATTCAGAGTTTGGCTGTTCCGCCCCAAGATCGAGCATGGAACCGTCATCCTCACGCAACGCCGCATCTTCATCATTCCCACCAAACAAGGATTCACACTCGCCTTCGTGCTGGTGCTGATGTTGCTCGGCGACATCAACTACAACTTGAGCCTCGGTTATGTGCTGACCTTTGTGCTGACGATGATGGCGGTGATGTCCATGCTGCACGCCTTTCGCAATCTGGCACATCTGGAGATACGTGCGGGTCGTGCCGATGCCATATTCAGCGGCGAAACTGCGCAATTTTTATTGCACTTTAACAATCGCAGCAATTTGTCGCGTTACCAGCTTTGTCTGATAAAAACAGGCGAGTCGTTTTGGGCGACCAGCCCTTTGTCCATATCCTTTGACGTTCCCGCCCGGCAAGATAGCGGGATTGCATTTCCGTTACCCGCCGTGCAACGCGGCTGGCTGGCGTTGGGTAGATTGACGCTGTACACCGAATTCCCGCTTGGCCTGTTTCACGCCTGGTCGTATTTGCATTTCGACACGCGTTGTCTCGTGTATCCACAACCCTTGAATGAGGCACCGTTGCCATTCGGCAATTCGCCTGATGGCACAGGCAAGCGCAGCATCACCGGGGATGACGACTTCGCCGGATTACGCAAGTATGTCTCGGGCGATGCTCTTCCGCGTATTGCCTGGAAAGCTTATGCGCGCGGGCAGGGTTTGCAGGTGAAGCAATTTTCCACGCCAGCCGGCGAAGAATTGTGGTTGGATTTTTCCGCTGCCCCGGATCGCACCGAAGAAGAAAAATTGGCGCGCATGGCGCGCTGGGTACTGGATGCCGAGTCACAAGGTTTGCGCTACGGGCTGCGTTTGCCGGACGGGGAATTGCTGCCCAATAACGGCATCGCACAGCGCGATGAATGTCTGCGTAGGATTGCGTTGTTTAATTTGCCGCAACAGATCCGAACATGAGTCCAGATAATCCATTAGGACAATTATGTATTTCACGTATCTCACCCCCATCCTAGCCTTCCCCCTAACAGGGGGAAGGAACTGGTGTAATGCCAGGATTCACGTCCCCTCCCCTTTGAGGGGGAGGGTTAGGGTGGGGGTGAAAGCGGACAACATAAAATGAACAAATCCCTCACCTACGGACTGCTGCTCAGCATCCTGATGGTCATCGCGCCGCACGCCGATCATCTGCCGCTGTGGGTCAGCAGTTTGTGCGTCGGCTTGCTGCTGTGGCGCGCCTATCTCACCTACACTGGCAGCCCGCTGCCGAAACGCTGGCTGTTGATGCTGATCACCGTTGCCAGCATAGGCAGCATCGTGATCAGTTTCCGTACCCTGTTCGGTCGCGAAGTCGGCGTCACGCTGTTGATGCTGCTCGCCACGCTCAAACTTATGGAACTGCGCGCGGCGCGCGATGCGATGGTGCTGATCTATCTCGCCTGCTTCATCATCATCACCAACTTCTTCTACTCGCAGAGCATTCCCACCGCGCTGTACCTGCTCGCCACTTTGATGGTTATCGTGACCGCATGGGTGCACCTGCAGGCACAACGCATCACGCTCATGCCGCGATTGCGCATCGCTGCGGTATTGCTGCTGCAAGCCCTACCGCTGACGCTGATCCTGTTCATCCTGTTCCCGCGTGTGCAAGGTCCGCTGTGGGGCTTGCCGCAAGATGCTTATGCGAGCAGCGGGCTGGATGACAAAATGTCTCCCGGCAGTTTGAGCCGCTTGAGTTTGTCGGAAGCGGTGGCGTTTCGCGTCAGCTATCCAGACAAGATACCGCGGCGTGACCAGATGTATTGGCGCGGGCCGGTGCTGTGGGATTTCGACGGGCGCACCTGGACACAGGGCAGAACCGTGCTCACCATCACCCCGAAATTCACCGAACTCGACCAGCCGATCGATTATGTCGTCACGTTGGAACCGCACAACAAAACATGGCTGTTCGCGCTCGACATGCCGGGCAAGATCTCGCTGCCAGCCACCCTCAGTTATGATTTTCAGGTGTTGAACAAAGAACCGGTCAATGCGCGACTGCGCTATGCGGCGCGTTCGAATCTGGTCTATCACGCCAACCTGCAAGAAGCTACACGCCAAATTCAGCGTGCCTTGCAGTTGCCCAAGCAGTTCAATCCGCGCGCGCAACAGCTTGCTGCCGAGTGGCGCGCCGGCAGCAAAGATGATGCCGACATCGTTCGCACCGCCCTGTCCTATTTCAACAAACAAGCCTTCGTATATACGCTCGAACCACCCCTGCTCGGCATCAACGGTATTGATGATTTTCTGTTCACCACCAAACAGGGGTTCTGCGAACACTACGCTTCTGCCTTCGTATTCTTGATGCGTGCCGCAAACGTCCCGGCGCGCGTGGTGACCGGGTACCTGGGCGGCGAATTCAACGACATCGGCAACTACTACATCGTGCGCCAATCCGACGCCCACGCCTGGGCGGAAGTGTGGCTGGCTGACCACGGGTGGGTGCGTGTCGATCCGACCGCCGCGATCGCTCCGGAACGCGTGCAACGCGGCTTATCTGCCGCCGTATCTGACAATGCGGCCTTGCCGTTCATGGCGCGTAATCCGCCACAGTGGCTGCGCAACCTTCGCTTGAATTTTGACACGCTCGCCAACCAGTGGAACCAATGGGTATTGGGCTACGACACCGAACGCCAATTCGCTTTCCTGACCCGCCTCGGCATGGAGTCCATCACCTGGCAAAAAATCGCCATGGACATGGTGGCAGGCGTGGGGCTGGTGATCGCGCTGTTTGCCCTGTTCATGCTGCGCCATCTGTTCGTGCGCCAACCGGATAAAGTACAAGCCGCATGGCTCAAGCTATGCCAAAAATTAGCCAAAGCCGGACTGCCGCGTGCCGCGCATGAAGGCGCGCAAGACTACGCCGCCCGCATCGCCGCAGCTCGCCCGGTGCTCGCCGATGCCATCCGCGACCTCGCTGCACGCTACAGCGCGTTTCGCTATGGCACGCTTAACGACGAGCACGCGCAACGTGAATTTCTGCAACGCGCTACGGCTTTGAAAATCTGACAAGGTATAATCCGCGCCAGTTAAACTGATCGCGACCAATATGCTCATCACCCGCCGACTGGAATTCGATGCCGGACATCGCATCCCCAACCACAACAGCCAGTGCAAACACCTGCACGGCCATCGCTACGCGATTGAAATCACCCTGTCCGGCGACATCATCACCAACGAGGGGCTATCCGAACAGGGCATGGTGATGGACTTCACCGATGTCAAACGCATCGCCAAGGAAAAGCTGGTGGACGCGTGGGATCACGCCTTCCTGGTGTATCGCGGCGACAAGCCGGTGTGCAACTTTCTGGCGAGTTTGCCGAATCACAAGACCGTCATCCTCAACGTCGTCCCGACAGCTGAGAATCTCGCCCAGGTCGCCTTCGACATCCTCAATCCCGCTTACCAGGACACCTACGGCAACCACTTGCGCCTCGAACAAGTGCGCCTCTATGAAACTCCCAACAACTGGGCGGACTGTGTGAGAGGCTATAACCATAACCAATCACTTGGCAGCTTGCTGCCTTAGTGAGATGGCTAGTTGTTTCATCAATGACTTACCCAGCGTTAACCAATGACTTGGTTGGCGAAGTTTGCCAACTTAGTCAGATGGCTATGCAAAGCTTTTTGCTGGGTTAGTCAGATGGCTATAACCAACCACTTGGCAACCGTCTTCTGGTTGCTTAGTGGGATGGCTAGTTGTTTCACCAGTAGTCCTACCAGATTGTTTCTGGACATGACGGGCGGCTTGGTTCAAAATGCGCGGCCTCGACGAAACACCAATGGAAGCTTGGGTGAGTGGTTTAAACCAGCAGTCTTGAAAACTGCCGAGGATGCGAGTCCTCCGTGAGTTCGAATCTCACAGCTTCCGCCAACCTATCCCCTACTATTTACAAGATTGAAACTTTAACCGTACTTCGCTAGTCTTACACCCGCTGCGTAAGGGTCGCTGCAAAGCAGCGGGGAACCCACCGGCGTACCCCTTGCGGGTGCTGTTGACACACGCATAACTTTTAGGAGGCTTCACATGGAATACGATCAACCAGCAACGCAAATCGGCACAGTCGCGACCGAACAGAACAAGGTACTGCGCAACACATACATGATGTTGGCGCTGACCATGATCCCGACGTTGATCGGCGCATTCGTCGGCATGTCCACTAACTTCTCAGCCATGGCACAGCATCCGGTCATCGCCACGCTGATGATGTTCGGTGTGATGATGGGTTTGATGTTCGGCGTATCGGCCACGCGCAATAGCGGCTGGGGTGTCGCGCTGCTGCTGGCCTTCACCTTTGTCGCCGGATTCTTCCTCGGCCCGATCCTGCAAGTCGCGCTGCACCTGAAAAACGGCGCGCAACTGGTGGGCATGGCGGCAGGCGGAACCGGAATAATCTTCTTCAGCCTGGCGACGCTGGCGACCGTCACCAAAAGAGATTTCAGCTTCATGGGCAAGTTCCTGTTCATCGGGCTGATTCTGCTGATAGTCGCTTCCCTGGCCAACATGTTCTTCCAGGTGCCTGCGCTGGCGCTGACCATCTCCGCGATCGCCGTGCTGATCTTCTCGGCTTACATCCTGTTCGACATCGGCCAGATCGTGCAAGGTGGCCAGACCAACTGCGTGATGGCGACGATGAGTTTGTATTTGGACATCTACAACATCTTCATCAACCTGCTGAACCTGCTGATGGCATTTAGCGGCGAGCGGGATTAACGAAACATAACGACAACAAAAAGGCGGCCAGATGGCCGCCTTTTTTATTGGCTATCCGAAATCCAGAATGCAAATCGCATGCGCCACACCTCCTCTATTGCTGGCTTACCAGTTGTGCAAACAAGCGGGACTGCCACGGCGCGTATGGCTGCTTTCGGCACCATTAGCCGCCTCTCATCTTGGCACATTTCGGACGGACGATCAGCTCATCTCAATCACTCTCGCCACATCGCCGCGGCACTCCGAACATAAACCTACCAGCAACAAGTCGCCTGCTTTGACAGCTCCAGAGAAATTGCTAATCGTGACCTCATGGCGGCATTTCCCGCACCAGACATTCGAGAGCAGTAGCTTTTTGCTATGACTGGGGATGGTTGCCCACAGTTTAGCTGCGGTGGCGGTAAATTTAGGGATGGATTCGATGGTCATAAGTTCAATTTTCATTTATCGCAGGTTACGCACGGACTCGTCAACACGGGTTGATTGCAGAATTGGTATGCAGTGGGGATGGGCGATGCTTCTGAACTGCCGCTTCCGAAGCAGACGATGAATGCTAAGGATGAAGGCTTTCGCCTAGCCGGAAAATAGTATGCGCCTTCATGCTCAGTACAACTGAAGCATGCCATCGTACATCTGGAAATAATTAAATCCGGTCAGACAAAGAAGAACCAGGGAATTACTTTTAGGCAGCCTGACAAGTCGTTTGGAGACTCGCTTTGCGAATATTTCTGCGCGTATATTTAGTAGCGTCCGTTGGCATGGTAAATGTAATTCATTAGTTCTGTGGATTGGCTATTCGCGCGCCGCACGACACTATGCATGTTACGCGTCACGCCGCGCATCACTTTGTAAACTATCATCGGGTGAGAGTTGATCAGCTTTTCGAAATCTACTCTTGCCATACTCAACACTTTGGTTTTGCCGACCGCGTAAAGCGTCGCGCTTATATCAGAAGCTGCACCACCGACGAAGGTGATGATGCCGGCCAAATCGCCAGGTTTAAGCACATGAATGGTGGATTCTTCGTTGCCGCTTGCAATCCTCACTTCGATATCGCCATGCGCAAGAATATATAAATTGTCTGGTCGTGCATCTCCCGGCTGGACTATGACCTCGCCAGATTTATATTCTTGAACATCAAACAATCCCTCAATCATTTGCACTTCATCATCACTTAACTCATCGGTAACTGATGAAGTGCGTAGCGTATCAATCACTAACGACATTTCATTCCCTCTTTCGCATGTTGCAATCACCTTCCACATTGATCCACAGAAGCTGCTTGACAGCATGCCAACCTGACAGATATAGCGTATGTCTGTATGTCATACATTTCCAATAACGCGTCAGAACCAAATTGGTTTACACAAGTTACAATGTTGCCGATTCTACGAACTAATGGGGTCAGTAGTTCGAATCTATTCGGGCGCGCCACATTCCTTGAATCATTATTTGACAACGGGTTCAGCCATAGTCACCATTACACCCGAGAAGATAAATCTGGGCACCTTAATCTGCTAAAGCAGCAGCACATATCGAGTCTTTGATTCAAAATGTTTTTTGCAAGTGTTAAGGCATCGAGTTTGGTAGCTTATCCATTGAGAATTTATTTTAGGAGAAATTTATGAGCACAACTTTCCCAAAGTTTACAGTCGAGGATGGTAGTGAAGTATTTATCAATCCATTGTCAGTTTGTTATTTCCGTTCGCTTTTTGAAGGACATAATGAAAACAAGACTAAAATCGTTTTTGATGCTGAGCATTCAATAGTTGTTCATTCTTCTCTTGAGAATGCCCAGAAATTATTGACATTCTAGAGGATTAACAGCTAAACGAAAAAAATAACATTTACCCGCTTCGGCGGGTTTTTTATTTATATGTTCACGTAACCATTTGACAGGAACACAAATTAATTAATTTCAAACTGAACCACTACCCAGCTGCCTGATAGACCCGGATTATTTTGAGCTTGATTGAAGCAAAATGCAGGATATAACACAAAATACCAAGAAGGCTACAACAATAAAATAACCTCTTCCCAGTGCCCAGATTTATCTCTTTGGGCGCCCCAAAGCAATGGTATGGACTCCACC
>PLWV01000011.1 GCA_003153155.1 Gallionella sp.
TCTCACGTTTAACTGGTTGTGTCACAACTCCAGTTTGGCACACATATGCCGTTTAGGTAAGGTGGAGTCCATACCATTGCTTTCCGGCAAGGAGAAATTCTGTGGTTGGACAATTAGAAACACCCGAAAACGGTAATTGGTGATGTGTGGTCAATACGCGAGAACACTTGGTCAGTTCGAAGAAGAATTGGTGGTCACGCAAAAGGGTATACGCAGTGGGCGCACAAGAAATGAATAACCTTACCTGGCAAATTACCGGCCGAACGCCAGCCGGGTTTTCCTCCGACAATGGGCCTCCCGAAAATTGGCGCGATCAATTGGCGACCCGCCTCGGACATCGTCCACGTCGCATCGGAATATTGGCTGAACTGGCACTCTTTGGCGCACTTGATTGTCTTGATGCGGCAAAAGAAACTGCACTACCCGGGGATGTCGTGTTGCGGGTATGCAGCTTGCGCGGTTCGGTTTCAGCACTATCTCAAGTGCTGGAGCAAAATCGGGAAGGCCTGCCCATGCCCTTCAGTTTCTTGCAAAGTCAAACCGGTCAAATATTACCGGCCCTTGCGGCCGTGTTGAACTGGCAAGGAGATGCAGGCGTCGTTGTAGCGCGTAACCCCATGGATTTGGCAATGTTAGCCTGTCACCAGGCTGGCGATGCCGGGATGCTGCTGGGTTGGGTCGAAGAGGCGAAGCCTGGCCGTAGCGCTTGGCTCCGACTTGCGCCATGTACTTCGCCATCGGCAGGTTTCATATCCGCCTCCAGCTTCGAGGAGATGGTTTCTCCGAGCACGCACTACTGGCGGTTAAGACAAGCGGTGATAGAGATTGCCCCCGCATGTGACTAATTTTGAACGGAAGAAAACCTTCAAAGGTTTTGTCACTGTAATAAATCGCGCTTCATCCCTATCCGCACAACAGCTGCAATGACTAACGGGAACCTCTAAAAATCCACATTTCATTCCAACTGATGGAACTACTGATATGACTACTAGCCATCTGACTAACCCAGCAAAAGACGCTGGGCAAGTCATTGGTTATAGCCATTCCACTAAGTCGCCAAAAAACGGCTACCAAGTGGCTGGTTATGCTGCGTTGCGTAAAAAATTTCTTGCTTACATATAACCCATATGCGGCGCTGCAAAATTTTTTCCGCGCCTTGCTGACGATTCCGCACGGGCTGTCTTTGCCCGTAACGGATCGGCGTCCCCTTGTGGGGCATTTGGGCGAACTCTGAATTTTTTAGAGGCTCCCTAAAGCACACTTCGTTGCACCGTTTATATTATTGCATGGTTTGCTTGACTTGTCGGTTAAGGGAACCTCTAAAAATCCACATTTCATCCCAACTGCTGCGTTGCGTAAAAAATTTCTTGCTTACATATCCAATATATGCGGCGCTGCGAAATTTTTTCCGCGCCTTGCATTTGGGCGAACTCTGAATTTTTAGAGGCTCCCTTAAGTCAGCACTTTCCACAGCATTTTGGTGGCCAGTGCGATCAACAGCAGTGCGAAGAGTTTGCGCAATACCCCGGTCTTCATGTGATGCGTGGCTTTTGCGCCGAGCGGTGCCGTGATGACGCTGGCGAGTGCGACCCAGAATAATGCGGGCAAGTAGACAAAGCCCAGGCTGTAGGCGGGCAGGGCATGGATGCTCATGCCGGTGACTACATAACCGATGGTGCCGCCGACCGCGACCGGAAAGCCGATTGCGGCGGAGGTGCCGATCGCATGTCTGAGGGATACATTGCACCAGAGCAGGAAGGGAACCACCACCGTTCCACCGCCGATGGATACCAGGCTGCTCAACCAGCCGGTGAGCATGCCGGTAATCGTCATGCCGGCCATGCCGGGCAGTTGGCGCGAAGCATGCGGACGCACGTCGAACAGGATTTGTGCGGCCGCAAAATACACGAACAGCGCGAAAAATATTCCCAGAAAGTGCGGCGAGATGCTGGTGGCAAACACTGCGCCTATGCCGGTGCCAAGCAGGATGCCCGGGGTGATGTCACGCACCACGCGCCAGTTCACCGCGCCGTGCTGATGATGTTTGCGCATGCTGGCAAGCGAGGTGAACAGGATGTTTGCCATCGAGGTGCCCAGCGCAAGATGCAGCAAATGCTCAGCGGGAAAGTGCTGCGCGTCGAACAGGAACAGCAGCACTGGCACAAGCAGGGTTCCGCCACCGATGCCGAATAGGCCGGCGCTGAAACCAACGAATGCGCCGAGTACCAGGTAGGCCGCGTACCATTCCATTAGTCGTGCGCTAACTTGGTGGTGATGAAATTCCACTCGGCAGGGTCGAGCGGCGTGATGGACAGGCGGTTACCGCGTTGCAAGGTGCGCATTCGTTCCAGCTCGGGATGTTGGCGTAGTTCATCAATGGTGATGAGCGAAATTTTCTTTACCAGTTGCACATCCACATTGAACCAGCGAGGCGTTCCCGGTGTGGCCTTGGCATCGAAGTATTTGCTGTCGCGCTCGAACTGTTTGGCATCGGGATAAGCTGTGCTGCTGACTTTAGCGATGCCGGCGATACCCGGCTCTTTGCAGTTGGAGTGGTAAAATAGCACGCCGTCGCCAACTTTCATCTGGTCGCGCATAAAGTTGCGCGCCTGATAGTTGCGCACGCCATACCATGCCACGGTCTGATCGGGCAGCGCGGCGAGGTCGTCAATGCTGCAATCGCCGGGTTCGGATTTCATCAGCCAATAACGCATGGTCCACGCTCACGAATAAAAAGTGCGACCCGATGCAATCAAGGTCGCACTGAAATGGAGTCCCCCGCCTGTGCCGTTGACCCAGCATCTCGAACCGAAAGGTTCAAGATGGTCACTTCCCTGCCGCATCAGGATCATCCGCTAGGGACGTTCGCAACAGCAGCGCAGTGGGTCGCGACCTGGATAGTTACTTGGCTCAAAGAATATATGGGTCTGGCGAACACCGCAGGGGACAAACCCGAAATAAATTAGCTATAACCAATGACTTGCCCAGCGTTAACCAATGACTTGGTTGGCGTAGTTTGCCAACTTATAACCAGCCACTTGGCTGCCGTCTTTCGGGTGCCCGGCCAAAAGCTCTTCGGCTGGCGGCCTAGTGGAATGGCTATAACCAATGACTTGCCCAGCGTCTTTTGCTGGGTTAGTCAGATGGCTAGTAGTCATATCAGTAGTTCCATCAGTCAGATGGCTAGTAGTCTTATCAGAACAGCGAGTCTTGTTCGGCTAATGCCTTATCAATCGCTGCCTGCATGGAACCCATTCTACGCTTAAAGTCGGAGAGGTCAACGCCGCGTCCAACTTTCATGCCGAGCAACTCGTGAGTGATGTTAAGGGCTGCCATCAGCGCGATCCGCTCGACGCTAGCGATTTTTCCCGCAGCGCGAATTTCGCGCATTCTCTTGTCCAGATAAGCCACGGCATCCAGCAGTTCGCCGCGCTCTTCCTCGGGGCAGGCGACACGCAACTCGCGGTCGAGAATTTTGATTTCCAGCGTTTTGGTTTTGGTAGTGTTGGTCATGTTTGATCTTCGGGTAGAGTAATCAGCAGCTTTTCCAGGCGAGCTTTCGCGCTATCCATCTTGTCGCTGTATTGACGATTGCTGCTGAGAGCGTGCGCTAACTCTTGGCGCAACTTGTGATTCTCGGCACGCAACTTGCCGCTGACTTGTATCAGCAGGGCGACTTTGCCTTCCAGTGCGTTCAATTCGTTTTCCATGCGCTGACTATAGATTGAAAAGTGCTGATAAGTCAAACGGTAAGGTGGATTTATGCAAGCAGTTTGTAGGTTCTCATAATTCTTGTTTCGGTAAAACGCGATATGTTTGTGATAAAGTGCGCGCCGCTTTGAGGTGCTCGTCTGCATGCAGGTGAGTTAAACGGGAAGCAGGTGCGGGAACATTGGTTCCCTATGCCTGAGCTGCCCCCGCAACGGTAAGCAAGTGTGGATTTGCCAGTATGCCACTGTGAGCGATCTCCCAAAGGATCTCATGGGAAGGCGGTAAATCAAGACTTGTGAGCCCGGATACCGGCCTGAGAGTCGATGGTACAGGAGATGCTGCGGGTGGCGCATCGGAAAGCCTGCCGCACAACATCTTCACTCTCCACTTTGTGCAGCGATCTTTCAGAAATAATTCCACTCACAACATTTCCTGATTATTAATTTCCCAGCGGGGACGCTTGGAACTTACTCAGGAAACGACAATGAAACAAAAAATAATCACGGTTGCACTATTCGGTGCGATCGCTCTTCCTTTTGCAGCGTATGCCGAAACACCCATGGAACTGCTGATCGTGACGCCCACGCGTATGCCGCAGTCGCTGGATAAAACCATCCCTGATACGACTGTGCTGAATGAACAGGATATTCAAAAATCCGGTGCGCCCGATGTGCCGACCTTGCTGCGTTCTCTGGCAGGTGTCGAAGTGGTACAAACCGGCGGGCTAGGCAAAGTGAGCAGCACCTTCATGCGCGGCACCAATTCCGATCATGTCCTGGTGCTGCTGGACGGAGTGCGCATCAATTCTGCCACCACCGGAACGACCGCGCTCGAACACATCATGCTCGACAGCATCGAACGTATCGAAGTGGTGCGCGGCAATGTCAGCAGCCTGTATGGTTCTGAAGCCATCGGCGGCGTGATTCAATTATTTACCAAACTCGGACACGGTGCGCCAGCTTTCAATGCCAGCGCAGGTTTGGGCAGTCATGGCACGCAGCGTCTGGCAGCGGGATTTTCGGGAGAAGTGAATGATAACTCGTTCAGTGTGAATGTCGGCAAAGTCAAAACAGACGGCGTATCGGCGATCAATACGAGCATTGCAACGACTAATCCGGATAAAGATGGCTACGACAACACCACTTTCAATGCGCAAGTGAAACACGCTTTTAACGACTATCATCAGTTGTCGGCTTCGTTGTTCAGCACACGCGGCGATAGCCAGTACGACACTGTGTATGACGCTACGTTTCATCCGACGGCAACGACTGATCGCAACAATACCAAGGCTGCGCTTGAAAAATTATCGCTGACTTCGGACGATCAATTGAATGCAATGTGGCACAGCAAATTGAATTGGGCGCGCGGCACGGACGATAGCAAGGATTATCTGAATGACGTGGAGGATTTTCGTTTCAAGACCGTCAACAACCAGCTGGCCTGGCAAAATGAATTGCAGCTTGCCAACATGCAGCGCATTAATCTGGCAGTGGAACATCTGGTGCAATCGGTCGCTTCAGACCCGCCGCCGTTTACCAAGACCAAACGTAGCGTGAACAGTTTGTTGGGCGGCTATGTGGGCGAATACGGCGCACAGCAAGTGCAATTCAATTTACGCCAGGATCGCTATTCCGATTTCGGCACGGCGAACACTGGTTTGCTCGGTTATGGCTTGTCGTTTGCGGATAGCTGGCGCGCTACGGCGAGCATCAGCAATGCTTTCAAGGCGCCGACTTTTGACGACATGTATTCTCCATTGGTCTTGGGCTTTGTCGGTAATCCGAACTTGCGTCCGGAACGCTCGCAAAACAAAGAAGTCGGGCTGCACTATGCGGCGAATGGCCAACGCGTTGATGCAGTGTATTTCGATAATCGCATCAGCGATTTGATCGCCAGCAACGCCGCCTTCACCACAGTCGTCAACATCAACCAGGCGCAAATCAACGGCCAGGAATTGAGTTATTTCGGCGAATTTGGCGATACTCATTTAAAAGCCAATGCGACATGGCAAAACCCACGCGACACTGCAACAGGCCAAGTGTTGTTGCGCCGTGCAAAACAGTTTGCCAACCTTGCAGTGACGCAACATATCGGCGCTTGGGAAGCTGGCGGGGAATGGCAATACAGCGGCGCGCGCCAGGATGGCGACATCAATACTTTTGCGCCGGTAACATTGCCAAGCTATCAGGTGTTTAATCTGAATGCGCGTTATCGGGTGGATAAAGATATTTCCGTATCGGCGCGGATCGACAACCTTTTCAATCGTGATTACATGCTGGTGCATGGCTATAACACTTTAGGCCGCACACTGTTTGTCGGGTTGAATTACCAGCAATAAGGCTAAAGCAGGGAAGGCAAAGGCGGCTTTCCGCCTTTGCTTTTTCCTTGGCTTCGTGTACTGTTGCCGTCATTGAAACAAGTTAAATTCAGGGGATGCAATGAATAATACCCAAACCAAAACCACCGCAATTTTTATAACGCTGATTGCGCTGATGGCAGCGACGCGCGCTGATCACTTCGGTTCGGCTTTGCATTTGCCGGATGCTTCGCTGGCAGTATTTCTGCTGGCAGGATTTTATTTGCCGCGCTGGGCTTTTCCCGCGCTGCTGGTCGAGGCAGGGCTGGTGGATTATCTGGCAATCAACTACGGCGGGGTGGATGGCTGGTGTTTCTCACCGGCTTACTGGTTCTTGATTCCGACTTATTTCGTGCTGTGGTTCGCTGGGCGTTTTTATGCGGCACGCTATCGGTTCTCATTGCGCAGCCTGGTCGAGTTTGCGGCAATCGCCTTCGCGGCTACCGGTGTGGCCTTTCTGATTTCAAATGCCAGCTTTTATTTGTTTGCCGACTATTTCGCAAAAATGAGCGCGGCTCAATACGGCAATCAGGTGGCGCAATATTTCCTGCCCTATCTGCAAAGCGCGTTCCTGTATCTGACTGCTGCCGCAGTGCTGCACATTGTCGCGGTGCAGGTCGCGCGCCGCGCTGCGCAAGCATGATCAAGCAAGGCGGTGTGTAGGCGCAGCACGCTGGGTTCAACACCCTCCGCACCCGCAAGGGGTACGCCGCCAGACGCTCGTCCTTCGGACGGTCTTGGCGCAGGGTGCGATAACCAGCGCTTGCCGCTTGAAGGCAATAAAAGGGGCCATGCTCAATTTCCTTCATCAACTGCAGTAAAGTCCTCCTATGCCACGCAGACCTCGCGTTCATATTGACGGTATCCCGCTGCACATCGTGCAACGCGGACACAACCGTCAGCTCTGCTTCTTTGCAGAAGAGGACTACCATACCTATCTGCATTGGTTGGGTGAAGCGTTGAACAAAGAGCGATGCACTTTGCACGCCTACGCACTGATGACCAACCACGTACACCTGCTGCTCACCCCCAAGGGTGCCCAGGCCGTGCCGAATCTCATCATCGCGCTGGGCAGGCGCTACGTGCAATACATCAACACCACCTATCGTCGTACCGGAACATTGTGGGACAGCCGCTACAAATCATCGCTGATTCAGGCCGAGTCCTACCTGCTTGCCTGCCAACGTTATATCGAACTCAACCCCGTACGTGCCGCAATGGTGGATGACCCGGCGCACTACCGCTGGACGAGCTACCGCATTAATGCTTTAGCGCAAAGCAGTTCGGTCATCACACCACATTCGTTATACCATGCACTTGGGAAAACTGATGAAGAGCGGCAAAGCGCGTACCGGGCATTGTTTCGCACCCAACTCGATCGTGAAGCGATAGACAACATTCGGCTCGCACTGAACCAGAGCCAGCCGCTGGGCAACGAACGCTTCTACCAGCAAATCGAGAAAATGACAGGCCAGCGACGCGAGGGTAAACCGAGAGGAAGGCCGCGTGTGACATCAGACAGTGACAATGACATGATCAATCAAGGCGAGTTGGGACTATGATTGCCCGATGTTGGAAAACAATTCGAGCCTGGCCCTTTTAATTCTGGGCTGAAGTAGATTAGCTTAGATGTTAAGCTAATAAAATGAAGATAACTCATTGTAAGTTATTAAGAAAGCAGCAGCTAAAATTGCTGGAGTATTTTGTGCTGGAAGTGACGGCACGATCAGCGGCTGACATATTGGAGATTCAGCCTAATACAGCGATGCTGTTCTACAGGAAGATTCGGCAGATAATAAGCCATCATGTAGAGCTTCAAGCGACTGAAATATTTGATGGTGCAATAGAGTTGGATGAAAGCTATTTTGGTGGTGTTCGTAAAGGCAAACGGGGTCGGGGTGCTGCTGGCAAGGTAGCCGTATTCGGAATACTGAAGCGTGGAGGCAAGGTATTTACCAAGGTAGTGAACGACACCAAAACCGCCACCCTAATGCCGCTCATTACCAGGAAGATAGCGCCTGACAGCATTGTGTATACGGATTGTTATCGGAGCTATAACGCATTGGACGTGAGCGATTTCTACCATGAACGGATTAATCACTCAGCGCTATTTGCTAGAGGCAAGAACCACATCAATGGCATTGAGAACTTCTGGAATCAGGCCAAGCGTGTGCTAAGAAAGTACAACGGCATTCCTAAAGAATCATTTCCACTATTCCTCAAGGAATGTGAATTTAGATTTAATTACGGAACACCAAAACAACAACTGAAAATACTCAAGGAGTGGGCTGATGTTTAGTGCTAATCTACTTCAGCCCCAGAAACAATCATGGTTTTCCGCACCAATCATCAATTCCCCTTCGCCTTCTCCAGCTCTTCTACCCGTTTGGCAAGCTTGGCGATCTGGGTCTGTTGGTTGGCATAAACGCTGACGAGTTGTTTGGCGGTGTCGGCCAGTACTTTGACGGCAATGGTGAGTTCGTCTTTCTTGGAGTTGACGTGGTCTATCCGCATCATCACGAGTTGTGCAACCTCTTTGGGGTCGCTGATGGCGCGCCCGGGTTTTGCTTGTCCGTTGACTTTGGTTTTCTTGCTCTGGCTTGTTGGGTTCTCTGCGGGCGCGATTTGGGTCATGGTTTTCTCCTGTTATGTCGGTTGATGAATTCGTTGTGTCATTCGTTTTTGTATCTATCGTTGAGGGTCTCTGCCGACTTCAATCCAAAGCGGTCAATTGGTATGTCGCCACCGCAACAAAAGTAACGTAGCCCATTACACCACGCGCCTTTCAGTTTCGTACCGCACATCGTTCGCGGCGCAAATTGCACTTGCCTTTGTTAACATATTGGTTAACAATGCACCATGTTCAAGATTGAATATTTCAGCGAGGCAGTCCGTCTTGATGTGGCAGCTTTGCCGCTTGACATGCGAGCACGCTATGCCGCTTATACCGAACGGATGAAGCAGTTCGGGGCGAACCTGGGTATGCCGCACACGCGTGCGATGGGTGGCGGACTGTTTGAGTTGCGACTGAAAGGCGCGGATGGCATTGCCCGCGTGTTTTATTGTGTGGTGTATGAGCGGCGGATTGTGATGCTGCATAGTTTTATCAAGAAAACCCAGGCCACGCCCAAGCGTGAATTGGAAATTGCCAAGCGGCGCAAAAAGGAGATGGATCATGCGTAAATCTGCGGTATCGGCAAAACGCAAAGCTTCGGAAGCCCCGACCGTTACCCATGAGGCGATGGTCAAGGGCTGGATGAAGGATGCGGCATTTCGCAAGGAAGTCGCTCGTATTGAACGAGAGGAGTTGGCTTTGCTGGATGTGCTGTTGGCAGCACGTGACGCGTCTGGCCTGACCCAGGCACAGATCGCCGAACGAATGGGCACAAAGCCGCCCGCCATTTCAAGGTTGCTGGCTTCGCTGGCCAGCGATAAGCAATCGCCTTCTGTGGCAACGTTACGCAAATACGCGGCAGCGTGCGGAAAAAAATTACAGATACGCTTGGTGTAGGCATTGCTGTTGTGCGCGCCGTAGTTAGTTGGAGTGGATATGCTAACCATGCACCACTCCCTCAGCTTCCTTCTTGGTATCGTCATGCGTATCGCTCACCGCGCTTAACGTCCCCTGCCCTATCCTCACCACTTCGTCCACCAGCAGATTCTTCGGCATCGCATGCGTGATAAACATCATCGTCACTTTGCCTTTGAGCTGATTGATCGTTGCGGCGAAGTGTTCTGCGGTGGCGGCATCCAGGCTGCTGGTAGCTTCGTCGAAGATGAGTATCTTGGGTTGCTTGATCAGTGCCCGTGCAATCGCGATGCGCTGCTTCTGTCCGCCGGAGAGTCCTACGCCGCGTTCGCCGATCTCGGTCTGGTAGCCTTGCGGCAGGGCTTCGATGCTGCTGTGCATCTCGGCCATCTTGCAGGCATGCACGACCTGGTCGAAGGTGGCGTGGGGGTTGGCCATCAGCAGGTTGTCGTAGAGGGTGCCGGAGAACAGGATGGTTTCCTGCGGCACCACGCCGAAGTAATGCCGCAGTTCATTGGCGGAGAGGTAGCGGATGTCGTTGCACCCGCAAGGAGTACGCCGGTGGGTGCCCCGCTGCTGCGCAGCGACCCTTCCGCAGCCGTCGATCTTGATCGTGCCGCTTGCGGGCTGGTAGAAACCTTGCAACAGTTTGGTCAGCGTGCTTTTTCCGGAGCCGGACGGCCCCATTATGGCGATGACTTTGCCGGGGGGTACCTTGAGGTTGAAGCCTTCATAGAGGAAGGGCAGGTTTTCGGCGTAACGGAAGCTCAAGCCTTCGATGTCGATCTGCCCTTTGCCTTCGCGCAATCGGGTGGGGAGGATGGAATACGGTTCGGCCGGGGCGTTCATGATGTCGCCCATGCGCTGCACGGAAAGGTTGGCCTGCTGGAATTGTTGCCACAGCCCGACCAAGCGCAGCACCCGCAAGGAGTACGCCGTGGTTGTAAGGGGCTGAAGCCCCAACAACACACGCTGCATGGGTTGCGACAAACGGCTGGCGAACATCTGGAAGGCGACCAGCATGCCGATCGTGAAGTCGTGTCCTGTCGTAGGATCGCTGTTCATCACGGTGAAGGCTTGCTGGTAAACATGATCGACCTCATCGGTTTATATTTCTGCAATGCTCATTCTGCCACATAGTTATAAATTAAAAGGGGGTAGGGCGGGTATGCCACACGCCGCCTCTGCAAAAATCCAAACCCACAACCAGCAGAAGGTTGACGCGGCGACAGCAAAAGTCTAAATTGCGCCATTCAACACAACCAACCTTTAGGAGATGAACATGGCTGTACTCGTCGGCAAAGCCGCCCCCGATTTCAACGCTGTTGCCGTGATGGGCAACAACGATTTCAACGAAAAGTTTAACCTGAAAAAACACATCTCGGGCAAATATGCCGTGGTGTTTTTTTACCCGCTGGATTTCACCTTCGTTTGTCCCTCCGAGCTGATCGCTTTCGATCATAGGCTGGATGAATTCAAGAAGCGCAATGTGGAAGTGATCGGTGTGTCCATCGATTCGCAATTTTCGCATTTCGCCTGGAAGAACACGCCGGTAAACAACGGCGGCATCGGTCAGGTGCGCTATCCGATGGTGGCGGATACCAAGCATGAAATCTGCAAGGCTTACGATGTGGAAGCCGATGGCGGAGTGGCTTACCGCGGTTCGTTCCTGATCGACCGTGCCGGGGTGGTGCGCCATCAGGTGGTGAACGATCTGCCGCTGGGCCGCAACATCGACGAGATGCTGCGCATGGTGGATGCGCTGCAATTCACCGAAGAACACGGTGAAGTCTGTCCGGCCGGCTGGAGCAAGGGCAAGGCCGGTATGGGTGCCTCCACGGAAGGCGTGGCCAAATACTTGGCAGCCCACGCTAAAGAACTGTAATTCGAATTTTTGTTTTACTGCAAAAGGCCACCGCACGGGTGGCCTTTTTGTTGTGCTCAAAATGCCCCCTCCTCGGCCCCTCGCTACGCTCTCCCCTCCCGCTTGCGGGGAGAGCGTAGCGAGGGGGGCGGAGCCAGGCAAACGAGAAAAACAACTCTCAATTCTTGGGCAAGGGCTGCTACAATTTCCGCCATTCTGTCACGGTCCTGTAAAGGGTATTCGCATGCTGCTCTGGTTTGTCATCGCCTATTGGATCACTTCTGTCGGGATCGGTCTTTACGCCGCTACCCGCGTGCATAACACCAGGGACTTCGCCATTGCCGGGCGGAGTCTGCCTTTCTACATGGTCACGGCGACGGTGTTCGCCACCTGGTTCGGTTCGGAAACGGTGCTTGGCATTCCCGCCACCTTTCTCAAAGAGGGGTTGCACGGCGTGGTGGCTGATCCTTTTGGCGCATCCATGTGTTTGATCCTGGTCGGGCTGTTCTTTGCGGCACCGCTGTATCGCATGAACCTGCTGACCATCGGCGACTTCTACAAGAAGAAATTCGGCCGCAGTGTCGAGGTGTTGACCACCATCGCCATCGTCATTTCCTACTTAGGCTGGGTGGGTGCCCAGATCACGGCGCTCGGTCTGGTGTTCAATGTGGTGTCAGCCGGAGAGATCAGCAAGCTCGCCGGGATGTGGATAGGCTCCAGCACCATTCTCATCTATACCTTTTTCGGCGGCATGTGGGCGGTGGCGGTTACCGATTTCATCCAGATGATCATCATCGTCATCGGTATGCTGTATATCGGCGGCTCGGTAAGCAACATGGTGGGCGGCGTGGGCGTGGTGGTGAACCATGCGATGGATGCGGGCAAATTCGATTTCTGGCCGGCGCTCGATGCCAAGGAGATCATCGGTTTCGCCGCGGCCTGGGTGACTATGATGTTCGGCTCGATCCCGCAACAGGATGTGTTTCAGCGGGTACAGTCGTCCAAGACCGAGAACATCGCCATCTGGGCGACGGTGTTCGGCGGGTGTCTGTATTTTGTGTTTGCTTTCGTGCCGATGTTCCTGGCTTATTCGGCGACGCTGATCGATCCGAAAATGGTGAGCGACCTGATCGACACCGACCCGCAGATGATCCTGCCCAATCTGGTCATGCAGCATGCGCCGCTGTTCGCCCAGGTGATGTTCTTCGGCGCCCTGCTTTCCGCCATCAAGAGCTGCGCCTCGGCGACGCTGCTGGCGCCATCGGTCACCTTTACCGAAAATATTCTCAAGCCGATGCTGGGACATAAACTCTCCGACCGCCAGCTGCTGCACGCCATGCGCGGCGTGACGGTGGTGTTCACCATACTGGTCACTATTTACGCGATGAACTCGAAGGCCAGCATTTTCAAGATGGTCGAAAACGCCTACCAGATCACGCTGGTGGCGGCTTTCATCCCGCTGGTTGCCGGCGTTTACTGGAAACGCTCCACCACGCAAGGGGCGCTGGCGGCAATTTTCTGCGGACTGTCGGTGTGGCTCGCCATCCTTGTTTTCGGACCCGATGATCCTTTCATCCCGGCGCAGTTTGCTGGTCTCTTCGCCAGTGCGCTCGGCATGATAGCCGGCTCGCTCCTGCCCCGCGTGGTGGGCAGGCATCTGCCGGAAGAACCCGAACATGCCGAGCTTCATCACCTTGCCGCAAGCCATACCGGGCACGTGGCGGAACAGCCGCACCAACATCCATCCCGTTTAGAAACTTAACGCGTGTCATATCCCTGTCATAAATTCTTCATATCCTTGCAATCTCTAATGGAGGAGTGACGATGAACGCGAAAATTTTGATTGTGGAAGATGAACCGGCGATCCAGGAGTTGCTGGCGTTTAATGTGATGCAAGCCGGCTTTCAGGCGTTGCGCGCCGAAGACGCGGATAGCGCATGGCAGCAGATACGCGGCAATTTGCCGGATTTGATCTTGCTGGATTGGATGTTGCCGAATACCAGCGGTGTGATCTTGGCGAAACAGTTTCGTGCCGATGCACGCACCCGCGACATTCCGATTATCATGCTGACTGCGCGTGGCGATGAGCGCGACAAGATATTGGGATTGGAATCCGGTGCGGATGACTACATCACCAAGCCGTTCTCGCCGCGCGAGTTGATGGCGCGGATCCGCGCGGTGTTGCGCCGTCATATCCCGGCCATGCCGGATGAAACGGTGGCGGCGGGCGGGTTGGAGTTGTCGCCATCATCTCACCGCGTGACGGCAAATGGCACGGCTATCGAATTGGGGCCGACGGAGTTTCGCCTGTTGCATTTTTTTATGACCCATGCCGAACGCGTGTATAGCCGCACGCAATTGCTCGACCAGGTGTGGGGCACGCAAGTATTCGTCGAGGAGCGTACCGTGGATGTGCATATCCGCCGACTGCGCGCCGCGTTGGAGCCGGTCGAAATGGATGGCCTGATTCAAACCGTGCGCGGCAGCGGTTATCGTTTTTCGATTAATTAGGAAATTAATTTTGCAAGATTTTTGGTTCCGAGTAAGCTTGCCCGTGGTGTTCAGCACGCTGGCTGCGTTGTTGTTATGGGGCATATTCTCGGCCACCCTCGCGTTATTGTTCATGGTAGTCGTGTTGCTGATTGTGATGGCGCACCGCGCGCGGCAATTGTTCAAGCTTGAGCAATGGTTGAACGATGCGCGCATCGAAACCATCCCCGAGGCAGGGGGTATCTGGGAAGAGGCATTTTCCCAGCTATACAAAATGGTCAAGCGACATAACCAGACCAAGCAAGAATTGGCCGACGAACTGCAGCACATGGAACAAGCCACTGCCGCGTTGCCGGAAGGCGTGGCGATCCTTAATGAGGTGAATCGCCTCGAGTGGTTCAACCCGGTTGCGCAGCAGCACTTCGACCTGGATGCCGAACACGACATCATGCAGGACATCACTTATCTGGTGCGTCAGCCGGAATTTGTCGAATATATTCAGGAATCCAATTTCAACAACCCGTTGATGATGCGTCCGGCGCGACATGACGATATGGTGTTGTCCATCAAACTCATTCCTTATGGTGTGAACAAGCGATTGTTGATCAGTCGCGACATCACGCAATTCGAGCGCGTCGAAGCCATGCGTCGAGATTTCGTTGCCAATGTTTCGCACGAATTGCGCACACCGCTGACTGTGGTGAGCGGCTTCGTCGAAAATCTGCAGGACATGTCCGACCTCGGTCAGGACAGCGCGCGGCGAGCTTTGCATCTGATGGCCGAGCAAACCCGGCGGATGGACAATCTGGTGGCGGATTTGTTGACCTTGTCGCGATTGGAAAATGTGCAAAGTCCATTGCACGAAGAAACGGTGGATATGAAGGAGTTGCTCAATGAGGTTTATCGGGATGGAGAGTTGCTAAGCGGTGCAAAACACCCGCTGCGCATGGAGATCGCAAGCGCAGCCAACCTGCTCGGCAACCGTGATGAGTTGCGCAGCGCGTTCAGCAATCTGCTCAGCAATGCCATCCGCTATACGCCGGAGGGCGGCGCAATTTTATTGCGCTGGTTCGAACGCGGCGGTCAGCCGGTGTTCTTGGTGCAAGACAGCGGTATCGGCATCGCCGCACAACACATTCCGCGCCTCACCGAACGCTTCTACCGGGTGGATCGCAGCCGTTCACGCGAAACTGGGGGAACCGGCCTGGGTCTTGCGATCGTCAAGCACATCGCGATGCGCCACCAGGCCAAACTTGAAGTATCGAGTGAAGAAGGGAAGGGCAGCACCTTCGCGCTGGTGTTTCCGATCAAGCGGGTACTACACTAGCGTAAAGCTGACGCGCTCATAGTCAATTCCATGTTCCACGCTAAAGCCTATTGTCGCTTTTTGTTTTTCAGCGTTCTGATGCAGGATTTCCACCACGCGCCCCCGTTGGAACCAGTTGCGCGGAATGATCAGGCTGGGGGGAGTCTTCAGTGCGGGGACGGCTTGCAATAGAAATCCAGGGGCAGAGTTATCCGCTGCGGCCATGCTCACATCGGCCGTGCGAAGGCCGATTGCATGGACAGTTCCCGGCAGATAACGCACCCCGATGCGTAACTGTCCGGTGCGCGTCACGCTCGCCCATGTTGTAGTCCCCAGCATGAAAGTTTCCGCGTCGCCGAGGCGCAAGGCAACCAGCTGATTGTGGCTTAGCCGTCCACCGAGCGTGTCAACGCGTGTGAGTTTCGCGCCAAGGATGCTTTCGTTGTCGAGATGCCAGGTTTCCAGCGGGAATTCCATCTCAATCCGTGTCTTGTTGGGCGCGTCTTGCAACACCCGGCCAAAGGTTTCGATTTGTTTCTGTGCGATAAGATTTGCGGAAGCAGATTGCACGGCTTGTTTGAACGCTTTGCCGGACAGATGAGCGTAAATGTTTTCCGGTTTGTAGCAAAGCTGCGCGTGTTGCGAGCCCGGATTCCGTACAGCAAAACGCGTGTTGTTGTCTTCGCACCAGCACTGATGCAAAAAAGTGAGCAGCTCAATGCACTCGTGGGCAGTGCTGTGGCCGCCCAGTTCCAACTGTTGCGGGGTTTTGCCTTGCTGCAACATGATGGTCTTTACGCGGAGTAATTTGCTTAGCGGCACCATTGCCAGATAGCGCATGCTGTCGCTATGCGCGACCAATTTAACCGGTTGCAGTCCGTGCGTGCCGGCAAGATCCAGCGCGAGCGGCAGGGCATCGCCCTTGCTGGTGGTATAGCTGCGCTCCACGGGAACCGTATTGCTCCATTCTGTCAGCCAAGCGTCCAGCAGCAGCAGTTGTGAGCGGATGAGTTCCGCGGGACGCGCATAACAAGTAAGCAAGGTTTTTACATAGATGTTATGGCAACTGCTGCGCGGCAGGTCGCCATTCAACGGGTCGGATATTTCTTTGAGTTGCAGTCCTTGCTCTTCGGCAAAAGCATACAACCCGTGCAACTGATGCCATAACTTGGTATTGAATTCATAACCTGTGCGCAAGTGCTCGGAAATTGCCAATCCGCTATACAGCAGGCAGCGTTGACACAGGAATGCGCCCTGCTTGCCGAGTTGCTTGTCACCGGCCATGTAGGCTTGCAAGCAACGTTGATAACCGAGTGCCATTGCCTGCCAAAGTTGCACGATGGCAAAGAAAATAATCAGCTCGTTTTCATTCAGCGGCAGCGGCTTGGTGATGAGTTTTTTGGCGTAATCATTTTGCACGTAGTGGACCGTATCACGCAGTAACTCCAGCGTGTTCAACCGCTCCAGCCCGCCCATCGGGAAGCGGGTGAGTTCGTTGATCTGGGTGAGCAACAGGCTGTGCGCCAGTTGCAGGTTGGTCAGTTGCAGTTGTTTCAGCCATTGCGCACAACTTTCGGCATCCTTGAAAAGCGGATTTGCGCGGTCGTCGGTCGGTTCAAGTGGCAGGGTCAGCATGATCGGAGGTCCAGTTTTAAGCGCACACTTTCTATCAGACGCGCTTGCCAGTCAAGCGGGAGTGATGATTTTCCTTCGCGCTGACCCACACCCCAGATCGATTGCGGGAAATGTTTGTCATGTTTGTAGCGCGGAATGACATGCCAATGCAAATGAGGAGTCATATTGCCGAGGCTGGCGAGATTGATCTTGTCCGGATGTATTACCTCCCGTATCGCCGCTTCGACGGCAAATACGGTTGCCATGAAATGCCCCCGTTGGGTAACGGGCAGATCAGTCATCTCTTTGACGTGCTGCTTCCAGATCACACGGCAGAAGCCTGGGTAGTCGGCATCCGTAACCAGCACTACACGACAGGTTTCATCCTGCCAGAGCAGTGTGCCGCCAACCTGATCGCACAACTCACAAACCGCTTTGCTTTTCACGATATATCTTTCATCAAGTAGGAGCGATTCATCAATCGTCCTTACAACAATACCCGTTCAATGCCGCCGTTATTGGCTTTGGCGACATAGTCCGCCAGCCAATTTTGGCTTCGGCCGCTACGCTTAACCAGAAAAAACTGGTTAGCCTGCACCGAATGGCACTGGTAAATTGGCTCAAAGTAGAACACGCTCGATCCCCCCGTTGTTTGCCTTATTCACATAGTCCACCAGCCAATTTTCACCGAGCAGATGTTTGGCCATTTCCACCACGATGTAATCAGCCGTTGTGCCGCTGTCGTCGTTGTAGCGCGACAGGCCCTGCTGGCAGGACGGGCAGGAAGTCAGGATTTTTACTTCGCCATGGAAGCCATCGGCGCGCAATGCGTCCGCACCCTTGCGCATTTCTTCTTCCTTGCGGAAGCGCACTTGGGTGGCGATTTGCGGCAAGGTCACGCCGAAGGTGCCCGCTTCGCCGCAACAGCGTTCGTTGAGCGGCACATTCGTGCCCATCAATTGATTCACCACTTGTTGCGGCTGATAGGTTTTCATCGGCGAGTGGCACGGGTCGTGATACATGTAGCGCACCCCTTCCACGCCTTGCAGTTTGACGTTCTTCTCCAATAAATACTCGTGGATGTCGAGTAGCCGGCAGCCGGGGAAAATCTTGTCGAACTGGTATTTCTGCAACTGATCCATGCAGGTGCCGCACGACACGATCACCGTCTTGATGTCGAGATAGTTCAGCGTATTCGCGACGCGATGGAACAGCACGCGGTTGTCGGTGGTGATCCGGTTGGCCTTGTCGCTTTGCCCGGACGCATTTTGCGGATAGCCGCAGCACAGATAGCCCGGCGGCAGCACTGTGATCGCGCCGGTCTCATACAGCATCGCTTGCGTCGCCAAGCCAACCTGGCCGAACAACCGCTCCGAGCCGCAGCCCGGGAAGTAGAACACCGCTTCGCTGTCTTCGCTCGATTTACGCGGGTTGCGAATGATAGGCACGACGCTGTTGTCCTCGATGTCCAGCAGCGCACGCGAGGTCTTCTTGGGCAGATTGCCCGGCATCGGTTTGTTGATGAAGTGGATCACCTGCGATTTCAGTGGCGCGCCGCCTACCGTGGCAGGCGGTCGTTTGATCTGGCTTTTCAGCAAGCCGAAACGCCTGGCGAATTGGTAGCCGATGCGCTGCGCCTTGTATCCCCACTCTATCATCACCTTGCGCACCAGCTTGATGGTGGTCGGGTCGGTGGTGTTGAGGAATAGCATCGACGTCACTGTGACAGGATTGAATTTTTTCTTGCCTTGCTTGCGCAGGAAATTGCGCATCGCGATCGATACATCGCCGAAGTCGATGTCCACCGGACAGGGATTCAGACACTTGTGGCATATCGTGCAGTGATCGGCAACGTCCGAAAATTCGTCGAAGTGCTGGATAGAAACGCCGCGCCGCGTTTGCTCCTCATACAAAAATGCTTCGATCAGCAACGAGGTGGCAAGAATCTTGTTGCGCGGCGAATACAGCAGATTGGCGCGCGGCACGTGAGTATTGCACACCGGTTTGCACTTGCCGCAGCGCAGGCAGTCCTTGATTGAATCGGAAATCTCGCGCAGCTCGCTTTTCTCCAGAATCAGGCTTTCCAGCTCCATCAAATTAAAGCTCGGTGTATAGGCGCGCTCCAGATTGCCGCCGCTGAGCAGCTTGCCTTTGTTGAAGAGGCCTTCCGGGTCGACCAGCTTCTTGTAAGCGGCGAACGCGGCGATTTCATCCGCTTCAAGGAAATCGAATTTGGTGATGCCGATGCCGTGTTCGCCGGAGATCACCCCGCCCAGGTCTTTCGCCAATTGCATGATGCGCGCTACTGCGCCATTGGCCTGCTGCAGCATCTCGTAGTTGTCCGAGTTCACCGGAATGTTGGTATGCACGTTGCCGTCACCGGCGTGCATGTGCAGCGCGATGAACACGCGGCTTTTCAGCACGTTCTGGTGAATGCCGTTGCATTGTTCGAGGATGGGTTGATAAGTGCTGCCGCTGAAAATCTGGCGCAACACTTCGCGCAGTTCGAGTTTCCATGAGGCGCGGATGGTGTGGTCTTGCAGGGCGTGGAACACCGTTGAATCGTGAGACGTAAGACGTAAGTTGTTGGTTGAGGTTTGCGGGGTTAACTCGGAACTTACGTCTTCCGACTCAGAACTGGGTTTGTCCAGATTATCCCGCAACCACTGCCAGCGCGTGCGCACCTCGGCCAGCAATTGCCTGGCTTCCTGCGCACGATTACCCAATAGTTCGATAGCGCCGAGTTGCTTGTCATCCTGGTAATACAGCGGCAGCTCACCGGCGAAAAATTCATCCAGCGCGTCCAGCAGTTTAAGCTTGTTGTGCAGCGACAACTCGATGTTGATGCGCTCTATGCCGTCGCAATAATCGCCCATGCGCTCTAACGGGATCACCACGTCCTCGTTGATCTTGAACGCGTTGGTGTGTTTGGCGATCGCGGCGGTGCGCGCGCGGTCCAGCCAGAACTTCTTGCGCGCCTCGGCGGACACGGCGATGAAACCTTCGCCGCTGCGCAGATTGGCGAGGCGCACGATTTCCGAAGCCGCTTGTGCCGCCGCGTCCGCGTCATCGCTGACCACATCGGCGACCAGCACCATCTTCGGACGCGTGCCGCGCTTGGACTTGGTGGCATAACCCACCGCCTTGAGATAACGTTCGTCGAGATGTTCCAGCCCCGCCAATAGCGCGTTGGGATGCGTATCCATATACGATTTGATTTCCACTATCGCGGGTACGGCCTCGCGAACCTGGCCGAAGAATTCCAGACACACGGTGCGCGTATGCGCGTGCGCGCGATGCAGGATGAAGCGCGCCGAAGTGATGATGCCGTCGCAGCCTTCCTTCTGGATGCCGGGCAGACCGGACAAAAATTTATCGGTGACATCCTTGCCCAGTCCGGCCTTGCGGAATGCGCTGCCAGGGATGGTGAGAATTTCCGGCGCGCTGTGCGCGATCTTGCCGTCTGCTTCGAAACGGCTGATGCGGAAAGTTGCGTTCGCCACATCATGAATCTTGCCGAGGTTGTGATCCAACCGCTCGACGTTCATCCACAAACCATCCGGCGTGACCATGCGCCATGACGCCAGGTTGTCCAGCGCGGTGCCCCACAGCACGGCCTTCTTGCCGCCCGCGTTCATCGCCACGTTGCCGCCGATGCATGAGGCATCCGCCGAAGTCGGGTCAACCGCGAATACCAGATTGTTGGCTTCCGCTGCGTCCATCACGCGCCGTGTGACCACGCCTGCGCCGCAATGGATGGTTGCACAAGGCTCGTTCAGGCCGGGCAGGACCAGATGTTCAACCGCCGAGAGAGCCTCGAGTTTTTCGGTGTTGATCACCGCCGAAAATTTATCCAGCGGCACTGCGCCGCCGGTGTAGCCGGTGCCGCCGCCACGCGGAATGATGGTGAGCTTGAGTGCTATGCAGGCACGCACCAGCGCGGCGATTTCTTCCTCGGTATCGGGATGCAGCACCACGAACGGATATTCCACGCGCCAGTCAGTCGCGTCCGTGACGTGAGAGACGCGCGCCAGACCATCGAACTGGATGTTGTCGCGGCGGGTGATGCGGCTCAACTCGCGAAGGGTACGTTTGCGCAGTTGCAAAGTTTGCTCGAATTCGGCGGCGAATCGGTCGACCGCTGACCGGGCTAATTCCAGCAAGCGTTTGACGATATTATTATCCTGGCGGCGTTCATCAATTGCATTCAACCGATGATGCAAAGCGCCGACCAGAGCCTCACGCCGTTTGCGATTGCCCAGCAGATCATCCTGCAAATACGGATTGCGCGACACCACCCAGATATCGCCCAATACTTCGTAAAGCATCTGCGCGGAACGCCCGGTGCGGCGTTCTTCACGCAGCGTGTTGATGATGTTCCACGCCTCGTTGCCGAGTATGCGCAACACGATCTCGCGGTCGGAAAACGAGGTGTAGTTATAGGGGATTTCGCGTAAACGTGCAGTCATGGTGTTCTCTGGCTCGACAAGACGCGCATTTTACCTGAATGCGGCGCAGCACTCGACCCTGTTGAAACTACTGATATGACTACTGATGAAACCACTAGCCATTCCGCTATGCCACCAGAAAACGGTGGCCAAGCGGCTGGTTATAGCCATCTGACTGATGGAACTACTAGCCATTCCACTAGGCTACCAAAAGACGGCAGCCAAGTGGCTGGTTATAAGTTGGCAAACTACGCCAACCAAGTCATTGATGAAACAACTAGCCATCTCACTAAGGCAGCAAGCTGCCAAGTGATTGGTTATGGTTATAGCCCTTCGACTGATGAAACCCCTAGCCACTCCACTAGGTTGCTCAAAGACAGCAACCAAGTGGCTGGTTATAGGCTATCAGCCGAAGAACTTTTGGCCGGGCACCCGAAAGGCTTTGCATAGCCATCTGACTAAGTTGGCAAACTACGCCAACTAAGTCATTGGTTAACGATAACCAAGTACACCCGCAAGGGGTACGCCGTGGTTGTAAGGAGCTTAAAGCCCCAACAACACACGCAGGCTGGTTATGTTGAAGATACGGATAAAATGATGGATCTGAACTCTGATGCGATAATGGAAAATCTGATGGTGGGTTGTCTGTTTTATAGCTCTCATGAGCATCCGTCGTAAATCTGGTCAATACGTGACTGTTGGAGCTACCAAATTTGCCCTCACAAGATGATAGAAACAGACCGCCGCATCAAGTACGTTCAGCCCATATGAAAAAGATTTGCCTGTTTTTGGCCTATAGCATGAAAAGTTTTTTGCTGTTAGATTATGAAACAATGTGACTTGCAGCCCCCCGTTACTTGAACGGGGAAATTATGTTTCACTTCCAATGTGATTACTATGCGACATACACTGCTGCCATTAGTGCTTTTCCAACTCGGGTTGATATTTTCTCCTATAAGCCACGCTGAAGACTATGAACTTGGTCAAGGTTGGCATGCTGGCAATTACTACTTGTCTGGTTATGCAAATATTGAGGTTGTAGACCGTTTCGACGCTCCTACCAGGCTTGACTTAGACGATCTGAGTCTGTTCGCCGGTGGCCATATCAGCCAGTGGGTTAACCCTTTTACGGAAGTCGAACTATCCAAACAAACTTTGATTCAGCAAGGCGGTGGCCGCGTCAATGGCGATGTTATAGTTGAGCGGTTTTACAACGACGCAATGTTATCTGAACATGACACTTTGCGAGTTGGCAAGATACTGACCCCTTTGGGTGATTGGAACTTGGTGCACGCGGCGCCTTTGATTCCCATAATTACCCGTCCATACACGACTGCCCGGGGCTTCGATGCATACATGAGTGGCGTCAGCTGGCAGCATGATCCGGAGGATGGCGTGACTCCAGACTTGCAACTGTACTGGCAGCCGGACAACGAGTGGTTCAAGCGGCCGGCGAGCCAGACACTGAGGAACTTCCACAATGTCCTCGGTGGGCACATCAACATGTCATTGGGCTTGGTGAATAAGATTGGAGCATCCTCCCAGCATGGCCAACTCATAGAAACCGGAGAAACGTTCACTCTTTATGGGGTTAATGCCAACAAATCCTTTGACAAGCTGAGGCTGGAAAGCGAAGCAATAACGTCCCATTTTTCAGGCGCGGTATTGCCAGGAGCGACACCTCGGGTTCATGACCATGAATCGGGGATTTTTGGACTTGCCGATTACACCATTACCCCTCAGTGGCACGGCATTCTGGAATGGGAACGCTACCAGGATCACACGGTGAACATGCCCTCCATAAATACCTTGGTAGCGGTCGCCTATAGACCCAGCGCACCGATGGTTTGGAAATTGGAGTACATTCATCAGGCGGGTGTGTCGGCGTCCATCGCTCCTATTCAAACCGGTTTGAAAGCATCATTCTCACAATTATTCTGATGCGGGTCTTGCTACTAATTTTGGGGATTTTATGGACTTTGTCTGGTCAAGCAGGAGGACTATTGGTTATTGCGTCCACCCAAGTGCCAGATGTCAATATTTCAGTCAAACAGTTAGCCGATATTTACACGTTGAAAAGAAATTTTTGGGCTGATCAAACTCAGGTGGTGCCGGTTAACCGCGAAGCATCGAGCGTGGAACGCGAAAAATTTTCCGAGGTCGTATTTAATCTTTCTCCGCTAGAGCTGGCAGAATACTGGAATCGGCTACGTTTTCAGGGCAAGCTTCCGCCTCTCGTTCAAATTTCAGACCAGGCTGTACTGGGATTCGTGCGCAGCGTCCCGGGTGCAATTGGTTACATCAATGCCAATCAGGTACCAACAGGGGTCAAGATTCTGATACGGCTCCCATGAGGCTACCTTTTCCCGGATTGACTCTGCCTATGATCCGTTACTGGTTTGGGGGAACTATCGCCCGCAAGCTGCTGCTTGCATTTTTTTCCATATTTATCATCACCTACCTCGTGACCGCGCTGGTAGTGCAAAACGCCGTCCGGACTGCAGTGACCGATTCGGAACTGGCCACATTGTCACAGCTGGCTCATCTCAAACTCAGCAGCCTTAATGCAAGATTCGACCAACTGTCTACCGACCTGCGTGCCTGGACCAAACTGGACGTGATGAATGACCTCGCCTCTGGCGACGTGGATAAACGGGTGGAAAACGCGCTAGATAACTTGAAAAAAGATTATGCCCTTATGGGAGAACTTTATGCTTTTAATGCCGCTGGCCACTTGGTTGCATCCAGTGACCGGCTGCATAAAATAGATATGCTGCCGGATGCATGGAAACCGCACGGGCAAATAAACTTTATCAATAAGCATCCCAGTCCAATGGATGGCGAAGACATCGTGGCCTTGGTCGCTCCCGTAACGGCAACTTTTTCGGCGAACTATCAGCTTGGTACCATCGTGATGGCTTATCGCTGGAGTGAGGTAAGCGCCGCTCTGTCTGGCCAAACTCTCCTCTTGTATCATCATCAGGATTCACCTGCGCCGCTGAAATCTACGCCGAACACTATGGCACCTAATGAATCGTTGTCTGATTTGGCGGCGCATCGAGAATCAATTGTCCTGATGGGATCTACGCTGGGCACTACAGTGCCCAATCAGTCGCTGTCTGATTTGGGGCATCTCAATGGATGGGTGCAAGTTGGTAATAACTCATATCTGGTTAACAGCGCATCGGAAAATACCGGCTTGCTTTCCGGATGGGAAGTGGTGATGTTGCGCGAACCGGGGGCGCTATATCAAACCGTCCATATGGTGATACTAAAACTGGCTATCCTTGGCCTGATCCTGACCTTGCCATTGATCTTCGCCATTCGTTGGTTAGCCAGCCGGCTAACCGCACCGCTGCGTGAGTTGACACAGTTTGTCTCTGAAATTACTGGAACTCATGACCTGTCCAAGCGGCTGAAATTGCACTCAAACGACGAGATCGGTATTTTGGCAGCCGACTTCAACCGCATGACCGCAAGGCTGGCAAGCGGGTCAAAAGCGCATCGTGAAGCCGAAACACGTCTGCGCGCCACCATCGATAACGCTCTGGATGCCGTAGTACAGATGAATTCTGAAGGAATCATCACCGGCTGGAATGATCAGGCAGCTAATATTTTTGGCTGGACCCGCGAGGAAGCGACTGGACGGGCGTTACATGAAACGATCATTCCGCCCCAATACCGCGAGGCGCATGTGCATGGCCTGAAGCATTACCTGCTTACCGGCGAGAAACATATCATAAATTCACGCATCGAAATTACGGGCATCCATCGTGATGGCCGCGAGTTTCCCGTCGAATTGGCCATCACCACCATCGAGGTGGAGGGCAAGTACGAGTTCAGTGCTTTTATCCGCGACATTACCCACAAGAAAGAATCTGAAGATCTGATCTGGAAACAGGCTAACTTTGACAAAGTGACCGGCCTGCCTAACCGCCACATGTTTCATGATCGTCTGGAGCAGGAAATCAAGAAGGCACATCGCGCTGATCTGCAGATGGCGCTGTTGTTTATTGACCTTGACCGCTTCAAAGAAATCAACGATACGTTGGGGCACGATATGGGCGATATTCTATTGATGGAAACGTCGCGTCGTATCAGCAGTTGCGTGCGTGAATCGGATACGGTGGCTCGCCTGGGCGGAGATGAGTTTACCGTCATTTTGTCGGAAATTAACGACTCAAGAATCGTTGAGCGGCTTGCCCAGAGCATTCTCAAGATATTGACCGAACCGTTCCAGTTGGTGGATGAAGTAGTCTATATATCGGCCAGCATCGGCATCACGCTGTATCCGAATGATGCCACCAGTGTTGAAGATCTGCTCAGGAACGCCGATCAGGCAATGTATGTCGCCAAGAACCAAGGGCGCAATCAGTCCAGCTATTTTACTGCTGCACTGCAGGAGGCTGCACAGGAGCGGCGGCGACTGACTCACGACTTGCGCGGCGCGTTGGCGGCTAATCAGTTCTTGGTTTATTTCCAACCGGTTATAAATTTGGCAACTGGCCGCATTCATAAAGCCGAAGCTCTCATCCGCTGGCAGCACCCTGAGCGCGGCTTGGTTAGCCCGATGGAGTTTATTCTGCTTGCGGAAGAAACCGGGCTTATCAATGAAATTGGTGACTGGGTATTCAAAGAGTCAGCCCGCTGGGCAAAGCGTTGGAGCAATCAATTTGCGAATGACTTTCAAATCAGCGTGAATGTATCACCCGTCCAATTCCTGTCTGAGGAACTCTCTTGCGATGCATGGAGCGCATATTTGCGGGGTATTGACCTTGCCGGGCAGAGTATTGTCATCGAAATTACCGAAGGCTTGCTGCTAAAAGCAGCGACTGGTGTCACTGACAAGCTGCTCAAATTCCGTGATGCGGGTATTCAAGTGGCGATCGATGATTTTGGAACGGGTTACTCATCTCTTTCTTATCTCAAAAAATTCGATATTGATTATCTAAAAATCGACAAGTCATTTGTGGATAACCTTGAGACGGATATAAATGACATGGTCTTATCCGAAGCGATCATCGTGATGGCGCACAAGCTGGGGCTGAAGGTGATTGCAGAAGGAGTTGAAACCGAAGCACAGCTCAAACTGTTAAGCAATGCAGGCTGCGACTATGCGCAAGGGTATCTGTTTTCCAGACCGGTTCCTCCGGAGGCATTTGAGGCGTTGCTCAAGGCATCTACGCAAGGTTCCTCATTTTTATGAATGACCGCTCCGGGTCGATCTGAATCATTCACGCCGCATTTCAACATTCAACTTGTATTCCCCGCGCTCTTGGCGCGGGACTGCGTGCCTTGTGGTTTTGAATTTGAGCGAAGCTCGCGCGGAGCAATTTATTTGCTGTGTTGCTTAGTATGCGCCGTCGAACTTTCCGCATTAGGCTCCAGATAGCAATAAAATATCGGTTCATGAGCAATCAATCCGACCATTCATTCGTAAAAGTATTTTTCGCACTGTGGCCGACCGCCGCGGAGCGCAGTCAGCTGGACGCGTGGCAGAAACCTCTGCAACACCTGTGCGGCGGGCGCGCCATGCGCGGTGAGACGCTGCATAACACGCTGGTGTTCATCGGCGATGTCGAGCAGTCCAGACTTGAGGCGTTGCAACTTGCCGCGCTGGAAGTCAGCGCTGCGTGTTTCGAGTTGTGTTTTGATGGGGCGCGTTATTGGGGGCATAACCACATCGTATATGCCGCGCCAGACCATGTGCCGCAACAGCTGGCGCAACTGGTCAGCGCGTTGGAACAACGCCTGATGACACATCGTTTCAAATTCGATCAGCGCGAATACAAACCGCACGTCACGCTATTGCGCAACGCCCACTGGACTGATGTGCCTAAGATAGGCAATCCGCTACCAACCTCCGGTTGGGCGGAATTGACACCACCATTGCCCGAGATGCAGCCGGCGCTCTGGCGGGTCAAGGATTTCGCCCTGGTGCAATCCGTGCAACAGCGCGGGCTGGCGAGTTATCGGGTATTGGCGCGTTTCCCTTTACCGTTATCTGGCGGATAATCTCTCCTGTAAATATTCAAACAAGAACGAGTACATGCTCAATATCTTTAGCCTGGATGTGTGAGGATGCGCGCAGATACGGGTTATCAGAGGTGCTGTTGAAAATTAACATAAACAAAAAGCGCAAAATTTTGCTGTCCGTTGTGTTCTGCACAGCGCTTGTCCCATCGGCACATGCCGACGGCGATATTTTCTTGCCGTGCGCGCAGCAGTATCCCGGCGATGATGCCGCGCGTCTGAAGTGCTACGACCAGTTGGCTGCTCCCGCGTCCGCGCTTGCACCAGCAGTCAGGGAAAACATCGTCCCCAACGAAAATGCTGAAGCAAGTACTACCCCCGCGACCCCCGCTGCAGTTCCAACGCGCAGCACCGAGCGTTCATACCTGACCAGAGCGTGGAACCTGGATGACCTGTCCAATCGGGACCCAAGCAAATTGGGGCGGCTCCAGCCATACCGGCAAAGTTACCTGCTGGTGAATAGAACCAGCAATCCCAACCGTCAGCCCAGTTCGCCGGCCATCGGCCGCAGCACGCTTGCCCCCTTCGACATAGATGCGGCGGAGGTCAAGTTCCAGTTCAGCGTCAAGGCTGACATAGGCGAACAGCGCAATATTGATTTTCTGGGCATAAAAACCTTCCGCATGTGGGGGGCATACACGCAACAATCCAATTGGCAGGCGTTCAACATCCGGAACTCATCCCCGTTCCGCGAAACCATATACGAGCCGGAATTGATCGCCACCCTGGGCACAGGCCATGCGTCCGGATTGAAACTCATCAATCTTGGCTGGGTGCACCAATCGAATGGCCGCTCCTTGCCAGAGTCACGCGGCTGGTACCGGATCTATCTGCTCGGCGGTTGGGAATGGAACGACACGACATCCATCATGGTGCGCGGCTGGCAGCGCATCCCGGAGAATTCTTTGAAAGACGACAACCCCGACATCAGCGATTATCTCGGGCGCGGCGATCTGGTTATACGCTGGGAGCCAAAGGATAAATCGCAAGCCATCGCCATGCTGCTGCGCAACAATCTGAGCAGGACGCATAACCGTGGCTATGAGCAAATCGACTGGGCGACACCGGTAAGATTCGGCGATGCGGCGCGCATGCACATACAGATGACTTCCGGCTTTGGCGAGAGCTTGACCGACTATAACCATCGCCAGAATACGATCGGCCTGGGATTTTCGTTCCGGGAATGGTAGAGAGTGCCCTGTGTAACAGGGTGGACTAGCGTATCAATCCATCGTCAAAATTATTTTTCCTGTCACGCCGCCCTTTTCGATCAGGCGATGCGCTTCGGCGGCATCTTTCAGCGGTAGCGCATATGAGACCAGCACGCCGAGTTTGCCGGCTTCAACGAGTTGTGCGCCTTGCTCAAGTATCTTGCGCTGGCGGATGCGTTCGTCGTGCAGTTTCATCACCTGCGGGGTGAGCATCAATTCATAGCACAGCGACAGATTGCGCAGGCGCGCCAGTTGCACGTCTGCGGCGGCAAGCGGGGTGGCAAGCAGGCTGACCACTTTGCCGCCTATCCGTGCCGCATTCAATGAGCGCAAAAAAGTTTCGCCGCCCACCGTGTCGAACACCACGTCCACGCCTTTGCCTCTGGACCATTCCACCACGTCTTGCACGAAATCCTGCTCTTTGTAACGGATGATTTTTTCCGCGCCGAGACCCTGCGCCAGCCCGGCTTTTTTATCATCGCTGACCGTGACGGCAATGTGCACGCCGAGATGATGGGCAAGTTGCACCGCGATATGTCCCACCCCGCCGGCGGCAGCGTGGATCAAAATGGTTTGACCGGCTTGCAAATTGGCGCGTTCAATCAGCGCTTCCCAAGCCGTGATCAACACCAGCGGCAGTGCCGCGCTGTCCTGCAAGCTCAGATTGGCCGGGCTTGCGGCGCAGTATTCTTCATGCAGCGTGGTGTATTCCGCATAGCAGCCCGGCTCATCGCCCAGATTTCCACCCAGCCCGCCGTTGTTGAAAAACACCGCATCGCCGACCTTGAAGCGCGTCACTGCGCTGCCGGTTTTTTCGACGATGCCGGCACCGTCACAGCCGAGTATCGCGGGCAGCCTGTCCGGGTAATAAATCGGCTTGGCGCGCAGCTTGGTGTCCAGCGGATTCACGCCTGCGGCGGCGAGTTTTACACGCAGATGGTGCGGCGAGGGCAGTTCCGGTTTTTCAATATCGCTCAGTGCCAACACATCGGCATTGCCTGCGGCGGTCATCAGAATGGCTTTCATCAACAAACCTCCGAATTCGTCATTCCGGCGTAGGCCGGAATCCAGTTAGTAAAATATCCTCCGTAACGCGGAGACAAAACCTTAAAGGCATTATGAATAGAACCGCTAGATTCCGGCCTGCGCCGGAATGACGGTGTGCGGTATGTTAAACTGCGCGCATTGTTTTTGCGAGATAACATCATGTCTGGAAACACACTCGGCACTTTGTTCACGGTGACATCTTTCGGCGAATCGCACGGCCCGGCGCTCGGCTGCGTGGTGGACGGCTGCCCGCCGGGATTGGCTTTGTGCGAAGCCGACATCCAGCACGATCTGGACCGGCGCAAGCCCGGCACCTCGCGCCACGTCACCCAGCGGCGCGAATCGGACGCAGTGGAAATTCTGTCCGGCGTGTTCGAGGGCAAGACCACCGGCACGCCCATCGGGCTGCTGATCCGCAACGAAGACCAGCGCAGCAAGGATTACGGCAACATCGCCAGCACCTTCCGTCCCGGACATGCCGACTACACTTACACCCAGAAATACGGCTTCCGCGATCATCGCGGCGGCGGGCGTGCCTCTGCGCGCGAGACCGCGGTGCGTGTGGCGGCGGGCGCGATCGCCAGGAAATGGCTGAACGAGCGCTATGGCGTGGTGGTGCGCGGCTATGTGACGCAGATCGGCGAAATCGAAATTCCGTTCAAGAGCTGGGAGGTGGTCAACGACAACCCGTTCTTCGCGGCGGATGCCAGCGTGGTGCCAGCGCTGGAAGACTACATGGACGCGCTGCGCAAGTCCGGCGACTCCATCGGCGCCAAGCTCACCGTGGTGGCGGAGAACGTGCCGGTGGGATTGGGCGAGCCGGTGTATGACCGCCTGGATGCCGAGATCGCCTACGCGCTGATGAGCATCAACGCGGTGAAGGGCGTGGAGATCGGCGCGGGCTTCGCTTGCGTTATGCAGCACGGCAGCGAACACGGCGATGAACTGACCCCGCAGGGATTTCTATCGAACAACGCCGGCGGCATTCTCGGCGGCATCTCGACCGGGCAGCACATCGTCGCACACCTCGCGGTTAAGCCCACCTCCAGCATCCGCATCCCGCGCCGCTCGATCAACCTGCAAGGTGAGCCGGTGATGGTGGAAACGCACGGTCGCCACGACCCGTGCGTCGGCATCCGCGCCACGCCGATCGCCGAGGCGATGCTGGCGCTGGTGCTGATGGATCACGCGCTGCGCCATCGCGCGCAAAATGCGGATGTGGTTTGTATGACGCCGAAGTTACGTTAGCTCGTACACGTCTCACGAACAGATTACATGCCATTCCCAAGAGAGGTTAGAGATCTTGCCCTTGTCAAATCTCATCGACGGTGTTGTATCTGCCATGAGTTTGGTGGTCGAAGTGTTAACGTTCACCACATAATTCAGGAAGCCGACGGAGGCGCAAACACGCTTGATAATGCGATATGTTTGTGTTTTCGATGTCACGCAGAGGCGGGTCATTTCAATCCCCGTCATCCTATGGGTACGAAGTATTCCCCGAAAGAACTGAAGGCTCATCGCGATCAATGGTGGGAGCATTGTCTAAGTCATCCAGACGAACCACTTGGGTTGTTCCTTGACGTTCGTTTCAAAGCAATTTCAAGAACAGCCAAGATTCACCGCTATCGACTCATTATCACCTACACGAACTCTACGAAAGAGGCTCAGGATGGTTGGAAGCTGAAAATCTGTTTCCCTTCGTTTCTTCCGTTGAGTTACGACGATTACGATTACTACGAAATCCGTGTCAATGGAGAATCCTATTCTCAGCTCGAATCATCATCCCATGATCGTGTGTTCCCGGGCGAATCCGTTGATGTAGTTCCTTTGAGCATGCATTTCATCGAATATGAGGTAAACCAAGATGTGTATCACCGTCTTCGGCCGCAGCATAAAATTACCTGGCAGTTTTATACGTCAAACGCCCCGGTTATTGAAGGCGAGAAATCACTCTTTGAATTACAAGAGTTTTAACCCGAGTAAGGCGCAATAACCAACGAGCATTGCGCAGCATGGTTATGTGAACTAAATGCAAAAACTGCCGGGGGTTGCCCGACAGCAAGTTACCTTTCTTGTCTTGCCAAGAAAGGTAACCCAAAGAAGTCGCCCCCGGTTTGCCGCCCCTGCGGGGTTCCCTCGATCAGACGTGAACGAGCGGGGCTGCGCAACTCGCACGATCCGCTACGCGGCCACGTGCTCAAACAGTGCTCGCCCAACCCCACCGCTCGTTCACGCCTGATCGAGGCGGCGCTCAGGGGAAAAACAGAATGGTTTTGTGTGCGCTATGCGCACGAATTTTTGTTGTAGAGTGAGGAGGGCAACTTGTTGCCCTCCTCACTGGTTTGGGGTTTCGGGTTTTGCTTTTCCTTCCCCTGTGCGCCGCCGAGTCGCGCAGGCTGGTCAGGAGCTTTCGGCGAGGACTGTCTGAGCGCGTAGCGCGAGTTCCGCAGCCGCCTGACCAGTCGAGCAACGCAGGGTACCGCGCAGCGGTGGTAAACCGGGGTCGCCTTTTCTTTGGTTACTTTATTTTGGCGAAGCAAAAGAAAGTAACTAGCTGCCGGGCTACCCCCGGCGAAGTTGTACTACCTAAGCGACCTTCGTCGCTTTTTTACCCCGTTTGCCTATGTGCGCCTCTCCTCGCTGCTTGGCTAACTCGACCTGTTTTTGCCGCTCCATCGCGGCGGCGCGTTTTTCGGGGGTGAGGCTGTCGTAGCAATTCGGGCAGGAAACGCCCGCCTGATATTTGGGGGAAGCTTTTTCTTCAGCTGTGATCGGGCGCGAGCAGCCGTAGCACAGTTCGTAATGCCCCGGCGCTAGGCCTTGCCCCACTGCGACGCGCTGGTCGAACACGAAGCACTCGCCTTGCCACAGGCTCTGTTCCGCCGGAACGTTTTCCAGATATTTCAGTATCCCGCCTTGCAGGTGATAGACCTCGGTAAATCCTTGTTGCAGCATATACGCCGAGGCTTTTTCGCAGCGTATGCCGCCGGTACAGAACATCGCGACGCGCGGTTTCTGCTGCGGATCGAGATTGTTTTTCACGTACTCAGGAAATTCGCGGAAGGTGGTGATGCGTGGATCGACCGCACCCTGGAACGTGCCGACATCCACTTCGTAATCGTTGCGCGTGTCTATCAGAAGCACATCGGGATCGCTGATCAGCGCGTTCCAATCTTCCGGCTTAACGTACTGGCCGGCTAGCTCGGTGGGATCGATGCCCGGCACGCCCATGGTCACGATCTCTTTTTTCAACTTGACCTTCATCCGGTAAAAAGGCGGATGGTCAGCGGTAGATTCCTTGTGTTCCAGATCCGCCAGACGCGGGTCGCTGCGCAGATACGCCAATATATTATCAATGCCGGAACGCGTGCCGGCGATCGTGCCGTTGATGCCTTCTTCCGCGAGCAACAGTGTGCCAGTGATGCCCAGCGCATCGCACTGCGCCAGCAACGGCTCGCGCAGTGCGGCACAATCGGATAACTTCACGAACTTATAGACTGCTGCAACCACTAACGAATTCATCTTTACTGTTCCTCTGTCCCTGCACACAAATTATTATCGGTCCACTTTATTGAGCAGCGGTTTTACATGTCTTTTTGGGATGTATCGGCATATGAGTGATGTAAACTAGTTTAATTCAAAAAAGGAGAAAACCCATGCAACTCGACGATCGCAGCCTGGACCTCATGTTCCGCGCAGCGCGCACTCACATTGTATGGCTGGATAAGCCGGTCAGCGACGCGCAACTGCAACAGATCTACGACTTGATGAAATGGGCGCCGACCAGCGCCAACTGTTGTCCGGCACGCATTGTATTCGTGCGCAGCGCGGCAACGAAGCAGCGTTTATTGCCGGCCATGGCGCCGGGCAACGTGGAAAAGACCCGCACCGCGCCGGTCACCGCCATCATCGCCTACGATCTTGAATTCTACGAGAAACTGCCGGTGCTGTACCCGCCCGCCGATGCGCGCTCGTGGTTCGCGGGCAACCAGCCGCTGATCGACACCACCGCCTTTCGCAACGGCACGCTGCAAGGCGCCTATCTTCTTCTCGCCGCACGCGCGCTCGGACTGGACGCCGGGCCGATGTCCGGCTTTGACAACGCAAAAGTGGATAAAGAGTTTTTTCCCGACGGCAAGGTCAAATCCAACTTCCTGATCAACCTCGGCTACGGCGACGGGGCGAAACTGTTCCCGCGCAGCCCGCGCCTGTCGTTCGCAGAAGCGGCGCAGATTTTATAAGGTGTATTGGTCACCGGGCTCTTCGAGTCAGTACAGAGGCTCCCTTCAGCGTGCGGCTATTGTTTTCTTTGCCTCTGTCAGCAGAAATTCCTTGAATGCCAAAGCCGCGCTGGAAAGCCGTTTATTGCTGCGATGTGCGACGAACCAGTGACGCAGCAACGGGAAGTGTTCGACGTTGAGCATGGCGAGCCGCCTGGTTTCCAGTTCCAGTTCGATGCTATGCAGCGACAGGATGCCCAGCCCCATGCCGGCTTGAACCGCTTGTTTGATGGCTTCGTTGGTTTCCATTTCCATGCTGATGTGCGGTTGTATCTTATGTTGCGCGAAGACGCGTTCCATCGCGCTGCGGGTGCCGGAGCCTTGTTCCCGCGACAGGAAAGTTTCCTCTGCGAGCCGGGCGAATTTGACGCGCTTGAGTTTGGCGAGCGGATGGTTGGGCGCTGCGATGACCACCAGCGGGTTATCCAGGAACGACTCGGCGCTGAGGTCTTTGCCATCCGGGGGTTGTCCCATGATGGCGAGGTCGGTGCTGTTGTCGGCGAGTTGTTTCAGCACGGCATCGCGGTTGGCGACTTGCAGAATCACATTGATGTTGGGATGGCGCTGGCAAAATTTGGCGAGCAATTGCGGGGTGAAGTAGTTCGCGGTATTGACTACCGAAAGCGTGAGCTTGCCTTGCTCCAGTCCTTTCATTTCGCCGAACACGGCTTCCATTTCGGCAAGCTGTTGCGCGATGCTTCTGGCATAGTGAAACAGCTCGCGCCCGGCTTCGGTGAGGAAAACCTTTTTGCCCATTTGCTCGAATAACGGCAGGCCGATATGTCCTTCCAGTTGCTTGATCTGCATGGACACCGCCGGTTGCGAGAGGTATAGTTCCTCAGCGGCGCGCGAGTAATTCAGATGGTTGGCCACTTTTTCGAAAACTTGCAGTTGGCGTAAAGTAAAATGCAGCACGATGGCAATGCAACTAAAATGAGTTATTATCAGTATATCAAACTATAAGCGTTTCTTATGGGTTTGATAAAAACAATTGACTGTTATTTATGGAGCCATGACCCTATAGTTCGCTCCACAGTACTTATCGAATTTCATTTTAATCGTTAACACAGGAGAAAGAAGCTATGGATCAATCAAATCGTTATGCGGATCTGAGTCTGAAAGAAGCGGACCTGATCAAGGGTGGCAAGCACATTCTGGTGGCTTATCATATGACTCCGGCGGATGGCCACGGCTATCTGGAAACAGCTGCGCACTTTGCCGCAGAATCTTCTACTGGCACTAACGTGGAAGTGAGCACCACCGATGATTTTACCAAGGGCGTGGACGCGCTGGTTTACTCCATCGATGAAGCCAAGGGCGTGATGAAGCTCGCTTACCCGTCGGTATTGTTCGATCGCAACATCACTGACGGCCGCACGATGATCGTATCTTTCCTGACTTGTGCGATTGGTAACAACCAAGGCATGGGCGACGTCAAATGCGCGCAAATGCAAGACTTCTACGTTCCGCCCGAAATGCTCAAGCAATTCGATGGTCCTGCCATGGACATTTCAGATATGTGGCGCATTCTGGGTCGTCCGATCAAGGACGGCGGCTACATCTCCGGCACCATCATCAAGCCCAAGCTGGGTTTGCGCCCCGAGCCATTTGCCAAGGCGGCTTATCAATTCTGGTTGGGCGGCGACTTCATCAAGAACGACGAGCCGCAAGGCAACCAGGTGTTCTGCCCGATGAGGAAAGTCATCCCGATGGTGTACGATTCGATGAAGCGCGCGATGGATGAAACCGGCGATGCAAAAATATTCTCCGCCAATATTACGGCGGATGACCACTATGAAATGTGCGCGCGTGCTGACTTCATTCTGGAAACTTTTGGCCCGGATGCCAACAAAGTGGCGTTCCTGGTGGACGGCTTCGTCGGCGGTCCCGGTATGATTACCACCGCACGTCGTCAGTATCCGCAACAATATCTGCACTATCACCGCGCAGGTCACGGCATGATTACTTCACCGTCGGCAGTGCGTGGCTACACCGCGTTCGTGCTGGCGAAAATCTCCCGTCTGCAAGGGGCTTCCGGCATTCACGTCGGCACCATGGGCTTCGGTAAGATGGAAGGTGGTCAAGATGACCGCAACATCGCTTATATGATTGAGCGCGATTCTGCTGATGGTCCTTACTACCATCAAGAGTGGCTGGGCATGAAGCCGACTACGCCGATCATCTCCGGCGGTATGAACGCGTTGCGTTTGCCCGGCTTTTTTGAAAATCTCGGTCACGGTAACGTGATCAACACCGCGGGTGGCGGCGCTTACGGTCACATCGACTCCCCGGCTGCCGGCGCGATTTCTTTGCGTCAGGCATACGAATGCTGGACGGCCGGTGCCGACCCGATTCAATACGCGAAGCAGCACAAGGAATTCGCGCGTGCATTCGAGTCCTTCCCGAAAGATGCGGACATGTTGTATCCGGGCTGGCGCGAAAAGTTGGGCGTACACAAGTAAGCCGGATATAGTAAAGCAACAAAACGCGCCCCCACATGCTGGGGGCGTTTTTTTCCAAAATCAAAAACCGTTCGGTTCATACGGATTATTTCCCCCGACTTTCCCGCCCATCAGCGGGCGAGAGGAATCGGGAAGAGGGCAAGCCAATGGCAAATAAAGATCAATACAAGGTTCACAAAGAGCCGTTCTACCAAGCGCAAGGCAATGAGGTTGCGCTATATGAGGCGGCTTACGCGGCGCGCTTGCCGGTGATGGTGAAAGGCCCGACCGGCTGCGGCAAATCGCGTTTCATCGAATACATGGCATGGAAGCTGAACAAGCCGCTCATCACCGTGGCGTGTAATGAAGATATGACCGCCAGCGATCTGGTCGGACGTTATCTGCTCGATGCCAACGGCACGCGCTGGCTGGATGGCCCGCTGACCACTGCCGCGCGCATCGGCGCGATCTGCTATCTCGATGAAATCGTTGAAGCGCGCCAGGACACCACGGTGGTGATCCATCCGCTGACCGACCATAGGCGCACTCTGCCATTGGATAAGAAGGGCGAGCTGCTAGCAGCTCATCCCGATTTCCAATTGGTGATTTCCTATAACCCCGGCTACCAGAGTCTGCTGAAGGATTTGAAGCAATCCACCAAGCAACGCTTCACTGCGTTCGACTTCGATTACCCGGAGGCCAGCGTTGAGACGGAAATTCTCAGCAAAGAAACCGGTATGGATAAAGATATTTCGGCCAAGCTGGTGAAGATCGGCGCGGCGGCGCGCCACCTGAAAGGACATGGTCTGGACGAAGGGATTTCCACGCGTCTGCTGGTGTACGCAGCCACCTTGATTAAAGGCGGTGTAGCACCTCGTGATGCCTGTCGCATGGCGTTGGTGCGCCCGATTACCGATGATGCGGATATTCGCGATACGCTGGATCACGCGATTGATGCAGTGTTTGCGTAAAGCTATCAGGAAATAAATCATGGAAACGGTGGCGATACCCGAGGAGTTTAAAACTTATTGGGCGCAGCTTGACTGTGGCTTTCCGCGCGTCGAGCCGGTGTTCGCCGATTGTATGCGCGAGGCATTGGCGACGCTTTCCAAAGAAGGCGTGGATGCCTACATCGAGAATGCGCGCTTCCTCGGCAAGATGGGGCGAGGCGCCGAGCCCATCCTGATCTTCCTGGAAGAATGGCCGGCGGTGGCCAGGACTCTGGGCGAAGATGCGCTGCCTGCAATCATGGAGTGCCTACTCAGGATGTCGAAGTCACCCAACAGCAAGGCTATCACGCCGTTCCTGCAATCGTTGCCGGCAGCCGCGCGCAGGCTGCAATCGCAACAACAGATGCGCGACTATCTGGATCTCGTGCTCGATTTCATGGAGCGCACCACGGGTTCGATTCACGGCATCCATCAAACTTTCCCCAGCCCGGGCTTGCCGGAATTTTTCAAGCAGATTCCGGTGTTGCTTAGCCAGCTTTCTTTAGCAGGTCTGAAGAGCTGGGTGGATTATGGGGTGCGTTATTACAACGACCATCCCGATCGGCAAATTGATTACTTCAGGCTGCAGTCGGCGGACAGTCGCGCCGTATTGCAGCGTGAGCGGCATGGCACCCTGCTGGTGGATAACGAGCGCAAGCTGGATATGTATTTGCGCGGTTTGTGGCAAGACGAAGATCAGCTGATACCTTACTCCAGCGCGTTCGACGAACTGCGCCAGCCTATTCCCTACTATGACAAGCTCGGCATACGTCTGCCGGATGTGTACGGTGATGCGCATGGCATAGCCGGCATAGACCGCTATCGCGCTGTACTGGCGCATATCGTTGGGCATCGCCGCTGGACCACGGCGATTTTTGCCGACAACCTCAGCCCGTTCCAGCGTATGGCAGCGGAGTTTTTCGAGGATAGCCGCGTGGAATATCTGGCGATGCGCGAGTATCCCGGCCTGCGCCGCATCTTTATGGCATTGCATCCGATCCCGGCGGAAGATGCTTGCGACCCGGAACTGGAATCCGGGGTGCGGCATCGCCTGACCATGCTGTCGCGCGCCATTCTGGATTCGCAACATCCCTACCAGAATCCGCATGTCATCGAGTTCGCGCAACGCTTCCACGCGCTGATGCAGCAAAGCGATATGGGCACGCAGGAGATGGCCGATTTGGCGGTTTCCTTCGTTGCCAAGACACGTCGGCAAAGCGACAATCTTGCCAAGACTCACTTCAAAGACACCGTGGTGGATTACCGTGACGACAATCGCCAGATGTGGAAATTCATCGAGCAAGGCGATGAGGAAGAAGCCTTCGACGAGCAGCGCAAAATCGAGCTGGGCGAGGAACTCAAAGGCCTGCCGCCGCGCCATTATCATGAGTGGGATTACAACACCCATAGCTATCGTCCGGACTGGGTGAGCGTGTATGAGGCTTTGCATCCGCGTGGCAATGCGGCGGACATCGACAAGCTGTTGGCGAAGCACGCCGCGCTGGCCAAGCGTTTAAAGAAAATGCTCGACCTGCTCAAGCCGCAGGACAAGGTGCGTATCCGCTATCAGGAAGACGGCAGCGAGCTGGATCTGGATGTCGCGCTACGCTCGCTGATCGACTACAAGAGCGGTGCGACGCCCGACCCGCGCATCAACATGAGCCATCGCAATGACGGGCGCAACATCGCGGTGATGATATTGCTGGATTTGTCCGAATCACTCAACGAAAAAGCGGCCGGCTGTGACCAGACCATTCTGGAGTTGAGCCAGGAAGCGGTGTCGCTGCTGGCATGGGCGATCGAAAAACTGGGTGACCCGTTCGCCATTGCCGGGTTTCATTCCAACACGCGCCACGATGTGCGTTTTCTGCACATCAAGGGTTACAGCGAACATTGGGATGATGAGGTCAAGGGCCGATTGGCGGCTATGGAGGCCAGTTATTCCACGCGCATGGGTGCCGCGATGCGCCATGCAGCGCACTATCTGGAAAAGCAGCAGGCTGACAAAAAGCTGATGCTGATACTTACCGATGGCGAGCCGGCGGATATTGATAGCAAGGATGGGCGCATCCTGATCGAGGATGCGCGCCAAGCGGTGAAGGAATTGGATCAGCAGGGCATTTACACCTACTGTATCAATCTTGATCCCAAGGCGGATGAATACGTGGCGGACATTTTTGGTAAACAGTACACCATCATTGACCGTGTCGAATCTCTGCCGGAACGGTTGCCGCAGCTATTCATTTCCTTGACCAAATAAAATCATTTTAGCAACTGTTGCGCTTGCCGGTGGAGCACCTCGGGCTGGCGGTGATCGTCCGCCACGATATTTGCCGATGCAGAATCGTCAGGCTGGACGGGGCTGGTGAATCAGCGATTCCCAAGGTGAAAACTACTTAATCACTTAAATTTTTGCCATGATGTAATTCGTACAAGCTAATTCAGTTTGACATCCAAGTCGCTGATTGGCATAATCGCGGGTTCTGTTTGGAGGGGTTCCCGAGCGGTCAAAGGGATCAGACTGTAAATCTGACGGTTCTGCCTTCGAAGGTTCGAATCCTTCCCCCTCCACCAATGTTTCTGGTTTTGGCTTTAATGTTTGTGGGTAGTTAGTTGGGCTGGCGTTGTGGCAACTGCTGTTTCGCCGTTGGGTCGGGGCAGTTGCGTTGGAGGGAAAGCCTGCGGGTGTAGCTCAATGGTAGAGCAGAAGTTTTCCAAACTTACGACGAGGGTTCGATCCCCTTCACCCGCTCCAGTTTGTATGTCTGCCCATGTGGCTCAGTGGTAGAGCACTCCCTTGGTAAGGGAGAGGCCGCGAGTCCGATTCTCGCCATGGGCACCAGGAATTTAGCGCAGCGTTTTGTTCTTAAATTATTAGAGTTTTGTTTTTATTATTAACGTTTGACATTGATAAGGAAAAATCATGGCAAAGAGCAAATTTGA
>PLWV01000022.1 GCA_003153155.1 Gallionella sp.
GTCGTGCAGTCGATGACCAACACCGATACGGCGGACATCGAACAGACCGCCTCGCAAGTCAAGGAGCTCGCGCGGAGCGGCTCGGAATTGGTCCGCGTCACCGTCAACAACGATGCCGCGGCAGCCGCAGTACCGCATATCCGCGAACGCTTGGATCGGCAGGGTATCAGCACGCCGTTGGTCGGCGATTTCCATTTCAACGGCCATAAGCTGCTGAAGGCGCATCCGGACTGTGCACAGGCTCTGGGGAAGCTCCGGATCAATCCGGGCAACGTCGGCCGGGGCAGCAAGCGCGACCCGCAATTCGCCGAAATGATCGAAACGGCCTGCATGTTCTCGAAGCCGGTGCGCATCGGAGTGAACTGGGGCAGCCTCGATCAGGATCTGGTCGTGCGTATGATGGACGAGAATGCCAGGCTGGCGCAGCCGAAAGATGTGGGCGAAGTGACGCGTGAGGCGCTGATTGTCTCCGCGCTGGACAGCGCCAAACGTGCCGAGGAACTGGGCCTGCCTCATGATCGCATCGTGCTTTCCTGCAAGGTGAGCGAGGTGCAGGACTTGATCGCAGTCTATCGCGAACTGGCGCAGCGCTGCGACTATCCACTGCACCTCGGCCTGACCGAGGCGGGCATGGGTTCCAAGGGCATCGTCGCTTCCACAGCGGCGCTTGCCGTGTTGTTGCAGGAAGGCATCGGCGACACCATTCGTGTTTCCCTAACCCCCGAACCGGGCGGCGACCGTACGCAGGAAGTGGTGGTGGCGCAGGAGATATTGCAGACCATGGGGTTGCGCTCTTTCGCGCCCATGGTCACCGCATGCCCCGGCTGCGGACGCACCACCAGCACTGTGTTTCAGGAGTTGGCGCAGAGTATTCAGTCTTATTTGCGCGCGCAGATGCCGTTGTGGCGCACGCAATATAGCGGCGTGGAAGAAATGAAAGTGGCGGTGATGGGCTGCATTGTGAACGGCCCCGGCGAAAGCAAGCTGGCCAACATCGGCATCAGCCTGCCCGGTACCGGCGAAAACCCCGCTGCCCCCGTGTATGTGGATGGCGAGAAAGTGACAACCCTGCGCGGCGACAACATCGCACAGGAATTTCAGAAAATTGTGGACGAGTATGTGGCGCGCAAGTATGCGCGGCGCTGAACTAGATAGGTTCAAGTTTGATTATGAGTGACAATAAAACATTGCAAGCCGTAAAAGGCATGAACGACATCCTGCCGGACGAGGCGGGACTCTGGTTGTGGTTCGAAGACGTGGTGCGGGCGTGGCTGGAATCTTACGGCTACCGAAACATCCGTATGCCGCTGCTGGAGCCGACTGCGCTATTCAAGCGCGCCATCGGTGAGGTGACCGACATCGTCGAGAAAGAGATGTATAGCTTTGCGGATGCGCTGAACGGCGACCATCTCACCTTGCGCCCGGAAGGCACGGCTTCCTGCGTGCGTGCCGTGTTGCAGCACAACCTGCTGTACAATGCGCCGCAACGTTTGTACTACAGCGGGGCGATGTTCCGCCACGAGCGCCCGCAGAAGGGGCGCTACCGCCAGTTTCACCAGATCGGCGTGGAGGCATTGGGTTTTGCCGGGCCGGATATCGATGCCGAGATGATTTTGATGTGTGCGCGGTTGTGGCGCAAATTGGGCATCCGCGATGTGACGTTGCAGATCAATACGCTGGGCGATACGACTGCGCGGCAGCGGCATCGCGACAAGTTGATCGCGTATTTTGAGCAGTTCGGCAGTGATCTGGATGCCGACGCGACGCGGCGTTTGCACAGTAATCCGCTACGCATTCTGGACAGCAAGAATCCGGCGATGCAGGAGATTATTGCGGGTGCGCCCAAGCTGATGGACGAACTTGATGAAGAGGCGATCCAGCATTTTGCAGCGGTGCAGGAAATCTTGAAGCGGCATGATGTTGCATACGAGATCAATACGCGACTGGTGCGCGGGCTGGATTACTACAACCGCACCGTGTTCGAATGGGTTACCACGCGCCTCGGTGCGCAGGGCACCATCTGTGCCGGTGGACGTTTCGACGGGCTGATCGAGCAGATCGGCGGCAAACCGCAGCCTGCCTGTGGTTTCGCCATGGGTATTGAGCGCCTGCTGGCGTTGTTGCAGGAAGACGGCATGGAGAATCCGCCCGCGCCGCTGGATGTGTATGTGGTGCATCAGGGCGAACTGGCGAGTAGCATGGCGTTCGTGGTGGCCGAGCAGTTGCGTGATGCGGGGCTGCGCGTGCTGCTGCATTGTGGCGGCGGCAGTTTCAAGTCGCAGATGAAGAAGGCGGATAGCAGTAATGCGGCGTGCGCGGTCATCATCGGCGACGATGAAGCGCGCGCGGGATTGGTCACGCTCAAGCCGTTGCGCGGCGGCGAACAGTTGCAGGTTGTACCCGGCGAGTTGCCGGGCACAATAGGTGAATTGGTTAAACTTGGTTAGGAATAGAAAATGGCGACACTGGATTTGCAGGAACAGGAACAGGTAGATGCATTCAAGCACTGGTGGAAAGACAACGGCAAATGGATTTTGCTGTTGCTGGCGTTGGTGTTGGGTGGCATTGCCGCGACGAAGGGCTGGCAGTCTTACAAGAACAAGCAGGCGAATGAAGCCGCGACGTTGTTTGCCGAACTGAACAAGCAGGTCAGCAGCAACGATCCCAAGCGCATCAACGATGCGGCGGCGGCAGTGATGGACCAATACGGTTCCAGCGCCTACGCGCCGCGTGCCGCACTGCTGGCGGCACAAGTCAACATCCAGGCCAGAGATGCCGCGCGCGCCAAGACGCAGCTGCATTGGGTGATCGACCATGCCAGCGAGGCCGCGCTGAAGGATGTGGCGCGCCTTAAACTGGCGAGCCTGCTGCTGGACGAGAAGGGCTATGCCGAAGCGCTGACCCTGCTTGACGCAACCCATCCCGACGCTTTCACCGGTTTGTATGCCGACCTCAAGGGTGATGTGCTGAACGCGCAGGGCAAGACAGAAGAGGCGCGCGCCGCGTACCAGCAGGCATTTGAAAAGGCCGATGCCAAGAGTCCTTACCGCAACTTGATCCAGATAAAACTGGATGCGCTCGGAGGCACAAAATGAAATTCGTTCGCCCCAATACATTCCGGTTAGCCGCGCTGCTGTCAGTCGTGTTGCTTGCGGGCTGCTCCAGTTGGTTTGGAAGCTCAGTCAAGCCCAAGGAGCCGAACAAGCTGGTTGAATTCAAGTCGACCGCCACGGTGGAAGTGCGCTGGCACCAGGATGTGGGTGGAGCGGAAGGCAATGCGCTGCAACCTGCAGTGACGAGCGACGCGGTGTATGCCGCGAATGCCAAGGGCGAAGTATTCCGTTTGGAACGCGCGACGGGCAAACAGGTGTGGCGCGCCGATAGCGGCTTTGCCATCTCCGGCGGCGTGGGGGCGGGCGATAATCTGGTGCTGGTCGGCGGCGGGAAGGGCGATCTGGCGGCATTTGGGCAGGATGGTAAATTGCGCTGGAAGGTCAAGGTATCCAGCGAGATATTGAGCGCGCCGCAGGCATCCAACGGCATCGTCGTGGTGCGTACCGGTGACGGGCGCATTGTCGGGCTGAACGCAGCAGATGGTGCGCGCCAGTGGTTGTATGAGCGTGCCACTCCGGCGCTGATTGTACGCAGCCATGCCGGTGTGAGCATAACGCGCGGTATCGTGTATGTCGGCTTTGCCGGCGGCAGGCTGGCGTTGATCAACCTGAGCAATGGTATCGTCATGTGGGAAACTGCGGTCTCGCAGCCTCGCGGTAATACCGAATTGGAACGCATCAGCGACATTACCAGTTTGCCGGTGGCAGACGGCGAGCAGGTTTGCGCAGTGGCCTTTCAGGGCAGCGTGGCTTGCTTCGATATAGCCCAGGGCAATCCGCTGTGGAGCCGCGAACTGTCCAGTGACAAGGGCATGGCCATGTCGGGCAAATATCTCTATGTGACCGACACCGACGGTGCGGTGTCCGCACTGGACAAGACCAGCGGCAGTTCGCTGTGGAAGAACGACCAATTGACCTTGCGCCGCACTTCGATGCCTTATGTGATAGGTAACTACGTTGCAGTGGGCGATTACGAAGGTTATGTGCATCTGTTGAACCGTGATGACGGCAGCTTCACGGGACGCTTCAGGACCGATGGTGGCAGCATCGTGGCGGCGCCGATAGAGCTGGATGAGGGCATGCTGGTGCAAACAAGCAATGGCGGTTTGTATTCAGTGGTCGTCCACTAAATTTATAGCCCTCTCCCTCAATCCCTCTCCCACAAGTGGGCGAGGGAAGCACAACACCCCCCTCTCCCGCTTGCGGGAGAGGGGCTGGGGGAGAGGGATTCAACAACTGAAAGCTCGAAATGTTACCCACGCTCGTTCTGGTTGGCCGACCCAATGTCGGCAAATCTACGCTGTTCAACCGCCTTACGCGCAGCCGTGATGCGCTGGTGGCCGACCAGCCTGGGCTGACGCGCGACCGTCACTACGGGCGCGGGCGCATAGGCGAACGGCCTTTTCTGGTAGTGGATACCGGTGGTCTGGAGCCGGTGGCCAAGGAAGGCATCCTGTTCGAGATGGCCAAGCAGACGCGACAGGCGGTAGACGAGGCCGACGTCGTGCTGTTTCTGGTGGATGGTCGCCAGGGTTGTACGCCGCAGGACAAAATCATCGCCGAACAATTGCGCAAGACCGGGCGTCCTGTGCTGCTGCTGGTCAACAAGGCCGAGGGCATGCAGCGCGTTGCCGTCACCAATGAATTTTTCGAGCTGGGCATCGGCGAGCCGCTGCCGATCTCTTCGGCGCATGGCGACAATGTGACGGAGGTGGTGGAACTTGCGCTGGCAGAATTGCCGCCGCAGGAAGAAGGCGCAGAAGAAAAATCCGACCATCCCAAACTAGCCATTGTCGGACGTCCCAATGTGGGCAAATCCACGCTGGTGAATGCCATCCTGGGCGAAGAGCGAGTGATCGCTTTCGATCAGCCCGGCACTACGCGCGACAGTATCTACATCGATTTCGAGCGCGGCGGCAAGCAGTACACCATCATCGACACCGCCGGGGTGCGCCGCCGTGGCAAGGTGGATGAGGCCATCGAAAAATTTTCCGTGATCAAAACCCTGCAAGCGGTGGAAGACGCCAACGTGGTGGTGCTGGTGGTGGACGGGCGTGACCAGATCACCGAACAGGACGCACATATCGCCGACTTCGTGCTGGAAGCCGGACGCGCGCTGGTGCTGGCGGTGAACAAGTGGGACGGGCTGGACGAGTATCAGCGTGCCACCGTTAAGCGCGACATCGAGCGCAAGCTGCATTTTCTCAGCTTCGCCAAACTGCATTTCATTTCTGCGCTGCATGGCAACGGCATCCCCGGCGTGCTGAAATCGGTGGACGAAGCCTACGCCGCTGCAATGGCCAAGATGCCCACACCGCAACTCACGCGCGTGCTGATCGCAGCAGTCGAAAAGCAGCAACCCCCGCGCTCCCAGTTCCGTCCCAAGATGCGCTACGCCCATCAGGGCGGCAGCAACCCGCCGCTGATCGTGATCCATGGCAGTGCGCTGGACAAAATCCCGGATAGTTATCGCCGCTATCTGGAGCGTTCCTTTTGCGAGGCCTTCAAACTGCAAGGCACTCCGCTCAGAATCGAATTCAAGGCGGGCAAGAACCCATTCGAGGGCAGGAAGCGCCCACTCACCGAAAGCGAGGAGCGCAAGAACCATCGCGCGCGCATCCGGGGGCGCAGGCTGTACGGCTGACACATCCCGTCCTGCAAATGCACTTGCCCGTGATTGGAATTACAATTGCGGGGTGTCGCAATCTTCTTCCGTTCACTTGTATGGAGGTTTTAATGAAAAATATTCTTGCAGCTATAGCTCTGTTTCTCGCCACAACTTCACTATCCCATGCCGCCGTGCAGGGCAGGGAAGTGACGTATAGCGCCAGCGGCACGACTCTCAAAGGATATGTCGCCTACGACGATGCAATCAAAGGCAAACGCCCCGGCATTCTGGTGGTGCATGAGTGGTGGGGGCACAACGAATACGCGCGCAAGCGCGCCCGCATGCTGGCGGAGCAGGGTTACACCGCGCTGGCGCTGGACATGTACGGCGACGGTAAGCAGGCGCATCATCCGGATGATGCAGGCAAGTTTGCCAGCGAGGTGAGCAAGAATGCGGCTCTGTCCAAGGCAAGATTCGATGCTGCATTTGATTTGCTCAAGAAAGAGAAAACGGTGGATGCTGCCAACATTGGAGCCATCGGTTACTGCTTCGGCGGCACGGTGGTGTTGAATATGGCGCGCATTGGCGAACCGCTTAAGGTCGTAGTCAGCTTTCATGGCGGCTTAGGTACAGAGCACCCGGCCGAGTCGGGCAAGGTGCAAGCGCGCATCGCATCGTTCACCGGCGAGGATGATCCGATGATACCCGCAGCACAGGTTGCGGCTTTCCGTCAGGAAATGGACAAGGCGGGCGTGACTTACAAGGTGGTGACCTACCCCGGCGCCCAGCACGCCTTCACCAATCCCGATGCCGACAAATACGGCAAGGAATTCAAATTACCGCTGGCTTACAACGCGGCGGCAGACAAGGCTTCGTGGGATGCGGGTCTGGCGTTTCTGGCGGATGCGTTCAAGGCGAAATAGGTTTATTGCTTAACCAATACCCGCTAAATAAGTATGTTGGAAATCTCATTGATCATCGTTGTGCTGGTGCTGGTCATCGCGTTGCTCGCGATGCAGTACAAGCTGCCCGCGCGCTCTGCGCAGGTGCTGGAGCAACAGCATCGCGCCATGCTGTCCGATTTGCACGACGGCCTGAACAAGCAGGGCGACCGGTTGATCGCGAGCCAATCCGAACAGTCCGAGCGTTTGCGTGCGGCGGTGGGTGAGGAGTTGCGCCTCACGCGCGAGGCAATTGCTGCGTTGCAAGCCAAGCAGGACGTACTGCGTAGCGAGATACTTGCGCAGACGCTGGCGAAGCTGGCGGAGCAGGGGCGCGAAGATCAGAAGCTGATTCAGGATTCTTTCCGCAATGCCACGCAGCATCTGGCTGGCAGCATCGAGACCTTGTCCAAGACCGTGGACGGACGGCTGGAACAAATCGGCGGCAAAGTGAACGAGCGGCTGGACGAGGGCTTCAAGAAGACCAACGAAACTTTTGTCAGCGTGATGGCGCGGCTGGCCACCATCGACGAGGCGCAGAAAAAGATCGACGGCCTGACCACCAACATGGTGAGCTTGCAGGAATTGCTGGGCGACAAACGCTCGCGCGGCGCGTTCGGCGAGGTGCAGCTGGAAGGTCTGGTGCGCAACATCATGCCACCGCAATCCTATGATATGCAGCACACTCTGCCCAATGGTACCCGCGCCGATTGCGTGCTGCTGCTGCCGGAGCCGACCGGAATGGTGGCGGTGGATGCGAAGTTCCCGCTGGAAAATTATCACCGTATGTTCGATGCGGGTCTGTCCGTGGCGGACAAGGCGGTGGCGCAGCGCCAGTTCAAGGCGGATATCAAAAAGCATGTGGACGACATCAGCAGCAAATACATTATTCCGGGCGTGACTTCGGATGGCGCGGTGATGTTCGTTCCCGCCGAGGCAGTGTTCGCCGAAATTCACGCGCATCATCCCGATGTGGTGGACTATGCCATGCAGCGGCGCGTGTGGGTGGTGTCGCCTACCACGCTGATGGCGGTGCTTAACACCGCGCGCGCGGTGATGAAAGATGTGGAGACGCGCAAGCAGGTGCATATCATTCAGGACGAACTGGGCAAGCTGGGCAAGGACTTTGGTCGCTTCGACGAGCGCATGAAAAAGCTGGCGGAGCACATCCGCCAGGCGAACAAGGACGTGGACGAAGTGCAAATCAGCAGCCGTAAAATCACCGAACAGTTTGCTAAAATCGAGCGCGTGGAACTCGACCACGTGTTGCCGCAAGTGAACGGTGAGCTATAGAGCAGTATGAAACTCGCAATCGCACAAATCAATTGCACAGTCGGCGACTTGGCAGGTAATGCGGCCAAGATTCTCGCCTATGCTAAGCGCGCGAAGCAGCAGGGAGCGAAGCTGCTGCTCACGCCCGAGTTGAGCTTGTGCGGCTACCCGTCGGAAGACCTGTTGTTACGCGACGGTTTCTACCGTGCCTGTGAATTGGCGCTGAACGAGCTTGCGCAGCAGGTGCATGGCATTGCTGTGGTAGTGGGGCATCCGCATCAGGTGGGCGAGAGGCGCTACAACGCGGCTTCATTGCTTCGCGATGGGAAAATTGTTGCCACTTACCGCAAGTATGAACTGCCCAACCATAGCGTATTCGACGAGGAGCGCTATTTCGAGCACGGCGATATTCCGTGCGTGTTCGAGATGGAAGGCGTGAAGTTCGCCATCAATATCTGCGGCGATATATGGGAGCGCTATACAGTTCAGCGCGCCCGCGAGGCAGGGGCGCAGGTGCTGCTGGTGCCGAATGCTTCGCCCTATCATCTGGACAAGCAGTTGTCGCGTTATGAGATCGTGCGCGACCGCATTAGTGAAACTGGCATGGCAGTGGTATACGCTAATCTGGTGGGCGGACAGGACGAACTGGTGTTCGACGGTGCTTCGTTCGCGATGGATGCAAAGAGCAGGCTGACCCACCAGTTTTCTTCCTTCGAGGAGACGCTGGGGCTAGTGGAAATTCACGATGGCAAGCTGGCTCCGGGCGAGATAACACCTGCCCTGACGCAAGAGGAGAGTATCTACCGCGCGTTGTGTCTTGGCGTGAAGGATTACATCGGCAAGAACCGTTTCCCCGGTGTACTGCTGGGCTTGTCCGGCGGCATTGATTCCGCGCTGACTCTGGCCGTGGCGGTGGATGCGCTGGGCGCAGACAAGGTGCGTGCGGTGATGATGCCTTCGCCTTACACCGCGCAGATCAGTCTGGACGATGCACAGGAAATGGCGACTCTTCTCGGTGTGCGCTACGACGTGCTGGACATCAAGCCCGCGTTCGATGCCTATCTGGCGACGCTGAGCCAGCAATTTGCAGGGCTGGCGCCGGATGCCACCGAAGAAAACATTCAGGCGCGCATACGCGGCAATTTGCTGATGGCCCTGTCCAACAAGACCGGTTCGCTGGTGCTGACTACCGGCAACAAGTCGGAAATGACTGTTGGCTACTGCACGCTGTATGGCGACATGGCGGGCGGTTTCGCCGTGCTCAAGGATGTGAGCAAGACCTGGGTGTATCGCCTGTCCAACTACCGCAACACTTTGGGATATGTGATCCCGGAGCGCATCATCACACGCCCCCCCAGCGCCGAGCTGAAGCCGGACCAGACCGACCAGGACAGCCTGCCGCCGTATGATGTGCTGGACGGCATCATGGCCTGTTACGTGGAGAAGAACCTGCCCATCGCCGAGATTGTGGCGAGCGGTTATGCCGAGGCGGACGTGCAGCGCGTGGTCAAACTGATTCGCATCAATGAATATAAACGCCGCCAGTCGCCGGTCGGCGTGCGCATCACCGACCGCAGCTTCGGCAAGGATTGGCGCTATCCGATCACTGCGCGCTATCAGGATGACTTTTAGATACGTTATACTTGCACCACTACTTATTCCCGGGAGCCGCCATGAAGAAAATCGAAGCCATCATCAAGCCATTTAAACTCGACGAAGTACGCGAAGCTTTGTCCGAACTTGGTGCCAGCGGCCTGACCGTGACCGAAGTAAAAGGCTTCGGGCGGCAGAAGGGGCACACCGAGCTGTATCGCGGTGCGGAGTACGTGGTGGATTTCCTGCCCAAGATCAAGGTTGAAGTGGTAGTGGCCGATGCCATGGTGGAGAGGGCGGTGGAATCCATTGTCAAGGCAGCGCATACCGGCAAGATCGGCGACGGCAAGATTTTCGTCACCTCGGTGGAACAGGTCATCCGCATCCGCACGGGCGAGACTGACGAAGGGGCGATTTAGGATCGTTTCTTGACCGTAGGGTTAGGCGGCTGATCGTAGCTGCTAAGGTTCATCAGCGTCAGACTCTGGTATCAGAAGGTTTGCGCCCGAGAATGAGCAGCGTGCGCACCGGAATACGAAACCCTCCGTCGGTATCTCGCGTGATTTCGAGTTCCGATAACCACTCCGGCGAGACGGAAGCTAATCGATCTTGGATGGCCTGCAAAGCTTCAGTGCCAGAATCGCCCAGTTCACACCACCGCTTGACCGTCAGGCCGCCGGGAATCTCCCAGCAGCGGTTTTCGCACGCCTCCACTTCCAGCCCATTCGCCGCGAAAAGCTCGCGCCAGTACTTTGCCGTGTAAGAACGTACGTGCGTCGGGTCATGGAGCACTTCGATCTCGTGATTGAGGGCATCGAGAGTAGGGTTCTCATCACCTTCCATGTCGATAATTGCTACGTAGCCGCCCGACTTCGTCAGACGGGTCATTTCAGTCATTGCTTTGGGAAGGTCGGAGAAATGGTGCGCCGCCAACCGGCAAACGACCAAATCGAACGACGCAGATGCCAACGGGATTGACTCCGCAAATGCCTCAACTGTTTCGACGGCAACGCCGCGTTCTGCCGCTAGACGTTGCACCTGCGCGAGCATGTTCGGCGCGGGATCGACCGCGACGATCCGCGAGGCGATTCCGGCGAATCCAAGACCCGAGTGGCCTGCGCCGCAGGCTAAGTCGCAAACCGAATCGACGCGCGGCAGGAGTGTGTGCAGGTGGACGAGGGTAGGGCTACCTGTGTGAACCTCGCTTGTGGCATAGCCGCCAGCGATTGCATTAAAACGCTTTGAGGAGGATGAGTTCATATTCTGGTTTCTCTATGTTGCCTGACGTTAAATAGACACCAGTAAAAGACCTAATCTCTTAGCAGAGCTGGTGGTTATTCTGCTATTTATAAATGGAGCCTGATTCATGTCGATCAGCAATCAGCGCACCGTATCATAAAAATAGCGCAACCGTGAAACGTTCAAATTGGTGCCGGAAGATTATGCCCAGGAAAATGGAATCAGGTTGCACCGAGTGCGAATAATCGAGCGCAATTACTTGAGTTATATCGGTGGGTAATGCGCTTCAATTTAGTCGTGTAATTCAAGCTTCCCCACTGATTCCTTTGCATTAAACGCCGGAGAAAAAACGGCCCCCATATTTTTTAAAAAACCTTTTTTATAACCCTCTTGTCAATATTGCAAACTTCTTTATAATCCCTTCGCTCGCTAAAAAATAATCGTTCGTCAAAAAAAATCGAGCAGCGGAACCGACAGGTTCCATCACACAATGCTTCGGCTCCGGTCACAATGTGGCTAAAGGAACCGAGTACGGGGAGACAGCGTATATGGGAAGCGCACCGGCAGGGGCGGGGGGTGTTTTGTCGTCTTCGCAGGAAGACGGGCAGCAAGGCAAGGCAGTGGGAAGCCTGGTCACAGTTTATATCATGGGCAAGGCGTACGAAGTGCCCGCCGAGGCAACCATCATGGGTGCCATCGAGTACGCCGGGCATCAGATCATTCGCGGTGCCGGTTGCCGCGAAGGTTATTGCGGCGCCTGCGCCACCATCTACCGTCTTCCCGGAGATTACAAAATCCGCACCGGCCTGGCCTGTATGACCATGGTCGAAGAGGGCATGACTCTGGCCCAGATTCCTTCGGTTCCCGCCGAGAAGGCAATCTACGATATCGAAAAACTCAAACCCAACGTCACTGCCATCCAGCAGATGTACCCGACGGTGTTCCGTTGCGTCGCGTGCAACACCTGCACCAAATCCTGTCCGCAAGGACTTCAGGTCATGGACTACGTCCAAGCCGCCAAGCGCGGCGACATCGCGGCGGTGATGGATCTTTCTTTCGACTGTGTCGTGTGCGGGCTGTGCATGCTGCGCTGCCCTGCCGAGATCACGCAACCCCTGATGGGCATCATGGCGAAACGCCTGTACGGGCGCTACCTGCGCAAGGAAAGCCCGGAACTGGCGGAACGCGTCAAGGCCGTGGAAGACGGTGCTTACGCGGCGGAGTACGCCGAGTTGATGAAGATGGGCCGCGAAGATTTATCGAAACGTTATTACGCCAGAGATTCGGAATAAAGGGGAAACAGATGTATCCAGATTACATGGCAGAATCGTTGCGCAAGGTTGAGCAGTCGCGTCCACGGCGTTTGGAGTTGGCCAGAAAGCCCGACCCTGTTTATCCGCCCATGAACGAGGACGAGCGTCGTGCAGTGCTGGAGGGTTTTCACCCCGACTTCGAACCCAGCGCCCGCCGCAATGTGTGTGTCGGCCCCAATAAGGGCGAGTCGCTGACCACCGAGGTGGCCGACCTGCTGGAATCGCATTCCTGGCTACGCAGCGAACAGGTGGACTTGAGCAAGCCTGACGTCGAAACGGATATGCTGATCATCGGCGGCGGCGGTGCCGGTTGCAATGCCGCGCTGGTTGCGATGCGCGAGCATGGGATACGTTCGGTAATCGCCACCAAGCTGCGCATGGGCGACTCCAATTCGATGATGTCACAGGGCGGCATGCAGGCCGCCGTGTCGCGCACCGATTCGCCAACCCGCCATTATCTGGACGCCATCGGCGGCGGCCACTTCGAGAACAAGCCGGAACTGGTCAGGGCGCTCACCGAAGACGGTCCCGGCGTGGTCAAGTGGCTGGAAGATCTGGGCGTGGTGTGGGACAAGGAGCAGGATGGCTCGATGAAGGTCATGCATGGCGGCGGCACCTCGCGCAAGCGCATGCTGTCCTGCCGCGATTACACCGGTGCGATGATCATGCGCACACTGATGGACGAGGTGCGCAACCATCCTGACATGATCAGCGTCAAGGAATTCATGCCCGCCGTCGAACTGATCATGGACGACGCGGGTCGTTGCGCCGGTGCAGTTCTTTACAATATGGACAGCGAGGAATTCATCACGGTCAAGGCAAAGTCTACCGTGATCGCCACCGGCGGTTATGGCCGCCTGCATATCCGTGGCTACGACACCACCAACCACTATGGCGCCACCGGCGACGGGCTGGTAATGGCCTACCGCGCCGGTGCCAAGCTGATGTACATGGATTCGGTGCAGTACCACCCGACGGGTGTTTCATTCCCCGAGCAGATCGCCGGCTTTCTGGTCACCGAGGCGATCCGTGGCGCGGGCGGCCAGCCACTGAACAAGGACGGCGAGCTGTTCGTCTTCCCGCGTGAACCGCGCGACATCGAGGCCTCGGCCATCATCCGCGAATGCGTGCAAAACGGCGGCGGTGTGCCGACTCCCTCGGGACGCCTCGGCGTGTGGCTGGATTCGCCACTGATCGACATGCTGCACGGCGAAGGTTATACCGAGAAACACTTTCCGGCCATGTATCGCCAGTTTATCCGCTATGGCATCGACATCGCCAAGCTGCCGATGCTGATTTATCCGTCGCTGCATTACCAGAACGGCGGCATCGAGATCAACGAACGCTGCGAGACCGATCTCCCCGGCCTGTATGTGGCGGGTGAAGCTTCCGGCGGGCTGCATGGACGCAACCGTTTGATGGGCAACTCGGTGCTCGACTACAACGTGTTCGGGCGCCGCGCCGGAAAGTATGCCAGCGAATACGCCAAGAGCGTCAAGCTCGGCAAGCTCAGCGTAGCGCATCTCGATGCTTATGAAAAACAATTGGCGGATGCCAACGTGCAAACCGAGCTGGTCACGCCTATCCTGCTGCCGTCGTATGCGCCCAAGGATGTCAAGAAACGTCAACTGGTGCGCGGCGGCAATTCGCTGCCCGGTGCGTCAGTGTTGCAAAACCGCCTGCATGACGAAAGAGCCGACGCCTGATGAGTCACGTTGACGACAAAGTGATCGAGCTGGCGCGCGCCGCGCTCAGCTTCGAGTATGGCGGCGAACATTTCTTCCGCCATGCTGCCGGGATGACGCGCAATGCCAGCGGCAAAGCCATGTTCCTGCGCCTTGCGGAAGAAGAGACCGACCGCATGGAGGACATGCACCTGTTGTTCAGTGCCATCATCGGCGAAGAGATGTGGCAGCGTCTGTCTGCGGAAGAAGCGGAGAATGCCCATCCGTCCCAGGTTGTTGCCGATATGGAGGCCGAAGTCGCCAAGCGCGGACACAGCGTAGTGGCCGACGACACTCAGGCCTTGCGTCTGGCCATGGAACTGGAGCGGCGCTTCATCCAGTTATTCAGAGAGATCGCTTCTCACACCAACGACCCTGATGTCATCAAGCTGGCGGGAAAAATAATCGACGGCGAATGTTTCCAGTATGACAACCTGCAGGCGCAACTGGACAGCGTACTCAACACCGGCATGTGGCTGGATATGCCCGAGTTCCGCATGGACGGAAAGTTCTGAGATGAACTCCCATATTTTTTCAAGCCGTCCTTCCCGCGCAGGCGGGAATCCAGCAATAACTAACATCCCGCGAAGCGGACAAAGCTGTGATGTTGTCCCGCTAGGCGGGGGATTTTTTAATTATCTGGATTCCCGCCTGCGCGGGAATGACGAAGCTTTGTGCTAATCGACTATTTGCCATGAATAATACGACTCTGCGTCTCTCTTCCAGCATCGGCAGTGCCTTCGTAGCCAAGGTCGAAAAAGTCAGCGGCCAGAAGCTGCTGGCCTGCTACCAGTGCGGCAAATGTTCTGCCGGTTGCCCGATGGCGGCACACATGGACATCCTGCCCAACCAGATCGTGCGCATGGCGCAACTGGGCATGCAGAAACAGTTGCTGGCTTCGAAGACCATCTGGACTTGTGTGTCCTGCCTGACCTGCAACTCGCGTTGCCCGAAAGATATACGCATCGCCGAGATCATCGAATCGCTGCGCCAAACTGCGCTGCACAACGGCCAGCGCGATGACCGCCTGAATATCATGGAGCTGTCTCCGGCAGCGCGCGGAGATTTGCCGCCGATCGCCATGATCAGCGCCATGCGTAAACTGACCTCCTGACGGGAAGAGAAACAGAACGATGAAGCTTATTTACTATCCCGGCTGCACGCTGAAAAACAGCGCGAGAAATTTCGATACCTCCACGGTTTCGTCCATGGCGCAACTGGACGTGGAGGTCGAGGAGCTGGAACGCTGGAACTGTTGCGGTACGGTGCATGCCCTGGGTTCCGACAATGTGATGAACCGCGTCGCACCGGTGACCAATCTGATCCGCGTCAAGGAAGCTCAAGCCAACGAGTTCATGACTTCCTGCGCCATGTGCTACAACACGCTCAAGCGCGCCAACAACGACGTGAAGAAGCATGCGGACAAGCTGAACACCATCAACGAATTTCTCAATCTCGAGCAAACCAAATATCAGGGCGATGTGGATGTGCTGCACCTGCTCGAATATTTGCGCGACCGCGTCGGCTTCGACAAGCTGGCCGCCAAGGTGAAGAAGCCGCTCAAGGGATTGCGCGTGGCCTGTTATTACGGTTGCCTGCTGGTGCGCCCCAAGGAAGTCGCTTTCGACGATGTCGAGAACCCGATGATCATGGAAAGCCTGATCACCGCCCTCGGCGCCACGCCGGTGAATTTTGCTCTGAAGACTGAGTGCTGCGGTGCTTACCATGCCGTCGGCTCCCCCGAAATTATCGCCGACCGCACCGACAAGATCATGGGTTCGGCGAACGAGGAGCAGGTTGACCTGGTGGTGGTGAGTTGCCCTTTGTGCGCCTATAACCTGGACTTCAAGCAGGATGACGCGAAGCGGCTGAATCCGGATTTTCAGCATATGCCGGTGCTGTATTTCACCCAGTTGATGGCGTTGGCGCTCGAATGCGGCAAGGAAGCCCTGGGTTTTGACCTGCATCATATTGATCCGTTGCCGACGCTGGCAGCGCGCGGACTGGCTTAAGGAAGCACGTATGGCTACCTACTTTAACGATCTCAAACCGCTGCACGGCAGGGTTTATGTCAACGACACCTGGTGCAAAGGCTGCGGCTTCTGCGTGCAGTTTTGTCCGACCAACGTGCTGGACACTTCACCGGAATTCAACGCCAAGGGCTATCACCCGCCCTATGCCAAGAATCCGGAGAAATGCCGTGATTGCAACTATTGCCAGTTGATCTGTCCCGAGTTCGCCATTTTCGTGGAACGGGACGATGGAGCCGAGAAGAAAGGGAAAGAATGAGGAAGTATAAAACTAAAACAGTGGCCGCCGACCCCAGGGGAGTTGATTCCGGCCCTCATTTTATGGATGGCGATCACGCTATTGCGGAGGGCGCACTGGCGGCGGGATGCCGCTTCTTTGCCGGTTATCCCATCACCCCCTCGACCGAAACGTTCGAGCGTTTTGCCGAGCGGGCGCCAGAGGTCGGTGCGATGTTCATCCAGATGGAAGACGAACTTTCTGCCATTGCCGCCAATATCGGCGCGGTCTGGGGCGGACAGAAGGTCATGACCGTGACCTGCGGCCCCGGCTTCTCGCTGATGGTGGAAAACATCGGTCTGGCCGCCATGACCGAGACGCCGATGGTGATTACCAACGTGCAGCGCGCCGGCCCCTCGACCGGCGCACCCACCCTGACCGCGCAGCAAGACATGATGCAGGCGAAATGGGGTCCGCATGGCGATAACGCCATGATCGCACTGTCGCCGGACAGTCCGCAGGAGTGCTTCGATCTGACTATCGAGGCCTTCAACCTGTCCGAATACTACCGCGTGCCGGTCATCATCCTGGCCGACGAAACGGTCGGCCACATGCACGAGAAGGTGGTGATTCCGCCCGCCGACCAGATACAGGTGGTGCCGCGCAACAACTACAGCGGCCCCAAGGAAGATTTCCGCCCGTACAAATTCGACGGCAAGGGCGGTCACCCGATGACGCGCGCGGGCGATGGTTACCACTTTCACATCACCGGCCTCACGCATAACGAACGCGGCTATCCGGTGGTGACGGCGGAACAGAACAAGATCGTGGTCACGCACCTGATGGAAAAAATAAACGGCAATGCCGACGACATCGTCCGTCTCGAGGAGAATGATATCGACGGCGCCGATGTGGTGGTGGTGTCCTACGGCATCACTTCGCGCATTGCGGTCAAAGCTATCCAGGACGCACGCAAGGAAGGCATCAAGGTCGGTTCGCTGCGCATGATCACGATCTGGCCGTTCTGCGAGAATCGTATCCGCGAACTGGCTCCCAAGATCAAATGCTTCGTCGTGCCCGAAATCAATTACGGGCAGATGGTGCTCGAAGTCGAACGTTGCGCCGGCGGCAAGTGCAAAGTGATCAGCGTCAATCACTGCGGCGGCGCGGTGCATGACCCCGAGGTAATTCTGGATGCGATCAGAAAGGGAAGCAAATGAGCATGGATACCGCTAAATTCAAGAATGCCAGCCCGATGGCGGGCACGCTGCGCATGGACAGGATGGCGCATATCTGGTGTCCCGGCTGCGGTATCGGTTCCGAGGTAAATGCCTTTGCCGAGGCCGTCAAGCGCAGCGGCATCGACCCCGACAAGCTGGCCGTCGTTTCCGGCATCGGTTGCACCGGGCGCGTGGCGGGCTATGTTGATTTCGACTCGATCCACACCACGCACGGACGCGCCATCCCCGTGGCTACCGGACTCAAACTGGCCAATCCGAACATGAAGGTCGTGGTGTTCAGCGGCGAAGGCGATATCACGGGCATCGGCGGTAACCACTTCATTCATGCCGCGCGGCGCAACATGGACATCGTGGTCATCTGCAACAACAATTTCACCTATGGTATGACCGGCGGGCAGGTGACGCCGACGACTCCGCATCTAGCGGTCTCCTCGACCACGCCATTCGGCAACCACGAATACCCGTTCAACCTGCCGTTTCTGGCAGATGCGGCAGGAGCCACTTACATTGCGCGCTGGACATCGATGCATTCGCGCAACTTGATCCAGTCGATAGAAGAAGCGCTGTCGCGCAAGGGATTCTCCTTCATCGAGATCGTCTCGCCCTGCACCACACTCTACCTGCGCCGCAACCGTCTCGGCGATGGCGTGGATGCGCTGCAGTTTTACCAGGAAAACGCCGTCCTCAAACATGGCGCCGATACGCGCGAAGTGGATATCGATTTTCAGGGCAAGATCATCATCGGCAAGTTTGTGGACAAGAACAAGCCGACCTATAGCGAGGCACTCGATGAACGCTGCGTAAAGGTGGTGGGAGACGACTACGAGCTTTACGGCAAGACCGTTCCGGAGCGCGAAGCCGAGGAAAAAGCCGAGAAGGAGCGCGTTGCCGCGCGCCGTGCGGCAGTACAGGCTGAAGAGGAAAAGGCAAAGAGGGTGGTGACGAAAGTCTCGGCCAAAATTCCGGTCAAGTCCTCGGCGAAAAAAGCTCCAGCCAAGGTTGCGAAAGTGACTAAAGCGTCTGCCAAGACGGCGAAGAAAGCCGCTGCCAAAGCCCCGGCCAAAACCGTGAAGAAGGCTGTTGCTAAAGCGCCAGCCAAAGCGGTGGCAAAGAAGGCTGCGTCAGCGAAGAAGACCGCCGCAAAAAAAATTGTGACAAAAAAAGCTGCGGCCAAAGCCCCGGCCAAGAAAACCCGTAAGTAGGAAGCGAGCTTATGAGCACTCAGGAAATCAGGTTTTCGGGATTCGGCGGACAGGGCATCATTCGTTGCGCGCTGATCACAGGCAAGGCGCTGTCCCTGTACGACGACAAGTTCGCCACCATGACCCAGAGTTTCGGCCCGGAGGCGCGCGGCAGTGCCTGTGCGGCGCAACTCGTGGTATCCGACAGCCGTATCCTCTATCCGTACATCACCCAGCCCGGCGTCCTCATGTCGCTGTCACAGGAAGCATATGATTTGTACTACCCGGAGTTGCCCAAGGGCGGCGCGCTGATCGTCGAGGAGGATCTGGTGAAATTGAAATCAGACCATGCCGATCTCAAGTTGTGGCGCGTACCGGCCACCCGCTTCGCCGAGGAACTGGGCAACCGGTTATTCACCAATCTTGTGGCGCTGGGTTTTCTCACAGCCGTGACCAAAGTGGTGACCGCCGATGCGATGAAGAAAGCGCTGCCGGGACTCGTCCCCGACCGTTTCCTGAAAATCAACCTCAAGGCCTTCGAGAGAGGCTATGAATATGGCGTCGAAGCCATAAGCAAGGCCGGAGCGACAGCATGACGAAAAAACGCACAGGCGTTTTTGTCTGCCACTGCGGCAATAACATCGCTGCCACCGTCGACGTGACCAAGGTGAAGGATGCCATGGCCAACGAAGAGGGCGTGGTCTTCTCGCAGGACTATGTCTACATGTGTTCCGATCCGGGGCAAAACTCGGTGATTGACGCTATCAAGGACAACAATCTGGACAACGTGGTGATCTCTTGCTGCTCGCCCAACCTGCACGAAAAGACCTTCCGCGACAACGCCAAGATGGCGGGACTGAACAGCTTCACCTGTGAGATCGCCAACATCCGCGAGCAGTGTGCCTGGGTACACAAGGACAAGGACGAGGCGACCGCGAAGGCGATCAAGATTTCGCGCAGCGCCGTACGCCGCGCCGGACGCGATCAGGCTTTGGAGCCGATCGCCGTTCCCGTCACGCGCAAGGCGCTGGTGATCGGCGGCGGCATTGCCGGAATTCAGGCCGCGCTCGATATCGCCAACGCGGGAGTGGAAGTGATACTGGTGGAGAAGCTGGCTACCATCGGTGGCCACATGCTGCAACTCTCCGAAACCTTCCCCACGCTGGACTGCTCGCAGTGCATCCTGTCGCCCAAGATGGTGGAAGTATCGCGTCATCCCAAGATCAAACTGATGACCTACAGCGAGGTGCAGGAAGTCAGCGGTTCGGTGGGAAATTTCAAGGTCAAAATTCTGAAGAAGCCCACTTATGTGGATCCCGAGTTGTGCAAGATTTGCGACGACTGCGCCAGTGTCTGCCCTGTCGTGGTGCCGAATGAACACGATCTCGGCCTGACCGCCCGGCGCGCGATTCATATCCCGTTTGCCCAGGCTATCCCGGCCAGCTATACGCTGGATGAAAGCGCCTGCCTGGGGCTGAATCCTGTGCGTTGCGGCAAGTGCAAGGACGCCTGCGATGTCGGCGCGATCAATTACGACATGCAGCCCCAGACGATCACCGAGGAGGTGGGCGCCATCGTGGTGGCGACCGGCTTCGATCTTTACGCTCAGGAGCATATGAACGAGATGGGCGGAGGCAAGGTAGAAGACGTGCTCGACGGTCTCCAGTTCGAACGTCTGTGTTCGGCTTCGGGCGCGACCAAGGGGCATGTGCTGAGACCGTCCGACCGCACGGTGCCCAAGGAAGTGGTGTTCATCCAGTGCGTCGGTTCGCGCGATCCGGCACAGCACTGCGCCTACTGCTCAAAGATTTGCTGCATGTATACCGCCAAGCATGCGCGCCTGTACAAACACCATGTGCCGGATGGCCGCGCCTATGTTTTCTACATAGACATCCGCTCCGGCGGCAAGGGCTACGAAGAATTCGTGCAGCGCGCGATGGAAGACGACGGCACTATTTATTTGCGCGGCCGCGTGTCCAAACTGTATCGCAAGAACGGCAAGGTGCGCGTACTCGGCACCGACACGCTGACCGGACAGAACGTGGAGATAGACGCCGACATGGTGGTGCTGGCGCTCGCCATGGAACCCTCGAAGGGCACCGGAGAAATCGCCAAGACGCTGAAGATCGGTCGCGACAAGGATGGGTTCCTGGCCGAGTCTCATCCCAAACTGAAGCCGGTCGAAAGCGTCACCGCAGGTATCTTTCTGGCGGGTTGCGCGCAAGCGCCCAAGGATATTCCCGAGACCGTCGCCCAGGCTGGTGCGGCAGCTTCCAAGGTGATCGGTCTGCTGTCGCAGCCCACCTTGAGCCATGCGCCGACGGTGGCCAGAGTGCGCAATTCGCATTGCTCCGGCTGCGAGATGTGCGTGACCGCATGTCCTTACAATGCGATCCATCTGGAGCATGGCAAGGCGGTGGTGAACGAAGTGCTGTGCGAAGGCTGCGGCAGCTGTTCGGCCACCTGCCTGCGTGCCGCGATTGAAGTGAAGAATGCGACCGCCTTGCAGATACATGAAATGATCGAGGCGTGTTTGGCGTAAAAATAATCGTAGGTCGGGTTAGCGGTTTCGTCGCGTAACCCGACATGATCGGCACACAGCGTCGGGTTACGGCGCAAAGAACCGCGCCTAACCCGACCTACAACTGGTTTGAAAGAAGGAAGATAGATGTCGCATTCACAAGCTGAAGTAACTCAAGCCGAAGCAAGCGGCGAATTCGAGCCCAGGATCGTCGCTTTCCTGTGCAAGTGGTGTTCGTCGGCGGGCAGCGATCTGGCCGGGGTTTCGCGCATGCAGTACCCGTCCAACGCGACGCCGATCACCGTTCCGTGTTCGGGCAGCGTGTCGCCGATGTACATCCTGTCGGCTTTCAAAAAGGGTGCGGACGGCGTGCTGGTGTCGGGCTGCCATATTGGCGATTGCCATTACATCGAAGGCAATTTCCTCGCGCGGCGCAAGATTCATCTGGTCAAGGAGCTGCTCGGGTTCGTCGGCATCGAGCCGGATCGCTTCCGCATGTCCTGGGTGTCAGCCGCCGAGGGCGCAAAGTATTCCAATGTCATCAAAGATTTTGTCGAAGACCTCAAGCCGCTCGGACCGCAGAACAAGATGAAGGCAGATCGCTCATGATCAACATTCAGGATATGCGCGATACCGCGCGCGGCCTGCTCACGAAAAAAGAAGTGCGCGCCGTCATCGGCTATCGTCGCAGTACCAACGGCATGCTTGCCGAACCCGTGGTCATCACCGACCCCGCGCAGGCCGACGAGTTGATATGGGATCCCACCTGTTTTCACAATCTTTCGCTGTATCTGGTCGAGGATCGCAAGTTTCTGACGCATGTGCGCAAGACCGCTGATGCACCTATCGCCATCGTCGCCAAGGGCTGCGACGCGCGTTCCATCGTGGTGCTAATGCAGGAGCACTACTTCGAGCGCAAAGACGTTTACATCATCGGCATGTCCTGCGAAGGCAGCGGAGTGCTGGATGAACGCAAGCTCGCAGCCAAGGGCATCCGGGCCACCGATGCTGCTTTCGACGGCGACGATTTCGTGTTTGCTACGGCGCAGGGCGAGCAGCGCATTGCCGCGCGCGAAGTGATGGCGGATCGCTGTCTGGAATGCCGCGAACCCTTTCCCAAGGAACACAATGCCGTACTCGGTGAGAACAAGACAGGGCGCGAACTGAATGCACCGTTCACTGCGCTCCATCGATTCGAAGAGCTGGATGCCGGTGCGCGCTGGAAATTCTGGGAACATCAGTTCGAGCGCTGCATCCGTTGCTTTGCGTGCCGCTCGGTGTGCCCGATGTGTTACTGCGAAGAGTGCGTGGTGGACAGCATCAGCTTCCCGGTGACCGGGCAGACCTCCGCCGAAGAAAAAGCCAACCGCGTGCGCTGGATCGAACGCTCGGCGACGCGTCCGGAAAACATGACCTATCACATGACGCGCGTGCTGCATCTGGCCGGGCGCTGCATCGACTGCAACGAGTGCGAGCGCGTCTGTCCGGTCAACATCCCGCTGCGTCTGCTCAACAACAAGATGGAACGCGAAGCCCGCGAAGAATTCGGCTACGAGCCGGGCGCAAGCATCGGGGGGCCGTCGCTGACCGCCTCCTTCCTCGACACTGACCCCGGCAAATTTATCAGGTAACAGCATGGAAAAGATTTTAGGCAAAACCAAAATAGACGACTGGGTCGCCGCATTAAGCGATCACCCGCAAGAGGTAGGCCGTGGTTGTAAAGCCGCTGAAGCGGCAACAACCACGCACTGGCAGGTTTCTGCGCCCGTGCTGGAAGACGGCATCTGGTCGTATCAGTCCGGCAGCGGCAGCGTGCAACTTGAACACAGCAATACCACGCAGCCGCCCAAAGGGTTTTCTTTTCCCCAGCGCGAAGTGTTTTTCTCGTTCGAGCAGATCAAGGGCGAACCGCCAAAACTGACGCAGAAGCTGCCGCAGGCCACACGTCACGCTGTGTTTGGTGTGCGCCCCTGCGACGGTTGCGGCGCGGTGCGCATGGACAAGGTGTTCAGCGATCACGTGGCAGATACTTACTATACTGCGCGGCGCAGCAACGTGGCCTACGTGGGACTGGCGTGCAACCAGCCGCAGGGCATCAACTGCTTCTGCCTGTCGGTCGGCGGTTCGCCGGTATCAAGCGACGGTATGGATGTGCTGATGACCGACCTGGGCGACCGCTATTTCGTGGCGGCAGTCACCGACACCGGCAAGGCGCTGATGGCGGCAGGCAACAGCGTGTTCTCCGAGCCGACCGCCGCCGACCGCAAGCAACTGCAGCAAACCCACGCCGAAGCAATCGCCCAACCGCAGCGCGCCATCAATAATCTCGACGCAGCGCCGGCCAAGTTGAAAGCGAGTTTCGATTCGCCGCTGTGGGAAGAATTGGCGCGTGCCTGTATCGGCTGTGGCGTCTGCACTTTCCTGTGCCCGACCTGTCACTGCTTCGACATCAACGACGAAAATACCAGCGCGACTCCGATCAAGGGCAACCGCGTGCGCACCTGGGACAATTGCCAGTTCCCCGACTTCACCATGCACACCTCCGGCCACAATCCGCGCGAGAGTCTGGGTTCGCGGTTGCGTCAGCGGGTGAGTCACAAATTCCAATACTTCCACGAGAATTTCGGCATGCCGCAGTGCACCGGCTGCGGTCGCTGCATCACCGAATGTTCGGTCGGAATCGATATCGTCAATGTCGTCAACAAGGTGGCCGAACATGCCGGATAACATTTACCTGCCAGAACTGGCCCGGATCGCCCACATCAAGGAAGAGATCAGCGGCGAGCGCGCCATCAAGACCTATCGCGTGGAGCCGGTGAACGGCGGCGGCTTCGAGCACAATTGCGGCCAATGCGCGATGCTGTCGATATTCGGTCGCGGCGAAATGATGATTTCCATCGCCTCTTCGCCGCTGATAACGGAATACAAGCAATTCAGCGTGATGAGGGTAGGGCGGGTAAGCGCCGCTTTCCATGAACTGGACGTGGGCGATGTGATCGGTATACGCGGACCCTACGGCAACAGCTTTCCGGTGGACGATTGGCGCGGCAAGAATCTGGTGTTCATCGGCGGAGGTGTCGGCTTGGCACCGATCTGGCCGGTGATCACTACCGCCGTGGCGCAGCGCGCCGATTTCAAGAACATCTCCGTGTTTTACGGCGCACGCTCTCCGCGCGACCTGATGTACAAGGCAGAACTGGAGCGCTTACGTGGCGATGCGGATATTCAATTATCCGTGGATAAGGCCGAGGAAGGCTGGAAAGAATTTTGCGGTTTCGTGCCGGCCAACGTGCTGGACAAGAAACCCTCGCCGAATAACACCATCGCGATTACCTGCGGCCCTCCAATCATGATCAAGTTCGTGATCCAGAACCTGCAACAACTCGGGTTCGCAGACGAGCAGATTTACACGACCATCGAGAACAAGATGAAATGCGGCCTGGGTAAATGCGGTCGCTGCAACGTCGGCAAGGATTATGTCTGCACCAAGGGGCCGGTCTATTCGTGGGCACAGTTGAAGCAGTTGCCGGAAGAGTATTAAGAAAATTGGTGGCGGGTAGTGAACCCCTGCCGCATACTGACTTTGCCGCCCGCTACCAGCTATTTTGGCTTCTTGCCGGTTTTGCCTGAAATTGATACCCACTTCACCCAAGTAACGGCTGTTTTTCTGGCAGGAATGCGCCAAACGGCCGGTGACGAGTGTCTGCTTCGCGGAAGGAAATCGACTCAATCAGGTAGAACTTCTCCTGATACGCTAGAGATTCTCCTGCACCGCGAATCCATTGGTATTGCCATGATAAGAGGTGGGCGCCTTGAGTGGCAGCGGTGAGTGTACTATTCCATTAATGAATAAGACATCTGGTTGGCGCGGGCGATTTTCTTGGTATTCCCGATAAGAATTCAATACGCGTGGAACATAATCCATGGTCTGGCGATAGGGTGGGATATGGTTCCCGTGCCGTATGACTGCTGTTTCGCCAGCATTGTATGCAGCAACGGCAAGGCTTACGTCATTGTTGAACAGGATCAGCATATCGCGCAAATACTTCGCGCCACCATGAAGATTTTGCACGGGGTCAAGCAAGTCCACAACACCATAATGTTTAGCAATATTTGGCATGAGTTGCATTAATCCTGACGCGCCATTTTTTGAAATAGCTTTCGGATTGTAGCCAGACTCAACCGAGATTACCGCATAGAGCAATGCGCTATCCAAACCATAAATGCGTGCGGCATCTTCGACTGTCTGATCATATTTATGTTTTTGGAGGATAAGTGGAGAAATATTTTTGATCCCGACCAATGGCTTTTCTATTGTATGTTCCCTGTGTGCTTCGATTAGTAGCTGATAGCGGTTAAACACATAATTTCCCGTCACAAGCATACATAGCACGGCCAAAACTATGGATAATGGAAGCTGAATTGATGTATTCACTCTCGATGCACCTTAGGGGATTGTTCGGGAAATGCCAACCTGGAATCAACTGATAAATTACGTACGCACTTATTATCAATTACTACTTTTGCATATCCTTGTTGGCATTTCATCTTTTTGCAGACAGAGTGAACGGGCGGTGTGTTCAATAGGGCATCTATCATGCGAGAAATGTTTTCAAATAATTGAGTACGACCTGCACATACGAGTCACTCGGAGACTGAGAATCAGATACCTTCCAACTAAACCCGTCCAACCCATCATCATTCAGGTGAAGTGAAGATAAGCTTTCTGGCGCAACCGAAAAAAGCAGGCCGTGAGAATATGATGGTTGATTTTTCATCGTCTGTCCTTTAGCCAAGATCATTCTCCTCACAGGGCTTGCGTTAGTCGTGGCACAGACAAACAAAGTTCTTGTTCATCATGCGTCACCACAATATGTTGCAGTCCATAGTGGCTCTGTACGGTAACGAACAGAGTAATAAATTCGGAAGCACTCATTGCGGCTCCATAAGTCAATCGATTTTGAGCAATGGATAGCTGCGAATATCAGGATGGGGTAGTATGCAAATGAGCAAATAAACGCTGCGATTCTCATGATAAGTTCATCTGATATTCATAACGGCAGAATTCTGATCGTTGATGATCAGGAGACCAATGTCCTTCTGCTCGATCAGATGTTGCGCGATGCTGGCTATTTTTCAATTACTTCCACGATGGCGCCGAATGAGGTATGCGAGCTTCACCTCAAGAACCGCTTTGATTTAATTCTGCTCGATCTTCAGATGCCCGTCATGGATGGGTTTCAGGTGATGGAAAGCCTGAGCGAAATAGAAACAGATGGATATCTCCCCATCCTTGCGATTACCGCCCAACCCAGGCATAAACTACGCGCATTACAGGCCGGAGCGAAAGATTTTATTAGCAAGCCATTTGAGCTTTCCGAGGTGTTGGCGCGTGTTCAAAACATGCTGGAAGTGCGCCTGTTACACAAGGAATTACGCAATTACAACGAGATGCTGGAACAGCGCGTGAAGGAAAGGACAGCCGATCTTCAGGAAAGTTATCTGGAAACCATTTTCACAATGACGCTCGCTGCGGAATACAAGGATGAAGATACCGGCGCGCATGTGAAACGCATCAGCTATTACAGCCGCGAGCTTGCCAAGATACTCGGCATGGATGCAAAGTTCATCGACATGATTTTTCACGCGAGTCCGATGCACGACATAGGAAAAATAGGCATTCCTGATCATATTTTGCTCAAACCGGGCGGTTTCACGCCAGATGAGTGGTTGGTCATGAAAGCACACTCCTCAATAGGTGCAAAGATCCTCGGCAACAGCAAGTCACCCTATCTTAAAATGGGTGCCGAGATCGCGCTTAATCACCATGAGCGTTGGGAGGGTGGGGGGTATCCGAATGGCAAGCAGGGTGAGGATATTCCACTGTCGGCGCGCATAATGAACATTTGCGACATCTATGATGCCCTTCGCAGCAAACGGCCATACAAGCCTGCATTCGACCATCAGAAGACTATGAGCATCATAACGCGCGGCGATGGACGCACCCATCCGGAGCATTTCGATCCGGCAATTCTTGCGGCGTTCACGGAAAATAACCTATTGTTCCGAGATATCTTCGAGTCGTATACGGAATAGGATTTCGCGAGTTCAATTTTTAAGTGCAACGCCTGACTGAAATCAAGTGCCTGCAGTCAGCATGAAGGCCTACCTGCCAATTAGACTAAATATTGTGCGGGCGACCTGTGGCTGGATCCTCCATGGAGAATCTATCAGCATTTATCTGCGGAGACTGGCCGAGCGCCGATTTTGTGTAATTCGATTTCACAGTCTTTTCCAAATGAGGTAGCATGCTCCACGAGCATACTTGCACTTATCATCCAGCATGAATAAAGAAGAAGAGTTCTTGGCAATCAGCAAACTGGTCTACGAGTTGACGGTAACCAGTAGCTTTACTTCCGATCTTGATGTTCTGCTAGAACGTTTGTTTGGCATGTTGCGCGATATTCGTGACTTACCTTTTGAATCGCGCAGTGCGGTAGTACTGCTCAATCCACGAGGACGTTACTTTCAGGTTGCCCAGTTTGGCATGGAGCCAGCCTGGAAGGCTGACTATCGGTGGCAACTGAGCTCTTTTGACAGCGCGGAAATTTTGCCGGGCAGTCTGATCAAATCAAGCGTACTGGATGATTTCCCAGTTCGGGGCGAGAGACGGCAACTGTTTTTACTGCCATTGGACATCGAAAATAAACGTATCGGCTACATCGTCCTGTTTGCTCCGTTTCCATATTCCCCTTCATCAACTCATCTTGATTTCATGACTGGCTTGTCACGCGCCCTTTCAGGCTTGGTGCAACGCGCGTTGAGCATCGAAACCATGAATATTCGGGAACTCGAACTTGAGGAGGCGCGCACAGACGCGATTCAGAGTCTTGGCGTGGCTTCGGAGTATCGGGATAACGAGACTGGCTGGCATATCATGCGGATGACCAATTTTGCCCAGGCAATCGCCAAAGCTATAGGGCTAGCTTCGGATCAAAGGGAATTGCTGTATATGGCGGCTCCAATGCATGATGTTGGCAAAATCGGTATAGCCGATGCTGTGTTGCTCAAGCCCAGCAAGTTGACCACGGAGGAATTCGAGGTCATGAAGACGCATACAGACATTGGGGTTAGCATACTAAAAGGCAATGATTCTCTGATCACGGCAGCGCGTGATATTGCTGGATCTCATCATGAACGTTGGGATGGCGCGGGTTATCCGAAAGGATTGGCTGGGGAAGAGATTCCAATACTGGCTCGTATTTGTGCCGTGGCGGATGTGTTTGACGCACTCACCTCGATCCGTCCATACAAGGAGCCATGGAGCGTTCGAGAGGCAACAGATTGGATCATGTCAGAATCGGGGAAATATTTTGATCCTGCCGTTGTGTGTGCATTTGAGGCCGCAATGCCAGAAATTTTGCGTATCCGTGAACTCTATCGAGATGACATCATAGACCCCAAAAAGTCTATCACCTTGCCACCTCTGCCTTTGCGCGCCAACACATGGGTGGAGTGGGATGAAAGCCTGAGTATTGGAATCGATACCATTGATGAACACCACCGCTATCTGTTTGACCTGATCAACGATTTATACGAAGTGGTCAGCAACAAGCGTGGTGCTCGTGAAGTGGCAAGGCTTGTTAAGGCAACCGATGCTTACGCCAAAGTGCATTTCCGTGCTGAGGAAAAGATGATGCAACACTACGGGTATAAAGGTATCCATCTCCAGGAAAAGCAGCATCATGAATTTGAAGCCAAAATCCGCGAATTTTACGAAGAGCTGCACGAGAATCCACTGGTTGCCCAGTTTGATGTGTTGTCCTATTTGCGTGATTGGTTGATCCACCACATTCGCGTTGAGGATGCGAAGCTGCGCTCGCTGGTTAATTTTCATCCAGTACCGTTGACCTAGTTCGGCTTTCGGACAACAAATATGGCAATCTGATATGCTGTACCGCGCCATTACCCGCACGTCAAACATATGAAATTGAACAACGGCAATCGATAGCAAAGCAGTCGTGGGCGAATAGAATGTTTATCGGTCGCAAGTCGGCCGGCCCTTCTCGACCGGCTGCTACGCCCAGTATGGTGGAATGACCTGCGATTTGAGTTGAAAGTAGATGCTCAGCGCGCACCTGACTCAAGATGAAATGAAAGAAATTGCCCACTGGAAGGCGATATAATCAATCGCAGACTGATTGCCGTGAGGTCCGGGATGACAGTAAAGCGCCAAAGTAGCCAAAGAATACTTGTCATGGGGGCAGGCCGTGGCGGCACGGCGATGCTTGAACTCTTTCTTGCCGATCCGTTAATTGAAATTGTCGGAATCATCGATGCTAATCCGCAAGCCCCGGCACTGGCCATTGCAAAGAAACACGGCATCAAAAATTTTACCAATCTTTCCAAAGCAATTGAGGCAAGCAGTCCTTGCATTGCTTTCAACTTAACAAGTGATAATAGTGTCACCGCTTATGCCGAAGCTCGGTTGGGCAATGCGAATGTCATTGGCGGTTTTCAGGCACTCTTCCTTTGGAAAGTGCTTACGCGTCTCAAGCAATCAGAGGAAGGCATTCGCATTGCAGCCACCGTTTTTGAGTCTCAGGATGGCATGTTGGTTACTGACATCAATGGCGTAATTCTGCGGGTCAACCGCGCCTTCTCCGAGATAACCGGCTACACAGCAGAGGAAGCAGTAGGTCAGACACTAAAGCTGCTTAAGTCTGGCCGCCATGATGCAGCCTTTTATGCGGTGATGTGGAAAACCATTAAGCGCACCGGCGCATGGAACGGAGAAATCTTAAATCAGCGAAAAACCGGTGAAGTGTATCCGGCGCAGCTTTCCATTACTGCGGTGAAGGGAAATATCGGAGAGATCACCCACTACGTTGCCATTCTGCACGACATAACGGAACGTAAGACGGCGGAAGCGGAGATCAAGAATCTAGGGTTCTACGATAGCCTCACTGGACTGCCCAATCGACGGCTTCTGCTGGATCGTCTTAAGCAAGCATTGGCTTCCAGCCTGCGTAGTGGCCGTGAAGCTGCGCTACTATTTATTGACCTGGACGATTTCAAGACCATCAATGACTCTCTCGGTCATGCTACCGGAGATTTGCTGTTGCAGCAGGTAGCGCAACGTCTGGCATCCTGCGTGCGCGAAGGGGACACAGTGGCTCGCTTGGGTGGTGACGAATTCGTGGTAATGCTGGAAGATCTGAGCGAGCAGACTCTCGAAGCGGCGGAGCAGACGAAAGCCATTGGAGAGAAAATTCTCGCCACCCTTAACCAACCTTACCAGCTTGGCACACATGAATATCGCGGTACACCAAGCATCGGCGCCACCCTGTTCAAGGACCAGCAATCGGGGATAGAAGAACTGCTGAAACAAGCAGACATCGCCATGTATCAGTCCAAGAAAGCCGGGCGCAACGCTCTCCGTTTCTTCGATCCCCAGATGCAGACTACCGTCAATGCGCGCGCAGCGCTCGAAAAAGAATTGCGCAAGGCTATTGTGAATCAGGAATTTCAGTTGTATTACCAGATTCAGGTGGGCAGCTTGCATCAATCATTGGGGGCCGAGGCCTTGATCCGCTGGCTGCACCCCGAACGAGGTTTGGTGCCTCCCGCACAATTTATTCCGCTGGCGGAAGAAACAGGCCTGATACTGCTCATCGGGCAATGGGTTCTGGATACGGCTTGTGCTCAACTAAAGGCATGGCAACAAGACGCACTGACCCAAAACCTCGTTCTGGCCATAAATGTGAGTGCAAAGCAATTTCGCCAGGCTAATTTCGTGGATCATGTGAAAGCCGCTGTGCAACGCCATGCCGTCAACCCGATTTATCTCAAGTTGGAACTGACAGAAAACCTGTTGATTGAAAATATAGAAGGCACCATTTCAACCATGAATGCATTGAACGAAATCGGCGTCCGTATTTCATTGGACGATTTTGGCACCGGCTATTCATCTTTACAATACCTCAAGCAGCTACCGCTCAATCAACTCAAGATTGACCAGTCGTTCGTGCGCGATCTTGCCTCCGATAGCAATGATAAAGCGATTGTGCGCACCATAATTGCCATGGCGGACAGCCTGGGTCTAGGTATCATTGCCGAAGGGGTGGAGACAGAAGCGCAGCAACAACTTCTCATGGGCAAAGGCTGCTCTCACTACCAGGGATTTCTGTTTAGCAAGCCCGTTCCGATTGAGCAGTTTGAAGCATTGCTGAAGCTGAGTTGAGTACTGTTGCTGCCGCTCTCTTGTCTTTATTCTGCTGTCATTTTTACGTCTCTTTAACTTGAATTCTATCCTCAGTTAAGAAATACGTTTTTACGGAGCAGGGTCAGCTTAGTATCCCCCGCTGTTGCGATAGATGTAGCTGTTCAGATCGGAAGACTTGGCATTCATGTTGCGCACGATGCCGTGCATGTAGCGCACGACGCCACGCATGATTTTGTGCGCGGTCATCGGGCGTGAAGTGACCAGCGTGTCGAACTTGGCGCTGGGCATGCTCAGCACTTTGGATTCGCCTACCGAGCTGAGCACCGCGCTGTGTTGCGAGGGGGAGCCACCGACAAAGGTGATGATGCCGGCCACATCGCCGGGTTTAAGCACATGAATCACGCTGTCACCAGCATCGCCGTGAATTTTCACCTGTATTTCGCCCTGCGCAAGAATGTACAGGTTGTCAGGTTCCTTGCCGCCAGGCTGAACAATCAGATCGCCTGCCTTATGGTTCTGGACATCAAACAAGCCCTCGCAAATTTCCAGCTCGGCATCGGTCAACTCTTCGGTAATCGTTGAGATGCGCAGCGTATCAAGCACTAATGACATTTCAATCCCCTTTCGCGTGTTAACTCAATCCGCCATGAAGCTGTCGGCATTTATGGCCTGAATGTACGGATTAACCCCACTGGCATCATAGCAAAATAAGCACGGCAGAGATACGTGATGCGATATCAATCCCGTAACCTGCTCCATGTCAAAATCCCATGTTATGAGCAATGGCATAGGCGCTGTCCCATTGAGCTTTTGGAGCATATCAATTAAAATTCCCGTATGCCTGCCAAGCCACGCCATGTGTAAAAAGGACTCACTCTCCTTGGTCGGCTACGCGAATTGCCGCGTTTTATGATTTTTGCGGAGTCTCCGGCAGGTCGGCAAACTTACCTCAAGTACGTGATGGGTTTACTCGGTACGGGTACAGAGTTGTCGCGCGTACTGGCTGGAGGGCTGAATTGCGTGCATCTGGTTTGAGTCGGGGTGCTGAAGCAAACTGGCCAGATAAAGAATATACAGACGCCAGAATCGAAATATTCTGGAACGGTTGCCTAAGGTCGTGGTCTATCCCGAGCTGACCATGGATTTGGTATAAATTTCACCATTAAATTTAGAGGTATGGACTTGAACAAAAATGATCTGATCATCCGCGTCGGCGGCGAAGGTGGCGAAGGCGTTATCTCCGTCGGCGATTTTATTACCCAGGCATGCGCGCGCGTAGGTCTCGACGTGTACACATTCAAGACGTTCCCTGCGGAAATCAAGGGTGGCTATGCCATGTATCAGGTGCGTGCCAGCACAGAGCCTGTCTACAATCATGGCGATACTTTCGATGTCCTGTGCGCGTTTAACGGCGAAGCCTACGAGATGAACAAGGCGCGGCTGAAACCCGGCCATGCTCTGGTGTATGACTGCCCCGGCGATTTCGAGCCGGACATTCCGGAAGGCGTGCATGCCTACCCGATCCCCATGACCCAGACGGCGAAGGAACTGAATAACGTGCGCGCCAAGAACATGGTGGCGATGGGCGCATTGTCTGTCTTGTTCAACATTCCGGAAGCCTCCTTGCGCGAAGTGATCGAGACCAAATTTACGCGTCGTGGCGATGCCGTAGTTCAGGGCAACCTGAAAGCATTCGAGCGCGGGCAGGAATTGGCAAGAGCTTTGAAGAAAACCGATTCATGGGCCATCGGCACGCCGAAGGCTGACGCCAAGCGCGATGTCATTGTGATGTCGGGCAATAATGCCATCGGTCTCGGTGCGCTGATCGCGGGGCTGGAATTCTTTTCCGCCTATCCCATTACTCCAGCGACCGAAGTCGCCATCTATGTGGCCAAACATCTGCCCAAACGCGGCGGCACGCTGATTCAGGCCGAAGATGAAATCGCCTCCATCTCCCAGGTTCTCGGCGCCGCCTACGCCGGCAAGAAATCGATGACTTCCACCTCCGGCCCCGGCCTCTCGCTGATGAGCGAAATGCTGGGTATGTCATTCATGAGCGAGACGCCTTGTGTGGTGGTGGACGTGCAGCGTGGCGGGCCATCAACGGGCCTGCCGACCAAACATGAACAATCTGATCTGTTCCTGGCGATACATGGCGGACATGGCGATTGCGGACGCATCGTACTGTCTGTGGAAAACGTGCATGACTGTATCGGTCTGACCGTGACGGCATTTAATCTCGCCGAAAAATATCAGTGCCCGGTGATTCTGCTATCCGACGGCTCGCTGGCCTTCTCGACACAGAGCGTGCCTTATCCAAACCCGGACGATTACAAGATCGTGAATCGCGAACGCTGGGATGGCAAGGGTGAATTCAAGCGCTATGCACTGACCGCAAGCGGAATTTCACCGATGGTCGATCCGGGCACTCCCGGCGGCATGCACATTGCTACCGGTCTGGAGCATAACGAATCCGGCATGCCCAGCTATGCGGGCGAGAACCACGAGATCATGCAGGCCAAGCGTTTTAACAAGCTGAAAACCGTGGCCAACGACATGCCATTGGCTGAAGTGGATGGGCAGGGCGCGGCGGATATTGGCGTGATCGCCTGGGGCAGCACCATCGGCGTGGTACGCGAGGCGCTGCAACGTCTGCGCGCCGAGGGCTGCAAGGTCAAGGGTTTCTATCCCAAGCTGTTGCACCCGTTGCCGGTGCAGCAATTCGAGGATTTCGGCGCGGGCTGCAAGCGCATCCTGCTGCCCGAGGTCAATTATCTGGGACAACTGGCTCATTTTGTACGTGCGGAAACCTCGTTGCGTCCCGAGTCCTACACCATTTGCGGCGGACTGCCATTCACGCCGGAAATGATTGTTAAACGTGTTAAGGAGATGCTGGCATGAACGCACCCATCAAACTTCAAGAGCGCTTTCATAAAGTACAACTCGAACCCAAGGACTATCGTGACGGCGTAGCGTCGTTCTGGTGTCCCGGCTGTGGCCACAGCGGCGTACTGACATCGTTCCTGCGCTCGCTTTCCGAAATCGGTGTGGAACCGGAAAATCTGGTGAGCATTTCCGGTATCGGCTGTTCCTCGCGCCTGCCCTATTTCGTTAAATCTTATAAGATGCATACCCTGCATGGCCGTGCGGGTCCTGTTGCGACCGGCGCACAGCTGGCGCGTCCCGACCTCGCCGTGGTAGTGACCGGCGGCGACGGCGACGGTTTTTCCATCGGCGGCGGACACATGCCGCACATGGCACGCAAGAACGTCAACATGACCTACATCCTGATGGATAACCATGTTTACGGCCTGACCAAAGGGCAGACATCACCCACTTCCCATCGCATCATGAAGGGGTCCGTTACCCCTTTCGGTGCTGTGGAAGAGCCGCTGGATCCCATCATGTACATGCTGACCTATGGCGCGACTTTTGTTGGACAGGCCTTTGCCGGTAACGTGAAACTGGCCTCGCAACTGATCAAGGAGGGCATGGAGCACAAGGGATTCTCCTTCATTAACTTGCTCTCCCACTGCCCGACCTACAACGAAATCGACACCGCCAAGGTATTCAAGAGCGCCTGTGAGACGCTGGATGTCGGCCATGACGTGACTGACGTGTCGATTGCCATGCAGGTGGTTCAAAAAGCCAAACAGGAGGGGCGTATTCCCACCGGGCTGCTATACAAGGTCGAGCGCCCCACTCTGGACGAGCGCATGGCCGAATTGGTAACGCGCGTCGGCGGCCACAAGGACTATGACCTGCGCAAGGTCATTGACCTGTCGCGTCCATGACCATAAAGAATCCCTCGGCAAGCACGGCTGACGCGAGTCAGTCTGTTGCCCTGACTATCAACGGAGTCGCGGTCAACGCACACGCCGGTGTGACCGTGGTCGAGGCTGCCTGGGAAGGCGGTGTGCCAAGGGTGACCGGAGTCGGCTGCATGGAAGGCGTATGCGGTTCCTGCCGCATCATGCTGAAGCGCGGCAAACAAGTGTCGGTCGGTCTCGCTTGTCAGACTTTTGTCGAGAACGGCGCCGAGGTTATCTTCCTGCCCCCGGCATCGGCGCCACGGCATCATTACGAACTCAACGATTTCAAGGACGGCTGGGACATTCATGAACGCTTCCAGGATATTTTTCCCGAAGCGGCGCGTTGCCGTCATTGCCACGGCTGCGATGTATCATGCCCCAAGGGGATTAAAGTCGAGGAAGGTGTTGCGCAAGCTGCTGCAGGCCGCTTCCGCGATGCGGGAGAGACATTCTTCGAGTGCGTCATGTGCGAACTGTGTGATGGAGCTTGCCCCGAACTGATCGCACCGGCGCATGTGGGACTGTTCAGTCGGCGCGTGACGGCGCACTTCCATCTGCGCCCGCCCAACCTCATCCACCGGCTGGAAGAGCTGCGTCAGGATAAAGATAAACCAGGAATGACTCGGGAAGAAAAAGATGAGTAATGGCATTCCTCTGACCGAGGCGCTGGCGCGCTACCGCTCCGATGCGGAGCTTGGGCCGTTGCCTGAGCCAGTCGATGTAGAAGCGCTGCTCAATACCTACCACCCCGACCACTTGCGCGACAGCGTGGTTAAATTGACGGTGGGAGCGAACGCGGGCGACAGTTGCCAACGCGAACTGGCCGCACTGCTGCAGGCCGAAGCCTTCATCGATGAGGCTGATCTGGCAGGCACCCCGGTGACCGATGTTGACGTGCTGGTGATCGGCGGTGGCGGTGCCGGTTGTGCGGCGGCGCTGATGGCCGCTGAAAAAGGCGCGCGCGTGCTGCTGGCAACCAAACTGCGCCTCGGCGACAGCAATACGGTGATGGCTGAAGGTGGCATTCAGGCTGCCATCGAACCGGACGATTCTGTTCAGCGGCACATTCAGGACACCCTGCGCGGAGGACACCATGCGGGTGATCCGGCGCTGGTATCCGCGATGGCAGAGGATGGCCCGGAAGTGCTGCGCTGGCTGATCCAGCAAGGCATGCAGTTTGAGCAGACAACGGGTGGAGACCTGCATACGCGGCGTGCGGGCGGCATGAGCACCCCGCGCCTGGTGCATTGCCGCGACTATACTGGCCTGGAAATGATGCGCGTGCTGCGTGAAGCCGTTATTCAGCATCGCAGCATTGAGGTGTGGGAACAAAGCCCTGTCGTTGAGTTGCTTTCCAATGAGACCGGACAAAAATGCGTGGGCGCTGTACTCACCTCGCTGCTGGACGACCGCTTGCGTATCGTACGCACCCGCTCTGTAATTCTCGCCACTGGCGGGTTGGGGCGACTGCACCTGAACGGCTTTCCGACCTCCAACCATCTGGGGGCGACAGGCGACGGCCTGGTGCTGGCATACCGCATCGGCGCAAGTCTGTGCGAACTGGATTCCTTTCAGTATCACCCCACGGGCCTGCTGCATCCTTCCCATTTGGCGGGCAAGTTGGTGACTGAAGGCGTGCGTGCGGCAGGCGCTTTGCTGGTGAACGCTCTCGGTGAACGCTTCATTGACGAACTGCAGCCGCGCGATGTGGTGTGTGCCGCCATCTTGCGCGAATGCAGCGAAGGACGCGGCATCCGCGTTGACGAGCAGCGCGTTGGTGTATGGCTGGACACACCGCGTCTGGAACGCGCCCAGCCGGGTCTGCTGGAAAAACAATTTCCCAACCTGATGACGCGCACCCGAATCGCTGGTGTAGACCCTCGCGCCCAACCCTTGCTGATTCACCCGACCCTGCATTACCAGAATGGCGGCGTGGTCATCGATGTCAACGGCGCGACAACCGTTCCTGGCCTTTACGCGGTAGGCGAAGTGTCGGGTGGCATCCACGGACGCAATCGCCTGATGGGCAACGCCTTGCTGGATATCATCAGTTTTGGTCGCCGCGCCGGTGCGGCCGCCACCTCCAATCGAGATCGCGGCCCCAAAAAGGTCACCCTCGAACATGTGAACCGGCTGCGCCGCGAGCTGACTATTGCCGGGATGCCGATGACGCAACGATCGCCTCAAGTCTTGCCGGATTACGCAGCGGGAGGCGCATGGGATCGCTGAAATCTGAAATGAATAATATTGAAACGCCATTGGTCTTACTCCACCCAGACCAGCGCGTCGGCGCCGACATGGCGCGCTGGCGCAAGGCGGGCGGTGGCGAAGCACTGGCCCGTGCCGTGCAAGATCCCGCCGCCGTGCATGAGGAAGTCCGCATTTCCGATCTGCGCGGTTTGGGTGGCAGCGGTTTCCCTGTGTGGCGCAAGTGGGAAATGGCCGCTCCAGTACTGCCCAAGCCGGACAAATATCTGGTGGTGAACGGTAACGAGGACGAACCCGGCACCTTCAAGGATCGCCTGCTGCTGGAAGAAACGCCGCATCAGGTGATTGAAGGTGCGGTAGTGGCAGCGCTGGCGATCGGTGCCAACCGCATCGTGTTCTATATCAATCCCGACATTAAGCGACCCCTCGCAGCGATGCGATCAGCGCTCGACCAATGGGAAGGCTCGGATTTGCTGGCGCTCGCCTCGGCCGCGCTGGGCAAACCGCTGGAGCTTAAACTATGCCCCGGCTCCGGGCATTACATCGGCGGCGAAGAAACGGCGGCGATGGCATGGATCGAAGGCGGCTTTCCGTTCCCGCGCGGCAAGCCGCCTTATCCGGCGCAGGCAGGCATATACGGCAACCCGACCGTGATCAACAACGTCGAAACGCTGGCGCACGTATCCCACATCGTGATGCGCGGCGGCGCGTGGTTCAAGTCCCTCGGTAAGGGAGCAGGCAGCGGAACCAAACTTTACTCCCTGAGCGGCGACGTGTTGCATCCCGGCGTGTTTGAGCTGCCCATGGGTACGTCGCTGCGCGAACTCATCTTCGTTCATGGTGGCGGCCTGTTGTCGGGCAAGCCGCTCAAGGCGGTGTTTACCGGCGGCCCATCGAGTAATCTGCTGACTCCCGTTGACCTCGACGTGGCTTTGGATTTCGAATCCGTGCGCGCACGCGGCAGCAGCCTTGGAACGGGAGCCATGATCGTTGTTTCGGAAGGTACCGGCATCGTCAAGCGCGTGGCAGAATACATGCGCTTCTTCGCCCATTCCTCCTGTGGCCAATGTCCCTCATGCAAGACCGGAACCGCTACCATGAGCAGACTGCTGGATCGCATAGATACCGGGCACGGCACGACGGCCGACCTCAATACCCTGAAAAACCTCTGCATCATGCTTCCCGGCAGCGGTCGCTGCCATCTCGTTAATGGCGCCGTGCTACTGCTCGACAGCGCCTTCCGTCATTTTCATGAAGAGTTCAAGCAGGCCTTGCATTGATCCAGTGTGTCGCTTCGTTTGTCCGTTGTGGTGAATGAGCAGGAATGAAAAACGTGCTATCAGACAAAAAGAAAAGAATCAGCGAGACAATGCAGGACTCCATGGAGAATAATTTCTTTGGAAGCCACATTAAAGAGCTTTTTGATGTTTTGCCTGTCGCTATTTTTGTCAAGGATCGCAACAGCAAATTCCTGTTGATGAATAAGGCGTGCGAGCAACAGTTCGGGATGTCCTTCACCGATTTGTACGGCACCGATGCCAGTCAGTTCTTTCCACCCGAACAGATCAAACGCTTCCTGTCCAAGGATCAGGAGGTTTTTAAAGGCGGGCGCCCGGTTGATTTTGTGGAGGAGTTCTGGAATGCCAAGCTGCAAGAAAACCGTATCGGTCATACCTTCAAGAAACCCATGTTTGACGCAGCGGGGGAGCCGCTTTATTTAATTTGCGCAACAATCGACATTACTGAAAAGAATCTTGCAGAACAGAATCTGCGCATCAGCGAGGAAAAATTGCGCGGTTTGTATGAGCTTTCTCCCCTCGGGATCGCATTGACGGATATGAACGGGAACTACGTTGAATTTAACGACGCGTTCCAGCAGATTTGCGGTTACTCGGAAGATGAATTGAGAAAGCTGGATTACTGGACGCTGACGCCGAAGGAATATGCAGAGGAGGAGGCTGTGCAGCTGGAGTCTCTTGGCAAAACCGGTCGCTATGGTCCTTACGAGAAAACCTATCGCCAGAAAAGCGGGGATATGCTTCCCATCCGGCTTAACGGCATGCTCGTTACCGGCAAGGATGGGCAGCAATATATCTGGTCCATCGCAGAAGACATCTCCAGCCGCAAGCAGCATGAAGAGCAGCTTAATCATATCGCCCATTACGATGCCTTGACGGGGATTCCCAACCGGGTGCTGCTGGCTGACCGGATGAAGCAGGCGATGGCACAAACCATACGCGAGCAGAACATGCTGGCAGTTTGCTACCTCGACCTTGACGGTTTCAAACCCATCAATGATCAATTCGGGCACGAAACCGGCGACCATGTGCTGGTTGAAATTTCCAGGCGCATTGAGAACACGATACGCGGCGGAGATACGGTCGCCCGTCTGGGCGGGGACGAGTTCGTGGTTTTGCTGCTTGGGCTGGAACGGGGGAATGAATGTGTAACTACTCTGGAACGTTTGCTTGAAGCCATTGCGCAACCAATTACCATCAAGGGAAATGTATTATTCCTGAGCGCCAGCATCGGGGTCAGTATCTACCCGCTGGACAACGAAGATGTCGATACCCTGCTGCGTCATGCCGACCAGGCGATGTATGCCGCCAAACTGTCCGGCAAGAACCGTTACTATCTCCACGATGCCGAGCAAGACCAGCGCACTCGCGAACATCATGTAATACGAGCGCATGTCAAACACGGGTTGCTGCATGAACAACTTGAGCTTTACTATCAGCCCAAGGTTGAGATGCGTTCCAAGCGTCTGGTCGGAGCGGAAGCGCTAATCCGCTGGCATCATCCGGAACGCGGCTTGCTCCCGCCCGCCGAATTCCTGAAGTCTATCGAAAACACGGAACTCGATATCGAAATTGGTGATTGGGTCATTGCTACTGCTCTCGACCAGCTCAGGCAATGGCATCTTGCCGGACTGGATATCGAAGTCAGCGTCAACATATCGGCGTACCATCTGGAGTCGCCTCGTTTTGTCGAGAAACTGCGACAGCAACTGTCGCACTACCCCGACCTGCCTGCGGGACGTTTTCAGATTGAGGTGCTGGAAACAGCTGCCCTTGAAGATGTCGCCAAAGTTTCAAAAATAATCGAGGCGTGCCGCAGTATCGGGGTAGGATTTGCCCTGGATGACTTCGGCACTGGCTATTCTTCGCTGCTGTATTTGAGTCATCTTCCCGTGGACACACTAAAGATCGACCAGTCCTTTATCCGGGGTATGCTGGAAGACAAGGGAGACAGGGTTATCGTTCAGGGTATTATTGCCTTGGCTCGGGCTTTTGAGCGCATTACCGTGGCTGAAGGAATTGAGACAGATGACCACTACGAAGTGTTATTGGATATGGGATGCGACATCGGCCAAGGCTACGTCATCGCCCGCCCCATGCCAGCAGGTAATATGCTGACATGGAAGGGTAAATAACATATTGGAAAAGCTGATAGTTTGTGCAGCCGGAAATGAATAAAACCATGAGCTCCTCGGAAAGTTTGCGCGATGCAGTCAGTCATCTGAATGCGCTGCCCGCCATTCCTAAAATTGCGCAGGAAATTCTGTCATTGAAGCTGATTACGGAGGAGGGTGAACGGGTTTTGCTCAGGCTGATTGAACGGGATCCGCTGCTTTCCGCCAAAGTCATTGGCTTGTCCAATGCTTCCCTTTTCGGGGCGTCAAAAGAAATAATGACGGTAAGGGATGCTGTTGCGCTACTTGGATTCAAACGCGTCAAAATGATTGCTTTGAGTTTCGCCATGATGTCATCAATGGCCCAGCGTCCGGCGGGTTTGCTTAATGTGCAAAATCTGTGGCAACACAGTCTGACGGTCGCCATGGCGATGCATACTATGTCCCGTGCCATGCCTGGCGATACCCGTCCTTTGGATGATGAGATATTTCTCGCCGGATTGTTGCACGACATTGGCTTTTTGGTACTGGATCATATCAATCCCAAGCTCAGCGATAAATTTCACGCCTGTTTGGCCACCGAAGTTGGGCGGTCGGTGGAAGAGATCGAAACGGAGATGCTGGAGATGAGCCACGGCGAATTGGGCGCGGAATTGGCGCGCTCCTGGAACTTGCCTGAGGCCATTGTCGCCGTGCTGCGTTATCATCATCAGCCCGGCGCTGCAGAAGCATCTGTTGGGCAGCCTTTGGTCAGAATGGCCAACATGGCAGAAAAACTGCTACCCACATTCGGGATATGCGAACGTGTCCAGCCGGAAATCAGCATCGAGGAATGGCAAACACTGGGCATAGCCTCCTCTGAGGTGAGCGAAATCACGGCATTGGTACAGAAGCAGAATCAGGAAGTGATAGCTACTTTTACCTGAGAGTTCCCTCAGGGTGTGCGGCCCTGCCATCCTTGAAGGTCAACATCAAACCACGTCAAATCCCGCATCTTCAATCGCAGCCTTGAACTGATCCGGATTGCTTTGTGCGGGGTTGTAAATCAACGTGGCGCGTTTTTGTTCCAGAGAGACTTCCGCGCTGTTTACGCCGGGGATTTTTTGCAGCACATTTGTCACGCTGTTCACGCAGCCGTTGCAGGTCATGCCTTCGATGTTGAGTTGTATCGTTTCCATAATGGGCTCTCTATTGAGTCTGAAAATACTGGCTAATTGTTTTTGCGATTATAAGGCTGCCAGCGTTTGAGCAGCAGGGCGTTGCTGACTACCGATACCGAGCTCATCGCCATTGCCGCGCCTGCGATCACCGGATTCAGCATGCCGAGCGCCGCCAGCGGAATGCCGAGCACGTTGTAGGCGAAGGCGAAGAACAGGTTCTGGCGGATTTTATGCAGTGCAGTGCGCGACAGGGCGATGGCATCCACCACGCCCATCAGGTCGTTGCGCATCAGAGTAATGTCTGCCGCTTCGATGGCGATGTCGCTTCCGCTTTTCATGGCGAAGCTCACATCCGCCGCCGCCAGCGCGGGCGCATCGTTGATGCCGTCCCCCACCATGCCCACCATTTTTCCTTCTGCCTTGAGCGATTGCACATGCGCGGCCTTGTCCTGCGGCAGCACTTCGGCGCGGAATTCGGCAATGCCAGCCTGCCGTGCGATGGCCTGCGCAGTGGCGGCGTTGTCGCCGCTCAGCATCACCACGCGGATACCCATCGCGCTGAGGCGTGCCACCGCATCGGTGCTGCTGGGACGCAGCGTGTCGGCGAAGGCGATGCTGCCGAGCAGGGTGTCGGCGCGCGCCACGGCGATGATGCTCTTGCCCTGTTGTTGCAATGCCAGTATCTGCACGTCCTCCAGCGTAATTTTTTCACTGGCGATGAAGGCCGGGGAGCCGAGCAGGTAATCAGTACCGTTGATCTTCGCGCTCAGTCCGCTGCCGGATTGCTCGTTGAAGCTGTCGGTGCGGATGGGCGCAAATTGTTGTGCCTGAGCGTATTCCAGCAAGGCGCGCGACAAGGGATGGGTGGAATTTTGCGCCATGCTGGCGGCGATTTGCAGCAGATGTTTGTCATCGCTGCCCGATGCGGGCAACAGGTCGGTAACTTTGGGTTTGCCTTCGGTGAGCGTGCCGGTCTTGTCCACCACCAGCACGGAAAGTTTGTGGGCATGTTCCAGCGCGGCGGCATCCTTGACCAGGATACCCGTTTGCGCCGCGCGTCCGGTGGCGACTACTACTGCGGTTGGCGTGGCCAGTCCGAGTGCGCAAGGGCAGGAGATAACCAGCACCGACACCGCATTGATTAATGCCGCTGCCAAGCCGCTGCCGAGCGCCCACCAGACGATGAAAGTCGCCGTGGCGATCACCAGCACCACCGGCACGAAGATGCCGGAAATTTGATCGGCCAGTTTCTGGATTGGGGCTTTCGAACCTTGCGCCTGTTCTACCAGACGGATGATGGCGGCGAGTTGGGTCTGTGCGCCGACCGCCACGGCGCGGCATTTGAGCAGGCCGTGTTGGTTGAGCGTGGCCGTATACACCTTGTCATCGGCGTGCTTTTCCTGCGGCAGGCTTTCCCCGGTGAGCATGGCTTCGTCCATGCTGGATGCGCCTTCCAGCACTACGCCGTCCACCGGTACGCTTTCGCCGGGGCGCACCAGAAAGATGTCTCCCTGTTTGACCTGTGTTGCCGGTACGTCGATCATGACGCTATCGCGTTCTACATGCGCCAGCCTGGGTTGCAGGTTAATCAAGGCTTCCAGCGCTGCGGAAGCACGGCCCTTGGCGTGGGCTTCCAGCAGCTTGCCCAGTAGCACCAGCGTGATGATGGTGCTACTGGCCTCGAAGTACACTGGTTTGCCGGTATGAAGCAGCAGCATGGCGCAACTCAGCAGATAGGCCGCGCTGGTGCCGAGCGCGACCAGCACATCCATATTCGCGCTGCCGCCGCGCAAACTATGCCACGCGCCGCTGTAAAAGCGCTTTCCGATCCAGAATTGCACCGGGGTGGCGAGCAGCCATTGCAGCCATAACGGCATCATCGTATGGAGGCCGACGAACATCAGTCCCATTTCCAGCAGCAGGGGGGTAGTGAGCAGCAGGGCGATGATGAATTGCGTGCGCTCGTGGCGATAAGCTTCTGCGCGGGTTTCTTTTTCCGCTGCGAAGTCGCGCAGCGGATGAGCGTCATAGCCTGCACGCTGCACCGCCGCGATCAATGCGGGGACATTGACGGATTGCGGATTGAAATCAACACGCGCCTTTTCCGTGGCGAAATTCACCGCAGCGGAAACTTCCGGCATGCGGTTGAGTACCTTCTCGATGCGCGCGGCGCAGGCGACACAAGTCATGCCGGATATTTGCAGATCCGCGTGTTCGGTCGAATTGGGCATCAGGATGGTCATGTAGTGTGGAGCATCGGGTAGCCAAAACAATACGCCCGATAAACAGGATTGTCTATCGGGCGCATTTGCACGAGTGATGCAGCTTGGTTGGTAAGCTGGCCAGTACCTCTATCAAGCTCAGGCCGAGCGGTTCAGTGATGCAAGACTAACGGCCACGCCCGCCGGAACGGTGCAATACGGGTGCAGCCCCGCGCCCCGCACCATGACCGGCCGCAGGTTTGCCAGCCGCTCCGCTACGTGGCTGTCCGCCTCCGGCACGCGGCGCTGACTGCCCGCGACCCTGGCCCTGCCCGCGCCCGCCTTGGCCGCGATTTTGCCCATTAAGAATAGGCTCGGCCTTGATGCGCGGATCGGGTTCGAAACCCGGGATTTGCACCACCGGAATTTCGCGCTTGATCAGGCGCTCGATGTCTTTAAGCAATTTGTGTTCGTCGATGCACACCAGCGAGCTCGCCTCGCCTTCGCTGCCGGCGCGCCCGGTGCGCCCGATACGGTGGACGTAATCTTCCGCCACGTTGGGCAACTCGTAATTGACCACATGCGGCAATTCGCTGATGTCGATGCCGCGCGCGGCGATGTCGGTCGCGCACAAGACTTGCAGCTTGCCGGTTTTGAATTCCGCCAGCGCCCGCGTGCGCGCAGCCTGGCTTTTGTTGCCATGAATGGCCATGGCGGTGATGCCGTCCTTGTTTAAATGTTCTGCCAGATTGTTCGCACCATGCTTGGTGCGGGTGAACACCAGCACCTGAAACCAGTTGTGCTCCTTGATCAACTGGGTCAACAGCGCGCGCTTGCGTTCACGATCTACCGGATAAATTTTCTGCGTGATCAGTTCGGCGGTGGCATTGCGGCGCGCCACTTCGATCAGTGCAGGATTATTCAGCAGGCCGTCGGCCAGAGCCTTGATCTCGTCGGAGAAAGTAGCGGAGAACAACAGGTTTTGCCGCTGCTTGGGCAGCAGCGCGAGGATTTTTTTGATGTCGCGGATGAAGCCCATGTCCAGCATGCGGTCGGCTTCGTCCAGCACCAGGATTTCGACACCGGACAGGTCCAGCGTTTTTTGCCCGACGTGATCGAGCAGCCGTCCGGGAGTCGCCACGAGGATGTCCACTTGCCCGCGCAATGCTTTCATCTGCGGATTGATATTCACGCCGCCGAACATCACCATCGATTTCAGCGGCAGATATTTGCCATAGGTCTGCACCGATTCTTCCACCTGTGCGGCGAGTTCGCGCGTCGGGGTGAGGATCAAACAGCGCGGACGGCCGGGGCGCGGATTCGCGGCGGGTTTTGCGGAGAGGCGATGCAAGATCGGCAGCGTGAAGCCTGCGGTTTTGCCCGTGCCGGTTTGGGCACCGGCCAGCAAATCACCGCCGGCCAATACCAGTGGGATCGCCTGCGCTTGCACCGGGGTGGGTGTCGTGTAGCCCGCATCGGCAATCGCGCGCATCAGGGGTTGTGCCAGATTTAAATCGGCGAAAGTAATTTCATTGGACGTTCTGATATTTTCTGGCAAAGCAAGGCTCCTGCGACGGCCTGCCGCTCACAAGAGCTGCACCAATCGAGACAGACGAATAAGAGATCGAAATGATCGGGAGTGAACTAAAGAGACCGCTACGCTGATTGGTAGGCGCAGGGTGGTGGGCATTATAGCGGAAGAAGGCAAGGAATATCGAATAAAAATCCAGATTTTATCCCAACTGATGGAACTACTGATGAGACTACTGATGAAACCACTGGTGGAACTACTGATGAAACCACTGGTGGAACTACTAGCCATCTGACTAGGCTGTCCAAAAACGACATCCAAGTCATTGGTTATAGCCATTCGGCTAAGTCACACAAAGACGGTGACATAAGCCGCTGGTTAACGGCAACCAAGTGGCTGGTTATGCTGCGTTGCGTAAAAAATTTCTTGCTTACATATAACCCTTATGCGGCGCTGCAAAACGAAGTTTCAGTGTAGGGTAACCTTTAGGTTAGCCGGAACTAAAATTTATTGCGAGCAGCCGCTACACGGCTTGCCTGCTTACCCCTTTCCCGCGCCTTGCTGACGATTCCGGACGGGGTGCTTTTGCCCGTAGCGGATCGGCGTCCCCTTGTGGGGCATTTGGGCGAACTCTGAATTTTTAGAAGCCCCCTAAATCGAGCTGACCTCTTTGACCGTTATCCAAAACATCCTTAGGCTGTGCTGACGTGCCTCGCTCAGTTATAATGCGCGCCTTTGATTATTACTCAATAGGAAGACGTTATGCCTATTTATGCTTATGCGTGCAGTACTTGCGGCTTGCGACAAGACGTGATGCAGAAGATGAGCGATGCGCCGCTCACTACTTGCCCGGAATGCGGCAAGGAGACTTTCGCCAAGCAATTGACCGCTGCCGGTTTTCAGTTGAAGGGCAGCGGCTATTACGTTACCGATTTCAAGGGCGGCCCCAAGAAGCCGGATGCCAAGTCAGAAGCCAAGCCTGACGCGACTCCTGCGCCCGCGCCTGACGCCAGCACCGCTTCATCCGGGTGCCCGGCCAAAAGCTTTGCGGCTCCTGTGACGAGCGGCACTGCTTAACGCATGAAAAAATATTTCATTACCGGCCTGCTGGTCTGGGTTCCGCTTGGTATTACCTTGTGGGTGCTGAATCTGACTATCGGGACGATGGATAGAACGCTGTTGTTGTTGCCGGAACAATGGCATCCGGACAAGGTGTTGGGCATACACATTCCCGGCTTGGGTATTATTCTGACGCTGGCGGTGGTCGGGCTGACCGGCTTGCTGATGCGCAACGTGTTCGGCCAGCAATTGTGGGTGCAATGGGAAAAGGCGATGCTGCACGTGCCATTCGTGGGCAGTATCTTCAAGGGCGTGAAGCAGGTCAGCGATACCTTGTTGTCGGGCAGCGGCAAATCCTTTCGCAAGGTGTTGCTGGTGCGCTATCCCCATCCTCAGGCTTGGTCGCTGGCATTTCAGACTAGTGTGCCGGGCGAGGTGATCGACCAGTTTGAGGATGAATACGTCGCGGTGTTCATTCCCACCACGCCAAGTCCGGTGAACGGTTTTTATTTCTTTGTGCGCAAAGCCGACACCATCGAGTTGGATATGACGGTGGATGTGGCCTTGCGCTCCATCGTTTCGATGGGTGTGGCGGCAGATTCCGAAACCGGGAAGCATCGCGTCCACACCCCCAATCCCTGATCAAACTAGCTTGCCTTTATTTTTAGAAACTGGATCATGCGAACTCATTATTGCGGACTGCTTAACACCGACCAACTCGACCAAACCGTTAGCCTGTGCGGCTGGGCGCATCGCCGCCGCGATCACGGCGGGGTGATTTTCATCGACCTGCGCGACCGCGAAGGTCTGGCGCAAATCGTCTGCGACCCGGATCGCGCCGAGATGTTCAAGATCGCCGAATCGGTGCGCAACGAGTTTGTGCTGCGCATCACCGGCAAGGTGCGTCACCGTCCGGCAGGCACGACCAATTCGAATATCACCAGCGGCGAAATCGAAATCCTGTGCCACGAGATCGAGGTGCTGAATACCGCGCTGACCCCGCCGTTCCAGCTGGATGACGAGCACCTGTCCGAAACGGTGCGTCTCACCCATCGCGTGATCGATCTGCGTCGTCCGCAGATGCAGAAGAACATGATGCTGCGCTACAAGGTGGCGATGGCGTTTCGCCGCTTCCTCGACAGCCGCGGTTTCATCGACATCGAAACGCCGATGCTGACCAAGTCCACGCCGGAAGGCGCGCGCGATTACCTGGTGCCGTCGCGCGTGCATCCGGGCGAATTCTTCGCGCTGCCGCAATCGCCGCAGTTGTTCAAGCAGTTGCTGATGGTGGCGGGTTTCGATCGCTACTATCAAATTACCAAGTGCTTTCGCGACGAAGACTTGCGTGCCGATCGTCAGCCCGAATTCACCCAGGTGGATATCGAGACTTCATTCCTGAATGAGACGCAGATCACCGTGCTGATGGAAGAGATGATACGCACCGTGTTCAAGGAAACGCTGGATGTGGAACTGCCTGATCCGTTCCCGCGCATGACTCATGCGGAGGCGATGGCGCGCTACGGTTCGGACAAGCCGGACTTGCGCGTGACGCTGGAGCTGACCGAAGTCACCGACGCGGTGAAAGATGTCGCGTTCAAGGTGTTCTCCGGTGTGGCCAATTCTGAAAATGGCCGCGTCGCTGCATTGCGCGTGCCGGGCGGCGGCGCGTTTTCGCGCGGCGAGATCGACGACTATACCAAGTTCGTTGGCATCTATGGCGCGAAGGGCTTGGCTTACATCAAGGTCAACGACATTACGCAGCTCAACGAAACCGGCTTGCAGTCGCCTATCGTGAAGAACCTCCACGAAGCGGCATTGCGCGCCATCATCGAACGAACCGGCGCGCGGAATGGCGACATTATTTTCTTCGGTGCGGACAAGGAAAAAATCGTCAATGACGCGCTCGGCGCGTTGCGCACCCGGATCGGACACGACAAGGGTTACACCAACGGTAACGCATGGGAACCGCTGTGGGTGGTGGATTTCCCTGTGTTCGAATACGACGAGGAAGCCCAGCGTTGGAACGCTTGCCATCACCCGTTCACCGCCCCCAAGGACGAACATCTTGCGCTGCTGGAAAGCGATCCGGGCAAATGTCTGGCGAAGGCCTACGACCTCGCCTTGAACGGTTCGGAAATCGGTGGCGGCTCGGTGCGTATCCATCAGGAGGCGGTGCAGTCGCAGGTGTTCCGCGCGCTCAACATCGGCGCGGAAGAAGCGCAGCTCAAGTTTGGTTTCCTGCTCGATGCATTGCAATACGGCGCGCCACCGCATGGTGGCCTGGCGTTCGGGCTGGATCGTATCGTGGCCATGATGACCGGTTCGGAATCCATCCGCGACGTGATCGCCTTCCCCAAGACGCAGAGCGCGCAATGTCTGCTGACCCAGGCGCCCAGTGCCGTGGATGAAAGACAGTTACGCGACCTGCACATCCGTCTGCGCCAGCAAGTGCAAACCACGGCTGAAGTTGAAGTACCCGCAGGGAGTACACCAAAGGTAGGCAATCCGCTATCCAGCAAGCTGGATGCGGAGTTGACACCGCCGGTGGGTACCCCGCAGCTTCGTCGCGACCCTTCCGCAGTGACCAGGGAATAATCGTGTCGCGTATGTTGCGTTTGATGTGTGTTGTGTTGACGGCGGTGCTGTGGTTGCCGCTGGTATCTCAAGGCGCTCAACCTGCTCAAGGCGGACAGGAAGGTTTGTCTGTCATTGCGATTGCCGAACTGCCAGTCGAAGCGCGCGACACTTTGCGTGCCATCAAGCAGGGCGGGCCGTTTGCCTACCCGCGTGATGGCGTGGTGTTTAACAACTTCGAGCAGGTCTTGCCGAAGCGTCAGCGCGGCTACTATCACGAGTACACGGTCATAACGCCCGGTGTACATAATCGCGGTGTGCGCCGTATCATCAGCGGCGAGATCAACGAGTATTATTACACCGCCGATCATTACCAAACCTTCAAACGAATTCGGGAGTAGCCATGAACTCATTGGCACAACAACTGAGCAATCAGGAAGCGGCGGGCAGCTATACGCTGGATTGTAGTGTGGAAGCATTACGCAGCGCGGTTGACGAAGCCGGTTTTGCGCTGTTCGATACCGATCTCAAGGGCGTCAAAGGCAAGCAGAACTTGCTCAATGCCTTGGCTGTTGCGGCCAACTTTCCGCCTGAATTCGGCGCGAATTGGGATGCCTTGGCTGACGCACTGTGCGACCTGTGGTGGCATGAAGCAAGCGGATATGTGCTGCTGCTGCGCAATGCCAGCGACTCGCTTGGTCTTTCCGCCAACGATAGGGAAATTGCGCAGGACATCTTTGCCGATACGGTGGTGTATTGGCGCCAGCACAAAAAATCATTCTGGATATTTTTTGCCTAGGGCATGAAACACTACAAACAGCCGGTCTCGGTGCTGGTAGTGATCTACACCGCTCCTTCGACAGAGCTCATAACCAGCGACTTGGCTGCTGTTGTTGGGCAGCCTAGTCGAATGGCTAGTGGTTTCACCAGGACAGGTCTGCAAGTATTGTTGCTGGAGCGTGCCGATTATCCCGACTATTGGCAATCTGTCACCGGCAGTTGTGAAGCAGGTGAAACGCTGGTTGAGACGGCGCTGCGCGAGGTGCGCGAAGAAACCGGGCTGGATGCGCGTCAATATCCGCTCAGCGATTGGCAGTCGCAAAACGTTTATGAGATTTACCCGCAGTGGCGATACCGCTACCCACCCGACATCGCTCACAACACCGAGCATGTATTCGGTTTGGAACTCCCTTGTGTCGTACCCGTCCAACTCGAGCCGCGTGAGCACTTGAACTTTCAGTGGCTGGCGTGGCAGGATGCCGCAGAAAAAGTTTTTTCACCGAGTAATCGCGCCGCAATATTGGAATTGCCCCATCGCATACAGACGAAAGCGCGCGTCCAGAGGAAATCTCAATGAGTGAAAAAGTTATTCCGTATGCCTATGAACATCCCGGCGCTGCAACAGCTGTGGCGTGGGCGAAGGTTCCGCGCGAACCGAGCGCAGCAGAAAAACCGGAATTGATCGCGCGCATCAAGCGCATGTTGCGCGAGCAGGATGCGGTGCTGGTGTCGCACTATTACGTGCATCCCGATTTGCAGGATCTGGCTGAAGCGACCGGCGGCATCGTTTCCGATTCTTTGGATATGGCCAACTTCGGCCATCAGCATCCGGCAAAAACCATCGTGGTCGCGGGGGTGCGCTTCATGGGCGAGACCGCGAAGATTCTTAATCCGGAAAAGCGCGTGCTGATGCCCGACCTCAAAGCGGAATGCTCGCTCGACCTCGGCTGCCCGGCGGACGAGTTCGCCGCGTTCTGCGACGCGCATCCCGACCGCACCGTGGTGGTGTATGCCAATACCAGCGCGGAGGTGAAGGCGCGTGCCGACTGGGTGGTGACCAGTTCCATCGCGCTACCCATCATCAAACACCTCAAGGAACAGGGGCAGAAAATCCTCTGGGCACCGGATCGTCACTTGGGCGATTACATCCAGCAGCAGACCGGCGCCGACATGCTGCTGTGGCAAGGCTCGTGCATCGTGCACGACGAATACAAGGCGAAAGAGCTGATCGAACTGAAAGCGCAGCACCCCCAAGCCAAGGTGCTGGTGCATCCCGAATCGCCGCGCGCAGTGGTCAAACTGGCGGATGTGGTCGGTTCCACCACGCAACTCATCAAGGCCTCGCAGCAAATGGATGCGCAGGAATTTATCGTTGCCACCGACAACGGCATCCTGCATAAGATGCGCACGCTGTGCCCGGATAAAGTCTTCCACGAAGCACCGACCGCCGGAGCCGGCGCGAACTGCACCAGTTGCAGCCACTGCCCGTGGATGGCGATGAACGGCCTGATCAACTTGGCGGAAGTATTGGAAAATGGCAAGAACGAGATACACGTCGATCCGGCGATCATTCCGCGAGCGGTGCTGTCGATAGAGCGTATGTTGGAGTTTGCTAAGCAGATTAATTTGCCGACTCGTGGGATAGGGAATGCTTAAAATATATAAGGCCGTTCGTGTTGACCCTTCGGCATCGCTCAGGACTAAAGGCGTGGTCGAAACATAAATGACCAAAGATAACTTCGCCGGGGTAGCCCGGCAGCTATAACCAATGACTTACCCAGCGCCGTTTGCTGGGTTAGTCAGATGGCTAGTAGTTCTATCAGTCACTTTTCTTGTCTTGCCAAGAAAAGTGACCAAAAGAAATCGTCCCCGGTTTACCGCCCCTGCGGGGTTCCCTCGATCAGCCGCAAGCAAGCGGGGCTGCGCAACTCGACCTGGCGGGGCGCCACCCCCCGCGCCCCACTGTGGGACTCGAACATAACCAGCGACTTGGCTGAAGTATTTTTTCAGCCTAGTCGAATGGCTAGTTGTTTCATCAGTGCTCGCCTAAACCTCCGCCCGCTTGCGGCTGATCGAGGCGGCGCACAGGGGAATTGGGAGGTGCGCAAAGAGCACATCACAAAATATTTTCAGCCACTTGCCATGCACACGGCTGGTTTCGACTGCCAGCTCAACCGATCGTTGCGAAAAGCTGACGTTCGAGTCAATTTTTAAGGTATTTTTGAAAATTCATTCACCCGGAGAAATCACCATGCGTCTGTCCAACCTCTGCGTGGTTCTCACTTTGTTATTCTCGACAGCCACTTTTGATTAGGACCTGATGCCAATGGCCGGTAGCTTCATGGGTAAACCAATGACGGGCAAACCGATGCGGGAGAAGGTGGATGATAACCGCTAGATCGTCCCGTTGACCGAAGCTGAAATAACGATCGTAGCGGAGGAAATGCGCCAGATGCTGGCGAGCGTTCAAGGGATTACGGACGGTCTCGCTCTGGGCGACATGCAGGCCATGGTCGAGGCCGCATCCAAAAGCGGCGGGTCCATGATGCAGGAACTGCCTTCGCAGAGTCGCGTGAAGTTTCCAGAACCGTTTACGCAGATGGGTATGGCTTCGCACAAGGTCTTCGACCAGATCGCGTAGGAAACAAAAACCATTAACAATTCTGCTTCTATCCTCAAACAACTTTCCACAGCCATGCAGAATTGTGTCGCGTGTCACGCCACTTACTGCTTCGCGCCACCAAATTAAATCTGAACTATCACCTAACTAAAGTAGGTGAGTTGGCGCAGTCTAGTCGCAGTATCAACCAGTCATTGGCTAGTGATCAGTGAATCTCTGGAACGGCACATTCGAGACGTTCAGCGTTGCTGGAGATGGACAGTAACAGTTGGCAAAATTACGGCTTACCTATGAATAATCGGAACTATCAATAGAGCACTTGCAGTGCTGACCTGCTGCCAATTTTAGTGCCAAAAACTGAGAGAGGTTTTATCACTTCATGCTGCTTCTCCGTTTTCTGACACATGTTTCAGATATAACACCCCCAGCGGCGGCAGGGCTAGCGAGAGGGAATGATAGTACCCTTGCGCCGCCACCGGCGAGGCCTCGACGCCGCCCAGATTACCGACGCCGCTGCCGCCGTAGATGCCCGCGTCGCTGTTGAGAATCTCCCGCCAGTAGCCGCCACGCGGCACGCCGACGATATAGTTTTGTCTTACCACCGGCGTGAAGTTGCATACCACCAGCACGCTGTCCTCGGGTTGGCGGCCATGGCGCAGGAAACTGATCACGCTTTCTTCCCAGTCGTGGAAGTCCACCCAGCTGAAACCGTCGCCGGAAAAGTCCTTCTCGTAGAGTGCCGCTTCCGCACGGTAGCAGCAGTTCAGATCGCTCACCCAGCGTTGCAGGCCGGCATGCAGTGGATATTGCAGGACCTGCCATTCCAGGCTTTCATCGTGTTGCCATTCGCGGCGTTGTCCGAACTCCCCGCCCATGAACAGGAGCTTCTTGCCGGGATGACCCCACATGTGCCCGTAGAGCAGGCGCAGGTTGGCGAACTGCTGCCATTCGTCGCCCGGCATCTTGCCGATCAACGAGCCCTTGCCATGCACCACCTCGTCGTGGGACAGCGGCAGGACGAAGTTCTCGGTGAATGCATACCAGATGCTGAAGGTGAGCTTTTCGTGGTGAAACTTGCGGAATACCGGATCCTGCTGGAAGTACTTCAGCGTGTCGTGCATCCAGCCCATGTTCCACTTCATGCCAAAGCCCAGCCCGCCCGCATCGGTGGGACGCGACACCATCGGCCAAGCGGTGGATTCCTCGGCAATGGTCAGGGTATCCGGGTGATCGCGATATACCGCCTCGTTGAGCTTGCGCAGGAACTGCATGGCATCAAGGTTCTCGCGACCACCATGGGCGTTGGGTATCCACTCGCCCTCCTTGCGTCCGTAGTCTAGGTAAAGCATCGAGGCGACACCGTCGACGCGCAGACCATCAATATGGTACTTGTCGAGCCAGAACAGGGCGCTGGACAGCAGGAAGGCGCGCACTTCGTTGCGGCCATAGTTGAAGATGGCGTCGTTCCATTCGGGATGATGGCCCTGACGCGGGTCGGCATGCTCGAACAGGTGGGTGCCGTCGAAATAGGTGAGACCATGCTCGTCGCTGGGAAAGTGTGAAGGCACCCAGTCGAGTATCACTCCGATGCCCGCTTGGTGCAGGTGATCGATCAAGGCCATCAAATCCTGCGGCGTACCTTGGCGCGAGGTTGGGGCGAAATAGCCGGCGGTCTGGTAACCCCAGGAGCCGAAGAACGGATGCTCTGTTACCGGCAGCAGTTCGACGTGAGTGAAGCCCAGTTCGCGCACATGATCCGCTAGCAGCGGCGCGATTTCCCGGTAGCTTAGCGAACGATTGCCCTCCTCGGGTACCCGTCTCCATGAGCCCAGATGCACTTCGTAAATCGACATCGGGGCGTCCAGCGCATTGGCCGCACGCCGCCGCGACATCCATTCCCCGTCCTGCCAGTCGTAAGCCAGATCCCAGACGCGGGAACCGGTGCGTGGCGCTACTTCACTGAACATGGCATAAGGATCGGCCTTGTCGACCTGGTAGTTCTGGTCGCGCGAGGCGATGTGATATTTGTAGCAATCGCCGCTAACGATGCCCGGCACAAAGTTTTCCCATACGCCGGAACCGTCCGGCCGCTGAGCCAGAGGCTGAGAGAACTTGTCCCAGCCATTGAAATCGCCGATAACCGATACGGCGACGGCATTCGGCGCCCACACCGCGAAGTGCACACCATCGCGTCCCTCGCTGCTAGTGAGATGGGCTCCCAGTTTTTCGGAAAGACGTGTATGGGTCCCTTCCTTGAATAGGAATACATCGTGCTCGGTGAGCAGGGCTGGACTGACGTGCTGGCTGTCTTTTTTTTGTGTGGCGGCTTCTTCCATCTGAGGGCCTCCTGGGCTGTATTTTATGCCTGTTGGCGAATGCATTGGCCATATTGTCGAGCTTTAGCGGGCGAATGAAAGTTGGTATTTTAGGGCAGGCTGTTCCGTCACTGTTCGTTGGTAAAGCGAGAATATTCTTGAATTTACGTTGCAGCAAAATATTATTATTCTTGACTTAATGTTTAAGGAATATGTTATTGCACAATAATATATTTCAGGCAAGCAAAGAGGTGGACGGTGGCAAGAGGAACGAAGAAGAAAAGCGGAGAGGAGCCCGAAAACCGAGTGGAATGTGTTGTTGCATAATTGCCAGCCCGAAAGCAGCCCATCGTAACTTTGCATTCAGGTCTGTTATTCAGATCGCCACATAGTGGTCACTCGTGACAAGCAGTTTTCGACACATTATAGTCATTCCGTTCTGTTTTCAGTGATACTAGTCACAGCTGGCAGATAGCTGTCAGCGAAGGCAGGACATGCATCTGCGGATTACGAATATTCGACACTAACATTCGATGTTTCCGGATTTGATTTCGAATCCGCAGGTGCGCTTGGGTTCGAGCGCAGCGGCAACAAGTGCTGGGTCCATTGGCGCATCGCCTGCCCCACCTTCCTCCGCCAAACCTTTGTCGAGTGGGCGCGGGCTCAACCATATCAAGATCATTCTGGGCAGGCGCCTATTATCAGCAACAACGCCAAAAAGGTTGCTCACATCGAGTGGTGGTAGGAGCCTTGGCGTTCAAGTGGATACGAATCATCTATCGCTGCTGGAAGACACGGACTCTATATGACGAATCCGTTTATTTGAAAGCGCTAAAGCTTCGAGGATCGCCCCTACTGGCTAACGTCTCTGAATCCGCAAAAAATGACTTGACGGAGTGCCTCAGGCCGCGAAGCAGCTATTCGAAATTAGGAGAAATCGGTCATAGCCTGAGGGTTTGCTGCAACACCTCTCACAAACCATTTATTACCGAATCCTTCAGGATTGCTTGGATTTCGGGTTATGGCAATTTTTTGGCGAGACGGCAAGCCTTCCCCTGAGTGTGTCATGTCTCAGTCGCGACGAATTGGAGATTTCAAAACCTCCATGGCACAGAAAGTACCTTCTGTTATCATCAGACCCTTGCAAAGAATATAGGCGCAACTTGCGTCAACTAGTTTTATTTTGATGCATTATTGTACAAGCACACTAACTCCCTAATTGGGGTATACAGCAACCACTGCCGCCAACAACATTTTGGAGAAATGCACATGCAGCATGGTCTAATTACTCGCCTCGGCTTCTTTGCCGCCAGCCTGGTATTGGCAACCACCGTCTCGGCCAGCGACACTGGACTCTGGGCAGAAGGGAATGATTATGTTCAGCTGGAAGCGGCCACCGCCGTCAACCAGCATCCGGTCGCCTTCAGCGCAGAACAAGTCACCATGCTACTCGGCCACTTCTACAAGCGTAAGGGCAACAAGGAACCGGTGCCCTATTTCAGTCAGGATGAAATCAGCCGCATTGCCCCCGAATTGGTTCGTCTCTTCGCCAAGGCCAAGCCGGGCGACGATATCGATTTCGGCACCTCGTTCCGTGCCGGCGGTTTCTTTCTTGTGCCACGTACGCTCAACGCCGGCCGACTGTTCGTCGACAACGGCCAGTTGAATCTGCTCATTGGCATGTGTGCGGGAGCGCAGGACATCGCCTACCAACAGGCGTTCGGCAATTATCGCGAGCTGGATCACGGCAGCCGGATCAAGCCGGCCGACAAGCTCGGCTGCGAGTTACTGGCAGGGAACGACACGGAGAGGGTCAACAACCGCACTGACTGGCTTAGGCTCAACATCAATGCAGCGCTGACTACGAAGGCGGTACCGATGTTCGTTAACTCGACACCGTTGACCTTCGGCGCGACGGCATCACCGGCGCAGGCGGCGACACCTGTGCCATCTTCAACGCCCGCGTCGGCTGCCACGCCAGCATTGCTTATGTCAAATACGGGCCCCGCCAGTGAAACAGAAGAGCGGCTGACACTCCTTAAACGACTCCACGATAAGGGCTTGATTACTGACACTGAGTATGAGCAAAAGCGTGCAATAGTGTTGAAAGGGCTTTAGGACAACTCTAAGAATTTAGTGCACTTTACAAGACAACGGTTCGACAGTGCCGAACCGCACTATGTAAGCCGAGACCATTTAGGTGGACTGTTTAATTATTTTAGGAATCCACAACTAACTAAACTACCAGCTGCTAAAGCAGGTGGGTTAGCGCAACCTGACGCACAAAACCAGTAATGAGGAACGAACTGTGGTTTATTTCACACTTGTTGAATCAGAATCCTACGCAACTAAACCACCTAAAGTGTAGCGCATGAGCACTGCCAACTCACGCTTGATTTTAGGCCTTTGGCGCATCGGTCAATGGGGCATGGGACCGGAACAAGTGGCCGATCTGGTCAGCGCTTGTCTCGATCTCGGCATTGACACATTTGATGTGGCTGACATCTATGCCGACTATCAGTGTGAGTCGATGTTTGGGGCGGCGCTGCAAGCCAATCCCGCCCTCAAATCACGAATCAAGTTGATCGGCAAATGCGGGATCGCGCTCGTTACGCCGGCCCGACCTGCGCATCGCGTCAAGCACTACAACACCAGTCGCGAGCACATTATTGCGTCGGTAGAAAATTCATTGGCTAGTCTGGGCGTGGAAAAGCTTGATCTTTTGTTGATCCATCGCCCGGATCCACTGATGAACGCTGATGAGGTAGCCGATGCTTTTGATCGTCTCAAGCGGGCAGGCAAAGTGGAAGGATTTGGCGTGTCAAACTTTTTGCCGCATCAGTTTGAATTGCTGCAAAGCCGCCTCAATGAGCCGTTACGGACCAATCAGATTGAAATTTCGCTTTTGCATCTGAATAGCCTGTTCGATGGAACACTGGATCAATGCCAACGCTTGCGTGTGACGCCTCAAGCTTGGTCTCCGCTGGCTGGTGGGGCGCTATCTCATCAGCTTGAAGATACGTGCCTGAGCCGAACTTTGTCGCGCGTGGCACATGACCTGGGTGTGACGCGTGAGCAATTGGCTATCGCTTGGCTGTTGCGTCATCCCGCTGGTATTAGCCCGGTGTTAGGTTCAGGCAAATTGCCGCACATCCGGGAGTTGGTGGATGCCCAGAATATTGTGCTCGATCGTCAGTTGTGGTTCGAGTTGCTCGAAGCCGCGATCGGCCACCCGATTCCTTAGAGTTCCATCTTTTGAAACAAGAACGAGCAAAATAAAAGAGCCAGCCTCCGTCGGTCTTTGTGTTGGACCATTGGCACCGGCTCCTGATTTTGGCGGCTCTTGACATCCGGTATGGCGTACCGGTTCCTGCTGTCAAATATGCCGCCAAGCCGAATTTCTCAATTCTCCACGAACACCGCCGTCGTCCGCGCTGGCACGCTGAAGAGCCCTGTTGCTGTTGTAAAACTTGCGCCCTTCACGACTGTATCGCTGCCCGTTACCTGCACGGTATGCAGATTCACCGTCTTTCCTACGTAGCTAGCGGAACCAGTAGGAGTAAACGTTTGTGCAATCTTGTTGGCATTGAACAACACCACGATGCTCTTGTATTTCTGATCGCCACAACCTACAGCACCCGAGATACTCATCACTATCAGGCCCGGTTGCTGCGCCCCCTGGTCGGGAAAGCTGACGCAACCATTGATTGCGGCGGCCGTCTTCAGGCGGAACATCGTCGTATCTTTCCGCAGACGCAGAAAGTCCTGGAAGGCAAGCGTCGTGTGGTTGATGTCGGTCGACGCCACGGCCAAACCAGTGTTGTTCAACAAGGGAGTCATCGTCGACAAGTTGTTCGCATTGTTTCCGGTATTTTGCGGCGGCGCGCCGACCGCCCAGTTATTTTTCAAGCCGCTCCAATCGATCGAATTGAAATAATCGCCCGAGTTGTAGCTGTTGCTGTCCATCGACTTGGAACGCAGCATGTCGTCGCCGGCGTGGAAGAAAGGAACCCCTTGTGCCAGGGCGACCAACGAAAGACCAACCACCTGCGCGCGCGCACGGTCGGCAGTCGAGGTTGTTGCGACTGGATGCTTATATTGACTGACATCAAACACCGTCTCATTGTCGTGCACCGAAATGTAAACGATGTTTTCCTGCGGCGCGGCGGTGTAACCCGTCGGGCTACCGAAATAATCGACTTGTGCGCCGGTCGTAGTCGAGTTCAATGGGAAGCTGGCCAGATTGCCGGCCAAACCGACGCTGATCCGGTTTTGCAACGGGTACAAGCTTGCACTTGCCGTGGTGCAGCTCGAAGTAGGGTTTTTGTCATAACACAGGCCGTTCACGAACCCTTGATTCGACACCATGCTTCCGCCACTGTCGAATGGGCCGCCGCCGCGAACCGCATCGCGCAAGCGATCATTGAAAGTACCGATACCGGTGCCCTTCATATTCAACTGCTGCGCATTGACGAAGCTGAGGCCGGACTGCGACCAGCCCTCACCGTAAAGGTAGATGCCGGGGCCGGATGCGGTGCGGCGGCCATCGTTTAGCGCGACCGTATTGAGCGCACTCTGGGCATCGAGCAGCACCTGCTTGGGCAGCAGGCTCATGATATCGAAACGGAAGCCGTCGACCTTATACTGATCAGCCCAGCGCGTTAATGTATCGACGATCAGCTTCTCCGTCATCGCGTTTTCAGCAGCGATATCCGAGCCCGCGCCGGACTGGCCTGTTACATTCCCGCTTGCATCCAGCCGGTAGTAGTAGCCGGGAACGATCTTGTCGAGAATGGATACATCCGCCTGACCGCTCGCGGGCGTGTGGTTGTATACAACGTCCATCACGACACGCAGGCCGATGCCGTGCAAGCCCATGACCATGTCGCGGAATTCGCGTACGCGCGCGCTGCCGTCACCCGCGTTGGTCGAATAGCTGCCTTCCGGCACTCCATAGACCAGCGGATCATAACCCCAGTTGAAACAGTCGCTGTTTTGCGTTGCAATAACCCCCGTTTCGGCAGCCAGAGCTGCCCCAATCGATGCAATAATGCTCGGAGTTGTGCAGTGAACTTCATCAACGCTCGCAAATTCGAACGCCGGCAGCAGGTGCACGTCGGTCAAGCCGGCTTGCGCAAGCGCCGCCAGATGCATCATTCCGTTGGTTACGCCCGCATTGGACGGTGCAAAGGCCTCGAACTTGCCTTTGTTGCTGGCAGGAACGACGCTTGCGTCGTTCGCGGAGAAATCGCGGACATGCAACTCGTAAATCGCACTATCGGTTCCGTCCAAAGTTGGTAGCAGAGAATTTTGAACATGATTACTCCAACCAGCGGGCATGGTCGTTGTATCGACCAGGTTTAGCACCATTGAACGTAGACTAGTCGCGACATTGGTACTATCCAGGGCGTTCAAGGAAACTGCGTAGGGATCAACCACCGTATTGGTTACCACTGCATTGTTGGCCGAGCGTGAATAGACCATCACTGAAAAACTGTAATACTTCACGTCCGTCCAAGTGGCGTCAGGCGCGGTGTATTGCCAAATTCCGCTGCTTGAATTGAAGGTCATGGTCTGGGTGGATGAAGGCGCGCTTGCAGTTGCGGTATCGTAGATGTTCAGCGACACCGACTTCGCGGTGGGTGCCCAGACTTTGAAGGTCGGGACATTGGCAACAAATGAAAGTCCCAGTACTGCGGACTGCGCATTGGCCGCAAACAAGCTGTCGAGGACAGGTGCAAGTTGCACTTGCGTGCCGTCGACCGCTGCCCCATTGGCGTTTTGAACGATCGCCACTTCACCGTTCAGCAGACTTGAAAGAAGAGACGGTGCGAATGGCGTCGCGACCTTCAACACAGTCGCCCCGGGATATTTCGCTTGCACTGCGGCCGGCAAAGCGGCGAAATCTGTTGTTGTGCCGACAGTCAACGCATAGGCAGTACCACCGCTGACCGTCCCGTTTGTATTGGCCGTTATCCCGCCGTTGGCTGCTGCCAGCAACTGGTAGGTGTTCGATGCAGATGCGCCCGGCCAGATCAGGGTATCGGACGTAACCCAGACCGCACGCGCACTACTCAATCTCAATTTGCCTGGTTCCTGTGTATACACGGTGCAATCGCCGGAGACCACCCAGATTTCCTGGCCGGTTGAGGCCAACGCAGAAGTCAGTGTCGCATGCTGGTCACTAGCGCAATCCTTGGCCGCATCGGTGTTTAAGGCATTCGGTAGCGTAATCAGGAACGCCATCGTGGTCTGTGTGGTATCCATCGCGATGTCGGCGTGTTTTCCCCATCCGTCGGCGTCGGTGGTCGTGAACAGGAAGCGGTTCCCCGGCCAGCCGGTCGAAGGCGTCTTGGGTCCCAGCCAGGAATACACTCCCCAGTTTGTATAGTTGGCGTCTGCGCGGAAATAGTGCACGCGCATTGTGGCGGCGCCAGGTAGCGAACCGCTGCCCCCGCTACCTGCGCCACTACCCCCGCTGTTGCAAGCACTCAGCGACAGCGTCGCTCCAGCGAGCAAGGCAAACGCGATCAGGCGCGCAATACACCTGAACATGCGAATATTCCGGCCAATGATGACCTCAAAATTCGATTTCATTGAATATCTGCGCATGTTTCGACTCCCATAAAATTAGTCAAACAAAATATATAAGGCGATTGTCCATCACAAGATTAAAACCATTGGCTTCGGCCGGGGGAACGCTCAATTGATTACCTCCAGCAAGACTGCACCTTTGGCGACTAGGCTAACCACTCCACCGTTTACCTTGACGTCAACCCCGCCATAGGCGTCGCGGAGCATCTCACCATCTTTGAACACTCCCGCCACCGGGATGGTGACCGCGCCGCTGGCCTTGGGCACGGCCACCACCCTGTCAGCGCCCCAGACGCGACTAAACGTATAAGGAGCGTCGCCGAGCTTTTGGTGCGCGCCCCGCGCCAGTGCCACATGGCGAATGCGGAACTGGCCAAGTTTCTGCCAATGCGCCAGTACCGCAGCATCAATGGTAGCCCAGTTCATGTCGGAGCGGGTAGCTTGCTGCGGATCACCGGAAGTTGCAGGCCCGGCAGGCCGGGCGCTTTCATCGCCATAGAAAATTTGCACGCCACCAGGGGCAAGCAACAGCGCGCTACCGGCATCGATCAGTCGATCGCGTGGATACAGTTTTGTGTCATGCGAGGAAAGGTAGGACAAGACATCAAAGGGCTTGCCAATGCCTCGGCCGGCGGCGAGCCGGTCGGCGTAATCCGCATAAAGCCGATCCAGTGCCGCCGTATCCTCCAGCTTCTGATCCTGAAAATCGAAGTTCAACAAGCTGTCAAAACCATTATCGAAATAGGCATCGCGCTCCACGCCATGAGGAAATACCTCTCCCACCATCCAGAACGGGGCATCATCGATCTTCTTGGCCGGATTCCTGGCTTTCCAATCGGCGAGCGCCACTGTACCGGCCCTCTTGAGTTCTTGCCACGCGGGCAATTCGACATGTTTGGCGGTATCACAGCGGAAGCCGTCGATTCCGTAGTCGCGCACCCAGTCGGTTAACCAGGTCACCAGATAGCCGCGCACAGTGGTATTGGGTAAATCAACGGCAACCGTGTCCTTCTTGCGCTCTTTCAGAAAGAAAGGAAGCTTGACCGGCGCCGTACTCTCGGTGCGGAAGTCCGGCAGATAAGCCAATTGCTTGGTCAAGTCATCGCTGCCACCCTCAGGGTAGCCGGGCAAGCCAGCACGCACCCATGATCCTCCCCACCATTTTCCAAAGTCATAATTGTTGTAATCGATCTGGTTGTGATAATTCTTGATCGTGTAGTTTTCCCATCCCTTCCAAAGCAATTCGGGCAAATACTCCGACAGCGTTTGGATGTCGGCATAACCTGGATGATTCATCACGATATCAAACAAGACCCGGATGCCCTGGGCGTGGGCAGTATCAACAAAGTCGCGCAGTTCTTTCGGGGTGCCCATGTTCTGGTCGAGCTTGGTGTAATCAAGGGCGTAGTAACCGTGATAGGCATAGTGCTTGAATTCAGCGTTGCCGCCCTGCACCCATCCGTGTATCTGCTCGTAGGGAGGGGTAATCCAAATCGCGTTGACGCCAAGTTGCTTGAAATAACCGGCTTCCAGCTTGACAGTCAGACCGGCCAGATCCCCACCGTGGAAGGTGCCTATCTCTTGTTTCCCATCCATTTGACGGCCATAACTATGATCATTGGCCGGATTGCCATTATAAAAACGGTCCGTTATCGCGAAATAAACGATGGGGTTATCGGCGAAGCTTACCGCCGCCGACGTCTTCCCCGGCGTCAGGTTTGGTTGAGTGGTTGCGCAACCAACCAGGAATGTTGCAACAAGGCCAAGAAAGGCGGGACGCAAGAATAGCAGCATGAGTTGGCCTAACCAGTAGTACAAACGAAAAAAGAGGAGCGCCCGGCATATACCGGGCGCGATATACATCTGCGACTATTTCGCTGCCTGAGCCTTCACCGCTTCATCCTTGCTCCTGTAGATTGCTGGATTACCCGAGTCGATCCAGACTTCGGTACCTTTGTTGGCATCGAAGTTCATATCCGTACCGCCTTGCTCCTTGGTATCGCCCTTGTGAATGATGTAGTTCACGACCTTGGTCTCGCCAAACTTGCTCAGAGGAAAGTGCCAATACACGCCGAAGCTATCGCAACCGGTTGGCATACGCGGAATGAACCAATTGGTAATGCCGATGTTGGGTGACTTCCACAGATGCACACCCCAATCGTCATACTTACCGTCCGGGCGGTTGTAATGGATGCCCGCCTGACCGTCTGGAAGCGGCACGTCTTTACAATCGGCAGCAACGGCAGAAAAGCTGGTAACGGTGAAGGCTACAACCATTGCAGTCTTGATGAAATCAATCTTGTTCAACATGTGATTCTCCTTGGTTGAGGTTGGTACTTCTTCAAAATGGATCGCGCTCCATAGCCTGCAGCACAGCCAAAGACGCTAACCCTTTACTCCACCGGTGGTGAGACCGGAAATCATCCACTTCTGGGCGAACAGGAAAACTACGGTAATCGGCAAACCCGACAAAATCGCCGCAGCAGCAAAATCTCCCCACAGATATTTTTGCGGATAGAGATAATTCTTTACACCAACTGCCAGTGTGAGATTGTCCGTGCTTTTCAAGAGTATCGACGCAACCGGATACTCATTGATTGCGCCAATAAATGCCAACAAAAACACCACCATCAAAATCGGCACTATGATAGGCAACAGCACATAACGAAACGCCTGGAATGCCGTTGCACCATCCACTTTGGCAGCTTCTTCAATTTCAACCGGAACAGTTTCAAAATATCCCTTGATGAGCCAGATATAGACGGCAATTCCTCCGGTATAGGCCAAAATCAGGCCACCATGGCTTTCAATTCCCAGCCAGGGCACATAATTTCCGATCCGGTCAAAAATTGTGTAAATTGCAACAAGTGCAAGCACGCTCGGGAACATCTGCAAAAGCAAAAGTCCGTTCAGCATGTAGTTTTTGAACAGGAACTTCATGCGGGCAAAGGCATATGCGCATGTGGTCGATAACACCACGAGAATCAATGCCGAAAGCGAAGCGACTTTCACCGAATTCCATAACCAGAGCAAGACCGGAAACTGCGGCTCCAACAATGCCCCGTCTGCCCCTTGATAGGAAAATCCAAATGCCAACGCCCAATGCTCCAGGCTGATGGTCTGCGGAATAAAGCTGCCTGTTGCAAAATTGCCTGGCCTGATGCTGATTGAAAAAATCATCAGGAATGGAAACATGATCAGGCAAATAAACCCGATGATCGCGATATGAGCCAGTACGACCCTCCAGCGATGCGACTTATCAAGAACTACAGCCATGAGAGCTCTCCTTTATATTCTCATTCGCACTTTTCATATCCTCAACGCGCTTCCTGTGCGTTGACCTTGGTCAGCCGCATATTGATCAATGATAGGACTGTGACCATCAAAAAGAGTACGGTAGAAATCGCAGCAGCAAGGCCAAAATTTGCCCCTGAATCTTCGAAAGCTATGCGGTAAGTAAAGGACACCAACAAATCCGTTGAACCCGCTGGCACTTTTGTATCCAGGAAATCAGGGCGTCCACCAGTCAGCAGAATTATCAACATCACGTTATTGAAGTTGAAAGCAAAGCTGGAGATCAGCAACGGCATAAGCGGTTTGGCAATGAGCGGCAGGGTTATCTTGAAAAAATTGGTAAAGGGTCCAGCACCCGCAATCGCAGAGGCTTCATAGAGATCAGACGGAATGGCCTTGATTAGCCCCATAGATACCACCATCATGTAGGGAAAGCCCAACCACGTGTTCACGATAAGCAACATGGATTTCGCCAGAATCGGCGTGGAAAACCACGATGGGTGCAGGCCGAAAAGCATCTCCAGGATTTGATTGATTTCACCGGTATTCTGATTGAACAAACCCTTAAATATCAGAATGGAAATAAACGCTGGTACCGTATAGGGGATAAAGAACATCGTCTGGTAGAAAGCACGGCCTCGCAATGCTTCCCATTCCATCAGTACCGCCAGAACAATACCAACACTGAACGCAAAAAGTACGGTCAGCCCGGCGAAGGTGACAGTCCACACAAAAATCCGAAAAAATGGCTGACTGAATGACGCATCGGAAAATATCTTGGTGTATTGCGACCATCCCACCTGTGTCGTATATCCGGGGGTCAACTGCTCACCTGACGACGTTTCGAAATAGCCGGTTTTCATATTGGGCGTTAACACAGAATTATCCTGCTGGTTGGTCAGCGACCCGTCAGCATTCGCTTTATAGAGTTTGCTGACAGCACCATACTGGCGCAAACCGGTCACACTCAATAGATGTCCATTCGGCAACTGGAAGGACACCAATTTGAGATTCGGCAGATAACTGATAAGTACTTTCGTGTCGACAGGCTCGGCAAGAGGCGCATCGCCGGCAACTGGGGCATTGGCTTCGACAATAATCGGTCCCTTATATAGTGCCAAGGGAGGGCTGACAAACACGTCGCCCTGTTCGTCCTCTAATCGGACGCGGAAAGCGTGGCCATCGCGATGCAGGGTGAAAGCATAACTTTGCCCTCCTTCGACCATATAGGTCTGCCCAAGAAAGTACTCAGTTGCACGTTCGAAGGTCAGCAGGTTCCGTGAACTGTAATTGGTAAAACTGATGGCAAAGGTATACACGATCGGAAATATGACAAATACCAGTGTCGCCATAAGCCCTGGAAATAAATAGCGGTATGGATAAGCGCGGGAGGATGTATAGACAAACACGCCGAATGCCAATACGGCGAGGCAAATCAGCGCCAGAATGAACTGGCCCGCCATGTAGACTTTGGCCACTACGTATAAGCCAAACATCACGACTACGGCAGAGACAAGTTGCTGGCCAATTTTTTCCAAACTGCGACTCATACGTCCTTTCACCCTTTGTGAACTTGTCACCGGCTCGGAAAAATCGACTATTCAAAGATGTCAGGATAATCGATTCGTCCGAGCCTTCCCGCGAGGGACGGCTCAAATGAGGGCGACGGATGACAATCCGCCGCCCTCAAGCTTACTTGGTGGTCATGCGCTTTGCTGCGTTATCCAAAGCCTCTTTAGGCGTTTGACGACCGTTGGCGAGATTACCCAAGGCCGGTGCCATAGACGACCAAAAACGCCCCATCTCAGGATTGTTCGGCATCGGGTGGCCGGCAGCAGCCGATTCCATGGTTGCCTTGATGGCGGGATCGTTCTTAAGTTTTTCAAAGTAAGCCTTGTTGGCTGGCACACCCAATGGCGTGGCGGCATTCATCGCCTCCAGGCCTGGTAAGGTCAGCAAGTTCTTTTCCAGGAATTCAACCGCCAATTCCTTGTTTACGCTGGAATGGTTGATCATGCAACCCAGGACACCGATGAATGGAGCTGCCGGCTTGCCTGCCACGGAGGGAATCGGTGCGACCCCAAAGTTGATCTTCGACTTCTTGAGGTTGTCCCATGCCCAAGGGCCGTTGATCATCATGGCGACGTTGCCGCTATTCACCCCAGCTTCAGTATCAGAACCGGATGTATCCTCGGGAACGATGCCTTCCTTGACAAATTTAGCCAGCAGTTCAGCCCCCTTCAAGGCACCAGCATTGTTCACGCCAGAATCGGTTGCATCATACGAACCATCCGGCTTTTGCCTGTAGGGGTATCCGCCATTTGCGGCCAGCAGCGGCCATGTGAAGTAAGTGTTCTGGTATTCCCAAAGAATGGCGCTCTTGCCCTGCGCCTTGAGCTTTTTATTCAGCGCCGGGATTTCCTCCATGGTCTTGGGCGGCTTGGGTACCAAGTCCTTGTTGTAGATCAGCGCAATGGCTTCGATTGAAATCGGGTATGCCCAAATTTGGCCATTCATCGTGAAGGCCTTCCATGCCATCGGATCGATCTCGTCCTGGAATTTCTTGGACGGCTTGACAGGGTCAATCAGACCCGCGGCGATCCATTCGCCGGCACGATCATGCGGCCAACACCAAATATCCGGTCCCTTGCCGGCGGCGGCAGATTGCTGAAATTTTCCGGGGGCATCTTCGGGGTGCTCAACAATCACCGGCACGCCGGTCTTCTTGGTGAATTCATCGCCTACCTTCTGAATACCTGCGTATCCCTTGTCGGCATTGATCCAGAGCGAGAGTTTGCCGGGCTCTGAGGCATGGGCAGTGCAAAAGCCTGAGGTTAATGCAAGCGCTACGAGTTTTTTGGTCAAATTCATGATTTCTCCATTCAGTGTGTGTTTTTAAAATACTGTCGTGTTGGTTGTTAATACCTTATGCAGGAAACTACTCGGTTTTAACCCGCCGGAATGCTGCTCCGGCTTCGTTAAACAGGTAGCACCGGCCGGGCGGCAGATGCACGCTGATTTTCTCGCCTACTTTTGCATCATGAGTTGCATCGGCACGAACCACGAGAGGCTCCAAAGCGCCCTGTGCTTGAAGATAAAGCATGGTCGCTTCGCCAAGGTGTTCAACGGCAATGACTTCACCGCTGAGTGTGTTACCGCTCGTGTCAAATGCCCAATGTTCCGGGCGAATGCCGACGGTCACCTTGGCACCTGGCACCCCCTCGCGTGCATCCACGGCAGTCACAATCATGCTGCCATCCGCCAGTTGGACAGTCGCGGACTCATCCGAAGCAGCTACCAGCTTTCCCTCGATGAAATTCATTTTCGGCGAGCCGATAAAACCGGCCACAAAAAGGTTGCGCGGGTGGTGATACAGTTCAAGGGGAGAGCCGACTTGTTCGACATTTCCATATGACAAAACGACGATCCGGTCGGCCAGAGTCATAGCCTCGACTTGGTCGTGTGTCACATAAATCATGGTGGAACTTAGATCGCGATGCAGCTTGGTGATTTCGATACGCATCTGCACCCGAAGCGCAGCATCCAGATTCGACAGCGGCTCATCGAACAGGAACACCTCCGGCTTACGGACAATGGCACGACCAATGGCGACGCGTTGTCGCTGGCCGCCAGACAACTCCTTGGGCTTGCGTTCCATCAGCGGCTCGATCCGGAGAATCTTCGCCGCACGATCAACGGCTTCCTTCATTTGATGTTTGTCCATCCCCGCCAGCTTTAGACCAAAGGCCATGTTCTCGGCAACGGTCATGTGCGGGTAGAGCGCATAGCTTTGAAAAACCATCGCAACACCGCGCTTGGATGGCGGTATGTCATTGCAATGCTTGCCACCGATAAAAAGCTCACCGGAGGTGATGTCCTCCAGCCCGGCGATCGCTCGCAACAGGGTCGACTTTCCGCAACCCGACGGACCAACAAAGACCACAAATTCACCGTCTTTGATATCAAGATCGATGCCGTGCAATATTTCGATGTTCCCAAACGACTTACGAATACCGCGCAAGACGACTTCGGACATATTTGTCTACTCCATCCATGATTCAATTGCTTCTCTTTATCGGGAGAGTATTTGTTAACTCTTTGCAGACAACCCGCCAAAGGGATCAAACTTGATCACCGCATCTGCCAAACAAAGATACCTGAACCCATTGGTCTCAACGCATGACGATTCGCTGACTTGACTCGCAACGATGAAACAAACGGGCGAACCAGCCTGTTTCATCCTGCGCCAGATGTACAGAACTGCAACTGCAACACCTGGCTTAAATCAGCCGTAGTGCGTCGGCCTACCACCAGGCTTCCATTTGTACGCCATACGTAACAGCGCTTGTGGCATTAGCAAATCCCGTCACGCCAACTGAGCAATCGCGACCGGTACACGCACTTGCTCCATTCTGGACGAGTCCAGTCGTATAATTATTATAATTGTTCCATTTCATGTATGAGGCATAAGCGCGCAGAACCGGGCGTGCATAGAAACCGCTACCCATCGACAATTGCGGGGAGATCGTCAGTTTGTTCAGGTAGTTGGTTGTACTGCCAGGATTGTTATCGTAGTTCAGGTTGTAGCCACTCACACGGACTGTACCTGCCTCAACCGCAAGACCGAGGTTCTCCGTAAAGTGATAGATGGGACGAACGACCAAAGTCGTTGTGGTCCTGGCTGTGTCTGCGAGCCCACCGATGCCGTACCAAGGGAAACTCTCCTTGCCGTAACCCAGGAAGGCCGCCCCGTTCCATTTATCGCCAAAATCGAAGTTTGCAGCGTCGATGACACGCCATGCTGAATGTTGCATGGAGTTAGCGGTACCGTTACCGGAATTGGACTGAGCCCAATATAGTGCGCTGCCATCAAGATTACCGGCATGATGAGCCGTTTGCACCCACAGGGCGTTCTGCATAGCGCCAAACAATACGATTGAATGTTTCGCCCACGCCGACCAACCGTTATAATTATTACCCGAGACAGCTGAATTATTGCCTCGGACAATGTTTGTTCCAAAGCCTAGCGAACCAGCACTGCCCAGATTTATTCCTTCCAGGCGCAGGTCATGGTCGGTCTTTTGTTGGGAAGGATCGCCATTCAAAGTCACGCGGCCAATTTCTTGATTGTTGCCCTGATTACTGCCAGTGCCATCATTGCCATCAGGCATCAAGTTTTGATAATTGGCGTTCCCAGCTTTCATCAAAGCATAGGAGAACTTACCAACACCGACATCAATGTTCTCGATTCCGGCACCCGGACCTGTGTCCTGGAGAATAAAGAGATCGACGATATGCACGTCCTCGCGTTTGTAAAAACGCTTGCCGGCCCACACGGTTGACTTAGCCAAAGCGCCGCTCCCAAAGCCTTCTGCCGAGGCATATGCTTCGCGCAAAGCGGGAATGGTTCCCTCGTAGTCGGCAACTTGTGAAGTGCCATATGCAACCAGCGTATGGACACCGAACTTGGTGCCATCACTATCGCCCATCGTGGTACCCAGTTTGACTTCCCCATAAGTATCGCACTGATTACCGAGACGCCCAGCACCGTCAACAGCTGCAGAATTGCCCGCAGTATTAAACGCCGATTCGCCATTAACTCTGAAGCAATTGTTCCCGCCTCCTTTGGAACTACTCCCGGAACCGCTACGCAGGTAGCCGCCGAACTCAAGGTCAGCCATCGCAGATTGCGCCGCAAACGCCATCACGATTGCAGCAACCAGTATTATCTTTTTAGTCATTTTATCGCTCCTCTCCGAACGGTTGAATAAACCGGGAATACCACTGCTTCCGGTCCGGTGCACACACCAGTACCCCTGAAATAGGGGGGCTTGCTCGACGAACCCGCCGGAGAGAAGGTCCATTTCGCTACGCCTTACCCGGCATTGCAATGCCGCACGACGCTGGGTTTAAAACGTCATCTCTCTGCGGAGATGTTAAAAAACCATGAATTGCACATCAACAATTGAACCAAACAAAAAATATGAACCTCTGCAAAATCAATCTACCCTAAGCAACTGCCCAACTGCAACCGTTTACAAAAACTTCGCTGCTACCTTTGAAACTTAAATCAAAGCCGGCATCGACTTCGTCCTGGGCAAAAAATGGATCGAGCGAACTCGCTGTTCCGCCCCAATACTCAGACGACAGAAAGAAGTCTTTGCTGATCTCGGCCCGGGTGCGGCGGCCTTGCTCCAGCCAGAAGTCGGTCTCGAAATGTTTGAAAGTGTCCAAGCGAAAGCCATCCACGCCTGCTTGCTTGGATAGGTCGATGTTGGCATTCAGGAGAGAATCCCCGATTCGGGCAATTCATCGATGAGCACGACATGCAGCATGCCATCCGGCCAATTCGTATCCGCCCATAAGAGCGCAGGCGACAAGAATAAAATACATGATGATAGAAACGGCGCGAGCTGAGCCAAGGAAGGGCGGATGTTGGGTGTCCTGAAATTCATTTCAGAAACCGGGATAAAATTCGAGCCGCAATTGCGTTCCCCTCTGTTATGTAGACGTCATACAGTTGATGAGAAGCTAATTATTATTTAGCGCCTCCGGACAGCGCCTTAAAGTTTCAAGTTCAAGAAAATTGTATCAGAATTGTAACGAATTGTTGTGATATTGCAACAGAATGCTATATCACTTGAAAAATATATGCCAAATCGACGTTTACGGATTCAACAAAATCATGTGAATGAATTGCACATGACCGTTAACGGGGAAAAATTTGAATGGCGGCTTCTGGCACTCAGCAGTCTGACACAGTTGGTAATAGTTTACCCGGAAGCAGTCGAACAACCTGCTTCAGCCACCAGTTATCGCCTCCCCTCCACCGTCCGTCGATTATGTCTTCAGTCTGCAAACCTCTTAATAGACAATCTGGGTTGGCGATGAAGTAATTGTTGCCCGTGCTCATCCCCCCCCTCTTGAGCATGTGTTCCGACCTCCTCTCGGAACTATCTTATCCCCCAAGCCATAACGGTTTGGGGGATTTTTATGGTTGTGGCAGTCGATACTAACCATCCAAAAACAAACCATGCAATTCGTTTCACTCCGCCCCCTTTGGTGATGAAATTCAGTGGTGAACGACCGCTATGCGACAATTTGATGACTGTCTCTTATTGGCGCACAGCAGTCAGACACACTTGGTGATAGTTTACCCGGAAGCGGACGTTCGCGAAGGGCATTGACTGGCACGTTTCGGGTGGTCGCTCTCAAGTAATGCAGGGTGTGCAACGAGTTGCCCACGAACTAACGGTTTTGGGTTTTCGCTTTTCTTTCCCCTGTGCGCAGCCCCGCTTGCTTGCGGCTGATAGAGGGAACCTCGCAGCACCCGCAAGGAGTACGCCGTGGTTGTAAGGGGCTGAAGCCCCAACAACACACGCAGGGGCGGCAAACCGGGGTGGCCTTTTCTTTGGTTACTTTATTTTGGCGAAGTAAAAGAAAGTGACTGATAGGACTACTGATGAAACCACTAGCCATTCCGCTATGCCACCAAAAGACGGTGGCCAAGCGGCTGGTTATAGCCATCTGACTAACCCTGCAAAAGATGCTGGGTAAGTCATTGGTTATAGCTGCCGGTCTACCCCCAGCGAAGTTGTCTTGGCAAAACAAGAAAAATGACTGATTAGGACTACTGATGAAACAACTAGCCATTCCGCTATGCCACCAAAAGACGGTGGCCAAGCGGCTGGTTATAGCCATCTGACTAATTCCAATTCGCATTAAAAACAACATTAGTTGTAGGAGCGGGCCATGCCCGCGAACAAATTTTCGCGGGCATGGCCCGCTCCTGCATCCGACAGAATTACTGTCGTTTTTAACGCAAATCAGAATAACCCAGCAAACGACGCTGGGTAAGTCATTGGTTATAGCTGTGGGGCTACCCACGGCGAAGTTGGGATAGAAGCTACCTCCTTCCCGGCCATTGGGTAGAATGCTAACCATGACTACCCTGAAAATTGCTACCTACAATATCCACAAAGGCCTTTCCTATTTCAATCGTCGTGTGGTGTTGCACGAGTTGCGCGAGCGATTGCGCGAGCTGGATGCGGACATCGTGTTTTTACAGGAAGTGCAGGGCGAGCATACGCAGCATGGCGAGCGTTATCACAACTATCCGGAAGGGGCGCAGCACGAGTTCATCGCGGAAGAGATTTGGCCGCATTCGGTCTATGGCAAGAATTCGGTGTATGAGGCGGGGCATCATGGCAACGCCATCCTCAGCCGTTTTCCGATCTTGCAATCCTTTAACACGGATGTTTCCGCGCATCGTTTTGAAAGTCGCGGACTGCTGCACTGCGAGATCGATCTGTCCGGGCAGCGTCGCGTGCATTGTCTGTGCGCGCATTTCGGTTTGTTCGCCAGAAGCCGCCGTGCACAAACCAGCGCGCTGATCGAATATGTGCGCAATGAGATCCCGCCTGATGCGCTGCTCATCATCGCGGGTGATTTCAATGATTGGCGCAATCAGTTAAGTAAAACTTTGGCCAGCGAGTTGGATATTCAAGATGTGTTCTATCTGCATCGCGGTAAACCGGCGCGCAGTTTCCCGTCCAGGCTGCCGCTGCTGCGGCTGGATCGCATTTACGTGCGCGGCTTCGACGTGCTCCACAGCAGCGTGCATACCGGGGGTGTCTGGCAACGCTTGTCGGACCATGCGGCGCTTTCCGCGCAACTGAACAGCATATGACCAGCGTTCATCAGGTGGCCAAAAACCAATTGATGCTGCTGCAAAACGGCGCGGCGTATTTTCCGCAATTGTGCGCGGATATCGATGCCGCACAGCATTCGATCTATCTGGAAACCTATATTTTCGCCGCAGACGAGACCGGCCGCATGGTTGCCGATGCATTGCGACGCGCCGCTGCGCGCGGGGTGGTGGTGCGCGTGTTGCTGGATGGTTACGGCTCGGCGGAGTTGCCGCAGCACTGGGTGGATGAGCTGAGCACGGTGGGGGTTGAGGTGCAATGGTTCCGGCGCGAAATCTCCCCGTTCACATTACGTCGTAGCCGGATGCGTCGCCTGCGCCGCTTGCATCGCAAGCTGGCGGTGATGGACGGTGAAGTGGCTTTTGTCGCGGGTATCAATATTATTAACGACGTGTCCGTGCAGGATGCTTTCAGATATCCCCGCCTCGATTACGCGGTGCGCGTGCAAGGTGTGGTGGCCGGTGAGATTCACGCGGCCATGCGGCGTTTGTGGGGTGTGGTGTCGTGGGCCAGTTTTCGCAGGCGCGGCAAGGAAATCGAGCGATTTGTTCTGGATCGGGCCAAGCAGGCGGTTGCGCCGGGCATCACTCTGGTATTGCGTGATAATTTGCGCCATCGGCATGATATTGAAGACGCTTACCGGATGGCTATTGATGGCGCGCAACGCGAAATTATTATCGCCAACGCTTACTTTTTGCCCGGACGCGTTTTTCTCCTGGCACTGATACAAGCCGCGCAACGCGGTGTCCGTGTCGTGTTGCTGTTGCAAGGCAGGGTTGAATACCGCGTGCAGCATTATGCGACGCATGCACTCTATGATCAATTGCTGGCGGAGGGTGTCGAGATTTACGAGTATCAGCCCAGCTATCTGCACGCCAAAGTTGCCGTGGTTGACGGACAGTGGGCGACGGTGGGTTCCTCCAACATCGACCCGTTCAGTTTGCTGTTGGCACGCGAGGCAAATCTGGTGGTGCAGGATGCCGGATTCGCCGGAGAGTTGCGCGCAAATTTGCTTGCCGCAATTGCCAAAGATGTGGTTCGTATCGGGGATGGATATGACGTGTCGCGCAACTGGATGGACCGGCTGGTCGCGCGTATCAGTTACGGGATCGTGCGCTTGTTGATCGGTCTGTTGGGCTATGACAAATCGATCTGAGCCGTTTAGAGGTTCCCTTTACTCTGTCCGCGCTCGCGAAGAGCCGGGCTGAATGACCACATGGATAACGGCATCTGCCTGTCTGCCTTATGTCTTATGTCAGCGCGCACGGCTATAATCGACGCCTGATGTTTCTGTCCCCTGAATATGCGCCCTTCCCCGATTCAACCGTCAAATAGCGCCAACCGCGCCGATTGGCAGACCCTGCGTTCGCTGGTGCCTTATCTTCTGGAATTCAAGTGGCGGGTGATCGTCGCGATGAGTCTGCTGATTTTTTCCAAACTTGCCAATGTGTCCGTTCCGCTGGTGCTCAAGGAAATCATCGATGCGATGGATAAAACCAAGTCGGTGCTGGTTGTGCCGGTGTTCCTGGTCGTCGGCTACGGGGTGCTGCGATTGTTCAGCACGCTGTTCGGTGAATTGCGCGATGCGGTGTTTGCCAATGTGACACAGCGTGCCATCCGGCGGGTGGCTTTGCAGGTGTTCGAGCATCTGCACAGTCTGAGCTTGCGCTTTCATTTGGATAGGCAAACCGGCGGTGTGTCGCGGGACATCGAGCGCGGTACGCGCGGGATCGGTTTTCTGCTGAATTTTACGCTGTTCAACATCTTGCCGACGCTGCTGGAAATCGGTTTGGTGGCGGCGATTCTGCTCAAAAAATACAACGTGTGGTTTGCCGTGATCACGTTCATCACGCTGGTGATCTACATCGCCTTTACCCTGTTCATCACCGAGTGGCGCATGGTGGTGCGGCGCACCATGAACGACCTGGATTCCAAGGCTAATACACGCGCCATCGACAGCCTGCTGAATTATGAAACGGTGAAATATTTCGGCAACGAGCAATACGAAGCGCACCGCTATGACCACCACATGGAACACTGGGAAACCGCTGCGGTACGCAATCAAACTTCGCTGGCGCTGCTCAATTCCGTGCAGAGCGTCATCATCGCCATCGGTATCACCGCGCTGATGCTGCTCGCCGCTGATCAGGTGGTCAAGGGCAAGATGACGGTGGGGGATTTGGTGCTGGTCAATGTGTTCATGATTCAGCTCTACATGCCGCTGCATTTTCTCGGGTTCGTGTATCGCGAAATTCGCCACGCCCTGGCCGACATGGAAAAAATGTTCAGCCTGCTGCATGAGGATCGTGAAATCGCAGACTCGCCCAATGCGGCAGTCTTGCAAGTGGGCAGCGCAGCAGTGCATTTTGAGCAAGTCAGTTTTGCTTATGCGCCGGATCGGCAGATTTTATTTGACGTGAGTTTTGCCATTCCGGCCGGACATACGGTGGCTGTGGTGGGGGCGAGCGGGGCCGGCAAGTCCACGCTGTCGCGCCTGCTGTTCCGTTTCTATGATGTGCAGCAGGGACGCATTCTCATCAACGGTCAGGATATCCGTGAGGTGACGCAAAGCAGTCTGCGCGCGGCGATAGGCATCGTGCCGCAAGACACCGTGCTGTTTAACGATACGATTTACTACAACATCGCGTATGGTCGTCCGGAGGCGACGCGTGAAGAAATTATTGCTGCCGCGCAGTCGGCGCATATTCACGATTTCATCGAGTCATTGCCGCAAGGTTATGACAGCATGGTGGGTGAGCGCGGCTTAAAACTGTCCGGCGGTGAGAAGCAGCGCGTGGCAATTGCGCGCGCGATTCTGAAGAATCCGGCGATATTGATTTTCGATGAAGCGACTTCCGCGCTCGATTCAAAATCGGAGAAAGCGATCCAGGCGGAGTTGCGCGCGATTGCGCAAAATCGCACCACGCTGGTGATCGCGCACCGCTTGTCCACCGTAGTGGATGCCGATCAGATTCTGGTGATGGATAAGGGAAAAATAGTCGAGCGCGGCACGCATCGCGAATTGCTCGGGCAGAACCGGCTTTATGCGCAAATGTGGAATCTTCAGAAACAAGAAGAGCATGCGCAGCCTGCTTATTGATTTATATTGAATTTGGGGTATGCTTAGTCTGTTTAGTGTTGTGGCGGGAGAATAACAATGAAAAAAAGACTATGGATGTTTGTGTTGCTTGCCCAAGCATTGGCAGCGCATGCCGCTCACGCTGAAACCGATCGCAGCCATCTCAGGCTGGATAATGCGCTGTCGACTCTAAAGTTGCATAAGGTTTCGTCACTCAAAGTGATTTCCCATATCGCGCTGATTTTTGATGAACAGACTCAGCTTCCGCTGTACAACAAAAATGCCAAAACGGTTGTGCCGATCGCCTCCATTACCAAGCTGATGACCGCGATGGTGGTGCTTGATGCGCGGTTGCCTATGGACGAGGCAGTGAGCGTTGCGGAGGACGATCCGAATACGATCAAAAGGGCGCGCTCAAGGTTGCGCATCGGCATGACGTTTACCCGCAGTGAAATGCTCAAGCTGGCATTGATGGCTTCGGAGAACCGTGCAGCATTAGCCTTGGCGAGAAGTTATCCGGGGGGAACAGTGGTGCTGGTGGCAGCGATGAATGCCAAGGCGCGCGTGCTGGGTATGCAGAACACCCGGTTTTTCGATCCGACCGGATTGGATAGCGACAACGTTTCCACTGCACAGGATCTGGTCAAAATGGTTGCTGCGGCACGCCACTACGCTTTGATCCATCAATACACCACCACAGCAACTCATTCGGTGGATAATTTGGGCGGTCGCGCAATGCGCTTTAGCAATACCAATCCCTTGGTCAGGAATGCCTCGTGGGATATCGGCCTGAGCAAGACTGGATTTATTAATGAAGCCGGGCGTTGCTTAGTGATGCAAGCAACGATCAATCATCGTCCGGTCATAATCGTGCTGCTTGATTCGTGGGGTAAACGCACTCGGGTCGGCGATGCCAACCGCATCAAAAAGTGGATGGAAAGTGCCAACACACCCAGTCGTGCCGCACGGCGCGGTTAATTTTTATGTTGATTATTCGGGGGGCGCAAGCCCCTCAAGTTTTTATTAGGTTTGGAAATGGGCGAATCACTATTACTAATCACCCTCATCACCTTGGTGGTTCTGACGATACGCCGGGCGAGGCCTGTGATATTGGAGAACCCGGTCATTATCCAGCGTCCCGGGCAATACCACATCACCCTCGCGCCGCAACTCAACCGTGCGCAAACCTTCATCGAACAAATCGCCAAGCAGTTTACCCAATTGCATCCGCCTAACGGGCATGGCAGTAATGCCACACCTGATAATGAAACCCGCCATGCGCGTTTCCCTCTCCCCAACCCTCTCCCGCAAGCTGGCGAGGGGGCAAACGAATCGCTACGCGAGGTTTTCGTTAAAGGTGATCTTCCCACTCAGTATTTTGAAGTGCGCGATCCCAAGGTGTTTTCTCAGGGCGAGAGTTCTTACTTATTGGCGATCGCATTGCGCGGCGGGGTATTGTATTTTCAGGCGGTCAATCCCAAGCCTTTGCTGCGCGATGCAGACAGTCACTACAAAACCTTGCGCGAATTTTCTGAGTCAGTGCTGCAGCATCATCCACTTTCAGAACCAGCGGATGATCTGGGAGCGGAGAAGCTACGCGCCGCAGTCGACACGATTGCGGGGCAGTTGAAGATAGCCGTGAAAGTATTGCAAACAGCCGACTGATGAGGGCTGCAATAGATTCTGGCATCCAGAATTTACCGTCGATGGCAATCTGGGCGTGAACGCAATGACTGCTTTGTGCTGCCAAAAGCAGACGTTCAGCATTCGTGTTGTGGTTGGCTCGCCAAGCCAGACCAATCTGGGCACCACTTGCTGGTGAGAGTGCCACTCACCTGAGGTTAGCGGCCGCCGTTAGCAATAACGGTTCTACTTGCGGTACTCGGCGAAGAAGCTGTCATCGATGTCATAAGTTGTCACTGGGCGCAATCCAAGGTCGAGTTTGGCAAAGAGCTCAATCAGCTTCTCTCCATCAACCAATTCGATTGGAGATGCCCCATCTCGGGAGGACTCACGCCGTGCTTCTGAGGTGAACGATCCTGTAGTTAGGATCAAGCCCTTATCTGCACGTCCCTGCATGGCTCCCCTAAAGTCGCGCACTTGACCTGGTGTGACCGATCCTACATATCGCTTGCACTGAAACAGGACACGAAAACTCACGAATGCATTCAGCGACAATACGCCATGACCATTGATGCCACCGTCGCCGCTCTTCTCGGTCACAACCACCTGCTCGAATCCCGCTTCGCGAAGGAGTCGTTGACAGAGACGTTCGAAGCCAGCCGGTGGGAGTTCATGCAATATCTCCAGAAGCCGAGACCGATAGTCACTGTCCTCATGCTTTGGGGCCAATTCTTCAGATGAAACGGTCGCGCTAGTTTCTGGTCGTGCGGGTTCGAGAGCGGGGACTGGCCTCGTGTTGGTTTCCTGCCCCTCCCGAACTGACGTCTGGCTAGCCACCTTTGGGTTCCTCGAGCGCTCTTGTGGGTTCCTCGAGCGCTCTTGAACTTCGTCAACAAGCGCTTTGATGGCAGCTTCGTCGAGCTGTCCAATTTTGGTTCCATTTTCTGTGAGCTTCCACACATCATGGCAGGAACGATCGATGAAACCTGCTTCAGCGAGATAGAACCATGCCCAATGAACCTGATTGGTAAAGCGCTGCCCACCTGTCAGATTGATTTGATCCAGCACTTCGTCGGCGACGCGTTCATTGCGCCCGACTAGCTCTACGACTTCGCGAGGGCGCGCTGATCCACCAAGCTCACTCAGAGCTTTGAGTACAGGATTGATCCATCGGGCGAATTCAGAGCCAAGCATCATCGATTCCTACTGAAGTTTGCCCCCGTTCATGTATCACGGGGGGCTATAAATACTTTGGGATGATTATAGACACAATTCGCCATCGGCATTGTGGCTAAAAATATCTAGGCATCCTGAATGATCTGTTCTCTGGTTCGAGTCCAGATCGGCGAGCCAACCACAACTCGAAAGCTGAACGTCCACTGTTGGCAAAAGTGAACGTCCGCAACGGGTCGGCTGCTGCCGGTCGCGGAAGTCAGCTCTGTGCGTGAAGCAGTCGTTCGGCAAAGCGGGGAATTGGACCCGAAGAGATTGAAGATTCATGAAGAGCGCGTATTCGTCCTGAAGAGCCGATACCGCCAGGAGCGCGGTTCAAGGGATATTTAAAGACAATGCTGCTTAGGAAATCCACTTGACTCGAACTAGTGCCGCTGCTGGTTGCCGTTCAGGAGGTGATGTAGCGCTCCATCTGCTCGATCATGAAGCTTTGTTCGGAGATCTTCGCCTTGACCAGGTCGCCGATCGAGACGATGCCGAGGATGTTCTGCTGTTCGTCGAGTACCGGCAGGTGGCGAAAATAGCGCTCAGTCATCAGCGCAAGGCACTGCGAAATCTCCATATCCGTCGTCACGAAACGCACCTTCTTGGTCATCACCTCGCGCACCAAGATCTCCCGCGGGTTGCGGCCGAGCGACGAGACCTTATGCAGGCAGTCGCGTTCGGTGAAGATACCGGTCAGTTTGTTGCCATCGACGACCATGACAGCTCCGATGTCGCGTTCACGCATCAACTCCATAGCGCTCTGGACCGTATCGCCGGGTGCCACGGTGGTGAGCGGTTTCGTCTTCTCGGCCAGTATTTGTTTGATCGTTTTCATGTTTTCCTCCACACAGGGTCTTGCTGATCGGTGACTTGGTATTAAGCTTCATTGGCGTAACTCATTTTACCAATGGGGTAAACGTGCTCGGCCCGATAAATGCGGTCTGGTTTATCAAGCCGACACAATACGGTTCTTGCCGGCGCACCTGATCAGATCCATCCCGAAGGATAGGAAAGTCAACCGCACCACCCGAAGTATCCTCGAACACTGAAACCCCAGTCAACTGCCCATTTTCATCGCCGAGTCCCCGAAGGAGTCCGTATTGTATTCCACCTCTCCCATACGCGTACGGCAAAAGTTTGTCGAGTCAACGTCGAAAAACCAGGTGCTCGTTGAGCCCAACGGACAAGCGTACCCAAGGCGAGAGGGGAAGTTGCTCGTCACCAGACGATGCGCTGATCGAACTTGAATCCTGGGGGTAGGCTGGGCTTGCGGGGCAAATTCGCGCTACCTGGCATCCATGGATCTCTCCCAGAGCGGTGGGCGTTGGGCCACGGGCCGGCATCAGACGCGGCGGCGATGTCGCCTCGCCCAGATGCGCAAGAACGTCCTCTTCAGGGCAAATCGAATGACCGCAACGTCGAAAAGAGTCATTCCCTATTTTTGCGCGAAAGACAAAACTAAAATATATAGAATCGCCCTACAGCAATACCAGATGGTTGTTCCGCCGCAACCTGGTTCCGTTGCTTCACAACTGGGGGTTGTGGCTACGGCCACCGCTGCGCGGTTTAACTTGCTGCGCAAGTTAGCCAACGCCGCAACTTAGTCTTGTTGTTCTACAACGGGGAGTTGTGGCTTCGGCCGCTGCTTTGCAGCTTAACGTTCGCGATGCTCACACAACACGCCGCCACGCGGCTTGTTGCGGCGAAGACTAACATTCAGGTTACGTCGAAGCCAATAGCCTATGCCGCAATCTGGTTTTGTTGCTTTACAACAAAACCAGATTGTCACGGTGAATGATTTCGGTATCGCCGCCATATCCGAGCAGGGATTCGATTTCCTGGCTGGCATGATTCGCGATGCGGCGCGCTTCTTTGGCGTTGTAGTTGGTCAGGCCGCGCGCGATGTCTTGCCCGTTTTCGCTCACGCACGCGACCACCGCCCCGCGTTCAAACTCTCCAGACACACTCTTGACACCTATCGGCAGCAAGCTCTTGCCATCAGAGCGCAATGCCTTGATCGCGCCGGCATCCAGCACCAGCTTGCCGGCAACTTGCAAATGATCGGCCAGCCATTGTTTGCGCGCCGCCAGGGTGAGGGTGGGGGCAGTGAGCAGTGTGCCGAGGGATTCACCTTGCAGCAGGCGCAACAGCACATCGCGTTCATGTCCTGAAGCGATGACGGTATGCGCGCCGCTGCGCGCCGCACGTTTTGCGGCAAGTATCTTGGTAAGCATACCGCCGCGCCCGATGTGGCTACCCGCGCTGCCCGCCATGCTTTCCAGTTGCGCATCGCCAGCCAGCGCTTCACTGACCAGCGTGGCACTTGGGTCTTTGCGCGGATCAGCGGTGTAGAGGCCGCTCTGGTCGGTGAGTATGATCAGCACGTCCGCATCGATCAGGTTGGTGACCAGTGCGCCCAGCGTGTCGTTATCGCCGAATTTGATTTCGTCGGTGACGACGGTATCGTTCTCGTTGATGATGGGGATGACACGCAGTGAGAGCAACGTGGTCAGTGTGGCGCGTGCGTTCAGATAACGCTCGCGATCAGCCAGATCGGCGTGGGTGAGCAACACCTGCGCGGCATGTAAATCGTGTTGGCGGAAGCAGCTTTCGTAAGCTTGCACCAAACCCATTTGACCGACCGCCGCAGCGGCCTGCAAATTGTGTATTGAAACAGGACGAGTGCTCCAGCCGAGGCGTTGCATGCCTTCTGCAATCGCGCCGGAAGATACCAGCACCATCTCATGACCGCTGGCGTTGAGCGCGGCGATCTGGCGCGCCCAATTGCCCAGCGCGTTGAGGTCCAGTCCCGCACCTTGATTCGTCACCAGGCTGCTGCCTACTTTGACGACGATGCGCTTGCATTGGGTCAATACAGTTTTCATGTGTGAAGCCATTTCAAATTTTCATTCAAAACAAAATTTCACGCTGCTTCAGAAATTAAATAGTGTCCGCGTCGGTTTCTTGCGCGCTGTCCGCGGCAGCCTGTTGTTCCAATTCGTTCATGGCCAGCAAATGTTCCATGATCGCGTAAGTCAATTCCTTGCAGCCCTCGCCGTTGATCGCCGAGATGACGAAGTAGCGATCAAAATCGGTAAATTCCTTGAGGAAGGCCGCCACTTTTTCATCGCGATTTTCCAGCAAATCAACCTTGTTCAGCAGCAACCAGCGCGGTTTTTGATACAACGTAGGATCGTATTTTTTCAGTTCATTGAGGATTGCGCGTGCTTCGGCGACTGGATCGGTTCCCTCATACATCGGCGCGATGTCCACCAGATGCAGCAACACGCGGGTGCGCGCCAAGTGGCGCAGGAACTGGTGTCCCAGCCCGGCACCTTCCGCCGCGCCTTCGATCAATCCAGGGATGTCGGCGATGACGAAACTTTTTTCGTGCGACACGCGTACCACGCCCAGATTGGGATGCAGTGTGGTGAACGGATAGTCGGCGACCTTGGGACGCGCGGCAGAAACCGAGCGGATGAAAGTGGATTTGCCTGCGTTCGGCATACCGAGCAGCCCGACATCGGCGAGCACTTTTAACTCCAGCTGCAATTCGCGTGTTTCACCTTCCGTGCCGACCGTGCATTGGCGCGGCGCGCGGTTGGTGCTGGATTTGAAATGAATATTTCCCAAGCCGCCTATGCCGCCTTGTGCGAGCAAAACTTTTTCGCCATCGTGGGTGAGGTCGGCAACCACTTCGCCGCTGTTGATGTCGGTAATCACCGTGCCCACCGGCATACGCAGCACGATGTCATCCGCGCCCTTGCCATAGCAATCCGAACCGCGCCCCGATTCGCCATTTTTGGCGCGGTGCATCCTGGCGAAACGATAGTCCACCAGCGTATTGATGTTGCGGTCCGCCTGCGCGTACACGCTGCCGCCGCGACCGCCATCTCCGCCGTCCGGGCCGCCATTCTCGATGTATTTTTCGCGACGGAAACTGGCGATGCCATTGCCGCCTTTGCCCGCGAAGACTTCGATTTTGGATTCGTCAATAAATTTCATGTTGTGTATATCACAAATAAAAAAGCCCTACCTTGCGATAGGGCTGGTTTGTTCCATCAAGTGCTGTTAAGCGGCTACGATGGAAACCGTTCTACGCTGTTGCGCGCCCTTGATGGCGAATACTACCTTGCCGGTGATCTTGGCAAACAGAGTGTGATCCTTGCCCATGCCGACGTTCTCGCCCGGGTGAAACTCGGTGCCGCGCTGGCGCACGATGATGCTGCCCGCGTTGATCAGTTCGCCGCCGTAGCTTTTCACGCCCAGACGTTTTGAGTGTGAGTCGCGTCCGTTACTGGTACTGCCGCCGCCTTTTTTTGATGCCATGTTATATGCTCCTTACAGAATTACGCCCAGAATTAAGCAGAGATGCCGTCGATGCGGATTTCGGTGTAGTTTTGACGATGACCTTGATTTTTCTGGTAGTGCTTGCGACGGCGCATTTTGAAGATGCGTACCTTGTCGCCGCGACCATGCGCAACGATGGTCGCTTTCACGGTAGCGCCGGTCAGCAAAGGCTTGCCCACGGAAAGCTTGTCGCCGTCGGCTACCATCAGCACTTTGTCCAGCACGATGGCGCTGCCCACGTCGCCGGGGATGATTTCAACTTTTAAAGTTTCACCGGAAGTGACGCGATATTGCTTGCCACCGGTTTGAATGACTGCGTACATAACAACCTCGATTTATTGCGGTTTTTGCGAAGGCGCGAATTATACCTAATTATCCTCAGCCGTCAAAATCCTTTTTAACGGCGCATGGAGTCGAAAAACTCCGCGTTGTTCTTGGTCGCCTTGATCTTGTCGAGCAGGAATTCCATCGCTTCCAGTTCGTCCATCGGGTAGAGCAGTTTGCGCAGCAGCCAGATTCTTTGCAGGATATCAGGTTTGATGAGCAATTCTTCTTTGCGTGTGCCGGAGCGGTTCACGTTGATCGCCGGATAGATGCGTTTTTCGGCCATGCGTCTGTCCAGATGGATTTCCATGTTGCCGGTGCCCTTGAATTCTTCGTAGATCACATCGTCCATGCGCGAGCCGGTATCCACCAGCGCGGTGGCGATGATGGTCAGCGAGCCGCCTTCTTCGATGTTGCGCGCCGCGCCGAAGAAACGCTTGGGGCGATGCAGCGCGTTGGCATCCACGCCGCCGGTCAACACCTTGCCGGAAGAGGGAACCACGGTATTGTAAGCGCGCGCCAGGCGGGTGATGGAATCGAGCAGGATCACCACATCCTTCTTGTGTTCGACCAGGCGTTTGGCTTTTTCCAGCACCATTTCTGCCACTTGCACATGGCGGCTGGCCGGTTCATCGAAGGTGGAGGCAACCACTTCGCCGCGCACGGTGCGGGTCATCTCGGTCACCTCTTCGGGACGTTCGTCGATCAACAGCACGATCAAGGTGGCATCGGGATTGTTCGAGGAGATGGAATGTGCGATGTGTTGCAGCATCACGGTCTTGCCGGATTTCGGCGAGGCCACCAGCAGTCCGCGCTGGCCTTTACCGATCGGCGCGACGATGTCGATGATGCGTCCGGTGATGTTCTCTTCGGCCTTGATGTCGCGCTCAAGGATCAATGGCTCGGTCGGGAACAGCGGTGTGAGGTTTTCGAACAAGATCTTGTTCTTCGCATTTTCGGGCGGTTCGCCGTTGACCTTGTCCACCTTCACCAGCGCGACATAACGCTCGCCGTCTTTGGGGGTGCGTATTTCGCCTTCGATCGAATCGCCGGTGTGCAGGTTGAAGCGGCGAATCTGGCTGGGGCTCACATAAATGTCATCCGGGCCGGCCAGGTATGAGGTGTCCGGCGAACGCAGGAAACCGAAACCGTCCGGCAGAATTTCCAGTGTGCCGTCGCCAAAAATACTTTCGCCTTTTTTAGCATGGCTCTTCAGCAGCGCGAACATCACATCCTGTTTGCGCATTCGGTTGGCGTTTTCTATTTCATTGGCCGCGGCCATTTCAACGAGTTCAGTGACGTGTTTGCTTTTCAGGTCGGATAGGTGCATAGCGATGCGAGAAGGGTGATTGAAAGAAGGATGGCTGAGAGAATGATGATTGGGAAGAAGGAATGAAAGGGGTTGGATCGGGGTGGCAGATGACCACCCGCATGGCCTGGAGCATGTTCGTTTTATGTTTTAGTTGCCAAGGGACGAAGCTGGAGAGGCGATGCGGGCGTGACAGTAAACGCTTTAAATGTGGCTGTCAATAAAAGCCGTTAATTGGGATTTTGACAATGCGCCGACTTTGGTCGCCGCGATGTCGCCGTTCTTGAACAGCATCAAGGTGGGAATGCCGCGTATGCCGAACTTTGCAGGGGTTTGCTGGTTCTCGTCCACATTTAGTTTGGCGACCGTCAGGCGACCGGCATATTCCCTGGAGACTTCTTCCAGAATAGGCGCGATCATGCGGCAGGGGCCGCACCACTCAGCCCAGTAATCCACCAGCACGGGCAGTGAAGCCTGCACGACTTCGGCATCAAAGGTGGCATCGGAAACGTAATGTATATGTTCGCTCATGGTTTGTACTCGCTATTGTGAGGGTTGATTCGGAATGCAACAGGCGGCTGGTTGGGGCTATTTGGGAATGAGTCGCTGGATTTCAAGTGGTATCCTAACCAAAAACGGCTTTGCTGTGAAGTGAATTAATTTCCCTTTGCTCTGTTAAAATGTCGCGCTGTTGATAATTGGAGTTTCACTATGACCTACGTTGTTTCTGAATCTTGCATCAAATGTAAATACACCGACTGTGTGGAAGTGTGTCCGGTGGACTGTTTCCACGCGGGGCCGAATTTTCTGGTGATCGATCCCGAAGAGTGTATTGATTGTACCTTGTGTGTGGCGGAATGCCCGGTAGAGGCGATTTATGCCGAGGATGATTTGCCGGAGAATCAGCGTCATTTCATCGCGCTGAATGCCGAGTTGTCTAAAATCTGGAAACCTCTCGTCGAGAAACAGGATGCGCCCGCCGATGCCGATGAGTGGAAAGATGTGAAGGATAAGCTGCATCTCCTTGAACGCTGAGAGACCTTTTCACAACTACTGATGAAACGATTGATATGGCTACTGGTGAAACGACTAGCCATCCCACTAAGCAACCAGAAGACGGTTGCCAAGTGGTTGGTTATAGCCATCTGACTAACCCAGCAAAAGACGCTGGGCAAGTCATTGGTTATAGCCATCTGTCTAACTTGGCAAACTACGCCAACTAAGTCATTGGTTATGCGCTTGCTGATACTTCGTTAAAAAATGACTCAAAGTCCTCATTTGCTTTTTGTAAACTGCGGCTTTTCGTCATTTTTTGCCTCGTCTGAGCTGCGCTCGTGACGTTGTGCAGAGGTCTCATTGAGTCCTGCTTTTTATAATAAAGTAGCAAACCATATTCTGTCCCGCCACGCGCAGGACTTGCCCGATCTGCGCGGGGTAACGATCCTGTTGCCCAACAACCACATTGCCCAACCGCTGGCGCAAGCGTTGGGCGCAGTATCACAATCCACCTTGTTGTTGCCGAAGATGGTCACGCTCAGCGATTGGGCGCAAGGCGTCGTACTCGACGCACCCATCATTACGGATAGCCAGCTTAGCGCGTTGCTGTATCAACAGCTGCGCAAACAGAAGTGGTTCGAGCAGGCAGACCTGTGGAGCATGACGCAGGAGTTGTTGACGCTGTTCGATGAGCTGACGCACTCGCTCACTGCATTGCCGAACGACGCGGAAGTGTTCGCCGCTGCTGTGCAGCAAGCCTATCAGGCGCGGCAGAACAGCACGCTGCAACTGGAGGCGCGGCTGGTGTTCGAGTTGTGGTATGCGATGCAAGCCGGCAATGAGCTTGATACCGCGCGTGCTTACCAGCTACGTTTGGCGAAATTGGCGGCACAGGCGCAACAACCCTTGTTCGTGTTGCGCACTTCCGACTGGAATGCGCTGGAGCAACGTTTCCTGGATGAGTATGCCGAACGTGCCGAGGTGACAGTATTCGATCTGCGGAACGAAGAAGAAATATCATCGCGCGCGAGATTCATCCGCACGGCGTTGTCTGCCAATGACACGCTCGATCTGCGTACCAAAACAACGCAGTTGCATGACATCCTGCCGCTTGGCGACACACTGCGTTTTTTCGCTGCAACCAGTCTCGAACAGGAATCCCGTGCCGCCGCGATGCAAGTGCGCCTTTGGCTGGCCGAAGGCAAACGCGACATCGCCATCGTGGCGCAAGACCGCGTGGTGGCACGGCGCATGCGCGCCTTGTTGGAGCGCGCGCAAGTGCTGGTGGCGGATGAGACCGGCTGGACATTCGCCACGTTATCGGTGAGCACGGTGCTGATGCGCTGGCTGGATGCATTGCAAAGCGATTTCTATCATCACGATCTGCTCGATCTGCTCAAGTCGCCATTCATCTTCGCTGATATACCCGCTGCCGAACGTAAAGCGGCGGTATACCAGTTGGAACAACTGCTGCGCAAACAAGGTGTGGTGGCCGGGCTGGAGAAATTCATCGCGCTTGCCGGACACGAAGTGGTGTTGCATCAACCCCTGGCGCGCCTGCGTCAGGCCGCTGCGCTGCTGGAGCAGAACAAACAAAAAACGCTGGCTGATTGGTTGGCTGCTTTGCGCGCAAGCCTGCGCGTGTTGGCCATCGACACCGGCCTGCAACTGGACGATGCGGGGATGCAGCTGCTGCAAGCGCTGGAGACTTGGCAGCAGGAATTGGCAGGCGACGAAGGGCGTTACCGTTTCGCCGAGTGGCGGCGCTGGCTGGCGCAGCAACTGGATACGAAGATATACCACGACAGCAGCATAGACAGCCCGGTGCGCTTCACCCATTTGGCTGCGACGCGCTGGCGTGCTTTCGATGCGGTGTTGCTGCTGGGCTGCGATGCGGATCATTTGCCCAGCGTGGCAGATGGCGGGCGCTGGTTCAACGACGCGGTGCGCAGCAGCCTTGACCTGCCCACGCGCAGCACGCACGCCGCGCGGCAGCGAGACGACCTGCTGGCGCTGCTGATGCTGAACGAATGCGTACTGGTTACCTGGCAAAAGGATAGAAACGGCGAGAAAGGGTTGCTCAGTTCTTACTTGGAGATGCTGCGCGATTTGCATGATCTGGCTTACGGCGACGACCTGAGCGAGCGCGAATTGCATCGCTACCTCGCGGCAGAAGAAGCGCGCTCGGTCGATCTGCCGCAATCCGTGCAACCAGCGCCGAGTGTTGCGCAGGAGGCAGTGCCAGCAAGTGTGTCCATCAGCGCCTACAACAGTCTGGTCGCCTGTCCCTATCAATTCTATGCGCGGCACATCCTGCGCCTGAACGAGTTGGACGAAGTACATGAAGGCATCGAGAAGCGCGATTACGGTGAGCGCGTGCATGACATCCTGCGCCGCTTCCATGAACGCTATCCGTTCGTGAGCGAACAACCCATTGATGAGTTGGAAGCTGCCTTGCGGCAGATCAGCGAGCAAGTGTTCGCTGATCTGCTGAAGCAGGACTTCGCCGCGAGTGCCTGGTTGGCGCGCTGGTTCAAATCGTTGCCTGCGTATCTCGATTGGCAATTGGCTAATGAGGCACAAGGCTGGCGCTATGCCGAGGCAGAGAGAGCGTTCGATTGGGAGTTGGAAGGTGTGCGCTTGCGCGGACGCATAGACAGACTGGATGTAAGAGAAGATGAGAAACGCGTGCTTGATTACAAGACACAGAGCGACCAAGTGCTGCGCAATAAATTGCTGGAACCTGGCGAGGATGTGCAACTGGCGTGCTACGCCTATGCGCATGAAGCTGCGGATGCCGCATTCGTCAGTATCGAAAATGGAAAAGTGAAATTAGTGGAGCCTAAGCACGATGTCCCGCAACTGGCACAGCTCAATGCAGAACGATTGGTGCAAGTGATGGGCAGCATACGCGGCGGTGCTGGATTGCCTGCGAACGGCATTGATCAAGCCTGTATTTACTGTGAGATGCGTGGCGTGTGTCGTAAGGGTGAATGGCAATGACCAACCACCTCGCTCTCGACCCCAAACGCAGTGTCGTCGTCGAAGCATGCGCAGGCAGCGGCAAGACCTGGCTGCTGGTGTCGCGCATCGTGCGCCTGCTGCTGGATGGCGCACAGCCTTCGCAGATACTTGCCATCACCTTCACGCGCAAGGCGGCGCAGGAGATGCAGGCACGCTTGCAGCTCTGGCTGCGTGATCTGGCGATGGGCAACGATGCAACTGTGCGCAAGTTCTTCGCCGAGCGTGGATTGGATAACTTGAGCGATGTGCAATTGCAACGCGCACGCAACCTGTACAGCTACGTGTTGCTGGCGCAGCCGGGCATCACCATCAGCACCTTTCACGGCTGGTTCATGCAAGTCATGCAGCGCGCGCCGCTGAATGCCGACGTGATGCAGGGTATGAGTTTGCTGGAGCGTGCGGGCAGTGCGCAGGAGGAAGCGTGGGAAGAATTGCTCGAACAGATGCGCAAGCAGCCGGACAGCGTCGAGGCGCAGCACATGCAGTGGCTGTTCGGCGAGTGCGGACTGTTCAACACGCGCAAGCTGCTGTTCAACTTCCTCGGTAAGCGCGCCGAGTGGTGGGCATACACTCAAGGGCAGGCCAATGCACTGAGGTTCGCGTTGGGCAACTTGCGTGCCGACCTTGCGGTGGATATGGCGCTCGACCCGGTTGCGGATTGGGGCATGTGCGGCAATAGCGAAGAGGTGTTGCTTGCTTTTGTTAGACAGCTTGCCAGTGACGGTACTGACGTTCAAAAAGCCAGAGCGAGTGAGTTGGAGCAAGCATGGACGGATTCGAGTCCGGAAGGGCGTTTTGAAAAACTGTGGCCATTGCTATTTACCCAAAAGAACGATCCGCGCACAGGCAGTCCGTTTTCACCATCGTCCAAGCAGAAGCCCGATGCAGAGCCATTCTTGAGAACACGTGATCTGCTGCAAGCCAGCCTGCAAGAAGTGCGCGATACGCTAGCTGAACAGCAGGCCTATCGCCTGAACGAAGCGGTGCTGCATTGCGGCGTGGCGTTCCTGGAGCGGTATCAGGCATTGAAGCAGCAAAAGCAGCAGATGGATTTCTCCGATCTGGAATGGCAACTGTGCCGTTTGCTGCAACAGAGCGAACACGCCGAGACCATGCAATACAAACTCGACAGCCGCTACCGCCATGTGTTGCTGGACGAATTCCAGGACACCAACCCGTTGCAGTGGCAAATCATGCGCGCATGGTTCGATGCGGCGGTGGCGGTGGACTCGCAGCCCACGGTGTTCATCGTCGGAGACCCCAAGCAATCAATCTACCGCTTTCGCCGTGCCGATGCGCGGCTGTTCGGCGTGGCGCGCGAGTATTTGAAAGAACATTTTGCTGCGCATGAACAACGCAACAACCACACATGGCGTAATGCGCCTGCCGTTCTGGATGTCGTCAATGCCGTGTTCGCTGATCATCCGGAAGGCTTCGTGGATTTCGAGCCGCACACGGCCGAGCACACTGGCTTGCCTGGTTATGTGGCGGTGCTACAGTTGGCGGTCGCCGAGCAAAGCAAGGAAAAAACAGCAGAGGATGCGCCGCTCGTTTTGCGCGATCCGCTGACCACACCGAGAGATGAAGCAGAAGAAGGCGCACGCCAGAAAGAAGCCGCGCAGTTCGCCGACCTGCTGCAAACCATCGCCACCGATTGGTCTGTGAACGAGGATGGCAAAGCACGCCGCGCGACCTACGGCGACATCATGGTGCTGGTGCGCAGCCGCACTCACCTCGCGGTGTACGAGGAAGCCTTGCGCGCACGCCACATCCCCTTCATCAGTTCTCGGCGCGGCGGCCTGCTCGACACGCTGGAAGCGGAAGACGTGCAGGCGCTGCTGATGTTCCTTATCACCCCCTTCGCCGATCTCGCGCTGGCACAAGTGCTGCGCACGCCGATCTTTGCGTGCAGCGATGAAGACTTGATGGAAATTGCAGGATCAAGGAACAAGGAGCAAGGAACAAGCGCAGAGACTTTACCTCAGTCCTCAGTCCTCGATTCCCACTCTTCATGGTGGCAGCGCCTGCAACATCTCGCCGACCCATCGTCCGCGCTGCAACGCGCCGCCGAACTGCTACAACGCTGGCTTGCATTAGCCGACAAACTTCCGGTGCACGACCTGCTTGACCGCGTCTATTTCGAGGGCGACGTGCTGGCGCGCTACACCGCCGTGCTGCCGCACGAGATGCGTGCCAAGGTCACCGCCAACCTGCACGCCTTCATGGAGATCGCGCTGAGCGTGGATGCCGGGCGCTACCCCAGCCTGCCGCGCTTCCTGCAAGAGCTGCGCGAATTGCGCGACAGCCGCGACGATGCGCCGGATGAAGGCAAGCTCGGCACGGCAGGTGACGCGGTGCGCATCTACACCGTGCACGAATCCAAAGGGCTGGAAGCGCCCATCGTCTGGCTGCTCGATGCGAACGCGGAAAAGAAAAACAAGGAGGGCAACGACGTGCTGCTCGATTGGCCGACGCATGACCAGAGACCTTCACACTTCTCCCTGTACGCAGATCAAGCATCGCGCGGAAAAAAGCGCGCACCGCTGTTCGAGCAAGACGCCGCACAACAAGCGCGCGAAGAGATGAACCTGCTCTACGTCGCCATGACCCGCGCGCAACAGGCGCTGATCGTGAGCGGCAACAGCAAGGGCGAAGACAAAGAAGAAAAGAAAAAATCGCCTTCGTGGTACGACCGCATCGCGGCGGCCATTTCCGTCATTCCCGCGCAGGCGGGAATCCAGGTAATTGAACAAGCCTCGCGTAGCGAGACAAACCCCTTGTGTCGTCCGCTACGCGGAGATATTGAATCGCTGGATTCCCGCCTGCGCGAGAATGACGGCAGAGGTGTGGTTGCTCTTCCGCCTATCCTCCCCACCGGCACACGCGCCACTAGCAACACCCTGCAACAGCAGCGCGGCATCTGGCTGCATGCGTTGCTGCAACACATCACGGAGGGCAGCGCGGCGGACGAGAACGAACTCCAGCACCACCTCGTGATTCCATCCGCCGAAATAGATTCCCTCTGGCAACAAGCCCAACACCTGCTCACCTCACCACAACTCGCGCGCTTCTTCGGCGCGCAGCACTACCGCAGCGCCTGCAACGAAATGCCCTACGTCAATGCGGCGGGCGAACTGAAGCGCATCGACCGGCTGGTGGAATTCGACGACGAAGTGTGGGTGCTGGATTACAAGACTGGCGATAGCGGCGACCCCGCGCCGTACCGCACGCAATTGGCGGAATATCGCAGTGCCATGCAGGCCGTGTATGCGGACAAGACGGTGCGTTGTGCGTTGGTGTTTGCGGATGGCGTGTTGAGCGAGGTGTTGTAGCAGCTAACTTGTATGTTCGCCTTTAACCCAAAGTAGTCAATCAGACTAATTCAACTCAGCCGCTCCAGAGACGCAGCTTGAACCAATTATTGCAGTGCTTTTGCGATTCCCATGATTAGAATTACGGCCGACCATAGCGCTAGAACTACAGGGACGTATAACTCAATGGCTTTGATAATTCCACCGTACTTCGCAGCTTTGGTTGTTCTCGTTTTCTGCCGCTCATAGGCTTCTACTGCACTCTTTACAGCTAGGTAATCGGGAAGGGTGGCACTTGCTAATGGGTTAATGTGCTTATTTTCTTCAATGTATTTTTGATGGCTTGCTAGTCGCTCAATGAATGCAGATACGGTGTTATTGAGTTGGATGGAACGCTCCTTCTGAATCTCGGAGTCATGGGTCAAAGAAAGATAAAACATTGCGGACCAATAAATGACCAACACAAGACCCAAGACAAACACAAATAACTCTGATGTGTGAGAAAGATCAGCGCCAAAAACCTTCACGTCCGTGAGCCGAACTCTAAGAAGCCAAGCGGTGATAACGACAAATCCGAGTGTACTTAGATTTCTCCGCGCCTTCTTTGTATCTTCAGATTTGTAGACCTGAAGTAGGTCGAGGAATTGCTTTTCGTCATAAGATATCATTGATAGTGTGTTCTAACGTTCGTGGTCAAAGTCTGAATTAAAAGGTCCAGCTTCGGAATTGTGTTAATCATGGTGCGCACTCTAAACACTCCCTATATTGAGCGCAACACTCTCAATGTTCACCGCGAAGCACGAAGTAACCACAAAGGCCATGGCGTAAGGTTGCGTGCAGTTGAATCAGTCTCGTGCATTATTTTCAGTTTGACATTGCCTCCTTCAGCGTCATATAGTTCGTACAGAACGAACGTTCTTTATGGACAAAGATTAAGTGAAACATGAAGTAACAAAAGGCCGTGGTGCCACATTGCAGATCGAGGGGCGCTTCGAGAGTGTGGCGCGCGAGCGTGTTGACGATGGCTGGGGCACGGCGGACGAAGAACTGCCGCCGTTCAGGACGTCGGTGACGGTGGAGCAGGCGAAGAGCGTGATCCAGCGCAATGACTCGCCGGACTTGCCGTTCTCGCAGTCGCTCAATGCCTATCGCGGTTGCGAACACGGCTGCATCTATTGCTACGCGCGACCTTCGCACGCCTACATGAATCTTTCGCCGGGGCTGGATTTCGAGACGAAACTTTTTGCCAAGCCGGATGCGGCGAAGCTGTTGCGCGCGGAACTGGCCAAGCCTTCCTACCAATGTTCACCCATCGCGCTCGGTTCCAACACCGATCCTTACCAGCCCATCGAGCGCGAGTGGAAAATCACGCGGCAGATACTCGAAGTGCTGGTATCGTGCAAGCATCCGGTTTCCATCGTCACCAAGTCCGCGCTGGTCGAGCGCGACCTTGATTTGCTCACGCAGTTGGCGAGTGACCATCTGGTGCAAGTATTTATTTCCATCACCACGCTGGATGTGGAGTTGGCGCGCAAGATGGAACCGCGCGCGTCTTCGCCGCGCCGCAGGCTGCAAGCCATACAGACGCTTAACGAAGCGGGCGTGCCATGCGGGGTGATGGTCGCGCCGGTGATCCCTTTCCTTACCGATGCGGAGTTGGAGCAGGTGCTGCAAGCCGCGCATCAGCACGGCGCGCGCAGCGCGGGCTACACCTTGCTGCGCCTGCCTTATGAGGTGAAAGACTTATTCAAGGACTGGCTCGCTGTCCACTACCCGCTGAAGGCGGAGCATGTGATGAGCCGGATGCGCGAGATGCGCGGCGGGCGCGAGAACGATCCCGAATTCGGCAGCCGCTTCCGCGGCAACGGCTTGTTCGCCGACCTGCTGGAGCAGCGCTTCAGCAAGGCTTGCGAGCGGATGGGCTTTAACCTTGAAGACAGGGCGATCGAAACGGGGCTCTTCAAGCCGCCGTCGCGGAATGGACAGATGGATTTGTTTTAGTTGCCTGTGGCAGTTTGTTACGACAACCCCAATCAATCATTGTTTGTTGTCCGGTGATTCGCTAAAATTGCAGTCCACCCAATTCACATAAAAAGGAGAATTAAAATGGAACACACCTTGCCTCCGCTACCCTACGCAATGGACGCGCTGCAACCTCACATGTCGAAGGAAACTTTTGAATATCACTATGGCAAACACCACCAGGCTTATGTGACCAACCTGAACAACCTGATCAAGGGTACCGAGTACGTGAGTCTTGGTCTGGAAGCCATCATCAAGAAAGCGCCTGCTGGCGGTATCTACAACAACTCCGCACAAGTATGGAACCACACTTTTTTCTGGAATTGCATGAAGCCGAACGGCGGCGGCGCACCGAGTGGCGCACTGGCCGATGCCATCAACAAGAAGTGGGGTGGCCTCGACGAATTCAAAAAAGCGTTTCAAACCTCCGCTGTGGGCAACTTTGGCTCAGGCTGGACCTGGCTGGTGAAGAAGGCAGACGGAAGTCTGGACATCGTCAGCATGGGCGCGGCCGGAACACCGCTGACCAACGGTGATAAAGCTTTGCTGTGCGTGGATGTCTGGGAGCACGCCTACTACATCGATTACCGCAACATGCGTCCCAAGTTTGTCGAGACCTTCCTCAATCATCTGGTGAACTGGGATTTCGTGGCGAAGAATTACGCCTAGGCAGAACATCCTCATCAAGCAAACTGAATACAGAATCCCGGGGGACACCTTGGGATCTTGCTTTATGAAACCTTTGACCTGCCGTCCAGGTCGGATACACTACTCTTCATAGTTATCAATGGGATTTCCAGCGCATCATGTTTGAACATCAAGATGTCCTCGCCGCATTGAACGGCAAGTTGCCTTTGCCGGAAAAAATCGAGTACATCCATGGTTTGTTAAAAGACCGCTTTGATTTCATCGACCGGATTTCGGTGGCGATTTACGATCCCAAAACTGATTTGCTGAAAACTTTTGTGCATAGCAGTGATGATAAGAATCCCTTTGTTTTATATTCCGCCAACCTGGCTGATTCGGCATCAATGCAGGAAATCCTGAAAGCAGGTCGTCCGCGCGTGGTAAATGATCTCGATATATTCAGTAATGTTCCGGTAGAACGCGAGCGCCGCATTGCGGCTCTACGATACAGATCCAGCTACACCATGCCGATGTTCCTGAATGGGGAGTTTTTCGGTTTTCTGTTCTTCAATTCCCATCGAAAAAATGTTTTCGATGAGACAACCTTGCATTACCTGGATATGGTGGGGCACCTGGTGTCGTTGCTGGTGATTCATGACCTGTCGACGACGCGCAGTTTGTTGGCAATTGTTAAAACAGCTGCGAATATAACGCTACACCGCGACATCGAGACAGGGGCGCATCTTGATCGAATGTCCAACTATGCACGTTTGATTGCGAAAGAGGTGGCAAAAAAATATCAGCTTAACGATGACCTCGTGGAGCATATTTTTTTGTTCTCACCGCTGCATGACATAGGGAAGGTCGGCATATCAGACAGCATATTGCTCAAGCCGGCCAAGTTGACCGAATCGGAATTCGATATCATGAAAACGCACGCCACGAAAGGTGGCGAGATCGTTGACATGATGCTGAAAAATCTTGGATTGAACCAATTCCCCCATGCGGAAATTTTACGCAACATTGCGCTTTATCATCATGAAGCGATCAACGGTAGCGGATATAACGGAATGATGGACGAAGAAATCCCCATCGAGGCAAAGATCGTTGCGGTCGCTGATGTATTCGATGCGCTGACCAGCGTTCGCCCGTACAAGAAAGCATGGAGCAACGACAAGGCATTTATGTTTTTGCAGTCTATGGCGGGCACTAGGTTTGACAGCGACTGCGTGGCTGCTTTGATACATTGCCGTGATGAGGTGGAGACCATACAAAAGAGATTCCAAGAAGACCATCTCGGTTAGTGATTATTTCTTGCAACGATTATTTATTCTTACAACTATGAACCCTACCATCGTCTTTGACATTGAAACTATTCCCGACATCGCCGGGTTGCGCACCCTGCATGGACTGGATGCGCGCGTCAGCGATGCGGAAGTGGCGGAAATGGCCTTTCAACTGCGCCGCCAGAAAACCGGCAGCGACTTTATGCCTCACCATCTGCAACGCGTCGTGGCGATTTCCTGCGCGTTGCGCGAGGGCGACAATTTCCGCGTCTGGTCGCTGGGTGATTTGCATGAAGATGAAGGTTCCATCATTCAGCGCTTCTTCGATGGCATCGACAAATATACCCCGCAACTGGTGTCGTGGAACGGCGGCGGCTTCGACCTGCCGGTGCTGCATTATCGCGGCCTGATCCACGGCGTGCAGTGCGCGCGCTACTGGGATCAAGGCGAGGACGACAAGGAGTTCAAGTGGAACAATTACATCAGCCGTTACCATTCGCGCCATCTCGATCTGATGGACCTGCTGGCGATGTATACCGGTCGCGCCAACGCGCCGCTGGACGAGCTCGCCAAGCTGATCGGCTTCCCCGGTAAGCTGGGCATGGACGGCAGCAAAGTGTGGGAGGCGTATCAGCAGGGCAAACTGGCCGAGATCCGCAACTATTGCGAGACCGATGTGGCAAATACCTGGCTGGTGTTCGCGCGCTTCCAGATGATGCGCGGCGCGTTGACGCGCGCACGCTACCAGAAGGAATGCGATTTGGTGCGCGCCGAGTTGGGCAAGCTCGATCAGCCGCACTGGCGAGAATTCCTGGCCGCTTGGCCTGAGCAGAAAAAATAATAATCCACACATTCCCATTCGCCCAGACCCTTCGATACAGCGTGTCCTGAGCATAGTCGAAGGGCTCAGGACTAAAGGCCTTGTCGAAGGGCGCATTTGTTATGGCCACAGAAAACAGAGTAACAATCGAATCACTGGATCAGGAAGGTCGCGGTGTTGCGCACTTGGACGGCAAAGTGATCTTCATCGAAGGCGCGCTGACCGGCGAGACGGTCAGCTATTCTTCCTATCGCAAAAAACCGTCCTTCGAGCTGGCGCAAGTCACCCAAATACACAAGCCCGCTTCGATGCGCGTGCAGCCGAAGTGCAAGTATTTCGGCGTGTGCGGCGGCTGCTCGATGCAGCATCTGGATGCCAACGCGCAGGTCGCGGTCAAGCAACGCATTCTCGAAGACAGCTTGTGGCACATCGGCAAGGTCAAGGCGGAAACCATTCTCCCGCCTATCTACGGGCAGACCTGGGGATATCGCGAGCGCGCGCGCATCTCGGTCAGGCACGTGATCAAAAAGGGCAAGACGCTGGTCGGCTTTCACGAAAAGCGCAGCAGCTTCGTCGCCGACATGCAGAGCTGCGAAATCCTAACGCCGAAGATCGCCGCGCTGATTCCTCTCCTGGCAGAGCTGGTCGGCAGCCTGTCTATTAGGGATAAATTGCCACAGATCGAAGTGGCGGTTGGCGAGTTCGTCGATGCGCTGGTGCTGCGCGTGATGGAGCCGCCAACCAGTGAAGATGAAGCTGCGCTGCGCGCCTTTGCCGATAAACATGAGATTCAATTCTGGCTGCAATCCGGGGGGCCGGATACCTTTGTCCCATTTCATCCGCTGAATGCGCCGCAACTTTCCTACAGCCTGCCCGAATTCGGCATCACCATGCCGTTCGCGCCGAGCGAATTCACCCAGGTAAACAGCGCGCTGAATCGCGTGATGATCAGCCGCGCCATGCGCCTGCTCGACCCGCAACCGGGTGAGCGCATCGCAGATTTCTTCTGCGGCTTGGGTAACTTTACGCTGCCGATCGCGCGCAGCGGCGCGCAAGTGCTCGGCATCGAAGGAAGCGCCGCACTGGTGGCGCGCGCCAGACAAAATGCCGCATTTAACGGCTTGGCGGGCAACGCCAAATTTGCCGCGATGAATTTGTTCGAGATGACCGAGGCAGCATTTGCCCAACTCGGCTCTTTCGACAAGCTGCTGATCGATCCGCCGCGCGATGGTGCGATGGATCTGGTGAAGTCATTAGGCGGCGAAAACACCCCGCACCGCATCGTGTACGTTTCCTGCAATCCCGCCACCCTGGCACGCGATGCGCAGGTGCTGGTGCAGGTTCACGGCTACACGCTCAAGGCGGCGGGCGTGATGAACATGTTTCCGCATACTTCGCATGTGGAGTCGATTGCCTTATTCGAGAAAATGCGGAAAACATAGGGCGGAAGAGCCTACGAAAAACTTTTGTCCGGGCACCCGGCAGGGGCGTTCCGCCAATTGCAAGCCATGCGGCGGAACCGCTATGCGTTCCGCCCTACGCGGGCTGCTTGCACCGCGACTGCGCCCGGAGCAGCTCAATCCGAGAACATCCTGATCAGGCATGTTGTATTTCCATCTTCCTCGCTCAATTTGAAAAATGAATTTATAGGGGGCATTCAGCTGAACCCCCCGGCATCGCGTAGCGAGGTTACAATCCGCACAACATCATTTGCAGATAAATCCGCAAGGAACGACGAATGAACGCAATCAAGTACGCGCTGCTCGGGTTGTATGGCATCATCGGCCTGTTGGTCTCGATGTTCGGGCCGCTCAAGGTGCCCTTTGCCGAGTCGCTCGCCAAGGAGCATTACCGCTATGCGATAGGCGGGCTGCTGATCATTCTGCTGATACTTCCGGTCGCCATCGGCGTGTTCATCCTCTCATTCGATGCGAACAACTTCAAGACGGAGATCATCCATTTCGTCAAGGAGCACACCCAACGCGATCTTGTGTTGCAGGGCGATATCAAGGTGACATTTTTTCCAAAGCTGGGACTGGACTCAGGGAAGATGTTGCTGAGTCAGCGCAACAGCGCGCGCGAATTCGCTTCCGTCAATAATGCCCGACTCTATATCGCCTGGCTGCCGTTGTTGCACAGGCAGCTGGTGTTCGATCATGTGGAGATAGACGGCGCGCGCGCCAACCTGACCCGCTTCAAGGATGGCACCACCAATTATGACGATCTGCTGATCCGCGATGAAAGCCTGGCACCGGTGACGTTCGATATCGACGGTGTGCGCATCACCAATTCATCTGTCAATTGGCAGGACGAGATGAAATGGCAGCGTGTCGCGTTGCAGGATTTGCAGATCGAAACCGGCCGGCTCGCCGATACGGTGCCGGGCAATCTGAAGGCGAGCTTCCATCTCAATTCCGAAATGGCGCACAGCGACTCCAGGATCGAATTGAAAAGCCGTTTGTTTTACGACCGCAAGGCGGGGCGTTACGAGTTCGCCGACCTTGAGGGGACGCTGGAAGGCACGGCGGCCGGGTTCAGCAATCTTGATCTGAACTTCAAGGGGAGCGTGGACAGTCATCCCGCGCAAGAATTGCTGCTGGCCGAGAACTTTCTTGTTTCGGCAACGGGTAATTACGGGCAGCGCAGCATCGAGGCCAGGCTCGGCGTTCCCAAGCTGCAATTCGCCAAGGGCATATTGAGCGGTAGCCAGCTCACGCTTGATGCGACTTTGTCGCAGTTCGATGAGAAGTGGACGACGACGGTGCAGATGCCGGCATTCGAATTCGCCAACAAGATTTTCAACGCGGCGGAACTCAGTGCCGATTTCGATTTCAAGGGCGATGGGCGCACGTTGCAAGGCAAGTTGTCCAGCCCAGCCAGTGCGGACTTCGAAACCACGCCCAAGTTGCTGCTCAGTGCCATTGCCCTGAATTTTTCCGCCAAGCATCCAATGCTATCAGGCGGGCTGTCTGCAACAGTCACGGGCAGCATGCAGGCGGATCTTGCCGAACGGAATGCGAACCTCGACTTCAATGCAAAAATAGACGATAGCAAAATCACCGGCACGATGGCGCTGAAGGATTTCAGCCACCCCGCCTACACGTTCGACCTCAATATCAACCGCCTCGATCTGGATCGTTATATCGCAGCCGACTGGATCAAGCGCTATCAAGGCGATGCCACATTGTTCGATCTTGGTGGCATCAAGGAGATGAATCTGCGCGGCAGTCTGCGTGCCGGCGAGATCAAGATGGCGAAGCTCGAAGCCAGCAAGCTGGCAGCGGATATCAAGATCGAGCAAGATACGCTCACGGTAGCGCCGCTGACGGCCAAGCTTTACGGCGGCACATTGGCGGGCAGTATCAGCGTGGCAGCGCAGGGTACGCCACAGATAACGCTCAAACAGAACCTGAGAGGCTTCCAGATAAACGCGTTGCTCGCCGCTACGGCAGGCGCCGACAGGCTCGCGGGCAAGGGCGATGTTGCGCTGGACATCAGCGCGGAAGGCGGCAGCTTCGGTGCGCTACGCAAGACGCTGAACGGCAACGTCTCGCTCGCTCTGGCGCGCGGTTCGCTGGCTGGTATAGATATGCGCACGGCGCTGCTCGAAGGCAAGGATGACTTGGGGACCAAGAACGAGGTGCGCATTCATGAAGCCAAGTTCAGCGAAAAAACCGATTTTTCCGAGTTAAAAGCCACGTTCAATATCACGGAAGGCAGCAGCCACGGCAACAGTTTCGAAATGAGATCGCCGCTGTTCCGAGTCGCTGGTGAAGGCGACATTGCCCTCGATTCCGGCAGTATCAGCTATCGCCTCGCGGCCATGGTTGCCTCCGCGCTCAACCGGCGTAATGCAGGAGAACTGGTCGAGTTGAAGGGTGTCACCGTGCCGGTCCGCTTGAGCGGCCCTTGGGCCACGCCTTCCATCGCTTTGGATTTCGCTGCCGCCAGCGGTGACATCGTGACTAAACGAATCGCAGCCAAGGCAGCAGTAGAACAGGCAGCGGCCAAGGCAGCGGCAGAACAGGCAGCGGCTGCGCTTCCGGTCGCAAAACGCACAGCCCCGGCTAAAAAACGGGTGGCTAAAGCCATCAAGAAATAAAGGGATCGATTCAGAATAAAAAGGGTATCCGGAATTGAGTGTTGAAATTCCACATGCGCTTGAGGCTGAACCTGGTTCCGTAACTCGGAATGGCCTGTGGAATTCTCGCAGATAGGAGCGCCCGTCCGGAATGCGCCAGCAGCGGACGTTTGAGGATGTTCTCTAAAGCAGCACCATGAAATATCCAGGCCATTTGGGAGGCAGCATGACCAATATTACATTGATAGCTGCATTCTGATACTGCTTCCCAATAGTGCTATGTTAACAATACCTGTAAACTCAACTCGGATTTCCAGAGGTCTGAGCGGTAAAAAATTCGGGTCTGAACGGTAAAAAATTCGTTATGTGAATCGGAGGAATTATGTTCTTGAATCGTTCAGGAAAGGCGCTTGCGCTTTTCAATCTTTTGCTCGTGGCGGGTTGTTCGTCAATGGACGGCGCGAGCAATTTATTTCCATCTGCTGCAGACAACCCCATCAAGATCGAATCCGATCCGTCCGGGGCGGAGGTTTACGTGATGGGTGAAAAGGTCGGCGTGACTCCCCTCCAGATCAGCCATAAGGATGTTTTCCCGAACATCTACCCCAAGGAAAAGGTGTCCGTGTACGGCAGGGTGACCCTCAAGAAAGCGGGATGTTCGGATTTCACCAGGACGGTCAACGCGGAAATAAGCAGCGTTGGACTACGCGCGCAACTCGACTGCGGGGATATGTATCCCGCATCGTCCAGGACATCCAGGGATGCTCCCCGCATCAGCGAAACCGTAGAACAGCGGCTGGACAAAATCAAGGATCTCCTGAACAAAGGATTGATCACCGAAGAAGAAGCGAAGAAGGCGAGAGAGCACGTCCTCAACGATCTTTGATCTCTGTGGCATCCCACCCACGCAACTTGGGTTCGTCAGACTCCGCGACGTTGGACATAGAGGTATCCATCTACGTCGTCCATGAAGTGGCCCAACCCCTCCGTTGCGCGGCCGCCTACGCTTTATGGGTCGAGCTGTGACCATCAGGCAACCGGTAGTTCAATGGGCGCTGTGTGCCACAAGCGGACATTCGCATTGGGACGGGAATTGCCGTGGTGCCTGGATATTGTTTACCGATGACAGCAAGGGGCTTTTGCTGCTAGGCTTCGGGTTGATGTATTTATAACCTCGCGTATTACATAGACGGGAAGTGTTCAATCAACTAATCCAATGAAAATGAGGCAAGCCCCAATGCGCAACCTACTCGGTCTCATCATCGCCACATTCTGTTTGATGTGGATGCCTACCCAAGCCCAAGCCGCCAAGCAGGGCAAAGCAGGCAATATCTTCCGCGACTGTCCAAGCTGTCCAGAGATGGTGGTCATCCCTTCGGGGAGCTTTGACATGGGCTCGCCCGGTTCTGAGGCCGGGCGGGATCACGACGAAGGCCCTGTGCATCGGGTCAATGTTGCTGCCTTCGCTCTGGGCAAGACCGAGATCACCCGAGGCCAGTTTGCGGCATTCGTGAAAAATACCAACTACAGCACCGGCGACAAATGCTGGACGCTTGAAGGCGGTAAATTTGAAGAGCGCAGTGGCAGCTGGAGCAAACCCGGCTACCCACAAGACGACAAACACCCTGTCGCCTGTATCAACTGGAACGATGCCAAAGCCTATGCGAAATGGATGTCACGCAAGACAGGCAAACAATACCGTCTGCCAACAGAGGCTGAATGGGAATACTCCGCCCGTGGCAACACCAGCACCCCACGTTACTGGGGGGGCAACCCTGATGAGGCTTGCGGATATGCGAATGCTGCGGACAAGACAGCACAAGCACAGATACTTAATACATCATCTTGGTCGGTACATAAATGCACGGATGGTTTTGCCTATACCGCTCCGGTGGGCAGCTTCAAGGCCAATGCATTCGGTCTGAATGACATGCTGGGGAACGTGTGGGAATGGACAGAGGATAATTATCACGACAGCTATAAAGGCGCCCCGGCTGACGGCAGTGCCTGGCAAGGGGATGGCGCGAAGCGCGTGCTTCGCGGCGGTTCGTGGAACAACTCACCACGGGACGTGCGCGCGGCTATACGTAACAGCAACGAGCCTGCACGCCGTTTCAGCATCTTCGGGTTTCGCTTAGCCAGGAAGCTCCCGTAGCCCTTCGACATAACCAACCACTTAGCAATCGTTTTGGGATTGCTTAGTGGGATGGCTAGCCGTTTTATCAGGGTCATAACCAGCGACTTGGCAATCGTCTTTCGGGTGCCCGGCCATAACCAGCCACTTGGCTGTCGTTCTTTGACAGCCTAGTGGAATGGCTAGTAGTTCCATCAAAAGCTCTTCGGCTGATAGCCTATAACCAGCCACTTGGTTGCTGTCTTTGAGCAACCTAGTGGAGTGGCTAGGGGTTTCATCAGTCGAATGGCTATAACCATAACCAATCACTTGGCAGCTTGCTGCCTTAGTGAGATGGCTAGTTGTTTCATCAATGACTTGTCCAGCGTTAACCAATGACTTGGTTGGCGTAGTTTGCCAACTTAGTCAGATGGCTATGCAAAGCTTTTTGCTGGGTTATAACCAGCCACTTTGCCACTGTTCTTTGGTGGCTTAGTGGCATGGCTAGTTGTTTCACCAGTCAGATGGCTAGTAGTCCTACCAGTTGTTTCACCAGTCAGATGGCTATAACCAACCACTTGGCAACCGTCTTCTGGTTGCTTAGTGGGATGGCTAGTCGTTTCACCAGTAGCTATACCAGTAGAGTTTCATCAGGACAGGCTTCGCGGAGGGGGCTTAGGGTTCTAACTGAGCCGTTTGACAGGCAGTGTCAGAACGGAACTTTACAAATTAAGCGATCCGCAACTGCGCAAGGGTGGCATAGGCATTTGAGCCGCTTATATCCGGGGTAATGCACAGTTCAATCACCGTAAGCCCGGCAAGTTCGACGTGATAATCTTCCGTCTGCGAGGTTGCACCCTTGGGGCTGAAGTTCCACTGCTGCCGCACCACCTCTCGGAACGATTGCCCGCCGTCGGCAGACCAGCGCAGGACATACTCCTGCGTACGCTCCATGACGGACTCCACGAAACTCAGTCTGATCCGGCGGATCCGTTGCGGATGCTCAAAAAGGAGCCTAATCGTCTGCTTTCCTGGCTCTGCGGCGCGCCAGCCCGAGCCTCTACCTGGCAGCAATGCAAACTCAATGGGGTGCTCGGCGTCTTCCGAGGTAAGTTCCACCTCTGCCAAATTCTCTATATTCAACCAGTCTTGATCCAAAGGTAAGGGGTCTTGCTGAACTGCAGCAATTAATCGTTTACGCATTCGTAATTACCTCATCAGAACTTTGACAATTGTGGGTGACTTCGCATAGCGGCCATATAGAGTAACTTCTATGGCCACGTTTTGCGCTAGGAAATCTTGCCCAAGAAATCCTTTTTGCCGATTTCCACCCCGTTATGCCGCAGAATGGCATATGCGGTTACGACATGAAAGTAGAAATTGGGGAGTACGTTATCAAGCAAGTAGGGCATGCCCTTAAAGGTTATTGTCCTATCGTGCATATGCAGCGTAATGGTTTTATCCTCTGAGCCATCTATTTGCTCAGGCTTGAACGTTTCAAGCAAGGCAATCGTCTTGTCGATACGTGCCACCAGTTCCGGAAAGGTGGATTCGTTGTCTTCATACTTCGGTGGCTCCATACCTGCAAGGCGTGAAACAGCGCCCTTGGCGGTGTCTGTTGCCGTCTGGACTTGACGCGAGAGCGGGAACATGTCCGGATAGAGGCGTGCGTTGACCAGAACCGATGAGGCAATCTTCTTGGCCTCGGCGTGTGCGGCGGCTTTCTCGAGAATCGCCCGCAAGTTAGTCAAAGCACGGAGAATGGGCGGGACTGATGCCAGATACATGGAAATAGACATGGTGGTTTCTCCTGAAAGTTGTAGTTCAGCGTCTCGTTTGATCGAAGACAGGCAGTGTCAGAACAATTGCGTCTCGCAGTCAAGTATGGGCTGCTTTTAGGGTTTTGTCTTGGCGTTCTTCGCATCGTTTGCAAATCCAGCGTTGGTGCAATTTATCCTCCGAGACAATCTGCATCCCTCCGTCAGAGGGGCAGGAGTTCTTGCACTGAGTGCAAAGATTGTCTCCCAGCCGTCTGGAGGGCGTCCATGTATGGTAACTGGATTATCACTGTTCAATTTGATATTGGCGCGCCCGAAGCGATAAATCTGGGCACTGGCAAGAGGTCATCTTACTGCCTTGACGTTCCGCTTTCAGGCAGGCAATTTGACGAGGGTAAAGGACGCCTTCGACACGAAGGAGTCATTCAGAATAAGCACGTGCTCATGCATGATTGCCGAGATGAACGAAATCAAATTTCTATTCGCGTTCCCATTTCAATGACGCGGTTAGCCGGTATCTTGAAGAAGTCTGCCGCGTTCATGGCATTTTTGGATAACGCAAGGAACAGACTTTCGCGCCATTTCATCATGCCGGGATTGTGGCTGGAAACGATCAAGGCACGAGAAATGAAAAATGAGGTGGACATCATGTCGAAGGGCAATCCTTGTGTGCCGCACAACTCCAAGGCGACCGGAAGATCAGGCGTTTCCATAAACCCGTAAAAAACCTTCACGCGATAAAAGTTCTTGCCCATATCTTTGATCAAAAGTCGATCACTCTCGGTAACATAAGGCTTATCTTCGACCACCACGGTCAGCAGCACGTTGCGTTCGTGCAGCACGTGATTGTGTTTAAGGTTGTGCAGCATGGCTGACGGTGCGCCCTCGCTCGTCGGGGTCAGGAATACCGCTGTGCCACCTACTCTCGGCATATCATCTATGCCGTCAAGAATTGTTTGCATGGGGACCAACTGCCGCGCAATTTCAGCGAACAGCAGTTCCCTTCCCCGTTTCCAGGTAGACAGCACGGTGAAAGATATCACCGCAATGCCGAGCGGGAACCAGCCACCTTGAGGAATTTTGATGGCGTTGGCCGCAAAGTAGGTCAGGTCCACGATCAGCAGAACGGAGGTCAAAGGTATGGCGATAACCAATGGCCAACGCCATAGCAGCACGCCGACGAAAGCGATCAGAATGGCGGTAATCGTCATGGTGCCGGTGATGGCGATGCCATATGCCGCTGCCAGATTGCTGGGGCTCTGGAAGGCAAAAACCAGAAAGACTACCGCCAGATAAAGCGTCCAGTTGGTAAAGGGCACATAAATTTGCCCGCGCGCCCGGTCGGAGGTTTGCCTGATTTCCATGCGCGGCAGGAAGCCCATTTGCACGGATTGATGCGCTATCGAGAATGCGCCGGATATGACGGCTTGCGAGGCAATGACGGTTGCGGCGGTCGCGAGCAACACCATCGGTATCAGTGCCCAAGCGGGAGTGAGCAGATAAAACGGATTTTGGATGGCTTGCGGATTGTGCAGCAGCAACGCGCCCTGGCCGAAGTAATTCAACACCAGGGCGGGTAGCACGAAAGAGAACCACGCAAAGCGAATCGGATATTTACCAAAATGCCCCATGGCGGCATACAGTGCCTCTCCGCCGGCTACGACGAGAACGATCGCACCAAGAGCGAGAAAAGAAATCCGCGGGTCCGCGCTTAAAAATTGAAAGGCATAGATGGGATTCAGTGCCGATAATACTTGGGGACTTTGTGCGATGGAAATGATGCCGAACACCGCCAGACAACCAAACCAGATGATCATGATCGGGCCGAATGCCATGCCTACTGTGCCTGTGCCGCGTTTCTGGATAAAAAACAATCCGGTCAAGACGATAACGGTAATGGGTAGAATGTAGCTCTTGAACTGATGCGAAACCAAGTCCAAACCCTCGACTGCCGAAAGCACAGAGATCGCCGGAGTGATCATGCCATCCCCAAAGAACAGCGCGGCGGCAAACACACCGAGCGCAGTGACGAACCATTTTAATTTGGGCCAGTGCGCAGTGAGTTCACTCACCAAAGCCAGCAAGGCCATCGATCCGCCTTCACCATTATTATCCGCTCGCATGATGATGACCACATATTTGAGCGACATCAGCAGCATGATGGTCCAGAATATCACGGACAGTACGCCCAGAATATTGGCTTCTACGACGGGCAATGGATGGGGGCCGGTAAAGGTCGCTTGTATTGCATAAAGCGGGCTGGTGCCGATGTCGCCATACACCACACCGATCGCACCCAGCACGAGAGAGGGTAATTTTTGTTTCATTTGCGAACTGCTCATTTACCAACCACACTCTGTTGAAGAATGGAGCAGCACTCTACGCTTGCGTTTTGCCTAGGGCAAGCTTGAACTCGCGCATGACTATTGGCACAAACTTGCCGTTCACGAATGGCAAATATCGATCCGGTCATTCATGCGAAATTGTCAAAAGCATGTGATGCGAGTAGGCTTTCGAGCAGCATAGTTTCTTTACAATCATAGCACCCGTGATAACCCAACCAAATTAAAGGAAGCGTGATGGAAATTAATAGGAAGTCTGATGGAATCACTGATTATGGAGCATATGCCTATCGCGCCTAGGCTGCTAAAGATCAATTAAGAACCGGCCCCCTGGGAAGCGTGGTATGAGATACACACACCAGACCACAAAACGATTTTGTGTGGCCCTAAGAAGTTATCTGAGCAGTTTGCGAGTGGAGAGGGCGCGTTTGCGGCGGCAGAGGTAAAAGTAAAAAGGGAGATCGACCATGCAATCGGCGGACAGACTAGGAGGCTCGATTGCTGAACGTCTGCTTGTGGCACATTCCTGCCATTCACCAAGTTCTGTATATGGACTCCACC
>PLWV01000018.1 GCA_003153155.1 Gallionella sp.
CCTCGGCGCCGAAGAAGTAGCCGGCAACCACGATGGCCAGCAACAAGATGGGCGTCATGGAGAACAGCGTATAGAAGGCCAAGGCTGCGCCTTTACTGTCTCCCCGGTGATCAACCCAGGATTTCAGCGACGCTATCAGAACGATCTTCAGACCCTTTATCCAGTGGGGCGTGACATGGGACATGCGATCGACGAACCCGCTGTTCATAAATTCCCCTGATTATGTCGAAAACGTCTTTTCATGTTCGATCTTTCGCAGCATCGGCCTGACGAGAAAATGGCCGCGCACAGCGGCCATTTGTTATCACATTAACACTTCAAGGATTCTTGTTTGCATCCTTGATGACTTCCTTTGCATCACCATAGGTTTTCTCGGCTTTTCCGGATATTTGTTTGCCGAGACCTTTGACTTGTTGCTCTTTGCTGCCGACCAGTTTCCCAGCCTCCTCCTGCACTTTACCGGCGATGTCTTTTAAAGCCCCTTTGACTTGATCTTTGTTCATGATCTACTCCTTCATCTAAATTGACAGGCTCTCCCTGTGAAGACTCAAGATTGAACGTAATGTTGCCGCCTGTCTGTGCGGTAACGAACCTATAAAAACAATCAAATCAACTTTGCCGGCCAAGAAAATCAGCTCTCAACCCATATGAGACGGTCGCTATTTATTTCAATACACGGGTGACGTGGCACGCCCGTTCGAAAAGAAAAGCGAAGCTGACCCCTTTAGCTCGGACCCCTTTAGCTCGCAAACTGTGCCTTTGAAACTAGAGTGTCTGGTTGTGGCACTTTGCAGTCATAGTATCAAGACTTACCTCAACAGCAGATTTAGAAACAACACTTACTTAGCCTGCAACATCCACAACCCCCAACCCACGCCGAACCCCGTCACGTCACTCGCCACGCTACCCAGCCCGCCCTCGCAGCGGTTGGCGGACAAGTCCACGTGCAGCCACGGTACATCATCGACGAAGCGTTTTAAAAAGCGCGCAGCGAGGATGTGGTCGGCCTCGCCATCCAGCGTGCATTGTTTGATGTCGGCCACTTTGGAATCCAGCGCGGCTTCGTAATCGTCGTCCAGCGGAAAGACGCACAGCCGCTCGCCGCTTTGCTGTCCGGCTTGCACGGCCTGTTGTAGCAGAGCATCGCGGTTACCCAGCACGCCGCTGTAGCGCGTGCCGAGCGCCACGTGCATGCTGCCGGTAAGCGTGGCGAAGTCGATCAGCAGATTTGGTTTTTCGCGTGAGGCAAGCGTGAGCGTATCGGCCAGCACCATGCGGCCTTCGGCATCGGTGTGCATGATTTCTATAGTGGTGCCGTTCAACGCCTTGACGATGTCGTTCTGCTTGTAGGCTTTCGGGCTGATATGGTTCTGCGCCAGCGCCAGCCAGCAGTCGATGTTGACCGGCAGCTTTTGTTGCGTGGCGGCGAGCAGGATGCCGAGCGCCACCGCCGAGCCGTTCATGTCTTCGTGCATGCCGTGCATGTGACGCGCGGGCTTGAGGTTGTGCCCGCCAGTGTCGAAGCAGATGCCCTTGCCGACCAGAGCAACGGTCTGTTTCGCCTTGACGTGGCGATAACTCAGATGCACGATGGCGGCATCTTCGTCATGACTGCCTTGCGCCACCGCGACGAATGCGCCCGCACCCATCTTGCGCAACGCCTTCAGATCAAACTCTTCATGCTGCCAGCCTTGTGCATTGGCCAGATCCTTGACGCGCTGGCGATATAGGCCAGGCGTGAGTTCATTGGGCGGCAGCACAGTCAGGGTGCGGCACAGCAGATTGCCTGCCGCCTGCGCCTTGAGCGCGGCAAAACTTTTACTGTCGGAAAAACCGTATAGCGCGATTTTTTGCAGCGGTTTGCGTTCGTCCTTTTTCTTGTGCGCCGGCAGCGGCGCGCCGTTCACCCAAGCCGCATACACTGCCGCTTCGGCCGCTTGCCTGCGTTGCGCCTCATCGCCCTGTACCACGATGGCGACACCGCTTGGATATTCGCCCAACAGCAGTTGCAACGCCTTGCGCACTTGCGTCTGCAAGGCGAAAGTTGATTTACTGAAATCCAGCATCGCCCACGCGATCATGCTGCCATCCCCTGCATTGGCGGAGATGGATGCGTCGGCAAACTCCTCGGCCTTCATGCCGCGCCGCTTGAGCACGGCGGCCAGCAATTCACGGTGCGGCACATCGCGTGGCAGGGTTTTGCCTTTGGGTAACAACACCAGCAGGTGCGTTGCATTCAGGGTCTTTGGCAGAGCTGAAGAAGCGTTCAGTTGTGCTAGCATTACGTCCTCGAAAGTCATTCAACGCCGCGATTATACGGGCATTCGATTTACAAGATATTTATGCGCACCTACCTCGATCTCATGCACCATGTGCTCGAACACGGCACGAAAAAAAGCGACCGCACCGGAACCGGCACGGTCAGCGTGTTTGGCTACCAGATGCGCTTCGATCTCGCGCAAGGTTTTCCGCTGCTCACCACCAAAAAAGTGCATTTGCGCTCCATCATCCATGAACTGTTGTGGTTCTTGCAGGGTGGCACCAACATCCGATACCTCAAGGACAACAAGGTCACCATCTGGGACGAGTGGGCGGACGAGCACGGCAACTTGGGACCGGTGTATGGCTACCAGTGGCGCTCATGGCCCGCACCCGACGGCCGCCATATCGACCAGATCGCGCAGGCGGTGCAACAAATCAAAACTAATCCCGATTCACGCCGCATCATCGTTTCGGCATGGAATGTGGCCGACCTCGACAAGATGGCACTCGCACCGTGTCATGCGTTTTTCCAGTTCTACGTGGCTGATGGAAAATTGTCTTGTCAGTTATACCAGCGCAGCGCGGACATCTTTCTCGGCGTGCCGTTCAACATCGCTTCCTACGCGCTGCTCACGCTGATGGTCGCGCAGGTGTGCGATCTGCAACCGGGCGATTTCGTGCATACCTTAGGTGACGCACATTTGTATTCCAACCACATGGAACAAACACGCGAGCAATTGTCGCGCGAACCGCGTCCGTTGCCGACGATGCGGATCAATCCTGCGGTGAAAGATATTTTCGGATTCAAGTTCGAAGATTTCACATTGGAAAACTACGATCCGCATCCGGCCATCAAGGCGCCCGTCGCAATATGAAAAACTCTTATCCCGGCACCGGTATGAAAAACTCTTATCCCGGCACCGGTATGAAAAACTCTTATCCCGGCACCGGTATGAAGCCACGCGTGTCGCTGATCGTGGCAATGGCAAAGAATCGCGTGATTGGCATCAACAACACGCTGCCGTGGCATTTGCCCGCCGACCTGAAGCGCTTCAAGGAACTCACCATGGGGCATCACATGATCATGGGACGCAAGACGTTCGAGTCTATCGGCAGACCACTGCCGGGACGCACTACCGTCGTCGTCACGCGCAACGCGGATTATTCCGTGCCGGGTGTGATCGTGGCGAACTCGCTCGAAGCTGCGCTCGAGGCGTGCGACACTGATGAGGAAATTTTCGTGATCGGTGGCGCGGAGCTTTACCGTCAGGCGATCGATTTCGCCGACCGCATCTACCTGACCGAAATCGATGCCGACATCTCAGGCGATGCGCATTTCACGGAATTCGACCACAAGTTGTGGCAGGAAACCGGGCGCGTGAGCCACGCGCCAGACGAGAAAAACGTACATTCCTATCATTTCGTGGTGTACGAAAGAAAGCACTAAAGGGAGTCCCTAAACACGAAATATGGCGCAAAGCTCGGACGAATGAACGTGCCGCAAGGCGTAACTGCATGCTGTCGCCGGGATTTCCTGGTGTAGCACTACGAATGAAACTGAACCTCATCCAGGATGCCACTGCAAATCTGACTATTGGAAATCCCAGCGATAACCAACGTAAAAATACGTGCGTCGTGTTTTATCATTCTGAGTTGCGCTACTGGTATGGATTGCTTCAATCCCTCCCTCGCCCTCCAGGTTGACCGAGTTGTTCAAGCGGTAATTCAACTTAAGGCTTGGCCTAATCTGCGTCTGGTGAGTGCCAAAGTTGTCATTCTGATTGTAAAGCTGCAGCAACATATCCACCCGCCAGTTTTGCCGAAAAGTCTCAACTTGGGTAAATGCCAAAGACTGCCCTTTATAGGTCTTGGCGCTTATGTAGGCGGCATTGAGCACGCCCAAATCGTTTTCGAACAATAAATTGTTACCCAGCGCATTGAAGGAATAAGTATAAATATTCCCGCTCCCTTGAGAAGCGGGTTGTCCTGTACTCGTTGCCCCGGTACCAGACGTATTATTGATGTGAAAATCGCCGCCTAATCGCAAGCGGGGAGAGTAAGGGCGATTCATTCCGATCGCGAACAGATTAGAGATTGGACTTAACGCTATGGAATCCGCGCGTAGTGTGCTCAACGACACTCCCGGCTGTGACAATGCCGCCGCTATGGTTTGCACCGGTTGACCCATTAACGCGTTGGTAAGCTGCAGCGGTGGCGATCTCCGATGATCAAGGAGCAAGTTGTAGTTAGTGCTTGTCTCCGTCGTCCAATTTCCCTGGAACATCCCCAGATTAACCTTCTTGAATATCGTATCGTACTCAAACAAGCCCATGTAATTTCGCTGCATCTCAAAATAATGCGTTTCCACCCCGATAGCTTGGCGATCCACGAAACCGCCCACGCGTTGTTGTATAAAGTAACTGTTTCCGCTCCACTGCTCGGGTAACCGGGTAAGATCAACGCTCACACCAGCGAAAGTTTTGCTTTCGCCGACGCTACCACCACCACTGACAAATTCTACCGGTGTGCCAATGACGCCATTGATTCGCCAAGCAGAATTAAGACTGTAACCCACCACTGCGCCGTCGAAACGACCCGGGGCACCACCTGCCGACCCCGTCTGCCGACCAAGGCGATACAGATAACTACGGTCACGCGCACTCTGTTCGACATAGACATCGGTTAAGCGATTCTGGCTCAATTGCCTGGGCAAGAAATTCGCGTTGTAGTTGTCTCGCAGCACAATACGCGTATCGGTGGTATCCGTGCGTTTCCGCGCTGTCAGATCCAATATTGAAAGCAGCTGAGACTGGTCGGTGCCTGTCAATGACGCTGAGGTAGTGGTTAAGTCGCTTGCAATGCTAAAGGTATCCGTATGTGACACGCCCTTGTAGTAATACTGGGAAATGCCGCCGTAGACTGTCATCTTCTCTTCAACGAACTTCTGTCTGGTAACAGGCTCCGTCTGCGCAGGTTTGGCTCCCGCAACAGGCAGGTGTGCCAACCGCTCCTTCACCTGCTTTATATCCGCAGCGTTCGGATAAAGCTCAAGATATAACTCATACTCCGCACGCGCCTTGGCTATCTCCCCGTTTTTCTCCCGCGCTTCACCTATCAGCTCTTGAGCGGACTGGGATTGTTGATTGGGTGGCAACAATAGCAGCCGGTTCAATGTTTCTATCGCTGTTTCAAGTTGGGCATGCTGAATCGCATCGCGTGCAGTGTCGATAAATTGCTTCGCTTCCACTTCAATATCCTCCTGGGTGCGTTGCACCATCTCCGGAGCACCCCCCGCTTCGGGCTGCGGCGGAGCTGCGGCGGATCGAGGTTCAGGATTTAAAACGGGAGTGAAAATGCTGATGCTGCGTCCATCTTTACCGGGACTGACCCGGTAACTCACCACCTTGTCGAATCTGATGGCGAGCGATGAATCAAGCGCGGGATAAGCAACAGAAAAATGCGGGGCGAAATCCGTCGGCGGCGGCTCCATTGCTTCCGGAACCAGGTGGTCGCGGTCCGGATCGGCTTCCAGGAGATTTAAGAAAATATGGATCTCGCCATTGTTGAGCGATGCCTCACGCAGATATTGAATCCTGACATCGAACATTATTTGGATCTCTGCCTCATTTCCCGCGCGATTGATCTCGATGCGATCAATCACGTGGGCATTGGCCTGGCTTATGGTAACTCCAAACGACAACAGGGTGATGATCAACAACAAGACCGAGCGAATAAAATTCCGTTTGATTCGTACAAAATTTCTGACTTTCAATCTCCGCTCCATAATTTTTATTAACGAGTCCATTGACCCGTGTGTTGAAACGTAATACCCGGCAAAATCCCGGCTACTTCGCAATTATTCCTTGCAGAAAAAAGCGGTGCGATCGTGCCGAACCGGGTTGATGACCGCACTGCCGGACTCTGTTGTTCCAAATACCCATTAACTTGCTTATCAAACACCGCTGGCGCAGCAGCTATCACCATGCGGCAGTCATTGCAACTTGAATAGTCGTCAGTCCCACTGCGTATACGAGGATCCCTTGCTCCCCAGCGGCCGATGGCAACCGGAACTGGAACAATCCTTCGACGCCGATGCCCCGTTATGCGACGTCTTTTGCATGCTTCCCAAGTAGTTGGTACCCGAGAGATGGCAGGTAACGCACAATCCGGAGCTACCGCCACCTTGACTGCCGTTGTGCATGGTCGTTGACGACACGAGAGAGGTAAACGAGGTAAACACCGTCGGAGTATGGCAGAACTCACAGCCCATGTTCGCGCCGCCAAGCAACGCCGTCGCATAAGGGATATGGTTGCTCGGCTTGGATACCGGCGTCACCCCGAAAAAACTCTGGCCGTTGTGACAGCTCGCGCAACCGCTGAGGATGCCGGTGTGGTTCATCACCCCCGAATTCGCACCAAATGAGGTATGGCAAGTCGTGCAAGGCTGTGCCGTCGGCAGGTGGTTCGCCGGCATGGTTCCGCCCGAACTCGTCACGAAGGTCACCGTCGAGGTATGACAAGTTGAGCAGTCCGCCGTGGTCACCTGGTGCGATGGGAAGGAAGTTTTGGATACCGGCGTCACCCCGGCAAAGACTTGGCCGTTGTGACAGCTCGCACAACCGCTAAGGATTCCCGTGTGGTTCATCGTTGTTCCTGAGAACGATGTGAACTTGCTTGCCGAGTGGCAGGTCTCGCACGCCGCAGTGGTCGGCAGATGGTTCACCGGCTTGGACACCGGTGTCACCCCGGCAAAGGCCTGGCCATTGTGGCAGCTTGCGCAACCGCTGAGAATGCCGGTATGGATCATCGCCGTCCCGGAGAACGCTGTGAACTTGGTCGCCGAATGGCAAGTCTCGCACGCCGCGCTGGTCGGCAAATGATTCACCGGCTTGGACACCGGCGTCACCCCGTAAAAGGCTTGGCCGTTGTGGCAACTCGCGCAGCCGCTGAGGATGCCGGTGTGGCTCATCACTCCCGAATTCACAGCAAATGACGTATGGCAAGTCGCGCATGGCTGTGCCGTCGGCAGGTGGTTAGCCGGCATCGTGGTCGAACTCGTCACAAAGCTCACCGTCGAGGTATGACATGTAGAGCAGTCCGCTGAAGTAGCAACGTGCGACGGGAAGGCAGTTTTGGACACAGGCGTAACTCCGGCAAAGACTTGGCCGTTGTGGCATTGCGTGCAGTTGTTGAGAATACCTGTGTGGCTCATCGACGTACCGGAGAACGTTGTGAATTTGCTCGCCGAATGGCAGGTCTCGCACGCCGCGCTGGTCGGCAAGTGGTTCGTCGGTTTGGACACCGGCGTCACCCCGGCAAAGACTTGGCCGTTATGACAGCTCGCACAACCGCTAACGATGCTGGTGTGGATCATCGCCGTCCCGGAGAACGCTGTGAACTTGCTCGCCGAATGGCAGGTCTCGCACGCCGCAGTGGTCGGCATATGGTTCACCGGCTTGGACACCGGTGTCACCCCGGCAAAGGCCTGGCCATTGTGGCAGCTTGCGCAACCGCTGAGAATGCCGGTATGGATCATCGCCGTCCCGGAGAACGATGTGAACTTGGTCGCCGAATGGCAAGTCTCGCACGCCGCGCTGGTCGGCAAATGATTCACCGGCTTGGACACCGGCGTCACCCCGTAAAAGGCTTGGCCGTTGTGGCAACTCGCGCAGCCGCTGAGGATGCCGGTGTGGCTCATCACTCCCGAATTCACGTCAAATGAGGCATGGCAAGTCAAGCATGGCTGTGACGTCGGCACGTGATTCGTCGGCATAGCTCCGCTCATACTTGTCAAGAAAGTCACCGTCGAATGATGGCAAATTGAGCAGTCCGCTGAAGTCACAATGTGAGACGGAAAAGCAGTTTTGGACTTCGGTGTCACCCCGGCAAAGGCTTGACCATTGTGGCAGCTTGCGCAGTCGCCAATGATACCCATATGGTTCATCACTCCCGGGACAGAACCATCCGTCCAAACCGTGGTTTTGTGGCAACTGTCGCATTTGGCGAAGGTTGATATATGTGTAAAAGGTTTTGCATCCGCTCCCATGCGGTTGCCGGTTATGTGACAAGTCGCACAATCCCGAGGCGTTCCCTTGAACACGCCTTCAATATGGCAGGATCCGCAACGGGCTTGAGCGTGAGAACCGGTAAGGTTGAATCCCGTTTGAACATGATCAAATTTTACAGTACCGGAATCGGTTGTCTGCGCCAAAGCGAAATGGGCAACGGCTAGCAGTGGTAATACAAACATGAGTGTTATCCAGCGCGGTGAACTCAAGACATGAAACATATGCTCTATCCCCACTTCTTTTCTGTCGTTATTCATTATTGCTGCCCCTATAAAGTTCGTGTGTGACACCATATGAAAATCGTTGGTTCCATCTTTAGCTCGGAAGCCGGGATTCTTATAATCCGGATTTGCGATCATCTGCCAAGTGGATTGCCTGCCTGAACAGTTTGATTCCAACTACTGTATTGCTCAAAATTTTCAGTTTCGGCCAACATTTAAAATCGCCCCTCACTGAAACTTCGCCTTCTTGCTTACGCATCCGCCAAAAGCGACGCTGACAATTCCATCACGAGTATTTTGTTGCTTCAGACTGGTCGCCAATTTACCAGAACGACAATGCCACTCAAAATCCGTTTATCCAATTGCATGACATCGGAATGAAAGGCTAAGTTCATCGGACGAATGGTTGAAAAATGGAAATGGGTGGTGGAAATTCCACCTTGGAGGGAGCCCATATAAAAACAGGCCATGCATGAACATGGTATATGGCAGTCGCATTTGCCTCATTCAACAAGCGTGCCCCAAGACCGGTTAACGACGTTGCGACCCAGATCCTATAAAAATTGTGCGGAAATCACTGGTCACATGGCAGCGCTCGCATAGTTGGCCAAACTCACCTTGATGTTTATCGTCATTTTCGTGGCAACCGACGCACGAACGCGGAACAACAATATGGTCATCCATCTCTTTTTTATGGCAAGCGTAGCAATCAAGCTTCTTGTGACCGCCATCAAGCTTGAATTTGGTACGCTTGTCGTGATCGAAGTCCCATGCTTTCCATGATCGCGCATTGTGGCATGACTCGCATTTCTTACCCAACCGGCGTTTATGAATAGCATCATCGTCTTTCTTGTGGCAGGAGAAACAATCGGTAGGTGCATCACGGAAAAGCTGCGTCTGGTGGCATTTCTTGCATTCCACTTTTGCATGCGAACCGAGCAGAGGGAAAGGTGCGCGGCCATGGTCAAATAGCGCATCCTTCCAATTTTTTTCGTTATGACATGATTCGCAGCGTTTGCCCAGTTGGTCCTTGTGAACATCGTCCTTTTTGTGGCATGAGACGCAATCCGGGCTCAGCTTTTGTTGATAAAGCTTGCCCGTATGGCAAGAAATACATTTAACCGTCTCATGCTTGCCCTTTAATGCATATTTCGTATCGCGCGTGTGATCGAAGCTGATCTCTTTCCAGTCTTTTTCCTTGTGGCAAGATTCGCATTTCGTACCAAAATCGCTCTTATGTTTATCTTTGCTCAGGTGGCAACCAACACAGACGGTTGAAATCTTTTCCTTTGACACCTTTAACTCGGGCTTATGGCAAGCATCACATTTGGTCGTAACGTGTTTACCCAGCAGCGGAAACTTGGTGTCCTTTTCATGATCGAACCGGGTAGATTTCCACTTCTCCTCGCTGTGGCAAGTTGCACACTTCTCGCCCAATCCATCCTTATGAACATCGTCTTTGCGGTGGCATGCAACACACGCAGTGGGTGTTTTCTCTTTGTAGAGCGGCCCCTTATGGCAAGCCAGGCATTTCACTGATTCATGCTTGCCCAGCAACTTGAATTTGGTCTCCAGGTCATGGTTAAACTCGATTTTTTTCCAGTCTTTTTCCGTATGGCAGGTCTCGCATTTTTTGCCGTATTGCCCCTTATGCTTGTCGACCTTGAGATGACAAGCCACACATTCATGCGGCGCTCCTTTATAGTGGCTCGGGTCAGTATGGCATTTACTGCATTTCACATCCGCGTGCTTGCCCTTGAGAGCAAAACGAGTCTTTTCGAGCGTGTGATCGAATTTTGTTTCTTTCCAATCACGCTCGTTATGGCAGTTTTTACAATCGGTGCCCAGACTGCCCTTGTGTTTATCAACCTTGCGATGACAGGCATTGCAGTCTGAAGGCGCTTCACGATATTTTTTCTTCGTCTCGTGACAATCTTTGCACTTTATTTTTTCTTGCTTCTGGTGCGCGCCCAACAAGGGAAAGTCAGTCTTCGCGTGGTCGAAGTTTTTCGTATCCAGCACCACGATCTTCGCATCTCGTCCCTTGTGTTCGGTATGGCAGGTACGGCATTCTTTTTCGTTGAGCCTGCCATGGAATCCCTTATGGTTCAGGACGTCCGCCCCCACTTCTTTGTGGCAGTCCGCACACAGTTTGGTCTGCGCTTCTTTGTCAAAGCGAACGTGGCATTCCTTGCACTCTGCTTCGAGCTTGGCGTGCCCCTCGATCACCTCCCCGGGCATCAGCGCGTACTCTCCCGCCCCGAACGCGACACCGGAAAAAGACAGGGATAAAGTCAGAAAAATAAGACGTACCAACATCCGGCAACAATCAGTACATAAACTTGGTAGCGATGACATGGACAATGCCGCTAATAGCCAACAACCAAACGAAGGGCGAATGCAGAATATGCCACAAACTGAACAGACGCTCGTAGGATGAAAACTGGGCTGCCTGCTTCACAGCATCCAGATACTCGTCCATATCCAGCAAAACCGCCTGAAAATGTTGGTCCTGCTGCTGCTTATTCCAACCCTGAGCCTTGGCCAGATGGTCGATTGCCTGCTGCAATTCCTGGTGGCATTGAATCGCCAGATTGCGTCGCTGCCAACCCAAGGTCATAAATTTCCAGGCGCGAACGGGGAACGCCCCCTTTTGAGCAGTAGCCATAGCGCGAAACTGGTGCAATTTCTCGCCAATTCCGGTTGCCTCCATCAAGTGCGCGTTTACCTTGCTCACCTTATTTTGGTTGGCGTCCACAGCCTGCTGCAATTCCTCCAGATTGGATTTTCGCCCATATAGTCCATGATGTATGCGCTTATAGATGAAGCGCCCTATGATGCCGCTAAACGCCACCAGCAACATGGAAAAAAGCGCAACGCCGGCATTCAACGATCTCACATGGAAAGTCGAATGGAACAAGACTAGCACTGGCCCGCCGATACCAAATATCATGTGCACCATGAACCAGTAGCGCACGGGTCCCCAGTTCCGCGCCAATGCCATATGTTTGCGAACCGGATAAAGCAGCATCAGCAACATCATCACACCGCCGACCAAACCAAGGTAATAGCCTATGCCGGTTCCTGGTTTATAAACTAATTCATGAACTGATGCCTCATAATAAACCCACCATGCCGCCGCTATCAGAATAATAGTGGCAAACCACACTACTCCGATACCTACGCCAATACGCCGCTCGGCAGCACGCGAACCACCAAATACCGCAACCTCAACTGGATGTTGTTCGGTACGTCGTTCGGTAGCGTGCAAACTACCGCCAGATGTTCCTACAGCATTTTGATCACGAGAAAATTCAGATGACATACCTATCCACCTATTGCACAAACCTCAATTAAACAATCGAAAAATAATTTGTTAAAATGGTACCACACATCGAAATCAGCCTCCGAAACGCCATCTGGGCCACGCGCCCCTATTGCCTCACGTAAAAACCTGAGTAAAACTTGATCCGTTATTTCTCCGCCTTGAATTTCCTCAGTCACATGAGTAGACTGCATAAATCGGAACGCACTTTTTTTTCCAAATATTGACATCACAAACTTGGTACCAGTATTTTCGGTGTTTTGGTATATGCCGTGTTTACAAACACCTTCTTGACCCTTCCGAAACATCCCAAGAAATATATTTGACGAAATTCACATTTGCATCGACAGGCCACATACCAACATGAGCGATCAGTTATTCATCTACTTGCTTTATGTACTGCCCTTAACGGTGCCGTTGATTCTATATCTATTCAAACGTAATCGCCGCCAAAAGATTGCCGAGGAAACTTGGCATGAAGCGGTAGAGTCCGGACTGACTGAGCCCTCGACTCTCCATCCTGTGATCGACCTCAATCAATGTCTCGGGTCCGGTGCCTGCGCTGAAGCCTGCCCTGAACAAGCGATAGGCATAATCGACGGGAAAGGCGTGCTCATCAGCCCTGCACTTTGCATAGGTCACGGTGCTTGTGCCACTGCCTGCCCTGTTGGCGCAATTAAACTTGTTTTTGGCACCGAAACCCGAGGAGTAGACATCCCGAAGCTCACACCCAACTTCGAGACCAATGTTCCCGGCATTTTTATCGCAGGAGAACTCGGGGGCATGGGCTTGATAAGAAAAGCCGTGGAACAGGGACGCCAGGCGATGGAATCAATCTTGAAGCGAGGTCGCACCAAAACACCGCATGATGTAGTCGTCATCGGGGCCGGTCCCGCCGGCATTGCCGCCACCCTTGCCGCAAAACATCATGGCCTGCGCTGTGTGACTCTCGAACAGGAAGAGACTTTCGGCGGCACCACGCTACACTATCCCCGAGGGAAAATCGTCATGACAGCGCCCATGAACCTTCCCATCATCGGCAAAGTGAACATTAAAGAAATAAGCAAAGAGTCGCTGATGAAGCTTTGGGAGGATGTGGTCACCAAGGCAGGCATCAAGATCAACTTCGGCGAACGTATGGAAAAGATCGAGCGCCAGGGTGATGCATTTTTTATCGTCACCAATCGCACCAATTACCTCACACATAGCGTGCTTCTTTCTATCGGTCGGCGCGGTACACCGCGCAAGCTGGATGTCCCAGGCGAAGAGCTGGAAAAGGTGGTATATCGCCTGATCGATCCGGAACAATATCGAGGGAAGCATGTGTTAGTGGTCGGCGGCGGAGATGCGGCACTGGAAGCTGCCGGGTCGATTTCCAGAGAGCCCGGCACTACGGTCACTCTCAGCTACCGCAGCAACGCCTTCAGCCGCGTAAAACCGAAAAATCGAGAGCTTACCGAAGAGGCGAGCAATTCCGGGCATCTATCCGTGTTGCTCGAATCGACCGTCAAAGAAATCAGGTCAGCCACCGTTCTGCTCAATCAAAAAGGCACCGCAATCGAACTGCCCAACGATGCGGTCATCGTCTGCGCGGGGGGAATATTACCAACACCGCTGCTCAAGGAAATCGGGATTCAAATCGAAACCCGCCACGGCACTGGCAGCTATAACCAAATGAAAAAATAATGATAATAAGTGGCACGGAAATATCACTTCGTCGAGTGGCGTAATCAGGATTGAGGATTGAGGATCAAGGATTGAGATAAAAGCGGAGCAATGGGTTTTACTCACTCCTCGATCCTCAATCCTCAATCTACCGTACGCAGTCCACGAAATAGCATTTCCCGCCATCTGCTTCTTCCGCGACGAGGCCGTGAATGTCGGTTTCGAAGCCGGGGAATTTTTCGTTGAAATCGCGCGCGAACTTGAGATAGTCTACGATGGTTTTATTGAATATCTCGCCCGGGATCAACAATGGGATACCCGGCGGATAGGGGGTCAACAGCACCGCCGTAATGCGGCCTTCGAGTTGGTCGATTTCCACACGCTCGATCTCATCGTGCGCCATTTTGGCGAACGCATCGGACGGCTTCATCGCCGGCTGCATGTCGGACAAATACATCTCGGTGGTCATGCGCGCCACGTTGTGTGTCTTGTAAGCATCGTGAATCTGCTGGCACAGGTCGCGCAGGCCAACTCGCTCATAGCGGGGATGAACTACTGCGAATTCCGGCAGGATGCGCCAGATCGGCTGGTTGCGATCATAATCGTCCTTGAACTGTTGCAACGCGGTGAGCAGCGTGTTCCAGCGTCCCTTGGTGATGCCGATGGTGAACATGATGAAGAACGAATACAGTCCGCATTTCTCGACGATCACGCCGTGCTCGGCCAAATATTTGGTGACCATAGAAGCAGGTATGCCGCTGTCGGAAAAGTCTCCGTCCACATCCAGACCCGGCGTGATGATGGTCGCCTTGATCGGATCAAGCATGTTGAAACCGGCAGCCAGCTTGCCGAAACCATGCCACTTGTCATCGGTATGCAACACCCAGTCCTCTCGCGAACCGATGCCTTCCTCGGCAAGGTTGTCCGGTCCCCACACCTTGAACCACCAGTCCTTGCCGAACTCGTCGTCCACTTTGCGCATGGCGCGTCGGAAATCCAGCGCCTCGGCAATTGATTCCTCCACCAACGCCGTGCCACCGGGCGGCTCCATCATCGCCGCTGCCACGTCGCACGAGGCGATGATCGCGTACTGCGGACTGGTGGAAGTGTGCATCAAATAAGCTTCGTTAAAGATATGCCGATTCAACTTATGACTCTCCGATTCACGCACCAGGATCTGCGAGGCTTGCGACAATCCCGCCAATAATTTATGCGTGGACTGTGTGGCGAAAATCATCGACTCTTTGGCGCGCGGCCGATATTTGCCGATGGCGTGCATGTCATTGTAAAAATCATGGAAAGCCGCATGCGGCAGCCAGGCTTCATCGAAGTGCAAGGTGTCGATGCGCCCGTCCAGCATCTCCTTCAACATTTCCACGTTATACACAACGCCGTCGTAGGTACTCTGGGTGATGGTCAGGATGCGCGGCTTCTTGGTCTTGTCCTTGATGAACGGATTTGCGTCGATCTTGCGCTGGATGCTTTCCGGCTCAAATTCGGACTTCGGGATCGGCCCGATGATGCCGTAGTGATTGCGCGTCGGCGTCAGAAATACCGGCACTGCACCGGTCATTATGATCGCGTGCAGGACGGATTTATGGCAGTTGCGATCCACCACCACAATGTCATCGGGTGCCACGGTGGAATGCCACACGATCTTGTTGGAAGTGGAAGTGCCGTTGGTGACGAAGAACAAATGATCGGCATTAAAAATACGCGCCGCATTGCGCTCCGAGGCCGCCACCGGCCCGGTGTGATCGAGCAACTGGCCAAGCTCATCCACCGCATTGCACACGTCGGCACGCAGCATGTTCTCGCCAAAAAACTGGTGGAACATCTGCCCGACCGGCGATTTCAAAAACGCCACACCGCCCGAGTGTCCGGGACAGTGCCACGAGTAGGAGCCATCCTGCGCGTAATGCAACAAGGCGCGAAAGAACGGCGGCGCCAGCGAATCCAGATAAGCCTTGGCCTCGCGGATAATGTGGCGCGCCACGAATTCCGGCGTGTCCTCGTGCATGTGAATGAAGCCGTGCAACTCGCGCAGCACATCATTCGGAATATGCCGCGAAGTGCGCGTCTCGCCGTACAGGTAAATCGGAATATCAGCGTTCTTGAAGCGAATCTCCTGGACGAACGCGCGCAAGCTCTTCAGCGCGACTTCGGTTTCCTCCGCACTGCCCGCACCGAATTCCTCATCGTCAATCGACAGCAAAAATGCCGAGGCGCGGCTCTGCTGCTGCGCGAACGAAGTCAGATCGCCATAACTGGTGACCCCGAGGATTTCCATCCCCTCTTTTTCAATGGCCTCGGCCAAGGCGCGAATACCCAACCCGCTGGCATTCTCAGAGCGGAAGTCTTCATCGATGATGACAATAGGAAAGCGGAATTTCATTGTTTACTCCCTGTGGGGATAACGAATTGGCGCGGATTGTCGCAGATTTCTGAGGTGGTGTGAAAAAGGATTTGCCGGTTTTGAACAACAAACCCCGCGACTCTGGAATTACATCTTGGGCAGCGTCACACCAACTTGCCCCTGATACTTGCCACCGCGATCTTTATAGGACGTTTCGCAGACTTCATCGCTCTCGAAGAACAGCACTTGCGCTATGCCCTCGTTAGCGTAAATCTTGGCGGGCAGCGGAGTGGTATTGGAAAACTCCAGCGTCACATAGCCTTCCCACTCCGGCTCGAACGGTGTGACGTTGACGATGATGCCGCAGCGCGCATAAGTGGACTTGCCCAGGCAGATGGTCAATACACTGCGCGGGATGCGGAAATATTCGACGGTACGCGCCAGCGCAAAAGAGTTGGGCGGGATGATGCAGTAATCGGCAGTTACCTCGACGAAGGAATTCGGATCGAAATTCTTCGGATCGACGATGGTGCTGTTGATGTTGGTGAACAGCTTGAATTCGTTGGAGCAGCGAATATCGTAACCATAGCTGGATGTGCCATACGATACGATGCGCTTGCCGTCGATCTCCTTCACCTGATTCGGCTCGAACGGTTCGATCATTTTGTGCTGCTGCGCCATGCGGCGTATCCATTTGTCTGACTTGATGCTCATCGCTATTCCTCTTAAAAGTGTTCCGTACTGCATTTTGCACGGGCGCGATTTTAACCAATTCGCCGCTGTCGCGCGCGATTTGCTAAAATCCGCGTCTTTATAGCATTTCGGTTAGTTCACGATGTCCAAAAGAAAAATCCTTGTCACCTCGGCACTGCCCTACGCCAACGGCAGCATCCACCTCGGTCATCTGGTCGAATATATCCAGACCGACATCTGGGTACGCTTCCAGAACATGCAGAAGGACACCCAATGTTATTACGTGTGCGCCGACGACACCCACGGCACGCCCATCATGTTGCGCGCCGAGAAAGAAAGCATCACGCCGGAACAACTGATAGACCGCGTGTGGCATGAACACACGGCAGACTTCGACGGCTTCCATGTCGAGTTCGACCACTACGGCAGCACCAACAGTATCGAGACCAAAGAATATGCAGAGAATATCTATCGCAAGCTCAAAGCCGCCGGCTTGATTGAGGTACGCTCCATCGAACAGTTCTACGACCCGGTCAAGAACATGTTCCTGCCGGACCGCTTCATCAAGGGTGAATGTCCCAAGTGCCACGCCAAAGATCAATACGGCGACAACTGCGAAGCCTGCGGCACCACCTACGCGCCCACCGAACTGATTAACCCCTATTCCGCTGTGTCCGGTGCGCAGCCGGAGCGGCGCAATTCCGATCATTACTTCTTCAAACTCTCCGCAGACACCTGCCAGAAATTCCTGCGCGAATGGACTCGTAGCGGCACACTACAACCGGAAGCCGCCAACAAAATGCAGGAATGGCTGGGCAGCGAAAGCGAAAACAAGCTATCGGACTGGGACATCTCGCGCGACGCGCCCTACTTCGGTTTCGAGATACCCGGCGCGCCGGGCAAGTATTTCTACGTCTGGCTGGACGCGCCGGTCGGCTACATGGGCAGCTTCAAGCAATTGTGCTCGCTCCCCTCGCCCGCAGGCGGGGAGAGCGCAGCGAGGGGGGCGCAGCCGGCTGGGGGAGAGGGAGCACCCATTGATTTCGATGAATTCTGGGATAAGAAAAAAGCTGCACAGTTCGGCACCGAGCTGTACCACTTCATCGGAAAAGATATTTTATATTTCCACGCGCTGTTCTGGCCCGCGATGCTGCAACACGCCGGCTTCCGCACCCCAACCAAACTGTTTGCTCACGGCTTCCTCACCGTGAACGGCGAGAAGATGAGCAAATCGCGCGGCACTTTCATCACCGCGGACAGCTACCTCAAACAGGGGCTCAACCCGGAATACCTGCGCTACTACTACGCTGCGAAGCTCAACGGCACGATGGAGGACATCGACCTCAACCTCGATGACTTCGTGGCGAAGGTGAACAGCGACCTGATCGGCAAGTACATCAATATTGCGAGTCGTTGTGCGGGGTTCATCACAAAGCAATTCGGTGGAAAACTCACCTCCATTGCTATAGATAAAACCAAGTTTACAGTTTATGAAAAGCTAATCACCGAAAACAATAAGAAACACTACGGCCAAAGCCATAGCTCAGAAGAAATACTTGAAAAAAGTGGTTCTTTATTCTTTGATTGGCTTGAAGGTATCGAGAAACATTACGAAGCCCGTGATTATGCAAAGGCAGTTCGCCAAATTATGTTTGCCGCCGATATTGCAAACGTGTTTGTCAATGAGTGCAAACCGTGGGAGCTGGCAAGACTTAGCACCCAAGAGTCAAAGGAAACTTTGCACTGGGCATGTAGCGTAAGTATTGAACTTTTCCGCCAACTTACCCTGTATCTCAAGCCGATGCTTCCACGCTTGGCTGAGCAAGTGGAAGGCTTCCTCAACATTGCTCCTTTGCGATGGCCGGATGCCCATCAAGCACTGCCAGCGGGACACACGATCAAGGAATACAAACACCTTATGACCCGCCTTGATCCAAAGCTCATCGATGCCATGGTCGCCGCCAATCAAGAAAGCCTGAAACCTATGAACGACTCACATTCTGAAACACGCCATGCAGAACATCAGCAGCACGCAATCGCACCCGCCGCACCGCTCCCCTCTCCCCTCGGGAGAGGGGCTGGGGGTGAGGGAGCGCACAAGTTGCCCATGCCGGAATCCGTCAAGACATTTGCGCGCAAACTGCGTCAGGAACAGCCGGATGCCGAATCCTTGATGTGGGCGTTGCTTAGGGACAGAAGATTAGGCGGTGCCAAATTCCGCCGCCAACATCCGTTTCAACCTTATGTGCTGGACTTCTTTTGTCATGAAGCCAACCTTGCAATTGAACTGGACGGTGGTCAACATGCGGAAGCACAGGCACATGATGAAAAGCGCTCCGCATTTCTGAAATCAAAAGGTATTGATGTGCTGCGTTTCTGGAACAACGAGTTGTTGGCGGAAACCGAGGCGGTGCTGGAAAAAATCTGGTGGGAGTTGGACGCTCGCAAAGTGATTGCAACTTCGCCAAATGCTCCCTCACCCCTAGCCACTCTCCCGGGGGGAGAGGGGAATTATATTTCCATCGACGACTTTAGCAAGATCGATCTGCGCGTGGCGAAGATCGTCAACGCCGAGCATGTCGAAGGCGCGGAGAAGCTGCTGAAGTTGACGCTGGACATCGGCGAAGAGAAATCGCGCACGGTGTTCGCGGGCATCAAATCGGTTTACGATCCGGAAAAACTCAAAGGACGCATGACGGTGATGGTCGCCAATCTTGCGCCGCGCAAGATGAAGTTCGGCCTGTCGGAAGGCATGGTGCTGGCGGCTTCCGGAGATGCGCCCGGTTTGTTTATCCTCAGCCCGGATGACGGCGCGCAGCCCGGAATGCGAATTAAATAATTGGGGTTGTAGGAGCGGGCCATGCCCGCGATTCTGTGGTTCCTCGAATTCGCGGGCATGGCCCGCTCCTACAAAAACGCGCCCGCGCATAACCAACCGTTATTTCGGCGTACTGATCGCGGTGAGTATGCCCTGCAGTATCGCGGTGGGCGTGGGCGGGCAACCGCTTACCACCACGTCGACGGGAATAACATTGGCGACACGCCCGCAACTGGCATAGCTTTCGCCGAAGATACCCCCATCACAGGCGCAATCGCCAATCGCCACCACCAGCTTGGGCTCCGGCGTAGCGTCAAAGGTGCGCTTGAGCGCGGTCACCATGTGACGCGACACCGGGCCGGTGACCAGCAGTATGTCCGCATGGCGCGGGCTGGCGACGAATTTGATGCCCAATCCTTCGATGTTGTAATAAGCATTGTTGACCGCGTGTATCTCCAATTCGCAACCGTTGCATGATCCGGCATCGACATGACGTATATTCAGCGCGCTGCCAAACACGTGCAGAATTTCCTCCTGCAATCGCTGCGTCTCGACACGCATTGCCTCATCCGGCAGTGGCGGGCTTTCGGTTTTAATACCCGTTTTTATGATCTGTTTGATGAGTTGATACATATGGGAGTCTCTAGAAATTCACTTTTGCGGGATGAAGCGCACGGAGCCGCGCAACAAACGACGAGACATATCGGAGTTGATAGGCGAGGAGTGAGTGAGCATGTGACACCGCGATTCGCCCGGAAAATGAATTTATAAAGGCTCCCATCACAGATCCTGCCCTGAGTAGCTCAAATTGAACGATTTGTTGATGAGCGGGAAATCCGGCACGATGTTGCCTATGACGGCATGTTCCAGCACCGGCCAGTTTTGCCAGGATGGGTCATGCGGATGGACGCGTGTGAGGTTCCCGTCTGCATCTGTATGTATCGCCACCAGCACTTCGCCGCGCCAGCCTTCCACCATGCCCACACCGAAACCATGCGCGGGCAGTTTTGCCAGCGGTATCGCCAGCCCGTCGTCGTGTATCAGGTTAGCTAAAATCTCGCGCTGCAAGCGCAACGATTCGAACAACTCATCGAAGCGCACGATGACACGCGCCGCGACATCGCCGTTACGATAAGTCGCCATCTGCACGTCCAGCTTGTCGTAAGGGGCGCAGGGAAACTGCACGCGCGCATCCCAAGACTGTGAACTGGCGCGCCCGGCCAAGCCGCATAGCCCAAGTCGTGCGGCCAGCTTTGGCTCAATGCGTCCGGCTCCAATGAAGCGATCCTGCACCCCGGCATGTTCTTCGTAGATGCCGCGCAGCAAACGCACCTCATGCTCCAGCATGGCGCATTCTTTGAACAGCGTTTGTTTGCCTGATTGCGCCCCAGATTCCACCAAGTCCGCCGCAACGCCGCCCGGAATAATTTTGTCCATCAGGTAGCGATGCCCGAACAGCGCGGCATTGTTGCGCAGCACTTGCTCCTTCAAAATCCAGAACTGCGCAAAGCCGAACGACAGCGCGACATCGTTGCCCAGATAGCCGAGATCACCCAGGTGATTGGCGATGCGTTCGCGTTCCAGAAACAACGCGCGCAGCCACACCGCCCGGTCCGGCGGCGTGACGGCGGCGATGCTTTCCGCTGCCATCGCATAAGCCCAGGCGTAAGCGACCGTGCTGTCGCCGCTCACCCGTCCGGCGAGTTTGGCGGCATGCTGCACGGTTAAGCTCTCGAAGCGTTTTTCGATGCCTTTGTGGGCGTAGCCGAAACGTTCCTCAAGGCGCAGCGTTTTTTCGCCGACCACGGAAAAGCGAAAGTGCCCCGGCTCGATGATGCCCGCATGTACCGGCCCTACTGCAATTTCATGCACGCCCTGCCCTTCCACTTGCACGAAGGGATAAGCGTCCGGTTCATTGGTACGACTTAGTACAGCATCAAAATCCTTGCGCAGCGGAAAGCTGCCGCCATGCCACGCACCATGGCGCAACCATTTGCGATGGTCATGGCCTTCGTGTGCGTAAATGCCGAGCAGATCATATGCCGCACGTTGCATACGGTTAGCCACCGGAAAAATCTGGCTGACATCGGGATAGCCGGGCTGCCCGGCAGGCAAGGGCACGCTCAAACAAATCAAACCCGTCTCATTGACCAGCGCGATATGCAAAGTGTATCCCTTGCCTTGTTCGCGAGTATCGCTGCCCCACAATGCCACCAGCCTCCCGCCGCCGTCACGCACGTTCTGGCAAATCGGCTGCAGATCGTCGGGCTTGATCTCGCCCAGCCACGCGGGAATCGCGCCGGCAAGCTGGGTCAGGTGCAGATTGGGATGGGTGATGGGCATCGTTTTATCCGCCTAATAAAGCCGCCGCCTGGCGATACCAGTCAGCCAAATAGGGCGGCATATACAGCCCGAGGATCAACACCAGCAACAAGTGCGCGAACACCGGGATCAGTGCCGGCTGGTGCGGCAGACGGTGTGCCGTGGTTTCGCCGAACACGATCGGCTGCACCTTGCCGAAGATGGCGGCGAACGCGATGCCCAGCGCGATCAGCAGAATTGGTGTCGTCCACGGATAGTCGTGCATGGCCGTGGTGATGATTAAAAATTCACTGGCGAATATGCCGAACGGTGGCATACCCAAGATAGCCAGTGTGCCGAGCATCAGTCCCCAGCCCACCGTGGGGCTGACTTGCATCATGCCGCGTATGTTTTCCATCTGCTGTGTGCCGGCTTTTTGCACCGCATGTCCGACCGCGAAGAAGATCGCCGACTTGGTCAGCGAGTGCACGGTCATATGCAGCATCGCCGCGAAAGTGGCCACCGGTCCGCCCATACCAAAGGCAAATGTGACCAGCCCCATGTGCTCGATGGAGGAATAGGCGAACATGCGCTTGATGTCTTTTTGCCGCGACAAAAACAATGCGGCGACCACCACCGACAACAGGCCGAATCCCATCATCAGATTGCCGGCGAAGTGCGTGCCCAATGAGCCGTCCACCAATACTTTGCTGCGCATCACCGCACATAACGCGACATTCAGCAGCAGGCCGGAGAGCACCGCAGAAACCGGCGTGGGGCCTTCCGCATGGGCATCCGGCAACCAGCTATGCAGCGGCACCAGGCCGATTTTGGTGCCATAGCCGACCAGCAAAAATACGAACGCCAGTTTGAGTACCGTTGGTTCAAGCCCGCCTTTGACCTGGTTCAAATGCGTCCACAGCAAGGCCGTACCCCCTTCGCCGAGTACACGCTCGGCGGCGAAATACAACAGGATGGTACCGAACAGGGCGAGCGCGATGCCCACCCCGCACAGGATGAAATACTTCCACGCCGCCTCGATGCTGGCCGGGGTGCGATACAGGCTGACCAGCAAAACGGTGGTCAGCGTGGCCGCCTCCATAGCCACCCAGATGATGCCCATGTTGTTGGAGGTCAATGCTGTCAACATGGCTAAAGTGAACAGTTGGTACATGCTGTAGTACAGATGCAACATCTGAGTGCTGAGCTTGCCGTGATGTTGCTCGATACGCATATAGGGGCGCGAGAACAGCGAGGTGGTGAAGGCCACGAATGCGGTCAGGGCAACCAGAAATACGTTGAACTGGTCAATGAAAAACTGTTCGTTGAACGCGACTTGCGGCCCCGAGTCGATCACGCGCATGGTCAACACCACAGCCGCAATAAAGGTGCAGAAACTCATCAGCGAATTCAGCTCCGCTGCCCAACTGCGCGAGCCGAATACGGCCAACAGCAGACCGCCCAACAGCGGGGTGAGCAACAGTGCCATGAGTTGTAAATCAATCATCCTTGAGTTTTTCCATGTTGGAGATATCGAGGCTGTCAAAGGTCTCGCGAATCTGGAAGAAAAAGATACCGAAAATAAATGTCGCTACCAGCACGTCCAGCGCGATGCCCAGTTCCACCACCAGTGGCATTCCGTGCGTGGCACTGGTCGCGGCGAAGAACAGCCCGTTTTCCATGGCCAGAAAACCGACCACCTGCGGGACGGCCTTGCGCCGCGTCAACATCATCAGCAACGACAGCAGCACGCTGGCCAGCGCGATGCCGATCAAGCCGCGCGTGATGCTCTCGGAGAGTTGCGAAATCGGCGCGGCCAGATTGAAGGCGAAAATCACCAGCCCGATGCCGACCAGCATGGTGGTGGGAATGTTGATCAGCGTTTCCACGTCCCATCTCACGTTCAGCTTGCGTATCAGGCGATGTAACAGCCAGGGCAATACCAGCACCTTGAGCAACAGCGTCAACCCGGCGGAATAATACAAATGGTGCTGATCCGTCGAGTACGCCACCACGAAGGTGCTGAGCGACAACACCAGTCCCTGCCAGGCAAACAAATTGATCAGGGACAATATGCGGCGTTGCGACAGCATGGCAAAGGCGATCAGCAGCAGCATGGACGCAAGCATATTGATAATCTGTATGGTGTAGGTCATCGAGAATATAAAACTCGCATAGCGAACGTTTGCCCCTTCCCTTGCTTGCGGGGGAAGGATGGGATGGGGGAAACGGACATGGAAAGTTTCATCATCAGCATTTTCATATTTACCATGTCCGTTAGGCGCCCAATAAAAAATGGATCAACAGCCCCAATACCGCCAGCAGGAACGCGGTACCCAAAAACTCCGGCGCGCGGAAGATGCGCATCTTGGCGAGCAGCGCTTCCAGCAAAGCCAGTGCGGCACCGGCCAATGTCAACTTCACCAACAGCGCGATGATGGCCTGTGGCAGCGCGCCCCAATTGCCCACCTCGGCAATGCCGTAGGGTACGAACAGGGCGATGCCTATGGCAATATAGGCGAACAGCTTGAGGCTGCTTGCCCACTCCACCAGCGCCAAGTGACGCGCCGAATACTCCAGGATCATCGCCTCGTGGATCATGGTCAGCTCCAGATGCGTGCCGGGATTGTCCACCGGAATGCGCGCATTCTCGGCCAGCAGCACGATCACGAAAGCCAGTCCGGCAAAGGCGAGGCTGGGATACAAAACAAACTGATGATGCGCAAGTGCTTCCACAATGCGCGGCAACTGCGTCGAGTGACTGATCAGCGAAGCAGTGAAAAACACCATCAACAACGCCGGTTCGGCGAGAAACGATACCAGCATCTCGCGCCGCGCACCGAGCGTGCCGAATGCGGTGCCGATATCCATCGCGGCGAGTGCGATGAACACCCGGGCCAAGGCAAACACACCGACCAGCGCGATCACATCGGCAGCGGGTGAAAATGGCAAATCCACCGCGATGATGGGAATGATGGCGGCCGCCAACCACATGCAGCCGAACAAAATATAGGGTGTGACGCGGAATAATGGCGAGGCGTTATAGGCCATTACCGCATCCTTGTGAAACAGCTTGCGCAGTGTGCGATAGGGTTGCATCAGGCCGGGACCGGTGCGGTTTTGCAGCCAGGCACGGCACTGGTTCACCCAACCCGTCAGCAGCGGCGCGAGCAGCACCACCAGCAATGACTGATAAAGTTGAAACAGGATGCCGAGTCTTTGATCCGTGGTCATCATACAAAAGCCAGCAACACGACCAGCGTGACGAAGGTATAGGTCAAATACAAATGGATGCGCCCGTGCTGCAACAGCGATGCCAAGGACGAGAGTTTTTCAGTGATGCTTTTAATCGGCAGATACAACGCGAACCAGATGCGATCATCGCTGCGACCGTGATAGCGCGGATGAGTATCGAAGGCGCTCGGCAACTCGCTTTCGATGCGGAAGAACGGCTCGAAGATGCGGCGGATCGGCTGACCGAATCCTTCGGCAGTATCCTGCATACGCGAAGTTTGCTCCGGGAAACCGCAGTCCCAGGCCGGACCGCGGCGTAGCCGGCCGTGATAGAAATAATGCACCACCAATGCGGTCACCAGCATCACCCCCAACACCGCCAACAGGAAGTACACCGGGCTGTAACTGGCACGCTCGATGTCAACCGGCGCAAGGAACAACCAGCCGGCGGCCGCATTGCCCAGCCCCCGTCCAACCAATACATGTGTCACCAGATCAAGTTGCCGCACCACATAGACCGGCGCCAAGCCCAGCACCACACAGCCGAACGCCAGCCAGCTTAAACCTATGCGCTCCCAGATACCGGCATCGTGCGCATGCTCCCGTGCCTCTCCGCGCGGCTGGCCGAGAAAAATGATCCCGTAGAATTTCACCATCACATACGCCGCCAGCGCGGCGGCCAGCGCGATCACCGCAGCGGCCACCGGGATCAGCATATTGATGTAGGTGTTGGGCAAGCCCGGCGACAACAAAAACGCCTGCAACAGCAGCCATTCCGAAACAAAGCCATTGAACGGCGGCAGGCCGGATATGGATAGCACACCGACCAGCATCAGCACCGCGACCCACGGCATGTGATGGATCAGACCGCCCATGCGTCCCATGTTGCGCTCGCCGGTAGCGTGCAAAATCGAACCTGTGCCGATGAACAGCAAACACTTGAAAAAAGCGTGATTCAGGCTGTGGTACAGCGTCGCGGTGAGCGACAAAGCCGCCAGCGCGTTCTTGCCATAGACGTGAAAAATAATGGTCAAGCCGATCCCCACCAGCAGCAGCCCGATATTTTCAATCGAAGAATACGCCAGCAGCCGCTTCATATCGCCCTGCACGGCGGCGAACATCACGCCGAAAATCGCGGTCATCAAACCCAGCGCCAACGCCAGCACACCCCACCACCATTGCTGCACACTGAGCAAATCGAAGGTGACGCGCAGGATGCCGTAGATCGCCGTTTTCAGCATGATGCCGCTCATCAATGCGGAAACCGGCGAGGGCGCAGCCGGGTGAGCTTCGGGCAACCAGACGTGCAGCGGCAGCAAACCCGCTTTCGCGCCAAAGCCGAACAACGCCAGCAGAAACGCCACTGATGACCAGAACGCCGACAGGTGCGCCTCGCGCATCGCCGCAAAGGTGTAAGCGCCGATGCCATGCCCGCCCTGCATCACGCCAAAGCTGAGCAGAATCCCGATTGCCCCGACGTGCGCAATCAGCAGATATAAAAATCCTGCCTTGCGAATGTCGGGGACATGGTGGTCAGTGGTGACCAGGAAATAGGAAGACAACGCCATCGTCTCCCACGCCACCATGAACATATATGCATCGTCAGCCAGCAATACCAGCGCCATGCTGGCAAGGAACAGGTGATATTCCAGGCACAACAAGCCGAGCGTATTACCCTGCATGGATTTGAAATAACCGGCGCTGAACAGCGACACACCGAACGATGCGCCACTCAACAGGATCAGGAAAAACGCGGAGAGCGGATCGAGACGAAGATGAAAAGGCAGATCCGGCAGACCCATCGGCAATATGGCATAGCTGGCATCCACACCGAGCGCCCACAAACCGGTTGCGGCAAGCGCCAGCGAAACAATCGCCCCGAGCGGAAAAATGACATTGGTGATGAGGTGCGGGCTGTGCTGTAGTGCCAACCCCAGCAGTCCCAGTGCCAGCCAAAGCACGATAACCGCGCCCGCAACATCCAAAGGCAATACACCAACAATGTCCATCCTGATCGTTTTTTCACCGACTTACTGATTAGCCAAACTGCGCAAGTGGGCGATTCTACTCCCTCTGTTACAACGACCTCAACATCAATTGATTGTTAGTGGGGAGAGCACAGCGAGAGGAAGGGGATGAGTTGTAGGAGCGGGCCATGCCCGCGAGTTTCTTTGCAACACCCTTCGGGCATCCACCAAGATGGTTGTGGAATTGACACTCGCGGGCATGGCCCGCTCCTACAAACATATCACCCGAAAGATTCAACCGTAAACCACCTTCACGTTTTCCGCCTTCAGCAAGTCGCGCAAATCGCGCAGCAAGTCATCATGCAACGTCACTTGCCAAGCCTCGCCCAGACGCAGTTGGCAGCTTGCGTTATCGTTGCGGTAGTGAATCTGCACCCGACATTTGCCATCGCGATACGGTGTAAATAATTTTTTGAGCTGCGCAATACTGGCGTTGCCGTTGCAGCGCAAGGCCAATTGTTGCGCGAAGTGGGAACGTGCCGATGCGAAATCGAACAGCTCTTCACCGCTCACCCGCACATTGCCGGAATACTCGTCAAGACTGGCTTTGCCGCGCACCACCAATAATTCATCCTCGCGTATCCACGGACGACTGGCTTCGTAGATTTCGTTGAACACGGTCAGCTCAACCTGCGCGCTGCCGTCATCCAGCGTGACGATCGCCATGCGTCCGCGCCGCGTTTGCTGGATGCGCAGCCCAGCCACGATGCCCGCCAACACAACTGGTACACCTCGCCGGGAAGGTTGCCCTGAACCGTTCCCGGTGCCTTTGGATTGGCCGACAAATTGCGCTGTGAGGTCGTTTAATTTCAACTTGATGAAGTTGGCCAATTCATCGGCATATTCCTGATATGGATGCCCGCCCAGATAAAATCCCAAACTGGATTTTTCGTGCGCCAGTTGTTCGCGCAATCGCCAGCGCGCCACATCGGCGTACTTCACAATCAGCGCAACATCCGCTTCGTCGTGTCCGAACAGGCTGTTCTGATTCACCGCGCGCGCCTGCTGATCGGCACTCGCCAAAGCCGCATCCACGCTGGCCATCAGACTGGCGCGATGATCGTTGAGACTGTCGAACGCACCCGCGCGTATCAATGCTTCAACCGTGCGCCGATTGACGATGCGCTTGTCCACACGCCGGCAAAAATCGAACAGGTCTTTGAACGCGCCCTGCTCGCGCGCCTTGACGATGCTGGCAATGGCCGCTTCACCGGTTCCTTTGATGGCACCCAATCCGTAAGCAATGGTAGTCTCGTCCACCGGGGAAAACACATAGCCGGAGCTATTCACGTCCGGTGGCAACACGCGAATATTCTGTTGCAGCGTATCGACATAGAAGATGCGCACTTTGTCGGTATTGTCCAGATCCCCCGACAGGGTCGCCGCCATAAATGCCGCCGGATGATGTGCCTTGAGATAGGCCGTTTGATAGGCCACCAGCGCATAGGCGGCAGCGTGCGATTTATTGAAACCATAGCCGGCAAATTTTTCCATCAAATCGAACAAGTGGCCTGCCTGCTGTTTCGATGTGCCGTTCTTGAGCGCGCCGTTGACAAAAATTTCACGCTGCTGGGCCATCTCTTCCGCATTCTTCTTGCCCATCGCACGGCGCAGCAAGTCGGCTCCTCCCAGGCTATAACCGCCGACCACCTGGGCCATCTGCATCACCTGCTCCTGGTAGACCATGATGCCGTAGGTTTCACGCAGCACCGGCTCGACAGCGGGATGTGGATATTCGAATCTCTCGCCGTGCTTGCGCCGCACAAAATCAGGGATCAGATCCATCGGGCCGGGGCGATAGAGCGCCACCAGCGCAATGATGTCTTCAAAGCAATCCGGCTTGGCACTCTTCAGCATGTCCTTCATGCCGCGCGATTCCAATTGAAAAATGGCCGTGGTGTTGCTTGCCTTCAGCAGATCGTAGGTTGCGGGATCATCCAGCGGCAAGGTTTCCAGGGAAAAAGATGCCCTTCGGGCTGAGGTATCGAAGCCTAGGTGTTCATGGTTCGATACCTCACCACGAGCGGATTGTTTATTTGCTTCCAACCTCGCCACATGGCGCATCGCCCAATCGAGTATGGTCAGCGTGCGCAAGCCCAGGAAGTCGAACTTCACCAGGCCGATCGATTCGACATCATCCTTGTCGAATTGGCTGACCACGCTGGTGCTGCTGTCGGCGCAATACAGCGGACAGAAGTCGGTGAGTTGTCCGGGCGCGATCAACACACCGCCCGCGTGCATGCCGACGTTGCGCGTTAAATCTTCCAGGCGGCCGGCCAACTCCAGTAACTCAGGCACACCTTCTTCGCTCTCCGCGATGCTGTTGATTTCCGGCTCCATTTCGCGCGCTTTTTTCAGCGACACCGGTTTCACGCCTTCCAGCGGAATCGCTTTGGACAGGCGATCGCACAAGCCGTAAGGAAAATCCATCACGCGACCGACATCGCGGATCACCGCCTTGGAAGCCATGGTGCCGAAAGTCGCGATCTGCGCCACGCTGGCCGCGCCGTATTTCTGCTTCACATATTCGATGACGCGCTCGCGTCCATCCTGGCAAAAGTCCACGTCGAAGTCCGGCATGGACACGCGCTCTGGGTTCAGGAAACGCTCGAACAGCAACGCATAACGCAACGGGTCGAGATCGGTAATGCCGAGGCTGTACGCCACCAGCGAACCCGCACCGGAGCCGCGCCCGGGACCGACCGGCACGCCGTTGTCTTTCGCCCAACGGATGAAGTCTGCCACGATCAGGAAGTAGCCAGGGAAGCCCATCTTGATGATGGTATCGTTCTCAAAATCCAGCCGCGCCTGATATTGCGGCTGCTTGGCGGCGCGCTCCGCCGCATCGGGATAAATCATGGCCATGCGTTTTTGCAAACCGAGTCCCGCCTGCTCGCGCAAATAATCGTCCAGCCCCTGACCGTCCGGGGTCGGGAAATCCGGCAAACGCGGCTTACCCAGCACCAGCGAGAGATTGCAACGACGCGCAATCTCCACGCTGTTTTGCAACGCCTCCGGCAGATCGGCGAACAGCTCCGCCATTTCAGCCTGCGTCTTGAAATATTGTTGTGCGGTAAATTGCTTTGCGCGCCGTTTGTCGTTGAGCACATAGCCTTCGGCAATGCACACGCGCGCCTCGTGCGCCTTGAAATCCTCGGCGGTGAGGAATTGCACCGGATGGGTGGCGACCACCGGCAGCCCGAGTTCAGCGGCGAGTTGGGTCGCTGCATGGATGTAATGCTCTTCGTCCGCAAATCCGGCGCGCTGAACTTCGAGATAATAACGGTTGTTAAACAGGCTCGCCCATTCCTGCGCGAACTGCCTGGCTTGCGCCGCATTGCCGGACAACAGCGCGCTGCCGGTATCGCCGAGATGCGCGCCGGACAAGGCGATCAGCCCGCCGGTGCCGTGATGGAACCACTCGCGGCGCACCTCGGCGCGTCCGCGATGCTGGTTCTCCAGATAGGCGCGGCTGAGCAAACGGCACAACAGCAAATAGCCTGCAATTGAGTGGCACAGCAACAGCAGGCGATACGGACGCTCCCGATCGGCATCGTTAGTAATGAACACATCGCACCCAACTATGGGTTTGAGACCCGCGCCGCGCGCCGCTTTGTAAAACTTGATCAGGCCGAAAAAATTATTCAGATCGGTCAGCGCCAGTGCCGGCATCGCATCGCGTTGCGCGGCGGCTACCGCCTCGTCCACGCGCACCATGCCATCCGAAATCGAATATTCGCTGTGCAAACGGAGATGGATGAAAGAAGGTTGCGGCATGACGGAACGCTGAAGTGGGGTTAGCAGGTATTTCGGCGTTAGCCGAAAGCTCGCAAAATTCGGAGGGGTAATTTTAGCACTGCCGGAAGCGCATGATTTTCTATTCGGCTGTAATAAAACTGTTGCTTATCCTTTAGAAATTTGTCATTCCGGCCCTTCGACAGGCTCAGGATAAACTGAGCCTTCGGCCAAGCCGGAATCCAGCGTTTTTATTCAACATGTTTTGTGGTTTTGTTCACGCAACGCGTGAAAGTTGTTTAATGGCTGGATTCCGGCAGCCCTCACCTCGGCTCCTCGCTTCGCTCTCCTCTCCCGCTTGCGGGGAGAGCGAAGCGAGGGGGGCGAAGCCAAGCAATCGTCCCTTCCCCCTTGCAGAGGGGGAGAGCGGAGCGAGGGGGCAATTAGGATGGGGGTTTCAGCCGGAATGACGGCTCTTAGTCTGATAAAATCTGCACAATGCACCCCCCGCTTACCCCGCAACGCGAACGCTATTTACTGCTCACTCTTGCAGGCATCCAGTTCAGCCACATCCTCGATTTCATGATCATGATGCCGCTCGGTCCTATCCTGATAAAAGCATTCGGCATCGGCACGCATGAATTCGGCCTTCTGGTCGCGTCCTACAGTTTCAGTGCCGCGCTGTCCGGCCTGTTTGCCGCAACGTTCATTGACCGTTTCGAGCGCAAGCGTTTGCTGCTGGCCATGTTCGGGTTGTTTGGACTGGCGACACTGGCGTGCGGACTGGCTCCCGGCTATGCCACGCTGCTCATCGCGCGCGGCTTGGCGGGCGCGTTCGGCGGCGTGATGGGCGCGATGGTGCAAACCATAGTCGGTGATGTGATTCCTTTTGCACGGCGCGCCAAGGCGGGTGGCATTGTGTCAACGGCATTTTCTCTTTCAACGGTTGCCGGTGTGCCGCTATCGCTGTGGCTGGCCAATCATTTCCAATGGCGCGCGCCGTTCATCCTGATTGCGATCCTGACCTTGTTGTTCATCATTGTCGGCGCGCGCATCTTGCCGGAATTGCGCTATCACATCAGCGACAAGAAACGCTCGCATCCATTCTCGGCGATGTTCGAAGTGCTGCGCGACCCCAATCATCTGAGCGCTTTGCTGTTCTCCGCGCTGATCATTTTTTCCGGCTTCACGGTGATTCCCTACATCACCATTTACGCGGTGGGCAACGTCGGCATCTCGCTACACAACATCCCGTTCATTTATCTCACCGGCGGAGCAGCAACGCTGATCACCGCACGGCTGATCGGCCATTGGGCAGACCTGCGCGGCAAGGTAAAAATCTATCGTCTGGTCGCATTCGCTGCACTGCTGCCTCTATTCGTTATCACCAACATCGGCGCGGCACCGCTGTGGGTTTGGCTGATTTGCACCACGACATTCTTCGTGCTGGTCTCGGGGCGCATGATTCCGGCGATGGCCATCATCACTTCGGCTGCACAACCAAAATTGCGCGGCACGTTCATGTCGCTCAATGCCACAGTGCAGGCATTCGCCATGGGGTTGGCCACAACGCTGGCCGGATTCATCATCACGCAAAATGGTGCGGGGCAGATCGTTGACTATGGATTGGTGGGATATGTTGCGATAGCAGGGAATGTGCTGGCGATCATGTTCGTCTCGCGCATCGTGATGCACGATCAACATGCCAGTGTGCCGGATGTTGCGCTGAAATAATCGGGAGGTGCTCTGGAGCGGGTGAAGGGGATCGAACCCTCGTATGCAGCTTGGGAAGCTGCCGTTCTACCATTGAACTACACCCGCGAGTGCGGCGATTTTACGTGGGTTGCCAACATTACTCAACTTCAGTGTGTTGCAGTGGTGCGATAACTGTGACGACTGTTGCATAAAAATGTCGGGGAAAATTGGATGAAGGTGTGGTTAGCTTAAGAATAATTGCCGCCAGATAATTACCACAGTCTTCTACAGTGCCGCTTCCAGACTGTTGCCACTATTGTCTGATTCATCGTGTTCCAATAAGTTTGGAGTTTTTATAACCCCAAATTTTCCGTTAGCCATGTATCCACATGATTATCAATGAAAATTCCTAATGGCCACCATTAGAACAACATATTGATTTCATTAATGTTTAGGGGGCCTATCGGAAAATCTGGGATAACTGCACGGAAAGGACACTGATGAATGTGTGAACACAAATCGGCAACTCCATTTTATGAGAAAAACCGCATACAGCAAATGCGGGACAGAAATCCAAGCCACTAGTGCCGGCCTCCCCTGTAGGCGAGCACTGTCTACCAAGTCAATCCGTAGGCAATGTAGCTGGAAAATCTGTTCTGCTCGCTGACGCCCGGTAACGCTCGCCTCACGGACAATAGCAAACGATTATGCTGGTCTAAGTTATAAACTCCTCCCAGGCTGAAACCCGAGCTAGTTGTATCAGCCGGAAGCTGTTCGGTTTCGTGGAAGATCTCGCCGCCGATAGTAACTCGTTCCGAGATACTTTTTTGCAATTCCCAGCCAAAGTACCAATGGTTGTTGGCGCCGGGAGCCTTGTTGATCCAGTAGCCCCCACCGCCATAACTTAGCCAATCCCCCCATTTCTTTTGAATCCAGATGGGTAAAAATATCTGCGTTCCACCGTTGCCCAGTCCTTTATTGGCATCTCCGTTAGAGGTAACGACAACGGGAAAAATGGCCATCATCGGCTGGGATTCGGTTTCCTGCAAAAAGCGGTATTTGGCGCCCAGCACAAAATCGCCCAATCCTTGCTGTTCCACCTGGCCAGCAGGCCTGTTGAAAACATAGGGAACGGTAATGCTCAATTGCAAATCGGGAAGCGCACCGTAATTGTATTCAATCATGGGTGTAACAGTCTTGCCGTCTTGGGTGTTTACTTGTTCGGAGGCAATGTACATCTCATGATGACGGTATTCCACCGGCTCTGGATCGTCGGTAACGAATGGCGGGCCGCACCATGCCGGAAATGCCGTAAAAAGCAATCCGCTTACCGCGATTGACAAAAATCCTGTTTTAAATATCCAACGCGGGTTCAAATTTAAAGTGGAACGTCTGATGTATTGGAGAATACCTGATTGGGTGTCTGGTATCCAAGTCGCTTTCTGGGACGGTTGTTCAATCGCTCCATCGGCGTATTGATCTCCTGTTGTGTTTAATGCATTAATAACCTTCATAAGCTTCTCCTTTAGGCATAACAGTTATTAAACAGATCCACCGGTCTGTACTATTGAAAATAGCTATGCATGCAGTTCCATGCTAAGTGCGTGATTCATTGACGGCTCCACAAATTATATCTTTCAGCATACGCATAATAGTACAGACGGATGAAATGTGTATCTTCCGTCTGCACCAAACGATAACTCTGAGCCTCGAATGTCTGGTTGTGTTGCAGCCAGTCGTGAAAGTAGCTCCATCATCTCCACAGTCATAACAGTACACTTACCACTTTGGGAACACGATGAATCAGACAATAGTGGCAACAGTCTGGAAGCGGCACTGTAGAAGACTGTGGTAATTATCTGGCGGCAATTATTCTTAAGCTAACCACACCTTCATCCAATTTTCCCCGACATTTTTATGCAACAGTCGTCACAGTTATCGCACCACTGCAACACACTGAAGTTGAGTAATGTTGGCAACCCACGTAAAATCGCCGCACTCGCGGGTGTAGTTCAATGGTAGAACGGCAGCTTCCCAAGCTGCATACGATGGCTAGCTCCCGCTCATCAACTTCATCGCACCTTGTCTAATCTAATTGAGCGCTAAATTGAAAGTGATTAACGTCAGCATTAACGGCACAACGCGCCAACTTCCCGATTCCACCGGCGTTGCCGCACTCATCGAAGAAATGGGCTTGACCGGCAAGCGTATTGCATTGGAGCGCAACGGCGAAATCGTGCCGCGCAGTTTGTTTGCCGCGCAACAATTAGCGGATGGCGATAAATTGGAAGTAGTCGTGGCGGTGGGCGGTGGTTAACCAACAGGAATATATAAATGAACGACAAACTGATTATCGCAAGCAAAAGTTATAACTCACGCCTATTGGTTGGCACCGGTAAATACAAGGATTTCACCGAGACTAAAGCGGCGGTGGAAACCAGCGGCGCTGAGATCATCACCATCGCGATCCGGCGCAGCAACATCGGCCAGAACCCCAACGAACCGAGCCTGCTGGAAATCCTGCCGCCATCGAAATACACTCTGCTGCCCAACACCGCCGGTTGCTACTCCGCCGAAGATGCGGTGCGCACCTTGCGTCTGGCGCGCGAATTATTGGATGGACACAGCCTGGTCAAACTGGAGGTGTTGGGCGATCCGCAATCGCTTTATCCCAATGTGATCGAAACCATCGCTGCCGCCAAAACGCTGGTGGCCGAAGGCTTCCAGGTGATGGTGTATACCTCGGACGACCCGATCATCGCCAGGCAATTGGAAGATATCGGCTGCGTGGCGATCATGCCGCTGGCATCACTGATCGGTTCCGGCATGGGCATACTCAACCCGTGGAATCTGCAACTCATCATGGAACGCGTGCAAGTGCCGGTGATCGTGGATGCGGGTGTCGGCACGGCTTCCGATGCCGCCATTGCGATGGAACTGGGCTGCGACGGCGTGCTGATGAACACTGCGATTGCCGGCGCTCAACAACCCGTATTGATGGCAAGCGCGATGAAGCAGGCTGTGGAAGCCGGACGGTCCGCCTATCTGGCCGGGCGCATGCCGAAAAAACTTTACAGCGCCAGCCCGAGTTCACCGACGGCGGGCATCATCAATTCGACTCGCAGTTAACATTCCCCTCTCCCGCCCTACCGGGCACCCTCTCCCACTCGTGGGAGAGGGGATGGGGATAACCAGCGATTTGGCTGGCGTAGTTTGCCAGCCTAGTCGAATGGCTAGTGGTTTCATCAGAGGGTCATTCATTTACGCAAACATCATGAGTGAACTACCCGAATCCGACCTCCGCAAACGCCACATCCGCAGCTTCGTGTTGCGCCAAGGTCGTGTCACTCCTGCACAACAACGCGCGTGCGACACACTGCTGCCGCGCTTCGGCATTCAATACGCCGCGCAGAAATTGGACCTTGCGCAAGCCTTCGGACGCGGCGCGCCCATGATTCTGGAAATTGGTTTTGGCATGGGCGACAGCACCGCGGTCATCGCTCTCGCCCATCCGGAAAATGACTACCTGGCACTCGAGGTGCACACGCCGGGCGTGGGCAATCTGCTCAAGCTGATAGATGCGCAACAGATCAGCAACATTCGCATCATCCGGCACGATGCTGTGGAAGTATTGCGCGACATGCTAGTCGCGGAGACGCTGGACGGCGTGCACATTTTCTTCCCTGATCCATGGCATAAAGCCCGCCACAACAAACGCCGATTGATTCAAGCCCCGTTCATCGCGCAACTGGTGCAGAAACTCAAACCCGGCGGTTATATCCATGTCGCCACCGATTGGCAGGATTATGCTGAACAAGTATTAGCTGTATTGAGTGCGGAGCCGTTGCTGGAAAACACGGCGGCAGATTACGCGCCGCGCCCCGCTTATCGCCCGCTCACCAAGTTCGAGCAGCGCGGGATTCGCCTCGGGCACGGGGTGTGGGACTTGGTGTTTCGGCGCAAGGAATAACCAGAGGGAACCCAGAGGCGTCCGGAATGAATCAAACGCCATTGAATTCCGAATTGGGAACGCGATTCAACAGCGTGGTGACCATCTCAGCGGCAGGAATATTCTCGTAAAGAATGCGATAAACGGCTTCACAAATCGGCATTGCAACGCCCAGGCGTTGTGCGAGATGATGCACTTCCCGCACCGTGTAAACGCCCTCGGCAACATGCCCGAGCCTGCGCAATATCTCCGGCAAATCGTGCTGCTGCACCAATAGCAAACCGACCTGACGATTCCGCGACAAATCGCCGGTACAGGTGAGAATCAAATCGCCCAACCCGGAAAGACCACTCAAGGTTTCTGAACGCCCGCCGAGCTTCAAGCCGAGCCGGGTGATCTCGGCCAGACCGCGTGTCAGCAAGGCGGCGCGCGCGTTAAGGCCCAACCCCATCCCGTCGCAAATGCCGGCAGCAATCGCCATCACATTTTTCACCGCTCCGCCGACTTCCACCCCCACCATGTCGTTGCTTGCGTAGATGCGCAAGTATGCGTGGTGAAGTGCCTGCGCCGTGCTGCGCGCAAACTCCTCGTCAGCGGAAGCGAGTGTCAATGCGGTTGGAAAGCCACGCGCGACTTCTTGCGCGAAACTGGGTCCGGACAACACGCCGTATTGAAATCCTTCAGGCAACACTTCGGCAGCGACTTGATGCGGTAATTTTGCGGTCTCCGCCTCGAAACCCTTGCACACCCACACCACGCCGAAGCCTGCCCTGACCCTTCGACTGCGCTCAGGACTAAAGGCCTTGTCGAACGGGCGGAGCGGCAATTGCACCAGCTGATGCAAAGTCGGGCGCAATGCGGCGGTTGGGACGGCGATAATTACCAATTCGGCAGCCGCCAATGCGGCGGAGAAATCCGCGCTTAATTTGACATTGGCAGGCAGCAAAATATCAGGAAGGTAATGCTGGTTGTAACGTGTGACTCGCATCGCTTCGATTTGCGCAGCATCGCGTGCCCACAGCGTAACGCGATGGCTGGCCGCCAGACTGATGGCAAGTGCGGTTCCCCATGCTCCCGCGCCGATAATGGTAATGTTCATTTATTCAATCAAAAATATAAGCGTGATTACCCATAGGGCATAACCAGCGACTTGGCTGTCGTTAACCAGCGGCTTATGTCACCGTATTTTGGGGACTTAGCCGAATGGCTATGCAAAGTCTTTCGGGTGCCCGGCCATAACCAGCCACTTGGCTGTCGTTCTTTGACAGCCTAATGGAATGGCTAGTAGTTCCATCAAAAGTTCTTCGGTTGATAGCCTATAACCAACCACTTGGCTGTAGTCTTTTGACAGCCTAGTGGAATGGCTAGTAGTTTCATCAGTCAGATGGCTAGTTGTTCTATCAGTAGTTTCATCAGAAGACAGATTTTGTCTGAATCCTGAATTCTGTTTACCCGCCCCATACCTCGGTGCTACGCACATACCCCATATTTCCGTCTTGATGGCGCACCTTGATCCAGCCTGTGCCGGTTGATTCAATGCGTTCCAGTGCCACTTGTCGGCGCACCTGAAACAATCGCGGCGAACCAGAATCGGGCTCTGCGCGTACATCCAGCAGCAGCAATAGTGCGAACACATAACGTTTGTTGCTCAACACGCGCTTTTCCACCCAATACAAGCCGCCGGAACGGTCACGCACCTTAACCCAGCTGTCCAGCGTGATGATTTGCTCGAAAGGCATATAACGATTCACCACGAATAGCTTTTTCGCCTTGATCGAAGGCGCGTCATAAAGTATCGCGTTGCTCTCGCTCACTGACACATACTCCACCGCATGACCCACACTCGCACCAAAAAGCAGCACAAGCAGAGCAACCCAACGCGTGGAACCAAGCGATTTCATTAGTTGCCCATTAGTGAGTAGTTGTTGATGAGGCGGCCTGTGCCTGTTGCTGCTTCTGTTGCTGGTAGAGCGCATCGAAGTTTATCGGGTTCAGCAGCACCGGCGCAAAACCGCCACGCACCGCCACATCAGAAACAACCTCGCGCAAATACGGGAACAAAATGTTCGGGCACATCACCGCCAGAATTGGCTCCAATTCATCGGTCGGCACATTGCGTATCTGGAAAATGCCCGCCTGCTTAACCTCGATCAGGAACATTATCTTTTCGCCGATCTTGGCAGTAACAGTAGCCGTCACTACCACCTCAAACACGCCTTCTTCAACAGAACCGGCCTGGGTGTGCAACTGAATATCGACTTGCGGATTGTCTCGCCCCATAAAAATTTTCGGCGCGTGCGGGATTTCCAGCGAAAGATCTTTCACATAGATTTTGTCCATATTGAATATGGGCTGCTTATTCTCTTGTGCTGCTCCGGTCATGTTGCTTCCCTTAAAATACTATTACTGAAATTCGGATTTTGCCAAAAGCTCGTCCAGTCCACCGGCGTGATTGAGTGATGCAAGATCATCATAGCCGCCGACATATACACCGTTGATATAAATTTGCGGTACGGTGCGCCGTCCGGTTTTTTCCATCATCGCGACGCGCAATTCAGGTTGTAAATCGACACGTATCTTCTCAATCTCCTGCACACCTTTGCGCTTCAGCAACTGCTCGGCACGAACGCAATAAGGACACACGGCAGTGCTATACATCAATACTTTTGCCATGCCTATTTTTCCAGTGGCAAATTGTTTTTTTGCCAGGCCTGCACACCGCCCGCCAAATTGTAAACTTGGGCAAAACCTTGCTTACCCAACAGAAAACAAGCCGTACCGGAGCGATTGCCACTGCGACACACCACCACGATGGGCTGATCCTTGTGCTTTTCCAGTTCTCCCATGCGCTCTTTAAGCTTGCCCAAGGGAATCAATCTGGAATTCAAAACATGCCCGGCGTCGTATTCGCTCGGCTCGCGCACATCCAATACGATGGCATTCTTGTGATTGATGAGTTGCAACGCAGCCGCTGAATTCACTTCCTTTATACCGCGAAAGCGATTACCAAACAACGACCACAACAGCATGATGCCGCTAAACACGGCGATAAAAATAGGGAGGATATTATTACTGACGAACTGCACGGGCATGCTCCTGTTCTTTTTGGGCAGCGAATTCTAACAGAGCCGAAAAATGCGCGGGGTCTTTCTCCGCCAAACTCACTAGCAGTTGATGCGCATTGACATTGTCCGGATACGACCAAATGGCCTGCTCCAATAGCTGTTTAGCCTGCGCCAACTGGCCGTCCTGTGCCAGAAAAAATGCTTGCCGGTAAACCACCGGGGCAATTGGCGCAAAGTGCATTACATTGGAGCCCAGAGCGAGCTTTTGTTTGATGCTATCAGCATTCACCTCAGTGTCTAAGAGGATATACAATTCGGCATAAGGCGATAGCAGCGACCCACCATGCACCGCAACCAAGCCATCACGGGTGCGCTGAATGGCTTCGGCGACATTGCCGGAAACAGGGCGTATCGCCAAGATATCTTTCAGTTGCTGATAACCGCTGCGCAACTGTATCAGCAATAGCAAGCCCAACAGCAAAATCATCACCAACGAAAGCCGCCCGACATTACGCAACTCCAGGCGGTAACGTGTTTCGTCGAATGCGCCCAGCAGAATCGCTGCGATTGCCACGAAGTAGGCGTACCACAATGGATACTCGAGCAGGCTGTGGATGGCCAGCACGCCCAACACGGCATAACCCCACCAATGCGCCGCACTCAGCGTCGCACGGCTCTGACAATTCTCCATCGAGCTTGCTCGATCTGGTGCCGGAACAAAAGTTTTTCGTGTGGAGATTGCGTGCCTTTGGTATAGACCATAAAACCAAATTCCCAGCGATCCAAACAACGCCAACAATCCACCGATACCCGCTTCCGCAGCGAGCTGGAAAATCAGGTTGTGCGCATTGTTGAAAAGACCGGAAATACTGTTTGGTCGCAACTCCGGCATCAACTGGAAATGATGCCAGGCGAATTGCCCGAAGCCTACCCCCAGCCAAGGCGATTGCATTAACATCAGCCACGCCTCGTGCCACATGTAGAATTTGACCCAAATTGTGGATCCGTCATTACTCAACAATTCACTATATAGCCGCTGCACGGTGTTGGTGCTGCTGTCTGCTCCCGCCATGAAGGGCAGTTGCACGACCAAATGCATCAGTCCAAACCCCGCAATCAATGACAAGCTATAATTTAACAGTGGTCGCAACGCCGCATCCCGCCGCGCCCCCCACCATGCCAAACCACTCATCATCAGCAAATACAGCCACGAGCTGCGCGAACCGCTCAGCGTCATCACGAACAGCAATAACGCAGCCAGTACCACCACATAGACCGCCTTCAGCTTGCCTTGTTGAAACAGCAAGCCCAGCGAAATCAAACCCATCGCAATGTAATTGGCAAAGTGATTGTGTTGCGCGATATTGCCGTATAAAAAGGACGATATTTTTGCCGTAATCACCGGGTCCAGCAGCGTGTGCCAATGGAAATGTTGCAGCACACCGATCACCGCGCTGAGTGCCGCGCCGATCAACAGAAAAATTGCCAGCACCTGTGCCAGTCTTGTCAGGCCGAAGCAATCGCGCAACCTGGCCCCAAGCACCATCAGTAATGCCGCGAACAGAAAATACATGACATACAGCAATGCCTGATCGAAATAGGCCACCTTACTCAAAACCAATTGCAACAGCACCACGGCGATCAACGCGGCAGGCAATTGCGCGATACGCGGAATTTCAGGTTTCTGCCAGAATTCGCGCGCAATCAAAAGAGTAAGTGCGAGCAAGCCCAGCATGGCACTCCACCATTCCTGATCAAACGATGTCAGCGGATTTTCATGGCGGTAATGCAGAAAGGGCAAAACCCACATCAGTCCAACCAAGGTCAAACTGATGTGGGCCCACTTAATATCGGACAGCCGGATTGACTGCAGCGGATTCTGTGCCAACTCCACACCCGACTTGTCGGGTAGTGGATTGCCTGCCTTTGGTATTAGCACGAACCGTTTTTGATGCCGCATTTTGCGAGAATATTATTCAGCGGACATAATTTGGTAAAGCCGCTTTGGAACAGATTCAGGCCAACGAAGGCGGTGAGGAATAAAAAGTATTTGCTTGCAAATATTGGGCTGGCTTCTATTCCCAGCGCCAACGACAGCAAAATAAAAGAACCGGCGACGATACGAACAATGCGTTCTGCGTGCATGCTTTGAAGCTCCTCTAGTTGAATGAAACTGATTTTACTGGAATTTTTTGTACAGGGTGGCGTAATACAACACCGGTATGACCACCAGCGTCAATACGGTGGAAACCAGAATCCCGAATATCAATGAAATTGCCAAGCCGTTGAAAATCGGATCATCCAGTATGAACAGTGCACCCAGCGTGGCTGCCAAGCCGGTCAAAACAATCGGTTTGGCACGGGCGCTCGCCGCCGCAATCACTGCGTGTTGCAAGTCCGCACCGTCGCGCAATTGCATGTTGATGAAGTCCACCAGCAGTATCGAATTGCGCACGATGATGCCCGCCAGGGCGATCATGCCTATCATCGAAGTCGCGGTGAACTGGCTACCCAGCAGCGCGTGTCCCGGCATAACGCCGATAATGGTGAGCGGGATCGGGGCCATGATGATCAGCGGCACGAGGTAGGATTTGAACTGCGCCACCACCAGCAGGTAAATCAGCAACAGGCCCACGCCGTAAGCGATGCCCATGTCGCGGAAAGTCTCGAAGGTCACCTGCCATTCACCGTCCCACTTCAGCGCATAACCCGCATAAGGATCGCTGGGTTGCTTGAAGAAATAGCTCTCCAGTTTTCCGCCCTGCTCCAGCGGTAGGTTGCTCACTTTACTGTTGATGCCGAACATGCCGTACAGCGGACTGTCCAGCTTGCCAGCCATGTCGCCGAACACATACACCACCGGCAGCAAATCCTTGTGGTAGATCGGGTAATCGCGCTGCATGGTAACCACTTGCACCACCTCTGAAAGCGGCACCAGTACACCTTCTTGGGCAACACCGTCGCGAGCTCTGACTTTGAGTTTCAGCACTTCATCGATGCGGCTGCGCCGTTCGGCGGGCAGGCCGATGCGCAATGGCGGGGCATATTTCGCGTCAGCATCGTGCAGCGAGGCGACATCCTGACCGGACAACGCAACGCTTATCACATCCACGATGTCGCGCGGTGCAACACCAAGCAATGCTGCCTTGCTCTGCATTACTTGCAACAGCAACTTGGGCGCGGCTTCAGTCACGCTATCGTCGATGCCGACGATGTCCGCAGTTTTGCCGAATTGTTCGCGCACCTTGCCCGCCACTTTGCGCGCGCCTGCATAATCCGGCCCGTATATTTCCGCGACGATGGGCGACATCACCGGCGGCCCGGGCGGCACCTCGACGATCTTCACATTCGCGCCCCAGATCTTGGCGATTTTCTGCATCGGCCCCAACGCGGCACCGGCAATCTCATGGCTGCTGCGAATGCGATGATGCTTGTCGCGCAAGTTGACCTGGATATCACCCTGCTCGGCGGCACTGCGCAAATAGTATTGACGCACCAGGCCGTTGAAATTGATTGGCGAAGCCGTGCCGGCGTAAGCCTCATAATCGGTGACCTCCGGCACGGTTGCCAGATAGCCGCTGATTTCATGCAGCACCGCTCCGGTCTGCTCCAATGGCGTGCCGACGGGCATATCCACGACAATCTGGAATTCCGACTTGTTGTCAAACGGCAGCATTTTCAGTATCACCAGTTTCACCACACCCAGCGACACGGCCAGCAGCAGTCCGCCCAATATGGCCAGCCACAATTTGCGCCGCGCCGGTTTGCCATGCACGCCATTCAGGAACGGGGTTAAATACTTTCTAAAGAAGCGGTGGATTCTGGTATCACGTTCATCCTGCAATACCTCGTGATGCGCACCCGCAAAGCGCAACACCAGCCAGGGCGTGATGACGAATGCCACGGCCAGCGAGATCAGCATGCCCATGCTGGCATTGATCGGGATCGGGCTCATATACGGCCCCATCAGCCCGCTGACAAAGGCCATCGGCAGCAGCGCGGCGATCACCGTGAGGGTGGCGAGGATGGTCGGGCTGCCCACTTCGTCCACCGCTTCTGGAATGATTTCCGACAGCGGCTGATGGCTTGCCAGAGCACGGCGGCGATGGATGTTCTCCACCACCACGATGGCATCATCCACCAGAATACCAATGGAGAAAATCAGCGCGAACAGCGACACGCGATTCAATGTGAATCCATACGCCCATGATGCGAACAAGGTCGCTGCCAGCGTCAGCAGCACCGCGATGCCGACCACAAAAGCTTCGCGCCGGCCCATGGTCAACCACACCAGCGCGACCACCGCGGTGGTGGCGAAGATCAGCTTCTCGATCAGCTTGATCGCCTTGTCGTTTGCGGTTTCGCCGTAGTTGCGCGTGGTGCTGACATGCACATCGGCCGGAATCACGCTGCCCTTCAACTCTTCCACGCGCGCCAATAGTTTCTCGGCGATTTCCACCGCATTCGCGCCCGGCTTCTTGGTGATCGCCAGCGTCACCGCGGTAAATTCGCCCTTAGTCTTGATCTGCTTGTCGGATGCTGCGGGCCCGGTTCCCAGCCACACATAACTGCCCGGCTGGTCCGCGCCATCCTGCACATCGGCGACATCGCGCAAAAACACCGGCTTGCCGTCGGACACACCGATCACCAGCTGCTTCACTTCATTAGCATTGCTCAAAAAACTGCCGGTTTGCACCAATACTTCGCGATTGTTTTGCACCAGATTGCCGGCGTTCTGCGACACATTGGCGGATTGCAAAGCCGCGCGCACGTCCTGCATGGTGAGCTGAAAGGCATTCAGGCTTTCCGGGTTGAGCAACACCCGCACCATGCGCTGGGTCGCTCCCAGCGTGGTAACTTCACGTGTTCCCGGGACACGCTTTAATTCCGCTTCGATGGCGTGTGCCACCTGAGTCAGTTCAATGCCGCCGCCTGCTGATTGCTCGCGCCACAGCGTCAGCGCAACCACCGGCACATCGTCTATACCTTTGGCTTTGATGATAGGGGGCAATACACCCAGCGTAGACGGCAGCCAGTCCGCATGGGAGTTCAGCACGTCATACAACTTGACCAGAGACGGCACATGCGCTTCGCCGACTTTAAACTGAACGGTAATGATCGCCATACCGGGTTGCGCCACCGAATAGACATGATCCACCCCGGCGATTTGCGACAGCACCTGCTCGGCTGGCGTTGCCACGGTCTGTGCCACATCCCTGACGGAGGCGCCCGGATAGGCGATCAGCACGTTCGCCATGGTTACGTTGATCTGCGGCTCTTCCTCGCGCGGCGTCACCAACACCGCAAACGTACCCAGCAGCACAGCAACCAGTGCCAGCAGCGGGGTCATTTGCGAGTGCAAAAAATATTTGGCGATACGTCCTGAAATACCCATGCCTTTTCCTAATCCCAATATAGAGGTGGAATTCCAGGGCTGAAATTTGAATTAAAACCTCAAGCCTTGGTCTGCAATCCTGAATTACTGTTTCATCCCCGCCTTGATTGGATCCAGAGCCACTTGCTCGCCGGGATTCAGCCCTGCCAGCACTTCTATTGCGCCATCAGTGGTTGCTTCGCCCAATCGCACCTGGCGTAACTTCACCCCGCCTTTTTCATCGACGACATATACCGCCACCACCTCACTGCGATGCAACACCGCGCTGCCTGGTATCACTAATCTGCTGGCTTTACCCACCACAAAATGTGCGCGAACGAACATCCCCGGATACACCCCCGCCTCATTGGCCGGCAGGTCTACGCGCACCAGCGTGCTGTGAGTGCGCGCATCGGCGAGAGGCTGCACCGTGGCTGATGCCGCCTTGACCCAGCGATTCAATGAGGACAGTTCCACCATGACCTTTGGGTGCGTGCCGATGTCCGGCAACTTATACTGCGGCACACTCACCACCACGCGCATTTCTGCAGGGTCAAAGCCGACCATCATGGGTTTGCCCGGCATAACCATCTCACCCACTTCCACCAAGCGTGCCGCGACTACCCCGCTGTACGGCGCCACTACGGCGCTATAACCATGCGCAAGGCTGGCTTGACCCGCACCCGCCTCGCTGGCGGCGGCTTGCGCCCTCGCCACCTGGTAATCGGCCTGAGCCTTATCCAGGGCAGCTTGGCTGATAAACTTTTGCTCGAATAATTGTTTGGAGCGTTCGTAAGTCGCTTTGGCGTTCTGCAATGTGGCCTGCGCCTGTAACACTTGCGCGTTACTGCCCGCCAGTACTTGCGCGGTCTCGCGCTCATCGATCCGCAGAATCACCTGTCCCTTGTTAACGCGATCACCGACATCAAAATTGATTTCCTTGATGCGCCCGCTGATTTGCGCAGACACGGTGGACTCGCGCGTCGCCTCAACCAAGCCTTCGACGCTATAAGTTTGCTCCACCTCGCGATATTGAACCGGCGCGACGGCAAGCGGTTGTGTCAATTCCACGTCCAGCTTGCTGGACATTGGATTGCCTAACTCTGTTGCGTTTGCGTGAGCAGTTGCTGCACACCACAGCAATAGACTAAAGATCCAGGATTTTTTCATTACGTTTAACCCATCTGTAATTTACATATATTAGGATATGCTAATATTACAAGAAAAGCAACCACTCCTCAAGCCGCTAACAAAAAGAGTTGCAGATTGGTGAGATGCAGGTTTGTGCCAGGAGCCGCCGCTCAGCTAATGCATTTTGAAGTTCCGGTTCTTGGTGCCAGCTCAACCGATCGATGCAAC
>PLWV01000029.1 GCA_003153155.1 Gallionella sp.
TATCAAGCCGACTCGCTCACGGTGATGCAATTCTATCTGGATAAATCCGTCGCGGTTCAGCAAAAGGCGCAATGGGACTTGGCAAAAGCATTTGGCATGCCCACTGCCGGACTTCCCAACCAATCTGCCATTGACAAGTTTGCTACTACGCCTAGCGGCTTTGCAGCCAAACCAAAGACTGTCAAAGACACCATGGACACCAGTGGGATGCAGTTGCTCATTGGGCTGGAAAACACTTACCAGAACGAGCTGGCGAAACGCCAGGACCTGCTGAATGCTCCGGGGATGTCTGCCAGCGAAAAAGCACTTGCCGCTGCGTTGAGCACGTCCGGCGAGCAAGCGCAAAAGGTGCGCATCGAGTTGGAGAAAATAAAGGAAGTCAATCTGGCCAAAGTGGCCGATGCCACCGGCATGACCGATACCGCCAAATTGACTGCTTCAGCCAACGTGGTTGCTGAGTACGACAAAAATCTGGCGCAAGTCAATAAGGACTTGGACAAGCAAACCATCGCGTTGCGCGCCCAAGCCGCACAAATTGACAAGAACAACGCCTCATGGCAATACGGCGCGACCGTGGCGCTGCGAACTTACCTGGATGAAGTGCAGAACGTCGCCAAGTCCACCGAGGCGCTGATGACCCGCGCCTTCAAGGGCATGGAAGATGCGCTGGTGAATTTCTGCATGACCGGCAAGCTGGATTTCAGCAGCCTCGCCAACAGCATCATCGCCGACCTGCTGCGCATCCAGATACAGAAAAGCATCACCGGACCGCTGGCCGGGATGATGGGCAGTATGTTTGCTGGTGCCGGCGGAGGTGCAGTACCCGCCGGTGCTCCCACGGGCGGATTTGCAGCAGGCTCGATGCCTGCCGCCAACGGCGCATGGTTCGACAACGGAGCCGCGCATTTCGCCAGTGGCGGCATCTTCGATTCGCCCACCCAGTTCAAATTTGCGAATGGCGGCGGATTCAACAATGGCGTGATGGGCGAAGCAGGTCCAGAAGCGGTGATGCCGCTCACGCGCGGCAAGGATGGCAAGCTCGGCATCGTGGCGCAGGGCAGCAGTGGCACAGTGATACATCTCACTTATGCGCCGGTCAACCACATCGATGCGCGCAGCGATATTGGTCAGGTTCGGCAGATCGCGGATGAGTCGGCAAAACGCGGCAGCGCCTTGCTGGTGGACAAGCTACAGCGGCAAGGGGTGCTCTGATGGATGCCATTTCCCGTTCCACCTTCCCTCACCCCAACCCTCTCCCGGTGGGAGAGGGAGCAGAACCCTCTCCCACCGGGAGAGGGCAGGGTGAGGGAGCAAACGTTAAAAACGGAAACCCTATCCGTAAAACTTTTGGACGGGCACCCGAATGAGCGTTATTACTTTCCCCTCCACTCTCAAGGCGGCAACGATGACGTGGGGCCAGCGCCGCAATGACATGGAATATCGCTCCATCTTCGGCGCGCAGGCGGTCGAGGGTTCGGGGGCGTTGTGGGAAGTGTCGCTGATCGCGCCGCCCGATGACGAAGCCAATGTGGGAGCATGGAAGGCGCTGCTGATGCAGTTGCGTGGGCGCACCAACCAGCTGGCGATCTGGGATAAAAACCGTCCGGTGCCGATCGGCACCATGCGCGGCACGATGACGCTTAACACCGCCATCGCGCAAGGCGATGTCTCGACGAACATCGTGGCCGCCGGGCAGAACGGATTGACGCTGGTGGCCGGCGACCTGATCGGAGCCGGCAGCGGGCTGACGCAACAGGTGGTGATGGTCACCGCCCTGTCCACCTCGAACGGCTCCGGCATCATCACCTTCACCAACGAACCGCCCTGGCGCAACGCGATCACCATCGGCTCGGCGGTGACATGGAACCAGCCGCAGGTACTGTTCCGCCGCCAGGACTCGAAGAGCGCATGGAACTACACACCAGGCCAGATCACGGACGGCTTTAGTTTGAATTTGCTTGAAGATCCACGGCCATGACCCTCACCGCCAGCCAACAACTCGAACTGGAAAAACCAGTCACCCGCTTCGTTTATTTTGTCGCGTTTTATTTTGTCAGCGGCACTGCATACGTCTGCACCGCCGGACAGACGATTACCTGGGGTGGACATGATTGGCTCGGACTTGGCTCGGTCGGCAGCATCAGCCAGGTGGAAGAGGCGGCGGGTGCGGCATCGAGCGCGCTTAATTTTGGCCTGAACATTGCGCAGCCTTCATGGCTGGCCGAGTCCATTGGTGCAGTCGAGGACTATCGCGGTCAGCCGGCCAAGATGTACATGTGCCCACTGGATGAGCAATTCCGCATGGTTGACACGCCGCAGATTTGCTGGCGCGGCATCATGGATACTGTTGTCGTTGGCGTCAACGCGGAGGTTGGGCAGGCGGTGATGAAGTGCGAGACCTCGGCCTATGGCGTGAAGATGCGCCGCTCCTCGCTGCGCCTGAATGCGGCACAGCAAAAGCAGAAACACCCAACGGATACGGGATTCGATTACCTGACCAACCTGATCGCCTTCCCGCAAATGTGGCTCTCGAAAAAATTCCAACAAATTTAATAAGCTTGTAGCTTGTAGCTGTGGAAGCGGGTAGCAGACCCGTTTTTGCTACTGGCTACTGGCTACAGGCTACAGGCTACAGGCTACAGGCTAAAAATGACCCTACCCGCTTCCACCGCTACTAGCTACACGCTTCCTGACTACATCGCCGCCCATCTGTCCATGCCGTTCGCGTGGGGTGTCAACGATTGCGTGCTGTTCGCCGTCGGTTGGGCCGAGATTGCCAGCGGGGAAAAATATTTGCCGGATGCGAAATGGACGAACGAATTCGAGGCGCTGCGCCTTGTGAAAGAACTGGGCGGTCTGGAAGCCGCGTTCTCGGAAAATTTCACACCCATCCGTCCTAATTTTGCGCACGATGGTGACCTGGCCATTTGCGGCGGCATCGCTTATTTGTTCAGTGGCGCGCACATCGTCAGCGTGGGCAAGGATGGGCTGATCTTCAAGAATCGCATGGAGGCCGAGTGCGCGTTTACCTACTGATGAAACAACTAGCCATTCGACTAGGCCATCAAACAACGCTGGCCAAGTCGCTGGTTATAATCTCCCTCTTGCTGGTTCCGTCGCTGGCGCACGCGATGGCGCAGGTCATCCAGGCAGCCGGGTTGGCGGTGATGCTTTTTACTCCATATGGATGGGCAGGTATGCTGATCATGCTCGCCGGCACCGTCTATGGCGCCGAGCAGGCACGCAAAGCCGCTGCCGCCGCCCAACAGCGCGCCAAGGATGCCTACAACGCCGGATTGCAGGATCGCCTCATCACCAGCGTGGCTACCGATACGCCGTTTCGTTATGCTTATGGACGTGTCCGGGTCGGGTCGGCCGTGGTGGCGATGTTCAGCAGCGGCTCGAACGACCAATACAAGCACCTGGTGTGTATCCATGCCGCGCACGAATGCGATGCGATCGAGGAAATTTACATCAACGGCATCGCGCTCGGTGCGCTGGATGGCAACGGCGATGTGACCGGCGGCAATTATTCGATTACCAATACGGTTCAGAATTGGGAATCTAAAAACACTGCCTCATTTTCGCTGGCTCAGACACCGGTGGCCGGTACTTTGCGTATTGTGCAAAGTGTTACCAGGAACGGTAAAACCACCCATACCAACATCGCCTATGCGCTGGTCGGCACGGCGGTCACGCTCGGCGCGCCCTATGTATCCGGCACAGTAGTTTGCATCTACCAATACCTCACCGTCACCTCGCGGGTGCGCGTGCAGAAGCATTTGGGCACCGCTTCCGATCCGGCCGATGCGACGCTGCTGGCAGAAGTGCCGGGCAAGTGGAATGCCAACGCGGTGCTGCGCGGGATGTGTTACACCGTGGTGCGGCTGGACCAGAACCAGCCTGAATTCCAAAGCGGGCTGCCCTCGGTGCAAGTCTTGCTGCGCGGCAAGAAACTCTACGACCTGCGCGACGGATCACAAGTCTGGAGCCAGAATAACGCGCTGGCGATCTATGATTATCTGACTTCCGAGATGTGCGGCGTGGCCGGCGATACCATCGTTCTTTCCGGAACCGCTCAGGCCGGTGCGATGCAATCGCTCACGCTGGCAGCAGGAGCTAACACCACACCAGATTTTTACGCTGGCATGGAAGCAAACATTACCGGCGGCACCGGCGCAGGACAGTCACAGCAGGTGGTGACGAGCAGGAAGAATTTTGTTCCGAACAGCGACCTTTTAACATGGTCAAGCTATACAAACGGCACTGCGACCGTTTCTGTCTCGCACGTTTTTGATGCCACTTATGGCAACGTAACTAGAATCACCAAGACTGCTGGAGCCGTTGGGGACAGAGCTGGTGTACTAATCAGCATAAGCGGATTATCTGGAATCTCTTACGCATTGAGTGCTCTATTTAGAGTGGGCGTTGCAGGGAGTTTGGGGCCGATTGTATATTGTGATGCCAACAAAATCGGTGGTGGGTTGATAACAGTTGCGTGTACTTTAACAGGTTCAGAGGCGACTGGAGTATGGCTACCTTGCACTGCAAACGCCAGCAATGCTAGTGGAATGGCTGGCACAGCTACCTTGTACTCTTGGATGAATGGGGCGATTGGAACTTATGTAGATATTGTTTTTCCGCAAATGGAATTAGGGCTTGTCAGCACCGCGCCTATCGTTACGGCAGGAACCGCAGCAGTAGGCGTAGCCATAGCAACACCGTGGGCAACGCTGCCCGATGCGACCTCGGTGTATGAGCTGATTCAGGATGGCGATATGCCGTCCGCCGATTACATCGCCGCCGCGAATGTGTGCGCGGCGATCACCGGCTGCACTTACGCGCAGTCCGGCACCGGCGTGGTCGTGACCAAAACCGCGCACGGCTTGTCGGTCAACGACGTGCGCGAGATCCAGATATTGAGCGGTGCTCCGTCACCGGCCACCGTCACCATGACGATTGCAGCGCCGGCGGTGGTGTCCTGGACGGCACATGGTCTGTCGGCAGGATCGCCGTTTATTTTTGGCATCTCCGGATCGCCATGGCTGATGCCCATCGGCGTATTGAGCGCAGCATTGAATTCCGACACTTCCGTGCGCGGCCCGGTTTATTACGTGCTCGCCGCCGGGCTGACGGCGAATGCCTTCCAGTTCTCCACGGCGCCCGGCGGCGATGCGGTGATGACCACCGGCGCGCAGGCTGGCGTGCTGACGGCTCAACCCATCGTGAGCGGCCATTATCTGATCACGGGGGCGACGGCGAACACGTTCAGCTATACCGCGCCAATCAGCCTCACCGCGAGCGGCAATTGCACCGTGGCGGGGCTGTACACGCTCAATGGTACGGTGACAGCCGACCAGGATCCGGACAAGACGATGGAGGCGATGGCACAGTCCATGGCCGGATTTATTGTCAAAACCACATGGAGCATCTCGGCGGGCAAATACATTGCGCCGATGCAAGACTTGCTGCAAAGCGATATCGTCGGCGCGCTGGCCGTGACGCCCGGCCTGTCTGATGCCAACATTTATAACGGTATCAAAGGCTCGTTTGCGTGCCCGGCCAACAGTTATGTGGCTACCGATTTTGCGCCTTTTCAGAACGCCGCTTATCTTGCCGCAGACGGCCGCGAACTGTGGACAAATATCGACTTTGCGTTCACCGATTCGCCGCAGCGCATCTGGAACCTGTGCACCATTTTTGTCGAGGATCAACGCAACGGCTACTCTGTCACCGCCTCGTTCTCGCTGAAAGTATGGCAGCGCCAGATCGGACAGCGCGTCACGCTGACCAGCGCGTTCCTTGGGCAAAGTGCCAAGGTCTATCGCATCACCGACAAGAAATACGCGCCGGATTCGGCGGTCGAACTGTCGCTCAAGGAAGATGCTGCAACGATATGGGACATGGCTCCGGCCATCACGCCAGACGAAACGCCCAACACCAGCCTGCCTAACCAGTTCGACATCGCGCCGCTGGCGTCGCTGACCTGTTTGTCTGACAGCACCACGGTGCAGGTGAATTCTGATGGCACGATGGTGCCGCGCATCCTCGCCTCATGGCCGCAAGCGACCACGCAGGCGGTGGTCACCAATGGCTCGATCGAGATCGAATGGCAACTGGCCGGAGACACGGCATGGAGCAAAGCCAAGGTGTCAGGCGCGGATGTCTCGACCTACCTTGCGCCGGTCAGCGATGGGCTTTACTACACCGTGCGCGCGCGGACGGTCAATTCTTACCTGAACACCAAGTCGGACTGGACTTATGCCTCGCACCAGGTCTGGGCGCAGATTCCAGCACCGGCCGATGTGGCTAATTTTGCAGCAACGGTTGTCAGCGATGGGGTGCTGCTGACATGGGATGCGAACCAGGACGTCGCGCTGGCCGAGTATGAGGTGCATGCGGGTGGCGCAAACTGGGCGGCATCCACCTATGTGGGCAATAGCCGCACCACGCAACTGAAGGTCTCTCCGCAATCGTCTGGAACGAATACCTGGTGGATCAAGGCGCTTAATTACAACCAGATTTATTCGGTGAATGGGGTGAGTTGCACGTTGAACGTCAGCGGCGCGAACGCTCCGATAGTCACGCAGCAAGTGGTAGACAACAATGTGCTGCTGTATTGGACTCAGCCGGCCAGCGCACAGTTGATCTCCACCTATGAGATCCGGCGCGGGGCAACTTATGGAAGTTCCACGCTGATCGGCAACAAGAGCGGCCTGTTCACCACCGTTTTCGAGACCCTGGCCGGCACCTACACTTACTGGGTAACGGCCATCGACATCGGTGGCAACTATGGCACGCCGGGCAGCGTATCGGCGGCGGTGAACCAGCCGCCGGACTATGTGCTGAATACCAATCTGGTCAGCACCTTTGCGGGAAACGTCACGCTGAACAATGCGGAGATCAGCCAAAACACCGTGGTCTTGCCCGTCAACCTGACCGAGACTTTTGCGCAGCACTTTACCGTCGGACATACATGGGCTGGGCCGGATGCTCAGATCGCCGCCGGTTATCCGGTATTCGCCCAGCCTGCCTTGTCAACAGGTTATTACGAAGAATGGTGGGACTTGGGTTCGACGCTCGCAGCGAGCAAGATCACGCTGGCACTGAATAGCCAGATCGCCGCCGGTGCACCGGTGACCACGCCCACGATCAGCGTCAGCAATACCAGCGGCGTGGCCGGGTACACCGACTATGCGGGTGTCACAGCGGTTTACGCCACCTCGTTCCGCTGGGTGAAGATCCGCATCGCTGTTGCCTCCGGCCTTACCGATCTGTTGCAGATCCTCGGCATCAGTGTCCGGCTGGACGTGAAATTGAAAAACGATGCGGGCAGCGTGGCCTGCGTCTCCACCGACAACAGCACGGCAATCACCGGCGCGGCGATTGGCGGCACCACGGTTTTATTTACCCAGACATTCGCTGCGATCACCAGCATCACGCTGACCGCGCAGGGCACCACGGTGGCCTATACGCCCATCTACGATTTCAACGGAGCCGCAAACCCGGTCGGGTTCAAGGTTTATTTGTATAACGCTGCCGGCGCGCGCGTCAGCGGCACCGTTTCATGGAGCGTCAAGGGTTATTAAAGGAGAAATAGGGGAAAATCATGAACCATAAAGATTGCGGTTTTGAGATCAAGGAAGTCAAATCCAGCGGCACATTCAGAGGTACCACGGTGATGTTCACGCAGAAATTCAGTGCAATCACCAGCATCACGCTAACCCCGCAGAGCATCACGAACAACGTTGCCCATACGCTGATCTACGATTTAGCGGAGAACCCGGTGGGGTTCAAGGCTTATTTATACAACGCAGCCGGTGCGCGCGTCAAAGACACGATGAGATGGAGTGTACGTGGTTATAAAGGAGAAATGCTGTGACAGATTGGTCAAAGCCGACAACGGCAGATACATACACAAATTACACCACCTATCTGATCAACCGAGACGCCTCGCTCGCCGTCGGCATGGATTCGGCGCTGGTCAGCGATACCAATGTGCTGACCAACACGGTGCGCTGGAATAGCACCAATAAAAACTGGGAGCGCTGGAACGGTGCGGCATGGGGCGCACTGGCAGCGACCTACGGCATCAGCATCAGCGGCAGCGCCGCCACGCTGACTACGCCGCGAAACATCGACGGCCAGAGCTTCAACGGCAGCGCGGACATCACCGTGATCGCGCCCGGCACGCATGCTGCCACCACCAAGACCACGCCGGTCGGCGCGGATGAATTGTCGCTGGTCGATAGCGCGGCGGCGTGGGTGCTGAAAAAGGTGACGCTGACGAATCTGGCGGCGTATTTAGCAACGGTTTGCAGCGCTGGGTGGAATGCGCTGACAGCCACGACAGCCACGACAGCCACGAATCAATCTGGTGGTAGTTGCTCCCCTAATCAACTGACCGGAATAATTGGCACAACTACGAACAATAATGCGAATGCAGGAAGTGTTGGAGAATTTATTGAATCTATTTTATTGCAGGGTTCAGCAGTTGCTTTGACCTCTACCGTAAGTGCAAATATAACATCAATTACATTAACGGCTGGCGATTGGGATGTGTTTGGCTATGTTGGATTTTTGCTGGCTGGAACAACTACCGTAACAAGCGGATTGGGTGGTGTTAGCACCACTTCGGCGACATTACCTACTACTGAATACGGCGGCTTTAATAATGCATCATATACACCCGGCGCGGTAAGAATATCGTTTTCTGTTCCAATGGGGAGAGTTAGTTTAAGTGGTGGTGCTACTATATATTTAGTGGCCGCTTTACAATTTGGTACAAGTACTGCTGGTGGATTTGGTTCAATTCATGCACGCAGGCGGCGTTAAAACTTGGCACTTATTCCCATAGTCCGATTGTGTTGAACGAATCCTAATTCAACCCCAATCGAAACGTATTGAAACCCTGCGCGCCAATCTTTGGGGAGTGCATAAGCAAAACCGAAGTGAGTCAACATTTCAAGTGCAAAGAACCGGTCAACCCGTTTAACGCTCGGATGTTTGCCCATTATTGGATTCACTTCTGATATGTAATGGTCTTGATACCATGTGTCGCCATACACTCTGGCTGTCCAATTTGAACGGGCCATGTTCCTAGTTTGCAACCAGTCCACGGCATCCACGACAAGGTAAGCAGTTTCCCGCCAGGTATCCGCAGTCGTCCACGGATCGGCAGCGAAGGCGGGTGATGAAAGCAGCAGCAGGAGTAGGGGCACGGCGCGCCGTGCCCGTACTAGAGTTTTCATTTTTTCTTCCTTAGATACTCGTCCACGGCTCGGCGGATTAGTTCGGCAACGGACAATCCAGTTTCCTTTGACAACGCTTTGAGCTTGTCAATAGTGGGTTGTGGCAGGAATATGTTAGTGCGTTTCATATATGCCTATCATACACACATTTATAAAACAATCAATAGCCGCCCAGAGCGGCTTTTTTATTGATGAAACAACTAGCTTCCCTCTCCCACCGGGGGAGGGTAGGGTGGGGGAGCTCCCTCACCTCGGCCCCTCGCTTCGCTCTCCCCTCCCACTTGTGGGAGAGGAAGCAAACGTGAAAAACGAAAGACCTAGATGCCGCTGATTATCGACCTGCTCGAAGATGGCTTGATCCTTTTCCGCTGGGGGTGCGATTTGATCGGCTTCGCTATCGTGGCGATTTTTGTTCTGGCTTTAATAATCAAGAGGTGAGTGATGGTTGAAAAACGAAACACAGATAAATGGCAGTCTGACAGGACCTACAACATCCCAAATATTCTGGCTGCACTTGCTGTTGTTGGCAGCTTTTCTGGATGGCTGATCTTCGAGACATCGCGCATCACCACGCTTGAAGTTCAACAGGCGTATGCCAAGGAAGAAGTTATAAAAGTTGCTGCTCAAGCTAAAGACGATTTGGCACGGGTGGCATCTTTGCTGCATGACAACCAACAGGAAGTGGCAGCGGCCTTGATTCGCATTGAAAGCCGACAACTGGGCGGCGAAAAACCACCCACCAAGTAGGGGCACAGCGCGCTGTGCCTGTGCCGGAACAAATGTTTTTCGTGCCCACAATCAAAGGAGAACCAAATGCTTGAACTCATTTTTGTTGTTTTAATCCTTCTCTGGCTGCTCGGCATGTTCACGGCCTACACCGCCGGCGGACTGATACATCTGCTGCTGGTAGTCGCCGTTGTGGTGTTGCTCATTCGGCTGATACGCGGCTGATCGTGGTCTATGCGGCATATCGTTCAGCCATGCGCGATTCTGAAAAATTAAAAGAAACGGTCGAGGAGGCGAAGCAGGAGCGCCGCCATCTCAGGCTGTACGAATCGGGGGAGTGCGAACTATGCGGCATCAGCGACAGCCATTTGAACGAGGGCGTCTGTGCCTTTTGCCGGGGCAAGTACAACATAAATGATCACCATGTGGACTTATGAACAAGACCTGGGACAAATGAACGATCCCACCGGAGCATTGGCCGGGAATGGCTATGCTGGCGGCAATGAAGGCAATAACCCCGAAGGCGTGAACAACCACGACATGCAGAACGTGAAGGGCGTCGGGCCGCTGCCGTGCGGCACTTACACCTTCGGTGAGCCTGTGCTGCATTCCAAGCTTGGCCCGTTTGCAATCCCGCTGATACCTGACCCGGCCAATGAGATGTTTGGGCGCGGTAGCTTTTACTGCCACGGAGACACTACCCCATCGGGCAACGCCTCTGAGGGCTGCATCATCATGCCAAGAAGCGTACGTGAGGCGATGTGGGCATCGGATGACCACACGCTATCTGTTCAGGTGTCTGGATGAGTGCTGAGACTGAGTATGTAGATATTGGTGGTGGTCATTCTATCAAGTTTGTCAAATATGAGGGCGACCCGCACGCTGGTTTGAATGACAAACATAAACGTCCCGACAATGGGGAGCCATGCATGGGATTTATAACCTTTGCTGGCTCAACATGGGCAAAAGAATTTACGAAGGATGGAGTTTGTTCAATAGAGGTTTGGGATGTTCAATCATTTAACCCACTTACAATGTCCCCGTCCTTATTGTGCCTCGCTTGTGGTGATCACGGCTTCATTGAAAACGGGAAGTGGAGGAAAGCGTAATGGCTGACAACGCGATTCAAGACGGGAAAGGCAACACCAGTTCAGTACGGGTGCTCATGCTGTCGTGGGTAGCCGCAATCCTGATCCTGATGATCTACCTCACCCTACTCGACGGCAAGTTTCCAGTTATCCCGTTAGGGGTGCAAGTCATCACTACAGCAATTTTTGCTTGTAAACTTTGGCAGAACGGGCAGGAGAATAAAAGTGAATCCACTAATTGAACTGCTGGTCTATTGAACCTTATTTGCGGTTGCCGTGATTTTTGCTTGTGACTGCCATGCTGCACTAAAATCGAAAGGAAAAGAAAAATGATTAACCCTTATGCAATTTTAGGAATTGGTGTGCTGTTGGTTGCCAGCCACGCCGCCGTCGGCTACTGGCAGCACCAGGATGGCGTCACCGTCACCACCGCGAAATACGACAAGCGCGACAACATCGCGCTGACGGAGGCCAACACCAAGCTGCACGATGTCGAAGATAAGTATCGGCGTGCCGAACAGCAACACGCCGTCGCCATGAGCGATATTGCCACCAACTTTGAGAAGGAGAAGCAAGATGCAAAACTTAAAACTGATGCTCGCATTGCTGCTGTTCGCGCTGGGGTTTTGCGCTTGTACAGCCACCAAACCGCAGGCGTTCCAACCATTAGAAGTGGCGTGCCCAACATTGCCACCGGCACCGGCGGACGTGATGGGACCGGAGACGGAAGATTATCAGCAGGAGATAGTGGATTTCTTCTCGCCCTCGGCGGTCGCTGCAACGCCGTCCGCGACAAACTCACCGCCTGCCAGTCCATAGTTAAATCCGATCGAGCGCAATAAGCGTTAAGCCGCCAGCCGCTTGCGCAATATCCGGCAAGTGCTGGTGGCCTTAATGGTGGGGATTTCGCCTTGTAACCTTGGGGACGCCAAACATATCATATACAGAAGGGGGCACTTGATTCCAAGTGTCCGATTTATTTTCTGCATTACCGTTGCAATGCGCGGCCTTATCGAAAAAATGTAGAGTGTTAATTATCTGCTGGGAAATGGGGCGGTTGGGCGGGTTGCGTCGACTGGTAAATGAACGAAAATCCGACCGCCCACAGCGGCATCACCCAGTAGCCAAAAGCAGAAGTAAACTGGGCCAGTACTATAATCACATCAGGGCTGGGCATCCAATGCCAGGTAAGCTGAAAAATAAACAATGCTGCCGCCAGAATATTGCCTGTCAAAATCAAACGATGTCCAAAACGGTAACCGTTGCCGTCCGGATTTCCAACGATGGGTAGGGTGCCGCCGAGCAGGCGGCGTACCACAAAGACCACACCCAGCAACAGCAATGCGCCAACGATGCGCCCCGGAATCCCTTCCTCCTGCGTGATTACGCCGAACAGTTCCAGTGCCATGCGCCCGACAAAAGCCACCCAGCCCATCGCCAGCGTCTGCGGAATCAGGAACCAGGCCATGAAAATATTCAGATCTGGAAGTTTCATGCCTTGTCTCCGGTTAGCAGCCTGTTCAAGTCCGCGACGATTTTATTCGACATGCTGTTTTCCTCGCTTCCTGTCCGGCGTCGCCGCTACCGGAACCACCATCATTTCAAGAACTGCAATGATACCAGCCGAACACCATGCTGACCCCTTCCATTTCCTTGCGCATTATTCGCATGGATGTTTTGCGTTAGAATGCGGCCCGGCCTGAATAGATGTAACGAGCACCGTCTAGGATCAACTCAAATGGCTCAACGATTCGACAGGTTTTAGAAGGAAAACTATGCATCAACAGTTCAGCATATCGCCAGCGGAAGCCAAACGCGCCAAATGGCCGCACGAGATTTTCCTGATCAATCTGATCTTCAATCACATTTTTGTATTCGTCGCCACGGTTTCCGTAGTAGGCTCTTTTCCGCTGCTGCCGGCACTGGTGCCTATCATTTCCTGTTGCATCATCGGCTACATTCTCATCAAGTCCAAACAAGTGTCCGCCAGCGACGAGACATGGTTCGTCAAGGCGCACTGGCAGATATGCGCCAGGCGGAATCGTCTTTTCATATTGTTGCTGTCTGTTCCTTGCGTGATTGCCGTCGGCGGGCTGTGGCTGTCCAAGACGCTCGGCTGGGCCAAAATACCGACCATCGCGCTGATCGGCGGCGTGGGTCTGCTGCCGTTCATGGTCGCGTTGCTGGTGCTGATCATACTGGGCAATGAATCGGTGCATCTGGCACGCAGCGGAAAATTGCCGAAAAGCTTCGTCGAACTACACGCGGATCCGCAAGCTGTATCCATTCAGCAATCTGATTCAAGCGGCGAAAAATAATGGAACGTAAAATTTATTGGGGAACCGCGCTTATCGCGGTACTGATCCTGGGTGTGGCCTTTTTTAAGGGGGACAAGCCCGCCGAAAAATCGGACTTGCCTTGGCATATCGAACATCCGACTGCGGACACCAGCCGGATATTCGGCATCACTTTGGGACTAAGCAATACCAGCGAGGCCGAGCAGCATTTCAAGGAAGCGGCCAAGCCCATCTTGTTCAAATCGCCCAGCGGTCAATTGGTCGTGGAGGTTTTCTTTGAAGAGGTCAATCTGGCCGGCCTGAAAGCCAGGGTTGTGCTGAATATTGCAGTTCCGGATTCGGAACTGCAAGGCATGTTCGAGCGCGGCTTGCGCATGAATGCCACGGGCAGCGGCAAAAAGGAAATCACCCTGACTCCCGATGATACCGCCCGAGTATTCACGATGCCGGTCAGCAGCCTGACCTATATGCCATCCGTTCGTTTGGAAGACGCTATTTTCGCCAAACGTTTTGGGCAACCGGAGCTACGCTTCAAGGAAAAGAAAAGTGGTGCAGTCCACTGGCTGTATCCGCAGCACGGCCTGGATATCACCCTGGGCGGCGGAGAAAAGCCATTGCTGCAATATGTTGCGCCCAAGGATTTTGACAAACTGACCCGGCCATTATTGGCTAACGGCGAGATACTCAAATAGATTTCTTGGAGTCGCCATCCTTAATATCTTCGGGATGGGGATCTTTCGGCTGTTGAATCATCATGTCATCATCGTCATCCAGCAGAATGCGGCTGGCATTGCCTTCCATGTCTTCATACTGACCCTTCTTCACTGCCCAAATCAGCACTGCGAAAAACAGCAGACCTAAGAACATCATGCCTGGAATCAAAGTGTAAATTACTTCCATTTCACCCCCTGGGGCTTTTCATTTTTAAATAAGTTGCGGATGCGTGCCGCATTGCCGATCACCACCAATGAACTGATAGGCATGGTGATCGCCGCCACCAGCGGATCCACCTTTGCCATCATCGCCAGCGGCACCATGATAGCGTTATACACAAAAGAAAGCCCGATGTTTTGCTTGATGGTGAGCAAGGTGCGGCGCGACAGCAGCGTTGCCAACCGCACCTTGTTCAGCTCGTTGTGCATCAGCACGATGTCGGCACTTTCCACCGACACATCGGTTCCCGAGCCGAGCGCGATACCCACGTCAGCACGTATTAAGGCAGGCGCATCGTTGATGCCGTCACCCACCATGGCGACCACCGCGCCGCGCCGCTGCAAGCGTTGAATCACCCGATCCTTGTCCTGCGGCAACACTTCGGCGATCACTTCCATACCGCCCAACTGCTGCGCGATGGCTTCGGCCACCGGCTTGCGATCCCCGCTCAGCAAGGTCATGCTGATGCCCGCTGCACGCAACTCATTCACCAATTGCTGCGCATCGTCGCGCAATTTGTCCGCCAGTGCGAACACGGCCACATGCGCATCGCCCAACGCGCAGTGCACACAACTCATCGCCTGTGCTTCAAGTTCGTGCGCCTGCGCCAGTAACCCGGCATCCAGCGTGATGCCGCTTCGGATCAGCCATTCGGCACTGCCCAGCAACACAGTTTTCCCATCCACATCAGCCTGCACACCCAGCCCGGCGGTGGCATGAAACCCTTGCACTGCGACATCGCGATAATTCAACTGCTGCGCTTCCGCCTCGGCGATGATGGCCTTGGCTACGCTATGTTCGCTATAACGTTCCACCGCCGCCGCGCTGCGCAATATGTCCTTCGCGGCAATGTTGGGGGCGATATGCATATGTGCCACGCTCATCTTGCCTTCGGTCAGTGTGCCGGTTTTATCGAACACGAAATGCGTCACTTTGGACAACGTCTCCAGCACCAAACCATTCTTGACCAATATGCCGTGCTTGGCCCCCAAGCCAGAGGCCACGGCAACCGACATCGGCGTCGCCATCCCCAACGCGCAAGGACAGGTGATGATCAGTACCGAAGTCGCCGCCATCAGGGCGCACTCAAAATTTTCGGTGTTCCAGATGAAAAATGTGAGCGTCGCGCAAATCAGGGTCACCAAAACAAACCACGGCACGATGGTATCGGCCATGCGTTGTATTGGAGCTTTGGAAGATTGCGCCTCTTCAACCAGCCTGATGATTTTCGCCAGGGTGGTGTTCTGCAATGTCGAACTCACCTCAACCAGCAACGCGCCATTGGTGTTCACCGTTCCGGCAGAGACCTTTGCGCCGGCTGACTTGCTCACCGGCGCGGATTCGCCGCTCAACATGGATTCATCGACTGCACTGTGTCCTTCAAGCACGATGCCGTCCACCGGCACTTTATAACCGGGCTTGATCAACACATGGTCGCCGAGCCTCACCCCGCGTGCTGGTGTAATTTGCTCTTTGCCATCCTGCATCACGGTTGCCACGCGCGGCTGCAATTCCATCAACCGCTTGGTGGCGGACAGCGCCTGATGGCGGAACATGCCTTCCAGATAGCGCCCGATCAGAATCACGAAAATCAGATTGGTGACCGTATCGAAATACACTTCGCCGATTTTGCTGGCTGTCACCGTGATATAGGTGGAATAGGCATAGGTCACGCTCAGGCCGATGGCAATTGGCAAGTCCATGGTCAACCGCCAAACGCGCAACCCGCCGATCGCGCCGCGATAAAATGGATAACCCGCATACAACAGGGTCGGGGTGGCCAATGCGAAACCCATCCAGTGGAAGAACTCGCGGAACTCGCCTTTATTCGCACCGCTGTACAGCGCGATGGAAATCCAGATCAGGTTCATCATCGCAAAGCCGGCGAAGAACAGGCGGAACAGCATGCTGCGGTTGGCTTTTTTGATCACACCTTCGGCATTTTCCGGATCGTACGGCACGGCTGAGTAGCCGATCCTGGACAAGGCGTGAATCAGAGTGGAAAGCTTGTTGCGCTTGCTGTCCCAGCGCAGGTGCACGCGCTTTGCGGTCAAATTGACATTGACCGATTCAACCCCGGGTTCGCGCTGCAACCCGCGCTCGATCAACCACACACAGGCGGGGCAGTGGATGCCTTCGACGAGCAGGTGTATATCGCGCAGGTCGCCGGAGGAGGTGATGAATTCCTGCTGCACCTCATCGAGGTCATAGATCTCGATGTCTTTGGGCGGCTCGGGAGGAGGGGCAAGCAGCACGCCTTCCGGGGTGCGCTGGTAATAGCCTTGCAAACCGGCCTCGAAAATGGCGGAGCATACCGACTGGCAGCCGAAGCAGCAGAACTCCCGCTCTTCACCGTCCAGTTGGGTGTGGTAGCGTGTCCCGGCAGGGATAGGCAAGCCGCAATGAAAGCAGCCCCCAGTGCTGTGAACGCTATGCTGATTCATTTTAAAAGCCGCAATTCAAACCACAGCGATCACAGAAGACACAGAGTTGATGCTGGGTCCGCATATTTTCCTGTTCACCGGATGATTGAAATCGACATTTACGGCAACCGATTGTTTTCCCCCGGTGAGCTCTGTGTTCTCTGTGGCTAAAGCTTTTTCCAGGTTCATCAATGCCAAGGTTAATTTGCTTGCTATGTTTCTGTAACTAAAAACTTGCTGCTCCCCACTTCAAACACATCTTTACCGCGTTTGACACGAATGCGTAATTCCCAGTAGCCTTTGAGCGGGAAGCTGATATAGCCTTGATATTTGCCTGAGGAGACTTCCCTGAAGGGTATCGCAAAGTCCTTGTCCGCGTCGGAAGCACGATAAGCCACCACTTCCATTTCGCCGCTGACCGGCGCGCCTTGACGATCCGCCACATTGATTTCGTAGGCGGCAGGCATGGCGAGCACGACCATTTTGGGCAGCTTGATAGTGATTTTCCATGCCAAGGCATTTTGTGCTTGTATGTCATCTATCGTTTCTGTATCGGATTTGCGATCCCTGGTGCTGTACTCGTGATCCACCAAGGTAGAACGGCGATGCAAGGCGTACCAGATCAACACGGAATTGACCAATAATGCTGTGACGACCACGCCCATCATGCCGACAAACCAGGGATTGCGCCAACCCTTCTTGTTTTTTTGTGAAAGCATTTGTTGCTCCTTGTTGAATCTCGTTCAGGGTTTGGGGCCGTTGAATTTGGAGTCGTATTCCGCCGCGACTGTTGGATCTTCCGTGCTTTGTATACGGAACTCTATCGGTGTCACTTCCTGTTTAATGTTTACCCCGGGTGCTTTGACGAAGATCGTAAACGAAGTGCCGCGGCCATGATGGGTCAGCAGTGGCTGCTCGGCACCCATAATTATCTGCCCCGACACACCGCCCTCCGCCGTCACATGCACATGAAGATCTTTATCGGTCTTGTTGACCACCTTGAATTCGTATTTGTTCTGAATCGAGCCATCACTCATGCTGACGAATAATGGCTGACGTTCCGGGATCACCCTGAGGGTCATCGCACCCAGATGGGTCAACCCGAATATGATGCCGCCCAAGGCGATGAGAATGATGCTGATGTAAACCAAAGTACGCGGGTGTTGGTAAAGTTTTTTAACCGGCTTGCCTTCAATCTCATCCAGCGAGGCGTAGCGGATCAATCCGCGCGGGCGGCCCACCTTGTCCATGATGGAATCACAGGCATCCAGACATAGCCCGCAGGTAATACAACCCAATTGCATACCGTCGCGGATATCTACTCCTGTAGGACATACCTGCACGCACTGAAAACAGTCAATACAGTCGCCTTTTGCATTCGCGCCAGCTTTCGCACCACGCTGTAGTTTGCCGCGCGGCTCACCGCGTTTGACATCATAGGTTGGCATGATGGTCTGGCTGTCCGTCATCACCCCTTGGATGCGTGCATAGGGACAAAGCCAGAAACAGGTTTGTTCACGCAACAATCCGGCCAAAATGTATGTTCCGGCAATGAACATGGCTAGCGTTATCCATCCCACCATCGGCAATTGGAAGGTTAACAAGTTATTCCAATAATCGAAGGCATCGACGAACCAGATCGAAAAACTGATTCCGGTTAAAGCTGCGATCACCAGCCAAATCGAATGCTTGATTACTTTCAGGCGAATTTTTTCAGCATTCCATGGTGCACTATCCAATTTACGCCGCTGCGTGGGATTGCCTTCAATTTTTTCTTCTATCCAGGTAAAAACATCCGTCCACACCGTCTGAAAACAGAAGTAGCCGCAGAACACCCGCGAAGCCACTGAAGTTACGGCAAACAAGGCCATCGCCATCAACAACAGCAGTAGCGACAGCATCCAGATGTCTTGGGGCAGTACAGTCAGATTGAAAAAGTGAAACTGGCGGCTCCCGATGTCGAACAATATGGCTTGCTTGCCGTTCCAGCGAACATAGGGGCCAACAAAGAAGATCAACCAGGACGCGCCGGTAAGGTATTTCACCGAGCGGAAAAAACCTGGCATACGCTTGGCATGGATGGTCTTGTCACCCAGATTGACACTCCAGGTTTCAAATTCCTGATAGATAGCGGTTACGCTGCCAGCTTCCTGTCGTTCGGTCTCTTTTTCCATGCCTTTACTCCTAACATCCAGGCTACACAATTGAGCTAAGCTGCCAGCCCAACTAACGAAAGAATTGAATAGCCCCACGCAAAAACTGCTTATTCAGAACTTGCTAATATAGCAGTGTGAAAAAAGGAGGAGATAGTAACCTCCTCCTTTCGTACAGCGATACGATTCTATTGACTGACTTTGCTTTTGGTTGCATTCCTATACAGCACATACAGCAACCAAACCAGTGCCGCAGCACTGCCTGCAACACCGATAATTACACCCCAAAACACCATGTCGTGATTCATCTGCATTCTCCCTTTGTAAGATACCGCACAGGGCATCATGTCCCGTGCAGGCATACAGATTACTTTGCCGCCACTGCTGGAGCAGCGGCTTCAGCAGCAGCTTGGGCAGGTGCTGCTGGTGCTGCGGGTGCATCGGCTTGACCGCCGCCAAACTTGTACACGTATACCGCCAACTTCTTGATATCGGCATCACTCAATTTACCGGCTTCCTTGAAGTTGGGCATGATGGCGACACGAGCCTTGGGATCACCGGAATTCACGCCGTAGGCAACGGTATGTTTAATCCCTTCCAACGATCCGTCAAAACGCCAGATCGTATCGGTCAGGTTGGCCGAACCCATTGCTTGCACCCCCTTGGCATCAGCGCCATGACAAGCGGTGCAGTCGCTTTCCATAAATACCTTTTTGCCGGCAGGCTCGGAATCGCCCTTGCCTTCGCTCAGCGCCTTTACATACTTGGCAACATCGATAATTTGCGTTTCAGACAAACTATCTTTATGCGCGACCATCATGCCTTGACGCCCACCGGAGATGGTGGTGTAAATGTCATCGATCTTGCCACCATACAACCAATCGTCGTCATTAAGAACAGGCGCGAACAGACCCTCCTTATCCTTGGTGCCGACCCCGTTCGTGCCATGACAGGGCGCGCAGTTGTCGCCGAACAGCACCTTGCCGGAGCGTTTCACATACTCGGTCAGGTCATTGTCGGCAAGGATCGCCGCCGGTGTCATATCCTTGAGCTTGGCTTCATACTTGCCTCGCACCGCATCCACTTCACCCTTGTCAGCTTCCATTTCCTTGATCGCCGACCAACCCCCTACACCTTTGAAGAAGGTGTTGGAAGTCGGAACAGGAACGGATGGATAGTACAGCCAATACACCACCACCCAGATCGCGCTGGCTGCCAGCCCCAGCATCCACCACCTGGGTGGCTGATTGTTAAAATCAGCCAAATCGTCGTCCCACACGTGCCCCGTGGTAGTTACACCACCATCGGGGTTTTGATAGGGGTTTCGGCTGCCAATCTCGGCGCTGTGCTTATGTTGTTCGCGTGTTTGCCCTTTCCCATCACCAGAAGGGTTTTGATCTTCACTCATTTTTTATCTCCCGAATTGATAAGGTCTTCGTCATCCAACGCCATACCGCGCTGGGACTCAAACTTGTCTTTGTTTGCAGGACGGAACACCATGAAATAAACGTAGATCATGGCGACGAACACAAATACGGCAAAAAATACGCCGAGCCAGTCATTCGTCGTCATGGACTCCACATCCATGCCCAGGTATCCCATTAGCTTAATCACGGTAATTCACGCCTTCGGTAAATTTGATTTGATTGCCCAATCCTTGCAAGTAAGCAATGACAGCGTCCAGCTCGGTTTTGCCGTCCACTGCATCCTTCGCGCTGGCGATGTCGGCATCAGTGTATGGAGATGGATAAAACGGCATCTTGCGCATCACTTTCATGGTGTCGGCTACGTTGCCCGCATCCACCTTGGTGTTCTCCAGCCAGAAAAAGTTGGGCATCACGGACTCAGGCACGACTTCACGAGGATATCTCAGATGGCGGCGATGCCACTCATCCGAATACTTGCCGCCCACACGAGCCAAGTCAGGACCGGTACGCTTGGATCCCCACTGGAATGGATGGTCGTACATGGATTCGGAAGACACCGAGTAGTGACCATAACGATCCTTCTCGTCGCGGAACGGGCGAATCATCTGCGAGTGGCACAAGTAACAGCCTTCGCGGATGTACACTTCACGCCCGGCCAATTCCAGCGGTTTGTAAGGGCGCACGCCGTCACCCGGCTTCCAGTCATCCAGAGATTGGCCCGGCTTGCGATTCCAGACGATGGGGGCCGTATCACCCGCGTTTTTCTGTGATTCTTTTACGTTGGGCGACAAGTGAGTCATTGTGCTGTCCAAATAAAAAAGCGGCACGATTTCCACGATGCCTGCCACCGACACCGCTAAGGCAATCAATACAAACAACAGGACGGTGCTGCGTTCCAGATTGTTCTGCAATTTAGTTGAATAAATTTTGTCGTGATTAGACATGTCTCACTCCTTATGCTTTAGCAGGAACGGCGTTAGTACCATGCGCAGTGCTTGCTTGACGCACAGTCATCACCACGTTGAACAACATGATCCATGCACCCAGATTGAAGATAACGCCGCCAACGACACGCATCGCGTAGTATGGATGCATAGCGGATACGGACTCCACAAAGGTATAGGTTAACGCGCCATATTCGTCATAATCACGCCACATCAGACCTTGCATAATGCCTGACACCCACATCGCCACGACGTAGACCACAGTTCCGATCGTTGCCAGCCAGAAGTGCACATTCACCAGGCTGTCGGAATACATTTCGGTTTTCCACAGCTTCTTCATCATATGGTAAATCGCGCCCACGGAAACCATCGCTACCCAGCCCAGCGCACCTGAGTGCACGTGACCGATGGTCCAGTCAGTGTAGTGTGACAACGCATTCACGGTCTTGATGGACATCACCGGGCCTTCGAAGGTGGACATCGCGTAGAACGCCAGAGACACCACCAGGAAGCGCAGGATGTAGTCGGTGCGCAGACGATCCCAGGCACCGGACAAGGTCATCATTCCGTTCATTGCACCACCCCAGGACGGGATGATCATCGCCAGGGAAATCGCGGCACCGAGGGAGCCGGTCCAGTCAGGCAATGCGGTGTATTGCAGATGGTGCGCTCCCAACCACACATAACCGAAGGTCAGTGCCCAGAAGTGCAACACGGACAGACGGTAAGAGTACACCGGGCGATTTGCTTGCTTGGGCACGAAGTAATACATGATCCCCAAAAAGCCGGCGGTCAGGTAGAAACCCACTGCATTGTGACCCCACCACCATTGAATCATGGCATCTTGCACGCCCGAGTAGATGGAGTAGGACTTGGTCAGGCTGACCGGGATTGCCAGGCTGTTCACCACATGCAGGTAAGTGATCATGATGATCATGCTCATAAAGAACCAGTTCGACACATAGATGTGCGAACTCTTGCGTATCGCAACAGTCATGATGTAATTCAAACCAAATGCCACCCAGACCAGGGCAATCAGAATATCAATCGGCCATTCCAGCTCTGCGTATTCCTTGCCTTGGGTCATTCCCAGCGGCAACGTGATCACGGCCAGCACGATGATCAAATTCCAACCCCAGAAGGTGAACCACGCCAGGCCGTTGTTCCACAGCTTGGTCGCACCGGTGCGCTGCACTATATAATAACCGGTGGCCATCAAGGTACAACCACCAAACGCGAAAATCACCGAGTTAGTATGCAGCGGGCGCAGTCGCCCAAAGGTGATGTAAGGAATATCAAAATTCAGGAACGGCCACGCCAATTCAGATGCAATATACACACCGATCGACGTGCCTACGACCAGATATATAGCGGCCATGATGGTAAACCATCTGACCACATCCATATCGTACTTAACCGGTATCGCTTGAGTTGCTTCCACAGTAATCTCCCCCTATAGAGCTAAAGTAATAAACGATGTGTTATTTACTCTCAACCTAAAGAAGTAAATGACACCCCCTTATGCCAGCTTTTAAACCGCGCTGTCATGGTACACCGATAAGCGAGTAAATAAAAACAGCACCGTACCTTTTCACGCCCGCTTGAGTTACTCAGTTCTGCTGACCTGCCACCAATTGCACCTGCGAAAAGTTACAAAAATAGAAGTTGATGAACTTGAGATGTATCAAGAGGGCAGTATATTTCTCTCTACATTAAATGGCCAGAATCTGGCTTCCGCACACACATCAAGAATTAAATAATGTATTCGTTATGCATCTTATTGAGGCGTGTATTCTTTGTCAAGCGAGAAAATCGAACAGAATTAAAGCCGGGTTAGCTCATTTCGATTTTGCTCACCGGCCGATGGCCAACAGCAATCTAATGTCCTGTACCAGTTGTTCAGCGCGCTGCCCGTAAGGGGAAAGCAGCAATGGTTTGCCTCTTAGGCCAAGCAAATAAATCCCGTCGGTATGATCCAGCGTATAGCCGCCGTGCTTGTCATACTGCTTCACATAGTTCACGCCAAATGCCTTGGCCGCTTGGGCGGTGGCCTGCGTATCACCATACAAACCCAAGAAAGAAGTGTCAAAGGACGGCACAAACTTCGCGAGCAACTCAGGACTGTCTCGTTCCGGATCCAGCGTGACGAATAAGACCTGTACCCGGTCCGCATCCTTGCCAAGCAGGCGCATAACCTGCGCCAAATCGGCCAGCGTGGTGGGGCATACCTCGGGGCAGTGGGTATAACCGAAGAACAGCACTACCACTTTTCCCCTGAAATCCAATAGGCTGCGAGGCTTGCCATTAAAATCGGTAAGCTGAAAATCAGCCTGCGCATGCTGCCAGGAGACGTCTATGGCATGGTAGGGCGATGGCATCTCCGGTTCCCCGCACGCGCTAAGCAGCAAGATCAATAAAATTAAAAAGAAGTTACGCATCTTGAGCCACCTTGAAAGTTAATGTTTCAATGCCAGACAAGGCGCGCGATAAAAATCGCAGCGACGCATACAGAGTAAATGCAAACAAGATTTTTTGAGCGCCACGCCGTATGGCGACGAAGTACTGGTTATTATGCATCCACATGACAGCTCCCAGTCCAACCGTACACAGCAAAAACATAGCCTACCTTTATCAGTCCATATATGCCAAACGCCATCACTATTAGGCCGGCAAATAATCGAACTCTGGGAGATTGTACCCAATAGCGGCAACGTTCCCAGAACAGGCCAATGGTCAGCAGATTGGGCAAGGTACCCAAGCCGAATGCCAGCATGATCAACGCGCCGCTTTGCGCGTGACCGCTGGCCAGTGCCGTGACCAGCACGCTGTATACCAGTCCGCACGGCAACCAGCCCCATAACGTGCCGAGCAACAAGGCTCGCGCTGGGGACGTAATCGGAAACAGGGAGCGCGTCAGCGGTTGAATGCGTTGCCACAACACACTGCCGACCTGCTCGATGCGCCGCACCATGCTCCAGATTCCGGCGAGGTACAACCCAAGCGCGATCAGCATCAAACTGGATAGCACAAACAGCAAATGCTGTACTGGCACCACATCGCGCAATAACAAACCGGCTTGTCCGATAGCGCCGACCAGTAAGCCTGCCAAGGTATAGCTGGCGATGCGTCCGCTGTTATAAGCAAGGTGAAACGGCCAGCGTGCACCGTCTTTCGGTAATTGCGCAGTGAGGATGCCGACAATACTGCCGCACATGCCGAAGCAATGTACGCCCCCGAGCAACCCAACAAAAAATACCGCGATGATGCTGAATTCAGCCATGCGTTCTTTCCTGTTTCAGTAATTTCAGACTCGAAAGCTTCAAATTCAGATACCTCGTAACATCATGTGCATCGGCTCGTCCTTGGTATGGAACCACACCGAGCTACGGCACGTCAATGCGCTGCTGCAACGCGGCGGTATCTTCTTCTCCGACCAGCATACCAGTCTTAATGACATTCGTTCATCTGACGATCGAAAGTTTTATGAAATGATTTTATGCCACGCATGGTTATTACCAAAGATAGCTGCCGCTGAACATTTCAGGAATTTGGAATGAATGAAAACAGCAAGCTGATTGCGCAACAAAATCCGCGCAAAAGAGTCACGTAAGATTTCATTGAAAATCCCTTGCTTGCGTAAAAAATTGTGCTACGATGAAAACCGCTTGATTCGTTCTTGTGTTTAATCTGGTTATCCGGGAGGAAAAAATGGCAATGATCGCGACAATCTGTGCAGTTGGTACCGCAATTGGGGCAGTTCTGTTTACCTTGTGGATGCTTAAACAGCTGTTCACTAGCAACTAAGCAATACAAAACAAAATAAAAAAACCAGCCCAGGCTGGTTTTTTTATTTTGGCTTAACCATGATATTTGGTTTCCGAATTTCATCCAGACCATCAGGATACTGCTTGACCGGGAAATTAAAATAGTGAATCTTTTTCGCAAATCTCTATCGAACACACATTGATTATCTACCCTGTTGTTCCAATTAAAAAATGAGCAAAGCATTCACACGCGAGCACGATTCCGATGATGACGTGGATACCCTGCCCACGTTACAGTTGCCGCCCGGCGTTAAGAACTACATCACGCCGAGCGGACACCAGAGGCTGCAAGAAGAGCTGGATCATCTGTGGAAGGTGGAGCGTCCGATATTGGTTAAAACCATCACCTGGGCTGCATCCAACGGTGATCGCTCGGAAAATGGCGACTATATCTATGGCAAAAAACGCCTGCGCGAAATTGACCGTCGTGTGCGTTTTTTACGCAAGCGCTTGGAGCTGGCCGAGGTGGTTGATCCTGCGCAACGCGGAGAGTGTGATCAAGTGTTTTTCGGTGCGACGGTGACGGTCTGTGATGCCAACGGTTGTGAGAGTACATATAGTATCGTTGGTGTGGACGAAGCGGATGTTGCGGGTGGCCGGATCAGCTGGGTTTCTCCGCTGGCGCTGGCGCTGCTTAAATTGCGCCAGGGTGACGTGGCGACTCTGCGCACTCCGACAGGAATTAATGAACTTGAAGTGGTCGGCGTCATGTATTGTGTGCTTGATTGAGCATTGCGGTTAGATATTAGTATGCGATCGGGTGAAGGCTTTACGCTTTATCGGAAGTTTGTTATGTTGCAAGCCTGATAGATCCTTGTGGCCGGTGTTGATTCGGATCGTTGTTCCAAAATTACTTAACCTTACTGATCATGGATGCAAGATTATTAAAGATTTTGAATAACAGCGATCAAAACTATCCGCATGCTCTGGAAAAGCAGTTCCCGCGCGTGTTTGAAAAGATCATGGCATTATGGAATTCGTCAGAGTTTGATGCCTATCTTGCCGATCTAATGACGACTACGCGCACCGATCGCCAAGGCTTCCCTCGAGAAGTGGCATCAGACATTATCTATCTAAGTATGCTGCATGAACGCAAGAATGAGGCTGACGAGACCAATACTTGGGCTCAGGCATTAAGAGATGAACAGGTATGAAACAATAGGTGCGCCAAGCAACCCTGATACCTGCACAAAATCCGGATCCAGTTAAGAACTAATCAATGCATTAAGGAAACCACCATGAAAAAAATCGAAGCTGTGATCAAGCCATTCAAGTTGGATGACGTGCGCGAAGCACTTTCCGAGTTGGGTGTAAGCGGGTTGACCGTCACCGAAGTGAAGGGTTTCGGTCGGCAAAAAGGGCATACCGAGTTGTACCGCGGCGCGGAATATGTGGTGGACTTCTTGCCCAAGATTAAAATCGAGGTGGTAATCCCGTCTAATCTGCTCGATGCGGCAGTTGAAGCCATTATCAAGTCCGCGCATACCGGCAAAATTGGTGATGGCAAGATTTTCGTCTCGGCAGTGGAACAGGTTGTTCGCATTCGCACCGGCGAAACCAACGAGACCGCGCTGTAATCAAATTCCATAACAAAGTCAGGCAATCCACTATCCTTGCTGCACAAGAATGTGGAATTGACACCGCGAGTCGTACTCATATTGCCCCTTAAGTAAAATTAAGCATCAAAAATAACTGAAAATATAGCGCACTTATGCACTAAACCGTCCGGCAGTCTCCCAGCTCTGACTATGGCTATCAACTAGTCTATTAGCCTATATATTTTGCCGCGCGGCGCGGGCGTGGCACAATCGCGTCCTGCACAATTCCTGATTCAAATTCATGCTGAGTTACCGCCACGCCTTTCATGCCGGCAATCACGCCGATGTGTTGAAACACTTCATTGAGGTGCAGTTGTTGCGCTATCTGGCGCAGAAAGATAAACCGTTCTGGTACATTGATACCCATGCCGGAGCGGGTTGCTACGCCTTGGATAGCGGCTATGCCACGCAGAACGCGGAGTATGAAAGAGGCATTGCACTTTTGTGGGAGCGTGACGATTTGCCCGCACCCTTGGCGGAATATGTGGCACTGGTGAAGCGCATCAATCCCGATGGGCAGTTGAAGCTCTATCCCGGTTCGCCGCTGGTTGCGCTGGAGTTGTTGCGTGAGCAGGATCGGATGCGGTTGTTCGAATTGCACCCAACCGACAGTGAAATTTTGCAGCATAATTTTGCCGGACATGGTGCGCAAGTGCTGATGCAAGCCGCCGACGGATTCGACGCACTGAAAGCCTTGTTGCCGCCTCCGCCGCGCCGCGCGCTGGTGTTGATCGATCCGCCTTATGAAGAAAAGCAGGATTATCAACGCGTGGTGTCGGCATTGCGCGAGGGGCTGAAACGCTTTGCCAGCGGGATGTATGCGGTGTGGTATCCGCAGTTGCAACGCGTCGAGGCCAAACAACTTCCCGAACAACTCAAGCAATTGCCGGTGAAGAGCTGGCTGCATGTCGTGCTCAGCGTGCAAGCTCCCGACGAAGATGGTTTCGGCATGCACGGCAGCGGGATGTTTATACTCAATCCGCCTTGGACTTTGTATGGTGTGCTGCAGGAGGTGATGCCGTATCTGGTTAAGGTGCTGGGGCAAGATGGCGAGGGCGGGTTTGTGCTGGAGTTTGAAGAGAATGCCGCCGCATGAAACAATGACGAATGCTTACATTCAATAAAAATTGCCGGCTTTGTCCGCGCCTAGCCGGATTTCTCGATCAAGTGCGTGAGGAACATCCTGACTACTATGCCTTACCGGTAAGTTCGTTCGGTGAGAAAGACAGCAAATTTTTGATCGTCGGATTGGCTCCCGGAATGCACGGCGCAAACCGTACCGGTCGGCCATTCAGTGGCGATTTTGCTGGAAATCTGCTGTACGGCTCTGTGCATAAATACGGTTTTGCCAGCAGTGCTGAACCGTTGGATGCGGCGGGGAATGCCAACCCGTCTTTGCGCCTAAGCGGCTGTCGTATCACTAACGCAGTGCGCTGCCTGCCGCCGCAAAACAAACCCGAACCGAGAGAGATTCGCACCTGCAATGGCTATGTTGCGGAGGAATTGGCAATGTTGCCGCAAGGCTCAGCGGTAATGGCCCTCGGCACGATTGCGCATCAGGCAGTGCTGATGGCTTTGCAACTGCGCAAAAGTAGTTTTGCGTTCGGACATGGCGCACAACATAGTCTGCCCAATGGTTTGACGTTATTTGATAGTTACCATTGCAGCCGCTACAACACGCAAACCAAACGCCTGACTACAGCGATGTTCGAGGCGGTGATCGGCAATATTGCGCAACATCTGCATCGCCTTGAAGCCTGACCAGCCATTTGATCTCCAGCCGATACTCGCCAGCTTGCCGTTGCTGCCGGGCGTTTATCGTTTTTTCGATGGCAAGGGTGAAGTGCTGTATGTCGGCAAGGCCGGGCAACTCAAAAAACGCGTAGCGTCCTACTTCCAAAAAACCAATGTCTCGCCGCGTATCCGTTTGATGGTTTCGCACATTTCGCGCATAGAAACCACCGTGACGCGCTCGGAAGCCGAGGCGTTGCTGCTCGAAAACAACTTAATAAAGTCATTAAGACCACGCTATAACATATTGTTTCGTGACGATAAGTCATATCCGTATATTGTGCTGACCGGGGAGAAATTTCCGCGCTTGACCTACTATCGCGGCACACCCAATCGTCAGCATCAATACTTTGGCCCATACCCAAATTCGTATGCAGCCAAGGAAAGCATGCAGCTGCTGCAAAAGATATTCCGTATCCGCACCTGTGAAAACAGTGTGTTCAACAATCGCACCCGTCCATGTTTGTTGCACCAGATCCACCGCTGCACCGCGCCGTGTGTGAAGCTGATTTCAGCGGATGATTATCAGGCCGACATCCGCAATGCGGTGTTGCTGTTGCAAGGCCGGCATCAGGAAGTCGAACAAACTTTGCGTGCTGCGATGGAAAGCGCGGCGGAAGAAATGCACTACGAGCAGGCTGCCGCCTTGCGCGACCAGTTGCGCGCGCTGCACACCGTTCAGCAAAAGCAATTCGTCGAATCCACCGGCGGCGCAACCGATGCCGACATCATTGCGCTGGCGCAGCAAGATGGGCTGGTCTGCGTGAATCTCGCCATGGTGCGCGGCGGGCGGCATTTGGGCGATAAGAGTTTCTTTCCCGACCACGCCGAAGACTTGTCGGCGGATGAAATCGTGCATGCTTTCATCGCGCAGCATTATCTCAATAGCAGCGTGCCGCCGTTGTTGTTGCTGGGCGAGGAATGTAGCGATAAGGCTCTGGCGCAATTGCTCAGCGAACAGGCCGGACACGCGGTGCGGGTTAGCCAAGCCGCAAGCGGGGAGCGCAAGCAGTGGCTGGAAATGGGGCAGCGCAATGCGCTGCTGGGGTTACAGCAACTGGCAATGCAGCAGGGCGGACAAAAGCTGCGGTTGGACAAGCTGCGCGAATTTCTGGATATGCCGGATCTGCAACGCATAGAGTGTTTTGACATCAGCCATACCATGGGCGAAGCGACGCAGGCTTCCTGCGTGGTGTATGAAAATCTCGACATGCGTTCCTCGCAATATCGCCGCTATAACATCACTGATGTCACCCCAGGCGACGACTATGCAGCGATGCGCCAGGCGTTGATGCGCCGCTACCAGAAGCTTGCCGAAGGTAGTCAAAAGGGGGATGGCGCGCGGCCTGATTTGATTCTGATCGACGGCGGTCTGGGGCAATTGCACATCGCGATGGAGGTGATGCACGAATTGGGTTTGAATGATTTTGCCCTGGTGGGTGTCGCGAAAGGCGAGGGGCGTAAGGCGGGCTTGGAACAACTGATCTTCCCTGATGGCACAGCGCGGCAGTTGCGCAGCGATGATCCGGCACTGCACCTTATCCAGCAGATTCGCGACGAAGCGCACCGTTTCGCCATCACCGGACATCGCGCCAAGCGCGGCAAAGCGCGCACCGCATCCAGTCTCGAGGAGATCGGCGGGGTAGGGGACAAGCGGCGGCGTAGTTTGCTGACCCACTTCGGCGGGTTGCGCGAAGTGAAGCAGGCGAGCGTCGAACAGCTCTGTCAGGTGGAAGGAATCAGCAAATCACTTGCTGAAAAGATTTACCAGCAGCTACACTAGCCCCATGCCGTTCAATATCCCCAATCTGCTCACATGGTTAAGAATCCTGCTTATCCCGGTGTTCGTTTCGTTTTTTTACTTGTCTAGCGACACGCTTAGCCCGCATCTAAAAAACGTAATCAGCACCAGTGTTTTCTTGCTGGCTGCGTGCACAGATTGGCTGGATGGTTATCTGGCGCGCAAATTGGACCAGTTTTCCGCATTCGGCGCGTTTCTTGATCCGGTAGCCGACAAGTTGATGGTCGCTGCTGCGTTGATCGTGTTGGTGAAGCTGGGACGCGCCGATGCGATCATCGCTTTCATCATCATCGGGCGCGAGATCACTATTTCTGCGTTGCGCGAGTGGATGGCACAGCTTGGCGAAAGCAGGAGTGTCGCGGTTTCTATGCTAGGCAAGCTTAAAACCACCTTTCAAATGGTTGCGGTATTGTTGTTGCTGTATCACGACAATCTTCTGGGGATTGATTGCCAGACGATCGGTTCATTGCTGTTGTATCTCGCCGCGCTGCTTACTTTATGGTCGATGGGCTACTACTTAATGCTAGCTTCACCAAGACTAAAAAAACATCAAAAACTAAATTGATTTATAAGTCTGTGTCTGTATAATGCGCAGCCTTCGGGGTGTAGCGTAGCCTGGTAGCGCGCCTGCTTTGGGAGCAGGATGTCGGGAGTTCGAATCTCTCCACCCCGACCAGGTTCTAGTAGTTTTTAGTTGTTCAATTAGCCTAAGAAAAGGATTGTGCCCGTAGCTCAACCGGATAGAGCACCAGCCTTCTAAGCTGGGGGTTGCAGGTTCGATTCCTGTCGGGCACGCCAAGTGCCTGTCGGGTGCCCGGACAAAAGTTTTTCGTCCAGCAAACGCTTCATAACCAGCGGCTTGCCGATGTTGTTTATCGGCTTAGCCGAATGGCTATAACCAATGACTTACCCAGCGTATTGTGCTGGGTTATAACCAGCCACTTGGTTGTCGTCTTTTGACAACCTAGTGGAATGGCTAGTAGTTTTATCAGTCAGATGGCTAATAGTTCTATCAGTTGTTTCATCAATGGTGGCTGTAGCTCAGTTGGTAGAGTCCCGGATTGTGATTCCGGTTGTCGTGGGTTCGAGCCCCATCAGTCACCCCAGCTTCTTTTGGGTCTAGCTCCACCGCTAGGCGGTATCCGTTTAACCTCAAACCTCAATTTCCATAATCTCCGTCACAGGCAGCGCCGCAATGTCGTTCAGCTTTTCATTGCGCTTTGTGTCATTGAGGTGAGCCAGTTCAGTGATGCGGGAATAGAATGCGCTAACGAACACCTCACGTCCCTCGGCATCTTGGTGGCGAATGCCAAACTTTACGCGTTGCCGCTCTTTCGTGGGTAGCTTGCCGAGCAGGCTCTTGGTAGCCCAGATGGCACCACCGCGCGCAAAGTCGGACAACCGCGCGGCATGGTTTATGGTATCGCCCAGAACAGTGAATTCCACCTTGGTTTCTATGTTGAAGATACCCAGCCATTCATGGCCCTCGCTAAGACCGGTATTGAGATACAACTCATTCATCCAACTCTTGCGCAACTGCCATTCCTTGCTGATCCTGCGCATGGTGGATTTCATTTCCTGTGCGCACATTAGCGCGTTGAAGATGTAGTTACAGTCAGGCTGCGGGAAAAAATAGTACACCATCCCATCACCTACATGCTTGCCGTGAGTGCCGTAATACTTGCGAAAGATGGGTTCCATAGTGGCCCATATCTGATTAATGAGTTCGAAGTATTCCTCTGGTGGTAGTTCGGTGCAAATGCGCACTGAACTCTGCAAGTCAGCCACCAGCACGGCGACATCCGTTAGTACAGGCAGGTGTTTTTTCAGCAGGTTGCGGATCACCTCATCGCGTCGTTCCAGCAGCCCCAACAAGCTGTCACTTTCGGCGTGAATGGGGAGGTGGATGAACAGGATTCCTTCGCGGTAATAGGAGGCATAGACGTGGTAGCGGGCAACCTCATCGTTTTCCAGGCGCAGAGTGAGCGGCAGTTGCACCAGGGTGCCGTTAGGGCGTAATTTGGCCAGAGATTCCTCCAGTTGCTTGGGTGTAGCGTCAGACTGACCACTGAGAATATTCATCAGATCATTTCGCGAAAAACGCCCTTTACCCAACAGAAGATAGAATTGAAGCAATTCTTCACGATTGGTACCGTTCCTGCCAAGCCGGCCATTGAGCAAGTATGCCAGTGCGTTACGCTCCTTGATGTCCGCAGGCAGGTGATCTAATGCGCCCAGCAGATCGGTGCGCGCCTCTTCGTTGAACCATGTGATCTCGAAGTTGTAGTTGACCATGTAGGCCGGGAAGGGAATATGATCAATCGTGAGTCTGAGCACATTGGACTTTGCTGGTGTGACAGTCTGAGGCGCGTTCTTTAAACTCACCGTTACTGATTGTGCAGATACTGATTGTGCAGAAGGTTCTGTAAGTGACGCGTGCGCTGCCCTGATTTCTTGCGCGGGTGTTTTCCCTAGCGCCGGGAAACCATCCAACTCTAGTTGCTTGGCGATATCTGCCATTGCATAACCGTCCTTCTTCAATTGACTGATGCGTTCTAGGCGGGCCAATACTTCTTTGGGGAAATAGCCGATCTTGCGTGCGCTGGTCGAGGCCCCGGGTTCCGGGTTTTTCACCAACGGGCGAGGTAGCAGTCCCTGCGAGATGTAGTTGTTGAGCGTAGCTCGGGAAATGTTCGCGGCTTGCATTACTTCAAAACTAGTCAACATGATATAGACAGTCCATTTATTGGTTAGTTAGACTGTCCATATTTATATAATGGACAATCCACGTCAAGTGATTTTTATTATCATGCTTTGCACTATCTCCTTGTCATTATACAAAGAAGTGTAACTGTGCTGTTGCTTGATGTGATAAAGGATATGACATAGACAATACACGTGGCTATCTAACTGGGCGTGTAATACATTTGGGTCTTAGGAAGTTAAAGCGGGTTTAATCTCAATAATTTGAGTATTTCAAGATACAGATTATCACGACGATGATTAAAGCGAAATTCAGTTTCTTTCAAGTGCAAGTAGAAGGTGGCGGCAGATATGCCATTAAACTTTTGCAGCCTGCGTTTGGCATAACTCCAGAACGATTCAATGCCATTGATGTGATGCTCACCCCTGGCAAACTCATTCGCACCATGATTCACCCTAAAGTGTTTATCGAAACCAATATCCACCAAACCGTCATAGCCGCGCCAGCCGTCCGAATGAATCACCGTGTCGGGTGCGATATGTCCCCGGATCACCCCTTGCAGCGTGGCTTTGGTGCAATCAGGCACAATCTCGGTATAGACTCTGCCATCGCGTTTCAACAATCCAAACACAATCGTTTTGCCGTAGGCACCACGGCCACGTTTACCTCTAACACGGCGAGGACCAAAGTACGACTCATCAACTTCAACTGCGCCTTGCAACGGAGATTGTTGCTCGCACGCGACAGCAATACGTCGCCGCAGTTTGAGGTAAATGCTGTTCATCGAGCGCACCGAAATACCGGTCAATTGCGCAGCATCGGTCGCGGTAAAGTCCATCGCAAAATAGCGGATCAGCTGCCTGAATTTCTGCTCGCTGATTCGAGAACGGCGGTAGTATCTATTTTTAACATTCATCTCAAGAAGTTAGCACACTTTGATAAGTGCTTAACTTCCTAAGACCCTATTTATAAATTGGTTTAGTGTTTAGTAAGGTCAGACGACTAGTAAGTTGGCATGCCACGTTATTTCAATCGACTCGCTCTAGCATTGCTGGGCTATAGGGGTAGGTCAAACCGATGGTAAGACCGCTATTCAGGGGAATGTTAAGTCCGAAACCGTCCCGCGACTGTTCCGCTTTTCTGCCCCATCAATTACGCATAATGTATATTATGTAAAATATCGTAGCTGTCCTACTTGTGACTCCTGCTGCCGATTTTTCTGTTGTACTTCCACTACTTGCCACGTCACCTCCGCCGCTGACATTCTCCTCCCGCGTTTTGTCAGCTAAAGGGAATAAGGGGAAATTGTTCCTTGAGAAAGTTGTAGCACTGCGTAGCACTGCATCGTCTGGATTCGGAGAATGCAACGCAAAGTGCCAGTAAAATAGTTGAACCTAACAACCTTAGGGCTTTGCTACTTATCGATGGCAGTGATTATAGGGGCCGGTCATCGAATCCTTATCCGCTTACGCAAATCGACTCTTCATGATGACTATGATTCCCTCTCTTTTTCAAGGGAGACGTCCTGTCACTCTCAAGTTTTAACTGGTCAGAAAAGCCCCAAGCAGGTCATAGAGGACTGCGACCATGTTCTAAAGACATTTTCGCTAATGCTTGAGTATGCTTCGGTTGAACCTGATCCCAGGAAAAACGCCACTCCCAGTTGCCAGTCGGTTGACTGGGAAAGTTCATGCGATGATCGCCGGAAAGCCCGAGCACATCCTGCATGGAGAAAATGACTATATTCGCCACCGAGTTGGAAATGGCACGCATCATATCCCACTGAATCTCATGCCCGTCACTGTCCAGATAGTGCTGAGCAAAAGCTTTTTCCTGATCGGACACTGAGTTCCACCAGCCGAGGATGGTGTCATTGTCATGTGTACCAGTATAGGCGATTGTATTGGGCACATAGTGGTGCGGTAAGAAGAGGTTGTCCTCCCCTTCGGCAAAGGCGAATTGCAGGATACGCATACCTGGCAGTTTGAATTTATCACGAAGGTCCACTACGTCAGGCGTGATTAAACCCAAGTCTTCGGCGATGATGGGCAGGTGTGGAAAGGCTTTTTCGAATGCTTCAAACAGCTTTTTCCCGGGGCCAGCTATCCACTTCCCATTAATAGCGTTGGGTGCATCTGCCGGTACTTCCCAATAGGCGACAAAGCCTCGAAAATGATCAATACGCACCAAGTCAGCCAGTTGCAGTGCATGTCTGAGGCGCGCTATCCACCAGGCGTAGCCGGTCTTTTCGTGGATGTCCCAGCGGTAGAGCGGATTCCCCCAGAGCTGACCGGTCTCGCTGAAGTAGTCGGGTGGCACACCGGCTACAACTGATGGACGGCCATTTTCGTCCAGTTCGAACAGTTCCTGATGTGACCATACGTCAGCACTTTGATAGGCCACAAATATCGGCACGTCGCCAATGATTCGGACCCCACGCTCGTTGGCATATAGCCTCAAATTTGACCATTGGCGGGCAAAGCACCATTGGCAGAATTTCCAGAAACCAACTTCGTCAGCACAGGTCTTTTTCATCAGGCGTAGTGCCTGCGGTTTCCTATGCGCGAGCTCCTTGGACCAGTGACTCCATTCACTCCAACTTTCGCGCTCCGAAATCGTCATGAATAATGCGTAGTCCTCAAGCCATTCGTTTTCAGCAATGCAGAACTCGGTATACGCCCGGTGCATATTATCGTGACCTCTCGCAAAGAAGTTCCTGGCGGCGCGGCGCAGTCGCTCCATGCGGAATGGTCGCAAGAGTGTGAAATCTACCCGGTCAGGCCGAAAATCGGGATGTGGCGTTAGATCCTCGGAACTGAGCCAACCATGACTGGACAATTCAGCGAGGTCAATAAGAAGGATGCTGCCGGCGAAAGCAGAACTACTCATGTATGGAGAATTTCCAGGACCGATCTCGCCAAGCGGTAGAACCTGCCAATAAGTTTGACCGGCACTTACCAGCCAGTTGACAAATTGGTATGCATCCGAGCCGAAATCACCAGCACCGAACGCACCGGGTAGCGATGTCGGGTGTAGCAATATGCCACTGACGCGATCCGTTAACACGTTAATAACATAAGTGAAGCAGGCATGTTATTCAGAGGCGCGGCGCATCGCTCCGCCTGCCTCGGGAGCGCCACCGCCCTGACTGATAGGCTCTGACAATTTCAGTGGGGCCGATAATTTCAACAGGTGATACAACTCGGTCAAATTGTGGCGGAACAGTCGATCAAAGCTGGCTACCGAGTGCGAGGGGTTATAGTCCCCAAACCACCAGAACCAGTCCGAGCTTTCGCAAGAACAAAGCTGCTTCTCGGCTGCATCTTGCTCGGCTTGGTTGAGTCGACCACTAGACATGACCATGTCGAAACTTTGCTTTGCGACACACAGCAAATCCCAAGCGTGATTTTTGTCCTTGGAGCCTATCCAGGTTGAAAAGTTACCACACACCCAGCTCCCCGCAACAATACTGGGCAAGCTGTGCTGCCTCGCGTTACCAGTACCTTTCGTGCTTAGCTTCAGATAGTCGCTGTAAGTGCTGGTGTGAATTTGGGGGTGCGCCTCAAGCTCGGCATATAGCTCGTCAAGGAAGTAAAAACCATTGTAGGGATAATATTCCCACGCGTTTTCACCATCCAGAATGACGCTGACGACAGGCGTTTCATCACCCGGTGCGTGTTGGGCAATCGCTTCGATCTGGTCGACAAAATGCCTTGCCGCATCTTTGCCATGCCAGCGCGAATACTCAAAACCAATCAAATCAGACAAACGGTCATCACGGAAAAAGCAACTCAAGCCATCCGCACCCTTTTCCAGTTGATAAGGGCGGTACAAGTATTGCGCGTGCTCAGGAACGGGTTGCTGCATGTGATGCAAACTATTGACTAATACGCCCTCCCCGCTGGCTACCCAGCGACAACCCTCGGACGCAAACACCTCCAGAGTTTCTGATGAAATCGACCCTTCGGCTGGCCACATTCCCTGTGGCTCGGAGCCAAAACGTACGCGATGACTATTCTTGGCTGACTGAATTTGCGCTATTACGCGCTGCCTGCCCCTAGGGTAATGTGGGGAGTTAGGCATAGGAGCATCCGGCATAGCTTCTTTGGCGCTGGCGAAATCAATCAACAGCGGAGCTAGTGGATGGTAATGCGGCGTAGCGGATATCTCGATTTGCCCGGATTCGGCCAGCTTGCGATAGCGCGGAATGATGCCACCAATTAATTCACCGATAAGGTCGAACAATTGTTTGCGGTCTTTGTAACTGAAGCATTCGGCCTTACTCATCAAACGCACTACCAAGGCATGTTCGCGACGCACGCTTTCGCCGCACCAGGCCAAGTGATACCAGGTCAGCAAATCAGCCACATACTGTCCCGACAAATAGGACAATGCGGTTTCACTTTCGGCTTGCAAAAGTTTGAACAGTTCCCATAGGCGTTTATAAGCCGGATAGGGTGAAATCATTCTGGTGTGATTGCTGCGGAAGCACGCGTCGAAGGCCAATTTCCGATGTTCTGCAGAGAGATTACCGGAATTTACATGTATCAACAGGCGCAACAACGGATCGCGCAACTGTCCAGTGGTAAACTGATCCGTGTAATCATCCAATTGGTCGAGCAAGATTGGCACGAAATTCACCACGGCGTGGACTTTGGGGTGTCTCTCAAGGTAATAAGCCATGTCGGTGTAATCCTTGATGGCGTGCAAATAGGTCCACGGCAACACAAAATCGCCGCTGGCATAATCGCGGTAATCCGGCTGGTGCATGTGCCAGAGAAAAACTAAATCAACGGTTTTTTTCATCGTAGAAAACCCCGCCTCCGGTGGCAGGGAAATTAAAATCAGCGGAACTGATGTGTCATTTGCCCGAGCATCTCCGGGGTAATGAGCGTCACACCGTTCGGGCTGACATGGAAACGCTTGCGATCTTCTTCCGGATTGACCCCGACTACCAAACCGTCCGGAATCTCACAGTTCTTGTCCACAATGACGCGTTTCAATGTGACGTCGCTACCCACATTCACGTTGGGCAATAATACCGAGTCTTCGATGTTGCAATAACCATTCACGCGCACATCAGAAAACAGCAATGAGCGACGCACTGTCGAACCGCTGACGATGCAACCGCCGGAAACCAGTGAGTCAATTGCCATACCGCGACGACCATCTTCGTCAAATACGAATTTTGCCGGGGGCAATTGTTCCTGATGCGTCCAAATTGGCCACTCCTGATCGTACATATTCAAATCGGGAATCACTTTAGTCAATTCCATGTTGGCTTCCCAATAGGAATCGATGGTTCCAACATCGCGCCAATAAGGCAGGTTGTCAGCGCCCACCCCGACACAACTTTGCGCGAAACTTTGCGCGAACACATGATATTTTTCAATCATGTAAGGGATCAAGTCCTTGCCAAAATCATGGCTGGAATGCTTATCGTCGGCATCGCGTATCAATTGTTCGAAAAGGAACTTGGTATTGAACACGTAGATGCCCATGCTGGCAAGCGACTTGTCGGGTTTGCCGAGAATGGATGCAGGGTTTGCCGGTTTCTCGGCAAATTCGACAACGCGAGAATTTTCATCCACGCCCATCACGCCAAACGCGGGTGCCTCGGCAATGGGTACTTCCAAACAGGCTACCGTCATATCGGCTTTATTATCCACATGGAAAGCCAACAACTTGCCATAGTCCATTTTGTACACATGATCACCGGCCAGTATCAATACAAAGTCGGGGTTAGATGTGCGCAAGATGTCAAGATTCTGGAACACCGCATCTGCGGTACCTTTATACCAGTACTCTTCGCTGACACGCTGCTGCGCCGGCAACAAGTCAACAAACTCGCCGAGTTGTCCATTCAAGAATGACCAGCCGCGCTGAATGTGTTGAATCAGGCTGTGCGATTTGTACTGTGTAGCCACACCGATGTGGCGGATACCGGAATTCACGCAATTGGACAACACGAAATCAATGATGCGGAACTTGCCGCCGAAAGGAACCGCCGGCTTGGCACGCCAATCAGTGAGTTGATGAAGGCGGCTACCGCGGCCGCCTGCCAACACCATCGCATAAGTGTTTTTGGTAATGCGACTGACGAAACGCGGAGCAGGATTGCTCGCCGCGACATAATTCTTTTTTTGGAGGTAATCCAACTCTGCATTCATTTTTCGCTCCCTATAAACCTTCTCGAGTGTCGTCATTATCGTTTACAATTACCTTACTAGACAAGATAAATGAGGGATTTATATGGATACGATGATCGAATCGCTGCTGCAAACCCGTCTCTACGACCCGTTTGGTTTACTCGGCTTGCATCATGAAGGCACGGAGTGGGTCATCCGCGTATACGAGCCTTATGCCACGCAAGTTGCACTGCTCACCAAGAGCGAAAGCGAGCCACTTATGCGCATTCACCCGGCAGGGATATTTGAATGGCGCGGCAAAAAAGAGCCGGCCCGCCCCTACCGTCTGCGCATGCACCATGGCAGCGCGACCCACGAAATCTTTGATCCCTACCAATTCCCTTCACATATTTCCCAGCAGGATTTGTATTTGTTCAGTGAAGGCAAGTTGCGCCAAGGCTATCGGATGCTCGGCTCGCACGCCGTCGAAATCAATGGCGTGAAGGGTGTCAGGTTTGCCGTTTGGGCTCCGAACGCGGAACGTGCCAGCGTGGTGGGTGAATTCAATCAGTGGGATGGTCGCGTACACCCGATGCGTTCGCTTGGTTCCAGCGGGGTGTGGGAATTATTCATTCCTGAAATTCAGCAACACGCGCTATACCGCTTTGAAATACGCAATCGTGACACAAGCCAAGTACTGGTCAAGACCGACCCTTACGCGCAAGGTTACGAATTGCGTCCCGGCACCGCAGCACTCGCCGCCGCAGCCAACCAGCATCACTGGCAAGATATGGAATGGATGCTGCAACGCGGCCAATGGGACTGGTTGCATGGTGCGATCAATATTTACGAGGTGCATGCCGGTTCGTGGAAACGCCACCCTGATGGTCGTTTCTATTCCTATAGCGAATTGGCAACCGACCTCGTACCTTACGTCAAAGGCTTGGGCTACACGCACATTGAACTAATGCCAATTTCCGAACACCCTCTGGATGAATCGTGGGGCTATCAAGCCACCGGTTATTTTGCCGCGACCAGCCGCTTTGGTTCTCCCGACGAGTTGCGTAATCTCATCGACACCTGCCACCAGGCGGGCATTGGTGTGATCCTTGATTGGGTGCCGGCACATTTCCCGCAAGATAGCTGGGCGCTGGCCAAATTTGATGGCACGGCACTGTATGAACACGAAGACCCGCGCCTTGGCTTTCATCAGGATTGGGGAACGCACATTTTCAACTACGGGCGCAGCGAAGTTAAATGCTTCCTGATGTCCAGCGCGCATTTCTGGCTATCCGAATTTCACTTCGATGGCCTGCGCGTGGATGCTGTCGCTTCAATGTTGTATCTGGATTATTCGCGCAAGGCAGATGAATGGATACCCAACAAATATGGCGGCCGAGAAAACCTTGAAGCGGTAGATTTCCTGCGCGAACTGAATGTGATGGTGCATGATGAGTTTCCCGGTGCCTTGACTATGGCTGAAGAGTCCACCGCCTGGCCGGGTGTGTCACGCCCCGTCTATCTTGGCGGGTTGGGATTCTCGATAAAGTGGAACATGGGCTGGATGAACGACACATTGGGTTATTTCCAGCACGAGCCGGTGCATCGCCGCTATCACCACAACGAGCTCACTTTCGGCCAACTTTACGCCTATACCGAAAACTTCGTCATGCCGTTCTCGCATGACGAAGTCGTGCATGGCAAGGGTTCGCTGTTGTCCAAAATGCCCGGCGATGCCTGGCAGAAGTTCGCCAACCTGCGCTTGCTGCTGACTTATCAAATGACCAGCCCGGGCAAAAAGCTCAACTTCATGGGCAACGAAATCGCCCAGGGACGCGAGTGGCAAGCTAAATGGGAGCTGGAATGGTGGCAACTCGCCCAGGAATATCATCGCGGCATGCAGAATCTGACCCACGATCTCAACCAACTGTATCGCAAACTGTCCGCGTTGCACGACCTGGATTTTCAGCACGAGGGTTTCTCGTGGATAGACTGCAACGATGCGGAAAAATCGGTGTTGTCATATCAGCGTCGCGCTCGCGACGGCTCCAGTGCCATTATCGCCTTGAATCTGACGCCCGTACCTCGCTACCACTATCGCATCGGCCTGCCTATCAAATCCCAATATCGTGAAGTGTTGAACAGCGATTCGCAGTATTACGCGGGCAGCAACCTCGGCAATGCCGGTTTGATAAATGCGGAGGCGATACCCTGGATGGGTCTGCCCTACTCCGCCGAGATTGCTTTGCCACCGTTGGCCGGTGTTATTCTCGTGCCTGAGGCATAATCGTTCGCTGTTGATTTGAATTAACCATCATGCCAAAACTTACCCGATCTGCCGCATGGCAAGCACTCAGCGCGCATTACGCTGCCATCAAACCACTCCAGATGCGCCAGATGTTTCAGGAAGATGCGGCGCGCTTCGATAATTTTTCGCTGCGACTCGGCAGCCTGTTTTTCGATTACTCCAAGAATCGCATCAACGCTGAAACCATCAAGTTGCTGGTGGCACTCGCCGAACAAGCCGAGTTGCCCGCTTACATTGAACGCATGTTCAGTGGCGAAAAAATCAATTCCACCGAGCAACGGGCCGCGTTGCACACTGCATTGCGCAACCGTTCCGAAAAACCCGTCTATGTGGACGGCAAGAACGTCATGCTCGATGTGCAGCGCGTGTTGGGATTGATGCGCCGCTTCTCCGATGCGGTGCGCAATGGCCAGCATACCGGATACACCGGCAAAGCAATCCGCGACATCGTCAACATCGGCATCGGTGGTTCCGATCTCGGCCCGCTGATGGTATGTGAAGCTCTCAAGCCTTATGCCAGCCAGAATCTGCGCGCGCATTTTGTTTCCAACGCTGACGGCACACAATTGGTCGAAACGCTGAAAAATCTGGATGCGGAAACCACACTGTTCATCGTCAGCTCGAAAACCTTTACCACGCAGGAAACCTTGACCAATGCCCGTTCTGCGCGTGCATGGCTGGTCGAAAAACTGGGCGATGAACAGGCCGTGGCAAAACATTTTGCAGCCGTCTCCACCAATCTTGAAGCCACCGCAAAATTCGGCATCAATCCGCAAAACGTCTTCGAGTTCTGGGATTGGGTCGGCGGACGTTATTCGTTATGGTCAGCCATCGGCCTGCCCATCGCGCTGTATGTGGGCATGGACAAGTTCGAGGAATTGCTGGGCGGCGGTTATGCGATGGATGAACACTTCCGCAGCGCGCCATTGGACAAAAACATTCCGGTGCTAATGGGGCTGCTCGGCATCTGGTATGGCAACTTCTTCGGTGCCGGTTCGAATGCCGTGTTCCCTTATGATCAGTACCTGCACCGCTTCGCCGCCTATCTGCAACAACTGGATATGGAGAGCAACGGCAAGGGCGTGGATCGCGACGGCAATACGGTGGATTACGATACCGGCATGGTGGTATGGGGCGAACCCGGCACTAACGGCCAGCACGCCTTCTATCAACTCATCCACCAAGGCACGCGGATGATACCGGCGGATTTCCTCGCGCCGCTGCACAGCCAGAATCCGCTCGGTGAACATCACGCCATCCTGCTTGCCAACTGCTTCGCGCAAACCGAAGCCTTGATGATAGGCAAAACTGCAGCGGAAGCACGCGCCGAACTGGTCGCGCAAGGCTTGCGAGGTGATGCTCTTGAAGCCTTGCTGCCGCACAAGATTTTTGCGGGCAACAAACCGACCAACACCCTGCTGTTCGATAAACTCGACCCGCACACACTGGGCATGTTGATCGCGCTGTATGAGCACAAGGTGTTCGTGCAAAGTGTGGTGTGGAACATCAACCCCTTCGACCAATGGGGCGTGGAACTGGGCAAACAACTGGCGGGAAAAATCCTGCCGGAACTGCGCGATCCGGACGTTGCTTCTCAGCACGACGCTTCGACCAGTGGACTGATCAATTACTTCCACCAACACCGTTAGGTTACGAATCATCTCTACCCAAGCCACACAAATCTTGCGCTCCGTGTTTGGCTACACCGCCTTTCGCGGTGAGCAACAGGCGATTGTCGAACACGTCGCATTGGGTGGAGATGCGCTGGTTTTGATGCCCACCGGCGGCGGCAAGTCGCTGTGCTACCAGATTCCCGCGCTGTTGCGTTCGGGGGTTGGCATCGTGGTGTCGCCGCTGATTGCGTTAATGCAGGATCAAGTGGATGCGCTACGCCAGCTCGGAGTGAAGACCGCTTTCCTCAATTCCAGCATGACTGCCGATGCCGCGCGCGAGGTGCAAGGGCGACTGCTGCGCGGCGAATTCGATCTGCTTTACGTCGCCCCGGAACGCCTGCTTATGCCAAGCTTCCTCAGCCTGCTGGAGCAAGTACAGGAAGACTCCGGGCTGGCATTATTCGCCATCGACGAAGCGCACTGTGTCTCGCAATGGGGCCATGACTTCCGCCCCGAATATCGCGCATTGACCGTGTTGCACGAACGCTTCCCCACCGTGCCGCGCATCGCGCTCACCGCGACAGCGGACACCCCGACGCGCGGCGAGATCGTCGAGCGGCTGGCACTGGAACAGGCGCGCCAATTCGTCTCCAGCTTCGACCGCCCCAACATCCGCTACCGTGTCACGCAGAAAAATAATGCAAGGCTACAGTTGCAGTCTTTCTTGGAAGCCGAACACCCGAACGACGCGGGCATCGTGTATTGCCTGTCGCGCAAGAAAGTGGAAGAAGCCGCCGGCTGGTTAAAAGAACAAGGCTGGGACGCCCTGCCTTATCATGCCGGGTTGGATAGCGCGACACGCAGCGCAAACCAGAACCGCTTCCTGCGCGAAGAAGGCGTGGTAATGGTGGCGACGGTGGCCTTCGGCATGGGCATCGACAAACCCAACGTGCGCTTTGTCGCGCATCTCGACCTGCCCAAAAGTATGGAAGGCTACTATCAGGAAACCGGTCGCGCCGGACGCGACGGCCTGCCCGCCAACGCTTGGCTGGCCTATGGTCTGGGCGATGTCGTATCAATGCGCCAGATGATCGACAGCGGCGATGCGCCCGAGGAGCGCAAGCGGCTGGAACGACAGAAGCTGGACGCGCTGTTGGGCTACTGTGAATCCACCGCCTGCCGCCATCAAACCGTACTGCGCTATTTCGGCGAAGAACATCCGGGCAATTGCAGCGAGTGCGATAACTGCCTGGAACCGGTGGATACATGGGATGCGACTCAAGCCGCACAAATGGCACTGTCCTGCGTATACCGCACCGGACAACGCTTCGGTGCGGGACACTTAAGCGACGTGCTGATCGGCAAGGCCACTGAGCGAGTCGAAAAATTCAATCATCAACGACTCTCCACCTTCGGCATCGGCAAGGAACTCAGCGCCGCGCAATGGAGCAGCGTGTATCGCCAACTGGTGGCGAGCGGCTTGTTGGAATCAGACATTGAGGCTTACGGCGGACTGAAACTCACCGAAGCCGCGCGCCCGATACTGCGTGGCGAACAATCTGTCTGGTTGCGCCGCGATGCTGACCCAATCAAACGCAAAGTGCAACGCGCTGAACGCACTGCCAAGGCACGCGAACCTTTTGCCGGTGCAAATGATGATCACCTGTGGCTCGCCCTCAAAGCCAAACGCATGGAACTCGCGCGCGAACAAGGGGTGCCGCCCTACGTCATCTTCCACGACAGCACCCTGCTGGAAATCCTCAACCACCGCCCCGCCACGCTGGAAGAAATGGCGCAGGTCAGCGGAGTCGGGCAGGCCAAGCTGGCGCGCTATGGGGATGCATTCCTTGGTGTGTTGAGAGATGTGGCGCATTGACACCCTACCTTACGCTTACCGCCCCAACACCTTCAAATAAACTACACGATACGCCTCGGCACTGCTTTCCCAACTGAAGTCCTTGCTCATGCAGTTTTTGCATAAGGCTTTCCATTTGCGTTGGTCGTGGTAGAGGTCAACCGCGCGTTGAATGGCATCGAACAGATTTTCAGCGTTCATGCCGCTGAACATGAAGCCGCTGGCCGTGCCGTCCTTGAGGGTTGCGGCGGTGCAGTCCACTACTGAATCCACAAGGCCGCCGGTGGCGTGGACGATGGGCGGAGTGCCATAGCGTTGGCTATACAGCTGGTTCAAGCCGCAGGGTTCAAAGCGCGACGGCATGACGAACATATCCGCTCCGGCTTCGATTTGATGCGAGAGCTCTTCGCTGAAACCGATCACCACGCCGATCTTGCCGGGATAGAGATGCGATAAGTCACGCGCAGTTTTCTGCATTTGCGCATCGCCGCTGCCGAGCATGGCCAATTGCACTGGCAGCTTAGTCAGGAGCGGCGCGATTTCCAGCAACAAGTCCAAACCCTTCTGCTCGGTGAAGCGACTGACCACACCGAGCAGCGGCACATCCGGCTCAAGGTTCAAGCCCAGTTTGCTTTGCAAGGCTTCCTTGTTGGCGGCTTTGCCGGTCATGTGCGTGTTGTTGTATGTCTTGGCGAGGTACTTGTCGCTTGCCGGATCCCACTCATCCGTGTCGATGCCGTTGAGTATGCCGGTGAGACTGGCGCGACGCGTGGTCAGCAAACCCTGCATACCAAAACCGAGTGCTTCTTGCTGGATTTCTTTGGCGTAGTTCGGGCTGACAGTGGTGATGTGGTCGGCATAGAACATCCCCGCTTTGAGAAAGGACAGGCTGCCGAAGAACTCCACGCCATTGATGCTGAAACAAGATGGCGGCAAGTGCAACTTTGCCAGCGTCGCGGGTGGAAAAATCCCTTGGAAAGCCAAGTTGTGTATGGTCATCACGCTGGGTACTGCGCCCTGCGCGAAATGCAGATAAGCTGGTGTCAAACCGGTTTGCCAGTCGTTGCAATGAATCAGATCGGGATGCCAGTTAAGCGGTGATGCGCTGCTGCCCAGTACGGCGGCAACTTTGGACAGCAAGCCGAAACGCTGCGCGTTGTCCGCCCAGTCGTGACCGCTGGTATTCTGATAAGGTCCGCCTCCGCGCTGATACAAGCTCGGACAATCGAGCACAAACACTGGTACGTCATTCGCCATTTTGCCAGACAACAGTCGTGCGGAAGGAAAGCCCAACAGGCCATCGAAGGTCGCCGCGACTCCATGCTGCGCCAGTTGCGACATGACTGGGTTATAACCCGGTACCAGCACGCGCACATCCACACCGATGGCGCGCAAGGCGGCGGGTAACGCACCGCTGACATCGGCCAACCCGCCCGTTTTGATCAAAGGAGCGACTTCGGAAGTCGCAAACAGGACTTTTAATTCGGCCATTTCAATTTTTCTTTCAAGACCACTCCATAACGTGGTGAGCGGAGGTGCTGTCACAGGTGCATGAGGAGAAAAATGGCGGGAAACCTGTATGTGTGAGTTTATCTGCCACTTCGCGATCCCGGATTTTGAACCAATTTTCGACTAAGTATCACCACGCGATGTAGCTGTGATTACAGCCAGCGCATCATGCCCATCTCGAACGGATGGGTCAGCATCTCATGGTATGGGTAAGTACGAACATGGTACTCCAGTTTGCCGCATTGCTCTGGTTGCACTTCCAGGGCGAATACGTTTTCGCCCGCTTTGGTCATTGTGCCGGTGGCTTCAAAACGGTAATGGCGTGAGCTCTTCAATTTTTCACGTTTGGTAAACAAACCCAGCAACATCTCTACCACTACGTCGTTAGGATTGAGACCATTCAGCTTGACCCCTACTTCAAAACGCAAACTTTCGCCGTAATTGATTTCCATTTGTTCGGCATCCAGACGGCGCAACGCAACACTCGACCATGCGTGGCGTACGCGTGCTTTCCATTCGGCGATGATGTGCGAATTTTCATATTGGCTTTGTTTGTACAAACGATGTTGCTGGCTGGCCGGCAGGTAGCATTTGGCAAGATATTCGCCCACCATGCGCTTGGAGTTGAAGCGCGGCATGATGGTCGCCATCGAGCGTTTGGCCATCTTCACCCAGTTTGGCGAGAAGCCCATCTTGCCGTGATCATAGTATAGCGGCACGACTTGATCCTGCAACAATTCGTAGAGTGTGCGGGTTTCTTCGCGAGTGCGAACTTCTTCGCTCAACGATTCCGATACCGGTTTGATCGCCCAACCGTTCTCGCCGTCATAGCTTTCGCCCCACCAGCCATCCAGTACCGATAAGTTGATGGTGCCGTTGATACCGGCCTTCATGCCCGATGTGCCGCTGGCTTCCAGCGGGTACAACGGGTTGTTCAACCAGACATCCACCCCGGAAACCAGCTTACGCGACAAGCCAAGATCATAGCCCTCCACCATCAAGACCTTGCCGATAAATTCCGGCATTTTGGAAATCTGGGTGATGCGGCGTATCAGGTCCTGCCCGGGAATGTCCGCCGGATGCGCTTTGCCGGCAAAGATGAACACCGCCGGACGTTCCGGATCGTTCAGAATTTCACGCAGCCAATCGAGGTCGCCGAACAACATCGTCGCTCGTTTGTAAGTCGCAAAGCGGCGCGCAAATCCGATGGTGAGGATGTTCGGATTTTCCGGATTGACATACTTGAGCAGACGATCCAGGTGTGCCTCTGAACCTTGATTGCGGAAGTGCTGCGCACTGACGCGTTCGCGCACCATGTTCAACATCTTGGCTTTCAGCGATTGGCGCACACTCCAGAACAAGTGGTCAGGAATGTTCTTGACGTCTTCCCAGAATTCCACGTCATTCATGCGCGCGCTCCATTCCAATCCGAGATGACGTTCCAGCACTTCGACCCACTCGGACGCCAGAAAAGTCGGCGCATGCACACCATTGGTGATATAGGTCATCGGATTTTCCTTGTGCTCGATTTCCGGCCACATGAATCCGCAAATATCCGCCGACACATTGCCATGGATGCGCGATACGCCATTGTTGAAACGTGTGCCGCGAATGGCCAGTGCGGTCATATTGAAATCGGGGCTATCCTTGGCACGGCCAAGCTCCAGGAATTCCTCGCGGCTGAGCTTGAGTTCCGGGTAGTAGTGTTCGAAGTAGGTCTGCACCATGCCCTCGTTGAAATGGTCATGACCGGCCGGCACCGGCGTGTGCGTGGTAAAGACGGTATTGACCGCCACATATTCGAGCGCGGATGCGAAATCCAGACCGTCGTCGGTGATCTTCTGACGAATCCGTTCCAGCACCAAAAACGCCGAATGTCCTTCGTTGATGTGCCAAACGGTCGGCTTCAGACCGAGCACTTGCAACGCACGCACCCCGCCGATGCCGAGCACGATTTCCTGCTCCATGCGCATCACCTTGTCGCCGCCATACAGGCGGTGCGTGACGTCACGGTCACGCGGGCTGTTGCTTTCCAGATCGGTGTCCAGCAGGTACAGCGTAATGTGTCCGACCTTTGCTTGCCAAATCTTGATATTGAGCTTGCGGCCCAGCAAGTCCACCGACGTGTAAGCTTCAGAACCGTCAGCGAGCTTGGCAGGAACGATGGGCAAATCTTCAAAATGAGAGTCGTTGTTGGAGGCGATCTGGTTGCCGTCGCCGTCTATGGTTTGATGAAAATAGCCTTGACGATACAGCAAGCCGATGCCGATGAACGGCAAGCGTAAATCACTCGCCGCTTTGCAGTGGTCGCCCGCCAGGATACCCAAACCGCCGGAGTAGATCGGGAAACTTTCGTGAAAGCCGAATTCGGCGCAAAAGTAAGCGACCAAATCTTCTTTGCGCAGCCAGTCCGAGCCGCTGGCCGGCAAACGATGATCATGGTAAGTATCGTAGGCCGCCAATACGCGATTGAGATTGCCGATGAACACCTGATCGTCCGCCGCCTCCAGCAGAAGTTGTTCGTCAACGCGCTTCAAGAATGCCTTCGGGCTTTGCCCGGTGGCATTCCACAAACCCGGATGCAAACGCGCAAACAGCGCGCGGGTGGGACGATCCCAGCTATACCAAAGGTTGTTTGCGAGTTCGTCGAGACGCGCCAGGCGGGCCGGAACTTTTGGACGAACTTGCAAAATATAGGAGGTACTTTTTTCCATGGTTTTAATATTCAGTCAATAATCAAAAAAGTCGATGCGTAGGAGCGCGGATTATAACGCAAACCCTTCCCATCTCGATGCAGTTCTAAGCGAAGTGAAGCAAGAGAAATGCCAAGCTGAAAAAGTCAGATCTTTGAGACATGCAACGCAGGGCCATACAGCGCAGCACGGTCATTCAGGATCACACTGACTGGCATCGCCTCCAGCAAGGGCCGCATCCGCCCCTTGCTGAAAAAAGTGTCAAGGAATGTGCCGTTTTGCAGACGCGGCAATATTTTAGGTGCGATACCACCGCCCAGATACAAACCGCCACGACTCATTACTTTCAGCGCGAGATTACCGGCTTCCGCACCATATAGGCGCACGAACCAATCCAGGGCTTCGACACACAAGTCATCACGCTCGCTCAGAGCAGCCTCGGCAATCACGGCAGCCGCATCGCCCTGCTGCATCTCGCCTTTCTGCATCTCGTGGCTCAGCCAATCGGGTAGTGGTACACAGCGGTGTTGGCAAAGAAACCCATGCAGACTGACCAAGCCGGGGCCGGAAACGATACGTTCCCAACTGACATGTTCATGACGCTGTTGCAAATGTCGCAATAAAGCGATTTCCATATCATTGCCCGGACTAAAGCTGGCATGGCCGCCTTCTGTAGCAAAAGGGTGGTAGCGCTGCCCGTCCCAGAACAAACCCGCCTCGCCTAACCCGGTCCCTGCCGCAATGATCGCCGCGTTACCCCCGGTGTTGATCCCCGCGTCGTTCGGTGCGCCCGCGTGCAAGGTCAATAAATCCTCCTTGCCCAGAGCTGACAAGCCAGTTGCAGTTGCTTCAAGATCGTTGAGCAGTGTGCAGTGGCCAAAACCGAATCTACTTTGCAAAGCATCAGCATCAATGCGCCAAGGCAAATTGGTGGTTTGTGCCACCCTGCCTTGCACTGGTCCGGCAATACCGAAAGCAGCTCGAGCCGGAATACCCGAGCCTTGTAAAAATTCGCCAAGCAATTCCTCGAACACGGCGTAATCACGGCTCGCATAGGTCTGTTCGCGCTCCATGTGCAACCGAGTGCCATCCACAGTGATAACGGCAAGACGGGTCTTGGTGCCGCCGATGTCGCCACTTAATATTCGAATAGGTGTTGATTGCATTTTAAGGTAAAAGTGGTGAAACGAGCTTGTGGACCATGAGGGATTCTAGCAGTTTGACTGGTGCCCGGAACCGGAATCGAACCGGTACGCACTTTTTACGGTTGCGACGGATTTTAAGTCCGTTGTGTCTACCAATTTCACCACCCGGGCGGATATTTGGAGGCGAGACCCAGAATCGAACTGGGATAGGCGGATTTGCAATCCGCCTAGTTTCTAGCGTTGGTGCGGCTTGCGGAGATTTGCCACTCTACGCTGCCTACTTGACGTGTATTGATGGGTATTATTGTATCACCGCGCACGGGTTGTGTATTCCAGTCATGGTCACTTAATCAAGAATCTCATGTACGATCAAAGTTGGCGAGCGGCAATCAAATCATTGGCTCGCTGAACTGGCACTGATTCCGCAAAATGATCAAGTTGCTGCATAATTCGTAATTCTACGGCGTCTTTGCATTCCATGAACCCCGATGCCTCCGCACTGTTCCTATGATCGGAATCTTGGGCTATCATCGTCGTCCGTTTTCTCTTCTATGTTTTCGGCATGATCTAAACGGTCAATTTGCCCTTCTGGCTCAAACAAGTTAAGGTAGCCCACAAACTTGAAGAGCCTGTTTCGCTTTTGGCCTGTTACTTCAGCCACACAACCATCCTTTGCAAGGTTCTGTAATGCGGTTGACGCAGTAACGTAGGTACAATTCAGCAGTCGCTCTGCTGTTCGGATGTCCATAATCGGATGCTCGAACAGCAGGTCAATCAATGCCAACTCGTTCCTCCCAAAAGCCCGCGCTTTGATCATCGTATTCTCACGGAATTCGACAATTCGCTGAGCTGTAATGGCTGCTTCGTTGCTAACTTGCGCAATTCCGGTCAGGAAGAATTTGATCCACCCCTCCCAATTGCCGTTCTTTCGAACGTCCATGAGCCGGTCATAATACTCTGTCCTGTTTTCCTTCAAAAAAAGGCTAATGTAGAGCAACGGCTGCTTGAGCACGCTTCGCTCATGAAGGAGCAATGAGACCATCAATCGCCCAATCCGCCCGTTACCATCAAGGAAGGGGTGTACGGTCTCGAATTGAGCATGGATGAGCGCACATTGAACAGTCAGCGGCATGCTCGTCCTGTCGTGTAAAAACAACTCAAGGTTTGCCAGCGATTCCATCATGTCAGGCACAGGCGGCGGGACAAAGGTTGCAGTAGCCAAAGTACAACCTTGTGGCCCTATCCAGTTTTGGGTGCGGCGAAATTCACCTGGATCTTTATTCTCACCTCGCACACCATGAAGCAGGTGGCCGTGGATTTCGCGTATGAGGCGTAAAGAAAGCGGTAGAGTTTCGAGGCGCTCAATACCGTAATTCATGGCATTCACATAATTGACAACCTCACTGATAGCCTTGGTGCGCACTCCCTCGTCATCCCTTTCGTGTTGCAACACTTCGTCAAGCGTGCATTGAATTCCCTCGATTTGCGAGCTAAGCACCGCCTCCTTCTTGACATACATCGCCACAAAAAGATCGGGGTTGGGCAGCAAAGATGCGATACCAGATAGTTGCCCCAACGCAAGATCGGCCTCAGATAGAATCCTTATCATCTCGGTATCGAATAAAATTGGCGGATTAGGCGGCAGGGGTGCTGGCACATAGGCAAGATACCCGGTGCCTTGCGGAACCGTCTTGCCAGCTCTTGAATTAAAGGGTTTCATAATTTAGCGCCTCCCTTACTATCGTTATTATAATAATAACAAATATTTTATAATAAGCAAGGACTGTAGCGTCCGCTATTCAACAGCTCTAAGGTCCCAAAGTCATCTAACCCGATAATCTGTCATCGGCGTTACTCACGACGTGGCATGCGCGCGCCGCGCACGTTGATGGTTTGGGCGGTGTGCACGGTATTCCACCCCCTCTTGCCTCGCGCCCGAGTGGGGATGGTGCGCAGTCTGCCAGAGCGATGGCATCTCAACTTTCCGGTGTAATTCCGGCGGAATTTGAATCGAGATGGCATGATTTCTTTCGATCAACTGCGCGGCATCGTGGATGCGATGGCGATAGTTCTCAAGGACGGAACGGTGATACCGCCGGCACTTCATCCATTTGTCTGCGCACGGATGCGCCGATGAAGTCGGCAAACGGCTTGATATTGCCATTCACGCTGGCCTGTTCAAGCGAGGCCATGTAGCTGTCTCGATCATCAACATGGATGACCGTCCACGGGTATCCTCCGCACGCGAGCATTGAATTCATCAGGAACCGCGCCATGCGCCCGTTGCCATCCCCCAAAGGGTGTATATAGGCGAAGACAAAATGGCCGAGCACTGCGCGGACTGCCGGCTCCGGCTCCTTCGAGATCAGGTCGAAAAAGACCGGCATGGCAACTCTTACAGATTCATAGGATGGCGGCACATGCCGCGCATAGCGAATGAATACCGGCCAGGAGCGATAGCCGGCAAGATGTTTGGGTTCAAGGATGCCACTCATGACGGAAGGCTCGAAGAGTTTCCGGTACCAGTCATGATGATCGTGCCGAATCACTTCGCCGGGCTCTTTCCGTCGCAAGATGCTCGACACACTCTTGCGAACCTCAATGAACGCCTGATGGTAGCCTTTGGCTGCCAGCGCGTTGCGATCATTCCTGTCTTCGCTGTTCTCTTCAGGATTCCATTGACCGGACGCGATCCTGGCGATCAGGGCTTCTGTCACACGATACCCCTCGATAGACAACGAATGATAGGCATCTTCCACATGACGGTCATTGACGTCCGCGATGTAGGACTCGATGTCATCAGGCAATCCTGGTGCCGGCGGTAATGCGCGGATCACTGCCTCCCGCATCGATTCCCACATCAGGCGGATACGGATCGCGCAAGGTGATTCCGCGCGCGACAGAGTCGGCAAGGATGCTGGCGGAACCTGAAAAGGATCGTTCTCGGTGACCGTATAACCGGCATCACGCATAGTTCTGACGATACGGTCACCCTCATTGGCGCGCCCGATCGCGCGCATTGCGCCAGCGATCCGTCCGGCGACGACTGAGTTGCCACCTTCGAGTATCTTGGCCAGGATCTCTGACGCATCCGATATCTGCGATAACGCAATCTGCGCATCGATCGGATTCGTCGTGAAGAAGGTCGGCGACACATGCACCAGCGATGCCGGTAACGAGAGAAGACGAATCCCGTCCTTGACGACAATATCAGCACCCGAGGCAAAGTCCTTTGAACGGTAATCAAAAAGACCTGTCTCGAATTTAAGCGTGAGATTGTTGTTCGATCCGGTCTTGGTATGGATCATCAACCGGCGAGGGATCGTTGTGTTTCCGGCGTACCTTTGTAGCGATGCTTCTGGCGACAGATACCAGTCATTGCCGAACCGGACGTTACAGTATGCGGTGACGAATTCAAAGAAGGACGCATACCATGAGGTCGAATCCCCCGCTTTGTCTGCCGGGCTGGAAACGATATACCAACCCTTGACTACTTCTTTCATGAAGCCTGCAGCAACCAGTCGATCACGATGAACACGACTGAAGTCTCCGCTCTGAAATACATGCAGACCCCGATCCTGTGCGCTTTTCAGGAGTTTCAGCGACTCAGCCAGCTTTTCATTTGGGGCAGCCATGATAGACCTCGGCAAGTTTATTGTGAATTACTATAGCACGTTTATCGCGATTTACAATAGCACGTTTAATCAGCTTCACAATGGGAAGTCTATTGTGCTTCGCCCAAGAGAGAAAGACCCTGTTTTAGGCCTTTGGCTTGTTACCGTAACCTTAATTGGTTTCCAAGTCGGTCCTGTCAAACGAAATTCCCAGCAGCTTGGACGCCTGTGCTGTAATTGGCGCATCGAAGATGCCACCGTGCGAGGGGATAAAGTCTTTCTGACATTTGGCGCGGCGCTACGACTCCTTCGGGCGAAACCGGTCTGTCACGCCAGTTCAATCTGTCCATAAAGTGATTGAAGGTAATTGTGTTTTCGGTGAGAATCAAAAGCATCTCACGTAACGACAACCAGCATGAACCGTTCTGACCTGATCACACACCTAGCCGAGCTACACCCACAGCTTTTCGCCAAAGATGCCGAAAGCGTAGTCAAGGTAATTCTGGATGCGCTGTCCAACACGCTATCAAAAGGTGGGCGTGTCGAAATACGTGGCTTTGGAAGCTTTGAATTGAATTACCGACCACCACGTCAGGGGCGTAATCCAAAAACTGGTGCCAGCGTGAAAGTGCCCGCGAAATATGTGCCGCACTTCAAAGCTGGTAAGGAGCTTAGGGAGCGTGTAATCGAAGGTGATTAACCCTTACCCCGTTTCGTCCGGAGTTTTCACACAACCTCGACCCGCAGCTGCCATTCAGCTCAGCAGGTTACCCGATGCGACCGTGCTGACCCTGTTGTCGCTACTCAAATAGACATCTGTCTTACGGTATGGTGGCTACCCGCTCTTCGGCCTTCAAGAGCGCCGCATCAAGCAGGACAACATGCCGTTCGGACTGAGTCATCCATGCCTCGATCGCCTGCCTGTCCTTCTTCTTCATGCGCCCGAAGACTCCCGATGCATCGTCCTGGGCAAGCATTTTACTCGCTTCATCCACCGCCTTACGCTGATCTGCGATCGCCAGCTTGACCTGTGCGGGATCGTTTATGGTAACGGCATCCAATCCGGCGGCAAGCATCATTCCGGCATGCTCATCACCGCCGGAAAACGAGCGCCCGGCATTCTCAGCTCTCAATGCGGCAAGCAGCCCGTCCTCGGACAGCGATTGTCCAAATGCGACACGCGGTTGCGGTAATTCGCTCAAACGGAACATGATGCGGATACCCCCAAGTCATAATGCAATTGATGTGATTGTGGTATCTTACCACCTGAGCTGATGACAATAAAAAAAAGCCGCGTCACTGTGACTTTTCTGGTTTTGGGCGGACGCTTTTTGCATCGTTGGAACGAACGGCCGTTTGCCGATGTGCACAAGGGACCGAACTGCGATGAACAAGTTAAATGTTGAGCTGGAGAACTGCTACGGCATAAAGAAGCTCAAGGCAAAGTTTGATTTCTCCACTGAAAAGGTCTACGCGATTTATGCCCCAAACGGCGTGATGAAGTCATCGTTGGCGCAAACGTTCAAAGACGTAGCCGACGGCGCGGTGTCCAAGGATCGAATCTTTCCAGCACGGACTTGCATTAGAAAGATCACGGATGAAAAAGGCATCGAGTTACCCAAAGAAAGCGTCCTCGTCATCCGTCCATATGATGAAGTGTTCGGCCACTCGGAAAGGACATCGACCCTTTTGGTTGATAGTGTGTTGCGGAAAGAATATGAACAGCTCCACTTGGCGATTGATGCGTCAAAAGATCTGCTCTTGAAGGCGTTGAAAGAGCAGTCGGGATCAAAGAAGGACTTGGAGAAAGAGATTTCTTCCACATTTACCAAGAGTGAAAATGAATTCTTCATAGCGCTGATACGTATCAAGGATGAACTCCTCGCCCAGAAGGATGCGCCGTTCGCTAACGTCTTATACGACAAAATCTTTGACGAAAAGGTCCTAGCCTTCCTTGGAACCAAGGACTTCAAGACAGCGATTCAAGAATATATTCAAAAATACAACGAACTCCTAGCTGCATCGACGTACTTCAAAAAAGGCACGTTCAACTACTACAACGCGGCGACTATCGCAAAGAGTCTTGCCGACAATGGCTTCTTCGACGCAAAACATACAGTGAGCCTGAATGCAGAGACGAAGACTGAAATTACCAGCGAGAAGGAACTTGAGGATCTGATAGCCAAGGAAAAGGACGGGATTTCCAATGACAAGGAACTGAAAAAGAAATTTGCCGAGATTGAGAAACAGATCAGCAAGAATATCAGTCTTCGGGATTTTGACGCCTACCTCCAGCAACATGATGATATTCTCCCAAAGCTAGAAAATATTGAGAAATTCAAGGAGGAGCTTTGGAAGTCTTACCTCTTAGCGCGGATCGACGCATATAAGGATCTAGTCGAAAAATACCAGACAGCCGAAAAGAGGAAGAAAGAGATCGAGGCCGCAGCCGCGCAGCAGCGTACGCAATGGGAGACTGTAATTCAAATCTTCAATGACCGGTTTTTCGTCCCATTCAAGTTAACTGCCAAAAATCGAACTGCTGTCATCTTGGGGCAGGAACCGCTGCTGACTCTCGGATTTACCTTTGAAGATGGTGCAGAAAAGGCTCCGATTGAAAGAGCCGCGCTCCTACAAGTATTAAGCACCGGTGAGAAAAAGGCGCTCTATGTACTGAACATTATTTTTGAAATCGAGGCGCGCAAGAAAGCGCAGCAGCAAACGGTTTTCGTGGTTGATGACATCGCTGATTCGTTCGATTACAAAAACAAATACGCCATCATCGAGTATTTGAGAGAAATATCAGAAGAGCCGTGTTTCCGTCAACTGATTCTGACTCACAATTTTGACTTCTTCCGCACGATAAATAGCAGATTCGTCAGCTATGCAAATTGCCTGATGGCCTTCAAGACGGCGAGCGGCCTGACGCTTGAGCAAGCTGCTGGGATAAAGAACGTTTTTGTGAAAGATTGGAAGCCGAATTTCTTTACAGACTCCAAGAAGAAGATTGCGTCGATTCCGTTCATTCGAAATATCATTGAATACACGAAAGGGGAGAAAGATCCGGATTTCGCGAAACTGACCTCTTTACTTCATTGGAAGAACGATTCAGCGGGCATCACACTGGGGGACCTCGATAGTATCTATAACTCCGTATTCGGAAGCGCTGGATCTTCCGCCGATCCAGCTAAACTGGTTATGGATCTTATCACGCAAGAGGCAGGGGAGTGTCTCAAAGCGGCTGAGGGCGTCAACTTCGAAAACAAAATCGTGCTTTCAATTGCGATTCGAATTGCGGCGGAGCAATTCATGATCAGAAAGATCAATGACGCGAATTTTGTAGCCAACATCGATGCCAACCAAACATTCAAGCTGTTCGCCAGATTTAAGAAGCTCTTCAGCGGAGACACGGATGCCCTAGACGTTATTCAGCGCGTGATCCTCATGACGCCAGAAAGCATCCACCTCAATTCATTCATGTATGAGCCGATCTTGGATATGTCGGACGAACATCTGAAGCGACTCTACCAAGATGTTGTCGCGCTTCCATGAATCCCGTCCACCGATCAACGGCGTGGAGGAAAAAGCCCCCACTTGATTTTCATCCATAGTCGATGGACAGCGCAGTCGACCTAGGTTTTTTCCACGAATCCAGGGTTGATATGGCGCTCATGGACAGGAGCAACTTGGTCGCGTGTCATGCAACATGCAGCAGCAGAGGGAGACAAAAGTGAAGTTCATCCACGCGGCCGATTTACACATCGACAGCCCCATGCGAGGGCTTGACAACTACGACGGGGCGCCGGTAGACCTGCTCAGAGGAGCAAGCCGTAAGGCCCTTATCGGCCTGGTAGACCTTGCCTTGCGCGAGAAAGTCGACCTGGTCCTCCTCGCAGGCGATATCTTCGACCGCGAGTTGGGCGACTTCCGTGCTGCTCTGTTCTTCCGCGAACAAATGATTCGCCTCGTCGGCGGGGGCATCCGGGTATTCGTCGTCAAAGGAAACCACGACGCAGAAGGCCAGATCAGCAAACGGCTGCCCGACGTTCAGGGCGTTCACGTCTTCAGTTCGCGTGCTGCCGAGGTCATAGACCTCGCGGACTTGGGGGTCGCCGTTCATGGCAGAAGTTTTCCGGACCGCATTGTCAGCGAGGACCTCATCCCTTCCTATCATGAACCTGTAGCCGACCGCTTCAACATCGGTGTACTGCACACCAGCCTGACAGGGCGGGTCGGTCATGACACCTACGCTCCTACGGACGTCGCGACGCTGTTGGCAAAGAACTATGACTACTTCGCTCTCGGGCACGTCCACGCTCGCGAGGTCGTCCGAGAGTCCAAACCGCGCATCGTTTTTCCGGGCAATCTGCAAGGGCGGAAAGTTAGCGAAACCGGATCCAAAGGTTGCGAGCTCGTCATCGTCGATGGCAACACCATCACTAGCGCCGAGCACGTCTCCTTGGATGTGGTCCGCTGGCATGACCTGACCCTTGATGCCACGGGCTTGGAGACCGTCACTTCGCTCGCTCAGAAGTTCCAGGACACCTGCAGGGGTTGTGTCGCAAGCGCCCAAGATCGCTTGCACGCCATGCGTATCACCGTCCAGGGCGAATCTGCCCTTCACGCACTGGAGGCCAGGGATCCCGGAACGATTGCAGCTGCCATTCAGGCCGCCACCCAGGATTTCGAAGCGGCTGACCTGTGGATCGAGTCCGTTCACCTGGAGCTGCAATCTCCAATCGATCGCGAAGCCGCAGCGCAACGGCCAGATGCCGTGGGTGAAGTCGTAAGACTGGTCGATGAACTGGCCGCAAACGACGATGAGCTTCGGATCTGGATACTAGCAAACCTGGACAAGCTACCGAATCTCCCGTCGGACTTGGCGGATGTCGATTCGGGCAAACTCACCGTTGAGCAGCTAAGGTCCTTCCTGGCCGATGCTGAGGCGACCGTTCTTTCCAAACTCTCTGCCGCAGGCGCTTGATAGCCTATGAGACTCGTAGAACTCCACCTGCAAGCTTTCGGGCCATTCACCGATCAAGTGCTTCACCTGGGTACCGGCAATCAGCGCCTCGTGCTCGTGCATGGACTGAACGAAGCTGGCAAGTCATCGATCTTGCGTGCCATCGCCGGGTTGCGATTCGGCATTCCCACGCGCACCACAGACAAGTTCCTGCACGACTATCAGCAGATGCGAGTGGGCGGTGTGTTCGTTGACGCACAAGGCAATCAGTATTCACTCATGCGCCGCAAGGGCACAGGCGTAACCCTGAAGTTCGCCGATTTTGCGCAGGGGGGCGTCGAACTTTCGGAACCAATCCCACCAGCGATCAACCGCATGCTGACAGGCGGACTGTCCGTTGAGGATTATCAAAGCATGTACGGGCTGGACCACGGCACACTGCGAAAGGGAGGCGACGCTCTGGTTAAGGGGGAAGGTGAGATCGGGGCGGCACTGTTCGAGGCAAGCTCCGGTGTCGGCGATGTGTCGAAGATTCTCGGCGAACTCGACGCGACGGCCAAGAAGTTCTTCATGTCCGCCGCCCAAGCCAAGAACGCGCGCATAAACCAGGCTTTGAGTGAATACAAGATTCAAGTAGAGCAGTACAAAGAAGCACAGATCAAGCCGACGAAATGGGAGGCCATTGCCAAGGCCAGCCGAGACGCTCACGACTCGCTGGAGACCATTCAGAAGGAACTCGACCAGAGCGCGAGTCAGCAGTTGCTGATCAAAGAGCTTATTGCAGTCGCGCCTATCCTGGCCACTTTGGCCCACTCAAACACTATCCTCGAGGAGCTTGGGCAACTGCCTTTGCTGGCAGAAGATGCTTCGTCCGAAAGAGCCACGGCCGAGGCCGGCCTTTCGGAAGCCACCGCAGACGCTTCGATCAATGAAGCTTCAGCAAAAGAACAGCGCACTCTGGTCGACCAGCTCGAGCTCGATCCCGTCATCGTGACTGCTGATCGGTCGGTGGCACGCCTCCATGCTGCAGCCGCCACCATCGCTCAACTTCGCGGGCAGATCGCGACGGCTGAGGGTGACATCGCCAACCGGACTCAGGCACTGAATGCCCTGGCGGCGAAGATCGACTCGACCGTGAAAGCAAGCGAGCTGGTCCAGCGGGCACCATCCGCCACCGGCAAAGCGCAAATCAACGGTTGCATTGCCGCACTAGAAGAAGCCGAGCGTGCGCTCAAGCAGCATCGACTCACCGCGGCAAACCAGGCCGCAACGCCGAATAAAGAGCCTCGTACCATCCCAGACGCCAATCTTCAGGCTGCTGTACGGGTCGCTCTGGCGGAAGTAGCGAAGAATGACGCAACATTGCAGTGGTTAAGTCGGCTGCCAAACGAGATCAAGGCGGCAGAGCGGGCGGCCAAATCATCGATTGCCGCCGTGGGACTGCTAGACGAGCCAGCTGCAAGGCGAGTTCGTCCGCTTCTTGGTGCTGCCGTTGACAAAGCCAGTCAGCAACTAATAGCCCTCGGCAGCAAGCGAACAGAGAAGGCCGAGCGCATTGAAGAAATGCAGAATGCGATCGCGGAACAGCAGGACGCGATCAACAACTTGCTCGCCCATGGCCATGTGCCAACGCACGATGAAGTAAGCAGCGCACGCGCACATCGACAAGAAGGTTGGACATTGGTCAAAGCGACGTACATCGAGGGCGCGAAACCAGACATTCGCAGTTTTGCAGACGGACGGCCATTGCCAGAGGTCTACGAGAAGACAGTGTCCGACGCCGACTTCCTCATAGACGAGCTCGCGGGTGACACAGACCGAGTCACAAAACTCGAAGCTGCCCAGCAACAACTTGCCGCACTCAATCGTGATCTAGATTTGCGGCAAGGCGAGATCCGGGCGATTGAGGCAGAGCAACAGTCCTTCGAGGCACACTGGAAACAAACGCTCGCACAGGCTGGCATCCCGCTCATGCCTCCAGCAGAATTGCGTGACTGGCAGGATCTGCTCGACACAGTATTGACCGCGTTCGACGGACTGCAGGCCAAACGTGATGAACTCCAGCACGCGCAAGATATTGAGAAGTCCCTCGCCGACAAACTGCTTCAGGCCATCACGCGACTGGGAATCACAAAGGTCAATGACGAGGATCCAATGGAAACCCTCGTTGCCGTGGCGGAAGACAATTTAAAGCAGATCGAGGGACTCATCGCTGCCAGCAATAACGCTGCCGGTCAGGCCCTGCAGCTTCAGAGACAGGCGGAGCTCCACAACATCAAGGACATTGATCTCGTCAACGACGTTGTCGCGACCAGAAAAGCGTTCTCCGACCAATTGGCGTCGCTCATGTTGGGTAACGATGCCACCGTCGCCATGGCCAAAGCCCGCCTAGCGGAGTTCGATGAGGTCCTGACCGCCAATACGTCGCTTATGGAGGCGCAATCGAGGCGTACCACTCACGCCGCGACTTTATCGGTGTACCAGGAGACGGCCAACAACATAGCTACGGCTCTATCTGAACAGCCGCCCGAAGACATTACTTTGGCTGCCGAAAGATGGTCGGAAAGGTTAGAGAGTGCCCAAGCGCAGCAGTCGAAGTTGGATCTTGCCGAGCAGAGCCTCGCCGCCGCCGAGCAAGCATTCTCCAACAATCAGGCCAAGGCCGCCCGCCACCAGGCCACTCTCAACCGACTTTGCGTGTCTGCGAGCGTGCAGATGACGGCCGATTTGCCCGCGGCCGAGGAGAAGTCGAACCGCAAGCGCCAGGCCATGCACGATGCCAACGCCGCAGCTGACCAGCTGGCTAAGGCGTCACGTCGAGGCGTCAAGGAGTTGCAGGAACTGCTCGCCGGCCGCGACCACGATGACCTGCGCACCGAAGAGTTACGTATCGAGCAGGAACTAGTCCGGATCAGCGAACGTCTCGAGAAGGCAAGAATAGCCGATGAAACGGCCCGCCGGGAACTGGACGGCATCAACTCATCGGACGCCGCCGCAGCTGCCGCTGACGCCATGGCCAGAGCGGCTGCGACTGTTCGGAACACTCTTCCGCTGCAGATAAGGACTAGGCTGGCGCATGCGCTTTTGCAAGAAGCTGTGCGCCGCTTCAAAGAACGCTCTCAGGCACCGATGCTCAAGTCGGCATCCAGGTACTTCGCGCAGATCACCGGTGGCGAGTTTGAGGGACTCATCAATGATGACTCAAATGACACCCCCGTAATTGCAGCTAAACGGCTTGGCGGCGCAATTATTTCTGTTGAAGCCATGAGCGAGGGAACGCGCGACCAGCTCTACCTGGCGCTGCGTCTGTCCGCCCTGAAATTGCAGCGAGAACGTGGTGTAGACCTGCCTGTAATATTGGACGATGTGCTCATGACCTCCGACGATGTGCGGGCTGGCTGTATCTTCAAGGCGTTGGCGGACTTTTCCGCGTCTGGCCAAGTCATTGTGTTCACCCATCACCATCATCTTTGCGACGTGGCACGCCGAAATGTCGATCATGACGCCATAGCATTGGTCGAGCTCAAACGCACCTGAGTACATACTTCGCAAACAATATTATAATCATTATGTCATCAATAACTTACTGCTCATAATAATCAGCATTATGTAAAATCTTGCGGGTTATTCTTGTTTGGTTAAGTTGTTCTTGTTCTGTCTGTTTGACTACCATCCGTGACGCGTCTCGCTGATTCGAAATCTCTGTACGTAAGCCCCTGGAGCACAACGTTTCCCTGCTTAGGCGGTTTCACGCTGTTACCCAAGATTAGACTGCCGACTTGAGCATCACGGAGATCAAGCGCCGTTTGATCATTGCACTGTGCATTCCACTGGAAACGCCCATTGACTTTCATAATCTGAGCCGTAAGGCCATTTTGATCATTGCCTTCAAACCATGCTTCGACAATAAAGTCGCTACCGATGCTTGCCCCAATAACGCGGACAACGCCCCCAAATACCGCAACGGTGGCTTCAGTAATGTTTTCACTTGTACCCACAACACGGCTCAAGAGGAGCGATCCACCGATGAACCGGTTATCCATTTGGCATAAACATGCGCATGGTTGTTTATGCAGGCAATGGCGAAAACCAGGAAGAAGATTAAAAAGGCACCATGCAGTTTATTAATTTTGATATGGAACAGGTTGCTCTGTACCAATTTACTTAATCTGGTTAAGATTACACCCACCAATAATCCAAGGCCCAACGTAATGGCGACGAGTGACTGGATAGAACAATTGTCAAAGGACCCTGTAGGTGCGGCACTTATCGATAATAAACTTCTTACAGTTGGGTTCACCCTAGATCCCAAATCGTGGCCGAGTGCTGACATATCACCCCCATTTCACTGGGATTCTGTTGAATTTAATGAGGCCAATGCGAAAAACATTCCGGAGGAACCTGGATTATATGCATTTGTACTTCAGTTGCCATACTCTGGATTACCTCCTCATGGTTGGGTAATGTACATTGGCGAAAGCGGACATGGCGATAGCAAGCACAATCTTCGCGCACGGTTCAAAAATTATCACGCTGAGCAAAAGAAATTTAAACGGATTCAAACCTTCCTTATGCTCAACGCATGGAAAGGTCACCTATTATTTTTTTATACAATATTACCTTCACGAAAACACGAATTAAAGGATCTCGAAACAAAATTACTTGATGCATTCAGACCGCCCTATTCTCGCGGTGGGTATAGCGCGTCCTTATTAAAACCACAGGCGGCCTACTAATGAAACAACTTCCTCGCTTGCAATTACCTGCTTTACGTGGCGAATTCGGTGACTGGATTTATTACAGCTGCATCATGCGGATGCCTGAGTTAGCCCAACGCGTTGATTATGCAGAAGCATTGCATCCCAATAAACAACTCTCCCAGCTTATACAGCGCTCTCTCAAGGACAAGCGCGCTGGTGAAATTGCTGAATACTTGTGTCGTGAAAAAGAACGATTTTTTAACTCATTAGTAATTGCTGTATATGGCGGAGAACCACATTGGTCCCCCGTTAAAATCGACGTCTCTAAATCAAAGTATTCGGAAAGCCTTGATGATCAAACCACAGAAAATTCTCTAGGGATTTTAACTCTATCTGGGAAAGAGGAATTATTCGCTATCGATGGACAACACCGTCTGTCTGGGATGAAAGCACTCTTTTCCGTAAAAGGGCATGTCAAATGTCAGAATGATGTCAGCGCAGATTTAGTCCCGATACTCTTGGTGGCGCACTCCAACGCTGCCATCAAAAAAACTCGGCGACTTTTCACAACGCTAAATAAGACAGCAATCCCTGTTTCAAAAAAAGAGCGCATTGCTCTTGACGAAAACGACGCAATGGCTATTATTGCAAGACGACTTGTTGAAGAGCATGGTTGGTTTGGTGAAAAAAGAATCGCCATGGCGGCAACGAACAATCTTGTTATAAATGACAAAAGTTGCCTTACGACGATAGGCAATCTTTACGATATCTTGACAATTCTTTTTGTTGATATCGAAAAAATTGATTCTAAGAAAAACCTGCAAACCATTCGGCCCAGTGATGAAATTCTTGATCAGTGTTTTGAAATTGCAGTTAAATATTTCGAGACCCTAGCTTCCATTATTCCCGAACTGAAATTATATTTTCAGTCCTCTGACCCAGAGTCGATAGTAAGTCAATATCGCCACGGTTCTGGCGGAAGCGTTTATTTTAGACCACTCGGATTAACAGTAATTACCGAGGTCATCCGCGCTATCAAAAAGGCTGGGGGAAACTGGAAAAAATTGCTCCCGAAATTACCTCGCGAGCTAAATGAAGTGCCTTTCCAAGGCCTCCTCTGGAGTGAGCGTTTTACCATTCAACCCAAAGGCAGAGTGCTGACTAGAGAGCTTCTTGAATACATGGCAGGCCTTTCCGCTAAGCGAGATTTACATTCTCGATATGCGAAATTTCTAGGACGTCCCATGACCAAGACAAAACTCCCCCCAATTCGCTGAACCATTGCAATCTGAATCAGTACCGTTGTAAACGGTTTTCGTCAAAGACTCACTCTAGTAAACACAATTGTTTATTCAGACATGTTCGGTTAATTGAAGAGCGAAGCGTTATGACGATAGGGAATGATAAGCTTATGACCTCGAGACTGGGAATTTGTCAAGGCGGGCGTAGGCATGTTCATTTGAAAGAACTATTGCCTCTCTTGTGCAGAATGGACATTCCATAGAGTTAATATTGCAATAAGTCAGAGGGGGATTTTGCACGCTTGAGTTTATCTACGCCGTTGTCGATGTGGGCGGCGAGGATGAGTTGGGCTTCCTTGGCATTTATGTTACCGTGAAATTGGCGAATGAGTGCTTCGTAAAGGGTCGTGGCGTCGCCTAAAAGAGTGGGCAGATTGAATTCAGATCCATTAAGGTCTGTACCGTCAGGATTAGCCTTGTGGTTCTCCTCTAATGAGAGGGTCAAGGCCATACGGCAGAGGATATTTGGCGTAACGCCAGTCTTTGATTTGATTTGCTTGAGCAAATCAGTAGCGCGTTTTGAGATGTGCACGCGATTAGGCAGCATATGCAAGTGTTCCTTCATTATCTAGTGCTGACTTCCAAAAATATCCTTCCTTAATTTCAGAGGTCCCTTCTGTTTCGTCATAACTGATGTGGTAGCAGTGCGAGACGTGTTTATTGAGGTCATCATAAAAGCTCCTGTCCACTTCAGTGTCAGTTGAAAGAATGATGACTTGGTGACTAGCTTGCGGGAAGTAATTGTTAATGAGTTTCCCGCGATGGTGGCTGTCTAGCCTACCTAGCGGGGTGTCGATGATAATAGGGAGCTTGCGACCAGATGTTTTGGCTAGTGCCTCGAGCATGGCGACCGCGTAGATCTGTTTTTCACCCGCAGAGAGATCCTGTTTGGAGATGCCGTTACCGCTCTTGTTATAGAGGTGAACCTCGAAGGTGTTTGGGTCGATATTGGCGCTAACAACGGTGTCGGTTTTCCTTGCAAGGCGCGTGAAAGTTTTCGCGAACTCCTGCTCGAGTTTGACAATCTTGCGCTTGGTCATTTCTTCAGCGAAGGCAGTTAGAACGTCCCTAGTATTCTTCGCAAGATCAGTCCCAGTGCCTTTCGATTCACCGCTCTCGAGTTGCTCTTCGAGCTTGCGCATTTTGCGAACCAGATCGATGGCTTGCCAGGTATAGCGACGAGCAAGCTCGAGGTGAGTGTTGCGTACAGTTGAGAGCTGCACTATTTCTTCGTTCTTTGCTTTGATTGCGTCAAGATCTGACTTCAATGATTCCTGATCTGGCGCACGTTCAATCTGCAAGCTGACATTACTGAGTTCTTCATCCAATTTGTTGAGTTGCAGGTGAATCGCTTTAGTTTGGGCTTGTACGTTGGATAGTGCATCACTAATCCAGCTCTCAAGTTGTATGCAATCCTTACTAGCGAGATCGTGAAGAAACTTTACGTTCTTTAACTCAGCTGGCCTGGTAACCAAGTCTGAGAAGATTGTTTTTACTTTTTTTATTGCATCGGATGATTTCCTCGCCGGAACAAATTCTGCAATCACCGCATTGAGGTGAACAAGCCTCTGGTTGACAGCTTCAGCTATGCCTTTCCAATCTTTCAGAGCACGTTCCTGTTGCAGCTGCCCTTTGAGCTGCTGCATGAGTTTGGGTGCCAATGAGAGTGGATAGAGGCCGTTGAGGTGCTCGCGCACTTCGGCTTCCAGCAATTTCTTGTCAGAGACTAGTTTATCTCGGCGACTCTTCAGCGACTGCCGTGAGACTGCCCACGCCCCACCCTTAGAGGCGAGGGCATCCTCGATTCTACCTAGTTGCTCTTTAGCACTAGTGAGTTTAGGCAGGAACTCCCGTGAGCCAGCCTCCTCGGCGTTAATGGCGAGCTTGAGTTCCTTGTATTGGATTTCGAATTGCTCAAGCTGTGCTTTTGCCTCATCAGGTAGCGCTTTGTTATCTTGTCGACGGATATAGATATGTAGGTCACTTTTCAGGCGCTCAATGATATCTAGCCCGAGCAACTTGCGAATCGCATCGCGCAGTGCGACATCCCCTCCCTCCTCTGCCAGGCTAGCAATTTTCTCACCGTCAAAGAAGAATAGTTCAGATACGCCAAGCGGGATAAGTTCATTGAGGAATGCTTGGCATTGTTCCTGTGTGAATTCCGGGATGGGTTCCCCATCTTGGAGAATGGTGAGGGTTTCTTTGACCTGTTTGCCAGAGACTGTCCAAGAGCGAGCGATTTTGTATCGAGTTGGCTTACCTAGTTTGTAGTAGAGAAATTCAAGGGCGATATGAGCACCACTTAACACAACCAGCGAATGTGGATTACGATGGACTTTTGATGCCAGAAACTCATCGTAAAATTTTTGGCTAACGGCATAGCCCAAGGCTTGCCTTCCATAAATTGCTAGGCGGATTGCTGTAAGAATAGTAGTTTTACCGGCACCGTTCAATCCGCCAAATAGAATGATTGGGCGGGTGCTATTGTATTTTTTGCGGGGGTTGAGGTCGATGGCGTGCACGCCACGAAACAAGCCGAAGTCGCAGAGTGTAAGAGATTCAAGCTGCATGTGTTTTTATCTTTTCGAATTCGATGTATTGCGCCTGCAATGCTTTTTCTTCTTCATCCAGGTAGTTCTGTTTTTTGCTGACCACTTGATGTTTTTGCATGATCTCTTCAAGTGCGCCCCAGTCTTGTCCGAGTACTTGTCCTATACGATCGAAGATTGAGGAGCGTTTGCTGAGGCCATCCATGGAGAGCTCAAGCTCCATCAATTTCATGATGAGTGCTGCAGGTACTTTGTGCTTTTGTTCAAGCTCGGCGAGCAGATCAGAATCGAGCTTGGTAAATGTACCTGCATCACTTTCGGCCCATTCTCGATCTTCCCCCAGAGCTTCCTGGTAGATCTTGGGGAGGCTATCTTCCCAATCTGGTTCGTTGGGGTCATGCAGCCAGGCATTGCGGATCTCCTCGAGTTCGCCAGGAGTTATGAGCTCAAGATTAGGATCTTCCTTTTGGACTTCCTTCTGGATTTTTAGAAGTTTAGCTAATAGCTCTTTTCTGTATGAGAGCCAGTAAGGGCCTGGGATTACCTTGAGGTCATCATCTAAACCAGTGCTCGTTACTTTACCGGAACGGCGTTTGAAATTGCGGTATTCGTTTTTGTTTTCCGGAATGGTAGTGTTATAGAGCTGGTTCCGAAACTCTTGTAACGGCTTGAGCCATGTATGGCCACTCTCAATCAGGCCATCAATAGCCTTGTCTTTGCTAACAACAGTACAGACCCAGCAGCCGAAACGGGAGTTACCACAAGATGGGGTGCTAGTGTCGATAACCAATGGACATTCGCCGGCGTTAGAGTCCTTGTAAAGATTGAACAGGGCTTGGTGGTTACCACCCCAAGGAGCTTCTCCTGTAAATAGAAATTCCCAGACATCGTCAGCTGTCCAATCCTCTATTGGGGTATACACGTAAGCACTCGGGAGCGAAATGTGTTTGGCTAGGCGCTTACCTTCTATTTTGTGTTTACGCATGACTTGTGCACGAGAGCTGCTCTCGGCAATCCGGGAGCCAAGCACAACGATGACTTCACCATATTCAGCAACTCGACTGAGGATAAATTCGCTGACGGGGTTAATTTTCATGCGCTCAGTGCACCAACGAAATTGGCGAGTAGGAGCGGGGTAACCTTTACCGATCAGATTTACCCAGAAAGTTTCTTTGACATTAGGTACAACCTGCTGTGTATGCAGATTTATGCCGTGTTGCACGGCACTATTTTGGATTTTTTCTAAAGTGCCGGTAATCAGACCAACGACAACGGGGGTTTCAACCAGGGTATCGGAGGAGACAACAAATACAGGTTTTTGCCGCTCTTCTTCAGGCAATGCAAGAAGCGCAAGATAAACCAGCTGCAAGATTGAGGTGGAATCTTTGCCGCCACTGTAGCCGATCACCCAAGGGCGGTTGTCTGCTTTGTATAAACTGTGGATTTCGTCGATGTAATGCTGGATGGGAAGGCCAGCGATTGCTGTATCGACAGGGAAGTTTAATACAGAGTTCATTTTGAGGCCCCTTTTTCGAGTTCTGCCTCTTCGGGTTTTAATGGCAAGTCAATATAGCGCTTGATAAGGTTCGAGGTCAGTATGACGTTGGTCGTAGCTTTACTGATACGGCCATGCACCATGGCCCGTCCTTCCCAAAGTTGAGCATTAGAGCGAGACCAGTCGATCTTGGATAATTTTTGGAGGCGCTTCTTCCAGTCCTTGGGACGATCCGCAAGCAGATCAGCGCCTAGTAGACCTAACGCATGAAGCGCCACGCCATGGGCGTGAATAAAGTTCTGTCGTAAGTCTGCTGTTGCAACCTTTTTTTCTCGTACCAGCTTCCAGTCGGGAATATGTTCAGCGACTGCATCCCAAAATTCACGAGCTATGTTCTTTTCTTGATCAGAGATTTTGTCGGCATTGGTTTTGCGCAGCAGTGCGCGACTAGCATGCTTGATACCACTCAAAGTAAATAGCTTGGTTGAGCGGTTAGAGATGGTAGATTTTTCCATCTCTGTAAGGCCGATAAATGGCACACATGTGTTGGCCAAGTATCGCGCCAGTTCTGAACTTGCGTCTCTGTGATCATAGAGAGTGCCTAGCGAATAGCTAGGGCGTACTGCGTACTTGTTGAGGTCGGCAAACATTTGCTGGCTGCGGATGAGGCCGGCATCTATGAAAAATAGAACTGGTATGTTGTCTTGGCCGAGCATAGGGTTTTCTTTTAAAGCTTCTTCAATAGCCGCGCGGCGGTGTTGACCATCGTTAATAAGAATATTTACTTCCATCGGGACACTGAGGATTCCCATGTTGCTAACTGGACCACTGTCAATATACGGTTGAAAAGTTACCTTTGCACCATCAACTGATGCAGTCAATGCGGAAAGTATGTAGTTATTAGGGTTCTCGACAAGATAGGAGGCAATTTCCGGTATTCTTGCTCGGTTTAAAATGCGCTGAGCACGCAGCTCAGGGGGTACTTCTTCCTCATTGAATATGAAGATTTTTGGAACAATCCTCATTGGGCACATTGCCACATAGAACACGCGCCCTGCTTGAACACCACGAATTGCTGGAAATGAATGCAAATACCCTGTATCGCTCATTTTTTTGCAGCCCCAATTTATTTGGAAGTCAATGTTACTTTATTGGAAGTTATTTTAAATGTCAATAATAACTTCCATATTTGCTCGAGTTTTTACATTGGCGAACATAATGTATGTATTCGACTTTGATTGAAGGTACTGAAGAGGCAAAAGGACTTATCTGCAGAAATTGCTTTTGAATATGATCGTCCTGACGTGACCCAGATATCCAAGTACCTAAGATGATGGACGCAAAAAAAGCGGGTATGTATTTAGATTGTCAGAAAAAACCAAGTCAATGATCTGATCACAAGGGGCTGGGATTTTGAACGGATGGGGCGACAACGGGAACTTGGGCCTGAATCTTGGTTATGAGAGCTTGAACACCTGAAATATCAGTTGCGTTTTCATTTAGCCAGGATGCGATTTGCTCAAGCCCTCCAGCAGCATACTCTTCAAAGATTTTTATAATTTCGTCATCGTTCTCAACAGCCAAGGTAGCCGCATCCTTCTTTTCCGCGAGAGCTACCAGGAAAATGTATCCATCCTTCTGGTTGCGCTCGAAGATATGGTAGGGCACCGCCTTTCCAGTTGAGGGAACGGCGCAACGTCTATTAGTGGTCAGACCAACGCCGGCACAAAAAATAAGTAGATCCATTATCGTGGAAAAAACTGGAGCGCCAGTCCCGCTCATCCTTGGATTCGTAAGGCGTTCAACCAATGGCTCCGCCGATTCTGGTCGCCTGATGTCCCTCATTTTGCCCCCTTGATGGCACGTATCTCGGTCCAATTCTCGTCGGCATCGTAAATCATTTGTTCGTAGACTCTACCGGCGACATCGATCTGAACTGAGCTCGCTCCCATCGCTGGCCCGGGATGATATCCGATCAATAGATATTCATTACCAATGAATGGGCGAATTGTTTTGTCGACCTCGGGCGTTCGATGGGTCTTGGATAGCATTAGAATCAGCTGGTCTGAAAGGTCCATCATCGTATTTACCGCTAGAGCTTGATATTCCGGGTCAAGTTCACCAAACGGCGCATCAACCATAAGAGGGGCTACGGCGCCAGGAAGCAATATAGAGTTTATTTCGGATTCCCGGTCACGGCATACTGAGACAAGAGCAGAAACAAAGCATAAGTCAAGAAGCCTTCGCTCGCCGCTGGAAAGAACGAGGACTGGTCTTTTTCCTTCTCCATTTTCGCTCTTAAATAGTTTAATAGCGTATTCGCGAGTTACCTCAGCGGAGTATTTCTGTCTTGTGGAATTCCCAACGACACGATTAAGGGCGTTGGTAATTCGTACTATTCCCTGAGTTTCGACTGCTTTAAGTTCGGCCTCTAAGCTGCTGATGAGCGCCTCTATTAGCTCGAGACCAGTCCGTACCTCCTCAACTTGTGGTGAAGCAGCCTGTGCTCGGTCTAATTCCGTTCGGAGTCGCGCTATCTCCAATTTCTTGGACTCAATCTCGTCATCTGTCTTTTGCTTATTTACAATTAAGTCACGCAAAGTCGATTCTACGCCCTCCAATTGATTTTCAAGTTCTCGAACGTTCTGTGCTTCGTGTTTTTGTAGGAGATCTCGAATCCGTGCGTGTTCCTGTTCAAGTCCCTCGACCTGTTCTTGAGCGTTCGTTAGCTGCGTCACAATTCTATTGAAAGTTTTTCCAGCTTCTCCCGCAACAAGAGAAACGCGCTCTGAAATTCCACGAACTGCTAACGCCCTACGTATTGAAGTCTCGTCCGTTGCGCTATTAATCAACGAAGCAATTGCCCGGTATTCACTTGAACCTGGCAAAACGGGTCGCTCGCACACGCATAGTTGAGATTTGAGGATGTCTTGGACGAATGTTTTATCAAAAGGACTCGGGATTCGCTTCTTTGTAACAGCGTCATTGATAAAATCTGAAGCTTGCTTGGCGCTCTCCGCCAGAAAGAGCGCTGTTCCAGTTTCCGAAATTATCTCTTGACGCGCTGTCATTGCGTTGTCTAGGGTCCTTTTCGCTTGAGTTAACTGAGCTTCAATCTTATCTCTGCGTTGTTGCAAAGTTGAAGATGATTCGATCCCGCGCAGTTTGTCGAAAACATCACGCTTCTCCACTTCCAATTGAGTTATCAGCGACCGCTGAGCTAATAATTGTTCTGTTCGCGTTTCGACATAATGCTCAGCCTCGCCCAGTTCGGTTGATACCCTCGCCAAATCAGTGCCAGCCGAAAGTGTCTGAAGCTCTTTTTGTTTCTTTTTCCGAATGTCCTTTAGATCTTCAATTGCTTGCTCGGCAAGTTTAAGTCCGAGAACAGAGCGAATAGCATCTGTCGCACCCTTTTGATAGGCTCCAGTGGAAAGCCCCTTCATTATCATTTCGCCTGCAAAGAAGAAGAATGCAGCTAGTGTCTCAGGCAAAATTGAACCAACAAGGAGTTCTGGCTGCGGGTGCGGATTCAACTGCCCATTAGGCAACTGTTCGAGCACGGTCAGGTCCGCCTGGTCGGGTTGGCTACGCGCTCCTCGTCTAGCAATATAGTGCTTTGCTCTATGCTCGAATCGGACTTCGACGCTATATTCTTCACCTTTACTCTGCTCGCTTTTCAACCGCTCAGGCTCATTGAATCCAGCAAGGAAATTGCCGTAGAAACACCAATACACGGCGTTAAGCAATGTTGTTTTACCAGAGGTGTTCGGTCCGTGAACGAGCGTGATTTTATGATTCGGGTCGGTAGAAAACACGATACTTTGCTTGCCGGCAAACTGCCTAATGTCGACGAGATCAACGCGCTCAAGTTTCACGGTTAACTCCTGAAGTAACTTTTAATATTGCTACGCATTATTTTTTCTCATAAGGTCAGTGAGCACGCGATCAAGCTCCCGCTCCAGTTCACGTCTCCGCGCGGTTGGCGAGCCTGTTTTTGCTCCAAATATATGGTCTCGTTCTACCTCTAAAATGCGTCGCAAGGCTTCCCTAATTTTCTGCGGATCAATTTCCATAAAGTTCCTCTTCAGAAAGCGGTGCTTCCTCGTAATAAATTGCCCCCAGATCTATCGATTTCATTTTGTCATTGATTTGGATCTGCTGGCTTTCAGCATTATTGGAGAGTACTACGAATTCCCTCATTCTGGTCAGTTCGACAGCGATCTGTTTTCTCCAAATTGTTTTATTCCTGCGAAGAAGATCTAAAGATGGGACGGCCACAAAATCATAAATTATTGCTGCATCTTTTCCTGGTGCCCGCCGAAGGACACGTCCTCGTCGTTGTATGTATTGCCGATAGGAGTTGCTACTTGCGAGAATAAAAGCTAATCGGCAACTCGGAATATCAAAACCCTCGTCAAGAACCCGTATTGCTGCGATTGCATCTATGATGCCGTCATCGAAACTACTAAGAATTCGATTGCGTTCAGAAGCCGTTTCGGATGCGGTAATCCTGCCAATCTTCCAACCATCTGAAGCTAGGTGTCGGATTATATTGTCCACAACCCTCTCACCATTTCCGCCTTCGATCTCAAGGGGATGTTGACCCTCACCACAGTAGAATAGTGTGTGAGGTGTGCCATTAAACTCCATTGAAATGCGTTTAAGTTGATTAGTTTTATCGCGCAAGGCGCCAATTAATCGGGAACGGCGCGCGAAGAGCGACTGTATTTGCGTTTGAACAGGCGGGCTAGAGCGTTCAGGATCTTGAGCAACAAGCGTTGCAATGCGCAATGAAATGCGTTCATACTCTTCTGCTTCATCGTCATCGAAATTGCACGGAATCCAGTGATAAGAGTACTGGCATAGCACGCCATCTTGAAGCGCATCTCGCAAGCTGTATGTCGCCACAACGGGTCCATACAGTTGTTCCAGAACCGCCTTATGTTCATCTCTTCCAGGATTCCAAGGCGTTGCAGACATTCCCAGACGAAATTTTGCGCCGGTTGGCACTCGATCTAACCAGGATCGTGCCGAATGGTGATGACACTCATCACCAACAAAAAATAATTGCTCAGATGGAATCAGGGAAAGACATCTAAGAAAGTCCTCTGAGGCTAAAGTGTCATTCACCACGACAACAGATAAAAATTTGGAGGCCCCTGCAAGGAACGCTGAGATTGCTTGGTCAAGACGCGGCTTCCACTGGTCTCGTGAATAGAACGCTTTTATTGGGCGCATTCCAAAATGCCCCATTACATCTATCCACTGTTCGGCAAGTATTTGATACGGTACTGCGACAACGAGTACGAGTGGATATCCCTGGTTGGCGAATCGAGTTGCCGCATGTAGCGCTGTAACTGTCTTTCCCGAGCCAGTAGCAAGAGCGAATATCCCGCTATACGAGTTTGCCATCCATCGTGAAAGGGCTGCCTCTTGGTGTGGCCGTAATGAATACGTTTGTCCAAAGAATGTTCTTGGTAATCTCGGATCGTCGCCCGATGCTGGGGGCAGGAAAGCATACTCTGCCCAAATGGCTTCATATTCAAGATCTGGTGGAGAGTGTTTGCCTTTACGGAAATTAAGTAGATCTTCGTAAAATTTAGAGGGAACGGCAACGGAGTAAACATCGGGCGTTTTGTTGTTCCACAAGTCTTCAAAACCATCGACAAATGGAGTTCCATACTCGGAGAAAACGTCTTCTTTCCAACTGGGATAGACAGCTAACGATTCAAAGTTGCGAGTTGGAAGAAGAGCGTTGGCAGATTCATTCGCACTTCCATGAAATACTATTTGATTCAAATCTGAATCCTTGAGTATTCCGATCTTTTCGTGATACATGCCCACTTTACGAAAGGCATATCGAATCTCTATCGAACCTGTCGCAACCATCCACGATAGCAATTCGAAAGAATGCACGGTTCGCTCGCTTCCTGCGCGCTCTAGCATTTCTGCCAAATCAGTTGCCAGTTGATTTTGGATGGATGAAAGTGCGATTCCTTCCTTAACCGCATTCCAATCGTCATCTGACAATGGATGCCCAATGAGTAATCGCATTCGACCGTGGTTTTTGATGAGTCCAGATAGTCCAAGAGCGGCCTCTATCAACATTGAGGAGGAGAAAAAGCCTACAGCCCGATCATATTGACTTGCCTGCGAAAGGCAAGGGAGATAAAAATCTCGTACCAATGAATCTGTCGCAGTGCGATAAATTCCTTTTAATGGCAAATTCCGGAACGACATGGTTGACTTTGGGCTTCCCGTAGAACTATGAAAGAATTGTTAGTATTTTTTAGGCAGTTCCCTAGCCGATTAAGTATAAGTCACTAAGTAAATTAATAACATTGCTATTTAGTTGGCATGCATCAAGTCTCAAAGTAGAAGTCAAAATATTGAAATTGGAATCAAAAACTGGATTATGGAAGCTAATAATTTAACATCCACAACTAAACCACGAATGAACATGGCTGCTGCCAATATGGCTCTTCATTGCAGTATTGGCTAAATCCTCGATCGGAGATTCTCTAACAGATCCTCGACAACACTCCGAACGCCCCCTTAGGGGTACGCCCCCCACTCCACTATTTCGCTAGTCGCTCATCCCTTTGGGACGCGGCGCATTACGGGCAGCTCGTAACTCCGGGCTCCTCTTGGTATAGACCAACGCCGCAAACATCAGTCCTTTGGACTGACGTTTAGACGCGGCTAAAACCGCCGTCATGCCATCGTTCCCCTGCCCTCGCCTTTCACCGCCTTAACGCCTGCCGCATCCGGGATCGGCGCACCGTTCCGCAAGCTCCATTCAGCGACCGCACCCGAGCGTCCGGCTTGTCGGTTCGTTTCCATTGTTGCCCCTAAACTTCACGTCTACCAGTACGTCCACGGCCAACCCCTCACCCTTAACTGCACCGGCTTTTGAATCGGTTGTTACAGGCCGTTTGTTGAGCGCCTTCACATGTCTTTCGCAGTTCATGCCGTCGCATCGCCAATGGCTGGTCGGTCGCGGAGGCTAATCATCAGTCACGCCAGCCATCGAGGGCACGATACAGCCGTGCCGCTTCGCGTGCCCCTTCTCCCGTTCGCACTCCCTGCGGTCGCTTGCGCTGCGGCTTCGGTTGCCCCTCTCGTCTGTCATGCCTGATGCCGCCTCCTGAAAGCGCTTCCGCCTTAACGCCACCCTGTGCGAGCGATACGACGGCATGGCCCACTACACAACGACCAGGAGAAGACAGATGCGCGATCAACAAACCAACACAACCCAAAGCAACACCGCCTGCGGCAGCGAGCTCCACAACAGCATATCCCAAACCACATTTAGCGGGGAAAAAGCGAGAGGTGGGCATTGGCGGCTTAGGTAGATATTATTGCAGGCATCTTCCTGTGAGTTTATTGTTGCTCGCCGAACAATTTCACGGCCTCACCACAGCTACCGCGCTGTCCGGCTTGCGTGCTCTTTGGCATTCGGAAGCGTTCATGGTTTAGCTCCTGTTCCCGGTCGCGACCTTTTTGCCCGATCCAGCATTCTGTCCATTGCGTTGCCTGATGGTGTTTTTGCCAGGGCGGCTGCTATTTCGGCAGACAAGCGAGGGAGTCTTTCAGAGATAAATCGTTTGTTCTTGATCAACTTTGCCATCTTATCGGGATTGATTGCGTCATATATCTCGACCCCGTGTTTTCTGGCAAACACGCCTGCCGGGCTACAGGCAGTCTCGGCAATTTTTTCGATGGCTTTAAGCGCGATTTTCTCGTTTATTTTTGCCGCTTCGATGACATATTGCTCCGCAACCCTGACAGACAGGGCAACCTGCTTCAACCCTGCGGCATTCTGCTTGTCCGTAATGCTTCGATAATTCTCCGCGCGACTGATCAGGACATCAATCGGGTGCATGACCAAGAATGGTCGCCCTTCTGCATCCATCTCTACAGCGCGGCGCTTCACCCCGTCTGTGTCCATTGTGCCAATATGATGAATAACATCGATGTTCACAAAACCGCTATCGCCTACCGGCAATATCACCTGCCCAGAAATAATGGTCATGGACTTTTCGGGCGGATACTTGGCGACGCCGCCGATCGCGTTAGCTATCATAGCGACGTGGCTCCTATCGCCAAGAATATCGGCATCCATGCTGATTGCCGCTACGCCTTGCGAGGCTCCACCAGTCTTGTAGTACGACATCCAAAAAACAAGCGACTGCCCTCCCACGAGAATGGTGTCTCGCGGCAGTTTTTTCAGAATACCCTCAAGAAGGGAAGCAGAAAAAGCAATCTCTGTTTTGTTTTTCATTGCCTAGCGAAGCCAGATTAATACTCTGTGCTTCTATATTTGGCTCGCCCACGGCATTTGACGGCTGCATCGGCAAATAAAAAAGCATCGGAAGGACGGGCTTCGCCTTTATCAACCTTGGCAAAGAAAGCGTTTCTCCTGTCGTTCTTTTCAGTCATTAGCTTATCCCGAACCCCGACACCCAATCTGGTAGACATCTTGTTCAGATCACAACGCTTAGTCACATAAAGCACTTTCATTGCGCCGGCAACCGAAATCTCGCCATTCATCATGTCGATCAGCACGTCACGCATTTCCTTGTCAGACAACTTGTTGCCGCCCGTCAATTTCCAGTAATCATCGGCAGACAGCAGGTACGCGAATACCCTGCCATTTTTGGTAATTTCGACAGGCGAGCTTGTTGCAGATTCAAAAACCTGCCCAAGCCGATTCTTTACTTCTTTTGCTGTGAATGTTTGCATTGGGTGGCGCGAAATCGCGCGCGATGTGTTTTGTACAGAAAATATCATATAGCCAGAGTAGCTACTTTGTCAATATCACACCAACAAAGCCGCTTCCAGCATCACCAAGCTGGCCGCCTAACTGACCCGTCCTAAACTAGGTTGACAGTAAAACGTCGTTTTCACGTCCTGTTTAGGTAAGTAGTTAAAGACGCCTGGTGCACCGCATCAGGCGTTTTGTATTTTAGCGCCAGATGAGGTCGTTCATGGTTGTAGATGTGGATCGATTCCTTGATCATTTTGGTTGCCTCCGCCAGGTTTCTGGGTGTTTGCAGCAGGAACTCGTTCTTCAGGATGCCGTTCACCCGCTCTGCCAGGGCATTTTGGTAACAATCGTACCCGTCCGTCATTGAACATGTGATTCCGTGTTTCTCATGGAGTTGCTGGTAGTAGCTGGAGCAATACTGGATCCCCCGGTCAGAGTGATGAATGAGTTTGGCTTGCGTTCTTCTGCCTTTGATCGCCATCTTCAACGCCCTGCCGACCTCTTCCGTCTGCAGACTGCCATGCACGTGATAGCCCATGATCTTTCTTGAATAGGCATCCGTGACCAAGCTCAGGTAAGCAAACTTCTCCCGCGTCGGAATATAGGTGATGTCCGCCACCCAGACTTCCTCCGGTCTGCCTGGGATTACCTTCAGCGGCCCCTCCTTGAGCAGGTTGGGGTGTTTACGGAAACGGTGATGACTATCCGTCGTCTTGTGGTACGCGCGTCGGGTCGGCACCAGCAGGCGAGTCCGCCTCAGTAAGTCAAACAAGGCATCTCGACCCAGCTTGATGCCTCTGTCCTTGAATGAACCCCGCAAAAGGTAATGAAGCTTACGCGTACCGATTCTCGGTTGTTGCACACGCTTGGTTTGAACGAGTTCAACTATAACCGCGTCCCGTTCATTCAGGGCCTGCGCGCGACTCAGTTGTTTGTAATACGCCTGTCGGCTGATCCCGTAATGACGGCAGGCCGCCGAGATGCTCAAGCCTTCGACCTGACCTTTCTCGACGACTTGCCTAAAGGCTTTTTTGGGATTTTGATTCCATACTCGTGCTTGATCACATCCAGCATGGCTTCGAACAAGCGCGCCTTCTCATTGGCTTCCTTGAGCTGGACTTCCAATTCCTTGATCCGCTGGTCAGGCGTGAGGGGTGATTGTTGATCGTTCATCTGGGCGTCCTTTGGGATGGTTGGCGAAAGATTATGCCAATCCAGCCGACCATGCTTGCGTAACCAGATTAAAACCGTTGACCGACCTTGTATCCCATAGCGATATTGAGCCTGCTTATAGGTCATTTCGCCTTTTTCCACTTGGTCCACCACACTTAGTTTAAAAGCCAGTGTGTAGTCCCGCTGACTCCTTCTTTCCCCTGATTCCATTTGACACTCCTTTCGTCACGGCAAAAAGTGTCAACTTATTTCAGGACGGGTCAAACCCAACAAAAAAGCCGCATCGCTACGGCTCTTCTGGTGTCGCGATCAACTCACCCCAGCCGTTCCTTCTCCTGCCTGCTGGCATGTTCTTCAGCCTTCACAAGCGCATCGCGCAGCAGAACGACGTGCCGCTTAGCGCGCTCGAAGTCCGCCTCGACTTCCACCCTGTCGAACTTCTTCATCCGTCCAAAAAAGCCCTTGTTACTGTCCTCGGACAAACGTTGCTCGATTGCCGCCATCGCCACCTGCCGCGCAGCAATGGCCAGTGTCACACGAGCAGGGTCAAGGATGGTGTGGCCGTCAAGGCCGGCGGCGGACAACATGGCGGAATGCTCTTGCCATGCGAGTTGTTCTTCGGGGGTAGCGGCCAGCCAAGCGGGCTCGCCATCAATCGCACCTGGCTCACCATCTACAATTGGAATTGCGCCTTCCGGGGCAACGCCAGAAGCCCATGTATGTTTGATTACATTTGGATCGTAAGCTGCCTTGATGCGATACTTGTCAGCGAGAGTATCTACTACTTCGCGCGAGGCCAAGGGGTGACTAGGATTCTCGGCCTTCAAGGCCGAGATCAGCTCATCTTCGGCCATGATGCGGCCTTCGATGCGCGAGCGGAATAGGTGGATCTGCGACTTGGCGGCGAAGACGAGCCGGTTCTTTTCGGCGATAGCGGCATCGCGTCCTTCCCATGCCTCGTCAAGTTTCTGATTCGCGTCATCGATTACACGCCTGGACTTATTCTCCGCCCGGCTGATTTCGCCCAAGGCTAAGAGTCCTACTCCTCCTACGTTACTGCTCATGGTTTAGCTCCTGTGGTGAATTAGACTTTTGAGGTAGTACCCTGCGCCCCGCCACCGGTGCCGTGCGCCCCACTTCCGTCTTTCGGTTTGGGATCGGCGCTTTGACCGGACTTTGCTTTCGGCATTCCGCCTGTACCGCTACGCACTATGGCGGCATTGCCCAAAAAGGTCTGCGCGGCATTGCCTGCCGTATCCCTGCCGAACTGCGTACCCACTGCGCGCACGCCCATGAACTCGAAGATGGCATCGGGCAGCTTGTACATCAGGCTGCAACTGGTGTTGACCAGCCCTACGGCCAGCACCATGTACAGCGCGCAATAGCCAAATATAGCGAAGATGCCGGTGATGCTGTGTACCTGCGCATCGGCCACGGCAAAGCCGTAGGTTGCGGTCAAAAAGTAGATCGATACTTCGATCATTGCCGAAGCCAAAACGAATGCCAAAATCAGCATAACCGGACGCATGAAGGATTGCAACATGAAGGAATAACCGTGCGATGTACGCTGACCCAACCCCTCGCCATCGGTGTCGAAATGGGCGAAGGCTAAGAAAGGGGCGGCGGCCACGCCTTCCATGACGGATACCAGCCACTCCATCACCTGCCCCATGAAAACGATGTAGGGCACGAGCGGCAGATAGATGGAACACATCAGGAAAAAACCCAATGCTATTTCCATGACGAACTTTGCCATTTCCAGCCATGGGGCGATGGCACCCTCTGCTCCGGCACCCAAAGGGGTTAGGCCAGCCACCAATCCGACAACGCTCTTGTTCATCAAGCCCTCGATCGCACCGATCGCCGTCACACCCACTCCGGCAAAAGTAACGACATTGTCGGCGGTGTTCTTGATGTTGACCAGCGCAGGCGCGGTATTGTCGTGGCGGATGAAGATGTTGATCAGGTTGTCGCTACCAAAGCCCATCTTGTCCTTGAGTAGTCTGAACGCACCCTGCTCTGAATCGGAATCGCCGGGCTTGGAACCGGCCACGGATGTCTTGGTTCGCGCCGCCTCATAATAATTCATCGTCGAGGTATAGACCGTGTCGGTATGGTTATCCTTGTTGACCGTCACGTCCACCATGCCGTCACTGTCGCCTGCACCTTTGATGGCATAGGACGAGTTCGCGTAAGCGGTATAGAACGAGCCAGCGGAGACGAAGCCGTAATTTTTGGCGGCGGCCATGATAATGCCGGACATCTTGTCCTGTTTCGCCGCACTGTTCAGAATGTCGGAAACGGCCCCGCTGATTTGGGCTTGATACGTTGCCCCGATGAGTTTTTCATCGGCGATGTATTTGGCAAGATCCGGCTTCGGAACATTCAGGTTGTTTGCCGGGTCGCGGGCGGCGGCGAGATTCTTGACTACCTCGGCAACCGCGTCATGCGCCTTGGATCGCATATCGCCTATCATGCTCAACGTGATACCTTTGGTAGCGGCCTCTACCTGCTGGGCAAGCGTGTCCCCTATTCCGATCTTGCTAAAAGGGGTGTCCTCCCTGGTTAGGGAGTCAGGCTTAATCGTTCCTTGCCCGGCTACCGATACTGATCCGCACTCGACACCGGTACTATTGAAAATGGCAATCTTGCTATCAGAAAAATCTGTTAGGGGGAGATTGGTGCCGTCAGCACCATTTCCACTGCCCTCGCTATAATAAACAGCCGATTGCCGGTAGGCTTCATCGCACAGCAGCGCCTCGAAGACCTTGTCGGCAATGAGACTGCTGTTCCCGAACCGGATAGTTGCGGCAACATTGGTCTTTTTTCCGGAATTAACTGGGGCGCCGCCGTTTACTTGCTGCACCACCCCGGTGTTCATCCAGTTGCCCACGACATCCTGCCACGCCATGTTGCCAAGCCCCGCACCCATCACGCCGATCCACAGCATGACGACCTGCAAGGCATTCCATCCGCCGGCGATCGGCACGAGAGACAATACGCCGGTCGTAACCCTGATCGGCACCCATACCGTATGGAATGCCTTGCCGATGAAGTCGCCGTCGTGCGCGGTTTGAGTGACCGCCGCCAGTGTCTTGTAGGTCAGGTAGACCGATCCCAGCGTCAGCAATCCGACATTGATGTACATGAAGATGAGCGACAATACGGTGCCGCCTGAATCAAGGCTGGTCAGCATGCTTAACGGATCTCCGGCTATATCACCGAAAATCATCTTCAGCATCATCTCGGCTGATACGCCGGCAGCACCGCCGGGGTCAAAGCCGGATGCCTGGTTGGCTGCGCCGACAAGTCCGCCGGTTGTAATTTGCGATGCGTCCATGGCCTTACTCCGCCGAGTGCTGGCGCAATCCGGGCAGTGTAGCCGGTGCGATTCCAATGTCTTCCATGAAATCCGTCGCGTCATCCATCATCTTTTGCGACTCAGCCTTGAATTCGTCGGCGAAGCGCTTGAGTGCTGCCGCCGCACTCTTTAATTCTTCCGTAGCCCCGCCATTCCTGATTGAGTGATTGGTAACGCCGACCGTCTCGCGGAATGCCTTGATCCCGGCCATGAAGGTCCCGAACGCATAGGCGAACGAGACGGGCGCGACTTTCTTTTCTTTCATCAACCCGATGTGATCGGCGAAGTTCGCCATGATCCGCTTCATCTGCACAATGGCTGCTATCGCGTGCTTCGTGCGCAACTTTTCCAGCCGGACGAAAGCCTGTTGGTCGACGATGTCCAGGTGCGCGAGCCTAGGATAAAACACGCCTACAGGATGCTTTGCCGGCGCCACAAAACTTCTTGGGTTATCGCTCATCTTATTGTCTCCGTTAGCCGGTTGGTTGTTGGTTAGTTGTTGGAAAGTCCGTGAGCGGCAGCGTTGATCCTGGGAATCATGTTCGCCTTGGCGCTTTCGGCGGAGGCCACCGCCTGCAACGCCACCTGTACTTCCTGGTTGCGCAACTGCATGTACTGGATGCGCAGCAGCAGCGAGGTCATGATCGCCTGTTCCTTGGCGACCTGATCACGCTCGGCGTTGTTGATGTAGGTCATCCATCCCGCGTTGTCGGAGCGCATCTTGACCTGGATGTCCAAAAGTTCCATCGGCGAAATCGGCGTCGTGTCATTGAACGACGGTGAATACTTCTGCATTTTCTTGACCCGGTCATCCAGGTAATCCTTCATGCCGTAGTCGTTCGCGGGGATGGTGTCCTGCATCGCCTTGACCAGGTTGTCGGAATCCGCGATATGTGTGCGCGCCGCAAGGATGTTCGCCATCGCCATGCGCGACATATCGATGCGCGACTCGTAAGCCAGCTTCAATCCCTGATAGATCTGGCCTTCGCTGGTCACGGCTTCAGCAGGAGATAGCGCGCGCGGCGTATCGCCGCTGTCGATCATGTTGTTGATAAACGCATTCGCCGCTTCCTCCTGACCTTGCGTGAAAGTCAGGTTGGCAAGATGCTTGTCATCGCCGGCACCATCGAAAAGCGATTTAGCGGAGGTATCCCCATCCGGCATGGGCATATCGCCGTCCGTCGTCTTGACGGTCTTGCCGGGCTGCTTTTGACCGTTGCATTGCAGCGGATCGGTCCTTTTGTCGCAGTAATAAATCTCGTGGTTCTTGGCGATCGAATAAAGTTGCTCTCTGGCATCCGGCGCTTTGGATGCGCGCACACGCATTGCGTTTCCGTATCGGGCTGACTGGTAAGAGACAGTCTGGTCGGTCACGCTGCCCGTCGCTGCGGCAGTACGGTCCGCGCAGGTGTTCCCTGCGGGCAGGTAAGCACCATTCATCGAGCGCTGCGTGATCACTTTCTGTCGCTCGATCTCAAGCTGGTTCGACCTGTCGGCCTCGTGTATCTTCTCGATGTGTGCCATTTGCGCCTTGCCGGTCGCCTCAACGGTCATGGAAAGGTTTCTTACCGCGGTCTGGATACTGGTCGACAGCAAGCTGATCGCGGTCGTTACCGGCTGTGTCACGCTCATGTAGAAATCCGGCGTGGTCATCATGCCATCGATACCGATATTACTGCCGCTACCGTTTGCCAGCATGGCCGGCGAATCAACGGAATAGACCAGCGAAAGCAAGATAACCGCTATGCGCATTTTGATGTTCTTGATGTTCATGTCGAGATCCTCATTTCCAAAGAGGCGGAACGGTATAACCTGATCCACCTTGATTGAGCACGCTGCCGCCCGTGCCGCTCACGCCGCCACCGCCGACAGAGACACCCGCGCCGCTCGCGGTGCTGCCGAATACCGCTCCAGTGTTCACGCGCCCTATGCCGCCCGGCAACGGCAACCCTTGAGTGATCGGCGCGGTTGCGCCGGCTATTTTCATGTCAGCAGCAGAACACACCTGGCCTAACGCCTGTTGCAGCAAATCCCACGGATTCGGGTAACCCAGCGTCATGCCCATGCTGAATTTCTTGTACTTATCGAGACAGGAGAGATTCACATGCGAGGTCAGTCCGCTGTTGACCTCGTTATTGTCGGCAGCTTTTTTGGCTTCAGCCTCTTTCTGGGGATCGCAATTCGGATCGATGCTGGCCGCGCTAGGCGGTTTGGTATTGGCTTGCGCCTTGCCCAGATCCGGCGATCCCCAATCGATCAGTTTTTGCCCAAGTTTGACTCCAGCATCGCCGACGACACCGGCTGCCGCCTGATGTGCTACCAGTAGCAACAGCAACATCGTCGCTGCAACGGCAAATTTACACATGCAAAACCTCCTGGCTTGTCTTGATGGAACTACTATCTGTGGCGGGTTGGTCGGTGTCGTCGGTGGCGCGATTCCCTGCCATCGACAGGGCGAGCCGGTTGGCAATGCCGTCAAGGATGGTGAAGTTGGACGAGACCTTGCTCAGGATGTCGCGCTGTATCTCGCCGGATGTCGCCTTCTTGAACCACGACGCCTTCTCCCTGGTGATGACGTTCTCGTCGGAAGTCTTGCTTGCAACGGCATCGACGTTGTCGTTCGCCATCACGGCAATACGGCGGTATTCCTCGACCGCAAAAGCGAATGCCCGATGCAGATTGCCTTGCCAGAAAGAGATGCGATCCTCCGGCTTCATGGCGTACTGATCGGCCAGCTGGTTGGAATGGCGCGCGGCAAACTCGCCAAGTTCGTCCACCATGCTCTCGATGAATTGCGCACGCTTCTCGGCGTTCTGCCAGAACGCGAAGCGATTGATCTCCATGACCATCGTTGACCCCGCCTTCATCAGGCTCATGCGCAGACGGGTGGCGGCATCGGAATGGTCGATGATGGTCGGGTGGCTGCCTACCTTGTCCATCCAGGAAAGCGCGTTGGTGTCCGACCCGATGACGGATGACTGCATCTGGTTGAATAGTTCTTCATCGAGAATTGACGAGGCAAGCTGGATGTTCTTCGATGCCTTCCATTCATCGGCGATTATGCTGGCGCAGAATGAGAACGCATCCGACCTCGCCCACCCCTTGTCTTCCAGGTCGGGCGCAAGAATACTGATCATGCGCGCCGCAGCGGCATGTGACGCTTTGACCATTTCCGAGATCGCCGTTGCACGCAGCGCTGCGTCGGCGTTGCTGCCGGGATCAACGATCATCGCCTGGATGATCGGGGTTGCGGCCTTCATGGCCGACATGACACGGCGATGATCGTTGATGACTACCGGTGTGGTCGCTGCCGGCGGAATGAATTTTCTTGCTGCGGTCATGGTAAAAACCTCCTGAAATTATAGGCACTGAAATTTATAGGCTTGCATGCGTTTTATATTTTTAAACGCGGCGCAGCATTGCTACTGCTGCTATCGTCGGCGGTATTGTTGCTATCGCAGGCATCGCCGCAGCGATCTTTCACTTCATTGTTCTGCATTTTTATTTCATGCACCATCGCAATTTGCGAACACCGCTCGATGAATTCATTCGACCCGAACAACTTGAACTGGTCGCCAAACTTTTCTTGCGCGGCAACCAGCATGGACAGAATGTCCTCATCCGAAGGCTCTTCTTCGGCAACGCAAATCTTGATGCCCATGTCGCGAAGCACGATGCGCCCGGATTCGCGTTCGATGTAGTCGATGCTTTGGGTGTCGTGGTTGACTTTCTTTTTGAATGTTGCCAAACGAGCCCTGGCCTGCAACAAGGCATTGGTTACGGTTGATACAGGAGTCACTTCGGTTACGGTCGAGGTCGGGGTATCTGCCGCCTCGCCATCATTGGCCGCCACATCGTCGCGGCCAAGACGGCGATAACCGAAGTGATTATTCATTGCCAGGTTGGCAGGACGGGAAAGACAGATAGGGATGTCCCCGTCTTCCGCCCCATCCGGGACAGAGGTAACGTCGAACGACTCGGCGCCGGGCGTCGTCATCGTGGAGGCCACGCCGTTCAGCACCCGAACCGTCACGTCGCTGCTCTCGATTTTGTCTTCGTAATTGCCGTAATGGATCATGGCTTTCCTCCTTCCATCAAATCAGTGCTTGATGCCAAGATATGGCAGTCCGGCCTCCTGTAATTTCTCGCTTGTCGCCCAGGCATACAGCTCGTCAAGCTCGATCTTGCAGGGGTCTTTGCCAAAAATATCCGTCGTCACATTCATAATTTGCAGGGTGTAGATCAGGAACGGCGCGGCGGACTGGAAATCCGGCGCAATCGACATTCCGAACAGCGCGTTCTCGTCCTCTACTTCTTCGATATAAAACGGGAAGCCGAAAATGTTTTCCGCGCGACTTACCGCAATGGCTGACAAAAGCGGCAGGAACGAATCAAGCGCGAAGACCTCGGACGGCAACATCGGAATGCCGTCTAATGTAAAAGAGTATCCTGCAAAAATCTCGGATATGATCTCGTCCGTGGACGGCCTGAACATGCACTTTTCAGCGATTACCTCAGCATCGCACTGATCAGCGCTTTGGCGTGGTTGACTCATGGCTTGATGAACTCCCCAAAGTAATCGCATTTCCGGTGATCGCATTTAACATACAGCTTGCCGAGCGCGTCACTGTCTTTCTTCACCACCTTCATCGTGACTAGTTGCCCTTCCTTGCACTTGTCGCAGAGCTTGCCGTGCCTTGGATGTCTTTCGTCGCAATTCGAGATGACCTCGCCACCTGAGCTTGTGCGAGGCTTACTGCTTATGCCTGAAATGCGCGGCTTGCCGAAATACGGATTGGTTGGATTGGCGGTCATGTCCTTAGTCAGTTGCGCGACAAACTTGTATAGCGCAGCCATGAACTGCTCGACCGTAATTTCGCCGCGCTCGATCTTGGCCAGCCCCATCTCCCATTTGGCGGTCATCTCGGGCGAGATCAGCACCTTTGCCGACCCGCATTGAGATAGCTTATCAAACAGGTCGATACTCTTTTGTGTGGGTACGACAATAGGAACCTTTTTCGACTTTCCGGCTTGCTTCACCAGGAAAGCGTCATCAAACAGCTTTTTAATGACTTCGCCGCGCGTTCTGGCAGTACCGATTCCAGCCTTGCCGCTCCCCGCGCTATTCTTATCGCGCAAAATGGCCGCGTCTTCCTTGCCGATATTCGCGTAACGTCCGATGTCGTCCATAATCAGGATCAGGTCGCCCTCGACAAACGGTCTGGGTGCAGCAGTCTTGCCTTCGCGGACAAAGGCGCGGCCATTCACGGTGCCCCCGACTTCGTATTGGGCGACATCAAGCATGGCCGCTACTCCTGCTCGGCGGCAGGTTCACCGCAGGAACGCCGAATATGTTGCTCCTTATCTTGAACATATTTTTTTCGATGTCCGCTAACGGCCTGTCCGCAACCGTGACATCTGCCTGCGTCGCGCCGGTCTTTTTCATCTCGGCTTGAATATCGTCTCGTTTCAGCACGTCATTCATGTCCGCCTGAGAATCGTTTCTTGCCAGGATCAGCAGTGCCATGTAAGCGTGATGAATGTTGAACGCGGGCAGATTCCCTGTCCTGCCTTTCAATTTATCGAAAGCCGTGATTGCGGTATTGCAGAAACCGAGATAATCGGTGATTTTGTCCCTGACCTCGTCAATATAAATGCTGATTGCCGAATCCAAAGTCAAGCCGTTCTTTCCTGTCACCAGTTCGACCGCGTGGCGGAATTCCAGCTCTGGGATCTTCGCTCGGTGCAGCATCATCGCGGCCATGCGCCAATCGTAGCCCCGAATTATATCGTTCGCATAATTCAGTACGAACAGCATGGCTTGTTGCAGTTTGATAGTGGCCGCAAGCGATCTCTCGGACAGTACGGGCGCGGCAAGAATGCTGTTGATACCGTGACGGCTCGCCGCGTCCGCGACTGAATCGAATAACAGAACGCCCGGGTTTTGCCCGGTCAGTTTCTTGATCGCCCATCGCGCTGCATCGGGGTTGATTAACGAACCGTTCAAAAGCGGCGGCGGAAGAGACGTGGGCGACGTAAGAGACCTGGCGCTTTCGTACAAGTCTCTGGCCGACAGCCAGGAAAATTCCGTGCCGTGGGTCATGTCCAGCATCAGGTAGCGCGTCACGTTTTCGGGCGCGAACGGATCGAGAGTCTGCGAATTGAGAGTCTGCATTACGATCAGCCTCTCAATTTAAGCCGGTCATCGACGGGCTTTTCCGCGCAGCGGATAATGGCGATGCCAAGATTGCTGCGGTTTGCGGCTAAACCAAGCGTGAAATCGAGCACCGCCGCGTCCCCGGCAAGAGCAGCATTGCGCATCACTATTTTCTCGGCATTGAGTTGGGCAGTCGCATGAACGAATAACGCATCCACCTTTAATCTGAGCAAGCTAATCTTGCTAATCATGTTCATGTCAGGACATCCCCTGGTTTGTATAAAGCTGACTCGATTAAAGATGCAATCATGGATGTGTCTTTCAAAAAAATGTCAAGATTCTCGTCATCAAAATCGATGGTACGAATTTCGTCAGATCGGCTCCGATCCAGGATGTCGTTCATCGCGCCAAGCATGAATGTCACTTTCTTCGCGATTTCGACCATCTCGCTCTCGGCGACGGGATCATCCGACAACCTCGCCATAGTCGCGCCTATCATCTCCGCGATCTGTGTCATGCGTTCCTGTTGCTGGCTCAATAAGATTCTGTTGCGGACGCCAGCGAACGCGCCTTTCTTTTTCCCGGCGAACAAAGCCGGATCAAACACCGCTCCGCCAGTCATTTTTTGCTCGCGATCTTGTTGTCCGTCCCCGCATGATCCCCGTCCGACGGACTGGGTTCGGCATCGCCATCGCCATCCACGTCTTTCCAGCCGTTCGCGATGACTGCCCTGGCGGTCGCGCCGAACTCGTCACCGCCGAATGACGCTTTGAGCGAAACCGACATATAGCGATGCTCCGGGTAGAACTGCGCGATATACCTGTTGCATACCGCCTGATACACCAGCCGCTCCGCCTCGGAACTGGTTGCCCCCTTGTTGCCGGTGGGAATGATGCCGTGGTGCGCAGCACCGCCCTCGCCGGAGAGCTTCTTGTCGTTCCAGCACCCGTACTTGCGCGAAATGTCGGTATTGCCAATCGCCTTGCCGAACAGGCTCCTTAGCCCGTTCAGCACTTCGGCGGCCTCGCCATGCATCGCTTCCGGCAAGTACGGGCAGTCGGTTCCCACATAGGTCTGCATCTTTTTCTCGTAGAGCGACTGGCATGCCTTGGTAATCTCATCGATCGTCAGTCCGTATTTTTTGGACAACTCGGCCTGAATCGACGGCAGGGAAAACGGCAACGGCGGCTCTTCCTTTTTCTCGACGGACTTCGCTTCGATGATTTCGCCGTCCAGTCCTTTGTTGATCGCATTGACGATACGCTCCGCGACCGCTCGATCGACAATCTTGCCGTTCGTGTCCAGTCCTTCTGTATCGCTACTGTCCGCCCGTTTTTTCCACTCGAGCACCGTGCCATCGGGCAGCTCGACCAATGGAACATAAAAGGCGGACGGCTTGAAATTCTGTATTTCAAGATGCCGTCTTACGACTACCGACATCGTGGGCGTCATCACCCGCCCCACATTCAGGTATCCCGCGCCCCTGGACGGAGTGACGTGCGCCATTGTCATGGCGCGCGTGCCGTTCATGCCGATCAACCAGTCGGCTTGCCCGCGAGCCTTGGCGGCCAGGCCCATGTTGAATACGGCGGGCGTCTTGTTGTCGATCGCGTTGTTGAACGCGCGTTCCAGGGCGGCATCGTCCAGCGACGAAAAGATCAGTCGCTTGATGGGCTTCCCGGAAATATCGAAGTGTTCGATGATCTCGTCGAAAATCAACTGTCCTTCCCGGTCGCGGTCGGCAGCGTTATAGATTTCCGATGCCTTCTTCATCAGCCTGCCGATTTCCTTGAGCTGTGCAGACCTGTCGGCATCCTCTTTCGACGGGGTGTAGATGAATTTCCTGGGTAGGATGGGCAAAGGAACGTGCTGCCAATATAGCCGTCCCTTGCTCGAATTTTCCGGCGTCCTGGGAATGTCCGGATAATAGTCGTCAACCTGCGCCTGTTCGAGCAAATGACCTCTTGCCCAGGTCACGATGGAATCGCCGATCTCGATGAATCTCGCCTCTTTTTTTGCAGATGTTTTATTCTTCCTGCCGATAAAAGCGGCAAGCTCTCTTGCTACATCAGGTTTTTCCGCGACAAAAAGCTTCATTGGTTTACATTAATGCAAGTGTTAATTATGCACAATATACCACCTGTGATTTTCTTGAGCAAGAAAGACGATCATGTTCTTGTTTTTTCACGCACGCATGGACTGTCGGCACGGTTTAGTATGCCCATACTTATGCAACCATCTGACCAGATGGTGATATTGGTATCGCTTTCCGTCATGGCCGGCAAGGTCGTGATGAAGACAGCGTAGGCAGCACAAATGCCACACCGTGACATTCGACAACGACAGTGTCAATTCCACATCGCCTATAGGTGACACCTATGGGTGCGGGAACCTCTGCGAGGTAGTGGATTGCTTCCTTTTGATACAACCTTTGATTGGAGGCGGATTGTCTGGCTTTGTTACAGGTGCAATGGCCGGTAAATTGCCTTAAGGAAAAGCCGATTAAATCAGTTCGCATTGACCATTCGGCTACGCTCAGGACTAAAGGCATTGTCGAAATGCGCTCTCTGTGAATCAACAGGTTAGCAAAGGCTTCGGCAGGCTCAGCCAGAACGGATTGAATAAATCGGCGTTTCCTTAAACACCGGCCACGCAAAATATTGGGGTTCGAAACCCCGTATGAGGTATTCTTTAAAAAGAATGTGCGCTACACCAAGCTATCATTAAACGTTGCATTTCGTTGTGAATCCGCGACATGTTAAAAAACACTTATCGGCCTAATAGCGATTGCAGCACCACAACAATAAAATTGATGCCAGTCTGCTCGGTAAAATCGTGCTCGCCCGCTTTCTGGAATTGCCACTGCGAGCTTTCGACCGTCTCGTAACCCGAGCGGAGTCTTCCACCGAGTTTGCCGCCCTGCGCCCCTGGGTGACCGTGGGTCAATTGGAAGGCGCGCAGGTGGCGCATGATGTGGCCGACACCCATCAAACCCTAGCCTCCCCGGTTCTGGGGGAGATTCGCGATATGAAAAACTTGTATCCCGGCACCGGGGCGAGTCGGGGTCTGATGTTCCTCTACCACCGCGACAACTACGCGCGGGAATACTGCTTCGATGAGGAGGGCGTGAACCACCTGATGTCCCGCCCGGACTGCCCGGCGGAACTGGCGGGCGTATTGCGCAGGTTGCGCCTCATCAACACCCGGAACCGGCTCACCCACGCGCTGATGCAGGCAGTACTGGCATCGCAAGCGGCATACCTGCGTTCCGGGCAGGCCTTGACACTCTTGCCCCTGACCCAGGCGGAAATTTCCGCCCGGCTGCGGTCGGAGTCGAATCTTGCCGTGGTGGCGGATCCGGGCCGGATCTCCCGGTTGGTGCGCGTGTTATCTGTTGCGCTGCCGAACGGTGAGGTGAAGCCGTTGGGCGGGCTTTTCCCGAAGCCGCGGCAGGTACATTGTCATTTCGTGGACCATGTGATAAAAAGGGAAAAGGCATGGATGCTCCAAGGGGTATTGTGGGAGCCGCTGACGGACGAGGCCATCGCTGCCATCCTCGAGCGCGAATACGGCATTCATTTGTTGCGGCGCACCGTGGCCAATATCCGGCACGACCTGGCGATTCCCGATTGCCGGAGCCGCAGCCAGCGCATGAATTATCTGGCGGCGACCGAGGGGTTTTCCGCACTGCTACCGCTGACCTCTCAAGCGTTGCGGACTGCGGTTCCGGCCCAGCCGGGGGTGTACGAAATCCGGGCGGCTTTGGGCTCGCCCGTGAGTGTAGCAAAAGAGGGATGGCTTGAGAAAAGCGCGCCGCCGGGGCCGCACAGCATAGTGTATATCGGCTCGACCGGGGATTTGCGCAAGCGTTTGGGGGATCATCTGCGTGGCAGTAGTGATAATATATTGCTTCATAACCACCTCGCAGACGGTGCCGCGCGGGTGCGGTTTCGCCTGATCAGCGAAGGATGGCGCTGGGCCGAGCGGGATCTATACCGGGTGTTTTGCGAAACCTTCGGCATGCCGCCGCTGTGCAATCGCATGAGCCCGTGAGTAAAGAGAGCAGCCGGGGAAGATGGCATACCTGTGTCTGGCACAAAACGAGAACAAGAATAACCAAAGATCGGAGCCTGGCGTGGAAAAAATATTGCGCAAGCAAGCAAGCAAGCAAGCAAGCCTGACCTCCCCCTCGCGGTCTGCGGCCCCATAGCGGGAGCCGGACTATGAATCTCTCGGAAGAGGCCGTCGCCGCGCTGGCCCGGGCGATCAGGATCGACGCGCAAGAGATTACCCGGCGCAAGGCATTCCTGGAGTTCGACGAAACGGATGTCAGCTTGCTCACGGAGTTGCACGCGCGCCTGCAAGATGTGTCGCGGCACTTCGTGGACGACTTTTACACCCATCTCCTCCAGTTCGAGGAAACCCGCCGCTTCATCCCGGATGCATCCTCCCTTGAGCACCTGAAGCGAACCCAGGCGGCCTACTTCGACAGCCTGACCGCGGGCGACTACGGCCCCGAATACATTCTCAACCGCCTGCGCGTAGGTGTCGTCCATCAGCACATCGGACTCGAACCCAAGTGGTATATCGGCGCCTACAGCAGGTACCTCGTTGGGTTGCTGCCCGAGCTGTGGCGCCTGCTTGGCGACGACCCGGACAAGTTTCTCGCCACCTATCACGCGCTGCAGAAGATCGCGTTCCTGGACATGGGGCTTGCCCTTGACACATATATGCAGGCCGACCGGCATACTATGCTTGGCCTCAAGCGCTACGCCGAGGACATCATTGCGAGCCTTCCTGCGGGGCTGATCGTGGTGAACGACGCCCTCAAGGTGCGGAGCGTCAACCGCTCCTTCCGCGAAATGTTCAGACTGGAAAAAGGAGAGGATGTTTCCGGGCGCGAACTCGAAGACCTCCTGCCGCTGCCCGATCTGCGCCAGCAGGCGCAAGCCGTCCTCGCCAGCGGGATGGCCTTGCGCGGCATCGACGCCGCGCTGGACGAAAAATGGCTGCGCCTCACCATCACTGGAATCCGGCTTGCAGAAGAAGAAGAAGAAGAAGAAGAAGAAGATCTGTTGATAGTCGTGGAGGACATCACCGAGCTTAAAGCCCAGGCCGCTCATATCGAGCAACTCGCCTTTTATGATCCACTGACCGGCCTGCCCAACCGCAGCCTGTTGCGGGACCGTGTACGACAGGTGCTGACCCACAGCACACGCAACAAGAACCATGGTGCCATCCTGTTCATTGATCTGGATAACTTCAAGGCACTTAACGATACCAAGGGTCACAACATCGGTGATCTGTTGCTGATCGAGGTCGCCAAGCGTCTCCTGGATTGCGTGCGCAACAGCGATACGGTCGCCCGAATGGGTGGCGACGAGTTCGTCGTCGTTCTTGAGGAACTGGACGAAGACACCCTGCAAGCGGTAGCGCAAGCCCAGGATATTGGAGAGAAGGTTCTTGCCTCCCTTAACCAGCCTTTCAACCTCCAGGGGTTTGAACACTACTGCTCCGCCAGCATCGGCATCAGTTTGTTCCGTGACAACGAGATCGGTATGGATAACCTGTTCAGGCACGCCGATACCGCGATGTATCAAGCCAAGACCTCCGGCCGCAACACCCTGCGCTTCTTCGATCCGGACATGCAGGCCTCGCTCGAAGCTCGTGCCACACTTGAAGCCGATCTGCGCCACGCACTCTCCCAGCAGCAATTCAAGCTCTTCTTCCAGATACAGGTAAATGCCGCCAACCACCCCATCGGCGCCGAAGCATTGCTGCGTTGGTTGCATCCGGAACGCGGTCTGGTCTCGCCGCTGCAATTCATCCCCCTGGCGGAAGATACCGGGCTGATTCTGCCCATCGGGCAATGGGTGCTGGAAACCGCCTGCGCCCAGATCAAGGCATGGGAAACAAACCCATTGGCATGTGAACTGCAACTCGCCGTCAACGTGAGCGCGCGGCAGTTCCACCAATTGGATTTCGTTGAACAAGTGCGCGAAGCCCTTGAAAAGACCGGTGCCGATCCGGCCCGGCTCAAGCTCGAACTGACCGAGAGCGTGGTGCTGGACAACATCAATGACGCTGTCGTCAAGATGCGCGAGCTCAAGGATGTCGGCGTGCACTTCTCCATGGACGACTTCGGCACGGGCTATTCATCCCTGTCTTACCTGACACAACTGCCGTTTGACCAATTGAAGATCGACCTGTCTTTCGTGCGCAATATCGGCATCAAACCCACCGATGCGGTGATCGTGCAGACCATCATCAGCATGGGCAACAGCCTGGGAATGAAAGTGATTGCAGAAGGTGTGGAAAGCGAGGAGCAGCGCGACTTCCTCGAACGCAATGGCTGTCACGCATACCAGGGTTACTTGTTCAGCAAACCCGTGCCGATTGAAGAGTTTGATGCGTTGATTCGTCATATGCCAAATTGATTAACTAATGGCTTGTCAAGAAATAACCTTTCCAAAGGTCGTAATGAAGTACCCTCCCACGTTGTCGCCGACACAAAACCCTCTAAACCATGATGCCGCGCGCCTGACCGTCATCGTCGAGGTTCTCCAGGAGGACCAAACCCTGCGCTGATCATATAAAGACTGCACCTCCTGATCTTGGCGCGCAAACAGCATGACGCCGCAATCATTACTCAACGGCACGAAATTGCGCTTCCATACTTCAAAGTCCACAAGGCTCATATCGTTCTTTCATGTGCCGAATTTCTGTCTTTGAGGCTTGTGCGCATCATCCGGGCGGGCGTTCTGCAACGTCTTCCTGAACGAGCATCCGGTATCGTAGATCGCATCGACCAGGTCTTTCATGTTCTTCGGTTTGTCGAACGCGACCGACATCACCTTCCGCGAACCGCTGAATTCGCCGGTTATCTTCAGCATCTTTTCGTTCAGGAAGACATGCCCTCCACCCTGCTTGGTACCGGGAACCGAGAGCATGAACTGGGTGCCGTGGCTGCGCCATTTCAGTTTGATCTCGCTCGACAGGCTGATCGATCCCTCCCTATGATTCGCAAGAATGGTCTCGAAAAACTCCTGCCCGTCGGCATTCGACACCGCCACTTCCATCGTCATCAGCGAAGCAAGATCAACCGATGCGCGACACAGGATCGCGCGGTGCCGCGCGCCATCCTTGGTGGTGTAGATGCCTGCCCGGCCAATGAAGCTTTCAGCCGCCATTTCCGCCGCGCGGAACAGGTTGCCGGACAGTGTCCACTTGGAAAAGGTCAGGTCTCCCGTGGGTGCCGCGTCGATCTGGCGCATCGCTTCCTTGTGGGAAAACTGCTTAAGCTGGAAATTCTCATCCTCGATCAGGGAGTTGTAGGTCATGTTGACGGTCCTCTGGCTGCCCACCGGCAGGACGCGGATCTCCCACTGTCCAAGATAATGTTCCTTCCCGTCTTCCGGTGGCCTGACGCTGGTAATCATGCCCATCACCTTCTCGTCATTGATGGTTAGTTCGATGGGGTCGCCCGGCAGCAGGTGGGGCGCATGGGCGCAAAACCAGTCGTAGCGCCCCTTGAGCCGCTTGACCGCATTGATGTCTTTGTCGGCCAGCGCAATTTCCACGCCAGCCTTCTCGTTATCGGGATTAACAAACCTGTCCGGTACGGATCGGATCATCGCCTCATCGAATCGATGTTTTGCCATCTCGATCATCGCGGAGCCATTGACGATGGGCAGATCCTTGATCTCGCGGCGCGACATGAACTGATGAGCATGTCCTCCGGTATGCACCTTGAATAGGGCCTTTTTGCCGGAAACAAGATCCTTGATGGAATTGTTCGCCATTTCGATCGCCTGGGCACTGCGAATGGGGTCGATCTTTTCGACCCACTCGATTTTCTCAGCAAATACCGGTGCATCGAACACACTGCCGCTATCCAGGCCGGGCAATACCTCATGGCGGTTGACGACCTCCGCCTTTACGTCAAGCAGGCGGGATTCGAGCGGGTTGATGCCTTTGTTGGTAAGATCGGTAAGCGTCTTCCCGTACTCGCTGGTCAATTCTTCATAGATCCGCACCTGCGCGACATACGGCAACAGCGACATGCGCCCGGTCAGCTTGTTGGCGAAGTAAAATTCAGCCTCGGAATTTTCGCCCGCCTCCGGGTCAATCGAGAGCTGGCGCATGACATCCGGGTTGGCGGAAAGGAAATCCTTGCACACCATCTCGCCCACTTCGTTCAAAATATCAGGAATGCCCTTCATTTCTGCGGACGAATTGCGATTCGACTGCGTGTTGGCCGTCAGCTTGCGCATCTTCATGTTCTGCATGGCAAGCAGGCGGTTCTCCCAGGGCAGGCCGGACGTGACCGACCTGATTTCGGGAGAAGATACCTGCCCCCTGCGGTTGACGCGCCCGAAGAACTGTACGCGCTCCGCGACGTTGTTGGCGATCTGCGCTTCGATCAGTACGCGCTGTCTGCGGTCGGCGAACTTCGCGGATGCGTGCATGGAAATACCGGTGCAGCCGGACCGGGTGATGATCACCGCATCGTGTTCGCCGCTGTTGAACCGGAAAATCTCGGACAGTTTGGTAGGGGTATCGTTTTTCCGTTCTTCCTGCTGAATTACACCCCCCTCGCCAAAATGAAAAGTGCTGCTGCGCCCGGACACTTCTCCGCACGAATACCCTTCGCGGCGAAGCGCATCGTGGATCTGGTCGAGCGGCATGACGGTCATGTCTTCCACTTCATCAATCTTTTCTTGTATCGAGGAGATAAAATCGGAAAGTGCTTTGCGCTGCTCTTTATTTTCCGAAAGGCTGTAAGCATCCACTTTTTCGGTCACGCCATAGCCAGTGTTTTTATTGATAGTAGTCAACTTCCCTAGCACGCGGGTCAGCAACGCCCTGATGGTCAGGCGTTGCTTGGCGGAAAGGAGATCTACTCCATCGTCAATCGACATGATCACGGCATCATCATTACCATACTGCTCGGATATGATGGATTCCATCGTCTGCTCAAGCACAATGACGGGCTTCTTTCCTTCCTTGAGAGCCTCGAGCGCATCGCCTATCACGCTGTCCAGCGACAGGGTAAGCGAAACCTGGCGCGAGATGCTGTAAAGCCTTGACCCGAAGTTCGTGTAGGACACGCCCATGCGCTTTCCTTGACGGACATCGTCGTTCATGTTTTTCATCGCCTCCGCGATCTTCGCGTTTTCCTTCCTTGCGATCTTTTCAATATCACCGGACAGGTAGGCCATCATGGACAGCACTTCGGAAATCTGATCTGACACGCGGATATTGCGCTGCAACATCTCATCGGTAACCGGGATCGTGCTGAATTTCAGGTTCGACAGGTCGTGCTCGCGACGCACCAGCACGCTGTCTTCGCATAGCATGGATGAAAGCACCTCTTGCAGCGGCTCGCCGCCGACTGCCAGGGTGTTGGTCAGCGATTCCATGTCGACCGTGGTTGGGAACGCCTTGTAGTACACCCCCATGTTGGTGGCGTTCTTGGAATAGGTAGCCGACGAATACACCGCGGAATGTGACATCTGCACCGCCTGCGCGATGTTGCGACCGGTGTTCGAGTCGCCTGCCGCGTTGTGCGACTCGTCCAGGATGATCAGAGCACCTGCGGACACGTCTTTGATGAATCGCGCCTTGGCCGACTGCGATTCATCGCGGTTGAATTGCGAGTAGGTTGCCAGCATCACATTGAAGCCTTCATCGGAAAGACTGCCGCCGCTATCCACGACGCGCTTGCGGGTCGCCTTGCTGGTGCGCTGGACAAGCACTTCCTGCTTGCCGTCCCCGTCAGTCGAAAGAATGTCGGTGTCTTCGTTCAGGATAAACGGCGTAAAGACGTTTTCGCTGTGAATGTCCCGAACATCGCGCCAGAAATCGGAAAACAGGCTGGCCTTTTCGGTCAAAAAGATGACTGGGCGGTCATGCAGCACGGACCATCTTGCGATAGCGGCTACGATGCGCCCTTTGCCCATACCGGTCTGATCGGCCAGGATCAGCGCGCGACCGCGCTTCATATTCCAGATGGCCAGAGCGATGGCATCGATCTGCTCCGGTGCGTCAGGCGCGATCGATGACAGGTCATCGATTTCAAGTTCGGCGCGCACGAACGCTTCTGGATCGCCGTTTTCCTCAACAAAATTCCTGAACGCGATCGACTGCGGCACTTGGAGGTTCCGCGGAATCATGGCGGACGTTTCGCCTTTCGACATCGGTTCGTACTGGGCTTGATACTCATTGCCGAACGATGCTTCTCCTGCCGCTCCATCGGTCTCTCCGCTGTCATTGGCAGCAATGATCGCTATCGGATCGACCCGTTTCGCGGGACTCTGACTTGAAAAAACATCCCGCTGCTCTTTCTGCCCGGGCTCGATCAATGCCGTCATGGGTGAGCTTTGCGCCAAAAACGCTTTCATCGACTCTGATTGGGCCCACAATTCTTCATGGGTCTTGATGACAGGGAGCTTTTCGATGCGATATTTTTTAGTCTTGCGGGCTTCGGAAGCATCGTCCAGGCTGCGCTTTTTGCCTACCGCGAGTACGCGCACCGGATAGCCGGATCCCTGCTTCTTGTACAGGTTGCCACTCACCTCGAAGGCTTGCACTTCGTAATGATCGGCAAGCCAGTTGAACAGGTTTTTAGACCCGCCCATGACCACGCCTTCATTCTCTTTGTAGATGTTCTCGTGATCGGCGCCAATGATAAACACGGACTTGCCGCTACCCTTGCGCGAATCCAACGACCTCAGAACGATCTCCTGGTCGATGCGCGTCACCTTCATCCCGTTCTTCACGAACGGCTTGTCGAGCCCGCCAAAAGGCGGGTTGGCGATGATCACGTCAAACCCGTCAGGAATGATGTCGGCCTCGGTGAAGTCGGCGTGATTGACGGTTACCCTGGATTCGCTGAACGTATCCGTTTCGGACAGCATCTTGCGCGTCCGGTGAACCCGAGCCTCGTCAATCTCGATACCGGTGATGTGAGCGCCGCGCAGCAGCGAAACCAGCGATGCGTTGCCGATCGTGGGTTCGAGCACTTTCAAGCCGGTAACGTCGCCAAGGATGTTCTGGACGGACAGCGACAGCGTGGATGGCGTCGAATACTGTTGCAACGCGATCGATTGAGAAGTCCTGAACATAAACGCAGGCTGATGATCCAGTAGTCCGCACGCGCGGGCATACGCCTTCTTGATGTCGCCGTGCGTGGCGAAGTCGCGGGAAATATTGCGGAACACAGCGGCCTCGACCGCCTCCTGTACGTCACGCAGACGGGCATCCGTTTCTTCGACTGGATTGTCTTCGCTGTAGACCGTCGCGCAGAATTTGCGCAGGTCAGCCGGACGCAGGTTCTCACCGATCATGCGCAGCACAAACCCGTCCGCACACAAGTCGATGTCGCCATCGTTTTTGACGCGCAGGAATGCAGACGCGACAGAAATGTTTTCCTCGGAGATGGGGGATCCGTCCTTGCCGCTGATGTAACGCGAACCGGTTGCCGTTACGAATACATCCTGCCCCAGATAGTTCGTGCCGATCAGGATCGATGCCTGCGTGTCGGGAACGACGGCGCGATTCACGACCTTGTTGCGCATCACATACACATCTTCGACGGGATAGTTTTCGTCAATTCTGGCGGCGGGGAATGCCTGGCGGATCTCGTTCAGGGTGATCTTCCCATGACGCAACAGCATGCGGCCAGAAGCCGAGACCTTGAAATTCAACGCCGAAACCAGCTTTTGCCACTCAGAATCAGACGGGGACAACCCCGCCACGCCGATCAGGAACGATCCGTCCGGCATTTCGATCTTGTAGAGCTGCGCCTCGCCCTTGTTCATTCTCACCCATTGCATTACATTTTTATCTTGAGCCACACCAGTCTCCTTTATCGGTTTTTAGTCTGCTTGTCCCGCAATTAAACGCCGCGCTTGACCATACTTCTGATACCCGGATCACCCAGCAACTTGTTACGGACCGGGTTGTCGATGAAATCCATGATGTCGTCATTCAGGTACAGCTTGTTTTTCGCTCGCGTCATGGCGACATAGATCAGGTTGCCTTCCTGGATGTCGATGCCATCCACCTGTGAGTCGGCCATCAGCGACGGGAAGTCATCCATTAGTTGCACTGCTTCGAATTCCAGCCCTTTGCTCTTGTGCGCCGTCGAAAAGATCACGCTGGCCCCATTAGTGGATGGCAGGCATGCGCTCTTGACTGATGCGACCAATCCGGGCGTTCCTTTGCCGTGCCGCTTCACGACCTTGCACATCGCCTTGTATTCAGGGTCGTCGGATTCCTCGCTTAAATCCTGCATCTCGTCGAAACTATTGAATTGCTTGATCTGCGGGTTGAATATCTTGTCTTTTTCGTCGACGGATAAATAGAACGTATCCATGACCAGGTTCAGCTTGAGCGATTCCGCTCCGCCTATGATGTGGAACGGAGTACCGGACTCCATACACCCCGAGGTCATATCGAGGATCGTGCCGTTGGTTCGGGCGAGCTTGGCGATCTGCCCGCGATGACCCGCGGCATTGGATGAAAAATCGATTGACGATTTCCCGCCCAGCCCTTTTAGTTCATGCCTTTCCTCGCCCAGCGTATGACGCAGGATCACATTGGCCGCGTCGGCCACTTTCTGCCCAAAGCGAAAAGAAGATGACAGCGGGTAATCGGCTAATCCAACCATTTCTTCCATTGCATTTTTAGCACCACGGAAGCCATAGATCGACTGGTGCCGGTCGCCGACGAACACCTTGTTAGCCGTCGATGCCATAACCAGCGCGGTCGTCACCGGATTTGCGTCCTGCGCTTCATCAAACATGATCGTGCCGTAATCGCCGATCGGCTTGCCGGACAACTGGAACAGTTTGAGATAGCCGTCATGCGTGATGAACACCTTGTCCGTATCAGGATTGATCATGCACTTCCAGGCTTCTCTCGCCAGGTCGACCGCCCTGGCGCGCATCGAGGGCTTGATGCCCACGGCGATTGCGTTGTTCTCGCTGATGCGATCATCGGCGCTGGACGTGAAATTGTTAATGATCAGGATCGCATTCGCCGCATCGATATAGGTCGAATTGAACGGTGTGGAAAGGTCGAATGGTTTAAGACCAAAGGACAACTTTTTGGCGTATCTATTTCTTACATCCATTGCGTGATAAGCAATTGAATGAGTGGTCTTGCAAGTGACATTAGACGTGAATTTTCTGGCAGCCTCTTCCTGGATAGCCTTATTGAAGGCCATGTAGAGCATCCGGGAATTCTTGCGCCGGCTTGCGTAACCGACCAGTGTAGTGGTCTTCCCAGTACCGGCAAACGCAGACACCCTGATCGACGGCTCCGTCGATTCGATGATCGCCTTCTGCTCCGGCATGTAATTTACGCTCACGGACGGGCTTGCGGCTTCGACCGGAAAATCGTCGTCGTTAAATTTGGTGTGACTGACTCTCATTTGTGATATTTGCGATTGGTTGATCGAACAGCCTGAATTTACCAGAAAACAATCGTGCATTATTAAATATTGCACTAAAATAAGGGCGGGATAACCCGCCCTGCTCCGAAAAGGGAGCTACTGTTCAGCCTAGTTGCGGGGCTTATGGGTTCCGGCATCGAATCCCGCTTCACTACCATCGCCACCAAACGCTACATCGCCATCGTTGAAGGTGCGGGCCTCGGTGTTGGACGTAGATCCACCGAACTTGAAGCCGTCCATCTTGCCTTCCACGAACCTGGCGGTTTCCATCGCGGCATCGACCTTGATGCTATTGATGGTGGCGCTCAACAGCTCCTTGGATGCCTTCTTCTTCGCCAAGGCTTCGCGTTCGGCAGTCAGCTTCTCGTGCAGAGCCTTCACTTCGGTATCGCCGTCCAAGGTGATCTTGGAGCCGTCGGCGCGGTTAATTGCGCCAAAGTGATTGACCACGGTGATTTGCTCTCCAGCTTTGTTGTTGATTGGCGTACCGTCAGCGTTCTTGTCAGTCACGGACGAAAACAGCTTCAGCGCGATATTCTCGCCAGGGGCGACTTGCTTGAGCTTATTGATCGCCATCTGGCCTGCACCGCTGTTCAGGTTCAGCACTACGGTGTCGATCTCCCCGGTCACGTCATCAGCCAGTTGCACGAATGCTTCGCGATAGGTGCCTTCACCACCTTGACGCTCGGCGACCTTGATGCCGACGAAGTGGCCAGACACGGAATCGATCGGCTGGATGCCCTTCTCGGCCAGCTTCTTACGCAGGTCGTAAGAGACTTGGTCCTTGGCGGACGCCTTGGTTTCGACATTCATTTCTTCGCGCAGCTTCTTGATTGCGCCGTTAATCACTTCCTGGCGGAACATACGACCAGTCAGCAGGTCGTGCTTGATGTGCAAATCATAACTACCACCCTTCCCAAACATATTACCTTCTTTGACGCCCATGATGATTCCTCTCAATTTACTGGTTAAATACAGGTTAAAAACACGCCGCTACGCTTTTGGCGGTGGCGTCTTGCTTGCTGCTTCGTTTTCTACTACTGCGGTTGCTGCAACTTCTTTCACTTCTTTCATTTTCAGCAATGGTGCAAGTTTGTTTGTCGCCATCGCCAGAGAACCAATTTCTTCCTTGTACGCATTGGTGGATGTAACAATCATGCGGAATGTGATGGCCATGAACTGATCTACGCTCATCTGACGTTCGTTCAGCAATTCGAGCAGCTTGCCCTCGTTGATAACTACTTCGCCGGTCTCGAACTGCGAAAGATTCACTTCAGGATGATGCTTCGTGATCCAGCCGGACATCATCTCCGCCGACAGCGGCTTGTCCATCGTGGCAAAAGCGTCATCACCCAGCGCTTGCACCGCTGTCTCCGCAGAAAACTTGACCGATGCACTCACCTTGAAACCGGCAAAGGTTGCGTTGGATTTAAGCCCATTGGATGCCATCAGTGTCGCCATGCGCTCCTGAATCTCCTTTTGGGCGGCGATTAGCGTGTCGGTCATCGCTTTGTACCGCGCGAATTCCAGAGACATTTCATTAAGATCGGCTACGACCTTTTCCGGCAGCGCCTTTTCGCCATCACGCTCGCAGGCGCCGGGGATTTGCCCGGCAAGCACCCTATTCCAGGCCGCATCGCCCGCAGTCACAATGTCTGCATCGATAGACTCGTCATACAGGATCTCGCTCACGATCAGATCATCACCCTGCCCCGCTTCGGGGAATTGTGCCAGCAGCATGCCGTCAATCTGGATGCCGTTATGCTCAAGGATTTGCCTGCCTAGGTGAAGCTGGCAGATATAGCGGAAACGGATGTCGTCATGTAGCGACGCCTCGGCAGGCCGTTTGTAATCAGTCAAATAGCGCTTGCCGCCGATCATTACGATGTCGTCCGGCGAATACCTCATCCAGGAGCGCGATCCTTTCAGCTCTCCAAGATTCATTCTGGAAAGCGTTTGCTCGTCCTGGGACGCCTTGTAATCCTCAAGAAAAATCTGTCGAATGGCATCTTCCGATACCAGCCCCTTGCGCATCGCCATCGTGGTCTTTTTGGGCGGAACGAGCAGCAGCTTTTCGCGCACCAGGTCGGCCACAGTGTTGCCGAACGCATCCTGCAACCCGCGATACTCGGCCACGGCAACGCCGATTTCCGATCCGCCAATCCCGGTCAGCCTGGAAACATGCCATAGCGCACGACTGTCGTTCGCTTTGGATTGCACAAAGCGATTCACGGCATCTTCGGTGAAATGCTTGAACTGTGGCAGCGATTGCATCGCTTCCAGTATCAATATCTTCGCCCCATCTTCGGTAGACACTCTAGCCAAAGCGTTCATCCTGGAACCTTTTTAAGTAACGCCATAATTATTGCATGTATATATCATGCATCATTAAATATCAAGCACTTTTATTTCTGAGGTATCGAACCTGTTCGGTTTCTTGGGCAGCTTGGCGAACAAACCCTTCGTTATCCGAAGCCGAGCGTTCATGTTGCTAAAACGGTCAGGCCGCTAGCCTGACGGCGGCTTCACGGACAATCCAGTGCTCGTCAGTCAACGCCCGATCGTGCTGTTCGTTATGGGTAATACGGAGCGTCATTTACTATATGTTGCCTGTACACACCTCGCGATGCGCAACGCATGACTCGGGGTCAAGACGGTTCGCTACTCCTTCCTTGTATGGGACTTTCACCCACTATCCCTTGCCAGTTTGTGCTGGCGCACTCCGCTTAAGTTTAGAACCTGACCGTCATTTTCTCGGCCTTATGTAGCGCGCTACATAAGGGCGATTATGTAGACTGCTCGATTATG
>PLWV01000001.1 GCA_003153155.1 Gallionella sp.
GATTACTTTCTTCTCCAGGATGTGTTCTCTTTAGCCAACCGGCTATCTGTTCCGGCGACCAGTTTACCCTGAGCTTTATCTCCACCGCACGTCTTAACCAGGGACTACCGGCAAGTTTACAGCTTTTAGGTCGGCAGGCTCTTTCCCATGCGGCTTTGTCTGCTTGTGCGGCTCTATATCTGCCATCGCCACCATTGCGTTTGATCTCACGGCTGATAGTCGAGGGCGAACGTCCCAGTTGGGCCGCTATCGAGCGTAAGGATTCATGACTGGCAACCCCTCTGGAAACCTCCTCTCGTTCTGAAAGTGACAGCGCAATACTTGAACGTGTTCGCTTTGCAGGACGTACTCCTCCAGTCACAGATAAAATGCCCGCAATAGAGGAGTGGCCCCGGTCAAACAGTCGGGCGATTGCATGTAAGGAATCTCCTTTTTGCCACCGCTCCCACATCACCGCTTTTTGTTCTTCAGTGTAATAGATCCGAGTTCTGTATTTCATTATCAACACCCCCTCTTAAATATTTTAAGATAAAGTGTTGCATCGACCGGTTGAGACCGCCGGCCTTAGCCGACGGTGGCGATTTACTTAAAAGGCTGTCGGACCATCCTGCTGCAATGTCCGCTTCCAGCTTTTTCGAACCGTCACTTTCGACACATAACGGAACTTCGTATTCTCCGAAGCGAAAGTTAACGTTCAAATTGAGGGGCTGGCGTAGCCAGTCCCGCTCGAATATAGGGTTAGTCTCAAGGCGACTATAGCTGGCGTTCTTGCTGGTGGAATTGTAACCGCCACATCCTCGTTTGACACGGTGGCTACGCCGTTCTATTCTGAGACTTGAACCGCGCGCGTTGCCGGCGAAGTGATCGAGATCAATGGCGATCTCCTTCGTGCACCAAGTACTACACGAGTAAAGGAGGCACTATGACATCTAGATCATCCTGCGACCATTTCGGAGCCATTACGACCGTCAAACACGCGAAACGCCATGAGTGTGTGGAGTGTATCAAGACCGGCGACAGCTGGGTCCATTTGCGCACTTGTCAGACCTGCGGCGCGACACTGTGCTGCGACAGTTCCCCCAACCGCCACGCCACCCGGCACGCGCAGGCAAGTGGGCATCCTGTGGTCGCCTCGGCCGAGCCTGGGGAGCATTGGCTGTATTGCTATCCGGACGACGCCTTCGCGGATTACTGAAGTCGCATGCAGGCCAAGGGATCAAATGGTCGGGACGTAAACACAGCGGAGTCACTGAACGCTAAACAGCGCCCACGTCCTGCCGCGACTGCCGTCGGCGCGCGTTCCCGGTCGATTGGAGGATAAAAAATGTCGAGGCCACCTGAGAACCGAATGACCGAGATTCCGGCCTCCGCAGAAGCGACCATTCGTCTCGACCGTCCGGTTGACGACGTCATGGATCATGTTCTCGGACCGAAGAATGCACCGATCACCTTGGTGGAATACGGCAGTTATGCGTGTCCCCACTGCCGCGCGGCCAATGAGCGCATCACGGAAGTCCGCGGCCAGCTTGGCGATCGTCTGCGTTATGTGTTCCGGCATCAGCCGCTGATAGGCAGCGACATTGCGCGGTCTGCGGCCGAACTCGCGGAATCTGCCACGAATCACGAGCAATTCTGGGACGCGCATGTTGCGCTGATGACGCGATCAAACACGCTGACCGAGGACGATTTGCGCTCTGTCGCGGAGGCACTCGGCCTGACGCAGCTGGATGCTGAAATATCACGGGTGACAGCCGAGCGGGCCAGGCAGCGGGTAAATCTCGATATCGACAGCGCGCGTGCCAGCGGTGTGCGCTTCACACCAACGTTTTTCATCAATGGGCGTCGTTACGATGGGCCCTGGGATGAGAGCTCTTTCACCGATGCGATGCTCGGCTCTCTCGGGCATCGTGTGCGCACGGCGGCATTGACCTTCGCAAGCTGGGCGCCGTCGGCCGGGGTGCTGCTGCTGCTGGCCTCGCTCTTGGCCGTCGGCCTTACCAATTCAGGGCTGGGCCGCGACTTCGAGGCTTTCTGGCATACCGAATTCGGCTTCGCGTTAGGCGGTTCCGGCTTCCGGATGTCGTTGCTGCATTGGGTCAACGATGCACTCTTGACAATCTTCTTTCTCGTCGCGGGGTTGGAGATCAAACGCGAATTCACGGTCGGTCATTTGGCCAGCCGGCGGGCGGCGGCATTGCCGATTGCGGCAGCAATTGGCGGCATGGCGATACCGGCGTTCATCTATCTGTTCTTCATCCCAACGGGGCCGTGGTCGATCGGATGGGGCGTGCCGATGGCGACCGACACCGCCTTCGCGGTGGCCCTGGTCGCAATGATGGGGGCACGCGTGCCGATGGAATTGCGCATCTTTTTGACCGCGGCCGCCATCGTCGACGACATCGGTGCCATCATCGTCGTGGCGATCTTCTATTCTGGCGATTTGCATGTCGGGTATCTCGCCGCCGCAGTCGCCATCACATTTGTGCTGGTGCTACTGAACAAATCCGGGATATATCGTGTATCGCCCTACATTTTGGTAGGGGTTGCGCTGTGGGTCTGCGTTCATGCGGGTGGCCTGCACGCCACCCTGGCCGGCGTCATCCTGGCCGCGCTCATCCCGACGCGTCCACCACCGGATTACAAAACTCTCGCGATGCAGGCCGAATCGATTCTGACGACAGAAGCCCAACGCGGCGGAGAGCAGTTACGTAGTGGACCATCCACACCCGCTCTGGAGGCTTTAGATGCCATCCATGATCGTCTGGAATCCCCGGCGGACCGCATGCTGCGTAACGTCGCTCCGCGATCCAGCTATCTGGTGTTGCCGATTTTCGCTTTGGCGAATGCTGGTGTCGCCATCAGCACGAACGTTTTCAGCCATCACAGCATGCTCGTATTCGCGATTGTGGCAGGTCTGGCCATCGGCAAGCCGCTGGGATTCGTTCTGGCCTCTGCCTTGGCCGTCCGCCTTGGACTCGCGCAAAAGCCCGACGCGTATTCCTGGTGGCAACTCGCCGGTGCAGGCGCACTGGCCGGCATTGGATTCACCATGTCACTTTTCATCGCCGGACAGGCGTTTCCGGTCGCCGGCGATTTCGCCGCCGCCAAGATCGCAGTATTCGCCGCTTCGGTGCTGTCGTCCGTGATTGGGGTGGCAGTGCTTTGGAGTGTGCAGGCACGTAAAACGGTGCAAGGAGAATAAACGTGTCTGGCTATTTTGCTCCAGCCCCCATGACCCACAGCGACTTCAGCGATGAATTCCCGCTCGATCATGGCCTGATCTACCTCAACCACGCGGCGGTGTCGCCCTGGCCGCGCCGAACTGCAGTGGCCGTGCAGCAGTTTGCCGAGGAGAACATGCGTCAGGGCGCGCGTCATTACACCCGCTGGCTGGAAACGGAAGTCCATTTGCGCGAGCAATGCCGGAGCCTTCTCAATGCACCCTCCGCAGATGACATCGCACTGCTGAAGAACACTTCCGAGGCGCTGTCCGTGGTGGCACACGGCCTGGCATGGCGGACAGGGGACAATGTAGTCATCAGCGATCAGGAATTCCCATCCAACCGCATCGTCTGGCAGTCGCTGCAGGAAGATGGCGTCGAAACCCGCTGCGTCGACTTGACGCGCGGTGCGTCGCCGGAACAGGCTCTTGTCGCCTGCATGGATAAACACACCCGTCTGTTGGCGGTCAGCTCGGTGCAATACGCCAGCGGGCTGCGGCTGGATCTGGATCGGCTGGGTACGCTTTGCCGCGATCGCGGCGTGCTGTTCTGCGTCGATGCCATCCAGAGCCTGGGGGCGCTGCCTTTGGATGTCCAGGCCTGCGGCGCGGACTTCGTCATGGCCGACGGACACAAGTGGCTGCTCGGGCCGGAAGGTTGCGCGGTGTTCTACGTTCGGTCGCAGGTTCGGGAGAGGCTGCGACTCAGGCAATATGGCTGGCACATGGTGGAGGACCACCTGGATTTCTCCCGCCAGGATTGGCAGGTGGCCGCGAGCGCCCGCCGCTTCGAGTGCGGCAGCCCGAATATGGTGGGAATTCATGCTCTGAGCGCGAGTCTTGCGCTGCTGGCTGAGGTGGGAATGGAAGCGGTGGCGGCGCGAGTACTTGCGAACAGCGCCTATTTGATGGAGGCGCTAAGCGAACTGCCTGATATCGAGATCCTCACCCCGCGGCAGTCTGGACGTTACGCGGGTATCGTCACCTTCCGCCATCAACGCGTCGACCCCGCGGATTTGCATCGCCGGCTGCTCGCACGCAATGTGATCTGCGCCCAGCGCGGCAGCGGCGTGCGTTTTTCACCGCACTTCTATATCACCCGGATGCAGCTGGAGACAGCGGTCGCCGCGGTGGAAGAGGCGTTACGGACCAGCTGACAGCCACCAGCTAAATCGGCCTGAGGCAATGGACGCTGAACAGCGCATCGTCGTCCTGCCAGACCCGCAGGCTGGCCAGCCCGGCTTGCGCCGCCAGGGTCTGGAATTCCTCAATGCTGAATTTGTAGGAATTCTCGGTGTGGATGCTTTCGCCAGCTTGAAATTCGAAGCAGCAGCCGTCGATCCGGACATGCTGCGGAGCGGTGGCGAACAGGTGCATCTCGACCCTGCCCAGCTTCTCGTTGTAGAAGGCTTCATGACGGAAGGCTGCGACATCGAAATCGGCATCCAGTTCGCGGTTGATCCGCGTGAGTAGATTTTGGTTGAATTTCGCCGTGACTCCCTGGTTATCGTTGTAGGCGGCATGCAGGAGCGCCGGGGCCTTCTTGAGGTCCACGCCGATGAGCAGCCTGCCGTCGGGGCCGAGCAGCTTGGCGATTCTCTGAAGCAGATCGCGCGCCTGGGTGGGGTCGAAATTGCCGATGCTGGAACCGGGGAAGAAGACTGCCCGCTGCTGCACATCGAAGAAGCCGGAAAGTTCGAGCGGTTTCGAATAATCGGTACAGATTGCATGGACCTCCAGTTTTGGATGATCTTGGGCGATAGCGCCTGCCGACATGCTGAGAGTTTCACGCGAAATATCGATCGGTGCGTAGGTCTGGGGTTGTATCGCTTCCAACAACACACGAATTTTGGTGCCACTCCCGCTCCCAAGTTCGAACAGCAGACCGTCATTGCCCAGCATCCGGGCCATGTCTTCGCCATACCGGTGCAGCAGGCCGATTTCCGTGCGCGTCGGATAGTATTCCGGCAGCCTGGTGATGGCATCGAACAGCTGCGATCCCAGTTCATCGTAGAAGAACTTGGGTGACAGACGCTTGGTTTGCCGGCTCAGTCCGGCTATGACGTCCGTATGGAAATCCTCAGGTGCAGGTTGCAAGTCATGGAAATGGAAATTGGGGGGGGCGGCTTCCATCACGCATCCTCAGCCAGTCTGAATCCTTGAAACTGCCAGCGCTCGTGCGGATAGAAGAAATTGCGGTAGCTGGCGCGGATATGATCGGCGGCGGTCACGCAGGAGCCGCCGCGCAAGACCATCTGGCTGCACATGAACTTGCCGTTGTATTCGCCGAGCGCGCCCGCGGCTGGGCGGAAACCCGGATAGGGCTGATAGGGCGAGGCGGTGTGCTCCCATACATCGCCGTACATCTGCAGCAGGCCATCCCCCGGCATTGCAGCTGCCGGGTGCAGGTAGCCGCTGTCGCGCAGGTTGCCCGCGACGGGAAGCCCGCGCGCCGCGATTTCCCATTCCGCTTCGGTGGGCAGCCGCTTGCCTGCCCAAGTGGCGTAGGCTTCCGCTTCGTAGTAGCTTACGTGGCAGATGGGTTCCTCGAGATTTAGCTTCCGCGGCCCGCCGAGGGTGAACTGCCACCATTCCCCTTCGATCAATTCCCAATACAGGGGGCTGGACCAGTGCAGACGTTTCACCGTTGACCAGCCGTCGGAAAGCCAGAATCCGGGGTTGCCATATCCTCCGTCCGCCATGAAGGCCAGATACTCGCCGTTGGTCACAGGCCGGGAGGCAAGGCGGAAAGGGTTCAGATAGGTCCGGTGGCGGGGCTTTTCGTTGTCGTAGGCAAAGCAGTCATCCTGATGTCCGATCTCGTGGACGCCGCCGGGAAACACGATCCAGTGCTGGTGGGGTGCCGATGCTTTCGGCGTTTGGTGCAAATCGCTGCGGTAGGCTGGGCGCAGCGGGTTCGTGCTGAGATTGAGCTTGATGTCGGTCAGCAGCAATTCCTGGTGCTGCTGTTCATGGTTGAAGCCAATCTCCAGACGCTGCTGCACGGCCGGCCACACTTCCTCGCCAGCGTTGTGCAATAGTGTCAGCATGTGTTCGTCCACATGAGCCCGGTAGCGATATATTTCTCCGACGCTCGGGCGCGACAAAAATCCCCGCTCCTGACGCGGCTGGAACTTTCCGATCTGCTCGTAATAGGAATTGAACAGATAGCCGAACAAGGGATGGAATTCCGGGTAACCCACGAGATATTCCTTCAGGAGGAAGGTCTCGAAAAACCAACTCACATGCGCAAGGTGCCACTTGGCCGGACTGGCCTCGGGGGCTGCCTGGATCACGTAATCCTCGGGTGACAGCGGCACGCAAAGTTCCTCGCTGCGCTTTCGCACGCTCAGGTAGGCGTCCGCCCAAGTGCTGCGCTGATTATCCGGCAGTGCTGAAGTTGAATGGGAAAGGGGCATGGCTCCTCTTTTGTTGGCTTGATTTTCTGGACATCGCTTGGCCTGTTACCCCATGCCGGCGGTGCCTTGTGGCAGGAGGCCTTGGGCGGGATGGTCGGCGTGCGTTTCAATTCCTTGCGCTGCCAGCCTATGGATAAATCCCGGCTTGCGATCGACAATTCATTTTATACTAGAATTATAGTTGGCAGGTTGCGCTTGTAAAGGTTGGCAACCTTGGATTGAAGTTGCGTTGAATTTGACAGGAGAGATCATGACCATTCAGACCGCGTCCCACACTGAAACATGGCCAAGTCTGCCGCTTGAGGCCTGGAGCAAAACCTACGCGACCTTACACCTGTGGACACAGATCGTCGGCAAGATTCGGCTGGTCCAAAGTCCCTGGATCAATCACTCCTGGCATGTCACGCTTTATGTAACAGCCAGAGGTATCACCACAACCCCCATCCCGTATGGCACCCGGACCTTCCAGATCGATTTCGACTTCATCGCGCATCAGTTGACGATACAGTCGAGCGACGGCGGCACAGGTGGCTTCCCACTCCAGCCGCAGTCGGTGGCAGCGTTCTACACGCGTCTGATGGAGGAAATGGACAGGCTCCAGCTTCACGCGAGCATTCGCGTGAAGCCCAGCGAAGTCGTCGACCCCCTCCCATTTGACCAGGACGAAACGCACTGCGCCTACGATCTGGAGTACGCCACCCGGTTCTGGCAAATCATGGTTCAGGCTGACCGGGTCTTCAAGCAGTTTCGCGCCCGCTTCATCGGCAAGTGCAGCCCTGTACACTTTTTCTGGGGCGCCCCGGACCTAGCTGTTACACGGTTTTCCGGACGACCAGCCCCCCTGCACCCGGGTGGAATTCCGGGCCTACCGGACTGGGTGACCCGTGAGGCCTACTCACACGAAGTCAGCAGCTGCGGGTTCTGGCCGGGAGGCGGGCCGATTCCCTATCCGGCGTTCTATTCCTATGCCTATCCTGAACCGGTGGGCTTCGCCGAGGCGTCGGTCAAGCCTGCCGCCGCCTTCTACAGCAACGATTTTCGCGAGTTCATCCTGCCCTACGAGGCCGTGCGACAGACGGTATCTCCGGACGACACGCTTCTCGCTTTCCTGCAGATGACTTATGAGGCCGCGGCTAGGCTGGGGAAGTGGGATCGTGCATCACTTGAACGCGACAACGATCCAATTTACTCGGCCTAGCAATGGAAGATCATAAGCTCGAATGACGAGCAGTTCGCTACGCTTGTCACGCCCAAATCGTGATAATCCAGCAATGGCCAATGAACAGTCGCCTCCCAGTTTTCACGAATGTTTGCAGCGTGGGAGGGAACGGACGCTCAACAGAGCAATTTTGATGCTTAGTCAAGGACCGCTTTTGGCACAAAGTGACCGCCTAGCGAAGTCACCAGATAGCGGTCATCCAGATGCTGGTGGAATTTACTATATAACGACCGCTTTAGTTTAGAACCAGACCGTCCATTTCTCGGCCTTACCAGACGTTGGCGATTTTCTGAAAAGGCGGTCGGTTCAGCCTGCGGGAAGGTCCGCTTTCAAGTTTTTCAAACAGTCACTTTCGACACTAAGCAGTCATTCGAGATTCCAGAAAGCAGACGTTGGCAATCCGATGTGTGATACTGATTAGATTCCATGGTTATTATGCATCCAGATATAATTTCCACCGAAATCTGACGTCTCTTCATAGAGGGGACACTTCAAGAAAATGGTCAAATTCGAATGCAAATCACTCAGTCGCACATGATATCTACAATTTTGAAATCGCCACAATGGCTTTCGGTGCATGTCCTGATTGTAGTGATTGGACTCCTCATCTATGTGCTGACAACCCACTCGCTGAAGCAGCGGCGTGCTCCCACCTCTGCCATCTCCTGGGTCCTGACAATAGCGCTCATTCCTTATGTCGGGCTGCCGCTTTACCTGTTGTTCGGCACACGCAAACTCGTGCATTCCGGGAGCCGTATTCTCGGTACAACGCCCGCACCAGACCTCAACTCGGATGAGGCGTGGCCGCGCCAATTGGCGGCGTCAATGGGCCAACCGCCGGTGGTGTCGTACCAGACCTTGCGTATCCACGCCGACGGCGAGCAGGCGCTGCAATCCTTGTGGGAATTGATCGACAGCGCCGAGCGTGAGTTGGTCTTGTGCACGTTCCTCCTCGGGCGCGACGCAATAGGCGAGGCGCTGATGGCGCGCCTCATCGGCAAGGCACGCGGGGGCGTCAGGATACGGCTGCTGATTGACGGTATGGGCCGCATGATGGGCGGCGGGATTAATCTGCACCAGCTCAAAGCAGCCGGTGTGCAGGTCGCGTTGTACGGACCGATTTTGCATGTACCATTCAAGAGCAGCACCAATCTGCGCAACCATCGCAAGATGTTGGTGGCTGATGGGGTGCGCCTGTGGTGCGGCGGACGAAATTTTGCCGCGGAATACTTTGAGGGCTCCCGTAACCATGCCCCGTGGCGAGACCTGAGCTTTGATCTGGATGGGCCGCTCGCCGCACAGGCGCGGGATCTGTTCGAGCGCGATTGGGCATTTGCAACCGGCTCACCTCAGGTAGAAAAGACACAGGAGGTACAAATTGCTCTGGAGCCGTTCGCCCAAGTGATTGCTTCTGGCCCGGATCAGGCCGACGACACCGTGCATGACCTGTTGGTCACCGCATGCTTTAAGGCGTGCAGCCGCATTACTGCCGTGACACCGTATTTCGTGCCAAGCGACGCATTGTTGATGGCGTTGTCGCTCGCCGCACGGCGGGACGTGATTGTGGATTTGATCCTGCCCAGACGTTCAAATCACACTATGGCCGATTTTGCACGCCACCGGGCGCTGCGGGAACTTGCAGCGGCCGGTGGACGCGTGTGGCTTGTGCCGTACATGCTGCATGCCAAGGCAGTGGTGATCGACGATGGCCTGGCCTTGTCGGGCTCGGTCAATCTCGACTCGCGCAGCCTGTTTCTCAATTACGAATTGATGGTGGCGTTCTATGCCTTCGCCGATATTCGGCGCTTTGCCAGCGTGATCGAAGAACACCGCGAGGCGGCCACACGCTATCAAGCCCGCAAGCCGGGGCTGTTGCGCGATTTGACTGAAGGTCTGGTGCTCTGGTTAGCATTCCAGCTTTGAGAAGCTGAACAGAATATATCGACACTGGCCTCTCTAATTTAGATTCTTGAATGTCTCCGCAGCACAAAGTGTCCTCTAGCCAAAGCACTACAAAGCAGGCATTCAGTATTGGCGGAATTTACCATGTAACGGTCCGCTTTAGTTTAGAACCTGACCGTCATTTTCTCGGGGCCTTACCGGACTCTGGCGATTTTCTGAAAATGGTAGCCAAGCATGAGGACAAGCGCCTACCTCCGGAACGAATTATGGGTTGAGTGGTGATGCGCGTAAAATGCTGGATGTGGCTCGTCTAAATTATAGATCGGCAATTGCTATGACTAAGCAACAGAATGAGCGTCGCATTTTTGAATTATTAGCATCTTGGGCCGGCTTGATACTGGTGCCCAATTCAATTCAGCAGAAAAATCCGCCTGCTCCAGATATTGAATGTCAGGTTCAAGGTTTTGGTTCTCTCGCAGTTGAATTGGTCGCCCTCGATGCACCTAATACTCGCAAACGACTGCAAAATATGAATGCCACGCTAGACACATGGAAATTAGCACTGAAAAAATGGACAACCGCTGAGCAGAAAAAACTCTGCGCGGAGTGTAACAATGTCTTCCTAGTGCTACTTATAAGCAATGAAGCTGGCACGCGAGACCGGACAGAGTTGATGGAATCAATTCAGGAGCAGTTGCTTACGAAGCCATCTGGTTTCATAGGTGAACTGTATAGCCCACGCGAACTATATGACTTTGGTGAACGCCTACATGGTTGTCAGAGAGTGAGCGTGCGCCGTGGCAATGATATTACCAATGGCCCACGAATAAATGCGCCATCGGGTGGTAGCTGGCAGATGCCACAGATTCAAAAAATAAAAGAAAAATTGACCGCAAAAACCTACCACACGTCTGCCCCGCTTGAACTATTTGCGTACTCCACACACGATGAAGTCGATGCGCATATCAATAGTCTGTCCATGATTGATGAATGCGTGAGAATGTACCTGCCATGTTCACAATTTCGGCGCGTGCGCGTGTTCGATTCTATGTTCAAGGCTATCAAGTACAGCTACCCCTAGTAGCCAAGCAGGAGAGTGTAAGAATTTTTGTGTAAGCGGTCATTTGGCAGGAAACTGCCGCAACTTTGAAAGGAGTCGCAATGACCGTAGCAAAAGCACTACCCACAGACCTGATCGACAGCTTGCTGTCTGGCTATAAGAAACCGGAAGACCTGATCGGCGAGAACGGCCTGCTCAAGCAGCTCACCAAAGCAAGTTGCACCAACAGCCTTTTTAGCAAACCGCCACACTCCGATAAGGCCGAGAAAATGACGGTCAGTTTCTAAACTTAAGCGGACCGTTACATGGTAAATTCCGCCAACACTGAATGCCTGCTTTGTGGTGCATTGGCTAGTCGGTCACTTTGTGCCAAAAGCTGCCTATCCACGTTCAATCCCATTAAGCCCAAAGCTTCTGGAGCGGTTTCTGCGCAAGGCTCACTCGATATCGATGATTCGGTTAAGCCGGCGGATACGTAAGTAGGCTATTAGGTAGTACGCGGGCCAATAGGTGACAGTCCTTGCTTATGTGCGACAACGCACAGAGGGATTCATGACCAACCCCCATCATCCATTGGTGAGTGTTGTGTAACGACTACGACACTTCTGAAAAAAAGACATCAAGGTCGCTAATCATGGAAAATTGACAAAGGAGCTACTATGAATATCAAATTTGTTGGGGGCTTTCTCTTAGCCGCAGCGCTACTCATGCCGGCTTTCTCCTATGCGGCAGATACGTCCACCGATACTACTGGTGAATATCTTGACGATGCAACCATAACCACAAAAGTAAAAGCAAGTTTTGCCAAGGACAAATGGGTCCAAGGGCGGGACATCAGTGTTCGTACCGATCATGGCGTTGTCGATTTAACCGGAACTGTTGAAAGCACGAAAGAGTCCGATCGTGCCACGGCACTTGCGACAAAAATAAAAGCTGTGAAGGCAGTACACAATAATTTGAAGATTAATCCCAATTAAATTTGAACCTGTCTGTGCAACAGTGCTGTCTTGGGAAAGCTTGCTGATGATCAAATTGAAGTTACTGAAGGAAAATGCGAGCAGCTGACTGGAAAAATCCAGGAGTCATACGGATTAGCGCAGTGCATGCGCAGGTCATGAACTGAACTACCACCTTCTAAAGTAGGTGAGTTCGAGCAGTCTGTTGTAGACGACTGAAGTCGTTTCCCACTCCAGTCTAACGCGCATCAATCAGCACCACTTGAAGTCAACTTCAACTTCAACAGCTAACGCTGGTGGTTTTGGCCCGAACATTTGACAATAAAGGAAAATATCATGCTCTATACCATTGCCGTTGTTATGCTAATTTTGTGGCTGCTTGGGATGATTACTTCAAACACTATGGGCGGTTTCATTCACATTCTCCTGGTGATCGCTATCGTGGTTGTTTTGCTTAGAGTAATTAATGGATGACACTACCCTCGACTTTTCCGAAAGGATCATTCAACCGCACCGATTATTCTTAACAACTTAAATAATTTGATTGATGTGTTTGTTTGTTACCGCACAGACTGGGGGCAACATTAAGTTCAATCTGAACTCTTCACAGGGAAAGCCTGTTAATTTTGATGAAGGAGTCTGATCATGAACAAGAATCAAGTCAAAGGAGCTCTAAAAGACGTCGCCGGTAAAGTGCAGGAAGAGGTTGGAAAACTGGTCGGCAACAAAAAGCAACAAGTCAAAGGTCTCGGCAAACAAATATCCGGAAAAGCCGAGAAAGCCTATGGTGATGCAAAGAAAGTCGTCAAGGATGCAAACAAGCATTCTTGAAGCGTTAATGTGATAATAAATGGCCGCTGTGCGCGGCCATTTTCTCGTCAGGCCGATGCTGCGAAAGATCGAACATGAAAAGACGTTTTCGACAAAATCAGGAGAATTTATGAACAGCGGATTCGTCGATCGCATGGCCCATGCCACACCCCAATGGGTAAGGCATCTGAAGATCGTCCTGATCGAATCGCTGAAATCCTGGGTTGATCACCGGGGAGACAGTAAAGGCGCAGCCTTGGCCTTCTATACGCTGTTCTCCATGACGCCCATCTTGTTGCTGGCCATCGTGGTCGCCGGCTACTTCTTCGGCGCCGAGG
>PLWV01000027.1 GCA_003153155.1 Gallionella sp.
GGGGGAGGTGTCAACTAATTTGGGGGAAGGGTACAGTCCCGCTTGAGCGTAGGGTTAGAGAGCTTGCAGCTAGGCATGGCTGCTACCAGAACGCAAACTGTGTAACTCCTTTAGCCAGTTGGCACGAAGCTCGGGTGCGAGCTGAGTATGGGCAAGTAGTTTTCCATCTTTGTCCGCGAACACCACGTGCTTTACCTCACCGTCTTGCTTAAAGAAGTAGAGCGTGTTGTAGCCTGAAAAAACGATGTAACCAAGATATTCTGTTTTAGCCCCACCCACATGTTCCGTGAATTGGGCATTCTCTATTTTTTCCAGGGTAATGCCTTGCTCATTAGAAAGAACCGTGATTAGGTTGTCAATGAATCGCAGTCGGACCTCACCGCCAATTTGTCTAAAGTGCACATTATTTACGCGAGTGTCGAACTCATACCAATCTAGATCGTTTACCCTTTGACCCTTGAGAGCAAAGGAATCGCTTTCAAGAGAAATGCATGTAGAAGGCGTGGGCATTGGGATAGCTCTCTAACGTAAAAGTAAGGGGCGCCGCGCTTTTGCGGCGTCCCTCTTGACTGCCGGGTTGGGGGTCAATGTGGTGCCAAGCGAAGGTGGATTCATGGCGAACATTTCAGATTGTTTCCCCATGTAGAGTCTGGAACGCGCAGAAGGGTGGCTGTGCGAGGCAGCCAGTGACGACCGCCTTCTTGTGAGAGGAGTTTCCATTCGAGGCTTTCGCCCTTCAGTTCAAGTGATGCCGTACCCTTTGCTTCCCATGAACTGGAGAAGGTGGCCTTTGCGGTTGTGCCAACAACCTGCCCGGTGATGGAAGGCTCTGGGCCTTCCGATTCATCAACGCGATTTCCCATTTGGGCTGTTGCAGCGTGTAGAGCGCACAGTGTAGAACCTTTAACTAATATCCTGAGAGTGAACGAGTCCCGCATACCTTCGCTACAGCGCTGCTCAAAAACACCAGTTGCGTTAGCGCAAGGCCAAGTTATTCGCCATGTGCCAGTCATGCTTTCACCCGCAGCCGCAATATTAGGTGCGGCTGCAAGCAGAACAACAATTGCGAGATAAGGGACGCGGACTAACATTCTGTTGACCCCCAACGTTCAAATTGAGGGGCAGGCCGCTTCTGGCCTGTCCCGCTCGAATGTAGGGTTGGGCGTCGTTGCATACTCATTGGGATGGCATGCATTCCTGCGGGTCGTTCTTGCTGGCAAGACGCCATCCGGTCATGCGCCGTGCTCTCGTGTCCACTTCAAAGGCAAACACACATTGCTCCGCTGCACCTACACGGTTTTCTTGAGTTCCGTCCGCTCGTTTCTCATAACCCAGCCACACTTCATTCGACTTGTACGGCGGGAGAGCGCTAATGGGGTACTGTTCGCCAAGCTGCTTCTCGAAGCTTTCATACGGGGCAACCCATGGCATGTATAGGCTTGTACATCCAGACAACAGGCAAATCGTGTAAGAGAGTAGGTAACCGTTTTTCATGACCTAGGCCGTGGGTAATTTAAGGAACAATTTGGCACCCACTATTATCGCCTTCAGTACGCCAAGCAATGATTCTCTCGGTCTTTGCGTCAATCTCTCGGACTAGGACGCAGCGGCCAAACGGGCCTGAAGAGTCACGGGTGTATTCAGAGTTGCCGTTGTCGAGTGTTCGCGTATGTGTGCCAAGAACGTCTCCAGGGATGAGCTGACTAATGTGACTCCCGATCTCAGCATTTCTGAAGTTCTCGAAATTTTCTCGCGGCGTCACGCTAGTACATCCAACCGTGCTAAGAGTTGCAAGGATGATGAAGGTGACAAAGGGGAAACGAGTCATAGAGCCTTCCATGTGGGAGACGCCCAACGTGGAGCTAAGGGGCTGCGCGCTTTTGCGCAGTCCCGCTTGAGCGTAGGGTTAGAGTTTTGTCTCAATTTAGCAAACCAAAATATGAGGAAAGATTGAAGAGCAATGTAAATGCTGTGGCCAAGAAACACAAGACGGAGCCAGCAAGAAGAAAAGCTGCCAAATAACCAGGGCCACCCGAAGAAGTGACGGCGAGCATCAATGCCTCAACAGACATGGCGGATTTTGGGTTGGCCATAAATAACTTTCGGTACTCGCCGAGAAACGAGAAGGCGGTATACGCGAGGGCAGCACCAACAAGCAAGCTAACAAAGGGCCCCTCAAACACTGACCAAATTCCCATGATGAACTCTAACGTAAAGTAGACACCCTAAAAAATGCCTTGAAAAGCACCTTCGAGGTGTACAATCTGGCATCAATCCCGCAATGCCTTGTTTTTATTGGAGGTGAAATTATGGCACACCCTAATTTTTCGGATAAAAGCACCACTGCAAAACCTCCCAAGTTACTTGACCAGGTGAGCGACAAATTGCGCGTAAAGCACTATAGCATTCGCACTGAACAAGCTTATGTGGGCTGGATTAAACGCTATATTTTCTTCCATGACAAGCGCCATCCGAAAGATATGGGGGCGAGGGACATCGAGGCTTTCCTCACGCATCTTGCGGTGGCAGGTAAAGTTTCCGCATCAACGCAGAATCTAGCCAAGAGCTCAATATTGTTTCTTTACCGCGAGGTGTTGGAAATCCAGTTGCCGTGGTTGGATAACGTCACGCAGGCCAAAGCGCCCAAGCGATTGCCAGTGGTGTTGACGGTGAGCGAGGTGCAGGCCGTGTTGTCGCGTCTGACGGGCACGCATGCGCTGATCGCCTCGTTGTTGTATGGCGGCGGGATGCGCCTGATGGAAGCGGTGCGGTTGCGGGTGAAGGATGTGGATTTTGCGCGGCACGAGATCATTGTGCGCGAAGGCAAGGGTTTCAAGGACAGGGTGACGATGTTGCCGGAGGCCGTGGCAGCTTTGCTCAAAGCGCATCTGGTCAAGGTGAAGGCCTTGCACGTTGAGGATTTGGCGCAGGGTTTTGGCGAGGTGTATCTGCCTTTCGCGCTGGACAAGAAATATCCGAGCGCTGGGCGCGAATGGGGCTGGCAATATGTTTTTCCTTCGAAGAATCTGTCGATCGATCCGCGCTCGGGCAAGACGCGCCGCCATCATGTGGATGAGAAGGGGGTGCAGCGCGCGGTGAAGCAGGCGGTGCGCGATGCGGAGTTGACCAAACCAGCCACGCCGCACACGTTGCGCCATTCCTTTGCCACACATCTGTTGCAAAGCGGCTACGACATCCGCACCGTGCAGGAGCTGCTCGGCCATTCCGATGTTTCCACGACGATGATTTATACCCACGTCCTTAACAAAGGCGGAAGAGGTGTGATTAGTCCGTTGGATAGGTGATTTGCACGGGTAGGTGACTGCGACAGCGTAAGCAAATCCTGATAGAATGCCACGCCGTTTTTTATTAACTATATATTAAGTTTGGAGAAAGTAGCATGGCTGTTGAACGTACCCTGTCGATTATCAAACCCGATGCAGTTGCCAAGAATGTCATCGGCCAGATTTACACCCGCTTTGAAAAAGCCGGTCTGAAGGTCATTGCCGCGCGCATGGTGCAATTGTCGCGCGCAGATGCGGAAGGTTTCTACGCGGTGCACCGCGCCCGTCCGTTCTTCAAGGACTTGGTGGATTTCATGATCTCCGGCCCGGTGATGATACAGGCGCTGGAAGGCGAAGGCGCGATTCTGAAGAACCGCGATCTGATGGGCGCGACCGATCCGAAGAAGGCCGACAAAGGCACGATCCGTGCTGATTTCGCCGACAGCATCGATGCGAATGCGGTGCACGGCTCCGATGCGGCTGATACGGCTGCGGTGGAAATCGCATATTTCTTCCCGGCGATGAATGTTTACTCGCGTTAAATATACCGTTCGCCCTGAGCTTGTCGAAGGGTGAGTTTCTAATTTATTCTGTTCGATTTAATCCGCCCATGGTTCGACAAGCTCACCACGAACGGATTAAATCAGAGGGTTTTTAATGCAACAAAACCTCCTCGACTTTGATGCGCAAGCCCTAGCCAGCTATTTCACGGAAATGGGCGAGAAGCCGTTCCGTGCGCGTCAACTGATGCGCTGGATTTACAAAGTCGGGGAGCCCGATTTCGCCGCGATGACCGACATCGCGGCAGCGTTGCGCGACAAGCTCGCGCAGTGCGCCTGCATCACCGCGCCGAATGTGATGCGCGAAGAATTATCCGACGACGGCACGCGCAAGTGGCTGCTGAACGTCGGCACCGGCAATGCCGTGGAAGCGGTGTACATTCCCGTAGGCGACCACGAAAATTCTGCTGCTGACGAGAAGGATGGAGAAGCGGTCGCAGGCATCACCTCCGCTGGCCGATCCCGCTTCGCGGGGCCCTCGTCCCGCGCTCCTGTGCGCCACAGAGGCACCTTGTGCGTTTCCACCCAGGCCGGTTGCGCGCTGAATTGCTCGTTTTGTTCGACCGGCAAGCAGGGTTTCAATCGCAACCTCAGCGTCGCGGAGATCATCGGCCAGTTGTGGTGGGCGAATCATCAGCTCGGCAAAGATGCCGAGGGTAACTGGAAAATCAGCAACGTGGTGATGATGGGCATGGGCGAGCCGCTGTTGAATTTCGACAACACGGTGAGCGCGCTGCGCCTGATGCTGGACGATCACGCTTATGGATTGTCGCGCCGCCGTGTGACGGTTTCCACTTCCGGCGTCGTGCCGGCGATGGACAGATTGCGCGAGGAATGTCCGGTGGCATTGGCAGTATCGTTGCATGCTCCGAATGACAAGTTGCGCGACGAGCTGGTGCCGATCAACCAGAAGTATCCGCTGAAGATGTTGCTGGCCGCCTGCCAGCGTTATCTGGAACGTGCGCCGCGCGATTTCATCACCTTCGAATATGTGATGCTGGAAGGCGTGAATGATTCGGTGCAACAGGCCCGCGAGCTGGTGAAGCTGGTGCGCGACGTGCCGTGCAAATTCAACCTGATCCCGTTCAATCCGTTTCCACAAACGCATTATCGGCGCTCAAGCCCGGATGCCATTCAGCGTTTCCGCGATGTGCTGATGCAGGCAGATATCGTGACCACCACGCGCAAGACGCGCGGTGATGACATCGCTGCGGCCTGCGGCCAGTTGGCAGGGCAGGTTCAGGATAAGACCAAGCGAACCCTGCAACGCGCCATCGGGGCGGTATAGATGAGTATCGAGGTGCACTGTGAATAAATTAATTACTCCATCGTTTTCTTTGGCAATTTCTTTGGCGTTTTCGTTGGTCATATTGGCGGGCTGCGGCACGCCTTCGGACAGCTCGCACGCCATCAAGAGTGCCAAGGTGCATACCGAATTGGCGGGTTTGTACTATGAGCGTGCGCAACTCGGCATCGCGCTGGACGAGTTAACACAAGCCTTGCAGGCCGATCGAGACTATGCGCCAGCCTACAGCGTGCGCGGCTTGGTGCATATGGCATTGCGCGAGGACAAAGAGGCCGAAGAGGATTTCAAGAGAAGTCTGCACCTCGATAATACGAATTCCGATACGCATAACAACTATGGCTGGTTCTTGTGTCAGCACGACAGGGAAAAAGAGGCTATTCCCCAGTTTATGGCGGCAATCAAAAATCCTTTATATACGACACCCGGTCTTGCCTATCTGAATGCCGGGCTATGTTCCAGAAAAGCGGGCAACAACAAGGATGCCGAGGAGTTTTTGCAAAAGGCGCTGCTGGTGCAGCCTGGATTGACGCAAGCACTGTTTGCTCTGGCAGAGATGAACTTTGACAATGCTGATTACTTCGCAGCCAAGAAATATTTCGCGAATTTTTCGCAAAAAACCGACAATCTGACAGCGGAGCAACTCTGGCTGGGGGTGCGTATCAATCGCAAGGTTGGTGATCGTAATTCGGAGGCCAGCTTTGGCACGCAGTTGCGCAATCGTTTTCCCGGTGCGCGCGAAACTCAATTGTTGATACATGGTGAATGATGGAACATCTTCCGGAAAATAACGCCGAGCAAGGCAATCTTTCTGCCGCGATACCGCTGACTTCGCTGGGAAGGATGCTGCGCGAAGCGCGCGAGCATCTTGGTTTGAGCGTGGCGGATGTGGCCGCCCAGATCAAGTTCGCACCGCGCCAAATTGAGGCTCTGGAAGCGGACGATTTCAAGCATCTGCCCGAAGCGGCTTTTTTGCGCGGCTTTGTGCGCAGTTATGCCAAGATTTTGCACCTGGATGCGCAGACTTTATTGGCGGCTCTGCCGCAACCAAAAGCGGCTGCGGCAGAGTTGATACCGGCTTCGGTCGAGGTGCCGTTTCCTGTCGCGCATTCATCGCAAAGACAAAATCTGATCTTGTTGGGCGCTGCGTTGCTGCTGGCCGTGATTGTGGTGGGATTTGCGGTGTGGCATTTCACCAATCCGCTTAAGCACTCCAAGGTTACGAAGATTGAAACCCCGGTTCCCTTGCCCGCTGAAATGCAAATCATTCCGGCTCCGCCTGTCCCGAAACAGAACACAATTGCACCATCTGTCCCTGCCGAACCGGAGCTGCGATCTTCGGCAACAGTAGAGCAATCTTCGGTTCGGGCAGCGAAGACCGCGCCTGCTCAAACCGTGCCGCAAACTCAATCAACAAATTCTGCGACCCATGACGTCACCTCGCACGACACCCCGACGCAGACCACCACGCTGCGCATGGTGTTCGATGAGGAGTCCTGGACTGAAATCACAGACAACGATGGCAAAATTATTTCTTCCAGGGTTCACCCGCGCGGAAGTGAAATGAATCTGCATGGGCACCTGCCGCTGTCGCTGGTGATCGGTCATGCGGCAACGACGCATTTGTACCAGGACGGTGAGCAAGTGGACTTGACGCCATACATCAATTCTTCAAGCGAAGTGGCACGGCTGACGCTGGAGTGAATATGAGCGCGATCATTATCAAACGCCGTCCGTCGCAACGGGTACTGGTCGGCAAGGTAATGCTGGGAGGCGGCGCGCCTATTGTGGTGCAGTCCATGACCAATACCGATACTGCCGATGCCGAAGCGACCACGCAGCAGGTATTCGAGTTGGCCAAGGCCGGTTCGGAACTGGTGCGCATCACGGTCAATACTCCCGAGGCTGCCGCGCAAGTGGCGCGCATACGCTCGCGATTGGACAGCATGGGTTGCGATGTGCCGCTGGTCGGCGACTTTCACTACAACGGACATCGCTTGCTCACCGACTACCCTGATTGTGCGCAGGCCTTGGCGAAATACCGCATCAATCCGGGTAACGTCGGGCGCAATCGCAAGTCCGGAAAACTTTTGGCCGGGCACCCGGAAGATGATCCGTTCACGATGATGATAGAAACCGCGATCCGCTACGACAAGCCGGTGCGCATCGGGGTGAATTGGGGCAGCCTGGATCAGAATCTGGTCGTGCGCATGATGGATGAGAACTCGCGTCTTGCTCAACCAAGAGAAGCAAATGAAGTGACCCGTGCCGCGCTGATCGCTTCCGCGCTGGAAAGTGCGCAGCGTGCCGAGCAATTGGGTTTGGCGCATAACCGCATCGTGTTGTCCTGCAAGGTGAGCGATGTGCAGGATTTGATCGCGGTGTATCGCGCGTTGACACTGCAATGCGATTATGCGCTACATCTCGGTTTGACCGAGGCGGGCATGGGTTCCAAGGGTATCGTGGCTTCGACCGCCGCGCTGGCGGTGCTGTTGCAGGAAGGCATCGGCGACACTATCCGTATTTCGCTGACACCGGAACCGGGTGGTGATCGCACACAAGAAGTGCTGGTCGGGCAGGAGATTTTGCAGACCTTGGGGATGCGCGCATTTGCGCCCATGGTGACGGCTTGTCCGGGTTGCGGACGCACCACCAGCAGCTTCTTTCAGGAATTGGCGCAAAGTATCCAGACGCATCTGCGCACGCAGATGCCGCTGTGGCGCGAGCAGTATGAAGGCGTGGAGAACATGACCGTGGCGGTGATGGGCTGTGTGGTGAACGGGCCGGGCGAAAGCAAGCTGGCCAACATCGGCATCAGCCTGCCGGGAAGCGGCGAGAGTCCCGCCGCGCCGATCTATATCGACGGCGAAAAAGCCATGACCTTGCGCGGTGACGATATCGCGGGTGAATTTACGCGGATTGTGGATGACTATGTGGCGCGCAAGTATGCGAGGCGCAACAGTGATGCGCCGAAATCGCTACGCAGCATTCCGCTTCAATCTGTTTAGGGAAATCGTTCAGAAAAGATGAGTAGCAACGAAACCCTGCAAGCCGTGCGCGGCATGAACGACATCCTGCCGGACGAGGCAGGGTTGTGGTTATGGTTCGAGGAAGTGGTGCGCGATTGGCTGCACAGCTATGGCTATCGCAACATCCGTATGCCGCTGGTCGAGCCAACAGATTTGTTCAAGCGCGCCATCGGCGAAGTGACCGACATCGTTGAAAAAGAGATGTACAGCTTTGCGGATGCGTTGAATGGCGACCAGCTGACGCTGCGCCCGGAGGGAACAGCCTCTTGTGTGCGTGCCGTGCTGCAACACAATTTGCTGTATAACGCGCCGCAGCGCTTGTATTACAGCGGGCAGATGTTTCGCCATGAGCGTCCGCAGAAAGGACGCTACCGCCAGTTTCATCAATTCGGCGTTGAAGCGTTGGGTTTCGCCGGGCCGGACATCGATGCCGAACAGATTTTGATGTGCGCGCGGCTGTGGAAAAAGCTTGGCCTGCGTGATGTCACGCTGCAACTGAATACTTTGGGTGATGCCGCTTCACGGCATCGCCATCGCGCCAAGCTGATCGCCCATTTTGAACAGCGCATGGAGTTGCTGGATGCCGATTCCACGCGCCGTTTGCACAGCAATCCGCTGCGCATTCTGGACAGCAAGAATCCGGCGATGCAGGATTTGATTGCTGCCGCACCCAGGCTGATGGACGAGTTGGAAGAAGACGCGCTGCGGCATTTTGATGAGGTGCAAGCGATGCTCAAACGCCACGATGTGCCGTTTGAGATCAACCCGCATTTGGTGCGCGGGCTGGACTACTACAATCGCACCGTGTTCGAATGGGTGACCACGCGCCTCGGCGCGCAAGGCACCATCTGCGCGGGTGGCCGCTATGATGGGCTGGTCGAGCAGATCGGCGGCAAGCCCGCCCCCGCAACCGGTTTCGCGATGGGTGTGGAGCGTCTGCTGGCGTTGTTGCAGGACGATGGCATGGCACTACCCAAACCGGAAGTGGATGTGTATGTGGTGCATCAGGGCGAACTGGCGAGCCAGTTCGCCAGCCGAATGGCGGAGCAATTGCGCGACAGCAATTTGAGAGTGCTGTTGCATTGCGGCGGCGGCAGCTTCAAGTCGCAGATGAAAAAAGCCGATGCCAGCGGTGCGTGCGTTGCGCTGGTCATCGGTGATGACGAAGCGCAAGCGAACGAGATCAGCGTAAAGCCGATGCAGGGTGGCGAACAGGAACGGGTGAGCGTGCAGAATCTCACCGCGACAGTGGTGCGGCTCTTAAAACTGTAGCGAGCAGTCTGATAGCAAGGCGCCCGGAGCGTTGCATGGCCAATCGACTAAGCTGGCAATAGAACGCCAGCCAAGTCGCTGGTCAGCGCAGAACGCGAGGCATATCTGATAGATAGACGAATGTTCGAGCACCGTGTGTCAATTCCGCATCCGGCTTGCCAGATAGCGGATTGCGTACTTTTAGTGCAACGATGCTGGCGGGCGTCGCAGTAGGTTTTTAGAGTCGCAAATAAATTTATCAAGTAGGAGCGGACGACATGGCAGCATTGGATTTGCAGGAACAGGAACAATTCGAAGCCCTCAAGGCGTGGTGGGAGGACAACCGCAATCAGTTACTCGGTGCGTTGTTGATCGTGGTCGTCGCGATGGGTGGCTGGCGCGGTTGGCAGGTTTACCAGCACAAACAGGCTGATGAAGCTGCGACTTTGTATCAGCAATTCATCGAGCAACTTGCCAGCAAGGATGCCAGGCGCGTCAACGATGCCGCTGCCGCAGTGACGGATAAATTCGCTTCCACCGCTTATGCCGCGCGTGCCGCGTTGCTGGCGGCGCAAGTGAATGAACAGGGCAAAGATCTGGCGCGTGCCAAGACGCAATTGCAATGGGTCATTGATCATGCCGGCGAAGCCACTCTGAAAGACGTGGCGCGGTTGCGCCTGGCGGCAGTGCTGCTGGACGAAAAAAATTATGCGGATGCGCTGAAGCAGCTGGACGCCAAACATCCGGACTCATTTGATGGCTTGTATGCCGATCTGAGGGGCGATGTATTGAGCGCGCAGGGCAAGATCGATGAAGCCAGGAGTTCATACAAACTGGCTTACGAAAAAATCGATGCCAAAAGCATGTATCGCAATCTGGTCCAGATGAAGCTCGATGCTTTGGGCGTGGCTAAATGAACATGTGCGCATGCAGTGACCCTTCGATAGGCGCAGGACTCAAGGCTCATAACAAGCTTTGCCTGGGACTGTTGCTGGGGTTGCTGTTCGCGCTGGGCGGCTGTGCTTCCACGGATGAATCGATACCGGACTGGGCCGGTGTGAAGGGCGATGCGGAACCTGCCAAGCTGGTCGGGTTCAGTGAGACCGCCAGGTTCGAAGTGCGTTGGCATAACAATGTCGGCGATCTGGGTGCGGATTTGTTGCAACCTGCAGTGACCAAAGATGCGATTTATAGCGCTTCCGTCAAGGGTAGTTTGATGCGTCTGGATCATGCCACCGGCAAGCAGGTGTGGCGCATCCAGACTGGCCTTATCATTAGCGGCGGAGTGGCCAGCGGCGATGGCTTGGTGCTCATCGGTGGCGACAAGGGTGATGTACTGGCTTACGACGAAGCTGGCAAACTGAGATGGAAGAGTCTGGTATCCAGCGAAGTGTTGAACGTGTCGCCCGTCGTGGACGGCGTGGTGATGGTGCGCAGCGGTGATGGGCGCATCGCCGGATTGAACGCGGCAGACGGCAAGCGCGTGTGGATGTATGAGCGCAGCACACCGGCGCTGGTGGTGCGCAGTCATGCCGGAGTCACCATCCAGCGCGGTGTGGCATATGCCGGATTTGCCGGCGGAAAATTAGCCGCGATCAGCATCAAGGATGGCGAAGTGCTGTGGGAAGCGCAGGTGTCGCAACCGCGCGGCAATACCGAACTGGAGCGCATCAGCGACATTACCAGCGACCCGGTCGTGGATGATGAACAAGTCTGTGCCATTGCTTTCCAGGGGCGTATCGCGTGTTTTGACGCAGCGCAAGGCAGCCCGTTATGGAACCGCGACATCTCCAGCGACAAGGGCATGATGGTGTTGCGCAAATATCTCTACCTCAGCGATGTGAGCGGATCCGTCATTGCCTTGGATAAGACCACTGGCAGCACGACATGGAAGAATGGGCAGTTGTTGTCGCGCGGCATCACTGCGCCCCATGCCTTGGAAAATTTCGTCGTGGTTGGCGACTTCGAAGGTTATCTGCATGGTTTGAATCGCGAAGACGGAAACTTTGCCGCACGTATCAAACTGGATGGGGGCGCGATTGTGGCGACGCCACTCGAGATGGACGGCGGGCTGCTGGTGCAAACGCGCGGCGGTGATCTGTATTCGCTGTCTATAAAATAATGAAGGTTGTTTAAATGCTGCCTACTGTAGTACTGGTCGGTCGTCCGAATGTCGGCAAGTCCACCTTGTTCAATCGTCTCACGCGCAGCCGCGACGCGCTGGTCGCTGATCTGCCGGGGCTGACACGCGACCGTCATTACGGGCGCGGCAGGGTAGGGGATAGACCCTATCTGGTGGTGGATACCGGCGGGCTGGAGCCGGTCGCCAAAGACGGCATCCTGTTCGAGATGGCCAAGCAAAGCCGCCAGGCCGTGGACGAAGCCGACGTGGTCATGTTCCTGGTTGATGGCCGTGCCGGTTGCACGCCTCAAGACGCCATCATCGCCGAACAATTGCGCAAGACCGGCAAGCCGATCTTGTTGCTGGTCAACAAAGCCGAAGGCATGGCGCGCGCCAAAGTGACTGCCGATTTTTTTGAGTTGGGCTTGGGTGAACCGTTGCCGATTTCCTCGGCGCATGGCGACAACGTGAACGAAGTGGTCGAAATCGCACTGGAGAATTTTCCGCCTGAGGCAGAAGAAGAATCCAACGCAGAACATCCGCCAAAACTCGCCATCGTCGGCCGCCCCAATGTCGGAAAATCCACGCTGGTGAACGCCATCCTGGGCGAGCAGCGCGTGATCGCGTTCGACCAGCCGGGCACCACGCGCGACAGCATCTACATCGACTTCGAGCGCGACGGCAAGCAATACACCATCATCGACACCGCCGGGGTGCGCCGGCGCGGTAAAGTGGAAGAAGCGGTGGAGAAATTTTCCGTGATCAAAACCATGCAAGCAATAGAAGATGCCAATGTGGTGGTGCTGGTGGTGGATGCCCGCGACCAGATCACCGAGCAGGACGCGCACGTCGCCGACTACGTGCTGCAAGCGGGACGCGCCCTGGTGCTGGCGGTCAATAAATGGGACGGGCTGGACGAGCATCACCGCGATCAGGTCAAGCGCGACATCGAGCGCAAACTGCATTTCCTGAGCTTCGCCAAGCTGCATTTCATTTCCGCCTTGCACGGCAACGGTGTGACGAATGTGTTGAAGTCGGTGGACGAGGCTTATGCCGCAGCGATGGCAAAATTGTCCACGCCGAAACTCACTCGCGCGCTGATTGCCGCATTGGAAAAACAAGAGCCGCCCAAGGGCGGGCGCTTCACACCCAAGATGCGCTACGCCCACCAGGGCGGCAGCAACCCGCCGCTGATCGTGATACACGGCAGCGGGCTGGACGACGTGCCGGCCAGCTATACCCGATATCTGGAGCGCACCTTTTGCGAAATCTTCAAGCTTAAAGGCACGCCGCTGAAGATTCAATTCAACTCCAGCAAGAATCCGTTCGAGGGAAAGAAGCCGAGAGCGTTAACCGAAACCGAACAGCGACGCGCACATCGCGCCCGCATCCGCGGACGCAAGCTGTATGGATGATTTAACCGTGTATTCAGCCTGAGAGGAGCACCATGAGCACATTCGCCTTCTATCAAAAAGTCGTGGCACTCAATTCTGATGTGCACCGCAACCTGAAATTCGCTGCCAATGAGGCCAACTTTTCCTTCGCGCGCGATACCACTGCCGTGCTATTGGCCGGAGTGGAGTTTGCCGAAGCGGGACGAGAATATCCCATCGTGTTCATACGCGGGCAGGATAAGCAGATGCGGCCGGTGGCATTGCTCGGTGTGCGCGATGGAGAGAATCTGTTCGTGGACGAACAAGGCAAGTGGGACGCGCGCTACATTCCGGCATTCGTGCGGCGCTATCCGTTCGTGATGGCGGAGGGCGGTGCAAACGGCCAGTTAGTGGTGTGCATAGACGAGAGTTGTCCCGCGCTGAACGCGAATCATGGCGAATTGTTGATCAACGCCGAAGGCAAGCTGGAGCCGCGCATGAATGAGGTGATGCAGTTCCTGCAAAACTTTCAGCGCGAATTTGCGCGTACCGAACTGATCACCAGGCAGCTTGATGAACTCGGGCTGTTCATCCAGCAGGGCGCGCGCTTTGATACCAACACCGGTGAGACTTTCCAGCTCAACGACTTCTACCTGATCGACGAAGCGAAATTCGGCCAGATCGCCGATGACAAGTTGCCTCAGTTGTTCCGCAGCGGTGCATTGGGTTTGGCCTATCTGCATCTGGCTTCGCTGGGAAATATGCGCAAGCTGCTGGATCGCGTGTCGGCACGTTCGGCGGCACAAAAGCAGGCAGCTCCTGCTGCGAATTTGCCGTTGCATTAGCTTGAGTAGGGTGCAGCAGCCCTCCTTTTGTTGACATTGTGGCTGATTTTTGCCATGCTGATTCTATGTTTCGTCTTTCCAGAAAATTTGTTGCAGTACTTCTAGCCGTATGGTTGCCGTTGTTCAGCGGCTATGCGCTGGCGGATTCGATTGTCATGCAGTCCAGTAACGGTGAATGCCATGGCGCGCAGCAAGTCTCACATCCCTCGCAGCACGCTTCAGACATGCATCAGCACATGCATCACGCACAACTGGCAGCCAACGGGGATCAATCAGCCGGTCAGCACGACAGTCAAAACTCCCCCTGCAATAATAGCGGTGTCTGCCAGCTCGCTTGCAGCGGATATCTGGCCAGCTTTGCAATCGACATGGCGGAAGCTCAACTTTCGGCACAATCATTCACGCTTTCCTCAACGCAATTCCAATCCGTCACTACAGCACCGCTTGATCCGCCTCCCCTCGCTCGCGTTTAACGCGGGACGAGTCCGTCTGTTATTTCCCCTGGCTTGATTTCATAGCCCCTATTTGATTTCATAATCTGACCTCGTCCCGTATCGTTCGGCGGTCGCTTGCGGCTGCCCGATTGCATTACAACTGCAACATAACCAGCCACTTAGCGCATGTTTTATCGCGCTTAGTGGAATGGCTAGTAGTTCCAACAGGATATGGACCATGAAATTATCTCTATCGATTTACTTAATGATGTATTCGCTCTGGCTTATTCCGGCCAGCGCTGCCGATGAGCCATTGCTGGGCAGCAATCTCACAGGGTTGCTCGACTACGCGCGCGAACACAATCCGGAATTCGCAGCAACACGTTATGAGGCGGATGCCGCGCAGCAACGGGTGCAGCCAGCGTCAGCTTTACCCGATCCGGTATTGCGCACCGAGTTGCTGGACGTCACCAATCAGGGCACGAATAAAGGCACGAGTCTGTTGCCATCACAAGTGGGCGGTACGCGCTATACGTTGATGCAAAGCGTGCCGTGGTTCGGCAGACGCGACTTGCAGCGCGAGGTTGCCGAGGCGCAAGTTGCACAAACCGATGGCCAGGTCACTGCAACGTGGACGGATCTGTCTAGCAAAATCAAATCGGTCTATGCGCAGTATTATTACTTGTCCGGCAGCGAGCGGCTGACTCGCGAAACGCTGGATCTAATGACCGGTCTGGAGCAAGTCGCACAGACACGCTATGCCAACGGACTGGGCGCGCAGCAGGATGTGATCCGCACCCAAGTCGAGCAGACCGGTTTGAGCAGCGAACTGCTCGATCTGGAAAACGAGCAGCACCACATGCATGGACGGTTGAACACCTTGCTGTCGCGTCCTGCGATGGCTCCGCTGGCGCAACCTGCGTCTTTGCGCCGCCTGCCTGTTGCAGCACAACTCGATTACGCAGTGTTGGAACAAAAGTTGCGCGCGCGCAACCCGCAGTTGCTGATTGCCGATGCGCGCATCGAGGCAGCCGAAAAAACCCGCGATCTTGCTTACACCAACCGCTATCCCGGCTTTACGCTGGGGGTGGCACCGACCCAGAGCGGAAGTACGATAAAGACTTGGGACTTGATGGTCGAGTTCAGCATCCCGCTGCAACAGGGATCGCGTCGTTCGCAGCAGCGCGAAGTCGAAGCCATGTTGGCGGCCTCCGGCGCACGCAAGGAAGCACTGCTTAACCAGATGCTGGCCGATTTATCGGAAAGCATGTCCGGCCTTGAGACCGCGCGGCGCACCGAATCGTTGATCGCGACGCGCCTGCTGCCGCAAGCTGAACTGACTTATCAATCCGCTTTGACCGGTTATGAAAACGGCAAGGTGGATTTCGCTACCTTGCTGGACGCACAGCGACAAATTCTGAAAGCCAGACAGCAGCAACTCAAGGCACAGCTTGAAGCGCAGTTGCGCTTGGCAGAAATCGAACGTTTGTTGGGAGAAGAATTATGAAAAATATCAGCGCGCTAATTATGGGTGCAGTGGCTTTGCTGGGCGTAGGCGCAGCCGGATATTGGCTGGGCACACGAACATCACCGGCACCGGCACCAGCACCGGCTTCAGCAACTCCTGCCATAACTGCCAAGGCGGAGCCAAAGATTCTGTATTACCGCAATCCGATGGGATTGCCGGATACCTCACCAGTGCCGAAGATAGACGCGATGGGCATGGATTACGTCCCGGTATATGAAAGCGATGCCAATGTTGGCGGCAGCAATCAAATCAGTATCAGCATCGAAAAGGTGCAGAAGCTGGGCGTGAAAAGCGAAGCGGCAACGCTGCGTACGCTCGACAACACCATACGCGCGACGGGACGGATTGAAATCGATGAGCGCCGCACTTACACCATCGCGCCGAAATTCGAAGGTTGGGTAGAGCGGCTTTACGTCAATACCAGCGGACAATCGGTCAGCAAAGGGCAACCTCTGTTCGATGTGTATAGCCCGGAGTTGATTTCTGCGCTGCGCGAATATGCAATTGCCGTACAAGGTGAAACGTCGCTGCAAAACGCCGATGACGATGCCCAAGGATATAGTGCTAAGGCCAGCATGAAACAGCTTGCCGCAGCCAGCCTCGCCCGCCTGAGAAATTGGGGTATTGCGGATGATCAAATCAGGCAATTGGCGAATGGGGAAGCGAAGCGCAGCCTGACGTTTTTCGCGCCGGTCTCCGGCATCGTGCTGGAGAAGAAAGCAGTGCAGGGCATGCGCTTCATGCCCGGCGAGATGTTGTATCAGATTGCCGATCTGTCTTCGGTTTGGGTGGTGGCCGAGGTCGCCGAGCAGGATATCGGCTCGGTTAAAGCGGGCAGTGTTGCGCAGGTCAACATAGCCGCTTATCCGGACAAGCATTTCGAGGGCAAGGTCGACTTTATCTATCCGACCTTGAATACGGCAACCCGCACCGTGCAGGTGCGGGTGGAACTCGCCAATCCCAATGGATTGCTCAAGCCCGCCATGTTTGCCAACGTGGAGCTTGCTGTTTCCCATGGCGGCAAGGTGCTCACCGTGCCGGCTTCAGCCGTGATCGACAGCGGAATAAGACAAATCGTGCTGGTGCAGCTGGCAGAAGGACGCTTCGAGCCGCGCACTGTCAAGCTCGGCAGCCGCAGTGAAAATTATGTCGAAGTGCTGGATGGAATCGCCGAGGGAGAACAGGTGGTGACATCTGCAAATTTTTTGATTGATGCGGAGAGTAATCTTAAAGCGGTGCTGAGTGGCATGGGTGTTCAGGCGGAACATGGCGGCAGTGCGCCATCAGCAGCGCCTTCTCAGAGTCTGCACGAGGGACACTGACATGTTAAACATCATCATAGTCTGGTCTGCGCGCAATCGATTTCTGGTGATACTCGCCACGCTGTTCATCACGCTGGCGGGCACTTATGCTGCGGTAAAAACGCCGCTGGATGCACTACCTGATTTGTCCGATGTGCAAGTGATCATTTATACCGAATACTCCGGGCAGGCGCCGCAGGTGGTGGAAGACCAAGTGACCTACCCGCTCACCACGGCGATGCTGGCCGTGCCGAAATCCAAGGTGGTGCGCGGCTTCTCGTTCTTCGGCGCGTCTTTCGTGTATGTGATCTTCGAGGATGGCACGGACATCTATTGGGCGCGTTCGCGGGTGCTGGAATATCTCAATTCCGCTGCGGGTCGTTTGCCCAAAGGTATCTCGCCGCAACTGGGGCCGGACGCGACCGGTGTCGGTTGGGTTTATCAGTATGCGGTGCTCAGCGAAAAACATAATCTCGCCGAGCTGCGCACCATGCAGGATTGGTATCTGCGTTATCAGCTTACCAAGGCGCACGGCGTGGCCGAAGTCGCATCTATCGGCGGCTTCGTGCAGCAGTATCAGGTGACGGTCGATCCGGTGAAGCTGCGCGCATACAACATTCCGTTGAGTAAAGTTACGCAGGTGATACGCGATTCAAACCGCGATGTCGGCGGACGCGTGGTGGAGATGGCCGAGACCGAGTACATGGTGCGCGGCAAAGGCTATTTGCGCGGCATAAGCGACATCGAAAATCTGGTGGTCAAAGCCGAGCGCGGCACACCGGTGCTGTTGCGTGACATCGCGCGAGTCGAGCTGGGACCGGACGAGCGGCGCGGCCTGACCGAGCTGAACGGTGAAGGCGAGGTGGTGTCCGGCATCGCGATGGCACGCTACGGGCAGAACGCGCTGGAAGTGATCCAGAACATCAAGAACAAGATCGCCGAAATATCCGCCGGTCTGCCGGATGGTGTGAGAATTCAGACGGTGTATGACCGTTCCGAATTGATTAAGCGCGCCATCGCGACGCTCAAGCGCACGCTGTTCGAAGAAGGCCTGATCGTCGCATTGGTGTGCATGGTGTTCCTGATGCACGCGCGCAGCGCGCTGGTCGCGATTGTGATGTTGCCCGTCGGCGTACTGATCGCCTTCATCGCGATGCGCGCGCTGGGGATGAATTCCAACATCATGAGCCTGGGGGGCATTGCGATCGCCATCGGTGCGATGGTGGATGCGGCGATTGTGATGATCGAGAACGCGCACAAGCATCTGGAGCGAGCTGCTTCCGAAAAGCCCCTCGCCCGCGAGCGGGAGAGGGGTGGGGGAGAGGGTGCTCTGTCCACCGAACAAAGGTTTAACGCAATCATCACCGCCTGCAAGGAAGTCGGCCCGGCATTATTTTTTTCGCTGCTCATCATCACCGTCTCGTTCCTGCCGGTGTTCACGCTGGAAGCGCAGGAGGGGCGGTTGTTCGCGCCGCTGGCCTTCACCAAAACGTTTGCAATGGCCGGTGCGGCGTTGCTGTCCATCACACTGGTGCCGGTGCTGATGATGCTGTTCATCCGCGGCCACATCAAACCCGAGTCACAGAATCCGCTGAACCGTTTTTTGATCTGGAGTTATCGCCCCATCATCTCCGCCGTGATGCGCCGCAAAAAAACCACTATCGTCGTGGCGCTGCTGGCAATGGGATTGACACTCTATCCCGCGTTGCGTTTGGGCAGCGAATTCATGCCTACGCTGAATGAGGGTACGCTGCTCTTCATGCCCTCATCACTGCCTGGCATGTCGGTCACCAAAGCGGCAGAACTGTTGCAAACGCAGGACAAGATCATCAAGCGCTTTCCCGAAGTCGCGTCTGTGTATGGCAAGGCGGGACGCGCTCAGACCGCCACCGATCCGGCCCCGCTGGAAATGTTCGAGACGATGATTAACCTCAAGCCGGAAGAAGAATGGCGACCCGGCATGACTACCGACAAACTGATTGCCGAGATGGACAAGGCTTTGCAATTTCCCGGCGTGGCTAACGCTTGGACTATGCCGATCAAGAATCGACTTGATATGTTGGCCACCGGTATTCGCACGCCGATTGGCATCAAGGTGTTCGGAAAAAACCTTGATGAAATGGAACGTCTGGCCAAGGATATCGAAGCCGTGGTCAAAAATGTTCCGGGTACAACCAGTGCCTTTGCCGAGCGTATCACCGGCGGCTTCTATCTCAACATCGAGCCGGATCGCCTGGCACTGGCGCGCTATGGGCTGACGATGGGCGAGGTGCAGGATGTGATCGTCACCGCACTGGGCGGCGAAAATGTCACCACCACGGTGGAAGGACTGGAACGCTTCGGCGTGAACGTGCGTTATCCGCGCGAGCTGCGCAGCACACCGGAGCAGATCGCGCGCGAGGTGCTGGTGCCCACATCAGACGGTGCGATGATTCCGCTCGGGCAACTCGCCAAGGTCGTCATCAGCAAGGGCGCGCCAGCCATACGCACCGAGAACGCGCTGCTGTCGGCGTATATTTACGTGGACATCCGTGACCGCGACATCGGCTCGTATGTGGCCGAGGCGCGCAAGGCGGTGGCGCAGCAGGTGAAATTTCCGCCCGGCTACTACGCGACCTGGAGCGGGCAGTTCGAATACATGGAGCGCGCCGCCGCCAAGATGAAGATCGTGGTGCCGATCACTTTGCTGCTTATATTTTTGTTGCTATATCTCAACTTCAGGCGCGTCACCGAAACACTGATCGTGATGCTGTCCGTTCCGTTTGCACTGGTTGGCGGCGTGTGGCTGTTGTGGCTGCTCGGCTACAATCTGTCGGTCGCGGTGGCGGTCGGCTTCATCGCGCTGGCGGGGGTCGCGGCAGAAACCGGTGTGGTGATGCTGATCTATCTGGATCGTGCCTGGCAGGAAATTCGTGCGAGCTGTGTTGCCGAAGGCCGCGCACTCACCGGTGATGATTTACATGCCGCCATCATGATCGGCGCGGTGGAACGGGTGCGGCCGAAGATGATGACGGTGGTGGCGATTATGGCCGGACTATTGCCTATCATGTGGGGAACCGGAACCGGCTCCGAAGTGATGAGTCGCATCGCCGCGCCGATGATAGGCGGGATGATCTCCTCGACGGTGCTGACGCTGGTGGTGATTCCGGTGCTGTATGCTTTGATCAAGATGCGCGAAATTAAACGGAGTATGCTGGAATAAAATTCTGGCCAATTGAAAGGAACCTCATGAGCACAGCCATAGATCCCATATGCGGCATGAAAGTTGACACCGAGAAGGGGCGCAGCCTGGAGCATGCTGGCAAGCGCTATTACTTTTGTTCGCAACACTGCGTGGAAAAGTTTTCGGCAAATCCTGAAAAATACCTCAACCCGGTCGCGCCGACTACAGTTCAGCCCGTGAGCACTTATTCCAATTCTATTTCGAAAGTGAAACAAGGCGGCGACGAGCGAACGACGCAGACAGTGCATCCAGCACGGCCAGGAGTGAGCGAGGAAGCCAACGCAGTGTCACTGATGAAATCGGATTGGAATTACACCTGCCCGATGGATCCCGAAGTGCATCAGGCCACCCCCGGTTCGTGCCCGAAATGTGGCATGGCACTGGAGCCGGTAAATCCCGTGTCAGCAAGACCTGATGTCACCGAATATGTTTGCCCGATGCATCCGCAGATTGTGCGCAGCGAACCCGGCGATTGTCCGATCTGCGGCATGGCGCTGGAACCCAGAACGGTGGCTGCCAGGGAAGAGAATCCCGAGCTGGACAATATGACGCGGCGCTTCTGGATCAGCACGGCATTGGCCGTGCCGGTGTTCGTGATGGCGATGGCCGCCGATATGTGGATGGGTTTTGCGCCGCAGATGATTTCATTTTCGCATTTGCAACTCGTCGAGTTTTTGTTGGCTACCCCGGTGGTGCTGTGGGGCGGCTGGCCGTTTTTCCAGCGCGGCTGGGCATCCCTGGTCAACCGGCATCTGAACATGTTCACGCTGATTTCGCTGGGCGTGGGTGTGGCCTGGTCGTACAGCGTGATCGGCACTTTCCTGCCGGATATTTTTCCGGCGACGCTGCGCCGCGAGGATGGCACGCTGCCGATTTATTTTGAAGCCGCTGCGGCGATCACCGCGCTGGTGCTGTTGGGGCAAGTGCTGGAACTCAGAGCGCGCAGCCGCACCAACACCGCGATCAAACTGTTGCTGGGCCTGTCGCCCAAGACCGCGCGCATCGTGCGCAGCGACGGCAATGAGGAAGACATTCCGCTGGAGCAGGTGCAGGCAGGCGATGTGCTGCGCGTGCGCCCCGGCGAAAAAATCCCGGTGGATGGGCAAGTCGTGGAGGGCAGCAGTTCGGTTGATGAATCCATGGTGACCGGCGAACCGATACCGGTCGAGAAGCAGCAAGGAGAGCGCCTGATCGGCGCGACGCTGAACGGCACCGGCGGCTTGCTGATGCGCGCGGAAAAAGTCGGCGCGGATACTCTGCTCGCGCAAATCATCCACATGGTCAGCGAAGCGCAACGCAGCCGCGCACCGATACAGCGGCTCGCCGATACGGTGTCCGGATATTTCGTGCCGATAGTGGTAATGGTTGCGCTGCTGGCATTTGGCATCTGGATGGTGTGGGGACCCGAGCCAAGATTCGCCCATGCCATCGTGGCTGCGGTGTCAGTGCTGATCATCGCCTGTCCGTGCGCACTGGGGCTGGCGACGCCGATCTCGATCATGGTCGGAACTGGTCGCGGAGCGGCGGCAGGGGTGCTGATCAAGAACGCCGAGGCGCTGGAGATCATGGAAAAAGTGAACACGCTGGTGACCGACAAGACCGGCACGCTGACCGAAGGCAAACCGAAACTGACTTCGGTCGTGGCAATGCAAGGATTTCAGGATAACGATATTTTACAGTTGGGTGCCAGCCTGGAGCGCGCCAGCGAACATCCGCTGGCGGATGCCATCATCAAGGGAGCCGAGGAGCGCAGCCTGGCATTGTCCGAGGTAAAGGATTTTCAATCCGTCAGCGGCAAAGGCATCACCGGTCTGGTGGCCGGCCGCAAAGTCGCGATCGGCAATCAGAAATTATTTGTCGAGCTGGGCATAGAGATGCGTGAACTGATCGAACGTGCCGATGCGTTGCGCGCAGAAGGGCAGACCGTGATGTTCGTGGCCGTCGATGGCAAGCCTGCGGGTCTGATCGGCGTGTCCGATCCAATCAAGGAATCCACACTGGAAGCGGTGCGCGCCTTGCAGGCTGCCGGGCTGGAGCTGGTCATGCTCACCGGAGACAGCCGCGCCACCGCAGATGTGGTCGCGAAAAAATTGGGCATCAAACGCGTGGTGGCCGAAGTGTTGCCGGAACAAAAAGTCGAGATCGTCAAACAACTGCAAGCCGAAGGACGAATCGTGGCGATGGCGGGCGACGGCATCAACGACGCGCCGGCACTGGCGCAGGCGCAGGTGGGCATCGCGATGGGAACGGGCACCGATGTGGCGATGCAAAGCGCCGGGGTGACACTGATCAAAGGCGACCTGAACGGCATCGTCCGCGCGCGACACCTGAGCCAGGCCACGATGCGCAACATCCGGCAAAACCTGTTCTTCGCCTTCATCTACAACATGCTGGGTGTGCCGGTCGCGGCGGGGCTGCTGTATCCGTTCTTCGGATTATTGCTATCGCCCATCATCGCCGCCGCTGCGATGAGTTTCAGCTCGGTGTCGGTGATTACGAATGCGTTGAGGTTGGGGCGTACTAAACTGTAAAGCGAAATAATTTGGCAACGTTATTTGTTAAGACAGTGAGTGCTGTAGGATATTTTTTGATCGGATATCGTGGCAGACCGCTTTGACACATAGAAGAAGCTCAACGTTTGAGTTCAGGCCGCTGCCCGACAGAGCCGTCGCGCCCGCAACGAATGGTTAGGTGCGCGCATACAAGAGCCCGGAATAATTGTTGATGATCTCTTCTGACTCTCTAATTGCAAATTCAATATCCCACATCTTTCCAATTGTATTGATCATGTCGGCAACAAAGGACGGCACATAGGTTAGAAGTAGGCCTGTATATGCTTCTTCAAGTTCTCTCCCAGAGACCCGCGCATGCACTATGCTGCTGATTGCTGCGGGCGTGGAGTGAACGTTGCTTGAAAGCAACTTATAGATGCCATTAAAGAAATCAACATCTAGTCCGCGCCTTAAGGCTATTTCCGCCTGAGTCAGATGCGAGCACCTTCTACCTTTGATAATTTGCTTTCTAAGCTCATCACCTAACGCACCAAATATTGGGCCAGCCTCAATCTGAGCACGTATGCCCCTTCGCTTGCACTCAATGCCACTTAGCTCTTCGGCTGTGTCTCCTAGAAACGCTCCAAGCCTGTAGATTGTTGTGTTGTCGTGATAATCGTAGAGCAGGAAACGAAAATCTACTTCTGCCCCGCCGACCTCATCAACACAGTAGTACCAGTGTAGGTTTGAGGCCTCAATTATGTTGCGCGATAACGAGCAGAAGGATGAGAAATCAAAGATATCTTCCTTCGAAAGTCGAGGCCAAGGCAGTATTTTTAACAGCGACATGCATTCTGGAACTATCTTCGCCAGATAGTATGTGGATACTTTCTTTCTTCGGTTATCAGTATCCACGCCATCAAACTTTTGTGAGAGGTCGTAGCCAATCTCAGTTATCAGTTTGAAATTGTTGGCTAGATTTTTGAGATCGCTCATGGGATTCGGCGCACCTAACGTTTTTATTAAACAAGCTGTTGGGTTACGCGGTGAAACTGCTAACCCAACCTACATAATGCCTCGTCACATTGTAATCACATCCGCGCATTTCAACCCGCTGATCACCGCGCCTTCCAGCGTGGCGGGATAATCGCCTGCCGTGTAGTCACCCGCCAGCAGCAGGCGGGGCAGGGGTGTTTGTTGTGACGGACGTTGCAGGTTGGGTGCGCAGCAAAATGTGGCGCGCTTTTCGGCGATGACTTTGAACCATTGCGGTTGCTCGATGATGCCGAATTCTTCGCACAGTTCTGCGATCACCTTTTGCGCCAATTCATCCTGGGACAATTCCTGATGGATGCCTTCCGCGCTGATCACGGCGGCGAGCAGGCCGTGTTGACCGCTGATTTGCCCTTTGTCGAACAGCCACTGATTGTATCGTTGGTGCAGGCCGAGCATGGCGTGGGGCAGAGTGATGTGAGCGGGATATTGCAGATACACAGTGTAGATCGGCTGATGTTCCAGGCTGTCGATCTGTGCGACCGTTTCTGCAAGTGCAGCGATGGGGCGCAGCAACCTGGCGGCGACCGCAGGCGGCGCGGCGCAGATGACGTGGCTGAATTGTGCCGTGCCTTGCACGGTGGTTATTTCCATTCCATCTTCGAGTGGACGCAGCGCTTCCACGCCGCACGCGATGTATACCTTGCCGCCGTGCTGTTCGACATAGTTTGCGGCGCGTTGCGGGAACAGCGCGGTGAAGTTTATGCGCGGCAGCAACATGTCGCTGTCGGCGCGCGATTGGTTGAATGCGTCGCGCAGCACATTGAGCAGCACTTGCGCGGAAGCCTTGTGGATTGGGGTGTTCAGCGCGGCGATACACAGCGGTTCCCAGAGTTTTTGTACCAGAGCTGTATTTTGCTGGTGTTGCGCGAGCAGTTCGGCAACGGTGATGTCGTTGCCCTCTCCCCCGACCCCTCCCCCAAGCTTGGGGGAGGGGAGTATGAAATTCATGCGGCGCAGTTCTAGCATGAAGCGCGCGGCATGCAGGCGTGCGCTGAACGACAAACCTCGTGCGGTCAGCAGAGCGACCAATAGGTGCAACGGGGCGGACAGGCGCGGCGCTTTGAGAGAAAACTCGCCGTGCAGATCGAGTTGCAGCGGCAGGCGCAGGAAATCTTTTTCGATATTGCCGCCGACCTGTTCGATCATGCGCAGGGTCGCGCGATAGCAGCCGAGCATCAGGTGCTGGCCGTTATCCAGTTGGGTCTCTTGATGCATCACGCCGCGCGCGCGTCCGCCGAGTTGCTGGGCGCTTTCAAATACGGTGACAGTGATACCGCGCCCAGCCAACGCGACTGCCGCAGCCATGCCGGCGTAGCCGCCGCCGATGATGGCAGTGTGAGTAGTTTGATGGTTGTTCATTGGTTCATCATGGGCAGTTTTCTTGCGCTTCTACCCCCATCCTAACCTTCCCCCTGCAAAGTGGAAGGAACGAGCTCCGAGCGCAACTCACATTCCCTCCCCCTTGCAGGGGGAGGGCTATAACCAGCGACTTGGCTGGAGTCTTTTGACAGCCTAGTCGAATGGCTAGTAGTTTCATCAGGGTGGGGGTAGAACCGTTAATTTTTCTGCGATCGTTGTTAATACACCATCCAAATTATTCAAAACATCATTGTTCCAAAAGCGCAGGACTTGCCAGCCGTGCATCTGTAAAGATGCTGTTCGCTATTCGTCATAAGCAAGCTGCTCTTGATGTTGACCACCATCAAGTTCAATCACTATCTTCTGCTCAATGCAGGCGAAGTCGGCGATATATCGTCCAATCGGGTGCTGACGACGAAAACGGTAGCCGCCAAACTGTTTGCTGCGTAAAGCCTGCCACAGCATACGCTCGACATCAGTCATGTCACGTCGAAGCGATCTCGCCCTAGAGGTGGTTACCAAGCTGATCCTTCTGGTGGTCATTGAGCGTTCTACCCCCATCCTAGTTGCCCCCTCGCTTCGCTCTCCCCCTCTGCAAGGGGGAAGGGACATGCTCTTTTACGATTTCAACCACGCCTTGAAAGCCAACCATAGTTTATATCGCGGAGTGAGCGAGACGCGCTCTTTCAGCACATGGCAGCCGCTGGCAATTACTTCATCCAGCGTGGCGCGGTAGATCGCCGCCATGATCAGGCCGGTACGCTGCGCCTTGCGATCCGCTGCGGGAAGATGTTCCACCGCTTGCTGGTAGTAGCGTTGCGCGCGTTCGATCTGGAACGCCATCAGCTTTTGGAAATTCTCTGTTTCTTTCGAATTCAGAATGTCCGCCGCCGTCACGCCGAACTGCTGCATCTCGTCCATCGGCAGATAGATGCGATTGCGCCGCGCGTCTTCGCCGACATCGCGGATGATGTTGGTGAGCTGGAAGGCGATGCCGAGGTCGTGCGCGTATTTCTGTGTCTTGCGGTCGGTGTAGCCGAATATTTCTGCTGCGAGCAGCCCGACCACCGAAGCGACGCGGTAACAGTACAGTTGCAGCGATTTGAAATCGGCATAGCGCAGTTGATTGAGATCCATCTCCATGCCGTCGATGATTTCGAGCAGATGTTCCTGTGCCAGATGAAATTGCTGCACCACTGGAACCAGTGCCTGTGCAACGGGGTGCTGAGGTTTGCCGCTATAGACTGCTGCGACCTGTGCGCGCCACCAGTTGAGCGTGGTGCGCGCCGCCTGTTCATCCGAACATTCGTCCACCACGTCATCCACTTCGCGGCAAAAGGCATACAACGCGGTGATGGCGCGGCGTTTGTCTGGCGGCAGGAACATGAAGCTGTAGTAGAAGCTGGAGCCGCTGGCGGCGGCTTTGTCCTGGCAGTATTGGTCGGGTGTCATTTTAATTTTAGTAAGTTTCCCCTCTCCCTGATTAAACTACTAGCCATTCGACTAGGCTGGCAAAAGACGCCAGCCAAGTCGCTGGTTATAGCCCTCTCCCTTGATGGGAGAGGGTTGGGGAGAGGGTGCATTCATCAAGAGAGCGGCGCACTCTTGGCCAGCATGATAACCCAGTCGAACGGCCTCAATATCGGACGATGGCGAAACATGTCATATTGCGCGCTTTCCAGTTTGTCGAGGATGCGCAATCCACCGGCGATAATCATGCGCATCTCCAGCCCGATACGTCCGGTAAGTATGCTGCCCAATGGTTTTCCCGAAATCATCATGGCACGCGCGCGATCCACCTGGAACTGCATCAGCTTGCGCCACGCATCATCGGTGATGCCTTGCGCGATCTGCGCTTCGCTCACGCCGTATTGCGCGAGTTCATCCAGCGGCAGATAGATGCGCCCGATGGCGTAATCCTTGGCGACATCCTGCCAGAAATTGATGATTTGCAAGCTGGTGCAGATGGCGTCCGAGTAAGCGATGTTGACCGGTGTGGCTTCCCCATAAAGATGCAGCAGCAAGTTACCGACCGGATTGGCGGAACGGCGGCAGTAGTCGAGCAGATCGGCAAAATCGTTATAGCGTTTTTTCACCACGTCTTGCGAGAACGCATCGAGCAAATCATGGAAAGGCTGCATCGGCAGTCTGTGTTGCCGTATCTCTGCGCCGAGGTTGATGAACAGCGGCGTGAGCGGTGTCTGATCGTCAGCGATACGCCCCAACTCGGCGCGAAATTCATCCAGTCGTTGCAGACGATCCTGGTCAGGCAAATCGCCTTCATCGGCGATGTCATCCGCCGCGCGCGCAAAGTGGTAGATCGCTGAGACCGGCTTGCGCAACCGCTTGGGCATCAGGATGGAGGCTACCGGAAAATTCTCGTAGTGATCGACCGACATGTTTGCAATCAGGTCGCTTGAAAACGTCGCGAGCGAAGACAGAACGCGGCGCGAAAGGGCGAAGAAGCGGAGTTTACATAGAGGTAAATGAGCATTCTGAGTTCTTGAGCAACAAAGTTATGTCGAGCGCAGCAGTTTTCAGCGACCTGACAGGTCGTTGCGGTGCAGCATGAACACATATTCGTCGCCCGCGCTGACATCCAGCCAGGTGAACGGCAGGTCGGGGTAGGCAGCTTCCAGCACATCGCGGTTGTGGCCGATCTCGACGATCAGCACGCCATTCTCGGTGAGATGCTGCGCGGCATTCTTGAGGATGATGCGGGTGGCATCCAGCCCGTCATGTCCGCTGCCGAGCGCCAGTTTGGGTTCATGCAGATATTCCTGCGGCAGCGTCTCGACTGATCCGGCATCCACATAGGGCGGGTTGCTGATGATCAGGTCATATTGTTTACCGCCAAGCTTGGCGAACAAATCCGATTCGATCAGGCTCACGCGGTCTTGCAGTTCGTAGTCGGCGACGTTGCGTTCAGCGACGGCCAGCGCGGCCGGTGACAAGTCCACCGCGTCCACGCCGGCATAGGGGAAAGCATGTGCGGCAAGGATGGCAAGGCAGCCGCTGCCGGTGCACAAGTCCAATACGTTGCCGATCTTTTCCGGTTCGGCGATCCACGGGCTGAGTTGTTCGAGCAGTAATTCGGCAATGAACGAGCGCGGCACGATGACCCGTTCATCCACGTAAAAACTGAATTCGCCCAATAACGCCTGATGGGTCAGGTAGGCCGCAGGGATGCGATGTTCGACGCGCCGATGAATGATGTTCAACACTTCGGTGCGCTCGCTGTCGGTCAGGCGCGCATCGAGAAACGGCTCGAGCCGGTCCAGCGGAAGATGCAGGGTATGCAGGATGAGGTAGGCGGCTTCGTCGTAGGCATCGCTGCTGCCATGCCCGAAAAAAAGTTTGGCTTGATTGAATCGGCTCACCGCGAAACGCAGATAGTCGCGCACGGTGTGCAGATTTTGTGCCGCCTCTGAAAAATAATTACTCATTTGGAAAGTAAATTTTCCCCAAGTAAAATTTCCAGCGTGCGCTGATAAGTAAGCTTGAGCGGTTCGATGTCGGAGACGCCGACGCATTCGTTGAGTTTGTGGATGGTGGCGTTCAATGGCCCAAACTCGATCACTTGCGGGCAGATGTCGGCGATGAAGCGTCCATCCGAGGTGCCGCCGCCGGTGGAAAGTTCCGGAGTGATGCCGTAAGACTGTTCGACGGCGCGGCTGATCGCGGCCACCAGACTGCCTTTGGCGGTGAGATAGGGCTTGCCGGACAATTCCCATTTCAAGTCGTATGTCACACCATGCTTGTCCAGGATCGCGTGGACTTTGTCTTTCAGACTTTGCTCGGTGCTGGCGGTGGAGAAACGGAAGTTGAACCAGATCTCGACCGTGCCGGGGACGACATTGGTCGCGCCCGTGCCGCCATTCATGTTGGAGATTTGCCAAGTGGTGGGCGGAAAATATTCGTTGCCATTATCCCAGGTGGTGGCGGCGAGTTCGGCGATCGCCGGCGCGACCATGTGGATGGGATTTTTTACCAGGAGCGGATAGGCGATGTGGCCCTGGATGCCTTTGACGATCAGCGTACCGGACAGCGAACCGCGCCGTCCGTTCTTGATCATGTCGCCGACCAGTTTATTCGAGGTGGGTTCGCCGACGATGCAATAGTCGATAGTCTCACCGCGAGCTCGCAGGGTTTCCACCACGCGCACCGTGCCGTCCACCGCCACACCCTCTTCGTCGGAGGTGATGAGCAGGGCGATCGAGCCATGATGTTTCGGGTGCTGCGCGAGAAACGCCTCGATGGCGGTGATGAATGCCGCGATGGAAGTTTTCATGTCCGCCGCGCCGCGTCCATACAGCATGCCATCGCGGATGGTCGGCTCGAACGGCGGACTGAACCAATTCTCCACCGGCCCGGTAGGCACCACATCGGTGTGCCCGGCAAAAACCACGACGGGACTGGCCGTACCGCGCCGTGCCCAGAAATTGTCCACGTTGCCGAAACGCATGCGCTCTATCTTGAAGCCGAGTTTTTCCAGACGTTCGATGAGGATGTCCTGACAGCCCGCATCATCGGGCGTGAGTGAGCGGCGGGCGATCAAATCCTTAGCAAGTTGCAGTGTGTCAGACATGGTGAGAATCAGTAATGATTGATAATTTATGAGTGAAAATTGAAAATTCTGGAATATGCCGCTTCGTCAAAACCGACATGCAGCAGCTTGCCGTTTTGTTCCAGCACGGGGCGTTTGATCACGCTGGTCTTTTCCAGCATCAGCGCGAGCGCGGCAGTCGCGTCTTGAATGAGCTGTTTGCGCTGTTCCGGAAGGCCTCGCCAGGTCAGGCCGCTGCGATTGATCAGCTTGGTCCAGTCGGCTTGTTGCAGCCAGCTTTGTGCAATGGCGGCATCCAGTCCGTGTTTTTTGAAATCGTGAAACTCGACCGCGATGTCATGTTGCGCCAGCCAGTCGCGCGCTTTTTTTACCGTGGTGCAGTTGGGAATACCATACAACTTCATTTAGGTTCATTCAGATTAAGCTTGATGCCGGCGAAATCGGCGTTTGGCGTCGAACTTTTTTGAGCGGCCTGGTTGAATGCCGGCACTTTTTGGGTGTCGGTGCGATCCGAGAAATCAACCAATGAGGACAAGTTGCTTGCCGAATCCGCGTTGCGCAACGCTTCTTCTTTGGTGATTTGTCCCTTCTTGAATAGTTGGTAGAGGGCTTGCTCGAAGGTTTGCGAACCGGCGGAAACGCTCTTCTCAATGGAGTCGCGAATCTTATCGAGTTCATCGTTCTTGATCTGCTCGGCTATCAGCGAAGTGTTCAGCAGAATTTCCACGGCGGGCATTTGCTTGCCATGCACGCTGCGCACCAGGCGTTGCGAAATCACCGCGCGCAGGCACATCGACAAGTCGGCCAAAACGCCCCTGCGCGAATCGTAAGGGAAAAAATTCACAATACGGTTCAGCGCGTGATAACTGTTGTTGGCGTGCAAGGTAGTCATGCACAAATGTCCGGTCTGCGCGAAGATCAGCGCGTGCTTGAGTGTATCGCGATCACGCACTTCACCTATCATCAGCACATCCGGCGCTTCGCGCATTCCGCTGAATAACGCGCTTTCATAGGTGAGCGTATCGGTGCCGATTTCGCGCTGATTCACGATGGATTTGTTGTGGTTGAAAATGTATTCGATGGGATCTTCGATGGTCAGAATATGGCCGCTCGTTGTGTTGTTGCGATGCTCGATCATGGAGGCGAGGGTGGTGGATTTTCCGGAGCCGGTCGCGCCGACCACCAGCACCAAACCACGCTTTTCCATGACCAGCTCTTTTAGTATGCCGGGCAGGTTAAGGTCTTCCGCGCTTCCTATCTTGGCTTTGATATGGCGTACCACGATGGCGATGTTGCCGCGCTGGCGGAAAACGTTGACGCGGAAATTGCCGATGCCTTCGGCACGGAAAGAGAAATTCAACTCCAGATAGGATTCGAATTCGGTGATCTGCTCTGCGGACATCATCTCATAGGCGATGCGCTTGACGACGTCGGCATCCAGAGCCTGTGCGTTGACCGGCATGGCAATGCCGTCGATTTTGATGTTGACCGGCGCACCGACCGAGAAGAACAAGTCGGAAGCCTGTTTGCTGGCAGCGAGTTGCAGTAATGGTGTGATGATCATGCTTTCTCCTTTTTGAAACGGCGTAGGGGCGTATGGCAATACGCCCTAACGTCACGGCGGTAATGGCAAGGGCGTAATGCCTTACGCCCCTACGGTATCAAATGCCTCTCAACAATTCGTTGATACCCACTTTGGATAAGGTCTTGGCATCCACTTTCTTCACGATCACCGCGCAGTACAAACTGTAGCTGCCGTCCTTGGAAGGCAGGCTGCCACTAACAACCACGGAACCGGATGGTACTCGACCATAGTGAACCTCGCCAGTTTCGCGGTCGTAGATCTTGGTGCTTTGGCCGATGAACACGCCCATCGAGATCACCACGTTGTCTTCCAGGATCACGCCTTCCACGATTTCCGAGCGCGCTCCGACGAAGCAGTTGTCGCCGATGATAGTCGGGTTGGCTTGTATCGGTTCGAGCACGCCGCCGATACCGACGCCGCCGCTCAAATGCACATTCTTGCCGATCTGTGCGCAGGAGCCGACCGTCGCCCAGGTGTCCACCATCGTGCCTTCATCGACATACGCGCCGATGTTCACATAGGATGGCATCAGTATTACGTTTTGGGCGATGAACGCGCCTTTGCGCGCCGCAGCCGGAGGCACCACGCGGAAGCCGCCTTCGCGGAAATCGCGACTGTTGTAGTCGGCAAACTTGGAAGGAACCTTGTCGTAATAGTTGGTGAACCCGCCCTTGATAAAGGTGTTGTCTTCCAGTCGGAACGACAGCAGCACGGCCTTTTTCAGCCATTGGTGAGTTACCCACTGGCCGTCGATTTTTTCCGCGACGCGCAGCTTGCCCTGGTCGAGTTGGGTGATGACGCTATCGACCGCTTCTTTGAGCTGCGCATCGGCATTGCGCGGAGTGATATCGGCGCGGCGTTCAAAACCTTGTTCGATGATTTGTTGCAATTGATCCATGGTGTTTTCCAGTTTAATGAAAGTTGGTAGACGTAAGACGTAAGTAAATAACAAAACCTGCATAGCGGACAAAACCAACTAATAACTTACGTCTTAAGTCTTACGTCTAAATTTTACGACTGAATTCAGCTATGCGCTGCGCGGCTTCTACGGTCTCTTCAGTGCTTGCAACCAGAGCCAGGCGCACAAAATTTTCACCGGGGTTCACACCATCCGCGCTGCGCGCAAGATAGCTGCCCGGCAATACAGTCACATTATAGTCGCGATATAAACCCTGCGCGAAGGCGGTGTCGGCAATCGGTGTGCGTATCCACAGATAAAAGCCGGCATCCGGCATCGTGACCGGCAGCACCGGTTTCAGTATCTCAACCATCTTGGCGAATTTCTCCGCATACAAGCGGCGGTTTTCCACAACGTGCGTTTCATCATTCCATGCGGCGATGCTGGCGGCCTGTATCGCCGGGTTCATCGCAGAGCCGTGGTAGGTGCGGTACAGCGCAAATTTTTCGATCGCCTTGGCATCGCCCGCGACAAAGCCGGAGCGCATGCCGGGCACGTTGGAACGTTTCGACAAGCTGGAGAACATGACCAGATTTTTATAGTCGCTGCGGCCAAGACGATGAGCGGCTTGCAGCGCGCCTAATGGTTTTTCAGAAAAGTAAATCTCGGAATAGCATTCATCCGAGGCGATCACAAAACCGTGGCGGTCTGACATCTCGAACAACGTTTCCCATTCTGCCAGCGGCATCACGCGCCCGGCCGGATTGCCGGGTGTACATACATAAATAAGCTGGGTGCGTTGCCAAATGTATTCCGGTAATTGCGAAAAATTCAACGCATAATTGTCTTCCGGCAAAGTGTTGAGGAAGCTGGGCGTGGCTCCCGCCAGGAATGCCGCGCCTTCGTAAATCTGGTAGAACGGATTGGGGCAGACCACGACGGGATTATTTTTCGTGCGATCGATCACTGCCTGGGCAAAGGCGAACAACGCTTCGCGGCTGCCGTTCACCGGCAAGACCTGGGTCTTGGCATTGAGTGGGGGAATGCCATAGCGCGCGGCCAACCAGTTGGCTATCGTACTGCGCAGCGCGTCGCTGCCGGCGGTTGTGGGATAATTCGCCAGCCCGTCAAGATTGTTCGTCAGCGCGTCGCGAATGAATTGCGGAGTGGCGTGTTTCGGTTCGCCGATGGACAGACTGATGGCACGATAGTCCGGGTTGGGCTGAACTTCGCGAAACAGCGCGGCGAGTTTCTGAAACGGGTAGGGCTGTAGTTTTTGTAAATCCGGGTTCATTTGCTATCTCAATGGCGCGCGAAAATCAGCGCGCATTATACGGGCCGAGCCAGTGTCATCAAAACAAAATGTGTTGCCAGTTGCCGGAATCCTGAGCGGCGCGCTGGTGTGGGGGCTGATCTGGTATCCCTACCGGGTGTTGCAGGAAACCGGCGTGAGCGGCCCGCTGGCGACGCTGATCACCTATTCGCTGGCGATGCTGTGCGGTGCGTTCATGCTGCCGCGCGTGTGGCGCGAATTGCCCCGTGCCGGCTGGTGGGCAGTCGCGCTGGTGTTGAGCGCGGGCTGGTCGAATTTGGGCTATGTGCTGGCGATTTTGCACGGCGAAGTGATGCGCGTGTTGTTGCTGTTCTATCTCGCGCCGCTATGGACGATTTTGTTTTCCTATTGGCTGCTGGGTGAGCGGCTCAATCGCTACGGCTATTTAGTCATGGTGCTGTCCTTCAGCGGTGCAGCCATCATGTTGTGGGAGCCGCAACGCGGCTTGCCGCTGCCACAAAATATTTCTGAGTGGATAGGGTTATCGGCGGGCATGAGTTTCGCGCTTTCCAATGTGGTATCACGGCGTGCCGCGTATTTGAGTGTAGAGGCGAAGTCTTACAGCGTGTTGTTAGGCACAGCTTTATTGACCGCACCGTTGCTGTGGTGGCAAGGCGGAATGCCGGCTCAACTGTCGGCGATGGATGCGCAATCCTGGCTGATACTTGGGTTGCTCGGTATCGCGCTGTGTGCTATCAGTTTTGCCGTGCAATATGGGGTCACCCATTTGCTGTCCAACCGCGCCATGCTGTTGTTTATGTTCGAGCTGGTGGTCGCTGCGATTTCATCATATTTCCTCGCCAATGAAGCGATGCAACTGCGTGACTGGTTAGGCGCGTTGCTCATCGTCTCCGCCAGTTTGCTATCGGGGAAATTGTATGCGGTATCAAAAACGTAAGGACATGGCGCGCCTTGTCCCTATTAGGAATATAGGAATATAGCACGATAATTTTTATCCGAATACCAGCGGTATTCTGTAATATACTGCGTGAATCAAATGCAGTGAATTTGACGGGGTACGCGATGCGCTGACTATTTGAACATGAAAAACATTCCGACATCCGCCGAGATCAACAGCCTGTTCGCCAACAGCGACCCGGGCACGGTTTGGACCAAGGCGACCAGCATTCTCGGTCGCATCAACCCCAGTTATGACACATCCCTGGTCAAAACCGTTTTTGATGACGTCATGCGCCTGTTCCGCGGCGAATATCCCGGCTACAGTTCTATCAAGACGCTCTACCACGACCTGTCCCACACGCTGGACGTTTTCCTGTGCGGCGTGAGGCTGATGCATGGCGTACATATTTCCGGCACCCATCTGACCGACGAAGAAATGACGCTGATCATGATCGCCGCTCTGATGCACGATATCGGCTATTCACAACTGGACGGCGAGGAAGGCGGTACCGGCGCCCAATACACGCAGACCCATGTCAAACGCGGTATAGCATTCATGAGGAGCTACCTCGTCGCACGGCATCTTCCTTTGAATTTTGCGACTTCGCTGGAGTTCATGATCAGCGGTACCGATCCCGCCCTGAAGTTCTCCCAGATTGATTTTCCCGATGAGCGCACCCGCCTGCTCGGGCAAATTGTTGCCACCGCCGACCTGACCGGACAAATGGCTGACCGCACCTATCTGGAAAAACTGCTGTTCCTGTATTTGGAGTTCAAGGAAGCACGTTTCGGAAATTACCAGAGCGTGTACGATCTGCTGCGCCAGACCAAATCATTTTACGCAATTACCCGGGAAAAGCTCGAGGGTGCGTTTGGTGGCATGTACGCTAACCTGAGCTTTCACTTCAAAGACGTGATGGGTGTCGAGAACAATTACTATCTGGAGTCGATTGAAAAAAACATCGCCTACCTGTCGAAAGTGATCGCGCTCAACGAGGCGGAATATCTTTCCATGCTCAAGCGCGGCGGAATCGCGGAAAAATCCCAAACCATAGTTGTGCCGGACTGAACCGTTCCAGATTCCTGCGGCAAACCCGCCGGCCCTGGCAAACCGGATTAGTTCATGCACCAGAATTGGTGCCACCCAATTACGCCACTGTCACCGCTTTATCCAGATACACATCCTGAATCGCATTGAGCAGGGCAACCCCGTCCTGCATCGGTTTCTGAAACGCCTTGCGTCCGGAGATCAGCCCCATGCCGCCGGCGCGTTTGTTGATCACCGCCGTACGCACCGCCTGTTGCAAGTCATTCTTGCCCGACTCGCCGCCGGAATTGATCAGGCCCGCGCGCCCCATATAGCAGTTCGCCACCTGGTAGCGCACCAGATCGATCGGGTGGTCTGTGGTCAGTTCGCTGTATACCTTGGGGTGGGTCTTGCCGAACTTGATGGCGTTGTAGCCGCCGTTGTTTTCGGCCATTTTCTGCTTCACGATGTCGGCGTTGATGGTGGCGGCGAGGTGATTGGCCTGCCCGGTCAGATCGGCGGCAACGTGGTAGTCCTTGTCGGCAGTCTTGAAAGCCGGATTGCGCAAGTAAGCCCACAAGAAAGTAGCCATGCCCAGTTCATGCGCGTGCTCGAACGCTTCGGAGACTTCCTGGATTTGCCTGCGCGAATGCTCGGAGCCATAGAATATCGTCGCCCCCACCGCCACCGCACCCATATCGAACGCTTGATCCACGCTGGCAAATATCGTCTGGTCGTAGATATTGGGATAGGTCAGCATTTCGTTGTGGTTGATTTTGACGATGAACGGGATCTTGTGCGCGTAGCGGCGCGCCACCGAACCCAGCACGCCGAGCGTCGAGGCCACGCCGTTGCAGCCGCCCTCGATGGCGAGTTTGACGATATTCTCCGGATCGAAATAAATCGGGTTGGGTGCGAACGATGCGCCAGCGGAATGTTCCACGCCCTGATCCACCGGCAACAGCGAAAGATAACCGCTGTTCGCCAGACGACCATGACCATAAAAGGCTTGCAGGCTGCGCAGCACGCCAGGCTTGCGGTCTTTCATCGCCACCACGCGATCCACATAATCCGGCCCCGGTAAATGCAGCGATTCTTTGGGAATCCCGGTACAACGATACTTCAACAAATGTTCTGCTTCATCACCCAGTAATTGCACGATGTTCGTCATGATCTCGCTCCTTGTGGTTAAGTATACCGGTACATATTACTCCCGTTGCCGCACATGCCATAGCATCTCCGTGTGTATAATTTCGCGCAGACTATATCAACAAAATCACACAGCATGAACATTCAAGCCAACCCGCTCACCATCGGTACGCCGCTCACACCTTCCGCGATCCGCGTCATGTTGTTGGGCAGCGGCGAACTGGGCAAGGAAGTCATCATCGCGCTGCAACGCCTCGGTGTGGAAACCATCGCGGTGGATCGTTACGCCAACGCGCCCGGACACCAGGTCGCGCATCGCGCCCACGTCATCAACATGGCGGACAGTGCGCAACTGCGCGCGCTGATCGAGCAGGAAAAACCGCACCTGATCGTGCCGGAGATCGAGGCTATTGCCACCGGCATGCTGGAGCAGATCGAGCGCGAGGGGCTGGCGCGCGTCATCCCCACCGCGCGTGCCGCACGCCTGACCATGAACCGCGAAGGCATACGCCGCCTTGCTGCGGAGACACTGCACTTACCCACTTCGCCATATTGTTTCGCCGATGGCCTGATCGAGATGCGCGCCGCGATAGACGGCGGCATCGGTTATCCGTGCATCATCAAGCCGGTGATGTCGTCGTCCGGCAAGGGACAATCCAAAGTGGATAGTGCCGCTGAGGTGGAAGCAGCGTGGAACTATGCCGCCAGCGGCAGCCGTGTGAATCAGGGCAGGGTGATCGTTGAAGGGCTGATCCGTTTCGATTATGAAATAACACAACTCACCGTGCGCGCAATCGGCGCGGATGGCAAAACAGAAACGTATTTCTGCGAACCCATCGGCCATCTCCAGGTGCACGGCGATTACGTCGAAAGCTGGCAGCCGCAAGCCATGTCACCACTGGCCTTGCAGCGCACGCGCGACATTGCAAAAACCGTGACGGACGACCTCGGCGGCTTGGGCATCTTCGGCGTGGAGTTGTTCGTCAAGGGCAACCAGGTCTGGTTCAGCGAAGTCAGCCCGCGCCCGCACGACACCGGCATGGTGACCATGTGCTCGCAAGTGCAGAACGAATTCGAGTTGCATGCCCGCGCCATCCTCGGTCTGCCGGTCGATGTCAGCCTGCGCGCGCCCGGCGCGAGCGCGGTGATCTACGGACAGCATGAAGCAAAGGGCATCGCGTTCAGGGGAGTGGACGAGGCGCTGCGCGTGCCGAACAGCGATGTGCGCCTGTTCGGCAAACCGGAATCCTTCGCGCGCCGCCGCATGGGTGTGGCGCTGGCGACCGGCAAAGATACCGATGAAGCGCGTGGACGTGCCAAACTGGCGGCCAGCAAAGTGAAGCCAGTCAAACTCTAACGTCATTCCGGCGAAGGCCGGAATCCAGACAATTAAAAATATTCACGCAGCGCGTGGACAAAACCGAAATATTTTATAACACCAACTGGATTCCGGCCTACGCCGGAATGACGGAAGGAACAAGATGATCACCGGAATACTGCACGCCACTTTTTTAACCACCGACCTGGCCAAGGCACGCGCTTTTTACGAAGGCGTGCTCGGCTTGCAACCTAATCCAAGCCGCCCGAAGATGAGCTACGACGGCGTGTGGTACGACGTGGCGGATAAGCAGCAAATTCATTTGATGTTGCTACCCAACCCGGAAGCTGGCTTGCAGCGTCCCGCACATGGCGGACGCGACCGCCACGTCGCGCTGGCGGTGTCCGATATTGCGAAGTTGATAGCGCGACTAGATCAAGCGGGGATCGCTTACACGCTCAGCCAATCCGGTCGCCGCGCCTTGTTCTGCCGCGATCCGGATGGCAATGCGTTGGAGTTTATAGGGAACGGTTAGTGCGGTTCGTTGCCCCATCTGTAGCCCGGATGAAACGCAGCGAAATCCGGGAGCTACATCCTCGAATTTCATTTCATTCCATCCGGGCTACGTTTGCTAGTTAAAGATTCGTTTGCAGGTGGCTTCGAAAAGGTAAAACGTCGTGAGGGTGATAGGAATTAGTCCGAATAGCGATACAGAAAATATCCAGTCAAGGGATTTTGTTTTACAGTCGAATTCTTTATCAGCGGCGCAGACTTCGGACGGTAAAATATTCTCAGCTGATACATTCAGATTCTTTGCAGCAACTCCCGCTATTTTTATTTTTATTAATGCGCCTAACCTTCCTATTTCAATATCTTCTCTCTTGTAAAAGACATAACCAAGAATCGTTACGATCCAAACTGCGCCGATGTGCCATGGGCCGAGGCTTGTTGAAACAAGCTGATTCAGCAACCAGGCATAAAATGCGACCATAGCAGCCAGTGCTGTCTTCTGGGCATTTGAACGCCGAGCGATCTCAGCCTTTGTTGCTTGAAAGTCTGCAAGCAGGTAATCGTGCTGTATTTTTTGTTCGTCTGTCATGAAAGGCGCTAACCTCTATTCTTTGAATTTCTAACGTAGATGGCAAAACGTCATAGATGCTTATGCTGGTAAAAATTACCAATCTGACGCATCGCTTTTACCCCTTGTATTTCAAGCATGGCGAGCATCCTAGCACGGCATTACGGCGCCGGATTCGGATACGCCTTATGCACCGCCTCGATCTTCTCCAGTACCTCTGCCGATAACACCACCTCGGCGCTGTCCAGATTTTCTTTCAACTGATGCAAATTCGTTGCGCCGAGTATCACGCTGCTGTTGAACCAGCGCGAACGTGCGAAGGCCAATGCCATCGTTGCCGGAGTCAGTCCTGCGTCTTGTGCGATACGTACATATTCTTTGCTTGCCGCAGGCACGTTGGGTTTTGCGTAGCGCTGCCCGAAGCCGGGGAACAGGGTGATGCGTCCTTTCGCGTTCGGGTCAGCGAGGTATTTGCCGGACAGCCAGCCGAACGCCAGCGGGCTATATGCCAACAGCCCGACTTGCAGGTGGTGACAGACTTCTGCCAGTCCGGTCTCGAAACTGCGGTTCATCAGGTGATAGGCGTTCTGCACCGTGATGATTTTCGGCAGCCCGAATTTTTCCGCACACTTTACAAACTCGCTCACGCCCCACGGGGTCTCGTTGGACAGGCCGATGTGGCGCACCTTTCCGGCCATGATTAATTCTGCCAGCGCTTGCAGTTGTTCGGCGATTGGCACCGTGTCGTGTTCCTGTGCGATGTCGTAACTGGTACTGCCGAACATCGGCACGTAGCGATCCGGCCAGTGAATCTGGTAGAGGTCGACGTAGTCGGTCTGCAAGCGTTTCAGGCTGCCGTCTATCGCCGCTTCAAGATGCTGGCGATTGATGCGCGGGCTGTTGCGTATCCAGGCAAACCCTCGCGACGGCCCGGCGATCTTGGTGGCGACGATCAGCTTGTCGCGCCGCTGATGTTTCAACCACGAGCCGATATAACTCTCGGTGCGCCCTTGAGTTTCGGCACGCGGCGGAACCGGATACATCTCTGCGCCATCAATGAAGTTCACTCCGCGCGATACCGCCAGATCAAGTTGCGCATGGGCATCTGCCTCGCTGTTCTGCTCGCCGAAGGTCATCGTGCCGAGAGCCAATGCCGACACCTGCAGATCGCTTACACCTAATCGTCTGAGTTCCATATTCACTCCCATGGATTTTCACTGCTATTTTAGTCCAGATGCATCATTTAGTTTTCGGCTTCGACGTGTTAGCATTTGCCACATGAAAATGCCCGTCCTGTTTGTTTCACATGGTGCACCCACGCTGCCGCTGGAGCCAGGCGATACGGGTGCGGCGTGGCGGAAGCTTGGCGAGCAACTGCCCAAGCCATCCGCCATTCTGATGATTTCCGCGCATTGGGGAACGCGCATTCCAACCGTCAGCCGTGCTGTTCAGCCGGAAACCATCCACGATTTCAGCGGCTTTCCTGCGGAGCTATACAAACTGCAATATCCCGCACCCGGCGCACCGGAAATGGCGCAAGCCGCTGCCCTCGCGCTGCAACAGGCGGGGATTCCGGTACAGATGGATGACACGCACGGGTTGGATCATGGCGCGTGGGTGCCGCTGAGTTTAATGTATCCGGCAGCAGATATTCCGGTAGCGCAACTTTCGCTGCAGCCGGATAAAGATCCGGCATGGCACATTGCGTTAGGTCGCGCGTTGCGTCCGCTAGGCGAACAGGGCGTGTTGATCATCGGCAGCGGCTCCATCACGCACAATCTGCGCGCGCTGTTCAAACATCCGCCCGGCGCTCCCGCACCGGACTGGGTGACAGAATTTTGCGACTGGATGGCGGAGCGGATCAAGGCAGGCGATCTCGACGCGCTCAGCGCATATCGCACCCGTGCGCCGCATGCCGTGCAGAATCATCCCACCGATGAACACCTGCTGCCGCTGTTCGTGGCACTCGGCGCGGCGAATAAAATCGATACCGCAGTGCATTTGAATCGCGTGATGACGTTCGGCCTGTTGGCGATGGATGCTTGGGTGTTCGATCCATTGTAGGAGCGGGCCATGCGGGTGCCCGGACAAAAGTATTTCGTACCCGCGAATAAGGGGTTCGCGGGCCGCTTCGACAGGCTCTGGACAGGCATCCCGCTCCTACATGTTCTTCGCGATTTCCTTCAGCGCATCCTCAGCCAAGCTGACCAGCGGGACGCGCTGTGCTTTGTCGAGATTCGCGTAGTGCCTGGATGTTGCGCGGAAGTAGCTGGGGTCGTAATGCAGCGTGAGCAATTCCGCGACCATGGTGGCGAAATCTCCGGCGTGAATCAAATCACTCCAGTGTTCCAGTTGCTTGGCGCCGTGAAAACGATGCAGCGTTTGCAGATGCGCGATCAACATTTCCGGATTGTCGATATAGTGCCGGTAGTCTTCGAGCAGCCCGGCGACGCGTGTGGCCAGCGGCGTTTCCACCAGCAGGCATGCGCTGGCGTGCATGGCGGTGATGAGTGTCGGGGGCAGCGAGATGAGGCCGATCTTGTTGCTCTCTGCTTCCACGTAAACCGGTCTGGCCGGATCAAGTTTTTGCAGGGTTTGCAGCAGCGCGCTATCGAACCATTTCTGTGAAGGTTGGGCTTGTTCGGGCAATCTGCCCAACACTGAGCCGCGATGTTTCGCCAGCATTTCCAAATCGAGAACCTGTTGTCCGTTGTTGGGTTGTCCGCTGTCTGGCTGTCCTCTGTCTGCCAAGGCCGCGAGCAAACGGCTCTTGCCCGATCCGGTGGGGCCGCAGATCACGCGGAATGTAAAACTCTGCGGCAATGCCTCAAGTTTATCCAGCACATCGCGCCGGTAAGTCTTGTAGCCGCCTTCCAGTTTGTGCGCCGCCCAACCCACCTGTGCCAGGATGATGCTCATCGCGCCGCTGCGCTGCCCGCCGCGCCAGCAGTAGATCAGCGGTCGCCATGATTTTGGATGATCGCGGAAGCGTGTTTGCAGATGCTCGGCAATGTTTTTGGCGATCAGAGCGGCGCCGACCTTGCGCGCCTCGAATGGCGACACCTGTTTGTATAAAGTGCCGACAGTGACGCGCTCCTCATCGGACAGCACCGGGCAATTGATCGCGCCGGGAATGTGATCCTCGGCGAATTCCGCCGGGGTGCGCACGTCGATAATTTCGTCAAATTCGACTAGCTGTGATAGGTTTGCAGTTCTGAACAACATTATTGAAAGAGGTAGTCGTGTCCGAAGTGAAGTTGACCCAATTGTCGCACGGTGGCGGTTGCGGCTGCAAAATTGCACCGGCCATGTTGCAATCCATATTGGGCGTGGCCAAAGAAAAGCTGCCCTATGCCAATCTGCTGGTCGGCACGGAGACCAGCGATGACGCGGCGGTATACCGCCTGAACGATCAACAAGCCATCATCGCGACCACGGATTTTTTCATGCCGATAGTCGATGATCCGTTCGATTTTGGCCGCATCGCCGCCACCAACGCGCTGTCCGATGTGTATGCGATGGGCGGCACGCCGATCATGGCGCTGGCGATAGTCGGCATGCCGATCAATAAACTGCCGGTCGAGACCATACGCGCTATTCTGCAAGGCGGTGAATCGGTATGCCAAGCCGCCGGAATTCCGCTGGCGGGAGGACACTCGATCGATTCACCGGAACCGATTTATGGTTTGGTGGCAATCGGCATCGTGCATCCCGATAAACTCAAGAAGAATTGCGACGCACAGACCGGCGACGTGCTGATACTGGGCAAAGGGCTGGGTATCGGCGTATTGGCGCAGGCATTGAAGAAGGGCGCGCTGTCTGCCGAGGGTTATGCGCAGCTGATAGACACTACCACGCAACTCAATGCCGTGGGCAGCACGCTGTCCGGCCTGAAAGCCATGCACGCGCTGACCGACGTGACCGGGTTCGGGTTGCTCGGACACCTGCTGGAAATGTGTCGCGGCGCGGGATTGACTGCGGAACTACAGTTCGACCGTATCCCGATCTTGTCAGAGGCATTGCCGTTAGCGCAGCAGGGCTACGGCCCCGGCGCGATCGATCGCAACCTTGACAGCTATGGGCATGAAGTGGATTTCGCGGCGCGTCTGGAGAACTGGCAACGCCGTGTGCTGGCCGATGCACAAACCAGTGGCGGACTGTTGGCAGCCGTTGCGCCGGAAGCAGAAGAAGAAGTGCTGGCCTGTTTTCAGCGCGCCGGCTTCGCACAGGCGGCGGTGATCGGCACGATGAAACAGGGTACGCCGCGTGTGGTGGTGAACTAGCGTAGCGTGTGCTGTAGCACAACTCCTTCTCACATTTCTTCTATCCAAAATTGTTTATTGGAACTGATTAGTTCCTTCCCCCTTTCAGGTGGAAGGTTAGGATGGGGGTGGAACGGTGGGACGCTTTCTACCCCCTCCCTAGCCTTCCCCCTGCATGGGGGAGGGGATTCGACGTTAGAGGGGCTGGTGCGATCAATACTCCGAATACTTCATCGCACTACCACCAACTCGCCCCACTCCGTTGTGTAGCGTTGCGACACATTCCCGCGCCGCATAGCCCAGATTTTCCTGACTCCTTCGCCCAGCAGTTGCACCGTTCCGCTGCCCATGCGGCGGTTGATGTGATCGAGTGTCTCCATCAGCGCTGCGGATTTCTGTTGTGCCGCGACATCATCGAACAGCGTGCGTGGCCTTGCTGCGGCGGCAATGATTTCGGTGAGCATCACGCCGGCCTTCTGATATGCGTAGCCGCTGCGGTAAACCTGCTGCAAACCGCTCAAGGCGGCGCGGCACAGCAGGCGCGTGTCATCCGTGGGCTCGAACAAATGCAGCAGCATGGCTTGCTGATATTGCGGATCTTTTTCCTTATGCGGATTGGTGCGGATATAAACCTGTATGCCACCCGCAAGAGAATGCTGGTCGCGCAGCTTCTCGGCAGCCCGGCTGGTATAAGCGATGACCGCCTGTTCCAGGTCGGCCAGTAGCGTAACCGGCATGCCGAACGAACGCGAGCAGATGATCTGCTGGCGCGGCGGAGTGACATCATCCAGTTCCAGACAGGCCACACCATTCAGTTCTGCCACGATGCGTTCCATGACTACGCCGAACTCGGCGCGGACGCGCTTGGCGGAGCTGCGTTTCAATTCCAGCACCGTGACTATGCCCATCCCCTGCAAGCGGCTGGTGCTGCGCCTGCCCACGCCCCATACCTCACCGACCTCGATTTGCGCGAGCAGGGTATCCAACTCGCGTGCCGTCATCGCATTGAAATCGCACACACTGTCATAGTGCTTCTGCTTCTTGGCGACATGGTTGGCGAGCTTCGCCAAGGTCTTGCTCGGTGCGATGCCTATGCACACCGGAATGCCCACGCATTGCTTGATGGTGCTGCGTATCGTTTGCGCATATTGGGTCAGATCGGCCATGCCGGTCAGATCCAGAAAGCATTCATCTATCGAATAGACTTCCTGATCGGGACTCCACTGCGACAACAGCCGCATCACCCGGTTGGAGAGGTCGGCATACAGCGTGTAGTTGGAGGAAAAGGCGATGATGCCGTGACGTTTGGCAAGGTCTTTCAACTGGAACCACGGTGCGGCCATCTTGAGGCCGAGGTCTTTGACTTCCTGCGAGCGCGACACCACGCAGCCGTCATTGTTGCTCAGCACCACCACCGGCTTGCCTTCCAGCCCAGGCTGGAACAGGCGTTCACAGGAGACGTAGAAGTTGTTGCAGTCTATTAGCGCGATAGCACGCACGACTCAAACCTTGTGGACGTTCCAACTCACGACCCCCCAGATCGAAAAGTCCTGTTCCGGCTTGATGTGCAGGTCGGGATAGGCCGGGTGTGCCGCGCGCAATACCTGTCCATCCGGCGTATGCAGTAATTGCTTCACGGTGAACTCGCCATCCAGCACCGCGATCACCACGCAGCCGTGCGTGACAGGCAGGGCACGATCCACCACCAGCAAGTCACCATCGAAAATGCCGAGTCCACGCATTGAGTCACCTGCCACATGCATGAAGAAGGTGCTCTCGCGATGCTGGATCAAATGCTCGTCGAGACTGAGGTGCTGCTCCACATAGTCATCGGCAGGGGAGGGGAAACCCGCCGGTACGGCACCGCGCAGCAAGGCGCGCTGCCGATAAAATAATTCTTTGTTGGGATGGGTCAGCGACAGCAGACCGCGCGTGGCACGTTGCACTTGCCGACCCGCACATCGGGGCCGAACAACTGTTGGCCGGGCACCCGGATGAATAGCGGTTTGCATCACTATCATTTCCGGTACTTGCGGATCAAGCCAACCAACACCCCGAAGATTTCCAGCGTGCCGTGCGGACGGATGACCGGATAGGCCTGGTTGGCGGGACGCAGGATGAAATGGCCGCGCTCTTTAGCCAAAGTCTTCAACGTGAACTCATTGTCCACGATCGCCACCACGATGTCGCCGATGTTGGCGGACATGCGCTTCTCGACGACCGCGACATCACCATCATGGATACCGGCTTCGATCATCGAATCGCCCTTGACCGGAATCAGCGTGGTTTTGGACGGCGTATCGATCAGCATCTCGTCGATGATGAAGAACTCACCTTGGGTGGCGGTTACAGAAACCGGCATTCCCGCCTGAACGGAAGACTCGGCCAAGGGGCGGGCGAAGAACTGACGAGATGGGATCCAAGCGCCATCCGGGGTGCGCTCGATGAAGCCGGCTACGTTCAAGCGGGTCAGGATGGCTTTGACCCAGGATTTGGAAGCGATGCCGAACACCTCGCACAGCTTGGCGTAGGAGGGAATGCTTTTCCAGTCGGCGTAATAGTCCTGGAGTTTGGCAAGATACTCAGTGTTTTTTGGGTTGAAGTCAGTCATGGCAAGATTGATACAGAACGAACGTGCTGCGCACTGTAAAGAACGAACGTTCTTTTGTCAAGGATGAAAAACTACTGATGAAACAACTAGCCATCTGACTAACCCAGCACAAGCCGCTGGGCAAGTCATTGGTTATGCGCTCGGCATAACTGCGTTGCTCAAGGGCGAAAAATGCGGGGTCGCGCAGCGATAAACTGAAATGTAAACCGCATCTGCGACACGTTACTGGCGGAGCCAGCCGATTGCGGGAGCAGATGCAGGCCGTTCTTCCCGCCCCGGATGCTTCGCAACGCCGTGTCAGAGCGGCTACTTTTTCGCCCTTTCGCGCCTTGTTCTGCCGTCGCTCGCGACGTTTTTCAGCACGCTGTTGATCAATAATCCAACCTGCGAAGTTCTCAATAATCCGAATACTTCTTCGCGCTGCCGCGCACCTGTTCCGCCGGATACTTCACCGCGTTCTTCTCCAGCTTGTGCAGCGCAGCCTCCAGCAAATCCACCCCCAGCTTGTCCGAGAGGCGTACCAGATACAGCAGGATATCGGCCAGCTCCTCGCTAACGGCATTCTTGTTTTCGGCGGCGAGGTCAAACGACTGCGCCTCGGTCAGCCACTGAAAATGCTCCATCAACTCGGCGACTTCCACCATCAGCGCCATGCTCAGATTTTTCGGCGAATGAAACTGGTCCCAGTCGCGCGCCTCGGCAAACGCGCGCAACTTGTCGCGCAACATCAGCAGATCGGATTGGTTCGGCATAGCGTAGCTCCGGTGAGTGGGGAATGTTGGCATCTATTGTAATACGCGGCGGGGCGGGGCATCATGCGCGGCGGTGCCTAATTTAGCCGGGAATCCAGGGGCGCATATCCGAATGGGAACTAACACCATGATGGAATACATTTTCTTTGATGCAAACCTGCGCGACAAGTTTGTGGAACACGCCAAGGGTCTGGGTGTGGCGTGCGATTCGCGGGATGACAATATGGGCTTGGTCGTCGCGGTGCCGGAAGATTTGGCCGATGATCTGGCGGACGCCTTGGAAGCGCGTTACGACGAGCTCCAGGAAGAGCAATCTGATCTTATGTCTCAGTCGGAAGGAGGGCTCAAAAAGCTGGCTGGATTTAAACTTGTCCTGCCGGATGGGCGAACCTGCATGGTGCCATTGCAGCCGGATATGGCTAATCGCCTGCTTTCCTGCTTCAGCTTCGAAGAAATACAGGTGCTGTTCGATACCGTTGCACGCAGCGCGCTGGATCCCAAGGACAGCCATCTGTGCGAAATTTTGAGAGGCTCCCCCAAATAAAAAACCGCACCGTTTTTGCTCGTGGAGACCGACCATGACCGATCACAATAATTTACTCTTGCAGAGAAGATTCAAGGTATAAAATATCTCGTCTGTCTTTCACCTCAACTTTAAGGAAATAATATGTCAGAAGGATTTCATGTCCACGGCGCCCACGATCATGCAGTGGAACATCATGCTCAGAGCGGAGATAGTCTTGCTGGGCAAGTCGCGATTTTCACCGCAATTTTGGCTTCGGTAGGCGCGATTGTCAGCTATCAAGGGGGAGACACTCAGAATCAAGCCATGTTATTCAAGAACGAGGCGGTGCTGAAGAAAACCCAGGCTTCCGATCAATGGAATTTTTATGAGGCCAAAAGTAACAAGGGGCATTTGATGGAGCTTGCCGCCGAATTGGCACCTGCGAAGAAGCTGGATTATTACAAGAGCCAGATCGAAAGATACGAAAAAGAAAAGAAGGAGATCAAGATAAAGGCCGAGGCACTGGAAGCGGAATCGGAAAAAGCCAATGAGGAAAGCGAGCATGCGATGCATCCTCACCATATATTGGCGCAATCCATGACGCTGATACAGATCGCTATTTCTCTGGCTTCCATCACTGTTTTGACGCGCAAGAAATGGTTGTTCGTCGTGGCGGCTGTGGCGGCTGCGGGCGGCCTCGCAATGTGGGGATTCGCCCTTTACGCCTAGGCTGGCAGCTGCTATGAAAGAGATTTTCTATGACTGGGGCGGCGCCAACGTCTGGCTGTTTCACGCCATTAATGACCTCCGATTTGAATGGCTGGATAACGTCATGCTGCTTGGGACGGGTCTGGCAGATCATACCCTTTTCCCGCTCTATCTTGGTTTGTTGACACTGTTTGCGCTGGTTGTTGTGAACACGCCAGTGCAGGATTCCACGCATTACCGGGTTCAGGTGACCCGCTGGATGGCGGTGATCGCGGTGTTTAGTTTCGCTTACTTGTTCGACGGTTTGTTGCTGGGTGTTCTAAAGCCTTTTCTTGATTTCCCCCGTCCGCCGCTGGCGTTGCCGCCGGGTACTGTGCATATTGTTGGCATACCGGAATATCATCACAGCCTGCCGAGCGGGCATTCGTCGTTTGCCATGGTGGTTATGGCCAGTCTATGGCCTATTCTGAACCGCAGGTGGCGCGTGGCAGGTGTGTTCTTTGTGTTGTGGGTTGGGATTTCCAGAATGAGTCTCGGCGCGCATTTCCCGGCGGATGTTATGGCGGGATTTCTATCGAGCCTGGCTGTGGTGTTGCTGGTTTATGTTGCCATACAGAAGCTGATGCGGTTGATCGCTGGCCGCACAATCCGCTTTCGTGGTGCTAACTAAACAGGGGGGTCTCTAGCATCATAAAGATCAGCCGAATATGTCTTCATCCGGTGCAATGCGCTACGCTTATTTCACCTCACACCAACTCAACCAAAAAAAACCGCCCACGAGGGGCGGCTTTGCATTTGGCGGAGAAGGGGGGATTCGAACCCCCGTTGGGATATTATCCCAAACACGCTTTCCAGGCGTGCGACTTAAACCACTCATCCACCTCTCCGAAGGGCGCGCAGAATAAACTAGAACGACTTTCATCGCAATCTGAAGTTGGTTTGTATCGCGTTTGAATTCGGGTCCGTCATTCCGGCGAAGGCCGGAATCCAGACACACACGATACCCCCACGCATAACCTGCGACTTGACTGGCGTTCTTTGGCAGCCTAGTCGAATGGCTATAACCAATGACTTGCCCAGCGTCTTTTGCTGGGTTATAACCAGCCACTTGGTTGTCGTCTTTTGACAACCTAGTGGAATGGCTAGTAGTTTTATCAGTCAGATGGCTAGTAGTCATATCAGTTGTTCCACCAGTGGGACAACGCCCAAACACGGCTTTGTCTGCTACGCGAAGCTTATGACAAGCTGGATTCCGGCCTCCGCCGGAATGACGGGCTGGGTTGAAAGCATTTAGAAACGGTTCCTCCACTCGCGCAAAGCAGTAAACACGCCGAGTTCAGTGGTGTCGGTCAGGCCGCGCTGTTGCAGGGTGCGGATAAGTTCCGGTTGGCTGCAGCGCAGGAAGGGGTTGGTGGCTTTTTCCAGTGCGATGCTGGAAGGCAGGGTGGGCAGATTCGCTGCGCGCAGTTGTTGGGTGGCGGCGACGCGTTGTTGTATGGCGACGTTGTCCGGTTCGCAGGCCAGCGCGAAGCGCAGGTTGGCGGCGGTGTATTCGTGCGCGCAATACACGCGGGTGGAGTCGGGGAGTTGTGCGAGGCGTTGCAGGGAATGGTGCAGTTGCGCCGGTGTCCCTTCAAAATTTCTGCCGCAGCCTGCGCCGAATAATACGTCGCCGCAGAACAGAGTGTCAGGTGCGATAAACGCGATGTGATCGTCGAGGTGGCCGGGAATCTCGATGACGCCGAACACGATGCCAAATGCGTCGAGTTTGAGTTGGCCGCCCTCGCGCAGGTCATGGGTGATGTGCGGATTGTCGGGATGTCGCCGCCCATACACCGGCACGTTGTATACTTCGCGCAATTTTGCGATGCCGCCGATGTGATCGTTGTGGCGGTGAGTACACAGGATGGAATCCAGTTGCAGGCCGCGTGCATTCAGGAATGCCAGCACCGGCGCAGCTTCGCCCGGATCGACCACGACAGCACGATGGTCATCATGGATAGCCCAGATGTAGTTGTCTTTCAGGGCGGGGATGGCGGTAATTTTGAACATGGAGCGAGTGGAAGTTGAGCGATGCCGAATTGTAAGTTAATTGCGCAAAGTTTGAGCGAGTGGTTTACCACCCCGCAGGGCGGCTATGTGCTGGCGCGCGAGCAAGCGTATTTCGACCGCACCGTGAGCGATATCTTCGGCTACAACGCGCTGCAATTGGGTTTGCCCGAGCATGATTTTCTGCACAGCAGCCGCATACCGTTGCGCTTTTGCGGTGCGGATCAGGCGGGTGCCAAAGTGAGGTTGTGTGACGATGAATTGCCGTTCGCCTGCGATAGTTTTGATCTGGTGTTGCTGCCGCACGTTCTCGAATTCGCCGAACATCCGCACCAAATCTTGCGCGAAGCGGAACGGGTGCTGATGCCGGAAGGTCAGCTGATCATCAGCGGCTTTAATCCGCGCAGCCTGTGGGGTATGCATCGCGTCTTGGGCAGGCGGCAGGGTTACCCGTGGCGCGGTCATTTCATCGCGTTACCGCGCCTCAAAGACTGGCTGGCGTTGCTGGGTTTTGAAGTGGTGGGAGGCCGCTTTGCCGCGTATGCGCCGCCGTTTCATCAGATCAAATGGCTGGAACGTTTCGCCTTTATGGAGGCGGCGGGCGATCGCTGGTGGGCGGTGAGCGGCGGGGTGTATTTTGTGCATGCGATCAAGCGCGTGCACGGGATGCGGCTGATCAAGCCGCAGTGGAACGAGGGACTGGTGAGCAAGCTGTTGCCGGTCGCGCCGAAGATGAATAACAAGATTACCCAGCGTAGCAAGACAGATCCGCGACGAAAAACTTATGTCCGGGCACCCGAATGACCAAAGACACAGCACCCGCAAGGAGTACGCCGTCAGACACTCGGACTTCGTCCGGTCTTGACGCAGTCGAAATTTTTACCGATGGCGCATGCAAGGGCAATCCCGGTGTGGGCGGCTGGGGCGCGCTGCTGCGCACCAAGGGCGACGGAAAGCAATTGTCCGGGCACCCGAAGGAGCGTGAGCTGTTCGGCGGCGAGGCGCACACCACCAACAACCGCATGGAGCTGATGGGCGCGATCGCCGCGCTGGAAGCGTTGAAGCGGCATTGCCATGTGCGTCTGCATACCGATTCCAAATACGTGCAGCAGGGCATCACCACCTGGATACATGATTGGAAGCTGCGCGGCTGGAAGACTTCGAGCAAGAAGCCGGTGAAGAACGAGGACTTGTGGCGCAGGCTGGACGCGCTGGCGACGCAACACCAGATCGAATGGGTGTGGGTCAAGGGACACGCCGGACACGACGGCAACGAGCGCGCCGATGAGTTGGCGAATAGAGGCGTGGAAATGATATCCGAAGAACTTTTGGCCGGGCACCCGCAGGAGCAGGGCAATGCGTAAGATCGTGGTGGACACCGAAACGACCGGGCTGGACCCCAAACAGGGTCATCGCATCATCGAGCTGGCGGCAATCGAGTTGGACGGGCGCAAGGTGTCGCTGCGCCGCTTTCATCGCTATCTCAATCCCGAACGCGAGATCGAAGCGGGCGCGGTGGCGGTGCACGGTTTGACCTACGAGCGTTTGCAGAACGAGGCGAAGTTTGCCGACATCGCGCCCAGCTTTCTGGAATTCATCGAAGGTGCCGAACTCATCATTCACAATGCGCCGTTCGACATCGGCTTTCTCAATCGCGAACTGGAATTGATCGGAATGTTGCCGTTGCAAAACGCGGTGGTGGATACGCTCAAGGTCGCGCGCGAGATGCACCCGGGCAAGAAGAACAGCCTGGATGCGCTGTGCGGTCGTTATGAAATAGACAACGCGCACCGCAGCCTGCACGGCGCGTTGCTGGATACCGAGTTGCTCGCCGAAGTCTATTTCGCCATGACGCGCGGACAGGAAAGTTTGCTCGGTGATGATGCGCCAACGACGCGCAAACCGGCTGTGCTGAGCACCGATGCGTCGCGCCCCAGGCTGCGCGTGTTGCAGCCAAGTGCTGAAGAGTTGGCCGAGCACGCGCAACAACTTGCCGACATCGACCTGGCGAGCAAGGGCGCGTGTTTGTGGAAAAAGCTGGAAGGGACTGCGTGAGCATGCGCAACTGGACGCGCCGCCTATCCATCGGTGCTGTTGCAATAGTGGTTGTGTATGCGGCAGCCTGCACCTATATGTGGGCGACACAGCTTGATCATGTGTTCGAGCCGGAGTTGCTCCTGCAAACCACGCCGGATCGATTGGGTATGAAGTTTGAGGAGTTGCGCATTCCGGTGGGAAGTGGCGCGGATCAGGGCGAGTTGCAAGCCTGGTGGATTCCTGCGGGTCAACCAAACGCGCCGGCGCTTCTTTATCTGCACGGCAATTATCGCAACATCGGCAACAATCTGGAACACACGCTGCGCTTGCATAACCTCGGCTTCAATGTGCTGCTGTCGGATTATCGCGGCTATGGCAAGAGCAGCGGCGGCAGGCCGAACGAGGCCAAAGTGTATGAGGATGCCGAAGCGGCCTGGCAATATCTGCTCAAGCAACGCGGTGTGAAGCCGCAGCAAGCCTTCATCTACGGGCATTCACTGGGCGGGGCGATCGCGATCGACCTGGCGATGCATCATCCCGAAGCGGCAGGACTGATCATAGAAAGCAGTTTCACCTCGGCGGTTGAAATGGGCAAATTGGCATATCCCTTCCTTCCTGTGGACTGGTTGCTCGATCAACGTTTTGACGCACTGAAAAAAATTTCCCGACTCAAAATCCCCGTGCTGCTGATCCATGGCACGTGGGATAAAAGAGTGCCGGTTAAGATGGCGCAACAACTCTATGCCGCCGCGCCGCAACCGAAAACACTCACCTTGATCGAGGGCGGTGAACACAACAACAGTGGTGCGGTGGGATGGACTGAATATCGCGATGCGGTGACGGCCTTCGTCAAACAATACGCCCATTAGGAAAAGCATGGGATTTCGTCATTCCGGCGCATAGCCATTCGACTAAGCTGGCAAAAAACGCCAGCAAAGTCGCTGGTTATGCGCCGGAATGACGAATTAATAAAGGTAATGGAACAAATATGAAAACAGATGTGATTATTATCGGCTCCGGCGCGGCTGGCATGATGTGTGCCCTGCAAGCCGGGCAGCGCGGGCGTTCCGTGGTGTTGCTCGATCATGCCAGGAAGCTTGCAGAGAAGATCCGCATCTCCGGCGGCGGGCGTTGCAACTTCACCAATCTCAACACCAAGCCGGAAAATTTCATTTCCGCCAACCCGAACTTTTGCCGCTCGGCGCTGGCGCGCTACACGCCGCAGGATTTCATCGCTCTGCTGCAAAAGCACAACATCGGCTACCACGAAAAAACCCTCGGGCAATTGTTCTGCGATGATGAATCGGAAGCGGTGATCGCCATGCTGCGCGGCGAATGTGAAGCGGCGGGCGTGAAACGTTTCATGACCTGTGAGGTCGGCGAAATCAATTATTCCCCCTCCCCGGAAAACGGGCAGGGGAAAAAAGAAGGGCATAAGTTCCACGTCAGCACCTCGCGCGACGAATTCAACTCTGCCGCGCTGGTGATCGCCACGGGCGGCCTGTCTGTTCCGAAGACCGGCGCGACCCCGTTCGGTTATCACGTCGCCGAACAATTCGGCATACCCATCACCAAGCTCAAGCCCGGCCTGGTGCCGCTGACTTTTGCGCCAGATGACTGGAAGCCGTATGCCGATCTGACCGGCGTTTCGCTGGACACGATCGTGAGTTTCAGCAAACAATCATTCCGCGAAAACATGCTGGTCACCCATCGCGGCTTGAGCGGCCCCGCGATATTGCAAATCTCTTCCTACTGGCAACATGGCGAACCGCTGCACATCAATCTGTTGCCGGATTGCGATATGCAGACCTTGTTGGACGAACAGAAGACCAGCAAAAAATTGCTGAGCAATTTCCTGGTTCAATGGTTCCCCAAGAGTTTCTCCGATGTGTGGTGTACCCAACTCACCGAGCATAAGAAAATCGAGAACAAGCCGCTCAATCAATATAACGACAAAGAGCGCAAACAGATCGCCGCGCAACTGCACGACTGGCAGATCACTCCTTCCGGCACAGTCGGTTACAGCAAGGCCGAAGTAACCTGCGGCGGAATCGATACGCACGCGCTGTCATCGAAAACCATGGAATGCATCGAAGTACCCGGCCTGTATTTCATCGGCGAGGTGGTGGATGTCACCGGGCAACTCGGCGGCTACAACTTCCAGTGGGCGTGGGCTTCGGGCTACGCGGCAGGGCAGGCGGTTTAGTGCTATAGTTTCCGCATGTTTTTGACATTCAACCTGGAGGAACAAACGATGCGTGCCTTATGGATAGTTTTACTGGCTTCGCTGTTGGGCGGCTGCGGCTACAACACCTTTCAAACAACCGATGAACAGATCAAGGCGAGTTGGGCGGAAGTGCTGAACCAGTATCAGCGGCGTGCCGACTTGATCCCCAATCTGGTGAACACCGTCAAAGGATTTGCCGCGCAAGAGCAGACCGTGCTGTTGGGTGTCACGGAGGCGCGCGCGAAGGTCGGCAGCATTCAGGCCACGCCCGAGTTGATCAACGACCCACAGGCATTCGCCAAGTTCCAGGCCGCACAAGGCGAATTGACTTCGGCATTGAGCCGCTTGATGGTGGTCGTGGAGAATTACCCGCAATTGAAATCCGATGCGAACTTCCGCGACTTGCAAGCGCAACTCGAAGGCACGGAAAATCGTGTGACGGTCGCGCGCAATCGCTACATCAAGGCGGTGCAGGAATACAACATCGCGATACGTTCTTTCCCGAGCAACCTGACCGCGATGCTGTTCGGCTACAAGGTGAAGCCATCGTTCACGGTGGAAAACGAGAAGGAGATTTCTCGCCCGCCGACGGTGGATTTCGCCGCGCCCAAAGCGGCTGCACCGGCGAAATAAATGAAAAGTTTTGCGCAGGTAATTCTACTTGCCCTGCTGCTGATCGGGGCGGCGCATGCCGATGTCGCGCTGCCGCCGCTCACCCAGCGTGTCACCGATCTCACCGCCACGCTGGATGCAGGACAAACGCAAACACTCGAATCCCGTCTCGCCGAGTTTGAAGCGAAGAAGGGCGCGCAGCTTGCGGTGCTTATCGTGCCGACTACCCAACCGGAATCCATCGAGCAATTCGGCATCCGCGTGGTAGAGGCATGGAAGCTGGGACGCAAGGGCGTGGATGACGGCGCGCTGCTGCTCGTCGCCAAGGACGACCACACCCTGCGCATCGAGGTGGGGTATGGCTTGGAGGGCGTACTGAACGATGCCACTGCGCATCGCATCATCGAAGAAGTTATCGTGCCGCGTTTCAAGCGCGGCGAGTTTTATCCGGGCATCGAGTCCGGCACAGCGGCGATGATGCAGGTGATCAATGGCGAACCCTTGCCGCCGCCACGGCGCGCCGCCGCGAGCGGGAAATATAATATTGAGTCGCTGTTGTTCATCGCCTTCGGGTTGGTGGTGGTCGTGGGCGGCATGTTGCGCGCGCTGCTCGGGCGTTTTCCTGCTGCTATGCTGATGGGCGGAGCGCTGGGGGTGCTGGCCTGGTTGACGGTCGTGCCGATGTTGATTGCGCTGCTGGTCGGACTGATGGCGTTCGTGTTCGTGCTGCTGGGTGGCGCAGGGCGCGGCTTTGGTGGCTATGGCGGCGGTGGGTTTGGTGGCGGCGGCTTCGGAGGTGGAGGAGGCTTCAGCGGCGGGGGAGGCGGCTTCGGCGGTGGCGGCGCATCGGGGAGTTGGTAAATGAGCACCTCTAAAAATCCAAACTCTGTCGGGATACGGCATTGCTCAATAAATTTTATCGCTTACATATACAACATATGCGCGCGTTAAAATTTATTTCGCGCCTTGTCTCCCTTAGGATTTTGAATTTTTAGAGGCACTCATGGATTTGATAAGAGTTATGCGACATCTATCGATCGGCCGTGCGGCAGTGCGGCGCGTTTTTCCATTGCGCACGCTGGATGCGATCGAGCAAGCGATACGCTCAACTGAAGCGCGGCACGCCGGACAAATCCGCTTCGCGGTCGAAGCTGCATTGGAATTGGCACCGCTGCTGGCGGGACAGACGGGACAACAACGCGCCATCGAGGTGTTTTCCAAATTGCGCGTATGGGATACCGAGCACAACAACGGTGTGCTGATTTATTTGTTGCTGGCCGATCGGGATGTCGAAATCGTTGCCGATCGCGGCATCCATGTCAAACTCGGCAAAGAAGTCTGGGAAGCGATTTGCCGTGAGATGGAGGCGGCGTTTCGCGAAGGACATTTTGAAGCGGGCGTGCTCGCCGGAATACATGCAGTGGGTGAACATCTGTCGCGTCACTTCCCGGCACGCAGCGGCAAAGTCAATGAAATGCCGGATCGTCCGGTCGTGTTGTAGTTCAACGATGCGCAAAGTTCCATACATAGCAACAGAAATCGTAGCGAGCGGTTTGGGAGTGGGGGAGGACAGCGCGCAGCGACCGGAGCATACACAGCAGTTTACCGTTGCGCGGCCCCGGATCGCGAGCACTGCCCGACCCCGCTCCCGAATCGCGCATAACCAATGACTTGGTTGGCGTAGTTTGCCAACTTAGTCAGATGGCTAGTAGTTTTATCAGTAGATTTAAGTTGCTATGTATTGCCATGCGCCCGACTTTTCATCCTAATCTGGTAAACGGTTCGACGGGAGACCCCGCGCTGTTTGTCGACTGCCTGTTCGAACGGCGCGCCCTGTTGTTTGATCTGGGCGACATCCAGACACTTCCCCCGCGCAAACTGCTGCGCATCAGCCATGTGTTCGTCAGCCATGCGCACATGGATCACTTCATCGGCTTCGATTGGTTGTTGCGCATCCTGCTCGGGCGGGAAAAGGATCTGCAGTTGTTCGGCCCGCCAGAATTTCTGGAACAGGTGGAACACAAGCTGCGCGCCTACACCTGGAATCTGGTGCACAACTATCTGTCCGATTTTACGTTGCGCGTCACCGAGGTGAATGGCAACGGGGCAGGGCGTTGCGCAAGCTTCCGCTGCCACAGCGCGTTCCGCCGTGAAGATGAAGCAAGCTTGCTCTGCCCGGACAATGTATTGCTGCGCGAGCCGGCCATGCAGGTGCGCTGCACCTTGCTCGATCATGGCGGGATCCCTTGTCTGGCTTATGCACTGGAGGAACAGGCGCACGTCAATGTATGGAAGAACCGCCTGCAGGAACTCGGCCTGCCGGTGGGAGCGTGGCTACGCGACATGAAGCAGGCGGTGTTGCGCAACGAACCGGAGCAGTGGCAGATACGCGTGGCCTGGCGCGAGGAAGATGCGCAGCGGGAGAGGCTGGTGTCGCTGGGCGAATTGAAGCCCGCGCTGCGCATCGTGCCCGGCCAGAAGATCGCCTACGTCACCGATGTTGCATGGCATCAGGATAACGTGGCACACATCGTCGAATTGGCACGCGACGCCGACCTGCTGTATATCGAGGCGGCTTTTATGGAACGCGATGCCGAACATGGACAGCGCAAGTTCCACCTGACCGCGCGCCAGGCAGGCGAGATCGCCCGTGCCGCGCATGTCGGCAGCGTTATCCCGATGCATTTTTCGCCGCGCTATATGGGTGAGGATGTGGCATTGCTGCGGGCCGAAGTAGAGGCGGCATTTGGCGGCGCTTCAATGACCGCTTTCTAGTAAACTACTGCACTGATCGAAGTTCCGCTTCGTGCCAAAAGCCGCCTTTCGACTATCGCCCCCAAAGGAAACCCATTAACTGATTTTTCAAGATTTATATGGCACAATGTGTTGCGCCATTTTAAAGCGCGGTTATACCCCGCACTCCAAGCATCTATGCCTAGGTGCGATAGCGCACGGAACAAATCGACAATGGTTGTAAGAGTGTATGGGATGAATTCCGCCAGTTTTCGAGGTTGGCGATGGTGCGTAGGTTCAAATTGAAAGAACCGCACATAACTGAGGAGCCCGCCTTGATGAGGATGATAATTTGTATCGCCCTGACCTTGGCCTTGGCTAGGCTGGCTGCGGCTGAGCCCAATGAGCCGTCCGCGCAGGCTGATCTCACGCAGCTTCCCATTGAAGAGTTGATGAACATTAAGGTATCCACTGCCTCTAAATTTCCTCAGAAAACCATGGAAGCGCCATCTTCCGTAACAATCATCACTGCTGCGAATATCAAAACATATGGTTACCGCACGCTTGCGGACATTGTGAGAAGCGTGCGCGGCATGTCTGTCACTTATGACCGTAATTATGATTACCTCGGCACCCGCGGCCTAGGCAGGACGGGTGACTACAACAGCCGCATGTTATTGCTGGTGGATGGCTACCGGCTCAACGATCCTATCTATGACACGGCGGCTATCGGCACGGAATTCCCGGTTGACGTGGATCTCATAGACAAGGTGGAAATCGTGCGCGGGCCGGGCTCCTCGATTTATGGCAGCAATGCCGTCCTCGGTGTCATCAATGTCATTACCAAACACGGAAAGAATTTCAACGGAACGGAAGCGTCTGGTGAACTTGCCAGCTTTGGCACCGACAAGGAGCGACTGAGTTATGGTCATCAGTACGAGAATGGTGCAGGACTGCTGCTTTCCGCATCCCGCTACCGTAGCCTCGGGCAGGATCTTTATTTTCCTGAATTCAACGCCATCAACAACGGGATCGCCCATAATCTGGATAGCGACCGCTACAGAAATTTTTTCGGGAAATTGAATGTCGCCGGTTTCACCCTGACAAGCGGCTATTCCAATCGTGGCAAGGCTGTTCCCACCGCTTCTTTTGGCACAGTGTTCAATGATCCAAATTTTTTGGTGAGCGACGGGGCGTCTTTTATGAACCTTGATTATTATGGGGAGGTGGGCCAACGCTGGGATGTTTCCGCCAATCTGTTTCAAGGGCGTTATTTCTACGATGGCATCTACCCCAATACGGGAGCACCGGTCACACTCAATCACGACCAATCCAGAGGCGCCTGGTGGGGCACCGAGGCGAAACTCATTGGACGGCTGGAAAAACACAGGGTGGTGGCGGGTGTGGAATATCAAAACAATTACCGTCAGGATCAAAGCAATTTTAACGTAGCGCCTTATGCGCTTCTTCTGGATGACAGGCGCAGCAGCAAGCGGGAGGGAGTGTATGCTCAGGATGAAATAACTTTGGGCAACGGGCTATTGCTCAATGCCGGTCTGCGATATGACCAATATTCCATCGTAGGGTCTGCGACCAACCCGCGTCTTGGCCTCATCTGGAATATTGCTGACGTTACGGCTTTCAAACTGCTCTATGGTACTGCTTTCCGCGCCCCCAACGTCTATGAATTATATTACACATCGCCTGGTACCCAAAAGGCAAATCCCGATCTCAGGCCGGAAAAAATCACATCCTATGAATTCGTTATCGAACACCAGCCGTGGCAGAATTTTCGTATCACTGCCGATGCTTATGATAATACGATCAACGACAACATCAACCAAATTACCGATCCCGCAGACAACCTTCTGGTTTTTGTGAACTCTGGAAAAGTAGTTGCACGAGGTGTTGAAGTCGGAGCGGAACGCCTGTGGGACAGCGGCGCCCAGTTGCGGACGAACTATGCAGGGCAGATCAGCCGCGACGTGTCCAGCGGGGTTGAACTCATCAACTCCCCTCGGCATCTGGCGAAACTCAACGCATCCATGCCTGTGCTGGGGAATGCGCTACGCACGGGATTGGAACTTCAATACACCAGCAGACGAAAAACCCTGGCTGGCGCATTTGCGGCCGGACATTTGCTCACCAACCTGACTCTTCTCAGCGAAAAAATCGCAAAGGGCATGGAGCTTTCCGCCAGTGTCTATAACCTGTTCGACAAACGATATGCCGATCCCGGCGGACCAGAGCATGTCCAGGACCTGATCTGGCAGGACGGTAGAAGTTGCAGGCTCAAGTTGAGCTATCGCTTTTAGAGTGGAAAACCAGCCTTGAACAAGTTTGGGAAAACAATCCTCATCCTGCTGTGCGTAATTTTTACCGCAGGCCGCAGCATAAGCATCCACGCCGCACCGCCCACCGAGTACGAAGTCAAGACCGCCTTCATCAACAGCATCACCAAGTACGTTGAATGGCCGTCCGCAGCTGCCTACGCCGCAAGCACTATGAGGCTTTGCGTCATTGGACATAATTCGTTTGGGAAAGCATTGGACACGTTGAGGAACAAGAAGGTCAGCGGCCTGGTTTGGGAGATTGTGCCTGTCGGCTCCGAGACCAACCTGAAGGAATGCCGCGTGCTGTTCATTGCTGTTTCCGAATCAGGCAATATAAGGCAGATACTGGATGGCATCGAAGGCAGCACCGTGCTGACCATAGGCGATACCGAGGGTTATGCCGAACAAGGCGTGATGGTCAACTTCTATCTGGAAGACAATATGGTGCGCATTGAGATCAATATCGACGCTGCCAGACGAGCCGGACTCAACATCAGTTCACAATTGCTGAAGCTGGCGCGTATTGTCAATCAACACGGGGGGGTGCAATGAAGTTGCTCACCCTATTCCGAAATGCGTCTGTCAAACGCAAGTTCATATACATCGCTTTTTTTGCGACGGGTACAGCCCTGCTTTTTGCTTTGATGATGTCGCTGGTATTGCAGTGGTTACTGGTTCGCGCCGAGTTGGTGGAGACCGTCGGCAGTCAGTCAAGAATCATCGCGACCAATAGCATGGCGGCTTTGGAATTCAATGATCCCAAGGCGGCAACGCAGACGCTGGGCGCGATGGGTGCCATAAAAGACATCGAGTTCGCCGTGATCTATGGCAGGGACGGCAAGACTTTTGCGGCATATTCGCGTGAGGGAACAGAAGCTCCGCCGGAAAGTTTTGTGCAGAATGGGGAGCTGCATTCCTTTAGCGCAAAACACCTTGACGTGTTTTACCCCATTATTGTCGAGGGTGAGCGCATCGCCACGCTACATGTGCGCTCCAGCCTGTCGGCGCTTTATGACAAGCTATTATGGAACATGGCGATGTTATCAGCCGCCATGTTGGCTGGACTGGGTATAGCGGTGGTGCTGGTTTCCCGGCTGCAAACTATCATCACCAAGCCTATCTCCGACCTAGTCGGATTGATGGACCAGGTTTCCAGTGAGAAAAACTTTGCGCTTCGGGCGAGGCCAGACGGCTGGGATGAATTGGGAACGCTGGCAAGGGGATTCAACGGCATGCTGGAGCAAATTCAGGCGCGCGACGACGAGCTGGAGCAGCACCGCGCACACTTGGAGCAACTGGTGGCGCAGCGCACCGCCAGGCTGACCGAAGCCCAGCGCATTGCTCACCTTGGTAACTGGGAATGGGATGTTGCAACTGACACGAGTGAATGGTCGGATGAAACCTACCGTATTTTCGGATTTACGCCACAGCAGTTCATCGCCAACTACGAAGCATTCGTGCAAGCCATACACCCGGAAGACCGGCAGCTTGTGGAAGACCGGGTTCGTGAAGCGTTTGAGTTGGGGCATCCCTACAACATTGATCACCGTATCTTGTGTCCGGATGGCTCGGTGCGTTACGTGCATGAACAGGCCGAGGTGATACGCAACGAAAATGGACAAGCTGTCAAAATGCTCGGGACGGTGCAGGACATCTCCGAACGCAAACTCATAGACGATGAACTCATGCTGGCCAAGCAGGCCGCCGATAAGGCCAACCGGACGAAAAGCGAATTCCTGGCCAACATGAGCCACGAGATACGCACGCCGATGAATGCCATCATCGGGATGACGCACTTGTGCCTGAAGACAGAGTTGGGCGACAAGCAGCGGGACTATATTGAGAAGGCGAACCAGTCGGCCAAGACGCTGATGGGCATCATCAATGACATTCTCGATTTCTCCAAGATCGAGGCCAACAAGATGACGCTGGAGTCCAACGATTTCGACCTGCGCACCATCCTGGCTAACATGGACTCCGTGGTGGGCCACTTGGCACGGGAAAAGGGTTTGCGCTTCGATACCTCCTCCCAGGCCGATGTGCCGAATTTCCTGCGGGGCGACGAATTGCGCCTAGGGCAAGTGCTGCTGAACCTCGCCGGCAACGCAGTGAAATTTACCGCTGAAGGCGCAGTGACCATTTCGGTGAACTTGAAGAATGCCGAAGAAAAAGTTGTGGAGCTGGAGTTTTCCGTGCGTGACACCGGCGTAGGCCTCTCGGAAGAACAGATGCAGCGCTTATTCCATCCCTTCACCCAGGCGGATGCCTCCACCACCCGCCAATACGGCGGCACTGGTCTGGGGCTGGTCATCAGCAAGCAGCTGGTGGAGATGATGGGAGGGGGCATCTGGGCTGAAAGCGCGCCGGGAAAGGGCAGCGTTTTCCGTTTCACGGCGCGTTTCGGCCATGGCAAGGCGTTCGCCGCTGTCACCCAGGCAAGTGTAGAATCTCTAGCCGCCGCACGCGCCCGTCTCAGAGGCGCGAACATCCTGCTGGCGGAGGACAACCCATTCAACCAACAAGTGGCGGCGGAACTGCTGGAGGAAACCGGCGCCACCGTGGCGCTGGCCAACAATGGGCGCGAGGCGCTGGCGTTGCTGTTCAAGGAACGCTTCGACATCGTGCTGATGGATGTACAGATGCCGGAAATGGACGGCTACGAGGCCACCCGGAAAATCCGGGCGACGTCCCGGCTGGCCGGACAGAAAGTGATCGCCATGACCGCTAATGCCATGGCCGAAGACCGCGAACGCTGTCTTGCCAGCGGCATGGATGATTTCATCAGCAAGCCGATAGACCCGGATCAGATAGTGCTGGTGCTGGCCAAGTGGCTGCCGGATAGGGCCGGAATAACACGCGAGGAAGGACTTGTCGCTGATCTGCGTAGCGGTAAAGAGCGCCGCCGCGGCGGCGACCGGCGCGCCGCCAAAGTCAGGATGGGAGACGATGTGATCGACCTTGCCATTCTGGGTCATCTGGTCAGTGATGATCCCGACAAGGTGCGCAAGTTCGCGCTCAAGTTTTTGGAGACGGCGCAGAAAACCCTGGCCGAAATGGATGCCGCACATACCAGTGGCGATCTGGCTGCGCTCGGCGGGTTGGGCCACAAACTGAAATCCTCTGCGCGGACGGTGGGGGCGATGGGCTTCGCCGATCTCTGCCAGGCGCTGGAATCCGCCGATAAAGCCAATGATTTGTCGCAGGCAGGGATGCTGCTGCGGCAATTGCATCCGCTACTGGAACGCATTGCCAGGCAGGTGGAGCAAGAAACCGCATGAGCCTGTCAACACAACCGCATTTTTACAGGAGTCATTAACATGAAAAAACCGATAAGCAATATTTCCGCGCTACTTTCAGACAAGCTTGAATTCTTGCGTGTCCTGCTGGTGGATGACGACGAATTCGTGCTGGATTTTGTTGAGGACATGCTTCATGGTCTTGGCGTCAAGAGCGTGAGCCGGTCCCTCGATGGTAATGCGGCGCTGGCGGCCGTTGATGGCGCAATCAGGCCGCTGCAACTGATAATATGCGATCTCAATATGCCGGGCATGGATGGCATCGAATTTTTGCGGCACTTGGCGGATCGGGGTTTTGAAGGAGGAGTGATCCTTTCTTCCGGCAGTGATAAACGGGTGATCAAAACCGTGGAAAGCTTGGTGCAGGCGCACAAGCTGGGATTTCTCGGCACGCTGCAAAAGCCTGTTGAGGAAGCGGCACTGTTGACTGCGCTCATCAATTTCACTGGCTTAGAGCCCAAGGCTAATTACGGCCCGATACAAGAGCTCAGTCCGGAAGAAATTCGTGCCGGACTGGATGCCGGTCAGATGGAAACTTTCTTCCAGCCCAAGGTGACGGTGGCCGACCGGCGCGTGGTGGGCGCCGAGTGCTTGGTGCGCTGGCGCCACCCGAAAAGGGGCTTGATACAGCCGGCCGCCTTCATCTCAGTGGCAGAAGAGCACGGCCTGATTGACGACTTGACTATGGCGGTGTTTCACAAGGCGATGGGGCATCTCAAGGAATGGACACGGTTGGGCCATGACCTGAAAGTTTCGGTCAATGTCTCCATGGACAACCTGGATCGGCTCGACCTGCCAGAGGTGTTCGCCGACATTGTCCGGCAAGCTGGTGAAGAGACCGGGCGGGTGATATTGGAAATGACTGAGAGCCGCTTGATGAGCAATATCGTTACCAGCTTGGAGATCATCACCCGGTTGCGGCTCAAGGGTTTTGACCTCTCCATAGATGACTTCGGCACCGGCTATTCGAGCATGGAAAAGTTGAAGCAGTTGCCCTTCACCGAACTCAAGGTAGATCGCAGCTTCGTTTGCGGCGCCACCAGGGATAGCGTTGCGCGGGCCATCCTTGAATCGAGCGTGCAAATGGGCCATGCGCTCGGCATAAGCGTCGTCGCCGAAGGCGCAGAAACCCAAGAAGACTGGGACCTGTTGGTCGCCGTTGGCTGTGACGAAGTGCAAGGCTATTTCGTTGCCAGGCCGATGCCGGCGGAGGATTTCATCGCCTGGAAAACACGCTGGGAGGCTGCGAATTGCAAGAGCAACGGTTAGATATGTAGTTTGGGGTAGCGGCATTATCGCGTAACCCAATGAACCCAACTTTCAACACCGGCATTGGTCGTAATGATTTGATTTGTTGGGTTACGGCGCAAAAATCCGCGCCTAACCCAACATCATTGGCGCAACGTGTTGAACCGTTTTAAAGCGCGGTTATCTGTAGCTTGAGACTTTCAAACGACACGCAGCTATCATTCCCCACCGTACACTCAAATTTCTCGCACAGAATGTCTTCGATGCGCGCCCCTTAATTCAGACGTTGAACATCCGCTTCGGAGGAAATCGTCTGTCCGCAATGTGTCGTTTGCCGAACTTGGTGAAGTTCCGCTTTCCCGCAACGTATATTTCACACACATGGGTTCATGTGCTAGTAGGTATTGCGATCCAGGCCTCATGCCAGGTGTGCATCGAGCGACTTCCATCCCTCGACGGCATATCGCATCTCATCGACATCGCCGTTGTTGATGAAAGTCACGGCGGCGACCCGCTCCTCATCCCGCAGCGGCTCCTGAGCAACCTGCAGTTTTTGCAATACAGAAATGCCGGCTTCAGAGGCATCGTTGCCGCGTCTACTCCGTTGCGCCAGCCGTTCTGCCAGCACGGCCGCGTCAGTCTGCAAACTGGCAATCACGAAGGGCACAGCCATTTCCTGCGCAAGCGCGCGAAAACTTTCACGTTCGGCATGGCGCAGGAAAGCGGCATCGACGATGACGGAAAACCCTGCGGCGATCAGGCCGCGCGCCAGTTCATGCAGACGTGTGTAGGTGCGGCGTGTCGCATCCTCGCTGTAGATGCCCGCATCGATCTGCGAATTGCTGTCGGCCAGCGCCGTCAATCTGAACAGCCGCTTGCGTTCGACATCCGAGCGGATGCGTATCGCGCCCAGCCGCTCCAGCGCGATCTGCGCGAAGGTGCTCTTGCCGCAACCGGGCAGCCCATGGGTGATGATCAACGCGGGCCGACGATGTGTCATGTAATCAATGGCCAAGACGAGATAGCTGCGGCAGTTCTTTAACTCCTGTTTCGCCTTTGCAATGCCCCGCTGGCTGGCGCGTATCGCGGCGATTTTGGCGCGCACCATGGCGCGGTAAGCGAGATAGAAGCGCAACACGCCGCATCCGGAATAATCGCCGGTGTTTTCCAGATAGGCATTGAGCAAACGCCAAGCCAGTTGCGGCTGGCCACGCTGCAGCAAATCCATGACCGGGAAACTGATATCGCTGATCACGTCGATCCAGCGCAGTGCCGCGCTGAACTCGATGCAGTCGAAAGGGGTGGGTATGTCGTCCAGCACCACGATGTTGCCGAGATGCAGATCGCCATGGCACTCGCGCACGCAGCCTGCCGCCGCGCGCTGCCGGAACAGTGGCTCACAGGCGGCGAACTCGAGCGCGCTGGCCTGGTGCACCGCTTCCAGCATAGTCAGGTCATTGGGCGCACTGAGCAGTTGCGGCAATTGTGCGAAGTTTTGCAACGCTGCTGTCTGTATCGCAGCCGTAGCGCAAAACGGCGAATCCGCTGCGGCAGGTGGCAGCGCGGTGTGGAAATTGGCGATGACAGAGGCCAGTTTATCTATATGAGCGAGGGTGACGCGACCGCGTGCCAGCATACGATTCATCATGCTGGATTGGGCGAAGCGCCGCATGTGGACCGCATACTCGATGGCGGGCTCACCACCCAGCACCGGCTGCTCCGGGCTTCCGCCGATGGCAATGACACCGAGGTAGAGGCCGGGGGCGAGGCGGCGATTGAGGCGCAGCTCTTCGTTGCAATAAAAGTGGCGCGCCTCCAGAGTGGAAAAATCGAGGAAGCCAAGATCGACTGCTTTCTTGATCTTGTAGGCATCGTGTCCGGTCAGCAGCACCCAGGAGATGTGCGTTTCCTCAATCTTTGGTTTGCGGGGAAAGTATTCGAGTTCGCGCAAAGCGTCCACCAGTTGTTGCTGGCGCAACAAGTCCGGTGAGATGTTCGCGGATAAGGGTTGTGCGGGCATCATGCGTTGTATCCCCTTCATGCGTTGCACTTTAGCATGTCAGGCGAGCGTTTGCCGTGCAAGGAAAATGGGCGCACAATCAAATCGGCTTTCACGATAAAAAACGGGCGATTGATGTATCAAGCGCAACTGCCCGTCGACCAACATTTTTTCAGGAACAACATGACTGCAAGCCTAACTGCTTTTCCTTCGATTGATCAGAATGTTCTGTAATGCAAGAACAGAATAAACCATCCTCTCTCTCTTCCTCCGGAATCAACTGGCGGCAAGCCCTATTGTTGTTCATTGTGCTCGGCTCACTGGCATTCATGCTATCGATGCAGCCCTTTGGGCAGAATCCGGATTATCACAACTTTGCCGACCGGCGCGCATTCTTCGGCATCCCAAATTTCTTCGATGCCATTTCAAATATCCCTTTCCTGCTCGTCGGAATAGCGGGAATACGCGCTTGCCATGGGAATCGTTTGATGAGTTACCGGCCTGCCTGGATTACTTTTTTCGCAGGTGTGGCGATCGTCAGTGCCGGGTCTGCCTGGTATCACTTGAACCCAAACAACGAGACGCTGGTCTGGGACAGGTTGCCAATGACCATTGGATTCATGGGATTGTTGGTAGCGCTGCTGGCCGAGTATGTGAGCGCACAGCTTGTCAGATATCTTTTGGTGCCTGCGATTCTGATGGGTTTATCCAGCGTAATTTATTGGCACTGGTTCGATGACTTGCGGTTTTATGTCTGGATTCAGTTTATCCCGCTACTGACAGTTCCGATTTTAATGGCGCTGTTCCGACCGAGGTATTCCCACCAATGGCTGCTCCTGGTGGCTCTTGCGTGCTATATGCTGGCCAAACTTTCGGAAGCCTATGACCGGGAGGTATTCGTATTCACTCAGAGTCTTTTCAGCGGTCATACACTTAAACATCTTTTGGCGGCGTTGGGATGTTTCTCAGTGCTAATGATGCTCAAAATGAGGAAGCTGATCGATGTAAGTCCGAACCCCAATGCATAACCAGTAGGTACCCCAATTGTTCCAATGTCCCAACAATTGTTCGATGAAACACCGGGTCGATTAACCATTACAGGAGAACCAGCCATGAATGACACCCCTGATACCCCAATAAACCGGCGCAACATATGGATACGCGGATTGTTCATGCTGTTGATGGCCTTGGCGTACCATGTGTTTGGAACAGTGGTGTTTATCGTTACTGTCATTCAATTTGTGATGATGTTACTGAACGATAAGCCCAATGCTCGCCTGGTTTCATTTGGCCGCAGCCTGGGGCGCTACTTGCAGCAGATCGTTAATTTCCTGACCTTCGCCACTGAAGAGATACCATTCCCTTTCAACGATTGGCCAGCGGGCGAATGAAATGAAAATCGGCATTCCAAAAGAAATCAAAACCAATGAAAACCGCGTCTCGCTGGTGCCAGCGGGGGCGGAGGCTTTGGTATCGGCCGGGCATACGGTCATCGTGGAAACGGGAGCGGGCCTGGGCAGCGGGTTCAGCGATGCACGATACCTGGTAGCAGGCGCGCAGATCGCGCAGGATGCCGATGCGGTTTGGGCGGCATCCGACCTGATCGTGAAAGTGAAGGAACCGATCGAGCCGGAATGGAAACGCATCAGGCCAGGCCAGACCATTTTTACTTACTTTCATTTCGCCGCAAACGAGCAGTTGACCAGGGCACACATTGCTTCCGGCGCGGTTTGCATCGCTTACGAAACAGTCGAGCTGCCCTCGCGTGAACTGCCATTGCTGACACCTATGTCGGAGGTGGCCGGGCGCATGGCGGTGCAGGAAGGCGCCAAGTATCTGGAGAAGCTGTATGGCGGACGCGGCATTTTGCTCGGCGGCGTACCGGGCGTGCCGCCTGCCAAGGTAGTGATACTCGGCGGCGGCGTGGTCGGCGTCAATGCGGCAAAAATGGCGGCCGGGCTGGGCGCCCATGTCGTCATCCTCGATGTTTCGCTGGAGAAGCTGCGCTATCTCAGCGATGTGATGCCGGCCAACGTACAGCTAATATTTTCGGACCGGCACACGCTGCTGAAGCAGATCGCCAATGCCGATCTGGTCATCGGCGCGGTGTTGATACACGGCGCCGTCGCGCCCAAATTGATACGCCGCGAAGACCTCAAGACAATGCACAGGGGTGCGGTGATCGTGGATGTCTCCATCGACCAGGGCGGGTGTGTCGAGACAATGCATCCCACCACACACGAAAGTCCGACCTTCATCGTCGATGGCATCGTCCACTACGGCGTGGCCAACATGCCCGGCGGCGTGCCGATCACCTCGACGCTGGCGCTGACCAATGCAACCTTGCCCTACGTGCTGAAATTGGCGAACAAGGGATATCAGCAGGCGCTCAAGGAATCTCCGGCGCTGCTGAAGGGGCTCAACATCATCGGCGGAAAAATAACGCACAAGAAAGTCGCCGAGGCATTCGGGTTGGAGTATCGCGCTGCGGAATCTATTGTCGACTGAAATAATTTGACTGCGGTACCTTTGGTACGAATTTAATCCGAACCCGACCCCTTTAATTCGTTTGATTCGCCGTTAGTCATTTTTCTGGCCTCAGGGTCTTTGCCTAGTCGTCCGACCAAAATCACTTTATTGACTGACATTGAAGTTTCCCTGTTATTGTTATCCAACAGCCGAGTTCAGTACTATCAGCTTTCATATTGAATAATTGATCAGTCGTGAGATCGTATCCATTTTTGGAGAGATTTGTTTGCATCATTGATGAAAACTGAATAGCCTTTCGATGGTGGGCATTCCGGGGATAATGAAAATGAATAAGTTGCTAAAACAGGTGTTGTTGGTTTGTGTGTGCTTGTTTACGTTGACCGGACAGGCAATTGCCGATTCGTTATCAGATGCAAACCGTGCATACGATGCGGGTAAATATGCAAAGGCGGCTAAATTACTTAAACCGCTAGCGGAACATGGTGATGCTGGTGCACAAACCAACCTTGGGTTGATGTATGACCATGGAAAGGGTGTTCCTCGAGATTACAAAGAAGCAGTGAAGTGGTTTCGATTGGCCGCTAAGAATGGTTATGCTCCGGCACAATCTAGGCTTGGGGATATGTATTTCAACGGAAGAGGTGTTCTTCGAGATTACAAAGAAGCAGTGCAGTGGTTTCGATTAGCCGCTGAGAATGGTTATGTTCCGGCACAATCTAGGCTTGGGGATATGTATCAAAATGAGTTAGGCGTTCCTAAAAATTATGTACTTGCGCAGATGTGGAAAAATATTGCGGCTGCCAATGCTCCAACTGGTGAATTAAAGCAATTAAAGCAATTGACTCTACAACAAATTGCCGAAGCGCAGGAACTTGCCAGAAAATGCACCGCTAATAAATTCAAGGGATGTTAGGTCTCGGCCTCGGCATTGCCGCATCCGGACTGCGCCGCCGCAAGAAGAACTGATCCAATTCGGCATGTCGCGACGAACCCCGCTCCGGCGGGGTTCGTTTTTTTCAGGCCTGGCGTCGAACAGTGCGAATGGATTGTGATTCAGGGAAATGAGTAACGCAGAAAAAGGTGGCTGCCGCCGCGCCTCAGGTCGACCAGGGTTCCCCATACAGGACTGCGCGGCGCGAACATTTGCCCCATAACGAGGCTGAACCGTCGATCGTCAATGTGGCGGCCGGCAATCTGCGGCGCGAGGGTCAGGAACTGTTCGTCGAGGACTCCCTCCGCGTAGAAATCGCCCAGCAACCGCGGCCCGCCCTCGACGAGGATCAGTTTGCCGGCATTCACGCGGCGTACCTGGTCGATGATGGAGCTTGCGCGTATGACGCCAACGTTGCGCACCGCGCGAATTTCGACCGCATCGGAGGCCTTCTGTTTGCGCAACCGCTTGGCACCAGCGGTCGTCGTCACGATCAGCACCGGAACCTTGCCGGAGGCGAATACGGGCAAGTCCAGATCGACCTGCCCGCTGCCGCTGACGATCACATTCAGCGGCGGCCCGTGTTTGCCCAGCGCCGTGCGCAACCGGCGATATTCATCCGCGAGGTCTGGAAAAACGTCTTCGGCTGTCCAGATGTGATGCCGGTCGGCGCCAAGCGTGCCTGCGCCGACGATCACCACGTCCGCAATGGCGCGCAACAGCCCCATCACCATGCGATCCTGGACGCTGAACCCGCTGATGTCGCTGCCGCTCGCGTGTCCCTTCACATTGAGCGAAACGACGCCGTCCAATGTGGTCACAAAATTGCTGATGACGTGCGGCCGCGCACGCGCAAGCGGCATGCGCAGACTTCCGTAAAGGCGCGCCAGCCTGGCAGGCAACGGCAGCGCCTTGCCGGCTTTCGATTCGAAAAGCGTGTCGAGGGGTGCGAGAGGTGTGGGGTTGCGCCGGGATATTGTGTCACTCATATGTCGAGAAATATTACACTGAAGGATAGGAAATTTAACCGCTCGAGCCAAAGTATCCTCGACGTAAGTGCCTCTGTCAAACGCCCATTTTCATCTTCATAACGTGATATGGGGACGGGGCACAATTGATTTTCGTGCATCAAGAATGGGCAAAGGCGTGCAGCACAGATTGGCGCTCATAGAGAAATCAAAGGGGTCAGCATGAGCTAACCCGGTCAGCGGTCAGTCGGGCGGCGAGGGGCGATATCGCTCTGCTTGATGCTCACATCCGACTTGATCTGATTCATCAGCACGGCGCAGTTGCTGTCCTTGTTTTTGCCGAACTCGAGCAGCGGTATCAGCGCGGCGATGCTTGCGGTCAGCACGCCCAGGATCACCGCGAGGCCGCCGCGTGCTACTACCTTGCCCATTTCAGGATGCACCGACGGTTTTTTGAACGGGCCGGTGACAACGATGGGGCCTCGCAGCGATGCCAGGCTGAATCCCTTCAAATGCGATACAAATTTCAGGTGGAGCGATTCATCGGCAAAGTTCACATTACCCTCGCCGGTAATGCTTTCCTTGGGCGTATCGAGCACCAGATCCTGGATCTTGAAATCCCCCTCGACGGCCTTGAAGTCCGCGACCATGCAGCGTATCGGGACTTGCTTGTCGCCGCCCAGCAGCACCTTGATCGAATTGGCGATATCGAGGTTGGATAACCTGAGCAGCAGCTCGCTGACGGTGCCGCCCTCCATGATCAGCGCCGCCTCGCCGTTTGTCGTCCCCAGCATTTGCGCAATCGAGTTTCCGCTGGCATCGAGCTTTGCGCGTCCGCCCATGGTGCCCGCGCTGGCGGCTTTGTGTTTCGAGACCGGGAACATTTGGTCGAGGTGCAGGCCTTTCGCTGTGATGTCGGCGTGAGTGACGAGGTGCGATTTGCGCCCGTCCATCGCGATTTCCGCGACCAGGTTGCCGCCGGCGATTCCGAAGGTCAGTGGTGCAAGCCTGAGCGTGCCGTCCTTTACGATGAGATGCATGTCCATCTTCTCGAGCACTATCTTCTGGGCAATGATCCTCGCGCCCTTGAAGCGGACATCGGCATCCGCGACGCGCAGCTTTTCGAGGTTGAAGGGCTCGGTCGGCAGCACCTTGTCGCCACGCGGCGGATTGTCGCCCGGCTTGGTACCGTGGTCCGCGCCTATGAAGCCGCCCAGGTCTTTCATGTTCAGGCTGCGCGATACCAGGTCGGCGGTGATCAGCAGGGGATCCATGCCTTGGTCTACCGAGAAATCCCCGGTGAAATCGCTTTTACCCAACGTCCCATTGACGCGCTTGAATGTCCAGATGTCGCCGGTATGGCTCAGGAACCCTGCCAGCTTGTACGCAGGCGTTGGCGGTATCGGCACGCCCATGATCGTATACAGCAGCGCAAGATTACTGCCTTCGAGTTGGAAGTTCACTTCCTGGCCTATGAGGTGCAGGGGATCGATCAGCGTTCCGTCGACGCTGGCCTTCGTCGTCCCCAGTGTCGCGGTTGCCTTGATCGGGTACGGCCGGTCGGCGCTGCGCAGCGTGAGCAGCGCTCCGCCGCGCGCCTGGAGCGTGGTCTGCATGCCCATGAACTGGCCTGTACCAGTCACTTTGAGCATGGATTCCGGATCGTCCTTGGTGGCGGTTAGCGTATCGATCTCGAGGGCCAGGTCGGTATTGATCGCGGGATCGCGGAACTTGATGGTTCCGCGATCTATCGTGAGCGCATCTATGGCGGGAAATTCCGACTGACCGAAAACCCAGTTCGGCGTGCCGTCCTTGTTTACTTCGAGCACCAGGTGAAGATCGGACAATGAGAGTTCAGAAAACGCCAGGTGTCCACCCAGGAGTTTCAGAATGTCGATCCTGAAATCGGCGTGCTTGATCTCCGCCATGATCGGATCCTTGCTCCACTTCGCGTTGCCCATCACGACGTCGTTGGCGATGATGCGCGGCCACAGCGAAAGACGCACGTCAAGATCGCCGTTGAGCGCAAAACTTCTGCCCGTCAAACTGGTCAACTGGCGCGCAATATACGGCCGAGCGAGATTCCAGTCGAAGAAATACACTGCCGCGACGAGCAGCAACAGGCACCCGGCAATCCCGACAAGCCACTTTCTCGTTCGGGTCATGATTTTCTCCTTGGATCTTGTAATGCCGGGTATGCAGGTCGCTCGGCTAGAGTTCGGATTGTCGTCTTGCCAAGCAAGACGCTCTGTGCGATGCCGTACATACGGTTTTAGTCTCTCACCGCGACCGGATGCCCCCGCGATTAAAGGGGCCCGATTTATTTTGTGCTACCATGCCGGAATGCCAAGCCGCGCGGAAGGCCGCGCCTTGAGGACGATGCAGGCGCTGCTGCTCTGCAAGGACAGAGGAAACTGGTCTGTGAGAATAATCTTGCCTGACCCTTTTATGCTCAATGTGCGGCATCGCACACGGGCCGCAAGCTGATAAAACAACTGATAGGACTACTAGCCATCTGACTGGTAAAACAACTAGCCAATCCACTAGGTTGTCAAAAGACAACAACCAAGTGGCTGGTTATAACCCGGCAAAAGGCGCTGGGCAAGTCATTGATGAAACAACTAGCCATCTCACTAAGGCAGCAAGCTGCCAAGTGATTGGTTATGGTTATAGCCATTCGACTAGGCCGCCATAAAACTACGTCCAAGTCGCTGGTTACCGCCGCGATAGAATCAACCTGCTAACCTTGTCCAGCCATGAAGCTCATCGACCCCCGCACAGCCCACGTCCTGAAAAACCCCGTCGCCTTCACGCTCAGGGTCCTGAAAGCTTTTCAGGCCAACCAAGGTCTGCTGCTTGCAGGCGCCGTGG
>PLWV01000004.1 GCA_003153155.1 Gallionella sp.
TCCTCTCACGTTTAACTGGTTGTGTCACAACTCCAGTTTGGCTCACAGATGCCGTTTATGTGAGGTGTAGTCCATACCATTGCTTTCGACACTTTCCGGATAGTCGATTTTCACTGAAGCAGAACTTCAACGACTGAGCTGATAGGTGCCGCGTCTTTTAGCTGAGTCTCACTCTAACTACTTTTTGAGGATAAATTCACTAGAGGCCAAAGATATGCGCATTGATTTTCTTAACCCATGGGGATAAGTTGTACTTGTCCACTACCATCCTCCAAGCCTCTGTTTCTCTATTTTTGTCATAGTTAATATATAGTTCTATATCAGTTGACCCATTTGGTTGATGCACTTTGATCTGGCCAAAATAAACCGGTTTGCCAGCACTAATTTCTATCTCATATTCCTTGGTATTAGGCATAAATATGGTCTCCCACATATTTGCACTCCAAATATTTATTTTTATAATTCTATACTTCCCTGACTGAAGATTAGGAATAACGACGACACCACTTATTTGGCTAAAGAAACTACCGGTTTTGAAGGTGCCAGAAAAAATAATTTTTTCTGGCTTATTGGTGTTAACAATTGCGACCCCAGAAAGCAACATAGTATTGAGCGCTTTCTCTGAAACACCATCAACCAATAAAAGGCCTGTACTTTGTGTATCTGCATTTAAATCATCTGGTGCGTAATAGGATTCTATGGTTACTTGATAATTACTTTTAATTTTTTCGGTAATCCCGCATCCACTGAGCAAGACGGCAGTAAGACAAATAAGTAATGTTGCTGGATGTAATTTGTTCCAATTCATATCGATTCTTCTCAAACAGTTATTAGACGGACGACCATGATATAGCCATAGATTTATGATTATTCAATTGGTCCTTCTCCGTCTGGCGACTCCGAATTATGAACCAACTTTTTCATAACAACTTCGAGCGAGAATTATCTGGGATTCATGCTTGAAGGTCGGCTATTGGCACACAGCGCCTATACGAACATCCTAACTGGGTGCCGAAAAGCGGCTATTCGTAACGCTCAACCCGCGACACATTCCGGTTATAGCAAGAGAAGCTTGCGAATTTCTGCTTCACCCCCAACAGCATTCAACGTAAAGTCCGCATCTGTTCAGGTCGAAAGTTTGCGTCCAAGTTTCTTTTGCACGGAGTCGACCTTGGATTTCAGGCGGCCGCCTGGCCCGGCCCGGTAATCGATCTTGATCTGGGTTTCAACCCGATCGCAGTCCGCCCGCATGGTCTCGAAACAGGCAGTCACGATGGCCATCACTTCGGCCCATTCGCCTTCGATGATGGTACCCATGGGAGTAAGTTGATAGGGTAATCCACTCTTGTCAATGATATCAAGCGAGCGTGCGACATAGGGGCTCACGCTTTCTCCTTGGGTCATTGGCGACATCGAAAATTCAAGCAGTACCATGGATGTCCTTTAAGTTAGTACGGCGTATTCATGGTTGCATCGTGCCGTGAATCAGGTTGATTATCAAGTTGAAGTTCCGCTCATGGCACTAAGCAGAGCTCCATGGTATTAAGTTGAATGCCAGAAAGCTGCAATTCACCCACCACTCTCAGGTGGGGTTAGTGAACAACGCCAACTCTTAACCTTAGAGTCCTCCGGTACCACCCTTGGAACACTCGCAAGAATCTGTGAAATTGCCGTATTTGCGTTTGAATTGCATTCCTCAACACTCCGGACATAGGGATTAAACACCGAATATTGTTTGACGTTCTCCGAATTTTCAAGCTCAACGATCAGAAAGGTGCCATCTGCTTTTTCTTGGCTACACCCAATCACAGCCAAAAGACCAAGAGCCACCAATACAGTTATGATTTTCGTAGTTACTTTGGAATAACAGTTTATGGTTTTTCTCATATTGGTTGTTTGACATTTAAAGCGGCCATCCTGTCTTGAATCAAATGGAATATCAAGTCGAAGTTCCGCTCATGGCACAGAGCAGAACTTCGTTCCTTGCAACAGTCTTCCTGAAAGCAGTCGCTCGCGATGTGCGGCTACACATGGCAACTGACCTTGAGAATTACTGGTCAGTATTAATGGGAACAGTGGGCAAAGGTCACGATAAAACGCAGCCACGAAAGCCTGTCCGTCCGTTTAAGCGCGCGTTAGTGTCCTCCAGGATCACGGCGGTATGCCCTCCGCCAAAACCCAGTATGTTTGCCAACACGTATCGTACTGATTCGGGTCTTGAGCGTGCTAATCCGGCACGCAGATCAGGATCAAGCGGGTAGTCTGGATGCGGCCAGATTTTGGCTTCCAAACATGCGGTCAGCAAAGCAATTTCTGCAGCACCTGATGCACCCAGGGTGTGCCCGATCGCCGCCTTCAGTGTAACGAGTGGTGGTAATGATTCGAATGCCGCAGCCAATCCGGCCAATTCGTTCACATCGTTTACCGGGCTGCCCGCGGCTTGTAATTTGATCAGGTCGATGTCGGATGTCTCCAGCCCGCTGGCGGCAAGAGCCTGCTCACACATTTGGGTAACCGTTTGCGGAATTGCGCCGGTCGGGTCGCGACCATCCACAATATTACTCCCGCCGCACAAATGCCAGCGTGCTGGCTGGCTGGACAGATGCAACACCGACACGGCTTCTCCCAAGGCGATCCCGTCACGGTTCAATCCAAGTGGTTTTGGTTTGCTTGGCGTCAGCAGCTGCATGGCTGCAAAACCGGAAACAGAGAATCGATTGGCCAGTTCCACACCCAGCACAACGGCATCGTTTACCGAACCTGAACTGATGAGTTTAGATGCGGACAGAAGTGCTTGCAATGATGAAGTGCAGGCACTGGAAACCAGATAGACCGGCCCAGTCCAGTCCAGCCAACCCGCTATTTCTTCGGCAAAGCCATAGCTATCCTCAGGGCGGGTCATCCCGGTTTCAATCGCGCCGATATCAAGAGAAGAGGATGCCAAAAAGAGCGGTACATTTGGCCCCGCTTCAAGTCCCGCTTCCTTGGCAGCCGCACAGACAAGCTGTTGCGCGCGCATGCGCCAGTCCGGCTCGGGGTGATCGATACGAAAATAGGGCCAATCCGTTCCGCCTGGTAACTCTATCCGTTGCGCGGCTCGCCCTCCGGCAGAGATACAAGCCAGAGCCTGTGGCAGATTCGCACCCAGTGCCGAGATTAGCGCTCGCCCATGCAGGTACACCGGCCTCATACACGACGCACGGATAAATATTCGGCGAGATGGGCAATGCTACTTAAGGCTCGCCGGGTTTCCTTGCTATCCGCGAGACGTATCCCGTAGCGTTTTTGGATTTCCATGGAAATTTGCAATGCGTCGAGAGAGTCGAGCATCAGTCTCGATTCCGGACCGAAGAGTATCTCGTCGTCGGCCAAACCACCTTGCGGTTCGTCTTTATCAGCCGCGTATAAAATCAAGGCCTTTAGCTCGTGCCTGAATTCCGCAAGATCGCCGGTCATTGGTTGTCCCGGCTCATCAATGGGCTCGGCGGCGAAAAAATAGTACCGCGATGATGACCATCAGCGTGGCAAAGGCCATCAACTTGGCCGTTGGCAGTAATACACCAACCATATCACTGCCGCGCAAAAGCACCGCAAGCATGCCTTCCAGTCCCCAGTTCATCGGCGAAAATTCCGCAAGCCGTTGCATAAACTCAGGCATGACAAATTTTGGCACCATCACACCACCGATGGCAGCCATGAGTATGTTAACGGTCGGGCCCACCGCCGATGCTTGCGCATGTGTTCTAACTATACTTGCCAGCGCAAGTGCCAAGCCTATCGCCGCCATACTCACTGCCAGCAGCACCAGCATCAGCGCGCCCCAATGTATGCCCGCCAGTGACAGCGCATCCCCACCCAGCAACGGCATCAGCCAAACGCCCACTGCCAGCATCAGCGCGGCCTGGAGTCCATTGATAGCCAGGTAGGGCAATGCCTTGGACCAGATCATCATGCTGGTTGGCACACCCAGACTTGCAAGCCTTGCCAGGGCCCCGCATTGCCGTTCCTGGAGGAACAGATTTGCCAGTGAAGCCACGACAAAGAACATACCAAAAACCAGCCAGGCAGGTACATTTTGCTGCACGGAGGTTGGGCGGGAACCGGCCGCCAACCGCTCTGCATCAACCAGTGAATTTGCAGAAACGGTAACCGGTAAATCAGGGGCTTTACGATTCGCGCGTGGCGGGAATTGGGCCATCAGGGACGAAGTCAGCAATACTTGGGCACGCAACTCACTGGCAATCATGTTGAGCTCGGCTTTGTTTGCAGCAAATACGCTGCCATCCAGGCCGGGGTCGGTAATCAATCTAGCCTGAATTTCGCCAGTCAATTTTTCAGCAGCGATAGCCTTGGAAAAATCTTTTTCGATGACCAAGGCATAACTGAGTTTGCCACTTTTTACCTCATCAGACCAATTGGTGATATTTGTTTGGGGCTTGCCGTGCCGTTTTTCCCATTCGGTAAGCAGCGTGTTAGCCAATTGACCGTTATCCCGGTTATCAACAACATATGGCAAAGTTTTGACAGCCGGGCTGTACACGTCCTTCAGTGCAAGCGACATGATGATGATAAACAGTACCGGCATCAGGAATAGTGCAACCAAACCATGCACGTCACGAATCAGTGCCAGAAGTTCTTTTTTGATAAGCGCGAACAGCATGATTAATCTCGCAGGGAGCGCCGAGTAAGGGTCATGAACAATTGTTCCAGGTTATTGCGCCCGAATTCAGCGTGGCGCAGCCGTCCGCCAGCTTCTTCCACAGCAGCTAGCAGCGCAGTAGGTGTCTGGCCAGGAGCAAGCATCACCCGCCATTCCTCGCCAATAGATTCGACCGGCCCAAAACGCCCAAGCAGCACCCTCAATTGCGTTGCTATCACACCCTCCACCGCCAGTCGCACATGAGCAACACCATCATTTAGCAATTCGTTCAGGGTTCCATCGCGCAGAACTTTGCCGTCGTCGATGATGATCACGCGGTTGGCAATCGCTTCAATTTCTTCCATGTAATGGGAGGTATAAATCACGGCTGCGCCATTGTTAGCCAGTGTTTTAACGGCATCCAGCAGGAATGCTCGCGATTGAGGATCGACACCGACGGTAGGCTCGTCCAGGAGAATGAGTTCTGGTTCCGGCAGCAAAGCAATTGCCAGGTTCAGACGACGCTTCAACCCGCCGGAAAGTCTTTCGGCGCGGATTTGTGCAAAACGCTCTAACTGGGAGAATGCCAGACATTCTCCGATACGCTGGCGCTTGCGATCTCCGCCAAGTCCGCCTGCCGCCGCAAAGCATTCCAGATTCTCTGTTACCGTGAGCATGGGATAGAACGCATATTCTTGCGGAGCAACCGCAATGCGGGTTGGTGAGTTATGCCGAGCAACGGCAAGCGGCACACCGTCGATCGATATGTCTCCCTGCTGGACTTGCAATATCCCGGAGAGATGCGAAATGAGCGTGGTTTTGCCCGCACCATTAGGGCCTAACAGGCCAAGAATTTGGCCACGCTCAGCGTTGAGCGATACGCCCGCCAACGCGGGTTTCTCTGTGTGCGGGTAGCAATATGAAAGATTCCTGATTAACAGCATCAAGTAACTGCCATTTTCAAATCGCGAAAAAAAACTTCCTCCTGCTCAGAGAGGCTGTGCAGCAGATCGGCTAATTTCGTTGGATTCATGGCATCGCGCCCCTTGACCATACGCGCGGTCGCCAACGCAAACTCTCGCCAGCCATCACCAATGACCATGAGTCGTTCAGAAAATCCAGCCAACACTGCCATGCCGGATAACTCAGCAGTTTCCTGCAAAAAGGCCGCATACAGAAAACGAAATCCTGCGCCACCCGTGCCGATTTCCTCTTGCATACGAATGATATGCCCCACGAACAAAGAGCTCGCGCGCGTTGCCGGATCAAGCTTTGCCACCTTGTTGGCCAGCATTCTTATGCCGCGCACGCCAATGATCGGTATCGGTGCTCGCATGGTACGGCAGGTTTTTAAAATTGCTTTACGCACCGCCTGAGGCGTGATGGTGGACACCCCCAATTTTTGCATTGTATAAAGCAAACCCTTGGGGGCAAGCACACCCTTGGCAAAGCGGGCGCGCGACAAAGATACCGCATCGCAGCGTACAGTCTGTTCGCCGATCGGGTCGCTGATCAGATAATCATTACCCTCTTTGCCATACACCAAAAGATTATGCGCATTAAAATGGAAGCGCATGTCCTCTGGAAAATAGGGCAGCCAGTACACCGAGGTTTGCAAACCCACCACATGACCTTGCGCCAGCAACTCATCCAGGCGAGCCTGACCCGCAACGGGGGTACGGAAAGTTTCAAAACGAAATTCAGCCGCGAGAACTTTAGCCAAACCCTTGATAATGGATTTGGGCGGCTGACGATAAGCGATGAGAGGCAAACCGGACAGCTTGATAAATGGCAAGTAGGCAAACGACAATGCCGCTGACAGGCCAAAGGCCATAGCTTCGGAAATCGGCACGCCGTGGTGGCTGATCAGGTTGGAGACCACTCCACTTTCGCAATGGGCGGCGTGACGATGGTGCGCGAAGGTCATGGCAGACGTTGTAATTGTTGGATGGTAAGCCCGAGCGCTTCGGCATATCGCTTGAGCAGGTTGGGCGACAAACGCGCGAAAATCTCCGGGCGTAAATGACGGCGGATGCGCCAACGCCAGATGCCGGTTGATTGTGCCAGCAGCAGCAAATCCATACGGCGGGCATACATCCAATATTCCAGCGGTGATGACAAACCGTTTATCGCATTTTGCCGTGCTGTTTCGGCCAAGGCGCGCATCTCTTCCACAGCTTGGCTGGTAACTATTTCTTCAACCTCCCAGCCTTTCGAAGCTACCGCCACAATGTGGCCGCCAGCATCCTTGGCATAGACTGCCTTCCTGTGCCCCCCCAGAGTTTTGTTGCCTTCCTGGGGTACATTTTGCAGATCCATTACACCGCCTCCAGATAAGCGAAAGCACTGGAAAAACGGCCGCTCTCTGGAATGTACATCAATAGCTTTTGTCCTTTCTGTATTCGGCCGGAACGGAAAAGTTCGTCCAGCATAATGAATGGGGCAGCCGAGCCGGTATTACCTTTGATGGCCAAATTGGAAAACCAGCGTTCGCGCGGAATAGGCAAACCGATTTCAGCGAGGCCTTTGACGACTGGCTCGACAAAGTATTGGGAGGATACATGTGGCAGGAACCAATCTATATCCCGGACGTTCAGATTTCTTTTTTTCATTATGGCGGCAAGCGGCTCAGACAAAGTGGCTCTGATGACGTTCTCATTCAATAGCCGAACATCCTGCTTGAGCGAAAAAATAGATTTCGAACCCCACTCTGCCGCATTGTATTTTCGCCAACCCTGCAAAGATCCGTCTTCACTTTTCTCTGCTCCGGCATACATGCAGGCGGGCAACTCATGCGCCGCAGAAGTAAGCTCGATCCAGTCGATACGCAGAGATTGCGTGCCGCATGGCTGATTCTCCAACAAAAATGCTCCCGCGCCATCCGAAAGCATCCAACGTAAAAAATCTTTCTCAAAGGCGATTTCTGGATGATCCTCAAGTTCTTGGAGTTTGTGCTCGAACTCTGCCTCAAAGTTACTGGCGCTCAGCGAAGCAGAGGCCAGTTCAGAACCTGTCGCCACTGCACGTTGCACATCACCCGCACGAACCGCCAGCCAGGCGTGCTTTAGAGCAGCCGCACCGGAAACACATACCCCGGCAAACGACACCACCTGCAAGCGCGGCCATTTCAATTCACCATGTACCATGACCGCATGATTAGGCAGCAACTGATCCGGCGATGAAGTGCCGCATGACAACAATTCCACGTCACCAATCTCGCCTAAAGCGTTGATCGCCCGTGCCGTGAGCTGGGCATTGGTCATGGCAACTCTGCCTGTTGAGCGATCTATCGCATAGTGTCGCGACTTGATGCCATTGCTACGCAGGATCACTCGCCGGGCACGCGATGGCTTGCCTCCCACCATGCCCAAAACCGCCTCAATCTCGTCATTATTAACCGGATCAAAAGGCAGGAAGGATGCCGTTTTATTGATATAAACTTTAGATAACATAGTTGGACATGCGCTCGGTTCCAGAGCCCGATGGGAGTTCAAAATTATATTTCATTCGAGCGAATTGTTTCCTCAGCAAAGGCCGGATTAAAGCTTGCAGTGTCAAGCTAACTGGTATTACGGTCACGATCAATGCAACCAAAAAGATCACATATAAAAATAATATGGGCTTGCGTATCCACTGTCCCGGCTCTCCGGCTGCGCGTATCAGCTTGCCCCAATAATAAAAACTGCGTGTTGCCGCTTTTTCGGTGAAATACAGCTTCGGATTGGCCTCGACAGCCTTGAGGCCAGCCAGCAACGGGGCATTGCTTTTCTCGGCATCATCTGCCAGCGCGTTCTGCAAGGCCAAGCCAAAACGTTGCGCTTGTAAAATTTCAGATGGCGCAATTCCCGGGGGAGGCAAGCCAAAAAAACTTGCCTGCTTGCCAGTTAAAAACCAAAGTGGCGTGGTGATGAGCGTGGCGAACACATTACCCCTATCGGTGAAAACCACATTATCGATCAAGCGTGCATTTATGCCGGACAACATGCTTACCATTTTTTCCTGCGCCTTCAGCCACATATTACGGCAGGCAATCACCGTGATGACAGGTTTGCCCTTCAGCAGTTTGGCCGCCAATGGATGCTGCAAAAAAGCTGTTGTGGGCAGGGACGGGGCAAGGAACCATACCTGATAGAACAGAATGACAAGGTCGAAATCTTCCTTACCGGTCAGCGCAAGTGGCTCAAGCTTCGGGGCAATTAAATGCGCAGCTTCGGGGAACGCATCGAAAAACCGAAAAAATGGCCACGGAAAAGGATAGGCCGGCAAAGGGTGGAGTACCTCTAAATGCACATCCACACCGGGATTTTCCTGTAATGGGGCAAGAATTTGCTTGGCAATCCGGGCAAGCTGCCCAGTTTGCGAGTAACAGATTGCCAGAACATGCTTAGGTCGAACGGAAGTAGTCACAAAAATCCAGTGGTGCAATAAAATTACTCTGATTATGACCCCCGCCAAGACCGGGCGATGGACGCTTGACGAAACGCGCGGAGTTAGAGTGACAATAATTCTTTAATTGTATAGCAAAAGCCATGCGCGCTCAATAAACAACGGTATCTTCACACCCGGAATGTTTAACGGATTTAATATATGGCGGAGCTAAGTGATAGTAATGGATGCCAAGATATATCCATCAAGCAATGCATGGACACCATACTGAAAATTAAGTATCCTTCTACGATACGCTGGCACTACGCCAAGCCAGCATTGACGTTTCACTTCGGAATCAAATTCGCGAGCCTTTTCATATGAACACTAATACTGACATCGATAAAACCGGGTTTGAACAAGAGCTCGCTCAGCACATCATAACCGCGCTAAATCTGGATATAGGTCTTGCAGAAATTGATCCCCTCGCACCGCTATATGGTGATGAAGGTCTCGGTATAGACTCTATTGATGTGCTTGAAATCTCCCTGGTACTGACCAAGCAGTATGGTGTTCAATTGCGTTCAGATGACGAGAATAATGCCATAATATTTGCCTCGCTGCGCAACCTCGGCAACCATATCCTGCAAAATCGGACGAAATAAATGCTGCCTCATGGCAATAAAACCGGCGCGATTGCATTCGCCCTTGCTTTCCTTGGTTACCAATTCCTCATTCATAAAGTAACTCTTTCTGGCCAGATCACGCCAATCACTGCAACTCTTGTTTTCATTCCCTTTGTTGTCGCCGCAGGATGGGCCATCGCACTTGAACTGGGTTTGCGCCTGGCACTACTGATAACCACAACCATGACGATACTAGGCCTGGCATGGGTAAACATGTTTGGCCTACCTCCAGCCATCATCTTCGGCCTGCCGCACTTGGTAACCAATTTATTCTTAATGTGGTTTTTTGCGCGCACGCTGAAGGACGGACGAGAACCGTTGATTACATCAATAGCGCGGCGTGTTCACGGATCACTGAAACCCGATATCGAAATCTACACCCGCCGTGTCACTTACGCGTGGAGCCTGTTTTTTTTGCTGCAGGTAGTGGTATCGGTGGGGCTGTATATTTTTGCCTCATTGCAAGCGTGGTCAATGTTCATCAACATCCTTAACGTTCCGCTGATCATCCTGATGTTTGTTTGTGAATATTCCTACCGCATACTGCGTTACCGCGATCACCAAAGCTCCATCCTTTCCGGTTTGCAGTTTTTCTCGCGTGACAAGTCGGCATCGAAGTCCACCAAGGCTCGCTAATATCAACCCATGCCATCCATCCCGCTGCTGAAGTTCCACCATCCGGAATCTGTTTTTGCGTGGCAAGACGGAAAGACTATTTCTGCACAACGCTTTTTGACGGATGTCATATCGCTTGCGGAGCGATTGCCTGCACGCGCATATGTGCTCAACTTGTGTAACGATCGCTATCGCTTCATGGTCGGGTTTGCCGCAGCAATGCTGCGCGGCCAAATCAGCTTGCTGCCACCCAGTCACACTTCAGACCTGGTCAAACGACTCGCTCAGCATTATGCAGATTTGTATTGCCTTACCGATGGTGCGCATCGCCCTGGATCGCTGCAAACCATATCCTATCAGAATCTATCCGATGTGAGCCTGCTGCAAGCCTCGATGCCCGAAATACCAGCCACACAGGTGGCAGCCATCGTGTTTACCTCAGGATCTACGGGCAACCCAATGCCCAATGAAAAGACCTGGGGTGCCATATCACGCAGCGTTACCGCCGAGGCCAGCCGGCTGGGCATACTCAATCGAGGCGACCTGACGCTGCTGGGCACGGTTCCGCCGCAACACATGTATGGTTTTGAATCTACCGCCCTGATTGCCATGCAAGGCGGCGTAATACTGCACGCCGCCAAACCTTTTTTTCCGGCGGACATCAGTGCGTTATTGAATGAGATTCCGGGTCCGCGTGCACTCGTCACCACGCCGGTGCATCTGCGAGCCCTGATCACCAGCAACACAGACTTACCAGAACTTGAACTGATCGTATGTGCCACCGCACCTCTGTCACGCGAATTGGCGTTGCAAGCCGTAGAGCGCTTTGGTGCGCCGTTACAGGAAATATATGGTTTCACTGAAGCTGGCCAGATCGCCAGCCGGGACACGGCCTCGACCGATGAATGGCGCACTTTTGACGGCTTATCGTTGCATCAAAAAGGTGAAACCACTTATGTATCGGGTGGTCATGTCGTTGGCGAGCTTCCGTTGAGTGACATCACCGAGCTACACAGCGACACCACTTTCCTGCTGCACGGCAGGACTGCTGATCTTATCAACATCGCAGGAAAGCGCACTTCTCTCGCCAACCTGAATCATCACCTCAATGCAATTGATGGCGTACTGGATGGTGTATTTTTCATGCCCAATGAGAAGGAAGGCAATACAACTCGGTTGGCTGCATTTGTCGTTGCGCCTGAACTTGATGCCCGCGAAATATTGAAGGCATTGCGACTACGCGTCGACCCGGTATTTTTGCCCAGGCCCATACACAAAGTGGATGCTTTACCGCGCAACTCAACCGGAAAATTACCCCGCACCAGCCTGGATAAACTTTTACAGCAATGCAAACGAGGTTGTTGAAGTGACCGCACTGATGTTGCAATTTGCCGTAAATCATCCTTGTGGCGCAGGGCATTTCCCGGGCAATCCGATCATCCCGGGTGCGCTATTGCTGGATGAAGTGCTGACCTGCATCGCAACCAATCTGGATATCGACGGCTGGTCATGGCGGGTAAAATCAGCCAAGTTTCCACAGCCGGTTCGGCCCGGTGACCTGGTACACATCAACTACACCCGCGCAGCCAACGGCGAAATCCGCTTCGAATGTACCGTGTCCAACAGCAAGGTAATGTCGGGAATTGCGAGCAGCCACCCGGCAGCCACCGAAAGTTTGCCGTTGTGAATCAAGAGTGGACCACACGCCCGGAGCGCAGCAATGTGTTTGTCATCCGCTTTATCGTCTGGTTTGCACTCACCCTGGGGCGACGCGCGTCGCGCGGTCTGCTTTTCCCGATTTGTTTCTATTTCATCATCTTTTCTGCAAAAGCACGTGCTGCTTCCCGTGATTATTTGAATCGAGTATTGGGACGCCGCGCAAATCTGCGCGATATTTTCCAGCACTATTTTTTCTTTGCTTCGACTATCCTGGATCGGGTGTTCCTGCTTAATGAACAAAACACCTTGTTTGAAGTTCATGTGCAAGGCGAAGAGATATTCAAAGAAGTCATATCCAGTGGACGCGGCTGCTTCCTCATTGGTGCTCACATGGGCAGCTTCGAGGTATTGCATGCGCTCAGCCGCGAACAAGGACACGCGCAAACCAGCATGGTGATGTATGAGGAAAATGCCCGTAAACTCAACACCGTGCTTAAGAACATCAATCCGCAACGCAATCCAGCCGTGATATCCCTTGGCAAAATAGATTCCATGCTCAAAATTCGGGAGGCGCTTGAACACGGCGAATATATCGGCATGCTGGCTGATCGTGCCATATCCGGAGAAAAAATGATCTCCTGCGAATTCCTGGGTGGATCAGTAGAATTTCCCGCCGGCCCATTTCGCCTTGCCGCGATACTTGAACGCCCGATTATCCTGATGTTTGGCTTATATCAAGGCGGGAATCGGTATAATATTTACTTGGAGCGCTTGGTCGATCTGCAGCATGTGCCGCATTCGGAACGAGATGTCGCCATTGAACAATCTGTACAGCAATTTGCCAGGCGGCTCGAGCATTACTGCCGAGCGTCCCCTTACAACTGGTTCAATTTCTATGATTTCTGGAAATAATCCTTCTTTATCACGCCCAGTCAATTTGTCACGCCCAGTTAATTTGTCAGGCCTGGGCAAATTAATTTTCTTCACCAGTTTATGTTGTGTCGGCTTGACGGCTACCACCTCTTTCGCAGAAGAACCGGAAAAAGATGCCGCCGCATGGACCATCAATGAACTCATGCACGGCCTTGCGCAAGTAAAAAAATCCAGGGCAACATTTGTCGAGCGCAAATTTCTAAGCATATTGAAAACGCCGCTGGAATACTCGGGGACACTCATTTACAACGCCCCGGGACACCTGGAAAAATATACGCTGCTCCCCAAATCAGAAAGTATGGTGCTGGATCAGAATAATCTGGTCGTGCAAAGCGGCGATGCACACCAGAAGCGCACCTTATCCTTGCAGGATTACCCGGTGATATGGGCCTTCGTTGAAAGTTTTCGCGCTACTCTGGCCGGAGACATCGGAACGCTCAGCCGTTTTTATTCCGTAACCATGGAGGGTCATCACAAACAGTGGCTGCTCATTTTGCGTCCGCTTGACCCCAAGATGAAAAGTCTGATCAGCGAAATTCGTATCAGCGGCAGCCTGGAGCAAATCAGTACCATCGAGACTCGGGAAGCGGGCGGAGATTACTCGGTAATGAGCATCAGCAGGGACGATTCGTGAAGCGTTTTAACCAGCGCTGGGTCATTGCAACCTGGCTTTTTTTTCTCGCACTGTGCATCTTCGTTGTCAGCAGAGTACAAATTGGTGCCGACCTCAGCGCTTTCTTGCCGCGTTCGCCAACCCCGGCACAACAGTTACTTAGCGAACAATTGCGTGATGGAGTTTTTTCCCGGCTGATTCTGATCGGTATCGAAGGGGGCACACCGGATGTCTTATCTCAAACCAGCAAACAACTCGCACAACGCCTGCGCAATGAACCCGGATTTTCCCTGATTAATAACGGCGATGAAAACAGCCTTGCCAAGGATCAGGCTTTCCTGCTTGAAAACCGCTACCTCCTGAGCTCCGCGGTTACACCCGAACATTTCACCCCCGATGGTCTGCATGCGGCACTCGAAAATTCACTTCAATTGCTGGGCTCTCCGGCCGGAATAATGATCAAGCGCGTAATACCACGCGACCCCAGCGGAGAGATGTTGCATTTGCTTGAGGGATTTGCCGGGCAAAGCCAGCCCTCGGCACACGAAGGGGTGTGGGTGTCGCGTGACGGCAAACGCGCACTGCTGCTTGCACAAACTAAAGCACCCGGCTTCGATATCAACGCTCAGCAACAAACCATTGAGCTGATCCAAACCTACTTTGCAGAAGCTACCCGTGGTGCAGAATTTTCTGGCTTGCATCTTGTGCTAAGCGGCCCGGGCGTGTTTTCAGTGCATGCTCGCGACCATATCAAAGGTGTCGCATTCAATTTTTCCATCATCACGTCCATTCTCGTGAGCATCTTGCTATTGCTGGTCTATCGCTCGTGGCGGGTGCTCGCTTTGTCGCTGCTGCCTGTGATCAGCGGCACTTTGGCTGGCATTGCGGCGGTGAGCGTGGGTTACGGCGTGGTTTATGGCATAACGCTGGGATTTGGTATTACACTCATAGGCGAAGCGGTGGACTATGCCATCTTTTTCTTCACGCGCCTCACACCCGGAAAACCGCCGGGCACGGCACTCGACAAAATCTGGCCCACGCTTCGTCTGGGCGTGATGACCAGTGTGTGTGGTTTCAGTCCGATGTTTCTTGCAGATTTTCCGGGATTCGCACAGTTGGGGCTGTTCTCGGTAGTCGGGCTGATCGTGGCTGTGTCGGTCACCCGTTGGGTGCTGCCCAGCCTGGTACCCGGCAATTTTGCAACCCATACGCCAACACATCTGTCAGCCTTGGTGATGAGGCTGATACGGCAAGCTCCGCGACTGCGTCCGGTGGTATTGGTCGCGGTACTGGCTGCAACTCTATTCATCACTTTGCACCGTGGGCCCGTATGGAGCGACAACCTCTCCAGCCTTAGTCCGTTGATGGAAGACGATAAACGCATCGACGAATCGTTACGACGCGATATCGGTGCACCGGATGTACGCTACATGCTGATCGTCAGCGGCAAAGATCGGGAGGATGCGCTTGAGAGCAGTGAGGTGCTGGGCTCACAATTGGATGCACTGATGAACGGCCAGACTCTGGCGGGTTACGATACACCCGCCCGCTACTTGCCCAGCAAAAAAACTCAGCGCGCCCGCTTGGCAGCACTCCCCGAACCGGAAAAGCTGCAAGCCAATCTGCTTCAGGCACTCACCGGTCTGTCGTTCCGCGCGAATCTGTTTGGGCCATTCCTCAACGATGTCGCTGCAGCGCGCAACCACCCACCGCTCACACCAGATGATCTGCGCGGTACCAACCTCGGGCTTCAAACCGAGAGTTTATTGGCTCAGCGCAGCGATGGGTGGATAGCCATCCTGCCGCTACGTGGCGTGACCGATGTGATACCCATCCAGCAGGCGCTTGCTCAACAGGATGGACGTATCGTATTGCTGGATCTGCAACTGGAAAGTGATTCGCTATACCAGACCTATGTGCATGAGGCGATTAAATTGTCTGCTTTCGGCGCGATTGCGATTGTCCTGCTGCTGTTCGTCAGCCTGCGCTCATTGCGCCGCGTGACAATGGTGCTGTTGCCATTGGCCGCTGCAGTAATCATTACCACCGCCATTGTGCTGGCGAGCGGTCAAAAGCTGCTGATCTTCCACCTGATCGGTTTGCTGTTAGCGGTTGCGGTAGGATCAAACTACTCACTGTTCTTCGATCGCGAAAGCTGTTCTGACCAACATGACGAAAACAGCCAGCGCACCATGCTTTCGCTGCTGGTCGCGAACATCTCAACCATCATAGCATTCGGCATGCTGGCATTTTCCGGTGTCCCGTTGCTGACTGCGATCGGCGGGACCGTAGCCATCGGTGCTTTTCTAAGCTTGCTGTTCTCCGCAGTCCTGATGGGACAAAGGGTCGCCAAGTGAAACCTCATTCCAATTTGCCGTCAATAATGCAATATTGGGCAACGCCGTATCGCAACGGGGTTGGGATTTATAGAGTTGCTTACGACGAGGTAACCGAGCGGAACGCAAGCACGGCATTGCTGCCGCCAAAAGCGAAAGAATTGGACAATGCCGCCCGTACCGGCACATTGCTTCTCCCCTTGCTCAAGACATGATCCACTCCTGCGCAATCAGCGCCGATTTCGGTGACATTGGCCGTGGGTGGGATAGCCTGATGGTAGAGCGCAAGCGTGGTAATTAATGCCTCTATCGCACTTGCTGCACCTAATGAATGACCATGCATGGATTTCGTGGCACTCACTGCCAGTTTGCCGGCATGCTCGCCAAAAATAGTTTTTATCGACTGGATCTCGATGGCATCTCCCTCGACTGTCGAGGTGCCGTGGGCGTTAACGTAGTCTATCTCATGCGGATGCAATCCACCGTCTGCCAACGCCGAGGCGATGGCACGAGCCTGTCCGCCGCTGTCTGGCCGGGCTATATGGGTCCGGTCACAGGTGGTGCCATAACCGGCAATCTCTGCATAAATTCGTGCTCCACGGGCGCAAGCATGTTCCCAATCCTCAATCACCAGAGCGGCGGCACCTTCTGCAAGGGTGAGCCCGGCGCGGTTTTCGGAAAATGGGCGGCAGGCACGATAAGCCGTTGTCGCATCTCCTTCCGATAAAACCCGCATTGCTTGCCAAGCCCGAATGACACCGTAGGATAAGGGTGCTTCGGAGCCTCCCACCAACATGAGGTTGACCGCACCTTCTCGAATTCGCCGAAAAGCCTCGCCAATGGCCACAGACGAAGAAGCACACGCCACCGTACTGGTGATACATGGCCCCCCCAATCCCAACTGCATTGCAATATGAGACGCGGCTGAATTGTTCATGGCCAGGACGATCGACAAGGGAGAAACCTTCTCTTTATTCTCGAAATAAAGCGTTTGATAGCCGCGTTCAATCGTCAGCGAACCGCCTGAACCCGTTCCCCAACTTACACCGTAATCATCCCTATTGGAGTGCTTAGCGAGTCCGCTGTCCTGCCAGGCAGATAAGGCAGAGGCCACCGCAAAATGGCTGAACCGATCCATCGCATTTGCCAATGGTGGGCCAAGGACCGCAATCGGATTAAAGTGACTGCATGCAACCAGCGGTAATGCCAATGGACGAGGGCTGTTACTCAGGGTGTGATAACGAACTGCGGATTCGCCACGCATGATGCGGGCGAAAAAATCCTCCACATCGCCTTCCCCATATGGATTGATCAGGCCTAAACCGGTAATCGCTACACGACGTTTTTTCACAACTAGTAATTTATTTTGTTGCTTGCTGGCTTCTGATATCTTTTAATTGCTGGAGCAATTCGCCAACTGTATTGGGTAGCGGAATATCTGAAGGAACCGTTATTCCGGTCTTATCCTCGAACTCGAATATCAATTCGACCAGCATCAGAGAGTCGATGCCCAATTCGGTCAAGGTAGCGTCAGGAACAATCTTATCCACTGAGGCGGATGCAACCCGGTCTTTCAAGAAATTTTGTATTAGCGCGAGATCATTCATATCGTTATCATGTGGCATAGACTAAAGCGCCTGTGTTTCATTCTACTAAATTTTTAGTGTAATCAGAAAACATTTGTGCAGTCAAACAGCACAATACTACATCGGCGATGGCCGCCCATTATGACTCCTGATGCCGCTCGATTTCTACAGGAACCCGGTTTTGGCGGGTCAACAAAGATGGCTGGGGTAGCGACAGAACCGCTGCAAACATACCCAATATAACCCCTGCAACCATATCGACTGCGACATGCTGTTTAGTCGCCAGTGCCGAGTATGCAATGCCCACGCACCATGCCCAGTTGAATACGCGAACGATACGCGGAGCACCTACTTCAAACAACAGGCGATTAAGCCACACCGCGGAAAAGACCGCTGTAGCCACATGTAGCGATGGGCAGGCATTGCCAGCGGCATCCACACCTTTGAGAATGGAAAACCCGTAGCTCTGCTCCCAATCAATGTTTGCAGCAGGAACTGCTGTAGGCCAAAAAAGAAAACAGACCAAACCCGCCACACATAAACCTCCCACAGCCAAACCGTAATAGATTAATTCGCGGCGAGTCGCTTGTAGCGCCGGAGGCAAAGATACATACAGCCAAAGTGACACATACAAAAAGAGTGCATCTGGCTTAAACCCCACGGCGCTATCCAGCACTGTCAGCGGCATCATCGTCACCGGGAAAACCGGATTTTTCAAAAGGTAAATATAGCCCGTAAAAAAGGCCCACATAAAAAGCGTAATGCCGAATGCTTTAAGGAAAAAGTGGCTCTTCATTCTTGTCAGGATTTGAAGGTGCCATGGAATGGTCTGGCGGGAGGATGTTTTCATACTGGGGACAACATAATCATTAGTGGCAAACAGGCATCGTTTTATAGCACATTTTGTTCGAAATAATCCAGACGATGATGGCGCGCCCTTCCATTATATCGTATCGGAGGCGGTTGCCATTGCTGCAATAATGTCCCTCGGGTTAGAATGCCGTGCAACCTTTCCCGCACTAGGCAGGATAGCAAAGCTGCCGGTTGGGTCATCGTTTTTTTGACTTAATGGAATGAAGCTTTTCGCCACATCGCACTTCTTTAGGAGACATCATAATGCACCTCAATAAACGATTCATACCCGCTATCTGCCTTGTCTTCCTGATTGGTTGCGCTACACAACATAAAACTGACACGGCCAAAACTTCAGACAATACAAAACCCTCTCCTGATGCCACGAAACCAACACCAACCGGGCATATAGTAAAATCCAAAGATGGGTCGATTGAAGGCGAAATCGTTGGCACATTAGCTCCCAAGAGCAAATTTGCCAAATTGCAAATCGGCATGACTCCAGAGGAAGTCGAGAATTTGATTGGGCGGCCCGACAATACAGAGAGCCATGCCACCGGAAAAGGGTTCATCCCGTTTCACTTTAGTGGTGATACGCAACGTCTTGAGGCCTTTTACAAACATGAGGGGCAATTGACATTTTCGAACACCAACAATTTCATCACTCCAAACGCGCTGATCAAAATCGAGGCCAACCCGAAAGCCACCGGGATATCGAAATAACCTTAAGTGATGTGTGCCGACCTCCGCATTGAGTCGGCACACATCATGTCACCGGAATATCGATACCGCCATGGATCATCCGGTCAACCAAAAGAATAGTTTTAGCCGGAGCAGAAGAAGGTTGGCTCAGGGCGGCGCTATTGATTTTTGTCATCGCACAGGTAAGTCAGCTGCTCGCGTCATGTCAACGCCAAATAGGAATGTCCTGTTTCCTGTAAAGTAGATTCAAATGCATTCCAACACACCACCCCCTGCTGCGCCTGGCGACGGCCATCAAACCACTGCAAAGCATATTCAGTTACCGATGTGGCGTTCCACTCCGGTACTGCTATTGAGCACGGGGTTGCATGTATTTTGCGCAGTGCTGACCGCCCTGAATCCCGCCATCTGGCAATGGACGCTTGGCGCGGTAATTGTGAATCACCTGTTGATCCTGGCGACGGTAGTCATGTGGCCTGGCAGCCGCCTGCTCGGGCCGAACATGATACGTCTTCCCGCAGCGGCTGCACTACGCGGAGAAGTGGCGCTCACCTTTGATGATGGACCCGATTCCATCGTCACACCCCAAGTACTTGATCTGCTCGATCAATACGGAGCCAAGGCCAGTTTCTTCTGCATCGCCAACAAAGTCATCGCACACCCGGAACTGACCCGTGAAATCATCAGGCGCGGGCACAGCGTGGAAAACCACACAAACAGCCACCCTCATGCATTTGCCTTTTTCGGGCCGAGTGCCTTGCAACACGAAATCGACTCAGCCCAAACTGCAATCTACGCGACCACGGGCGTTGCCCCGGTATTCTTTCGCGCGCCGATGGGCTTCCGCAACCCCTTCCTCGCCCCGGTAGTTGAGCGCGCGGGCCTGCGCTACACCAACTGGACACGGCGCGGTTACGATACCTTTGCAAAATCTGCAGAACCGGTTTTGCAGCGGCTGCAACGCGACCTTGCTGCTGGTGACATATTGCTGTTGCACGACGGCCGTTCGATCCAACCACATGGCGAATCGCCGGTCATTCTGGAAGTGTTACCGCGCCTCCTCAAGCATCTCCAGACGCTCAATCTGAAATCCGTTTCGCTGCAGACTGCCTGCAACCATGTCAGCAAGCTTTAATTCCATCATTGATGCCGCCACCTTGCCCTATGCTCGGGCAGGCCGGTACGCCTACCATTTCGTCCGCGGTAAATTGCATTACGATCCAGTGTATCGTGCCATACTGAAAAATGGGCTGCTGCCCAATGAAGGCCGGCTGATAGATCTCGGCTGCGGCTTGGGCGTGCTGTCGGCATTGCTGACTGAGGCGCGCAACCAGCATCAGGCCGGAAATTGGAATCCCGATTGGTCAACACCTCCACAGCACCTCGAACTTCACGGTATCGAACTGCTGGACTGGAAAGTTGAAACCGCCAGGCAAGCTCTGGGTGATAGAGCAATCGTCTGTCAGGGAGATATCCGCAGCATTGAATTGCCAGACTGTTCAGTCGCGATTCTCCTGGATGTATTGCTGTATTTGAATGCTGCCGAACAGCGGCAAATCCTGCAACGGATTGCTCGCACACTTCAGCCGGGAGGTACCTTGCTGTTGCGTGAAGGAGATGCCGCAGGCGGCCTGCGCTATTACGTTACGAGCTTTGCCGAGCATGTCTGCTGCCTGTGGCGTGGGCAGGACTGGCAAGCTCTGCATTATCGAAGTGCGACAGAGTGGATCGCACTGCTGGAGGAATTGGGATTTTCCGTTGACTCTCTACCGATGAGTCAAGGCACGCCGTTTGCCAATGTGTTGTTCCGCGCTACGCGGATTGTCTGAAGCGGTGCGCGCAAAAACGACGGGCAGAACCAATCGATCCTGCCTCTGTTGTTTTTCTACTGCGTTACCTCAAACGGTCGGCAGATTGGAAGTTTTGATATCAGCCTTGATTGCCTGATATTCTGAAAACACGCCGATTTCCAGATGCCTTTTAACCTGGGTCAGGCCCGCGAAACGCAAGGTAACCATCACTCGCTCGGGTGGCACACAGGCTTCGATGCTGTCCCAAAAATAACGCCAGATGGTTTTGCTGTCCTTTTGCTTTGAAACGATTTGTGTCAGCAACGGTATCACGCCACGCATATAAGTTTTGAGCAGCCAGGTGCCGAAACCACTTCGCGGCTTGGTCATTTCCAGAATACATAAACGTCCGCCGGGTTTCAAGACACGCTCAAACTCCGCAAAGGCCTTGCTCAGATCGCCGATATGGCGCAGCGCATAACCCATACTCAAAAAATCAAAATGATTATCAGGAAAAGGCAATGCCTCAGCGCGCCCCTCCATTAACACCATTCCCTCGGGGACATTGCTGGCCGCCATCATGCCTGTGCTTGGGTCCACACCAGTCACAAGGGTAGGATCGCCTGTCAGAATACAAGCCTGCGCCGCAACCAGCCCTGTGCCCACGCCGACATCAAGAACTTTCATCCCGGGTTTCAGGCCGGCACGCACGAGTGCTACGCGCCGATACCAAGGACCGGTATTAAACGCCATCAACCGTTCTATGCGGTCATAGTCAGGCGCCGTATCGTCAAATATTTTTTTCAAATATGCCTGACGTTCTTGTTCTGTCTGGTAGTACGCTGTCAGTGGGAGATGCGGTGCTTTGACCGGCAAAAAATCAGGGGAGCCAAGGGGTTTCATGCGCGAACCTTTAAATCATTTATTTTTTTATTTTATCACCATTAACCTGATGGTAAGACATTCTCCAGCGTGTCGCTTTTCACCGTGCGGGTTGCCCAGGCGCGGCATTACGGCTCGATAATCAGAGTTTTTCTGTTAAAATTTGAATCTGTAAGCCCCAAATATCTTGAAAGAATCGTTTGCAGCCCCTCCAATTAAGTGCGTTCACTCTTGTTTCACCGCTAGGCGCAGGAACTAATGCTACGCTCGACGCCTTGCGTGCCGGACGATCCGGGCTGGCTCACTGTGATTTTCTTGATGTCGATCTGGACACTTATATCGGGCGCATCAGTGGACTGGAGAATCATCCGGTGCGCGCCGACCTTGCCGTTTACGATTGCCGCAACAATCGCCTCGCACAACTTGGTTTGGAACAGGACAATTTTACCGAAGCGGTTGCAGCTGCGCGACAACGTTACGGCCGCGAGCGTATCGGCGTGTTTTTGGGTACTAGCACCTCCGGCATCCTGGACACCGAGCTTGCCTATCGGCAGCGCGACCCGGAAACCGGGGCCCTGCCTGAAAGTTTCCACTATGAATTTTCACATAGTTGCTATTCGGTGGCTAACTATGTGCAACGTGTGCTTGACCTCGCCGGACCGGCCATGGTCGTATCGACCGCATGCTCATCGTCCGCCAAAGTATTTGGCAGTGCTGCGCGCATGATCCAAGCAGGGCTGTGCGATGCCGCCATCGTTGGCGGCGTCGATTCATTGTGTCTGACCACACTGTATGGTTTCAACTCGTTGGGGCTGGTATCCAGCCGCCCTTGTCGCCCATATGACGCAAATCGCGATGGCATTTCCATCGGCGAGGCCGCTGGTTTCGTGCTACTGGAAAAAGCCGCGCCCAACAATGGGCTGGGCAGCGTCATGCTGCTAGGCGTCGGCGAAAGCAGCGACGCCTATCACATGTCCACCCCGCATCCCGAAGGCGCGGGTGCGCGGCTGGCGATTCAAGGAGCACTTCACGCCGCAGGACTGACGCCTGACGACATCGACTATATCAATCTGCATGGTACCGGAACGAAATCAAACGACGCAGCCGAAGATCAGGCGGTCTTCAGTGTGTTTGGCGGCAATACACCGTGCAGCTCCACCAAGGGTGCAACGGGTCACTTGCTGGGCGCGGCGGGAGTAACCGAGGCGATCATTTCTGCGTTGTGCATCCAGCACGGACTCATGCCCGGCGGTTTGAACACCGAGCACATCGATCCGGCATTGAAGAGCGCGTACCTGCTAAAAAATAAACAGCAAAAAGTGAATTTTGTGCTTTCCAACTCATTCGGTTTTGGCGGCAACAACTGCAGCCTGATTTTAGGAAGTGTCAGCCGATGAAGATCTTTATTGAAAGTGTAGGTATTCTGGGACCCGGCCTGAATGGCTGGCAGTCCAGCCGGGCCATACTGGCGGGAACCGCCCCTTACCTGCAAGCAGCGCTTGTCATTCCGCCAGGCGATTTGCTGCCGCCGGCCGAGCGTCGCCGCACCGGCGTTCCGGTCAAGCTCGCTCTTGCTATCGGCTGCGAGGCCATTGCCCAATCACAACGCAACGCATCCGAGTTACCCGCTGTGTTCGCTTCATCCGCCGGAGATGGCGACAACATGCATTACATTTTCGATATGCTGTCCAAAAATGGCCGTGAGGTATCACCGACGCGTTTCCACAACTCGGTACACAACGCGCCATCCGGCTACTGGTCGATTGCGACCAAATCGATGGCACCCACCACCAGCCTGGCTTGCTTCGATGCAAGCTTTGTCGCCGGGCTGATTGAAGCCTCCACACAAACACTTGCAAGCGGGAATGCAGTGGTGCTCATTGCCTATGATGCTCCCTACCCGCAATCGCTGCATGCTGCACGACCGATCAGCGCAACTTTTGGTGTTGCCTTGGTGCTGACTGGCAACAAGACAAATCGCAGTCTGGCCGAGCTGGAGATCAGTATCAGCCGCAACAGCAATGCCAGCACACCTATCGCTGACGCTGGACTGGAAGCCATACGAGTTGGCACACCCGCCGCACGCAGCCTGCCACTACTGGCTGTCTTGGCCTCCCTGAATTCTGAAAAAATTAGGACCCCGGACAAAATTGTCCAAGCCAAAATTTGTTTTGACTACATCGCCGGCAACCAGCTTGATGTCGTGGTTCATCCATGTTGATTGGCCCGGCCGAAATACAGGCACTGATTCCTCACGCAGGCGATATGTGCCTGCTGGCCGGCGTGACACACTGGGATCCGACACACATCACCTGCACCGCACTCAGCCATCGCGACCCTGACAATCCCCTGGCGCACCACGGTAAAGTGCATGCGCTGAGCGGAATCGAATTTGCCGCACAGGCGATGGCCGTGCATGGCGGTCTCACCGGCCTGGTCGGTCAGCGTCCACGCGCTGGTGTGCTGGTGAGCGTGCGCGACGTGGTTGCCCGGGTAAAATACCTCAGCGACTTTGCACAGGATTTACAGATCGAGGCGGAACAATTAATGGCCGGAGATAACGGAGTGACTTATTCTTTCAGCATTCATATAGGCGATCAGGAACTGCTGTCCGGGCGCGCTATGGTGGTACTCGATGCAGCCTTGGATGCAAGCGGGGATGCAACCGGGGCCATGTCATGAAACGCGCATTGGTAACGGGCGGCAGCGGTGCCATCGGTGCGGCGGTGTGCCGTCAACTTGCCCGGGATGGTTGCCAGGTGATCGTGCATGCGAATAAAAATCTTGAGCATGCCCAGCAACTCGCTGCAGAAATCATTGCCAACGGGGGTGCCGCCGCTGCGGTCGCTTTCGACATCACCGATGCCCGGGCAACAAAAGCTGCGCTGGAAAAACTGTTGTCTGAAGGGGCGATCCAGATTCTGGTGAACAACGCCGGTATCCACGACGACGCGGTGATGCCCGGCATGCATCCCGAACAATGGACACGCGTGATCGACGTTTCTCTGAATGGATTTTTCAATGTCACACAACCGCTGCTGATGCCGATGATAAGCAAACGCTGGGGACGCATCATCAACCTGTCTTCGCTGGCGGCAGTGATGGGCAATCGCGGCCAAGTCAACTATTCCGCAGCCAAAGCGGGACTGCATGGAGCAACCAAATCACTGGCACTGGAACTCGCCAGCCGGGGCATCACCGTCAATGCGGTGGCACCGGGGATCATCGTTTCACCGATGACCGAGTCGGCCTTCCCCAAAGAGTCCATCAGCAACATGGTGCCGATGAAGCGCGCCGGTCGCCCCGAAGAAGTAGCCGACCTGATCGCCTTCCTCGCCTCTGATCGTGCTGCCTACATTTCAGGACAGATTATCTCGATCAACGGCGCCATGGCCTGATTCTTTTTGCAATTAAAATAAAAACATTTTAGGGTGTTTGCCACGCATCGTTTTTGAATGGAGACTGCCCACGATGCCTCCGCTACTCTATAAACCAAAGGAAAAGCATGCTGGAAGGAATCACTTTTGTTATCGTAACGATGGCGCTGGCCTTTGTGTCGCGCGCTTCCCTGCGCAAGCCTGGCTCGCACGGTTTCTATCGTTTCTTTGCCTGGGAGTGCATGCTTGGACTTTTCGTGCTGAACATGCGTGTCTGGTACGTCGATACGAATTCCGCTAATCAAATCATTTCCGGGCTTTTGTTTTTTGCTTCTCTGCTGCTGGTTATTTTTGGTGTCGCGCTGTTACAACTGTCTGGAAAACCCGACACCAAACGCAACGATGCACCGATGTTCGAATTTGAGAAGACCACCACTCTGGTAACAGCCGGGATATACCGCTACATCAGACATCCTATTTATGGCTCTCTGTTCCTCCTCTGCTGGGGTTTTTTCTTCAAGCGGCCCTCTCTGGTTGGAGGCGTTCTAGCCATAATCGCGAGTGGGTTTCTGATCGCCACCGCACGCGTGGAAGAAGACGAAAACATCCGCTATTTCGGCGAGGGATACCGGGAGTACATGAAACAGAGCAAGATGTTTATACCGTTCATTCTGTAAGCGCGTCCCGACAGCCGATTGGTCAACCTGGCGAAAAAAATGTTCCTGCGACCGACAACGGCACCACCATCTGGATATTGGTCCGCTGGAGCATTGGCTCTCAGTGATCCAGTGCATACAACCAATTCTTCCATGGTTACTGTTTACGAATGGAATGCAAAATGGCAGAGTTGCCTAACCCATCCATTCAAGCGGGACGCACTAAAGCGCGTCCCTTAATTGTGACGTTATACGTCCGCAACAGGTCGAGGTTGTGTGAAAACTCAATTGCGGTTAGTTTTTGGGGGTGACAAAACCACTCCCATTATCAAACAAATCGAATATGGCGCGTTTTAAAAGGTCGATCTCTTTGATGCCCAGTTTTGCCCATAGTTTCCACACAACCCCGGTTGAAAGCGGGAGTTGTGCCAGTCACTACCTGACAGATCAAGTCTGAGCTACTTCACCGATACAACGATGGTGCATGGAAGACGTTTTACAAAATTGGATCTATCAGCTTGAATCACTTCGACCTGAAGATAATTTCTTTCATGCGCTCCAGTTTTGGCGACACCACAGGCACCGTCAGCATGGTGCTGGCGACAGCCATCAGCAGCAGTGCGGTGAAGGTTTCGTTGGAGATAATTCCCTTGTCCAGCAGCACATTGACAAAGATGATCATGATCAGCGCCTTGGTTTGCAGCAGCCAGCCAATGATCGACCCTTCACCCGGTTCCCACTTAAGGACTTTCCCCGCGATATGAGTGCCCAGCAATTTCCCTGAGACCGAGGCGAACAACAACACACCTGCGGCAATGAATACCGCCGCTCCACCCACTGCCCAATTGGTACGCAGACCCGTGCTCAGGAAGAACACCGGCATGACGACCAGCAGCACGTGGTGGCGCAGCATATCCATCTGCTTTTGATCGAACCAGTCGCCATCCATGATCGCGCCGGCGAGGAACGCGCCAACCATGAAGTGCAGACCCGACCAGTCGGCACCGAAGCCGCACACGGCCAGCCAGATCAAGCCCACATACCAGCGATCCTTTTCCGGTAACCACACCATGAGTTTGCGAAACAAGTAACCTGCAATTGCAAAGGCAAGCAAAAACCCGGCCTGTTTACCCACACGCTGCCAATCCACCAGGATCAGCGCGAGGACACCCCAAATCGCGATGTCATCCAAACTGGCGTAACGCAGGATGCGCTGTCCGATGGGTTGCCGCAGGATTTCCAGCTTTTCCATGAGCAGGATCAGAATGGGCAGTGCGGTAACGGCGCAGGCCATGCCGACCCCCAGGACAAATTGCCACGTCATCGCCGTGGGCCCCATCCAGCCGTCGTACATCAACAATCCCGCAGCGGCCATGCAGCCGAACAGCAGCGGAGTCCCCAGTGCCAGCCCGGCGGTGACCACGCTTTCGCTGCGATGTTTCCATGCTTGGCGCAGGTCCAATTCGATACCGGCAATACAAACGAAAACCATCACCGCCCACCAGGCAATACCATTTAGAGACTGGATCACCGATGGATTAAAAACAAAGGTGTAATAGTCTGGGAAGGCCGCGCCCAGAATGCCGGGACCAAGCAGGATGCCGGTAATAATCTGCACCACCACCAGAGGAGCGTAGTAATCCGTCTTACCCACTCTCCAGATCAGATAAGGAATGGTAAATATGAGGATCATCGCGATCAGAAATACTTCAGTGGTGCTCATTGTTGTATGCATGGTTTCACCATTTTTGAGCCGTTAACAAACAGGGTTATTTGAGGTGTACTGCATTTACTGATCTGCCGTAAATCGCCGCCACAGCAACAGCGGCAAGCGCAGCAAAAAACCGCACATCAGGCGAACGTGCATCCATGTCAACAGGGTGTTGTCGCGCAAATAGTTGAAGTGCGACACGCCGCCTTCATCCGCGCTGAAGTAGCGCACCGGCGCGGCCAGATTAATTGGACGAACACCATGCCAGCACAGGCGCACGGCAACTTCTGGATCGAAATCGAAGCGCCGCATCCAGGGGCTGCGTTCCATGATCTGACGCAAAGGCTTGACCGGATAAACGCGAAAGCCGAATAGCGAATCGCCTATCCCCGCGCCGAGGGTTTCCAGATTAGCCCACCAGTTGGAAACCTTGCGTCCGTTCACGCGCAACGCGGGTGCGCTGGCATCGAACACGGGTTTGCCCAGCACGACTGCCTGTGGATTTTTTTGCGATACCGACATGAATTCCGGGATCATGTCGGCGGGATGCTGCCCGTCTGCATCCATCGTGAGCACATGCGTGTAGCCCGCTGCAGCGGCTTGTTGCAAGCCATGCAGCACTGCCGCGCCTTTGCCTTGGTTGCGGGGCAGGATGAAGACTTTCAGCTCCGGGGTATGCGCTGCAAGGGCTTGCAATGCCTCTGCCGTGCCGTCCGTGCTTCCGTCGACCACCACCCACACCGGCTGCCAGACGGCGAGCGCATGACTCACGGTTTCCATGACTTTAGTGCCGGTGTTATAGGACGGAATGAGCACAAGGTGGGAATGAGATATAGCTGGCACGATGTTTCTATTCATCAATTGCTGGGGTCAATCACTGGGGCACGAGCACTTCATCGGCTTAATCATTTTTCTTCACGGCAAGCCGTTCCCTGAAATAATTTTCCAGATCGTCGACAAATGATTTTCTGTCGCCACCAACTTCGAATCGCTTGCCCAGCGTCACTCGAAAGGTCAGCGGGAATTGCGGTTTTTTCCACAGCGGCCATCCTTTGCCGAGAAACGCCGAACTGTATTCGATGAATACCGTTTGCACCGGCACACCCGCCGTGCGTGCAATGAGGGCAAAGGCTCCCGTGAATTCGTTAACGGGCTGCACAGCCGTGCGGGTAGCCTCTGGAAAAATCAGCAGCTGACTGCCCTGTTTCAATTCGGCAACGGCAGTACGAACCATGTTCCTGGTTGAATCATTGCGAATATAACCTGCCAGACGCGCACCACCGCCGAAAAGAATGTTGTCCTGTATATCCTTCTTCATGATACAGACGATATTGGTCAGGCGCGAACCGACCAGCACCACGTCGATCAAACCCGGATGGTTAGGCACGATGACGATAGATTCGTCATTGGAGAGCGCATCGAGTGCTGAGATGTCACACTTGAAAAGGCCGGTACTTTCGATAAAGACGAGGTATGGCCAAAAAATGCAGGTGATGAGGAACCGCCCCAGACGCGAGCCAAAACGTCGCGGCAAGAGGGGATACAACACCGCCCCAAGGAAGGTAAATAAAACGCCCCCCACACCAAAAATGGCGAGCGAAACATACAACGCAATATATTCGTATAAGGTTCGAAACCCTGTAGCAATTACCTCTAAGCCGCGCACAACCGTGTTAATCATGACCAGTCCCAATTTATTTTCATGCGAGGCACGACTTTAGTTGTCCTCATCTACTTTAATCGAAGATTCTGCAAACACCCAGGAAACAGCAAAACCGAAGGTGGCTGATTCCTTGCTTTTCACCAGCGGACTTCCCTCAAATGCCGCCCCCTGGAGCCTGTCCCATTTCACGAATCCGCTTATCCAATAGCTTGGAAAACGCTTAGTCAGCGCTGCGACAACCTGGCTGCCCGCGTAGCCGCCGCTGGCAATGTAAGCAGGGCGATCCGGGCGAGCATAGCTGGCATCAACACCATAAAAATACTGGTTATAGCGCCTATCGGTAAAGATCGGGCCTGCGCCCATCCCCAAATTCCATCCGGTTTGATCAAACACATTCTGCACGTCGAGATTCAGTTGCGGCTGAAACATAAAGCCGATATCACGCAAGTAGGAGAAATCAGTGGCAATCACCGAACGCAGAGGTAAGCGCAATTCCAGCTGAGCATGATTTGATTCTGATTTGTGTAGCGATATATTTAACGCCGGTCCAATTTCAAACGTGGGATCAAGGTTAGGCATACCTTGCCGCGCCCCGTTATTCCTGCCCGGCACAGTACCATTCACACTCACATCCAACTCTGCCGCTTCAGTGTGAAAAAGCAGGCCACGCACCCGTTGACGATCAACTTTCAGAATGTCACCGTGATAAATCACATAAGGTATCGGCAGCACATAGGTTTCCCGTTCATTTGAGCCGCGATAATCCGGGAAGTCGATATAAGCGGCACCCGCTCCTATTTCCCACTGAGGCATCTGCTCCGCGATTGCCGAAGATGCTAAGAGTATGCTCGCCGCTGCGGTGATGAAAATACTTTTTAAAAGCACCATCTGAAAACCTGATAATCCCGCTGCATCATCTTGCCTGGCTCCAACATACCGCCTCAATCTCCACCAGCAAGTCAGCACGGCAAATATCAGCCTGCAGAACAATCAACTCCGACAGCGTGCCAAGTTCTTCCTGAATAATGCCCACAACTTCGGCAAAATCCTCTGCATGACGCACATAAACCTTAAGGGCCAGGTCGCTTGCGAAATCCACGGGAGCAAATCCCTTCAGAACAGCCTGCTCGATTACAGCACGAATATTCACCAGTGTTTCGCGTGTTTGCAAACTCACCGACGCCGGGTGCACTGTCTCGTGACCCAAAATGCTGGCGGTGCCAGAAATAAATAAAGTCTGTGCCGTATCCTGGAAAGCCAGCGTGGCTCTTGAAAAGGTTGGGCTGCGCGGCCCATATTGTTTTGGATAACTGTAAGCGCTGATCTGGCGGGGATTTTCTATTTGCAGCCCGGGAGAACGTGCAGCAAGAAAGTAAATAACCAGCGGCCCGCCGTGACTTCCCAATGCGCAGGCGGCTGGTGAGTCCTCAACTTTTTTCTGATACCGAACAAAAGCCTCATGGCGCCCGATACTGAAACCACGGTAACGCTCAATGTCATTTTTGATAGCATTGATTTCCGGGAAATAATTCCAAACTCTGATCAGGTTTGAATAGTTGCTGCGCTGAAGAAATTCGAATATGCCGGAAAATGCGCGGAGAGCCACCTCGCTCAAATCTTCTGCCGCATTATTTTGAAACGACATGCGGCCAAAAAAAATATCTTCGTTGCCGGCACCTGTCATCAACTCATCCTGATATTGACTCACTGGCTTATTGGCTGTCCATATTTCATAGGCAGCATCGCTTCCCAATACCGGAGTATCGACCCAAAGTACCGGACAACCGGATTTCGTAGTTGCAACAGGGTTGCTACCAAAGCCAACCACGCACGCGACCCGATCGCCGCACTGCGCCAGATACGCGTCGAGTGCCCCTGGCACAAGATACTTAAGCGTTACAACCCTATTTTGATGAACTTCATATCCCATCATGGTGCAGTTAACTCGCCAACGACTTCCTTGATCGAACGTTTACGACGAAGCCAAGCCCGGTAACTCTCTTTGAACATAACAATGCTCTGAAGGTAATAAATAATCTTGAAGAGCATCAGCCGGAACCGTACCGGAGTATCACCAAACAGATCCCCCGCCAACACCGACAGCAGTGTTTCCTGCAGGCGAAAGTTATTGCTCGGCAGCATAAACAAATTACGCATAACCGGCGTGGTCATGCGATAAATAACCCAAGAGAAAATTTTCAATCCATGCCGGGAAGTCTGGTCGAATTTCTTTAAAGCGCGTGATGCCTTGGCAGGATTACGCAAACATTCATCGATAGCCTCGGCACCTGCAAAGGCACTGTTCATGGCCAACAAAACACCCGAGGAGAACACCGGATCAATAAAGGCGAAGGCATCACCTAACATGAGGTAGTTCGACCCGGAACTACGGCTCGAAGTGTATGAAAAATTACCTGTGGCAGTGACGGGAGATACCAGCTTCGCTGCTCGCAAGCGTTCTGCCAACGGCGGGCAAAGTGCGATAGTGGCGGAAAAAAATTGTTCTTTGTCGATCTTGCGCGACTTCATATAATAGGGCCAGCAAACAGCACCTACGCTGACTGAACCGTCTGCCAGCGGGATATACCAGAACCAACCGTGCTCGAACCAAAAGAGGGTGATATTCCCCGCTTCCTTGCCGATACGCCTTTCGGCTCCCTCGAAGTGCCCAAAAATAGCCGCACTGGCGTGCTTCTTGTTGCGCTGTTTGATACCAAACTGATTCGCCAGCAGCGTGTCCCGCCCCGATGCATCAACCACGAAACGAGGCTGCCACTGGGCAATCTGGCCATCTTCACTCTGCGATGTGACAACGGCTCGTGCGCCGCGAGGAAACTCGATCCCTGTGACTCTGCATCCCTCACGCGCACGCGCCCCTTTGGCAATAGCATTTTTGAAAAGTATCTCATCAAACTCTGAACGACGCACCTCATAAGCATGAGGAAAAGATTTATCCAGTGCCTGCCCAAAATCAAAATAGCTTGCCTGCTCATGATCGGGCGAAACGAACTCCGCTCCGTATTTGAGGATGCCGATAGAGGCAATCTGCTTTTCAACACCCAGACGCTCGAACATCGGCAGGTTTAATGGCAGCAGCGATTCGCCAATATGGAATCGCGGGTGATGCGATTTTTCCAGAAGCACGACGTCATAACCGTGTTCAGCCAGCAATGCTGAAATAGTCGATCCAGCTGGCCCTCCACCAACAACCAATATATCCGGGGAATTGCCAGCTTCCTGCAGGCCAGCTTCCTGTTGAATAGGAATTCCGTAGGATGCCATCGAATTTTTACCTGCTTTCATTTTGTGGGATTTTAGCATAACGCGGGTTCAAATTTGAAGTGCAACGCCTGACTTGAAGAATACCTGATGGGGTGTCTGGTATCCAAGTTGTTTTCTGGGTCGGAGGGGGCGCAGCCAGCGTGTAGTTCATTTTTGCAATTTCGACTTGCCGGTCAAAGGGCATGGATGCTACCGCATCCCGCACACCCAACCAGTGTTACTCAAAATTGCACTTCATTCCTGAATTCGCCTACAACATTAAAGGCATATAAATGATTAACAAGAATCCGCGTAAGGCGGAAGCCGTAGGGCGCAATCGTTATTGCACCAAAGGTAGGCAATTCTCTAAGCTCTTGTGAGCTTGAGAAATTGACACCGCCGAATGAAAACATCCGGTGCAATGCGCTACGCTTATTGCACCCTACAAAATCCGAGAAGCTATCCCGGTCACTTTCCCAGATACGCGCGCTGCACTGCATCACTGCCCAGCAGTTCACTAGCCGCACCCGACAGAGTGATCGCGCCACTTTCCATCACGTAGCCACGCTGGGCGACTTGCAGGGCGAGCCTGGCGTTTTGCTCGACCAGCAGGATGCTCATGCCGAGTGCTGCGATGTCGCGTATGGTTTCGAAGATCTTTTGCACCATCAGCGGGGCGAGTCCCATGCTCGGTTCATCCAGCATCAGCAAGCGCGGGCGACTCATCAAAGCGCGCGCCATCGCGACCATTTGCTGCTCGCCGCCGGAGAGCGTTCCGGCCAACTGGTCTTTGCGTTCGGCGAGGCGCGGGAATAATCCGTACATGCGCGCGAGGTCTGTTGTGATTTTATTATTATCGCTGCGGCTGTATGCGCCCATCAGCAGATTTTCAGCCACCGTCATGCGCGCGAATACGCCGCGCCCTTCTGGCACGAGTGCGATGCCCATCGCGGCGCGCTGGTGTGCCGCGATATTTTTCAAGCTCTTGCCATCGTATTGAATTTGCCCGCTGGCCGGATGCAGCAGTCCCGCCAGGGTTTTCAGTGTGGTGGTCTTACCTGCGCCGTTGCTGCCAATGAGCGCGACCAGTTCGCCGGGCGCAGCATTAAGGCTGATACCTTTTAGCGCCTGAATGCCGCCGTAGCTGACTTTCAGGTCGCGGACTTCGAGCAATGGGCTAGTCATCGCCACCTCCGTGCGTGAGGGTGGCGGCAGAGCCGCCGGGCACCCCACGGCCTCCCCCTTGCGGGGACGAACTGGGGGTTTCTTGTCCGAGATAAGCGGCAATCACGGCGGGATCTTTGCGCACTTCTTCCGGCACGCCTTCGGCGATCTTTTTGCCGTAATCCAGCACTGCCACACGGTCGCATAGTCCCATGATGAGCTTTACATCGTGCTCGATCAGCAGCACGGTGATGCCGTGATCGCGTATGGTCTGCAACAGCGTTTTAAGACTTTCCGTTTCGGTGGCGTTCATGCCTGCGGCGGGTTCGTCGAGCGCCAGCAACAGCGGATCGGTCGCCAGGGCGCGGGCAATTTCCAGGCGGCGTTGTTCGCCGTAAGACAAGTGCTTGGCGAGAATCTGCGCGGGCTTCTCGATCCCGACATAACGCAGCAATTCGCGCGCGCGTTCGGTGATGGCGCGCTCTTCATTGCGCGTTGCGCGATTGTGCAGCAAGGCGCCGAACACGCCCGCGCGGGTGCGCACGTGACGGCCGATCATCACGTTTTCCAGCGCGGTGAGGTTGGCGAACAGGCGGATATTCTGGAAGGTGCGCGCGATACCGGCTTGCGCCAGGACATGCGGTTTGGCTGCTTGATAGTGCGTGCCATTGAACCGGAATTCGCCCGCACTCGGCTGATACAGCCCGGTCAGCACGTTGAACAGCGTGGTTTTGCCCGCTCCGTTCGGGCCGATCAAACCGTAAATCTCGCCGCGCTGGATATGCAGCGACACGTCACTCAGCGCGCTCAATCCGCCGAACTGTTTGCTGATGCGCGAGGCGTGCAGCAATACGTTTTCAGTGTGTGGCATCGTATACGCTCGCTTCAGCAGTCGTCTCATCGCTATCCAGTTCGCGGCGACGCACACGTGATGGTAGCAGCCCGGCCGGACGATACAGCATCATCAAGATCAGCGCGCCGCCGAACAGCAACATGCGCAAGCTTTCCGGATCGACCAGCATCTTGCCGAACAATACCTGTTGCAGCGGCACGACGCTGTGGCGCAACACCTCGGGCAGTAGCGCCAACAACACGCCGCCGAGTATCACACCCGCGATGTTGCCCATGCCGCCCAGCACGACCATGCACAACACCATGATGGATTCCATCAGGCTGAAACTTTCCGGGCTGACGAAGCCCTGAAAACCGGCGAACAGCGCGCCCGACGCGCCGCCGAACATTGCACCCATGGCGAACGCCAACAGCTTGAGGTTGCGCGTGTTGATGCCCATCGCGGAGGCGGCGATTTCGTCTTCGCGTATCGCCATCCATGCTCTTCCGATGCGCGATTTTTCCAATCGCTGCGAGATGAATATCACCAGCGCGATGAAGGCGAGGAACAAATAAAAATACAGATGAACCGAGGGAAACGTGATGCCGAAAATTTCCTGTGTGGTATTCAGCGACACACTCGCCACTCTGATCGGATCAATGCGGCTGATGCCTTGCGGACCGTTGGTGAGATTGACCGGCGCGTTGAGATTGTTCAAAAAAATGCGGGTGATTTCGCCGAAGCCGAGCGTGACGATCGCCAAATAATCGCCACGCAAACGCAACGTGGGCGCGCCAAGCAACGCGCCGAAACCGCCCGCCAGCAAAGCCGCCAACGGCATGACGATCCAGAACGACAGATGCACTCCATCGGAGAACAACAACGGAAATGCGTGCGCCAGATGCGGCGAACCGGTCAGCGCGTAGCAATACGCTCCCACCGCGAAGAATGCGATGTAGCCCAAATCAAGCAATCCCGCATAGCCGACCACGATGTTCAGCCCGAGTGCCAGCATGATGTAGAGCATCGCGAAATCGACGATGCGCACCCAGCCGCGTCCGAACAGTGCATCGGTGGCGAAGGGCAACAGCAGCAATGCGGCTAGCATCAGCCAGAACGTCAGACGTGAATTGCGCTTGTCGAATAATTTCATCTCGTAAAACCCTCGTAGAAGCGTCGCGAGCAGCCCGAAGCGCAAGGAGCCGCACAGCGAGCAACGAGACATACCGTATGGGTAGGCGAGGAGTGAGCGCGCACGCGACGCCGCGATTCGGGCGCGCAGTAGCTTATGCGAGGGTTTTCAAGCGCGTTCAGCAATGCGCTCTCCCAACAGACCCGAGGGGCGGAATACCAGCACGGCGATCAGCACAAAAAAAGCGAACACGTCCTGATAGTTGCTACCCAAAAATCCGCCGGTCAGATCGCCGATATAGCCTGCACCCAGACTCTCGATCAGCCCCAGCAGCAGCCCGCCCAACATCGCCCCGCGCAAGTTGCCGATACCGCCCAATACCGCAGCGGTGAAGGCTTTCAGGCCGAGCAAAAAGCCCATGTAGTAATGCGCCAGCCCGTAGTTGGCACTGACCATCACCCCTGCCACTGCGGCGAGTGCCGAGCCGAGCATGAAGGTAATGGAAATCACGCGATTGATATCCACACCCATCAGTTGCGCGGCGTGTTGATTCTCGGCCACTGCGCGCATCGCGCGCCCCAGTCGGGTGCGATGCACTACCACCATCAATCCCGTCATGATCGCCAATGCCAGAATGAAAATGATGATCTGAATATCGTTGATGATCGCGCCGCCGAAAGTATGCGGATGGTTGGCGATCAGTTGCGGGAAGGCGTGATACTCGCGCCCCCAGATCATCATGGCGAGATTCTGCAACACGATAGATACGCCGATCGCGGTGATCAGCGGAGCGAGGCGAGGCGCATGGCGCAACGGGCGGTAGGCGATGCGCTCGATGCCATAGCCCAGCACCATACAACCCAGCATCGCCAACCCTATACTGAGCGGCAATGCCAATAGCGGCGATACGCCCAAACCCATCAATGCAGTAAGCGCGGACAGCGCCAGCATTGCGCCTATCATCACCACTTCGCCATGCGCAAAGTTGATGAGTCCGAGTATGCCATACACCATGGTGTAACCCAGCGCGACCAGCGCATACACGCTGCCTTGCACTAAACCATTAATTATTTGCTGAAGAAAAATTTCCATAGTTGGTAAACAAAAACGACACGCGGACGTGTCGTTTAGTGTTTTGTTGATATTACATTAATGTGCCGCAGCACTACTTGCACCCAGTGTTTCCAGCGGCTGCCACCTGCCCTGTTGCACTTGATACACAGTGATGGCGCCGCCCTTTAAATCACCTTTTTCATCGAACTGGATCTTTGCCGTCACTCCTTCGTGTGTGATGGTCGCGAGTACAGGCAGATACTTTGCCGGCTCCACCGAACCGGCTTTTTGCATCGCGGCGATCATCACGTTAACCGCATCGTAACAGTAGGGCGCGTACAACTGGATCGGCTGATACCTGGCAACGAATCGATCGGAGAACACCTTGCCGCCGGGCATCTTGTCCAGCGGCACGCCGGGCAACGAAGCATAAACCCCTTCCGCCGCATCACCCGCCAGCTTGATGAATTCCGGCGTATAACCGCCGTCACCCGTCATGAATTTCAGATCGAGTGCGAGTGCCTTGAGCTGCTTCGCCATCGGCCCGCCTTGCGCATCCATCCCGCCATAGAACAACAAATCCGGCTTTTTGCCTTTCACCGCGGTCAGCACCGCAGTAAAGTCCATCGCCTTGTCGTTGGTGTATTCATGCGCCACGATTTGCGCGCCATTGGTCTGTGCGGCTTTGATGAATTCATCTGCCAAGCCCTGTCCGTAAGCGGTGCGGTCATCGATCACAGCGATCTTCTTCGCCGCCAAATTTTTCGCCGCGTACTCGCCCAGCACACGGCCTTGCTGCGCGTCATTCGCCATCACGCGGAACGCAGTCTTGAAACCCTGCGCAGTGTAGGCGACCGCCGTGGCGGAAGGCGAAATCTGGGGAATGCCGTTATCGCTGTAAATTTTTGCCGCAGGTATGCTGGTGCCGGAATTCATGTGGCCGATGATGCCGCTCACTTTGTTGTCCACCAGCTTCTGCGCCACGATAGTCGCGGTCTTGGGGTCGGCCTGATCGTCTTCACTGATCAACTCGAAATGCATCCTGCGCCCGCCGATAACAATGCCCTTGGTGTTGGCATCGTCTATCGCCATGCGTGTGCCGTTCTCATTGTCCTTGCCCAAGTGCGCCTGCGGGCCGGTCAAAGGCGCTGACGCGCCGATGCGCACGATCATCTCACCAGATAAATTTTGATCGGTCGTGGTCGATTTTTCACATCCAAACAGCGTCAGAACGATAGCGGAAAGCAATAGCAAACGAACAGAATGAAATGACATGGCTAATCCCTTGATGAATATGAGTGGATTATGCGGAGCAGGCGTTCTGCTTGTCAATTTAACGGACAATAAAAAGCCGGCTTGCGCCGGCCTTTTGCCGCATGATGCTTTAAACCTACTTGGTGGCCAAACTTTGTTCGAACTTAACCAATTCGGTGATTTCTGCCTTTTTGGTACCCGCTGCGTCGTTAGCCGGCATAGGCATAGTACCCCAGTTTCCCGAACCGCCCTTGGATACCTTCATCACCAGACCTTCGGTCAAAGGATATTCCTTGCCGTTGTAGGTGAACTTGGTAACGCCGCTGCCGGTGTACTTTTTGGCAACGTCCCTCCAAGCCGGACCGACCACCTTCTTGTCAATCGCGTGACAAGCGGTGCAGTTGAGCTTCTTAGCCAGCGCTGGCATTTCTTCTGCCATTACGCTACCTGCAACCATCAAACCAGCTACTGCAACCATGCTTCCGATAATAGATTTCATACGTCTCTCCGTTTTATGATTAAAACACCTCAAACAATACGAAGGTTTGGCCTCCGCTTGCGATTCTAGACAACCCCGTCTGCTTTGCATAGCCATTCGACCAAACACACCCGCAAGAGGTAGCTTTGCAGGCGACTTGCAACCAGCCGGAGGCTGGGCAAGATCGTCACCGCCGTGGTTGTAAGGGGCTAATAATAAAGTCAGGCAATTTGCTACTCAACAAGTTGAGTGCAAAGTTGACACAGCCCCAACAACACACGCAGGCTGGTTAGCTTTGCCAACCAACACTCACTGACACCAAACACCTCTGGCAGCCGGTCAATAACGCTACGTCCCAAGCAAAGGTTGACATTCCGTTAAACCTTGAATTGTCGCCACACTCAAGCAATGGTTATTCGGCGCGAGACGAAATATAACGTCAGGCGACAAAAAAGCCGGCTTGCGCCGGCTTTTTCGAGGATTGCTCCTGACTACTTTTTTTCCAAACTCAGAACAAATTCGACCAACTCCTTGATATCAGCTTCGGAGACCTTAGGTGCGTTAGGTATCATAGCTGCAGTACCCCAGTTTCCGGTACCGCCCTTGGCTACCTTCTGTCTCAGCCATTCTTCAGCAGTCTTGGCTTTGTGTTCGGCCAGAATGTCAGCAACTTTCTTGCCGGTAGTCGTTGCGCCGTTGCTGTTGTAGGCTTTTGAAACATCTCTCCAAGCCGGGCCAACCAACTTCTTCTCGATAGTGTGGCAAGCGATGCAGCCGCTCTTCTTTGCCAGTGCTGGCATATCTGTTGCCAACGCGCTACCTGCAACTATCAAACCTGCTGCTGCGATCATACTTACGATAATAGACTTCATGTTCTCTCCGTTTTTAATTAAAATGTCTGAAACGATGCGAAGGTTTTGCCTCCACTGCCAATTCTAAACAACTCCGTCCATTTTGCCAACCGACTTCTCCGACAAACTTCTCTGGCGGCGAGCCAATAACGCTTCTCCCAACTTAAAAGTTGACGACATATTTTAAAGACCGCACGAATTTGACCAACGGCTTGATGTCTGCTTAACCGATGCTTGGCGATATCTGAATATCGCCGCTAAATCGATTCGGCACGGTATTCGACTATCATCGTGTGCCTGGTTCCCGCCGCGACTTTCACCACATTTTCGATCGCATTCGCCGATTCCACACACACCATTTCGCGCCAACCGTCCGGCTGCCCCATGTCGCCCATCTTGTTGGCCTTCTCCGCCCACGGTGTCCACACCACAGTGGAGAGACTGCCCGATTTGGCGATGTGAATACGTCGCTTGAGCTTATCGTCTTCGATCACGCACGCGGCGGCGGTATTGATATACACGCGGTCAGTTTCGCCGGGAAAGCTGATCGCACCGTCTTGCTTCCTGAGCGTGGAGCCGCCGACCTTGTCCCAATACTCGCAGCCCTCTAATCCTTTCACACGCACCGCACCGATGTCGCCAATCTGGAAATAAGTGTGCAGGGCTTCGCCAATCGCGAAATCGGAAGCGCCGGTGTTTTCGGTAGTCATTTCCATGCGCAGTGTCTCACCGGCGATCACGGTCAGATCCAGCGTGCAGGCATGCTTCCATTGCGCGCGTGTCTTCTCGTTTTCTGCCAGACGTAGCGTCAGGCGCGTCGCGCCGTTCGGTTCACTGCCCGACTCCACCACTCGCCAAGGCACGGTGCGCGCATAGCCGTGTCCGGGGAAGCCGGGTTCGGATGCGTGCGCGCCAAACCATGGCCAGCACACCGGTGCGCCGCCGCGTATGGATTTGCCCGCTGCGAGTTTGGCATCGCGCGACAGCCACACCACCGGCACCGCTTGGCTCTTGGGCTGCCAAGTCATCAGGTGCGCGCCCTGCAGACAGAGCGATGCAGTTGCCCGCGCGTTGCTGATTTCCGCGACGATCAACCCGCTGGCATCTTCGCGAAAACCCAGATGTCCGTTGATGCCGAATTGCGTGTTCAATTGCTGTGCTGTGGTCATACCTATCTCCTGTTCTCGATTTGTGTGTAGTCGTTTTACCAGTTGTTTCATCAGGCGGGCTAATGTATGCAGTGTCAATAAAAACCGCCCACATCAGGTGGGCGGTTGATGATACCAAACTCAGTTCAACGACTTACTGAATCTTGCGGATAGTGCTGTTATTGTTGTCCGCCACAAACAGGCTAGTGCCATCGGTGGTGAGGTCGGTAGGGTAGCTGAACGTTGCCGCCGAACCCGCGCCGTCTGCCGCGCCCGCCGCACCCGCCGTATTCGCCGTGCCGGTCAAGCTGCTGACCATGCCGCTGGCGATCACGATNNGTGTCGAACGTAGCTGTCGACCCTGCACCGTCTGCTGCGCCCGCCGCACCCGCCGTATTCGCCGTGCCGGTCAAGCTGCTGACCATGCCGCTGGCGATCACGATCTTGCGGATTTTGTGGTTATTCGAATCCGCCACATACAGATTGGTGCCGTCGGTGGTGATGCCGGAAGGAGTGTCGAACGTAGCTGTCGACCCCGCGCCATCCGCTGTGCCCGCCGCATTCGCGGGCGATCCCGCCAAGGTGGTGACCACGCCGCTGGCGATCACGATCTTGCGGATTTTGTTGTTATTCATATCCGCCACATACAGGTTGGTGCCGTCGGTGGTGATGTTTGCAGGGTGGTTGAACCTTCCCGTCGCGCCAGTGCCGTCGGCTCCCGGCGCAGATCCGGCAAAAGTGGTCACCGCACCGCTGGCGATCACGATCTGACGGATTTTGTTGTTACTCGAATCCGCCACATACAAGTTGGTGCCGTCGGTGGTGAGACCGTAAGGGTTGTAGAACGTTGCCAGCGTAGCTGCGCCGTCCGCCGCACCCGACGTACCCGCTGTATTCGCCGTGCCCGTGAAGCTGCTGACCACGCCGGTGGCGATCACAATCTTGCGGATTTTTTGGTTACTCGTATCCGCCACATACACGTTGGTGCCGTCGGTGGTGATGCCATAAGTGATGTTGAACGTCGCCGCCGACCCCGGGCCGTCCGCCGCTCCCGCTGCACCCGCCGTATTCGCAGCACCGGTCAAGCTGCTGACCGCGCCAGTGGCAATCACGATCTTGCGGATTTTGTAATTCGCCGTATCGGCCACATACAGGTTAGTCCCGTCGCTGGTGATGCTGCCAGGGCTGTGGAACGTTGCCAGCGTAGCTGCGCCGTCCGCCGCACCCGACGCACCCGCTGTATTCGCCGTGCCCGTGAAGCTGCTGACCACACCGCTGGTGATCACGATCTTGCGGATTTTGTTATTCAATGCATCCGCCACATACAGGTTGCCACTGTCGATGGTGATGCTAATAGGTATGTAGAACGAGGCCGTCGACCCCGCGCCATCCGCTGCGCCCCCCCACTCACCGTATTCGCCGCACCGGTCAAGCTGCTCACCTCGCCAGTGGCGATCACGATCTGGCGGATTTTGTTGTTATTCGTATCCGCCACATACAGGTTGGTGCCGTCGGTGGTGATGCCGTAAGGCTGGTCGAACGTGGCCGCCGACCCTATGCCATCCGCCGCGCCGGCCGTACCCGATCCCGCCATGGTGGTGACCACGCCGGTGGCGATCACGATCTTGCGGATGGCGTTGTTCAACGTATCTGACACATATAGGTTGATGCCGTCGCTGGTGATGCCGTAAGGAGAATTAAATCTTGCTTGGGTGCCCGTGCCGTCCACTTTCGTCGAGGTCGTTCCCGCAAAGGTACTAACGGTCGGCGTCAAGTTCAGTGGATTACCTTGAACTGCGCCGCCCATGAGATGGGTAGATGTAGGTGCAGGTGCAGATCCGCCTCCATCCCCACACGCGACGAGTAACAACACAGCCAGAGTCAGTGCGCCACGTAAAATATCAGAGATGTTGAAGTTCATTTTAGGGACCCCTGTAGTAAACAAAATAAGTACATCCAAGATGGAACGGGATGTTGGCGCAAGACATCAGCAAAGTGATATCCAGCCGTACAAAAACAGCTGTAAGATACTCCCCCCCCAGCATTTAGTCTATAAGTCCAAAATGCCTAGATACTTTTACAAGCGCCCGCCGATATTTTTCTTTCATGATAAATTCCCCCGCTTATTTACCTGCTGCGTTACCTTTTAATGTTTACTCATCCGCAATTCGATCCTGTCGCCCTGCAACTCGGCCCGCTTGCCATTCATTGGTACGGGCTGATGTACCTCGCCGGTTTTATGACTTTCCTGTGGCTGGGACGCAAACGCATCGCCATGCTAAACAATGCACAAGATGCAAGGCGCAAGGCTCAAGATGCAAAGAAGAGCGAGCGCACGCCATCCTCACAACCCCTTGTCCCTTTCACTACCAAACTGCTCGACGACCTGCTGTTCTATGGCGTACTTGGGGTGATTCTGGGCGGGCGTTTGGGCTATGTGCTGTTCTACAAAGCCGCGTATTACTCCGCACATCCGCTGGAGATTTTTGCGGTCTGGCAAGGTGGCATGTCTTTTCACGGCGGCTTTCTCGGCGTACTGGTGGCGATAGTGTGGTTCGCGCACAAACGGCAACTGCGCTGGCTGCAACTGACCGACTTCATCGCCCCTCTGGTGCCGCCCGGCCTGGCGTTTGGCCGCCTCGGCAATTTCATCAACGGGGAACTGTGGGGACGGCCCACTGACGTGCCATGGGCGATGATCTTTCCCAAAGTGGATAACCTGCCGCGCCACCCCTCCCAGCTTTATGAATTCGCACTGGAGGGCGTGTTGTTATTCACGCTGCTCTGGTTGTACGCACGCAAGCCGCGTCCTGTCGGCGCAGTGTCAGGCTTATTCCTGATCGGCTATGGCAGCTTCCGTTTTCTCGTCGAATTCACTCGCGAGCCGGACGATTTTCTCGGTTTGTTGTCGTTGGGCATGAGCATGGGGCAATGGCTGAGTTTGCCGATGGTGATTGCCGGTGTGCTGCTGATGGTTTTGAGCAGCCGGCGCGCCGCTTGACACCCGCTTACCTCTCGCCCACTATTCCCATCGTCGAAATTACCCACCATCAAAATGACCCGCCATCACAATAACTAGGGCATCACTTTGGAAGACATCTCTTTAGTCACACTGTTTGGCATCTTGCTGTTGTTGCTGGTTTTCAGCGCGTTCTTCTCCGGCTCGGAAACCAGCATGATGGCGATCAACCGCTATCGCCTGAACAGCTTGGTACGCAGAGGAAATCGCAGCGCCAAACTGGTCAACCGCCTGCTCGGCAAGGTGGATAAATTGCTCGGCTCCATCCTGCTCGGCAACACCCTGCTCAACGTCGGTGCCGCTGCGGTGACCAATATCATCATCCTGCGCCTATTCGGACAAAACGATTTGGCGATACTGCTGGGCACACTGGCACTCACTTTCGTGCTTCTGGTATTCAGCGAAATCATGCCCAAGATCATCGCGGCAAGTTACCCGGAACGCATCGCGCTGCCGGCCAGCTATTTGCTCACGCCGCTGATCACGCTATTCCATCCGGTAGTCTCGGTAGCCACTGCCATGGTAAAAGGCGTTCTGTGGTTGCTGCGCATCAAGATAGAAACCGATCAAAGCAGACAAAAAATGACGATGGAGGAGTTGCGCGGACTGGTATTGGATGCTGAGCATTTCCTGCCGCGCAAGCATCAGAAGATGCTGCTCAATCTGGTTGATCTTGAACGCATCACCGTGAACGATGTGATGATTCCGCGCAATCATATCGAAGCACTGGATATCAACGCCGACGCGAACGAATTGCGCCAGCAAATCATTACCTGCCACCACACGCTGCTGCCGGTTTATGCCGACACGCCCAGCAACATCATTGGCATCCTGCATATCAAACGGGTGCCGGCCTTGCTGCAGGAAACCACGCTGGATTTGACCCAACTGCGCGAAATACTCAATGAGCCTTACTTCATCCCCTCCGACACGCCGCTGCTCAAGCAGCTGCAACAGTTTCAGGAGCGCCACTCGCGGCTTGGATTGGTGGTGGATGAATATGGCGAGCTGCTCGGCTTGATGACGCTGGAAAACATCCTTGAGGAAATCGTCGGCGAATTCACTACGCAATCGCCCTCGCAAACCGGTAAATTTCTGCGCCAAGAAGATGGTAGTGTTCTGCTGGAAGGCAGCAGCAGTTTGCGCGAATTGAATCGTAAACTGGGTTTGCAGCTGCCGCTGGATGGCGCGAAAACACTGAACGGCCTGATTCTTGATCATCTCGAAGACATTCCGGAAACAGGCACCAGCCTGAAAATCGCAGGCTATCCGATAGAGATCATTCAGACACAGGATCGCATTGTGAAGGTGGCGCGCATTTTTCCGGCACAACCGAATAATCGGTAATAGGAAACCTCTAAAAATTCAGAGTTCGCCCAAATGCCCCACAAGGGGATGCCGATCCGCTACGGGCAAAAGCAGCCCGTGCGGAATCGTCAGCAAGGCGCGGAAAAGGGGTAAGCAGGCAAGCCGCGTAGCGGCTGCTCGCAAAAAATTTTAGTTCCGGCTAACCTAAAGGTTACCCTACACTGAAACTTCGTTTTGCCGCGCCGCATATGTTTGGATATGTAAGCAAGAAATTTTTTACGCAACGCAGCATAACCAGCGACTTGGCTGGCGTCTTTTGACAGCTTAGTCGAATGGCTAGTAGTTCATCAGTTGGGATGAAATGTGGATTTTTAGAGGTTCCCAATAGAAAACATGCCTTTACAAGAGGCATAAAGCTCGGCATGATGCCCGCCAACATTAGCCCATAAACAATTAGTGAGTGACCCAAGGGAGGCACTATGGCTGTCGCAGCAAAAGATCAAAAGACAAAAGATTTTACTTACGCTTGGGAAGGGAAGGACAAAACCGGCAAGCTGGTCAAAGGCGAGATGCGCGCGCCCGGCGAGGCCAGCGTGTCTGCTCATTTGCGGCGCCAAGGGGTCAATGTCACAAAAATAAAACGTCAGCGTAACAAGGGCAAGGCCATCACCGCCAAAGACATCACGCTGTTCACGCGCCAGCTTGCCGTCATGATGAAAGCGGGCGTACCCCTGTTGCAAGCTTTCGACATCGTGGGCAAGGGGCATAGCAATCCCTCTGTAGCACGGCTGCTGCTGGACATCAAAACCGACGTTGAAACCGGCAGCAGCCTGCAGCAGGCCTTCCTGAAATACCCGCTGTATTTCGACGCGTTGTATTGCAACCTGATCGGCGCGGGTGAGGCAGCGGGTATTCTGGACGGCCTGTTGGAGCGCCTGGCGACCTACATGGAAAAAACCCAGGCTCTCAAGAGCAAAATCAAATCAGCGCTGTTCTACCCGATTTCCATCATTGTAGTGGCGTTCCTCATTACCGCCGTGATCATGATTTTTGTGATCCCGGCGTTCAAAGAACTGTTCGAAGGCTTTGGTGCGAAGTTGCCTACTCCGACATTGGTTCTCATGGGCATTTCCGATGTCTTCGTAAGCTATTGGTATCTGATTTTTGGCGGGATCGGTGGTGGCCTTTACGCCTTCTTCTATTTCTGGAAGCGCAGCAAAAAAATGCAGGACACCATGGACAAACTGTTGCTTAAACTGCCCATTTTCGGCGAGCTGATCCGCAAAGCCACTATCGCCCGCTGGACCCGTACACTTGCCACCATGTTCGCTGCCGGCGTGCCATTGGTCGAATCCCTTGATTCGGTTGCCGGTGCGGCGGGTAATGCGGTGTATTTCAATGCCACCAAAGTCATTCAACGCGAAGTCAGCACCGGCAGCGGCCTGACCGTCGCCATGCAGAACACCGGGATATTCCCGAGCATGGTGTTGCAAATGTGTGCCATCGGTGAAGAGGCCGGCTCGCTGGACGCCATGCTCAGCAAAGTGGCCGACTTCTATGAAGCCGAAGTGGATGATGCGGTGGCAGCCATCTCCAGCCTGATGGAGCCGGTCATCATGGTGGTCCTCGGCACGCTGATCGGCGGCATGGTGATTGCGATGTATCTGCCGATATTCAAGATGGGCGAAGTCATTTAATGAAAAATCAGGCAAGAGGCGCAAGGTACAAGGTACAAAGTACAAATTCCCCTGCAGTCCTCAACCCCCGATCCTTGTTGCGACACTATGAGTTTGCCGGAGCTACTGCAAACGATCCCCGCCGAATTTGTTGGCGCATGCCTGAAATTGGGCCTGATGGTCGGCAGTTTTCTTAACGTGGTGATTCATCGTTTGCCGAAAATGATGGAACTTGGCTGGCAGCAACAATGCGCCGAACTGTCCCAAAGCGATGCCCAAAGTGACGTAGATCACAGCCAATCGCCTGCGAGTGCGGAGGGTGAACCTGCCCCACACACACCTTACAATCTCATCGTTCCACGCTCCGCCTGCCCGCATTGCAATCACGCTATCAGCGCGTGGGAAAACATCCCCATCGTCAGTTATCTGCTGTTACGCGGCAAGTGCAAGGGCTGCGGTGCAGCCATTTCGCCCCGCTATCCGATCATCGAGGCGATCAGCGGCATTCTGTGCGCCTATGCGGCCTGGCACTTTGGTTTCGGGCTGGCCGCGGTCGGTGCACTGCTGCTCATCTGGGCATTGCTGGCTCTCACTGCAATCGACTTTGACACGCAATTGCTACCGGACGACATCACTCTGCCACTGCTCTGGGCGGGCTTGCTGCTCAACCTGTTCGGGGTCTTTACCAATTTGCCCAGCGCAGTGCTTGGTGCAGTAATCGGTTATCTCGCACTGTGGAGCGTGTACTGGCTGTTCAAGTTCACCACCGGCAAAGAAGGCATGGGCTACGGCGATTTCAAACTGCTTGCGGCCTTGGGTGCCTGGCTGGGCTGGCAAATGTTGCCGCTGATCATTTTGCTGTCCTCGCTGGTAGGCGCGGTGATCGGCATCACCTTGATAGTGGCACTCAAGCATGGTCGCAACATCCCCATCCCGTTTGGCCCTTATCTGGCGGGCGGAGGGCTGATCGCGCTGTTCTGGGGACAAACTCTGACACAAGGTTATCTGCAACTGCTTTCGGTCCCATGATTCCAATCCTATTTCATCGGTGAAACTGCGTTGGCTTCCTCGCTCACTCCTGATGAAACAACTGATATGACTACTAGCCATCTGACTAACCCAGCAAAAGACGCTGGGCAAGTCATTGGTTATAGCCATTCGACTAGGCTATCAGCCGAAGAGCTTTTGGCCGGGCACCCGAAAGACGATAGCCAAGTCGCTGGTTATAGTCGTGCTAAAGATACCCCCACCCTAACCCTCCCCCGCAGGGAGAGGGGACGATTGCTCCTTCCTCCTCCGGGGGAAGGTTGGGATGAGGGCGGCACTGCCTGCGTCGTTCGCTTTGCGTCGCGGTCGATGCGAAGCATCGGGAACCGCACGGCATACCCCTTGCGGGTGCAGCCGCCTTGTTTGACCTTCGAAATAGGATTGGAATGAGGCTCTGTATAGGGCTCACCGGTGGGATAGGCTGCGGCAAAAGCACGGTGGCCGGCTTGTTCGCGAAACATGGCGCAGGCATCATCGACACGGACACAATCGCCCGCCGCCTGACGCAAGCCGGTGGCGAGGCCATTGCGGCGATTCGTGCGGCCTTTGGCGATGATTACATCACGGATGACGGTGCATTGAATCGCGCAAAAATGCGCGGGCTGATCTTTTCGGATGCGGCTGCCAAGCAACGGCTGGAACTGATTTTGCATCCCCTGATACTCGAACAGGCCAAGGTGCAACTCCGGCAATTGCAAACCAAACCTTACATCATCCTTGTCGTGCCGCTGTTAGCGGAAAGTCCGGCGTTCCGGCAACTGGCTCAGCGCGTTCTGGTGGTGGATTGCGACGAAAATACCCAGGTTGCGCGCGTCATTGGACGCAGTCGAATGACCGAGGCAGAAGTACGCGGCATCATCGCACAGCAAACACCGCGTGCCGAACGGCTTCAACTGGCTGACGATGTCATACGCAATGATGCCGGTCTGGACAGCCTGGCAGAACAGGTTAGCGTTCTGCATGGACACTACTCGGACAGGCAAAACAACGATTGACGATATCAGGATATTCAATATATCGTTCGCAACTGACTTTCCTTCAACAGCACATCGGGCAATGACGGCGTGATCAGCTACGAGTTTCCTCTTAATGAAAAGGTTCGCATCCTGTTGCGCCTTGAGGATTTGTTCGCGCGCATGACGCACTTCGCCGAACATGATCACAGCATGGATCACCACGCGGCACTGATCACACTGTTTGAAATTCTTGAAGTCATCAGCCGTGCCGACTTGAAATCCGATTTACTGCAAGAACTGGAACGCCAGAAACGCGTGTTATCCAGCTTGCACAACAACCCGGCGATTTCCGAACAGGCACTGGATGCGATTCTGATAGAGATTGAGCAGGCTTCCGGGTTTTTGCTTGCAATGAGCGGGAAGATCGGCCAGCACCTGCGCGAGAATGAGTGGTTGATGGGCATCAAGCAACGCGCTGTCATGCCGGGCGGCACATGTCAGTTTGACCTGCCTTCCTATCACTACTGGCAAGAACAGGATGTTCGCTCGAGGCGTGAAAATCTGCGCTCATGGCTGGCTCCGCTGTTACCTCTGCATACCGGTTTGAAAATCGTCCTGCGTCTGCTGCGCGAAAACGGCAAGGTCTTTCACTTCACTGCGCATCAAGGCACTTTCCAGCAAATGCAGGGCGGGCGTGTCGCGCAAATGCTGCGGGTCAGCATAAGCAGAGAACTGCTGTGCATACCCGAGGTCGGGGCCAACAAGTACGCCATCAATATCCGCTTCATCGCCGCCAACTATGCGGCGAAATCTTCCCTGTTCGAACAGGATGTCCCTTTTAAACTGACCTTTTGCAGCATCCCTTCATAATGCAAAATAAAACAGCACCGATCGTAGCCTGTCCGCATTGCGGCAAAGAACATCAATGGGACACCGGCAACCGCTTTCGCCCGTTTTGCAGCGAACGCTGCAAGCTGATCGATCTGGGAAAGTGGGCCAGTGAAGACTATCGTGTCGCACAGCCTCAAGACGAACAAGAATTACTCCCTCCCGCTCACCAAGCCTGACGCAGCAAACTGATTCCATGCCCACCATGCTGCCACGCGGTCTGCATGTCATCGTGCGTCAAACCACCCAGCGCATACACCGGGATGGATGAACCTGCCACGATGGCCGCAAAGTTTTCCCAGCCCAGATGCGGTGCCCCCGGATGCGACTGCGTCGGCAACACCGGACTCAACAGCACGAAATCGCAACCCAATGCCTCGGCGCGTCGCAACTCCTCCGTGTTGTGACAAGAAGCCGCACACCATTCCACGGCGGGACGTTCACGCAACCCAGCAAGCTGTGTGCCGGTGAGCTGCACCCCGTCAGCGCCCACCTCCTGCGCCAGAGCGATGTCGGCATTGATGAGCAGGCGCGCATCGTGTTGGCGAATCAGCGACAACATTTTCAGTGCCAGCTCGCGCAACGCCTCGCGCGAATAATCCTTCTCGCGCAACTGCACCAGCCGCAAACCCTTCCGCAGCGCAGCTTCCAGCCGCCGCATGAATTCCTCCTCGCCCAGCTCTTGCACATTGCTGATGGCGTACAACGAAGGCAACTCCAGCGCACGCAAGATGGGAGCGTTGGCGGGCAGCATGGGCGTAACGGAAATATTCGGGGCGCGCTGCCAGGAAAACTCCTGCCCCTCATGCGGATGCAAATCGCCGCTCCACGCCGTCACGCGAAAAAAATTCAGCCGCACCGTCGCATGCGGATAAGTGAACACGCGGGTCACCCACGGGTAGGCGGTTGCAACTGTGATGCCCAACTCCTCGCGCAACTCGCGCACCAGCGCATGGTAAGGAGTCTCACCGCGTTCGATTTTTCCGCCGGGGAATTCCCAATAGCCTGCCCAAATTTTGTCGGGGGGACGTTGGGCCAGGAGGAAGGAGCCGTCGGGGCGTTGGAGGACGGCGGCGGCGACTTCGACTGTTTTGGTTTGTGGGGAAGAATTACTCAATGGAATTTCTCATGTGTAAGGTAAGCTATGAGTTGCTCACCATACATGGTTATTTTTGCAGCATCTTATCTTGTAGCAACTTAAGCTCTTTCTTCGCCTTCATTCGGAATTCATCCAATTCTAGCTTCATCTGATCGACGACTTCATCAACCTCTTTGCCCGTCATGAGTTGTTCGCTAAGCAAGATATTTCCTTCCTCCTCGAAGTGCGTGCCAACGGAAAGATGCAGGAAAGGACTTACTGGAAGCTCGCCACGTTTCCATGCTCTAAGCGGGCTATAGATAGAGAACTTATACATAAAATTACCTCCAAGTGACAACCCTGCGTTAACGGTCAGGGAAAAAGAAAGCCAATGCCAAGACTGCAGCAAGAGGGGCAACGTAGATTGCTGCAGCTATCCATGGGTTGTCGGGCGCAATGAGTTGCATGAATGTGCCGAAGACAACTATGCCTACAGCCCAAAAGACTGCGAAGATTCTTCCAGTACGTGCCGCTGGCATGAACTCGCGTGCTATCACCCGGCAGACAATAAAGTACATCACGAATATGAGAATACCAACTGAGAGTGGTACGCTACCAAGATGGTTTGTGGACATTATGGTGACCTTAGCCTAACGCCGATGCTCCGCCGCAAGTTTCCATTTAGTGCTTCCTGGGAGTAGGCACTCCCAGAAACGCCAGCCGTTCACAGGATTGCCAGTGATTGAAACAGCAGCAGCTGAAGGCGAAGTGTACCGCTTTCCATTCATGACCAGCGCCCCGTTTTTAACGATGGCAGAGTACTGCTGTCCTTTATATGTTGCGCGGAACTCAGTGCCGTGCGGAAAAGACACTCCTTTCGATACCCATGCAACTCCACCCGCATTTGCTGCCGCCACAGCACTTGAATTCCTCACGGGTTTTGTTAAACCGAGAATCTCGCGCAACACTTCGTTCTCTGTCATTTCCTCAGAACGGCGCCGAGCAGTAAGCTCCTTGAACACTTCAAAATCAACATCAATTGTAGTCATAATCATAACTCCTTTAGTAAAGGAGGAATAATAGTAGCATTTATAGTATAGATGTCAAGCACCCATTTTCACCGGGCAAGCTGCAAGTTTCTTGCCGGGAGTAGCCCGGCAGCTAGTCACTTTTCTTGTCTTGCCAAGAAAAGTAACCAAAAGAAATCGCCCCCGGTTTACCGCCCCTGCGGGGTACCCTCGATCAGCCGCAAGCAAGCGGGGCTGCGCAACTCGACCTGGTGGGGCGCACACCCCGCGCCCCACTGCGGGACTCAAACAGTGCTCGCCTAAACCTCCGCTCACTTGCGGCTGATTGAGGCGGCGCACAGGGGAAAATCTCTACCCCCTCCCTAGCCCTCCCCCTGCAAGGGGGAGGGGATGGTTTTTGTTTTTGATTTTTGGTTTTCGCTCTTCATTCCCCTCATCCGCCACCGAGTAGCGGAGGCTGGTCAGGGAATTTCGGCGAGCACTGTTTGAGCACGTGGACGCGTAGCGGATCGTGCGAGTTGCGCAGCCGCCTGACCAGACGAGCAACGCAGGGAACCCCTTGAGGGGTGGCGGATTGGGGTCGCCTTTTCTTTGGTTACTTTATTTTGGCGAAGCAAAAGAAAGTAACTAGCTGCCGGGCTACCCCCGGCGAAGTTGATTTTGATTCATTCGCCAAGCTAACCCCTCTCCCACAAGGTGAGAGGGAGCTATTGCCTCCCACACCGATCCCTCGCAAACTGCCCCGCCACCCGCCCACTGCGCAAGCCGCGCGACAACGCCCACTGCAAGGTGGCATTGCGCACCGCGTCGGTCATGCCTTGTTGCCAGCCGTGATGTTGCAACCAGTGTGCAGATCGCTGAGCGCGATGCGTTGAAAATTTTCCACCGGACGCAAAGTGCGCAGTTGATGATCCCAGCGAAACGCGCAGGCCCCGCCCCATGCGGGTTCTGCAGGCGTTGCAGCTGGCAATAATCTTTCGAGTCGCTCCAACAGGGTGTGGCCTTCTCTAGCAAGTTACCCGTGGAGGAGTCCATCTGCTTGTTCCAAACGTGGTCGATTAGTAGTGCGCAAATTTCTGCGGGTTATGCCGCCAGGATCCGCATGATGAATCCCAAAGCTTACCCAGCCAGAGGTCGCGGCCGCGAGATCCCAAAACCCTGCGCAAAATCGATACCGATTTCTCTCAGGCTCGCAATTGTCTCTTCGCTCTCCACCAATTCCGCGATGGTTTTGACGCCGATCTTTTTTGCGACCCGGCTAATAGCTATTACCTTGGCGAGTTTCACCTGGTCGTGAAGAATATCGAGAATGATGCTGCCGTCAATTTTCAGGAATTCCACATGGAAGCCGCTAATCAGGTCAAATAAAACCTGTTCCCGACCGAAGCCGCTGAGCGCAACACGACAGCCACACTGCCTGACCTGCCGCGCAAATTCGGCTACCTCCGCAGTTTTTAAGGCGAGTTCCGAGTCCGGTATCTCAAAGCACAGGGCGGTACCAGGCACGCCGTATTCCAATAGCGTCAACTGCAGGAATTCCGGGAAGCCGGGGTCGACTATCGTAGCCCCCGACACGTTGATGAAGAACATTGAACTTTCCCGTTGCCCCCCCTGTAGATTTTGACGGGCAACCCATTCCGTAACATGCTGCACAACCCACCGGTCCAGATGCGGCATGAGGCCATATTTTTCGGCAAGCGGAAAAAACATCCCCGGCGGTATCATTCCTTCTTCTTCCTCCATCAACCGGACCAGAATCCCGTAGTGCCCGGCCTCTCCGGAATTAACTGCCAAGGGAGTAATCAGTTGGCAAAACAGACTAAATTCGCCATTCTCGATTGCCCTCCTGATCAGGCCTGCATCCTGCTGCGCGGTAATTTGTTCGGAGTAGGAGTCGACAAACATGTCTTGATCAGCCGATGATTCAAGCTGGGCTGGCATGCGCACATCACCGCGTTCTGTGATGTCATTAATCAACATATAGAACCCGGTAACTTTGCCATCTTCTCCAAACTGGGGGAGATGTTCAACGGACAACCTGTAGACCGCGCCATCCCGCATCTTCTGCGTCCGTTCATAATGTACCGCATGCCCATCCAAAGACTGGCGGACCGCAGTTGCTGTTTCCTGGTAGACCTTGGCGCCCAGCACATCGCGCATATGCCGGCCATTGATCTGTTCCGGCCGTAAGTGCAACCAGTCCAGAAATGCCCGATTGTGGTATTGGCATCGTCCCCCTATATCTACGAGCGCAACCATGGTCGGCAATACCTCGTCGATCAAATGCAATCTCGATTTGCTGGCGGCAACTGCCTTCTCGGCTTCTTTACGAAGTTGCGATTCGTGCTCGAGCTTGTTTTTTATTGACGACAGTTGTGCCGTGCGGCGCGTGACAACCCACTCCGCGCGGGACCTGCGTGTTGCCTCCGCAAGTATCGCGGCCACAAGAATCCCGGTCAGAAACGTAATCCATTGCGGACCGAGTTGGGTAAAGTAGATTGTAAAAACGAGAATGGCGGCGGTAGCAATGACAGCTAAAGCCGATATGAATGGTCGAATGGCATGAAATAACTTACGGCCTTGCATTTCTGCTCCTCTCTGCCCCGCGTGCAAACCTGCTTCGGGAACATCTCCACCTGACAAAATATGCCTTGTGCGTGTGACTATAACTTCTTTTTGAGGAACATGCAGTGTCGTAGTGTCGCAGCCCGGATGCAGCCCATCAGCCGGAGAACCTAACTCCGATAGCTGGCGTTGATCTTCACGTAGTCGTAAGAAAAATCGCAAGTCCACAAGGTAGCATCAGCCGCCCCACGATTCAGTACCACGCGGATGGTGATGTCGCTTTGCTGCATGACACGCTGGCCGTCTTCTTCGCGGTAGCTGGCGGCGCGTCCGCCGTGTTCGGCGACCAGTACCTCATCCAGATACAGCTTGAGCGCGGCGACATCCAGGTCATCTATGCCCGCATAACCGATCGCGGCCAGGATGCGGCCGAGGTTGGGATCGGAGGCGAAGAACGCGGTCTTCACCAGCGGCGAGCGCGCGATGGAATAGCCGATTTGTTTGCATTCGGCTTCGTCCTTGCCGCCCTCGACATGCACGGTGATGAACTTGGTTGCACCCTCGCCGTCGCGCACGATGGCTTGCGCCAGATAGGTCGCCACTTCGCTGATGGCTGCCTGCAATGTCTGGTACGCGCTGCTGGCCGTAGCACGCACTTCAGGCGAGGCCGCCTTGCCGGTGGCGATCAGCATCAGCGCGTCGTTGGTGGAGGTGTCACCGTCCACGGTGATGCAATTAAACGAGCGGTTCGCGGCCTCGCTCACCATCGCTTGCAGTTGCGGTTGTGCAATCGCCGCATCGGTGGCGATGTAACCCAGCATGGTCGCCATGTTCGGGTGGATCATGCCGGAGCCTTTGGCGATGCCGGTGATGGTGACTTGCACGCCGTCCACCATGACCTGTTTGGACATCGCCTTGGCGACGATGTCGGTGGTCATGATCGCGTGAGCGGCATCGTACCAATTGTCGGCGCGCATGTTCGCTACGGCGGCAGGCAAGCCTGCGGCGATCTTGGCGATGGGCAGTATCTCCATGATCACCCCGGTGGAATACGGCAGTATCTGCGTGGCCTTGCAGCCCAGCAGCCCGGCCAAGGCGGCGCAGGTAGTACGCGCATCCTGCAAGCCTTGCTCGCCGGTTCCGGCATTGGCATTGCCGGTGTTGACCACCAGTGCGCGAATGCCATCGTTTTGCGCGAGGTGTTCACGCGCGACGATCACCGGCGCGGCACAAAAACGATTTCTGGTGAACACGCCGGCAACCCGTGCGCCTTCGCACAACTGCATCACCAGCAAGTCTTTGCGATTCTCGCGCTTAATGTTCGCTTCCGCGATGCCCAAAGAAAAGCCCGCAACGGGCAACAGTTGTGCCGCGACGGGCGGTGTCAGATTGACCGGCATGAACTAATCCTAATAACGGCCGTGGGTACGGTAGATGTAATTGCTCAACTCTGCGGATTGGCTGTTCACGCGCCGCACGATGCCATGCACATTGCGCACCACGCCGCGCATCACTTTGTAGACTATCATCGGGTGAGAGTTGATCAGCTTTTCGAACTCTGCTCTTGCCATACTCAACACTTTGGTTTTGCCGACCGCGTAAAGCGTCGCGCTTATATCAGAAGCTGCACCACCGACGAAGGTGATGATGCCGGCCAAATCGCCGGGTTTAAGCACATGAATGGTGGATTCTTCGTTGCCGCTTGCAATCCTCACTTCGATATCGCCATGCGCCAGAATGTACAGATTGTCCGGTTGCTTGTCTCCCGGCTGGACGATTATCTCGCCGGATTTGTAGTCCTGAACCTCGAACAGTCCTTTGATAATTTCCACTTCTGCATCACTCAACTCCTCGGTAATCGTTGAGGTGCGCAGCGTATCAATCACTAACGACATTTCATTCTCCTTCGCGTGTTAACTCAACCTACCATGGCAGTGCTTATATTTCTTGCCCGACCCGCACGGGCACGGATCATTGCGTCCCACCTTCTGCCCATCGCGCACAAACGGTTTATGCTCTTCATCAGTTGACTGGTTCCCCGGGGACTGATTCTCCGGGGGCTGGGCCAACGCCTCATCCGGGTGCCCGGCCAAAAGCGCTTCGGCGTAATCCGCATGATGATACTGCACATTTTCCGGCGCGGGCGCGGCTTCTACCGCCTCGACATCCGACTCGCTGCGCACTTGCACGGTCATCAATACTTGCGTCACCTCGAGTTTAATCGCATCCAGCATCGCGGCAAACAACTCGAATGCCTCGCGCTTATATTCCTGCTTGGGATTCTTTTGCGCATAACCGCGCAAATGGATGCCCTGGCGCAGATGATCCAATGCCGCCAAGTGCTCGCGCCAATGCACGTCCAGACTTTGCAACATCATCGCGCGCTCGTAATGGTGCATGACTTCCGCGCTCACCGCATCGACCTTCGCCTGGTATTGCTGCTGTGCATGTTCCCTGACGCGCATGCGCAGCGCTGCTTCATTAAACTGCTTATCCTGTTCCAGCCATTGCACCAACGGCAATTCCAGACGGAACTCGGCGGCCAACGCCTTTTCCAGCGCGGGCACATTCCATTGTTCTTCCATGGCGTGCGGCGGAATGTATAGACTGATGGTATTTTCCAGCACGTCTTCGCGCATCGCCTGGATGGTTTCGGTGATATCCGCGCTTTCCAGCAACTCGCCGCGCTGCTGGTAAATCACCTTGCGCTGATCGTTGGCGACATCGTCGTATTCAAGAATCTGCTTGCGCATGTCGAAGTTGCGCGCCTCGACTTTGCGCTGTGCATTTTCGATCGCGCGCGTCACCCAGCTATGCTCGATTGCTTCGCCTTCCGGCAACTTGAACTTGTTCATGATCGCCGTGACCCGGTCCGAAGCAAAAATGCGCAGCAGCGGATCTTCCAGCGACAGGAAGAAACGGCTCGAACCCGGGTCGCCCTGGCGGCCGGAACGACCGCGCAACTGGTTATCCACGCGGCGCGACTCGTGGCGCTCGGTACCGATGATGTGCAGTCCACCGCTGTCCAATACCTGCTGGTGCAGTTGTTGCCATTCGGTTTTTAACCGGGCGATGCGTTGCTCCCTGGTTGCATCATCCAGGCTGGCATCTTCACGGACCAGATCGATCTGTTTCTCGGCATTGCCGCCCAGCACGATGTCCGTGCCGCGCCCCGCCATGTTGGTGGCGATGGTCACCATCTTCGGCCGTCCGGCTTGCGCGATGATTTCCGCCTCACGCGCATGTTGCTTGGCATTCAGCACCTGATGGGGTAACTTATCCCGCTCCAGATACCCCGACAACAATTCTGAATTCTCGATTGAGGTCGTGCCCACCAGCACCGGTTGTCCGCGCTCGTAGCAATCCTTGATGTCTTCGATCGCCGCAAGATATTTTTCCCTGGCGGTGAGGTACACCTTGTCCATCATATCCTTGCGTATGGTCGGGCGATTCGGCGGGATAATCACCGTTTCCAGATTGTAAATTTGCTGGAACTCATATGCCTCGGTATCCGCCGTGCCGGTCATCCCTGCCAGCTTGCTGTATATGCGGAAATAATTCTGGAAAGTGATCGAAGCCAGCGTCTGATTCTCCTTCTGGATGGTCACGCCCTCTTTCGCTTCCACCGCCTGATGCAAGCCATCCGACCAGCGCCGCCCCGACATCAGGCGACCGGTAAATTCATCCACGATCACCACTTCGCTATCTTGCACCACGTAATGCTGATCGCGGTGAAACAAGTTGTGCGCGCGCAATGCCGCATATAAATGGTGGATCAGGGTGATGTTGGCGGGATCATACAAACTGCCGCCCACCGGCAACAGTCCGGCCTGGGTGAGTATATTTTCAGCGTGTTCGTGACCGGACTCGGTCAGCAGAATCTGATTGTTTTTCTCGTCCACGCTGTAGTCGCCCGGGCCTTCTGCCTCGGCTTCCCCGGCCTTGCGCACCAGTTGTGACACCAATTGATTGATGCGCACATAAATATCCACGTTATCTTCGGCCTGGCCGGAAATAATCAGCGGGGTACGCGCCTCGTCGATCAGGATCGAGTCCACTTCGTCAACGATGGCGTAGTTGAGCGGGCGCTGGAAACGTTCGCCGACCTGCGTCGCCATGTTGTCGCGCAGATAATCGAAACCGAATTCGTTGTTGGTTCCGTAGGTAACGTCGGCGGCGTAAGCGGCTTGTTTGTTGGCTGACTCCATCTGCGACAGAATCACACCCACCGACAAGCCCAGAAAGCGATACAACCTGCCCATCCACTCGGCATCGCGACCGGCCAGATAATCATTCACTGTAACGACATGCACACCCTTGCCGGAAATCGCATTCAGATAAACCGGCAGGGTGGCCATCAGGGTTTTGCCTTCACCGGTGCGCATTTCAGCGATCTTGCCATAATGCAAAACCATCCCGCCGATCAGCTGCACATCGTAATGACGCATCCCCAGCACACGGGTACTCGCCTCGCGCACCACGGCAAACGCTTCCGGCAGGAGCGCATCGAGTGATTCTCCCTGCGCAAAACGTTGCTTGAAACTATCGGTTTTCTGGCGCAATGCCTCATCGCTCAACTTGGCAATATCGGCTTCCAGCTTATTGATGGTTAGGGTAGTAGCGCGGTATTGCTTGAGCAAGCGATCATTACGGCTACCGAAGATACTTTTCAGCACACTGGAAATCATATTTTTCCAAACTACAAAATAATAAAGTTCTCGACTACAGGGGATATCTAAAAATTCAGAGCTCGCCCAAATGCCCCACAAGGGGACGCCGATCCGCTACGGGCAAAAACAGCCCCGTGCGGAATCGTCAGCAAGGCGCGGAAAAAATTTTGCCGCGCCGCATATGGATGATATGTCAGCAAAAAATTTTTTACGCAACGCAGCAGTTGGGATGAAATCAGGATTTTTAGAGGTCCCCTACAAATAATAAAGGGTGAGGCGACCACCACCTCACCCTCACCCTCACCAATATCCATCACTGTTAACTGGTGGCTTTTTGCAAAAAGCGCACGGGATTCTGAGCGATGCCTTTATAACGGACTTCAAAGTGCAAGTGGTTGCCGGTAGAACGTCCGGTACTTCCCACCTCGGCAATCTTCTCACCGCGCCTAACCACCTGACCGACCTTTACCAGCAATTTGGAAGCATGCCCGTAGCGTGTGACAATATCATTGCCGTGATCAATCTCCACCATATTACCATACTGGGGATGGTAACTCGCATAGGCGACCACACCGCCAGCCGAAGCATAAATCGGCGTTCCGGCATCCGCCACAAAGTCCACTCCTTCGTGCATGGCGTTGGCGCCGGTGAACGGATCTATACGCCAACCAAAATTCGAGGAATAAAAGCCCTCGTGGACGGGCGGAATAGAGGGCAGCAACTTGCGGCTCAATTGGTTCTGCAACAGCATGGTTTCCAAGGCCAGCAGCTTGTCGCTGCGATCATTGACCACATGGCTCAATCTGTCCAGCTGCTGATCCAAACCGTTCTCCGACATTTTCTGCTCAGGGAAAACCACCAGCGGCCCGCCCTGTGCGGGTGGTTGGGAAAACTGGAATTCTTCCGGTTTCATGCCGGTCAGCTTGGCCAGGCGCGCACCAAGCGCATCCAGGCGCTGCACCTGCGCCTGCATCTGCCCGACCCTGACCGCCATGGCATCCAGACTGCTATGCAAGTAGAACTGCTGTTTTTGTTGTTCGTCGCTCTGTACCTCGGATAATAAAGTGCGTATCTCATCGCTCAAGCCTTCCGGAGCAAAACGCACCAGCGCGTATTGCAAGGTAAATGCCGCGCCCAACATCAATCCGGACAGCAATAGCAGCAAAAACATAATCTGCCAGGCACCCAGCGTAATGCTGCGAGTTTTTACCAAGCGATTGGAAACTAGAATAATATTCATGCCTCCCCCTTCTCAAGTAATCGAAAATTTGTGGCACAACATCTGAAAACATTGCTGAACGGCAATCAGGAACTACGTCCGCTACTAGCCAAAGCCCAAGCTTTATCGGCCTTGCAACGCCATTTTATCAGTGTCGCCCCGCCCCATCTTGCGCAATCCAGCCAAGTACAGGTATTGGGCCTGCAACTTGGCACGCTCAGCATCGCCGTTGCCAATGCCACTGTCGCTGCAAAATTACGCCAACTTGCACCTGAACTTACCATTATGATGCAAAACAGGGGCTGTGAGGTTAGCGGAATCCGCGTCAAGGTGCAAGTTTCCTTCGATCGCCTTCAACCCAAACCCGCCCCTCATAAACTTAGCAAAACAGCACAGAACGCACTGAATGAACTCAGCTTGAGCCTGAACGACTCACCGCTCAAACTTGCGCTGGAAAAGATGGCTAACATAAAAAGCTAGTCTAGACCTCTATGCAATTACGGCGTCAGCGGCTCGGGCTAAGGTGTTAAGGGGCCTCTAAAGAACCGCCAGCCAACCGACCAGCACATAGCGTTCCAGCACGAACAGCAGCGCGAACACTAACAGCAGCAGCACAGTGAAACGCACCGTTTGCCACGCAAATTTGAGATAGCGACGATTGCGTGTGAAGATATACATCCCGCCGCTTAACACCAGCAGCAATGCCACCAGCACCATGTATAAACGCAGGATCAACATAGGTCAGCCGTTTTCCTGTTGAAATTAACAGGCGGTTGAAAAACTGCTGATGAAACAACTAACCAACTGACTAGGCTGCCAGCCGAAGAACTTCTGGCTGGGCACCCGAAAGACGACAGCCAAGTCATTGGTTATGCGCTCGTCATAATTGCGTTGCTCGCGACGTTTTTAGCACCCTGTTTAAACAGACTGTAGTTGCAATCGCAGGAACGCGGGAGCCTCTTCCACGCTATCGAACGTGACATACTCCCAAGCTTGATCATCGGCGAGCAGTTCACGCACCAGGGCATTATTCAAGGCATGGCCGGATTTGTAGCCGGAAAACGCGCCGATCAGCGGATGCCCAAGCAGGTAAAGATCGCCGATCGCGTCGAGCACTTTGTGTTTGACGAATTCGTCCTCGAAACGCAAGCCGTCCGCATTCAGCACACGGTAGTCATCCATCACAATGGCGTTGTCCAGACTGCCGCCCAGAGCCAGTCCTTGTGCGCGCATGTTCTCGACATCCTGCATGAAACCAAAGGTGCGCGCCCGGCTGATGTCGCGCACGTAGGATTCCTCGCCCAGATCGACTGTGACGTGCTGTTTGGTATTGGCGAACACCGGGTGGGCGAAATTGATGGTGAAGGTTAATTTGTAGCCCTGATGCGGCTCAAAGCGCACCCATTTGTCGCCTTGCTTTACCTCCACGGTCTTTTTGATGCGTATGAATTTTTTAGCGGCGGATTGTTCAACGATGCCAGCGGATTGGAGCAGAAAGACGAATGTACCGGCACTGCCGTCCATGATCGGCACTTCCGCGCTGTCCAGATCGACATAGGCGTTGTCCACACCCAACCCGGCCAATGCCGACATCAGATGCTCGATGGTGGCGACACGCACACCGCCTTGTTCCATGCAGGTGGACAAACGTGTGTCATGCACCTTCTCAGCGCGTGCGCAAATTTCCTCGACCGGCTTTACATCCACGCGGCGAAACACGATGCCGGCATTAACCGGGGCCGGACGTAAACCGAGCGTGACTTTTTCGCCGCTGTGCAAGCCGACTCCCGTCACACTGACGGAACTTTTTAAGGTGCGTTGCTTGACCATCGCTGCTTTGATTACCGAAATCATATGGACAATTTTACCACAGCAGGGTTTTCCGACTGGTGGGTCAGGTTTTCCTTGACCCTAGTCCCTCGATTTTCAATCCGCCTGTTTACGCAGGAAGGACGGAATGTCATAGGTATCCACCCCGGATTTTTCCATCGCATCTACCGCTGCCCTGCGTCCGCTTCTCATAATGGTTGGCGTTTCCAGCTCCCCGTAATTCACGTTGGCCATCGGCTCATCATTCGTACCGGTGCGCTGGAAATCCTGGTTCTGATAGACGATTTCCGGCTTGGGTTGCTTGCGCGCCAGCGGTGCGCCGAGGCCGGTGGCCACGACCGTCACACGCATTTCGTCACCCATAGCTTCATCGAACACCGAGCCGACGATCACGGTTGCTTCTTCAGCGGCAAATTGGACGCACTCCATCACATCGTCGATTTCTTTCAGCTTCAACTGGTTTGATGAAGTGATATTCACCAGCACGCCACGCGCACCGGACATATCCACATCTTCCAGCAGCGGGCTGGCAATCGCACGCTCGGCGGCGACCCGTGCACGATCCGGGCCCGAGGCAATCGCCGAACCCATCATCGCCATGCCGTTTTCCGACATCACGGTACGCACGTCGGCGAAGTCCACGTTGATCAAACCGGGCACGTTGATCACTTCGGCGATGCCCGCCACCGCACCCTGCAACACGCCATTAGCTGCCTTGAAAGCTTCCGGCACGGTGACATCATTGCCCAGCACTTCCATCAGCTTGGAATTCGGCACGATGATCAGGGAATCAACATATTCGGTCAGCGCCTCGATACCGGCTTTGGCGAAACGTATCCGGTTGCCCTCGTAAGCGAACGGCTTGGTGACCACCGCCACAGTCAGGATATCCATCTCCTTGGCGATTTGCGCGACGATTGGTGCGGCTCCGGTTCCGGTGCCACCCCCCATGCCGGCAGTGATGAACACCATGTGTGCGCCGGCCAGCATCTCTTTGATGCGCTCGCGATCCTCTTCCGCCGCCGCTTGACCAACCGAGGGTTTGGCACCTGCACCCAAACCCTTGGTGATCGTTGCGCCGATTTGCAACTGGATGTGCGCCTTGCTGCGCTTGAGCGCTTGCGCATCGGTATTGATAACGATGAACTCGACTCCTTGCACCCCTTGTTCGATCATATGATCCACGGCGTTACCACCGCAGCCACCCACACCGATCACTTTAATCACCGCATCCTGAGCTTGTGCTTCCATGATTTCAAACATCGTCATCTCCTTAAAAAATTACTAAAAAAAATCAACCCTGTAGTACCTGAACCGTTAACCCCTGAAACCGCTAAAAATTTCCTTGAAACCAGGTTTTCATTCTTGCCAACACGTCACCAAATGAATTCGATTGCATGCGCGTCTCCTCATTGCGTTGATGATGTTCCAGACCATACAACAGCAGCCCCACACCGGTCGCCATGCGCGGTGTTTTCACCACATCGGACAACCCGCCGATATATTTCGGGATACCCAGGCGCACCGGCAGATGGAAAATTTCCTCGCCCAATTCGACCATGCCTTGCATGGCACTGCTGCCGCCGGTAATCACGATGCCCGATGACAACAACTCCTCGAAACCGCTGCGGCGCAGCTCCTGCTGCACCAGCGAATACAATTCTTCGACGCGCGGTTCGATCACTTCCGCCAGGGTTTGGCGCGATAACATGCGCGGTCCGCGTTCGCCCACGCCGGGCACCTCGATCGCGCCGCCATCGGCCAGTTGACGCAGCGCGCAGCCATGCTTGATCTTGATGTCCTCGGCATCCTGCGTCGGCGTGCGCAAGGCCATCGCAATGTCATTGGTGATCTGGTCACCGGCAATCGGAATCACGGCGGTGTGGCGGATCGCGCCGCCGGTGAACACCGCAATGTCGGTGGTGCCGCCGCCTATGTCCACGAGGCACACGCCCAGTTCTTTCTCATCATCGGCGAGCACGGCCTTGCTGGATGCCAGCGGTTGCAGAATCAGCTCGTTGACTTCCAAACCGCAACGATGGATGCACTTCATGATGTTCTGCACCGCAGCCACCGCGCCGCTGACGATATGCACCTCGACATCCAGCCGCATTCCGCTCATGCCGAGCGGCTTCTTGATGCCGTCCTGGCCGTCGATGCTGAATTCCTGTTCGAGGATGTGCAGTATCTGCTGATCGCCCGGCAGGCTGATCGAGCTGGCCGTCTCGATCACGCGCTCGATGTCGGCGGCGGCGACTTCTTTCTCCTTGATCTTCACCATGCCGCGCGAATTAATGCTGCGGATATGGCTGCCCGCGATGCCGGTATAGACCTCGGTAATTTTGCAATCAGCCATCAGCTCGGCTTCCTCCAGCGCGCGCTGGATCGCGCCCACCGTGGCTTCGATGTTGACCACCATGCCCTTCTTCATCCCTGATGACGGGTGCATACCCATGCCGATCACTTCCAGCATGCCATCCGGCTTGGCTTCGCCGACAATGACCACGATCTTGGACGTGCCGATGTCCAGCCCGACCACCAGATTTTTAGTTTCCTTGTTTCTGCTCATCGTTTGTTCTCCACTGCCGCCTATCAACCTTGTTTAGCCAATCCACTATTAACTAGCCCGCTCACCGCAAATCCGTTGCGGTAGCGCAAGTCCACGAATTTCACCTTGCTTTGTATTGCCGCAAGGCTATAGGGATAAACCTCCACGAATCTTGCCAGACGTTGCTGCATATCCTCACGCCCCAGTTCCAACACCATGCCGTTGCTTAAACGAAGTTGCCAGGCATGACGCGGCGACAAGGCAAGCTGGGTCACTTGCAAATCCAGTGCGGCAACCTGCTGGCTGAATTGTGCGTAATGCTGCGCAACGTCAGCCGCCGCTCCGTCTTGTCCGGTAAAACGGGGTAACGCTTGCTCGCTGCCCCCGTAAAGGGGAGGCCGAGGTGTACCCGACGCCTCCAGCATCACCCTCTCGCTCTTTGCTACAAAAACCTCGCCTTGCCGATTCACCAGCGCGTTGTTATTCCAGCGCGCCAACGCCTGATGCTCTTCCAGTCGCACCGCCAAACGCTGTGGAAATTCGCGGCGGATGCTGACGTTGCGCACCCAGGGTAATTTTTCCAACGATTGCCTCAAGCGTTCGATATCCACGGTAAAAAAATTGCCATGCACTTCGTTGCGCACCACCTGCAACACCTCCGCTGCGTCAACCCGTTGCGGGGCAGCACTCAGGCGCACGCTGTGCAACGGGAACAATCCCGGCAGATGCGCCGCGTAATAAGCAGCGCCATACAACACCGCGCATACACTGAAGACAAACAGCGCGTTGGCGATACTGCGCAGCAATGGCACGTTATCCCACATGAGCCAACTCCAAAATACGCAGCACCAGTTGCTCGAAACTCATTTCTGCCTGACGCGCCGCCATCGGCACCAGGCTGTGGTCGGTCATCCCCGGCGAGGTGTTCGCTTCCAGCAAATATAGTTTGTCCGCCTCATCCTTCAAAAAATCCACACGCCCCCAACCTTGCCCGCCGATCAGCGTAAACGCTTGTTTGGCCAAGCGCTGCATTCCGGCCTCCTGCTCGGCACTCAGATCACTCGGGCACAAATAGCGGGTATCGTTGCGCAAGTATTTCGCCTCGTAGTCGTAGAACTCATTGGCCGGCTCGATCTTGATCACCGGCAACGCCTGATCGCCCAGAAGCGCAACGGTATATTCGCCGCCGCCGATAAAACTTTCCGCGAGCACCAGCGGGTCGTGCCTGGCGGCTTCACGATATGCAGCCGGTAACTCGCTCACCGCTTTTACCTTGCTGATGCCCACACTGGAGCCTTCGTTGGCGGGTTTTACAAACAGCGGCAAGCCCAGCTGCTTTGCAACAGCCTTCCAATCACTGTGTTCATCGAGCAGCGCGTAGTCCGGTATCGGCAACCCGCCCGCCTGCCACACCAGCTTGGTGCGCCACTTGTCCATGCCCAATGCCGAAGCCATCACCCCGCTGCCGGTATAGGGGATCCCCAGCAATTCCAGCGCGCCCTGCACCGTGCCGTCTTCGCCGAAGCGTCCGTGCAGCGCGATGAAAATACGGTCAAAACCGTCATCAACCAGCGCCTGCAAATTCTGCACGGCAGGATCAAACGCATGGGCATCCACACCACTGCGCAACAGTGCCGCCAGCACCGCCGCGCCGCTTTTCAGCGACACCTCGCGCTCGGCGGAACGCCCGCCAAACAACACCGCCACTTTGCCGAATGAGACAGGATTGTGGATTGAGGATTGATAACCAGCGACTTGGCTGGCGTTGTTTGCCAGGCTAGTCGATTGGCTAGTAGTCCCATCAGGATTGAGACGCGGGTTCATAGTTTTTTTTCACCAACAATGCGTACTTCCGGATGCAACTTGATGCCGGTCTGTTGCTGCACCACCGCCTGCACTTCATTAATCAAATTCTCGATATCCGCCGCGGTCGCAGCACCGGCATTCACGATAAAGTTGGCATGTTTCTCCGACACCTGCGCGCCGCCGATCTGCCTGCCTTTCAAACCGCACTGCTCGATCAACCTCGCCGCATGGTCACCCTGGGGGTTGCGAAACACCGAACCGGCATTCGGCAGATTCAACGGCTGCGTGGCGATGCGCTTGCTCAGCAAGGCCTTGATTCCCTGACGCGCCGATTCACCGTCGCCCTTGGGAAATTGCAGCCATGCGGCGATGAACCATTCATTCTGGTGAAGGGTGAAGGGTGAAGGGTGAAGGGTGTCACCGCGCCCAAGGTTTTCCCCCTGCTCCCTTCCCCCTTTTCCCTTCTCTCTTAAAACCACGTGCCGATACCCGATTTCATAATCGGCTGCCGTGCGCACCCGCACTTCACCGTGCCGGTTTACGGTCTGCACGCGCAGCACTTTTTCCCAGGTTTCACTGCCGTAACAACCGGCGTTCATCGCCAGCATGCCGCCCAGCGTGCCGGGAATGCCGGCAAAAAATTCTGCACCTTGCAAATTGTGCAGTGCGGCGAAGCGCGCCAACTTGGCACCGGATACACCTGCCTCGCAATAAACGCTGCCGTCATCTTCCAGACGCAATGCACTCAATGTTCCATGCAGCATCAACACCGTGCCGTGCAATCCGCCGTCGCGCACCAGCAGATTGCTGCCCAAGCCCACCGCATACAGCGGCTCATCAGCCGGCAAGCTGCGCAAGTACACCAGCAGATCATCCAGATCGGCGGGCTGATACATCCGCTCAGCCGTACCGCCTGCGTGCCAGCTGGTGTGCTTGCTCATATCAACCTGACGGCGCAACGTGCCGCGCAATGCTGAGTTAACAAAATGTTGTGGCTCAGTCATATTCATGACTCACCCAAGCGCTGCGCCGGCATGGATGGCATTTTCCCGGTAGCATCAGCGTCGCTTTTTCCCAGTAATTTATTCGGCGTACTGCCGATCGAACCCGCGCCCATGGTGATGACCACATCACCGTCGCGCGCCATTTGCATGATCGCTTGCGGCATTAGCTGTATATCCTCGACAAACACCGCTTCGCTCTGTCCCGCCACACGCAAGGCATGCATCAGCGCGCGCCCGTCTGCCCCGACGATGGGCGGCTCACCCGCCGCATACACTTCCGCCAATACCAGCGCGTCCACGCTGCATAGCACCTTCACAAAATCCTCGAACAAGTCGCGTGTGCGCGTGTAGCGATGCGGCTGAAATGCCAACAGCAAACGCTGGCCGGGAAACGCGCCGCGCACCGCCTCCAGCGTGGCGACCATTTCCACCGGATGATGCCCATAGTCGTCGATTAAAGTAAAACTTCCTCTCCCGCTGGCGGAAGAGGAAACGATTGCCCCCTCTCCCTCCTGCGGGAGATAACCAGCGACTTGCCCGCTTGCGGGCTTAGTCGAATGGCTAGTTGTTCCATCAGGGTTGGGGAGAGGGTGCTCCGGCAAGGCTATTTCACCGTAACGCTGGAAGCGTCTGCCGACACCCTGAAATTCCGCCAGTGCCGCAACAATCGCGCCATCCGCCACGCCGACTTCCAGCGCGATGGCGATTGCGGCGAGAGAGTTCAACACGTTGTGCATTCCCGCCAGATTCAGTGTGATTTCCAGATCCTTGGGGATTCCGTTCTGGCGGCATTGCGCGGTGAAGCGCATCTGGCCGCCCTGATGGCGCACATTCACGGCGCGGATTTGCGCGCCCTCGCTGAAGCCGTAAGTCGTCACCGGCTTGCTGATGCGCGGCAGAATTTCACGCACGTTCGCATCGTCTATGCATAGCATCGCCATTCCATAGAACGGCAGATGCTCGACGAAATCCACGAACGCCTGCTTGAGCCGCGCAAAATCGTGCCCGTAGGTTTCCATATGGTCTGCATCGATGTTGGTGATCACCGCGAGTATCGGTTGCAAATACAGGAACGAGGCATCCGACTCGTCGGCCTCGACTACGATGAATTCGCCCGTGCCGAGTTTGGCGTTGCTGCCGCTGCTGTTCAGTTTGCCGCCGATCACAAAAGTGGGATCGAAACCACCCTTGGCCAATACACTGGAGGTCAGCGAAGTCGTGGTGGTTTTGCCGTGCGTGCCCGCCACCGCAATACCCTGGCGCAAGCGCATCAACTCGGCCAGCATCATGGCGCGCGGCACCACCGGAATGTGCCGGGCACGCGCCGCCAGCACTTCGGGGTTGTCCTTGCCCACCGCAGTCGAGACCACCACCACATCGGCATTGGTCAGATTCTGCTCGGCATGGCCGAGATACACCGTTGCCCCCAGTTGTTTGAGGTGTCGCGTTGCGACGCTTTTACCAAGATCGGAGCCGCTCACTTGAAAACCCAGATTCAGCAGCACCTCGGCGATGCCGCTCATGCCGGAACCGCCGATGCCAACGAAGTGCAAGTGTTTGACTTTGTGTTTCATGCCGCCAACCCCTCACACATTCTTGCAACTGCAAGTGCCGCATCTGCCTTGGCCAATCCGCGCGCCTTCTGCGCCATCGCCAATAATTTTTCGCGGCCCCGCTCTCCATCCATCAGGTCGCGCAGCATCTGCGCCAGTTTTTCCGCGCTCAACTCGCTCTGCGGCAACAACACCGCCGCGCCGCGCTTGCTCAAAAACTGCGCGTTGCGGGTCTGGTGATCGTCCACCGCAAACGGGAACGGGATCAATATGCTCGCCACACCCGCTGCGGCAAGTTCCGCGACCGTCAACGCACCGGCGCGACAAATCACCAGGTCGGCATTGGCGTAGTGCCTGGCCATTTCGTCCATGAACGGCTTGATATCGGCCTGCACTCCTGCCTGTTGATATGACCGCTTCACCGCTGCGAAATGTTGTTTGCCGGTTTGATGCAGCACGTTGGGGCGCTCATCTTGCCGCAGCAGCGCGAGTGCTTTCGGCAATGCTTCGTTGATCGCCTTTGCGCCCAGACTACCGCCCACCACCAGCACATTCAGCTTGCCGGTGCGCGCGGCATAGCGTTGCTGCGGATCAGGCAATGCAGCAATATCTCTGCGCACCGGATTGCCGCACCATATTGCGTGCGGCAACACATCGGGGAATCCGCTCAGCACTTTTTGCGCGATGCGCGCCAGCACCTTGTTGCTCAATCCGGCGATGGAGTTTTGTTCATGTATCACCAACGGGCGACGCAGCAATGCCGCCATCATCCCGCCCGGGAAAGTGATGTAGCCGCCCATACCCAGCACCACATCGGGGCGATGGCGCAATATCGCGGCCGCGCTCTGCCACAATGCGACCAGCAGATTGAACGGCAACAGCAACAGACGCAGCAAGCCCTTGCCGCGCACCCCGGAAAAGCGTACCCACGCCATTTCATATCCATGCCTGGGAACCAGGTCGGCTTCCATGCTGTGGGGTGCACCCAGCCAGGTCACCTGCCAACCCTGCGAACGCAGAATGTCGGCCACGGCGAGTGCGGGGAAGATATGCCCACCGGTTCCGCCTGCCATGATTAGTATTGAGCGGCTCATACCATCATCCCCCGTGCGATGCGCCGATTCTCGTAGTCCACTCTCAACAGCACCGCCGCCGCAACGCAATTCACCGCTATGCCGCTGCCGCCAAAACTCAGGAACGGCAGGGTCAATCCTTTGGTCGGCAGCACGCCCATGTTCACCCCGATATTGATCATCGCCTGCGCGCCGATCCATACGCCGATACCCTGCGCGACCAGCGCGGAAAAGTTGCGCTCGAGAAACGCGGCATGGCGCCCGATCTGAAACGCGCGCACCACCAGCAGCGCGAACAGCACGATCACCGCTGCCACGCCGATCAGGCCCAATTCTTCCGCGATCACCGCCATCAAAAAGTCGGTGTGCGCTTCCGGCAGGTAGAACAACTTTTCCACGCTGCCGCCCAGCCCCACACCCAGCCATTCGCCGCGCCCGAAAGCGATCAGCGCGTGACTCAATTGATAGCCCTTGCCATAAGGATCAGACCACGGGTCCATGAAGCCGATGACACGCTGCATCCGGTAAGGCGAAGAAAATATCAGTGCGCCAAACGCCAGCGGCAACGCCAGCAGCAATGCGACAAACACTTTCAGATTGAAGCCGCCCAGCCACAGCGTGCATAAGGCAATGACACAAATCACCACGAACGCGCCCATGTCCGGCTCTTGCAGCAACAAGCCGCCGATCAGCACCATCACCACCAGCATCGGCACGAAGGCTTTTCTGAACAAATGGCCCACCTTGCCCTTGCGCACCGTGTAATCGGCGGCATACAGCACCGCGAACAGTTTCATCAATTCGGAAGGCTGCAAATTGATGACGAACAGAGATAACCAGCGGCGGCTGCCATTCACTTCGCGCCCGATACCCGGAATCAGCACCAGAGCCAACAATGCCGCACCGATCAAAAACAAATAGGGCGCATAGGTCTGCCACATCTGCACCGGCACCTGAAAAGCAAACAGCCCGATAAGCAACCCCACAGCGATGAACACACCATGCCGCAGCAAATAATATGCCGGTTGATAGCCGGTAAATTTGTTGGCCTCGGCCGTCGCGATCGAGGCGGAATACACCATTACCAAACCGAGTGCGAGCAGCCCTATCAATACCCAGATCAGCAATTCGTCGAATTGCGCTTGCGGCGGGGGGGTGCGCGTTTTAACTAGCGATGCCATGCGCCCTCCTTTTCCAACTCTTGCACCGCTTGCACGAATACTTCAGCGCGATGTTCATAGTTGCGGAACATATCGAAGCTGGCGCAGGCCGGCGACAACAGCACTGCATCACCGCTTTGCGCCAGACGGGTTGCTTGATGCACGGCATCACTCATATCTTCGGCGCGCGCCACCTTCACACCACAACCATTCAGGGCAGCCGCGATCAGCGGCGCGTCGCGTCCGATCAGCACCACCGCGCGCGCATGTTGCGCCACTGCCGGATTGAGCGGCGCGAAATCCTGTCCTTTGCCCTCGCCTCCCGCGATCAATACTGCCTTGCGTCCCAACCCTTGCAGCGCGGCAACAGTCGCGCCGACATTGGTACCCTTGGAATCGTCGTAATAAGTGATGCCATCCATTTCTGCCACACGCTCGACACGGTGCGGCAGCCCCTTGAAACTGCGCAGCGCATCAAGCAATGTGTGCATCGGAATATCTATCGCGCGGCACAGCGCCAACGCGGCCAATGCATTCGCCACGTTATGCAATCCGGCCACTTGCAACTCGCTGGCTTTGAGCAAACGCCGCGTGCCTTGCATCAACCAGATTTTCCCATCAGCGCGCTCTATCCCAAAATCAGTTTCAGTGCCGGGCATATTCAAACCGAACGTGATGGTTTTGCATTCCGCGCGCGTCATGCTCATGCAGCGCGCATCGTCGCGGTTCAGTACTTGTATACTGCATCCAGCAAAAATACGCGCCTTGGCGGCGCTGTATTCAGCCATGTCGGCATAACGATCGAGATGGTCTTCGCTGATATTCAGCACGGTCGCGGCATCGGCATTCAGACTGGACGTGGTTTCCAGCTGGAAGCTGGACAGTTCCAGCACCCATACCTCGGGCTGGTTTGCGCCACGCTCCAGCACGACATCCAGTACCGCCGGAGAAATGTTGCCGGCCGCCACTGCGTCCTTGCCCGCCGCCTTGCACAGGTGCTCCACCATGCTGGTGACGGTGGTCTTGCCGTTAGCCCCGGTGATCGCGAGGATGCGCGGACGATTATCTTTCGGCAGCGATTGCGCGAACAATTCGATGTCGCCCACCACTGCAACGCCGCGTGCGATTGCCCGTTCCACTGCCGGATCGCGCAACGGCACTCCCGGACTGATCGCGATCAGCTCGATGCCGTCAAACAGCGCGTCGTTAAAATTTCCGCAAAAGGTCTGTTTGGCAGCAACATACAGGGCAGCCTGAGCCAAACCGGGTGGCGCGCTGCGGCTGTCCGCCACGCGCAGGCGCGCGCTCTGCGCGCTGAGCCAGCGCACCATGGACAGCCCGGTCTCGCCGAGACCAAGTACCAGTACCTTTTTGTCAGACCATCTTTGCAATTGTTTTCCTTAAATCAGTTGTGAGACATAAAACCTAAGACGTAAGACTTAAGTTGTTAGCAAAACCGCCCCCAACTTCCTACTTACGTCTTCCTACTTACGTCTCCCCACTTACGTCTTCCAACTCGCATCTACCTCAACTTCAACGTCGCCAAACCCAGCAACACCAACAACATCGTGATGATCCAGAAGCGCACCACCACCTGAGTTTCTTTCCAGCCCTTCAACTCGTAGTGATGGTGTAACGGAGCCATGCGGAACACGCGCTTGCCAGTCAGCTTGAACGAGGCCACCTGGATCATTACCGAGACCGCCTCAACCACGAACACGCCGCCCATGATGAACAACACCAACTCCTGACGCACGATCACCGCCACTGTGCCGAGTGCCGCACCGAGTGCCAGCGCGCCGACATCGCCCATGAACACTTCGGCGGGATAGGCGTTGAACCACAGGAAGGCTAGGCCGGCTCCGGCAATCGCACCGCAGAACACCGCCAACTCACCCGCGCCTGGGATGTAGGGAATGCCGAGATATTTCGAGAACACCGCGTTGCCCGCCACGTAGGCGAATATCGCCAGTGCGCCGCTCACCATCACCGTCGGCATGATGGCCAGGCCATCCAGACCATCGGTCAAATTCACCGCATTGCTGGTGCCAACAATCACCAAATAGGTCAGCGTAATGAAAATTACTGCCGAGACCGGAAACACCAGCAGCTTGAAAAACGGCACGATGAGTTCGGTATGCGCGGGCAGGCTGGCGGCGTTCCACAAATAGGCTCCAACCAGCAGCGCAATGATGGATTGCCAACCTATCTTGGCTTTGGCAGACAGGCCCTTGGGATTGTGATGCACCACCTTGCGGTAATCATCCACCCAGCCGATGACACCGAAGCCCAAGGTGGTAAGCAGCACCACCCACACGTAATGGTTGTGCAAATCGCCCCACAGCAAGGTGGTGATCGCGATCGAAGTAAGGATCAACGCGCCGCCCATAGTCGGCGTGCCGGCTTTTACCAGATGCGTTTGCGGCCCGTCGCTGCGGATCGACTGGCCGATTTTGTACGCAGCCAATTTGCGTATCATCGTCGGACCGACCAGAAACGAGATGAACAATGCCGTCATCGCCGCCAGCACGGTGCGCAACGTGATGTAATTGAACACGCTGAAAAACCTTACGTCTTGAGCCAGCCATTGCGCGAGTGCTAAGAGCATGATTTCTCCTGTAGTTGGGGTAATTCATGAATTGCCCCAACTTCCAATAATTGCACCACGCGTTCCATTTTCATAAATCGCGAACCCTTCACCAGCACCGTGGTGTTCGCGTCCAATTCTTTTTCCAGCGCGGGCAACAACTCCTCGATACGCTCGAAATGCCGCGCACCGCTGCCGAATTCGCGCACCGCATTGCCGCTCAATGCGCCCAACGTGTAAAGTTTTTCGATGCCGGCACGGCGCGCTTCACTACCGATCTCGGCATGAAATGTCGCGGCGTCATCGCCCAGCTCCCCCATGTCGCCCAGCACCAGCACGCGTGTGCCCTTGGCTTGTGTCAGCACACTGATCGCGGCGCGCAACGAAGCCGGATTAGCGTTGTAGGTATCATCTATCAGGGTGGCGCCATGCTGCGCGACCTTGCGCTGCAAGCGTCCGGCTACGCCGCTGAATTTTTCCAAACCGGCTACGACTTTTTCCAGCGGCACGTTTAGCGCGATCGCCGCAGCCGTGGCGGCCAGTGCGTTGCGGGCGTTGTGTGCACCGGGAACTTTCAGCACAGTTGTGAAATTCCCCTGTGGAGTTCGCACATCAAGCTGCAAACCAAAATCGTGCGGCTGCCACGTGCCGCACACATCAGCTTGCGGATCCAGGCCAAATTCGAGCAATTGGTGTGCGCCCGCGAGTGCACGCCACAATGGCGCATTTGCGTCATCAGCGTTGATCACCGCAGTGCCATGATGCTGCAGCCCGGCAAGGATCTCACCCTTGGCTTGTGCGACCGCTTGCACCGAACCCAGCCCTTCCAGATGCGCGCCACTGGCGTTGTTGATCAGCGCGACATCGGGTACGGCAATACGCGTCAGGTAATCGATCTCGCCCAAGTGATTCATGCCCATTTCGATCACGGCATAACGGTGCGTTGCATTCAGTTGCAACAGTGTGAGCGGCATACCGATGTCGTTGTTTAAATTACCCTGAGTTGCGAGCACTGCGTCTGCACTCCCTGCCGCCTCGCGCAGAATGCCGGCGAGCATTTCCTTCACCGTGGTCTTGCCATTGCTGCCGGTAATCGCCACCAGTGGAATAGCGAACTGCCTGCGCCACCACCCGGCCAACCGCCCCAACGCCAGACGCGTATCTTCTACAATCAGGAGCGAGGATTTGGGATCAAGGATTGAGCTGCGCGCCTCATAGCTGTCTGCGTTGACCATCGAAGCTATGGCTCCGGCCTGTGTAGCGGTTGCGACAAAGTCGTAGCCGTCGAAATGCTCGCCGCGCAACGCAACGAACAAACCACCTTGCGCAATTTTGCGGCTGTCGCTGGATACCGCATTGAAACGCACATCGGCCCCGACCAGCTTTCCCCCGGTTGCCTGCGCGGCTTGCGACAGCAGCATCATGCGCGCGCCTCCGAATGATGTGTCTGCAAAGCCTGCCGCACTACCAGCACATCGTTGAACGGATGCTTTACGCCGTTAATCTCCTGATAATCTTCGTGTCCCTTGCCCGCGATCAGCACGGTATCGTTTTGCCGCGCATGTCTGATGGCACTTTGAATTGCGGCAGCGCGGTCTACTATGATCTCGTGGTTGTCTTCATTCATGCCGCTGACAATTTCCGCGATTATTTCGCGCGGATTTTCGCCGCGCGGATTGTCGGAAGTCACGATGCAAAAATCGGAAAATTTCTCCGCGACCATGCCCATCATGGCGCGTTTGCCCCGGTCCCGATCTCCGCCGCAGCCGAATACGCAAATTAATTTTCCGCCTGTTGCCACCCTGAGCGTTTCATTAGACCCAAGAATGACTTCGCGCAATGCCTGCAGCACTTTTTCCAGCGCGTCCGGTGTGTGCGCGTAATCCACGATCACCGTCGGCTGCTGCACGCTGCCCAGGCGCTGCATGCGTCCGGCGACCGGCTGCGCCCTGCTCAGTGAGTGTGCCGCGTCGCTCAACGCCACCCCGCTCACCAGCAATACCGCCAGCGCACCCAAAAGATTCGCCGCGTTGAATCGCCCGACCAGCGGGCTATTCAACTCCACCGCTCCCCAACTGGAATGCACACCCAGCCGCAATCCCTGCCCGGTCATTTCCAGCAAATTGCCATAGACCATGCGCAGACCCAGCCGCTCGGCGAGTTGCAGTGCTGCATCACTCAAGCCGTAACCAATTACTTCCGCATCTGTATCCTGCTGCGGGAGGGTGGTGGCAGAGCCGCCGGGCATCCACCGGCGTCCTTCTTGCAGGGACAATTGCTCAGCCAGCTCCACGCCATATGCATCGTCGAGATTCAGCACCACAAAGCCAAGCTGTTGCCAATCAAACAGCTTGCGTTTGGTATCCGCGTAGCGTTGCATATCACCGTGATAATCGAGATGATCGCGGCTCAAATTGGTGAGCATCGCCACATCAAAACGCACAGCATTCACGCGCCCCTGAGACAGCGCATGCGAGGACACTTCCATCGCTACAGCTTGCGCGCCATCACGCAAATAGTCAGCCAGCAAGCCATGCACGCGAATGGCATCCGGCGTAGTGTTGGCACTGGCTTGCAGCGCATCGACGAAGCCGTTGCCCAGTGTGCCGATCAGTGCGCATTGCTTTCCCGCCTCGTTCAAAGCGTGAGCGATCCAGTGACTGGTTGAAGTCTTGCCATTGGTTCCGGTGATGCCAACCACCCACAGTTTTTCCGAGGGTGTGCCATACACTGCATCGGCCAGCCATCCCGCCTTGTGGCACAAATTGGCCACAGCGAGATTGGGCACTTGCCAGGCATCGTTCCAGACAAAATGCTGTGCCTCCCACGGGTGCCCGGACATAACCAGCGACTTAGCGGGCGTTAACCAGCGGCTTATGTCACCGTCTTTCGGGTGCCCGGCCAAAAGTTCTTCGGCTGGTGACTTAGCCGAATGGCTATGTAACGCTGTTTGCTCGCTTAGTCGAATGGCTAGTGGTTTCATCAAAAGCTTTTCGTAAATCACCGCATTCGCACCCTGCGCGATCGCTGGCGCGATGAACTGCCGGCCATCAGTCTTTTCACCGGGATAGGCGACGAAAGTATCGCCGCGCTGAATGGAACGACTGTCCGTCACCAGACGTGTGATCGGCACTTTTAAAGCAGCCACTTGATCGAGAGCCCACTGATGGAGAGAAGGACTCACACTTCCTCCTTGACGATATCCGCAGGCGGCGCGATAACGTTATCCAGCGGCGCATCGTTCGGCACACTGAGCGCATGCAACGCCGCATCCGTTACTTTACTGAACACCGGTGCGGCAACTTCTCCTCCGTAATACTCGGCGCCGCTCGGCTCATCTATCATCACTGCCACCACCAGACGCGGATTCGATACCGGAGCGAATCCGACGAAAGATGCGACATAGCGATTGACGTAACGACCGTCCTCCAGCTTATGCGCGGTGCCGGTCTTGCCCGCCACGCGATAACCGGCCACTTGCGCCAGCGGGGCCGTGCCACCGGGTAGCACCACCATTTCCAGCATACCGCGCAACGCACGCGTGGTGCGATCGGAAAACACTTTCTTCCCTTTCGCCGGGGCATCCAGCTTGAGCAGCGAAATCGGTTTCAATTCGCCGTCGTTGGCGAAAATGGTGTAAGCCCGCGCCAGTTGCAGCAGATTCACCGAGATCCCGTGCCCATAAGCCATAGTGGCCTGCTCAATGGGTCGCCAGGTTTTCGGGTCGCGCAATTTGCCCGGCGCTTCGCCCGGGAAATTGCTGCCGGTCTGCGCGCCGAATCCGCTATCCGCCAAGCCTTGCCACATCGTTTCGGATTTCAGCGACAAGGCTATTTTGGCTGCGCCGACATTGCTGGATTTTTGTATGACCTGTGCCACGGTCAACATTGACTCCGGATGGGCATCGTGAATCTTACTGTTGCCCAGCGTGAACACACCATGCTCGGTATTGATGATGGTGTTACGGTTCACTTTGCCCGTTTCGATCGCCGTCGCCACCGTGAACGGTTTCAAAGTCGAGCCGGGCTCGAACAGATCGGTAATGGCGCGGTTGCGCATCGCTTTGCTGCTGGTGTTATTGCGGTTGTTCGGGTTGTAGCCGGGATAGTTGGCGAGAGCCAGCACTTCGCCGCTGCGCGCATCGAGAACCACTACCGCACCGGCCTTGGCTCGATGTTGCTTGACCGCACTCTCCAGCTCGCGATAGGCGATGTGTTGCAAATTGCTATCCAGACTGAGCACGATATCGCTGCCCGGCTTGGACGCGTGGAGACTACCGGCATCTTCAACAATGTATCCGTGGTTATCCTTGATGACGCGCTGACTGCCGGGTTTTCCGGCAAGCTGTTCCTGCAAGGCCAGCTCCATCCCCTCTTGCCCGATGTCGTCCTGTCCGGTAAAGCCCAGCGTCTGCGCAGCCTCCTCACCCGACGGATAATAGCGGCGATATTCGCGCTGCAACGAAACCCCCGGCAGATTCAGACTCACCACTTTCTCGACCTGATCGGGGGGCAGCAGTCGTTTGAGATAGACAAAGTCGCGCGAAGTATCGAACAGACGATTTTTCACTTCCTCTATGTCCATGCCGAGTATTTGCGCCAGTTTTTTTACTTGTCGCCTATCGGCTTCCACGTCCGGCGGGCTCGCCCACACCGATTCAACTGGGGTACTGACGGCGAGTGGTTCGCCGTTGCGGTCGGAGATCATGCCGCGGTGCGCACTTACTTCGATCACGCGGCTGTAGCGCTCGTTGCCTTTTTCCTGCAGGAAATCATTGTGTATCCCCTGCAAATACACGCCACGCCCAAGCAACCCGGCCAGTCCAGCCAGCAATGTTATAAATAGCGCGGTGGCGCGCCATCCTGGCAATTTCGCCGTGATGTCTGGATGTGCGCTGGCCGCGTAATTCATTGTTGTGGCTTTGTTCCGCCGTTAGGCTTCACCCGTATAAATTGAACTTGCCCATTTTTGGGCAACTGCATTTGCAACTTTTGCACCGCAACTTCTTCTACCCGCGCCGGCGCAGCCCAAGTGCTTTGCTCCAGTTGCAACTGCCCCCACTCCACCTCCATCTGATGCGCTTGTTCTTTTTCTTTTTGCAACTCGATGAACAGCTTGCGCGCCTTGTGCTGCGAGGTGACCACACTCAACGCGCACAACACCACCGCCACCAGCAGCAAGCCCCGGTAGGCCGGGCTGAGTCCATCGACTTTACCCATGACTTGCTTGCGAATACCAACCATATCGGTCTTCATGCGCGTTCAATCCAAGCCACGCTGCTACGCAACATCGCTGCGCTCCGCAACACGCATCACCGCGCTGCGCGCACGCGGATTGGCTTGCAGTTCTGCCTCGCTAACGCGCACTGCCCTGCCGATCAAATTCAATTTTCCCTGCGGCACTTCGCTGGCGCGTATCGGCACATTGCGCGGCAATTTATCGCCTTCCGCCATCTCACGCATGTAGTGCTTCACGATGCGGTCTTCCAGCGAATGAAAGCTGATCACCACCAATCGTCCGCCAGTCTTGAGATGCGTCACACACTCTGGCAAGACCCGCGCAAGCTCTTCGAGCTCATGGTTGAGATAAATCCGTATAGCCTGAAAGGTGCGTGTCGCCGGGTTCTGCCCTGCCTCACGGGTACGTACCGCTTTACTAACCAGCTCGACGAGTTGCCGCGTGGTATGGATGGGTTCGATTGCGCGCGCAGCAACAATCGCTCTTGCAATCTGCTTAGCAAACCGTTCTTCGCCGTAATCACGTATCACCTCCGCCAGAAAACTTTCATCCACCGTCGCCAGCCACTGCGCTGCGGTCATCCCGCTGCTGACATCCATGCGCATATCCAGCGGCGCATCAAAGCGAAAACTGAAACCGCGCGCCGCTTCATCCAGTTGCGGCGAAGACACGCCCAAGTCAAGCAGAATGCCGTCTACCTGCCCCGCGCCCTGCTCGCGCAACACCTCCGCCATTTGCGCGAAACCGCGATGCACCATTTGAAATCGCGCATCGCGCCATTCTTTGCCTACCGCCACCGCTGCCGGATCCTTGTCCATTGCGATCAACTTACCGCTTGCGCCGAGCCGCTCCAGGATTTGCGCACTATGCCCGCCGCGTCCAAACGTGCCATCCACATAAATGCCATCCGGCTTGATTGCGAGTGCTTCAACTGCTTCGTGTAACAGAACGGTGGTGTGGGCCAAGCCCTCACTCACAAAAACCTCTGCACAACTACTGCGCTCGCTGATGCGGCGTTAAAAAATAGCTCAAAATCCTCATGTGCAAATCGCACATTCCGGTTTTTTTCTATTTTTTGCCTTGCCTCAGCTTCGCTCACTACGTTCTGCAGAGGTTTTTTCACAAGGAAAAGCCTTCCAGTTCGGGAGGCAAATCACCATCCATGAACGACAAGCCAGCTTCCTGCTGCGCCTGCCATTTCGCCTCGTCCCACAATTCGAATTTATTGCCTTGGCCTACCAGCATCACGCGCTTGTCCAGCGCAGCGTAGCTACGCAAGGTCGGAGAGATCAACACGCGCCCGGCACCATCCATCACTACATCTTCGGCATAACCGATCAGGCGACGTTGCAGGGCACGAATCTTTGGATTGAGTGCGGAGAGCTTGAGCAGCTTCTCGCGTATCGGTTGCCACTCGGGTTGCGGATAGGCCAGCAGACAACCATCGGCATCAGCGGTCAGCACCAGGCTGCCCGCGCAATGCGCAAGCAGCATGTCGCGATACCGCGCCGGTATTGCGAGCCTGCCTTTACTATCCAGATTGAGTTGTGCCGCCCCCTGAAACATCTCCTAACCCCCACTTTTACCCACTTTTTACCACTTGGACCCACTATATTGAAAAAAAACTTAATGGTCAAGCTAAAAAATGGGATTTGTCTTTACGGGACAAGGAGTTAGCGCAGGAAGTTAATGGAAAACAAATACTCTTAAAAAATAATGGATTACGCTAATAAGCTAAAGCGATTTGTAAGGAAGGGCTGGATATTTCGGGGAAAGGAAGAAAAATGGGTAGATAGAAGTGGGGGGCGGAGCGGGTTAAACAAAATCAATTCGGTCACAGTACGTTTGAGCTTTTAAGATGGTTGCACATATCTCAGTGATTCGCGCTTCATTCACACCTCCTCCACATGACCGTCCAACTGCTTGCGCTGCCGCCAAAGAATAGTCGCTCCCCAAGCCAATGCGCCCAGCATGAGCAACCCGCCGCACACATGAGCAAACGCACCCCAGCGCTGCGCATTGTCTATCTGGCCCAGCTTGATCAACAGATAAATCCAATCATGCGGACCATCCTCCGCGCCTGTGCCCCCACCGACCAGGATCAGTTGCGGATGCAGCGCATCATAAATGTAAGGAGACAAATCGACCAGGCTGACACTCGCCCACCACAATCCGATTGACGCGCCGAAATTGTCGCGGTTCTTCACGATGAAAGCGACACCGATTCCGAACGGAAATACAAGCTGAAACAAGCTGCCGCCGAGGATCATCATGAATTCGCCGAACGGCCTGAACAACACATGCCCCGCTTCGTGTATCGGCAACAGGATATCGTGCATGAAGGATGTACCTATCTCACCATCACGGTAGTCATAAGCAAAAAGAAACCAGCTCCAGAAAGCCAACAATGCAAGCGCGGTGCATCGTCCATAAAACGTCACTGCATTCATCTGCTCCAACGGCTGCAACAGGGCTGCGACGTAACCATGTTCGGTGTCGGAGGTTGATTCATCGCCGCCTTCGGACAAAACAGGCGCGTGCGAAGGCTGCGCCCACTTGAAGAAATAAATCCCGCAAGCCGGACAGGTTGCACTGGCAGGCAAGGGTTGCGGTAGCTTATGTCCGCATTTTGGGCATTGGGCGTAGGTGTCGGTCACTTATTCAGAATGCATTTGAGGCAAGTCGTTTGCAAAAATGAAAAACCTCGCGGCAAATCGTTCTCGCCGCAGGCGCGACAGATCGCACTTCATAGTGACCCATCGAATAAGGTGAAGCTGGCCGATAAGCCGGGTTCTGTCGTGGACAGTCATTCCTCTAGGCGTTTCGTTACCTGACGCTCAAGCAACCTACCCGCAAGCGACGCGAGCAACGTCATAGCCTGCTTATTTGGTCTTGCTCCGAATGGAGTTTACCGTGCCGTCCGTGTTACCACGTACGCGGTGGGCTCTTACCCCGCCATTTCAACCTTACCTGATCCACTTGCGCGGCCATCGGCGGTGTATTTTCTGTGGCACTGTTCATCACCTCACGGTGTCCGGCCATTAACCGGCATCCTGCTCTGTGGAGCCCGGACTTTCCTCCCCGCACTTGCGTGCGCGGCGACTGTCTAGCCAGCTTCGATGCGGAGTTTAACACGGTGACACTTCGGCTATCGCTTGTTGGCAAAAACCCCCGCCTGATGGGCCTGCTCATCGGCGAAATAACTGCTGCGCACCATCGGGCCGCAGGCGGCATGGCTGAAGCCCATTTCTTTTGCGGCTTGCTCGAACATCGTGAACGTCTCCAATGGCGCATAACGCAGCACCGGCAGATGTCCATCGGAAGGTTGCAGATATTGGCCGATGGTGAGCATGTTCACATCGTGCGCGCGCAGATCGCGCATCACCTCCAGCACCTCTTCATCAGTCTCGCCCAAGCCCAGCATCAGGCCGGATTTGGTTGGAACGTGCGGGAAGCGCGCCTTGAAATCCCTGAGCAACTTCAGCGAGTGCGCATAGTCCGCGCCGGGACGCGCCATTTTATACAGGCGCGGCACGGTTTCCAGATTGTGGTTCAGCACATCGGGCAGGCTGACGGAGAGTGCGTCCAACGCCTCTTCCAGCCGACCGCGAAAATCCGGCACCAGAATTTCCAAACGCGTCGCGGGCGAGCTGGCGCGAATCGCAGTCAGGCAATCGGCAAAATGTTGTGCGCCGCCGTCGCGCAGATCGTCTCGATCCACGCTGGTGATGACCACATATTTCAGTTTGAGCAGACCGATGGAGCGCGCGAGATTGTCCGGTTCATTCACATCGGGAGGCAGCGGCTTGCCGTGCGCCACGTCGCAGAACGGGCAGCGGCGCGTACACAAGTCGCCGAGTATCATGAAGGTCGCCGTGCCCTTGCCGAAGCACTCGCCGATGTTCGGGCAGGACGCCTCTTCGCACACCGTGTGCAGATTGTGCTCGCGCAACAGGCGCTTCACGTCGTGATAGCCCTGCCCGCTGCCGGACTTCACGCGTATCCATTCCGGTTTGCGCAGACGCTGCTGCAACTGCACGATCTTGATCGGGTTGCGCGCGGTCTTGGAATGGCCTGTCTGTTTCTCAGTGGTATTCATGATGGGGTTGGGTCTTCCCATTCCCAACCCTTCGGCAAGCTCAGAATAAACTGGCGTGCGCTCAGGCGAGAATCTGGTTTGATAAAAATGGATCGCTTACGTACTACTTGCGCTTGCCCGCAGTAACAGAAGGTTTGGCAGGTTGACGCACGATAAACGGCGTGCCGGTCTGTTCGGCCAGCAAGCGTGCCTTTTCCGAAGCTCGCAGCAATGCTTGAGGGGCTTTTTGTAGCACAGGGTCTTTTGAATGCGAAACGGGTGCTTTCATATCGGTCATCCTTCTTCCTGCAATATGGGTGGTGTACCCGAATTATCGTACAGTTGCCAGCCGTTCACCAGCAACTTGTAGCGCTCAAGATTTCGGATGCCCGCAGCGAAGCGACGCCGCACAACTGTTTCTCAATCGCCAAGGGTACGGATTTTCGCATTGTGACGGCTTGAGTTTCTGAGCCATCCAGGCTAATCGCTGAATGACAAATGACCTAATCGCATGTAAAGTAAACCGCCCGAATGCAATTGCAAAGCAGTGTGGTGCGAAGTGCGTTCACAAGACCTGCTTAAGGATTAAGGTATCAATACCATGAAAGAAGCTTTGGTTGCATTGAACACAATTACGCAAGATGGTGTTATCGGTGGTTACGCGATCGGAGGTGCTATCGGCGCGTCATTCTATATCGAAGCAACCAGTACCGAAGACATTGACGCCTTCGTGTTTCTTGCCCCGGCAAAAGGGTCGTCGCTGATTTCACTGGCCCCGATTTACGACGCACTAAAAAAAATTGGCGGCGTCGTAGAAAAAGAGCATGTCCGATTCGGGAACTGGCCGGTGCAAATATTGCCTGCTTACAAGCCACTCGTCGAGGACGCGTTGCATGAGTCGCAGGCAGTTGAATTTGCCGGAGTGCCAACCAGGATATTCACCCCGGAATACCTTTGTGCAATAGCGCTTGATACCGGTAGAACGAAGGATTATTATCGGGTCGCAATGTTCATTGAGCAAGGCGCTGTTGATATGAATTTGCTCAGAAGTTTAGTGGATCGCTACGGCCTTTCTGCCAAGGTAAAAAACGTGTCGAACTGGGAAAGTCAAAATGGATAACCAACACCTGTTTGAGCAAGCGGTACGCGCAAAGGCAGCCTATCGTAAGGATGCACGGGCGCTCACATGGGAAGAAAAAGTCGCTTCGATTGAGCGCATGCGTGAGGCGTCTAAGGAGGCGCGCAAGGCGATGGGTAAAGCACGTAAGCATAACCAATCTCTTAATAAAGCCTGACCAAAAAAGCTTTCACGTAGCTATGCCTTATTTATTCTCGATCCTTGATCGCTCTCTTCTGTTCTTTCCGTTCCGCCTTCCAGAAGACACGTTTCCACTCTTTAAGATGTTTCCACCATTGAGGCGGCTTGGTCAGGTTTCCTTGTTTTACGTTAGCCATATTCGTCCTTATGCTTTTGACTTGCGTGTTTTCTTTGCCGAAGTGGACGGCAGCAGGCTGGTGAAGAATCAATTGGGCTCCGTCCCGGAAGTCTTCCCGGAAGTCTACAGAAGTGAATAGGACACATAACATGCTAGCTCAGCGGCGCCGCTTTCCCGGTGTCCGCTGGAGCGCTGGGTTGGGCATCATTCTCCGGTCGAGGTGCCTCCCGCTGAACCTTTAAGTTGGCGACGACCTCTGGGTTCGCTTTGGTGAATATCCATCCGCGAACATGTTGGAGCAATATGTCACTTGCTGCACAAAAAGCATCGCAGGCCTCAATATAGAGCGACTCTGGTAGCGGTTTATCGACCTCAGAAAGTTTGACTTCGAACCGCCCCTGCTCGCCCTCACCCTCACTCAGCGTTAATGCGCTCATGATGTGTACAGAAGATAGGTGTACATAGCCTGAAGTGCGATCATAAACCCGACGAATCCACGGAAACTCGGGCTCCAACTTAGCTACTAAGTAGCTGTCCGTTAATTTCTTTCCAGATTGGTCGCATAGGTCTCGTACGTGTTGCCCCTGCAGAATTGCTAAGGCAAAATCGTGCGGTTTCTCCACGAGGAACGCGGCGAAAACGCGAAGGGCCGTATCGAGTTCAAGTCGAAGTAACGCACCTGCGCAAATAAGGTTTCTCGCCTGGACGAGCGCCCGAAAGCCCGCAATGAGAGCCTTCGAGCGATTCATAGCGCCCCACACTAGAAAATCCATTCCGTAGATCGCCCCGCCGTATACCTCTCCCATAGCTTTGAAGAGGGCGAGGTGATCCCGTTCGATTTCGCTGAGCCGAGCGAGGCTCACCTCAAGTGATCTACTCTCCAAATCACGCTTCGGCTGTTTTGTGGGTGGCTGCTCGTTCATGATGCCCAACGTAATTTAGGGTGCTGGCTTGTTGTGCACACGACAAAGGTTGGTACCAGTCTCTGCTTCGTTACGACAGCGACGGCCTTTCTGTTCGAGAACTTTTTCACATCGATTTACCTCTTCCGCGCGGACAAACTTGTAAGTCACGCGACCAGGCACAACTGGTTTTACTTTCTCATAGATTTCTCTCGCGAAGTAAATCTATGGCGCGCGCGGTGGCATTGGCCCCTTCATGACGTTGACGTTACCGTCTCGACCTTGGGCCATCCACACATCGCTCACAAGGCTCAACATGTCTCGACAGGCCATGGCAGAAATAACAAGTGTCTCTTCACCTTTCGAACCGCCGACAAATCGACAACTGACTTTTCCTCTCATATTCGCTCTCCGTCTTCGATGCAACACCCTAACGTAATTTAGGCAACATGAGGTATGCCAAGTTATGCTGCCTGAAACAAATCACTTTGATCATTTTACTTTCTCGCATATGTGGCTGCAGATCGCCGCCTGTTTTATGGCAACCCAAAATTCCGCAGTTGGAATTTAAAGTTGTTCCTTAATTTTCTCTGCGCATCTTACGCCACTATTCCGTCGGATGATTCAAACATTCGGCGCATTACGCCTTGCGGCTCTCGTCCCCACAGGGAGAATACGCCTTACACGGACTCATCGTATGCCTTCGAATCCTTTCATCCGGCCAAGACCGATTGCAGCTAATACAGGCAAGAGGGTTGTCCCAATAATCAATCCCTCTCTCTCCTTGAAGGTGTGGATGATGCCAACGAGCCGTGGTAACGACCAATCACCGGAAATCTCGGAGCCACGCGGCCAAGCAAAGATGCCTCCGCCACTGATGCCCTTGAGTCCAGGTGTTGGAAAGGTTTCCAGAGTTTCTAGATGCACTGCGCGCTTCTTGTGAAAGTGAATGACGATGCTCTCCTCTGGGAAAGCCCAAGATTGTTGTAAGTTTCTTGCCCTGCGACAACACCTCGAAAAGAGAATATCTCTGATGAGAGACTTTCGCCATTCTTCTTGCCCTTGCTTGCCGGGTAGCCTGAAGCAGAGCATACAGTCAGTTCACGTGCAGACAGGATCAGTTCAGTTCGAGCTTGAGGAAGTGCTTTGAAGTGGTGCGATATCTCATTTGCGGATCGTGACGAGAGACGATAGTAGGCAATATCGACAGCATCATCCAACCTCGAAACCTCTGGCGGGAGATCGATATGCGCCATGTATCCCTCGATTGGACTCAGCCCTGCTTCAGTTGGAGTGAGCAAGGTACCGTTCTTGAGTTCGTCCGTCACGTGAGCCGCAGTGAGTAGAAAGGGCTCGCCATGAAGCTCTAAAAAGATGGCACTGCCAATTTGGCAAAGCCGCTTTGGCAGATCAGTTCTGATGAACACCGGAACCAGCGCGTCATAGGGATCGAACTCTGTCGTCAAAGGGCTAACGCTCCTAAAAGGTACCGGTACCGGAGTCCAATTGTTTTATGCTTCGACGGGGCTCAACAGGAACAGGTTGATGTTTTCGACACCGGTGCCTAGTGCCCAATTTGACTATGTATTTTCAACCAGCGCAATCTCTTCATCTGTCAGGCCGTAGAGCGCATACACCAACTGGTCGATCTGCTTGTCGGTCGCGTCTATCTGGCGTTGCAATAGGTTGTTGTCTTGCGGGGTTTTCGCGGCGGCGAGTTGTTGATGCAGGGCGAGCATTTTATTGACGAGCGAAGAAATAAATTCTGTTGTTTTTTCGTTTGCGCTTTTAATTGGTAAAACTTCTAAATCGTAATGCTGTATGTAGGGGTACGATTCAGGATTGGTTATCAGCTTATTTCTAAAATAATAATTCATAAGTTTTGAATTTATCAGCCCCAGCATAAATAATAAATCAGCCTTTATTCTTGGCAGCACTAAATAAACTGACTGTTCTGCGTATACGCCGTCATTATCAACTGTGGCAGTAATTGTATTGCCAGTTTTTCTAATCAGAATCTTTGGGGTTGTTTCATGCTTTTCCCTTCTCTTAGTTCCTCCAAATATTATTGCGTTATCGAAATCAAAATATTGCTTTTGAGGATGCGTAAACTTGCCGAAATTTCTTCCCGTTACAATCGGTGTACTATCTTTAAACTTGTGCTCTAAAAAAGATTCATTCTTATTCTTTACCATCATTCCAACATGAATCATGAAGTAGTGCTTTAGTGGCAGCGTGTCATTTTCCATCTTTGTGATAACACTAGAAGACTCTAAAGATTGGTTCAAATTGATACAAAATAGTTCGTTGTCTATATCTTCAAAATTTCTTTTTTCTGTTTTGTACTCGTCTAAAATCACGCCATCTTTAAATATATTTCGTGAGATTTCGAAGTCTTCATTTTTTCCTTTAAATAAAGTCAGAATGATATTGCCAGCCACAACACCTTTAAATTCACCCTTTGGCAAATCTACAATTTCTTTAATCAAAGTATTTTTCACTAATATCTCGCGTAGAAACTTATAACTCGGAGTATCCAATAATCTATTGGGAAGAATCATCCCTAGATAACCTGATTTGTTTGTCAGAGAGACACCCTTTTCAACAAACATTGGAAAATAGTTCATTTTGAACACATCAATCGAGCGATATTTCGATTTAAAATAATTCCAAACGCTTTCTCCGATGACTGATTTTTCAACTGTAACCCAAGGTGGATTCCCAATCACCGCATCAAATCCGCCCACCTTGAAAATCTGCGGGAACGCTGTATGCCAGTTGAACACATTGATGCGTTCATTCATGAGTTGCATAGATTCCATGTCCAAGTCGAGCTGACCTACATTGAAGTCCGGGCTGATCAGCGAATTACCACACTGGATGTTGCGTTCGAGGTCAGGCAGCACGCGCTCATGGAACAGCTTCATCTGCGCGTTGAGCGTCTGGCCGGATTCGCCTTCGAGTACCTTGAGCAGCAGCGAGAGTTTGGTCACTTCCACCGCCTGCGTGTCGATGTCCACGCCGTAGATGTGTTCGAGCAGGATGCGTTTCTTTTCCGCCGTGGTGAGCCGCCATTCACCGTGCACAGCGGAATAAATGCGCGCGGTCTTGCCTTTGCTGTGTTTCTCCGCGCCCTCTTCGACATAGCGCGCCAGATACCAGTCGAGCAGATATTGATACGCGCCGATCAGAAAAGAGCCGGAGCCGCAGGCGGGATCGAGGACGGTGATGCCCGCCGCCTGCTTGGCGCTCTTGTCTTCCAGCAGCTTGCCCACGGTATGCGCAACGATGTAGTCCACGATGTAGGTGGGCGTGTAGTACACACCGCCTGCCTTCTTGACTTCCGGCTTATCTTCCACCACCGCGCGGTTGCCCGCAGTCAGGCGGATCACCTTGCCGAGGAATTGCTCGTACACGCTGCCGAGGATGTCTGCGCCGAGCACGGAAAATTCGTAGGGGCAATCCGGGTAGTAGAGATTCTTGAAAATCTCCTTGAGTGGTTTGTCGTCTATTGCAAGGTTTAGCGTGAGCTCGTCCGGTGCTTCTTCACGGCCTTTTTCGCGTTTGAAATGGAACAGGCCGGAGTTGTAGCGGTCGTCTGCCGCGCGAAACAGTTCGCGCAATCTGCCATAAACGTTGACGCCGTTTTGCAGTGCCATCAGCCGGCCATAAGTTTCGATGCCACGGTCTTCGCAGATGCGCAGGAAGATGATGCGGTCTATGGTTTGCTGCACCGCAAAGTTGAGTTCGCGCTGGCTTAGGTTGGCGTTGCGCAGCGCGATGTTATGCGCGAGCAGGTTGCGCCAGTCTTCGATCTCTTCCAGAAAAGCGCTGTCTACTTCGGTGGTGCCGCGCTTGCCCTTGGTGCTGACGGCGTATTTGTCGAACGAGCCTTTTTTAATCGCATCGGGAGAAAAGATCGCGGCGATCTCGTCCCACTTTTCCGCATAGTCGTGGAAGGTGCAGTAGAACAGGCGCGACTTGCTGGCCTTGTCGTTTTTGTCCGGCTTCTGGCGGCAGTCATAAATGGCGAATTCCTCAAAGTCGGTGACGATGGACAGCGGCAGCTTGGCCGACCACGCATAGCGGCGTAATTGGAATGCGGGTTCCACGTCATCCTTGACGTTGACAGACGGCTTTTTCGCTTCGAGAAAAAATTTGCGTTGGCCTCCGACGCGGAAGCTGTAATCCGGCGCGCGGGTGGAGATGCCAACCTTGATCGCATCTTCGTGGATGACATCGCGGTAGGCTTCCGCATAGCCCGCGCTGTTGTCCATGTCCCAGCCGAGTGCTTTAAAAAACGGATTGATGAAGTCAAGCCTGACCTGTGTCTCGTTGTATTTGCCGTTGCGGTATGCGTCGAGGTTGCGCTCGAAGTTTTCGATCAGGGTCAGAACGGTTTGCGGGGCGGGCATGCTTCGTCCTTTATGGGAATTAGGCAGATTCGCCTGTAGGAGCACGCCCTGCGTGCGAATCGCGGGCATGGCCCGCTCCTACAGATATCAAATGCTGCTGCAAACCATGGATCAAATTCTGCGCCAGTTGCGCTTGCAGTTCGTTGATCGAGACGGTGATGCCGAGTTCGCAAGCTTGTGTCACGCGCAGTCCGGCATAGCCGCACGGGTTGATGTTGGCGAACGGGGTCAGGTCCATATCCACATTGAACGCCAGGCCGTGATAGCAATAACCATTCTTGATCTTCAGTCCCAGCGCGGCGATCTTCGCATCGTCCACATACACGCCGGGCGCGTCCTGGCGCCGTTGTGCGGCCACGCCGAATTCGCCGAGCAAGTCGATCACCGCTTGTTCCATCAGGCGCACCAGTTCGCGCACGTTGATTTTCCAGCGGCGCATATCGAGCAACAGGTAAGCGACGATTTGGCCGGGGCCGTGATAAGTGATCTGTCCGCCGCGATCGATTTTTAAGACGGGGATGTTCGTGCTGTGCAACAGGTGTTCCGGCTTGCCCGCCAAGCCTTGCGTGTAAATGGGCGGATGTTGCACCAGCCAGATCTCGTCGCGTGTTTCGCTGGTGCGTTCAGCGGTGAATTGCTTCATCGCGTCCCAAGTCGGTTGATACTCAACCAGCCCCAATGATTTGACGTGTGGTGTCATTCCGTTTCTATTTTAAACATGAAGTCATGGCGCTATTGTAGGAGCGCGCCATGCGCGCGAATCACGATATTGTCGCAGGCAGCACCCGCAAGAGGTACGCCGTGGTTGTAAGGGGCTGAAGCCCCAACAACACACGCAGGGCCTGCTCCTACATTATTTGGAAGTGGAATCACAATACCATCACCACCAGCGGGTGGTCGCACAAGTCCTGGTACAGCGCGTCGAGTTGCTCGCGTGAGGTGGCGCGCACGGTGCAGGTCAGGCTGATATAGCGCGCGTTTCTGCTGGCGCGCATTTCCATGCTGGCGGCGAGAAAACCGGGATCATGTTTGTTGACCACTTCCAGCACCGCTTGCGCGAATCCCGCCTGCTGCTGACCGAATATTTTCAGCGGAAAATCGCAGGGATATTCGATCAGGCTGGCTGATAATTCTTTTGCTGGTAATTCACTCATGTGGCACGCATCACGTCGCGTTTGAAATCCTGGTAGAGCTTGTGCAGCTTGGCGAACACCGCGCCCGGTTTTCCCGTGCCGACCGGCTTGCCGTCGAGTTGCGTGATCGCCAGCACTTCCTTGGTGGAGGAGGTGAGCAGCAGTTCATCCGCGGCAAATACTTCGGCAACGCCGATCTTGCGCACTTCATGCGGGATGCCGTTTGCGGCGGCGATTTCCAGCACCACGTCATAGGTGATACCGGGCAGCATCAGGTTGTCTTTGGGCGGCGCGAGCAATTTGCCGTTGTTCACCACGAAGATGTTGCTGGCCGCGCCCTCGGTCATGAACGCGTTATCGCGGATCAAAATGGTTTCCACCGCGCCCGCATCAACCGCCATCTGGCGCAGCAGCACATTGGGCAACAGCGCGATGGCCTTGATGTCGCAACGCAGCCAGCGATTGTCCGGCGCGGTTATGCAGGCGACGCCACTGTGAAGTAATGCGGCAGGTGCGGTGAGCAGCGGGTTGCTCATCATGAACACCGTCGGCTTGACCGGCGGGTTTGGAAAGGCGTGATCGCGTTTGGCCACACCGCGCGTGATGTGAAGATACAGGTACTGGTCTTCCGCCTCGTTGCGCGCGACGAGTTCGTTGATCAGCATCGTCCATTCGCCATCGCTGTGCGGGTTGGCAAGCTTGATGCCATCCAGGCTGTGTTGCAAACGTCGCAAATGTTCTGCCAGACGAAACGCTTTGCGCGAATACACCGGAATCACTTCATACACACCGTCGCCGAATATGAAGCCGCGATCCAGCACGGAAATCTTTGCTTCCTCGATGGGCATGAATTTCCCGTTCAGATATATCGTCATGACAAGCTCCCTATTGAAATATTAAGCGGATGCTATCCCATCCGCGCAAGAATACATTTGCCAGCGGCACGCTGTCCAATGCCACCAGGGGAAATTCCGCATAGGGTTTGCCGGCCAGTGTCAGTTTGAGCACGCCCAGTTGTTGCCCGCCGGTGATCGGGGCAAGGATGGGTTGGTGCGTTTCCATCTTCGCCTTGAGTTGGGCAAAGGTTCCTTTCGGAATGCTCAGAAACAGATCCTGGCGGAAACCGACCTCAAGGTGGCTCTCGGTACCTTTCCAGACGCGGAGCTGGGTGACAGGCTGATCCTTTTGATACAAGCGCACGGCATCGAAATACTGAAAGCCGAAATTCAGCAGCTTCTGGCTTTCGGTGGCACGCAACCTGTCGGTATCCGCGCCGAACATTACCGAAATCAGCCGATGGTTATCGCGCTGGGCTGATCCGACCAGACAATATCCGGCCGATTCGGTGTGCCCTGTTTTCATGCCGTCCGCATAAGGGTCGAGCCACAGCAGCCGGTTGCGATTGGCTTGGGCGACGTTGTTGAAAGTGTAGTTGCGCAGAGAGAACAGCGGGTAGTGCTGCGGATAATCGCGCAGGATGGCCGCCGCCAGCACGGCCAAATCGGACGCGCTGCTGTAGTGTTGCGCATCCGGCAGACCTACCGGATTGGTGAAATGAGTGTTATTCATACCCAGCCGTTTCGCTTCCTGGTTCATCATGTCAACAAAACCCGCTTCGCTGCCCGCGATATTGACCGCCAGCGTGATGGCCGCATCGTTGCCGGACTGCACGACCAGTCCGTGCAACAGTTCGTCCACTGTGACAGCTTGTCCGGCTTTAAGCAGCATGCGCGATTCGTCGCCCGAGTTGCGCACCGCAGCAGCAGGAACGTTCAGCTTTTGTTCCAGTGACAACGTGCCGTGCCTGAGCGCGTCGAAAGCCAGATAGGCGGTCATCAGCTTGGTCAGCGAAGCGGGCTCCATGCGCGCATCCCCGTTTTGATTCACCAGAATTTGATTGCTGGTGTAGTCATACAACAGGTACGCCTTGGCGGCCAGCTGCGGTGCTGCGGACATGAGGTCTGGCTGCGCGGATGCGAGCACGGGCAACAGCAAGAGGAGCGATAAAATGGTCTTCATAATGCAAGTGGATATTTTGAGGGCACAATTATAGTCGCGTGACCATGGCAGGGATAGCAAACCGCGCGTTTTACATGCCGCGTATAATCCGCCGCTCATAATTTCTTTAACTAACGGAAAAATCATCATGACTAATTTGTATCGGTTTGGCGGGTTGCTGGCAGCCCTGCTGATGAGTGCCAGCGTTTACGCTGGCGATATTCAAGTTGAAAATGCGTGGACTCGTGCCACCGCCCCCGGACAAGATGCGGCGGGAGTGGATCTGACCATTACCAGCAAACAGGCCGCGACGTTGGTTGGGGTGTCAAGCGCGGCATGCAAAACTGTGGAACTGCACAGCATGGCGAGCGAGAGCGGCATGATGAAAATGCGTGAAGTGGAAGCCATAGAATTGCCGGCGGGCAAGCGCGTGAATCTCGGCGAGGGCGGCTATCACCTGATGCTGACCGGGCTGAAGGCTCCGCTCAAGGCGGGTGAAAGCGTGCCGTTGACGTTGAACATCAAGGTGGCACATAAACGTATCGTGAAAGTCAAGATCAAGGCCAAAGTGAAACCGCTGCATACGACCAGTGCCGCAACGGAGGATGATGAGCATCTTCGTGCTCCCTGAGTGAGTGTTGGCTTCGTCGATAAATCAGGCGGCATATGCCGCCTGATTTATTTTCAGCCCTGCAAATTTTCTTCTGGTGTAAAATTCGCGGCAAATATATCTAGGGATAACCATGCCGCTTACCGCCGCTTCCGCTGAACTCAAAGCCCGTGTGCTCTCAGAGGCTTTGCCTTACATCCAGCGTTTTTTCGATAAAACCATCGTCATCAAATACGGCGGTAACGCCATGACCGATCCGGTATTGCAGGAGAGCTTTGCGCGCGACGTGGTATTGCTCAAGCTGGTCGGGATGAATCCAGTGGTGGTACATGGCGGCGGGCCGCAGATCAATGAGATGCTCAAGCGCGTCGGCAAGCAGGGCGAGTTCATTCAAGGGATGCGCGTGACCGACGAAGAGACCATGGATATGGTCGAGATGGTGCTGGGCAAGGTCAACAAGGACATCGTCAATCTGATCAACCGTTGCGGCGGCAAGGCGGTCGGGCTGACCGGACAGGACGGTTCATTTATCCGTGCGGAAAAATTGCTGCTGGAGAGCACCACCGAGCCGGGCAAGATGCTGGACATCGGGCTGGTTGGCGACATCAATAAGATCGATCCGGCAATCATTTCCTTTCTCGATTCCGGCGATTTCATACCGGTCATCGCGCCGATAGGCGTGGGGCCGGATGGCGAGACGCTGAACATCAACGCCGACGTGGTATCCGGCAAACTGGCTGAGGTGTTGCGCGCCGAAAAACTGGTGTTGCTCACCAACACGCCGGGGGTGCTGGATAAAAACGGCAAGCTGCTGACCGGACTGACTCCCAGGGAAATCGATGGACTGGTGGCGGACGGCACGCTGTCCGGCGGGATGTTGCCCAAGATCGCTTCGGCACTGGATGCGGCGCGCGGCGGGGTGCGTTCGGTGCATATCATCGACGGCCGGGTACAGCATGCGCTGTTGCTGGAAATTCTCACCCACGAGGGTGTGGGCACGTTGATCAAGAGTAAGTAGGGATGGTTGTGCGGGTCTGGATATTCGACCTTGATAATACGCTGCATGATGCTACGCCGCACATCTTTCCGCACATCAATCGCAGCATGACCGCCTATTTGCAACAGCACCTGCAACTTGATGAGGCGGCGGCGAATGCATTGCGCTTGCATTACTGGCAGTGCTATGGCGCGACGTTAAGCGGCCTGATGCGTCATCACGGCACGGACCCGGAGCATTTTTTGTGGCATACGCATCAGTTTCCGGAACTGTCCCGGATGGTGCTGCGAGTGCCGCGATTACGCCATGTATTGAAAGCATTGCCGGGCAAGAAAGTGGTGTTTTCAAATGCGCCGCAACACTACGTGCATGCGGTGCTGAAGCTGTTGCGAGTGGACGATTTGTTCGACGATGTGATGGCAGTGGAGCACACACATTATCGCCCCAAGCCGGATAACTTCGGCTTTATACGTTTGTTGAGGCGACATCGCATACGAGCCGCGCAATGTGTGATGATCGAAGATAGCCTGGAGAATCTGCATGCGGCGAAACGGCTGGGGATGCGCACGGTGTGGGTGAATTCCGGCAACCGAAACTCACCGTGTGTGGATATGAAGATTCGTGATGTCATGCAGTTGCCAAGCGCGCTGCATCGGTTGGGTTTGTAGGAGCGGGCCATGCCCGCGATCCAAATTGATTGTCGCGGGCATGGCCCGCTCCTACATGGAAATTTTAGGAATTTAAGGGGAACAACATGGCCGCAAAACCTGGCGAGAGAAAATTACAGATACTGCAAACCGTGGCGCAGATGCTGGAACAGCCCAAGGGTGAAAAGATCACCACGGCTGCATTGGCGGCGCGGCTGGATATTTCCGAGGCGGCGTTGTATCGCCACTTCGCCAGCAAGGCGCAAATGTTCGAGGGCTTGATCGAGTTCATTGAGCAGACCGTGTTCGGCCTGATCAACAAAATCACCCAGGAAGAAAAAAGCGGCGTGAAGCAAGCCGAAGAGATCGTATCCATGCTGCTCAGCTTCGCGCAAAAAAATCGCGGCATGACGCGTGTGCTGATCGGTGACGCGCTGGTGAATGAGAATGAGCGTTTGCAGCAGCGCATCAATCAACTGCTGGATCGCATCGAAGCCACGCTCAAACAATCGTTGCGCATGGCCGCCACGCAGGGCGAGATGGGCGCGGCGGTGGATGTCGGGGCGCACGCCAATGTGCTGGTATGCTATGTGATCGGCCGCTGGCTATTGTTTGCCAAGAGCGGCTTTGCGCGTGAACCGATGGCGCAGTGGCCGGCGCAGTGGGCCATTTTGTTGGAGCGAAAAAACTAATGAATCTCTGAGTAAGTCCGTCACACCGGCGAAGGCCGGTGTCCAGTTGATTAAAAATACTGGATTCCGGCCTACGCCGGAACGACGAAGCCAAGGTGAATCAGCGTTTCCCCTAAAGCCCGTCGTTCACGGGAATGACAGTATTTGAAAACCAGAAGGAATAACAATGATCCTGATCCTCAGCTCCAACGTCAGCGAACAATCCCCGGAATACCGGCAATTGCTGGCGCACTTGGCCACTTTGCCCGGCATCCAGACCCGCGTGCATGTCGAGCGCGGCAGCGAAAAATCGCTTACGGAAATCTATCTGATCGGCAACACCAAAGCGCTGGAAATCGAAGACATGCAAAGCCTGCCCTGCGTGGAGCGCGCGGTGCGGGTTTCCGAGGAGTACCGCATCCTGGGGCGGCACAAGGACGATCAGCGTCCCACTCATTTCGAATACAACGGCGTGCGCTTTGGGCAGGACACACTGAACGTGTTTGCCGGATTATGCGCGGTGGACAATCGTGAGCATGTCGAGATCATGATGAAGGCGGTACATGACAACGGCCAGGTATGCACGCGCATGGGTGCATACAAACCGCGCACCAGCCCGTACGCGTTCCAGGGCCACGGCAAATATTGTTTGCCTTACGTGTTCGAGTTGGCGGGCAAATACGACATCAAGGTTATCGCGATGGAGATCACCCACGAATCGCATCTCAACGAGATCAAGGAAGCCTTGCATGTGACCGGCAATCCGACCGGCGTGATGCTGCAAATCGGCACGCGCAACACGCAGAATTTCGAGCTGCTGAAAATCGTCGGGCGGCAAACCGAAATGCCGATCCTGCTCAAACGCGGTTTCGGAATCACCCTGGACGAATCGCTGAATGCGGCGGAATATCTGGCCTCCGAGGGCAACCGCAACGTGGTGTTCGGACTGCGCGGCATGAAGACCAACCTGGGCGACCCGCACCGCAACTTCGTGGATTTCGCGCATGTGCCGGTGGTCAAGCGTTTGACGCGCATGCCGGTGTGCATCGACCCATCGCACTCGGTGGGATCGCGGCAAGCCGCACCAGACGGCATCCTCGACATGATGCACGTCACCGCGCAGGGTGTGATCGCCGGAGCCAACATGGTGCTGGTGGACTTTCATCCCGCACCGCCCAAGGCACTGGTGGACGGTCCGCAAGCCATGCTGCTGAAGGAGCTGCCGTATTTTCTGGAAGATGTGCAGATCGCGCGCGAGGCGTATCTCAAACGTGTCGAGTTACGCCAGCAACAAGTGTAATTTTGGGTGCGGGTTTCTCGCCGCTATTCTCTAACTATTAACCTTATACGTAATTCATAACAGATACCATAGAGCAGCCGTCATTCCCGCGACAGCAGGAATCCAGCTAGGCAAACTAAACCATGGGTTAGCATCACTTTGCTTTGCTGGAATAAAAACATTGTGATACTGATCCGATCCCTTTCATCCCCAGTGCGTTTTCACGCCTCCACCAACCGTATCGTCCAGAAATCGTCGGCCAGATTTGAGTCGGTGAGGTAGGCGTAGGGCATGGTGAAGTAGCCCTTGATCCCCCACTTGTTACCCCATGAGTTGCGCACGATGAAGCGCTGGATGGTGTCGTCATAGCCGACGGCCATCACTGCGTGGCCACCCAGAAGTTTTTCCTTGGGGCCGGGCATATTCACTACGCCGGTTTTCGCAACCTGGTCGTTCTCGAATTCTGTGTAAACCGAAAAGCCGAACACGAAGGGGTAACCGGAGGCGAGGCAGCCTTTCATCTGGTTGAGGATTTGCGGCACGCGCGCGTATTGCACGGCTTGGTACTTCAGTGCGTCCTTGAAGCACGACGTATTGGGTTTGTCAGTGAACTGGGCAATGATGTAAGGCCATTCCGATTCCGGGCAGTCGCCAATTTTTGCGACGCTTTTTATGCCGTCTCGAATTTGCGCGCCGGCATCGGATTTGACGGTATGTTCCATGACGCGTTCGTTGTAGTAGATGAACAGGCGCGAGGGGGCGAAGTCGGGCTTCAATTTTTGTTTGCGCCGCTCGAACTGGATGGACGCGCCGATGGCGTTGGCCGTGCAACTGCCGAGTTGGCCCTGATCGTATACTGGCGGGCAGTAAGGGCGAAGGTCAGATTTGGCAGGCAGCTTCGCGAGATAGATTACCGGTGCGGCATAGAGATGGTCGCGCTGGTCGGGTACATCCGGCTGCCAGCCGTAACCACGTTTGTTTGCGGATATTTTGGTCATGGTGAGTTCCCTTTCTGTCTGCTCGTTGATAAATGTAAATGCCGAATCGCCTCTTTTTGAACTACGCTTATATGCCGCAAGGCAGATATTTTTTCATAAACCATGGGGTCAGCATTGCTTCGCTTTGCTGGAATAAAAACATTGTGATGTTGACCCCTTCCATCACTTGGAATCGTCATAAACCCAAATAGACCATTAGCATAAAGCTGCGTCATTCCCGCGCAGGCGGGAATCCAGTCAAGATAGACATTCCGCGATGCGGACAAAGCCGCAATGTTGTCCCGCTTCGCGGGAGATTTTTTAATCGTCTGGATTCCCGCCTGCGCGGGAATGACGGGCTAATGGATTATTTGGGATAAACACAATAGGTTTGCTGCGTTTTTGATGGCTGTTGGATTCTGTGTTCATAATGATTATCCCTTTCCTTTTCTGGTTATCCGAAACTGTGCCATATAAAACAGGCTTGGTTTACTCGGTTAACAACCGCTAGGGTTTGCCGGCATATTTTTTGTTGAACTCATCAATTTTTTCGTTGTTTTTCCGAATTGCAACATTGCATTCATTGATCGAATTTTGGAGGAACTGCCGGTTTTTCTCGCACTCGCTCAGGTTATTTCTGTCTGCGATGGCGATACGAATCATGTCCTGATATGTGGCGCCAGTCGCGATGGTTGCAGGCTCGGCGCACTTGGCAGCAAGGTCTTCTTCCTTGACCGGGCATTCAATCGAGGTGCTGATGACGGGTATTGTGTTGGTGCAGCCTGCCAACAAAACGCCTGCAATTACCAGCCGGGTACGCAAGAGCAAAGTAATCATGGCTTCCCCTGCAATTGCCCGAGTATTTCATCAGGAACAGCAACACTTAAACATTTCAATCCCTCAACGCCCGAATCCGAATTTCGCTTCTCGTTTTCCAGTTGCGCCACTTTCTCAAGCAATTTCCGTTTCTCTGCCGGGTCTGTGGTGCTAACAACGCTACCCCGCAGGCGCTCGATCTCCCGTTGGTTATTGTTCATCTTCGCGGTCTGCTCCTTGATCTTTTTTTCCTTCCCGGCTAATGCATCATCCAATTTGGCGCGTTGCTGCTGGTACCCGGTTTCAATTTTGTTCAGCTCATTGTTGTGCTCGCTCGCAAGTCCCGCCATGCTTTCCTTGAGCGCATTTATCGCCTTGTCAGATTCGGCCTTTTCCTGCTTCGCTGCCTGCTCAACGGCGGCCAATGCTTCAATTGCCGCTTTACCTTGGTGAGCCCCGATGAAGTAGCCAGATATGCCGCCAGCCGCCAGGACCAATAAAATAACCAGATATTTCATAAGTCGATCACCAGCTTATATTTAACAAAATGGATGAAAGGCCTATGGTATTTTTCTGTACAAGGGCCGTAGCGTTCATGCATGACTCTTTGCGAGTAGATTGCTTGCGTGGTGTAAATGGAGGTAGGGAGTTATGCGCTGCCAGCCCAATAATAAATCGCGTTGCATGCTCCGGCATCCCGGACATGTTGCTTGCCGCTGTACACATGATTAAGGTTGAAAGTGTCAAGTTAACCTTCCCCTTATTTTTTCCAAAGTGGCCGAGTCAATAACACCATACGGTTCAACCCCAACGGTGATCCGGGCCTGCCATTTCGGATTCATCTTACGTGCAATGCCCTTGTAGGTTTCTCCACCTGGGTCTTGCGGGCATTAACATAACCCCCCTCTATTTTCATCGTTTCGGAAAACGCAAGATCAAATTTAGCCACGTAGCCCCCGGCAAAGATGGTGATTTACCTCAGTGAATCAATTGGACAGCACGATTTGCCAATCGCAAAACAAATCAATCCAGCAAATTGGCTATTCGTCCCGATTCTATGGGATGCGAAATTTTTCGCATACCTGTCAACTTTGATAGGTATGCGTCCCATGGATCAAATCCGAAGAGCGGGATTTTTCTAATCGAGCTGCCTGCGACATAATTTTGCGGCGATTGTGCGCATGCTGTTGCAAGGCCTATTCACGCGCCAAATTTATTCGACATCTACACTACTATTCAATCGCAGGAGCTTTGCACTCGCTAGAGCTGCCAGGTGGTTTCGTCTTCGGCAATCCATCCATGCTGAACTGTGTGCAGACATGCAAGATAGGTGGCACTCGATTTGATCCCCCGTTTGAGAGAACTGCGCGGCTGCATGAGGCACTGTTCGGCAAGATTCTTCAGGCCACTTGAGGGAGTTACGTTGGTGTCAGGGATAATTCTTGAATCTGCCCGTGGCGCTGAGGGTGGTAATGTTCTGTGTACCCATGCGAAATGCAGCAAACTTTCTTGAACCTTCGAGGCTCTGGGTTTTGTCTTCGATGCGGGACCCGAATTTGTTTGGAAAATGTCCGTTCAGCCATTTCAAGATCGGCATGAGCTCCCGCCTTTCCGCAACGGTGGCTGCTTCGTCCATTTCGAACACGCCCAGGCCTTTTTCAACAGCGTGGAGATAATTGTCCGAATCGCGGATGCTGGTAAGAAATGGCAGTTTCAGGGAATTAAGGAAACGCTCCAGCAACACATAGATTGAAGAGGACGAGCTGCGCACCCGGTTGGCAACCACCGCGATCTTCGCTTTGGAAGTGCGTGCGCCACCGAACAGAAATAGCTCTTTGATAAAATCGGCGGTGGCGTGAATATCGATCGGAGATGGCGCGACTGGGATCACGATAAAGTTCGACTTGCGCACGAGCTCCTGAAGCAACAAACCTTTCGCTCCGGCAGGCGCATCGATGATCATGACTTCGGTGTCCGCAGGAACCCATGCATGCAAACTACGCAAGGGAACGGCTCCCTTGACCGGCGCGGCGTTGGCCCCATGGATCTTCTCCGCATCATCGGGCCGTACCCGCAGCCATTGTATGCTCGAACCCTGCGGATCGTAGTCCATGATCGCAGTCCGGATTTTCTTGCTGGCATAGTAACTGGCAAGATTGGTGGTCAGGGTGGTCTTCCCTGAACCCCCCTTGGAATTGATGACCAGTATCGTCAGCATACTGTCCCTTTCTTTTTGGTGCTACACAACCGGAGAACTGGCCGCGAGTTTTCGAATATAGTCCGCGAACTCGGGATCTTCGCCGCGCAGCAAGGCGGGTAACAAAGAGCGAAAATCGGCGCGGTTACACCATTCGCCCATTATAGTCCTCCCACGAACGCCAGCGTCTTAACTGCTTCTCCTTCATGCCGTCTTCGTAGAGCAGCAAATAGGCGCGCTCGAACAATGAAATCAGCATACTGAAGATGATGAACATGCGCTCGCGCTGTTCGGCTGAAAGTGAGGGAGTTTCTTCGCTGGCGAACATGCGCAGGTCGGGGTGTTCCAGCGTGATCTTGAGGAACTCCTGTAGTTGTCGGAGAGCGGTTGATAGACTTCCTCTTCCTCGTTGTCGCGCTCTTTGCGTTGCTCGAAGATGAACACGTAAATCGCCAGCGGCAGACCGACCACTGTCACCACATAGCTAAGGAGTTCCCAAATTCGTATTGCCGACATAGTGATATCTTTCCGGTTTGCTCAAAAAATTATCTCGCCCTCAAAAATGTTCAGTGAACCATAGTCCGTTGAGTGCCCTGCGTCAAATATTAGTTGCAAATTGTTGACTGATAGGGTTTGCATCATTATCATGCCATGCAGCAGGATTCCGGAATTTCTAATTTTGACATTGGATGAGGTAACGAGATGGTAGTGCAAAAGGCAAAATCGGCTACAAAAAAAGTGGCTGCAGCTAAAACCAAGACTAAGACAAGCAGTGCAGTTTCCAGCAAACCGAAGACCACTAAAGCAGGGGTAGCGACGACTGCGAAGAAACCAGTGGTGAAAAAACCAGCAGCGAAAAAACCGGCGGCAAAAAAGACTTTGGTCGCAATTTCAGAACCGAAAAAGACCGAAGCACCCGCAGTGAAAAAAATGGCAACCCCTGTTGTGGAAAAGAAAGCTCCGGCGATGAAAGCTCCGGAGACGAAAGCTCCAGACACCAAGGCCAAGCCAGCCACCACTCAGAAAACGGTAGCGAAACCAACCCCTGAAGAACGCTATCGTCTGGTGGAGACAGCAGCTTACTTCATCGCTGAACAGCATGGTTTCCAAGGACGCTCGGACGAGCATTGGGCGGCTGCCGAGCGTGAGGTTGCGGCAAAACTGGGCTAGGACTGCACCGTTTTCCATTGCCGTTGTGGCTGAGGAGCGGGTGAGAGTTGCTGCCGAAAGATTTATCCGCAATACATCAATGTGCTTCTGCCTCAACCACAAGACTGCCTGCAGCCTTTCACTGGCCCATGAAGCAATGCGGCTGAGTGTCGGATAGGATGCCACTACCCAAGAGGACTTGTATCACGCCGTTGCGATCATTCCTACAGCGCGGAAGCGGTGAACGGCTCATTATGTCTGTAACTATTTCCATTAACATGAAATAAAAAGGCCTAGCTGAAGCTAGGCCGCCCCGGTATTGCCGGTTGGGGTAATGCGAACTGCTACTTAAGATTTGCCGGAAAACAAAACCATCAGACACAGAATGATAAATGGCGATAAGACAAACGGTAGAACCAAAAAAGTTGGCACAGAAAACCTCCTGAAGAAAAATTAATGGAACTTGCGTACGCCACAGCAGCTTTATTACGACTTTCGATAGCAAACCGTCAGTCTCTAATTAAGGCCGAAATTGGGCTGGCAATGCGGCCCGGAAATGGAGACATCAGTCGATCCAAAAGGCAAGATTAATATGGTACTCGTCAAGAACGGTTTGATCGAAAGTCGGCTTTGTGTCGTAAAGTGGCCATGGTCGAACGGCCAGCAGATGGTCGAGGTTAGTAAGCTGGCCGATGAGGTCTTAGCGCACCGGGAAATGCCGGTAGAATAATCGCTTCACGAATTCAACCGCCACGAGATAACAGAACACTATTGCCAGCAGGATCAGGAAGAACAACGGCGGCGGAGCAACGAAGCCGAGATGTGTTGCAAGTGGTGTGAAAGGCAACGCTACGGCTATCAGAACGACCACCAACGAAGTGGCGGTCAGCGCAACGCTTGGCCGACTCTTGAAGGGGTTGCCCCGGGTGCGGATGATGAAGATCACCAGGACCTGGGTGGCGATGGATTCGATGAACCAGCCGGTGTGGAACAGTGCCTCACCTGCGCTGAAGACTTTCAGCAGGATGAAGAACATCAGGAAATCGAATACCGAGCTGACCGGCCCGACCACCCACATATAGTTGCGGATAAAGGTAGTGTCCCAGTGCCTGGGATGGGTCAGATAAATGTTGTCCACGTTATCCATAGGGATCGGAAGTTCAGAAACGTCGTAGAGCAGATTGTTGAGCAGGATCTGTGCGGGCAACATCGGCAGGAAGGGGAGGAACAGCGTCGCACCGGCCATGCTGAACATGTTCCCGAAATTGGAGCTCGTCCCCATCATGATGTATTTCATGATGTTGGTGAAGGTGCGCCGCCCTTCCAGCACGCCTGCGTGCAGCACGTTCAGATCTTCTCGCAACATGATCATGTCGGCCGCCGCTTTAGCCACGTCCACTGCGCTGTCCACCGAGATGCCGACGTCTGCCGAATGAAGCGAAGGTGCATCGTTGATGCCGTCGCCGAGATAACCGACCGTGTGCCCCTGTGCTTTTAGCGACAGGATGACGCGGTTCTTCTGCGCCGGTGTGACACGACAGAGCAGGTTGGCCTCCCTCACTCGAACCGCCAGTGTTGGGTCGTCCATCTGCTGTATCTCGCTTCCGGTCAGCACGCCCGCGACTGGCATACCCAGTTGATCACACACATACCGGGTGACCAGTTCGCTGTCGCCGGTGACGATCTTGACGATCACCCCGTCTGCCGCCAGCGCCTTGAGTGCATGCGCCGCGCTCGCCTTCGGCGGATCAAGGAAGGCGGCGAAGCCGGCGAAGATCAGTTCGGTTTCATCATCGACGACGGCATGCGGATGGTCCAGTGCCACCGGTCGCCAGGCGATGCCGAGCACTTTGAAGCCTTCCCGTTCGAGGCTATCGTGCAAGGCCTGGATCGATGCCAGTGCTTTCTCATCCAGCGGTTGCGCGCCTTGCGCTTCGCCCACCGCATATTGCGTGGACAGCTTGAGGATATCCTCGGGCGAGCCCTTGACCACGAGCAGCCGTTTCTCGCCCTGATCGACCAAGACGGAGACGCGCCGCCGTTCAAAGTCGAAGGGCACCTCGTCGATCTTGCGCCAGCTGCTTGCGTCGATTTCCTTGTGCTCGAGGATCGCGTCATCCAGCGGACTCTTGAGGCCGGTCTCGAAATAACTGTTGAGGTAGGCCAGCTGCAACACTTGCGCGCTGTCGTTGCCTTGCGCGTCAAGGTGGCGTTCCAGCTGGATGTGTCCCTCGGTGAGTGTGCCGGTCTTGTCGGTGCACAGCACGTCCATGCTGCCCAGATTGTGAATGGCGGCGAGCCGCTTCACGATCACCTGCTTTTTCGCCATGCGCAAGGCACCGCGCGACAGCGTCACCGTGATCACCATCGGCAACAACTCCGGCGTGAGGCCGACGGCCAGCGCGATGGCGAACAGGAACGACTCGAGGAACGGCCGGTGAAAAAAAGCGTTGATCAAAAAGACGAACAGCACCAGCAGGAAAGTCAGGCGCATGATCAGCATGCCGAAGCTCTGGGTGCCCAGCTCGAAAGCAGTGGGCGGCGGTTTGACCATCAGCGATTCAGCGATATTGCCCACCGCCGTGTCCGCTCCGGTACGGCATACCATGGCCTTGGCCATCCCGCTGATGACGGAAGTGCCCATGAACACGGCATTCTCGGCCTGGCTGAGGTCTGCCGCCGGCGCCGGCAATTCGCGTGCATGTTTCTCCACCGGATAGGATTCGCCCGTCAGCAACGACTGGTTGATGAAGAAGTCCTTGGCCTCGAGCAATCGACTATCGGCAGGGATCAGATCGCCCGCAGCCAGCAGCACCACATCGCCCGGCACCAGATCCGCAATCGGGATATCCTGCGAATGTCCATCGCGCAGCACCGTGGCCCGTACTGCCACAGTCTTCTTCAACTGATCCGCAGCGCGACCGGCCCGGTATTCCTGGACGAAATCCAGCGTCACACTCATCAGCACGATGGCCCAGATGATCACGAATCCGGTGATCTCGCCGGTCAGCGCAGACACCGCGCTGGCCGCCAGCAGAATTATCACCAGCGGATTTTTGAAGTGGCTCAGGTACTGGATGAGCAGCGGCCGTTCGCCACGATCCCGCAGTGTGTTCGGGCCGAACCGTACGGCTCGTGCATGCGCTTCCTGTTGACTCAGCCCAGCCTGAGTCGCCTCCAATTGTGATTGAAGGGATTCAGATGGCAGATTCCAAAACAGGGCATCGGGGCGTTCCATAGTCCTAGTCTTCTTTCGGCACAGCCATATGTGGAAAATTCAAACATGACCATCGTACGCCGGAATGAAGCAGGCCGCGAAAAATCTGGAGTTCGAGAAAGCCACCGACAACGTGACCAGTTGAAAAAACTGCGCGCGAGCGTGCTGCTTTCGCCGTTGTGAACATCAACGGATGCGGCAATCGCAGAGCGTGGCAGCCTCGATAATCAGGACCAGAAATTTTAGTTTTGATTTATCTGGAAACTTGACCGTCCATCTTGACGGCGCATCCAGGCAGCAGTTTTCCAAATATGAATTGCGTGCTTCCTCGGGGAGACCGGTGCTTAGAGGCGACGTTAGTGTGCGCAGTCACCAGCCCTCGTAGAAGGCTGGTGTACCAACAAATGATTACTTCTTTGCGCCGTTCACTGCTGTCTTCAGCGTAGCGCCAGCCTTGAATGCCGGAACCTTGGCTGCTTTGATCTTGATTGCTTCGCCAGTGCTGGGATTACGACCGGCGCGTGCTGCACGCTTGCGTACCTCGAAGGTGCCGAAACCAACCAGAGCGACATTGTCACCCTTCTTCAGCGTGCTGGTGACGATTTCGATCAACGCTGAAATGTTGCGGTCAGCGTCTGCTTTGGAGCTGCCTGTCTTGTCGGCCAAGGCATCTATGAGTTCTTTTCTGTTCATGTTTTTTCCCTTAGTTGTGATTACTGCATATGCAGCGATCAGGAGTTTAGCACCAGTCGACAGGGTTTAAAATCTTTCTCCATCAGGCGTGATGCACTATCCCGCCATATATATGGCTACTTGGCACGCCCATATGTTGCGGTGAAGCTGGCTTTGCCCAGCGCATTTGCATGAATCATAAAGCCGGTCAGCGCGGCGGTGGCATCGGCGGGAACATCGAGCTTGTCGGCCTTGAGCGCGTACACGGTGAAAATATAGTGATGCGGCTTGTCGCCTTGCGGTGGGCAGGTGCCGCCCCAGGCTGCCACACCGAAGTCGATACGGTTTTGTACCGCGCCTTTGGGCAAGGTCGTGCTGTTAGCCACACCGGCACCCGCAGCAAGTTCAGTGACGTCAGCCGGGATGTTGATGACCATCCAGTGCCACCAGCCTGATCCTGTCGGCGCATCGGGGTCGTACACGGTCACGGCAAAACTCTTGGTGTCTCTGGGGGCTCCGCCCCATTTGAGCGCGGGCGATTTGTTCTCACCAGAACAGCCAAAACCATTGAACTCGAAGCTCTTGGGTATCGTGCTGTTGGCTTTTATTTCCGGGCTGGAAAGCTTGAATCCGGCGGCGTAAGTCAAACTTGATAGGCCAGCCAAAGCAATGGCAAAAAGAATGCGGCGCATGAATCTTCTCCTTAATAAAATTAGGGGTCGGGATTGTAGCACCGTTGATGTTCACTCCTCGAACTGCATTTGCATTGGAGTGTACTCACCTTGATAATGGAAACTGTTCCAATGACACGAAGTTATCTTCAGTCAAACGGAATGCCATGATGACCATGCATAGCGGTTCCCACGAACCACAAACAGGAGTTTTTAATGCCCACGACCATTGAGATTTACTCCGACTTTATTTGCCCATGGTGTTACATCAGTCTGGATCGGCTGACCCGGCTGGCAAAAGAGCGTTCGGTTCGCCTGCATTGGAACCCCTACTTGCTGCGCCCCGATATTCCTGCGGGCGGCGTTCCATTGAGTGCGATCTTGCCACCGGAAATATTGGAACGCGCTGAAGCTGCCATCCGTGAGATAACACGAGCGGCTGATCTTCCGCTCAACCGTCCCGCTCTTGTGCCAAATACCCATCAGGCCCACGAAATCGGTTTGCTTGCGGAAACTAAAGGTTTGGGCGATACCTATCATCGGGCGGCCTTCAGGGCTTACTTCGCGCAGGCGCGGAATATTGTTGATCCAGAAGTGCTTGCCGAGATAGGGGAAGAACTGGGGATGGCTCGCGACGAAATACTCGAAGTTTTGCACACAGGACGTTACCGGGCGGAAGTTGACCGTGTGACCACTGACGCTTTTGAGCGAGGCATCCATAGCGTGCCAAACTTTATCTTTGCGTCTGGAAAAAGGTTTTCAGGGGCACAGCCCTATGAAGAATTTCTCCGCGCCGTGGATGCGACGAGGTGAGCCAGCTTCAATGAAATTTGGCGCGAGTACATCAGTGCTGAACCATCCAGCCGGCCAGGCATCAAACAGAAAACCAGGCATCAAACAGAAAAGGAGTGCAGCCATGAAACAAGCAACCAAACTTGAAGCCGTCACACAACCGCGGACGATAGAACGCATCGTAACCGGGGTGCCGACCAGCGACGGTGCCGGAGTCAAACTCACGCGCGTACTTACGCAGAATCTGCAACAGCGCCTGGATCCGTTCCTGATGCTCGATAACTTTCACAGTGACGATCCGGATGATTATATCGCCGGTTTTCCCGACCATCCGCACCGCGGTTTCGAGACCATCACCTACATGATCGCCGGACGCATGCGCCATCGCGATAATGCCGGACATGAAGGACTGCTGCAGAACGGCGGCGTGCAGTGGATGACGGCCGGGCGCGGGATAATCCACTCCGAGATGCCGGAACAAGAGAACGGGGTCATGGAAGGCTTCCAACTGTGGTTGAATCTGCCGGCGCGGCGCAAGATGATCCCCGCTTGGTATCGTGATATACCCAAGGCCGAGATTCCCGAATATGTGACAGCGGAAGGCGTTACGGTGCGCGTGATTGCGGGAACCAGCAACGGCGTTGCGGGTGCGATGACCCGCGAGGACACCGAGCCGCTATATCTCGACATCGACCTGCCGGCGGACAGCTTGTTCTCGACGACTTTACCGGCGACGCATAATGCCTTCATCTACGTCTATCGCGGCGAGCTAACGGTAGGCGGCACGCTGTTGGGCGAGAGCCGCATGGGCATACTCGCCAACACGCCGCAAACCGATGGTGTGGTGCTGATCGCATCCGGCCCGGCCAAAGCCATCCTGGTTGCCGGCAAGCCCCTAGGCGAACCTATCGTGCAGCACGGACCGTTCGTGATGAACACCAAAGAAGAGATTTTCCAAGCCCTCAACGACCTTCGCCAAGGACATCTGGTTGACGTCAAGTATAAGGCATGAAGGTTGGATCGCGCCGCGGCAACAAGCCGGATAGCGCGAATCGGATGAAGCGCATGCAAGGCATGATTGCTTTACAATTGGACAACTGGTAGCGTACCCGGTAAGTCAGAGATCGGCACGCGGTTGGGATCGCGCTCGCATCACTCGCGCTTGCGCTGAGACCGGATGCATCACCAAACATCCCCGGACGATTGTGAAAGCCTTTCATGCCTCTGGATTTACCCTACAGACTAGGTAAGTACGAGTTGACCCAGCAGATCGGACAAGGGGCAACCGGGAAGGTCTATCACGCCCTGGACACTTTCTCCGGTCAGGAAGTGGCTGTAAAGCTGGTCAATCAAGCGGTTCTCACCGATCCCATGTTCGATGAAGGGTGCCGCAAACAATTCCTCAATGAAGCATCGCTCGCTGGCCGGCTTGCCCATCCGCACGTAGTCACGATATTGGAAGCATCTGTCACACAGGATGCCGGGTACGTCGTCATGGAATACGTATCAGGAGGCAACCTCGTGCGGTATACGAAAGCCGACGCGCTCCTGCCGCTCGGAAATGTGCTTCAAGCAATTTTCAAGTGTTGCGGGGCTCTTGATTATGCATTTCGCCAGGGCATCATTCATCGGGACATCAAGCCCGCGAACATCATGGTCGCATCCGGCACAGATGTGAAAATCTCGGATTTTGGCGCAGCCGTGTTTTATAGCACACAGGCCACACAGAAGATGGGCATTGGAACCCCCCACTACATGTCTCCGGAACAAATCAGTCATGGCCACCTGACACATCTCAGCGATATGTACTCTCTCGGGATCGTGTCGTACCAGCTTCTTACCGGGGCGCGGCCGTTTCATGCTCAAACCTTGCACGAGCTTTTTGATGCCATTGCCAGGAAGGATGCTTTGCCGCCGAGCGCCCAGCGCCCTGATCTTCCCGCGGAGCTTGACAAGGTCATCCTGCGCATGATTGCCAAGAACCCGGATGACCGCTATTCCAACTGGGCGGATCTTGCGCTTGAGCTTGCCGAGATAGGCCGGTTCAGCACGTTCCGGCAAGACATACCCGATAGTGAAAAATTCAACACGTTGCGCGCGATGAACGAGTTGCGCGAATTTTCCGAACCGGAAATTTGGGAACTCGTACAGGCAAGCGAGTGGACCAGGTTTCCGGATCGCACCGTCGTTGTGCGGGAAAACGAGCCCGGTCAGAGCCTGTACATCCTGGCTTCCGGATCGCTGAAGGTCACAAAACAGGGATGTCTGCTAAACACCATAAAAGCCGGCGAGTGTTTTGGCGAGATGGCTTACATCCAGCGCGGGACAAATCGGCAAGCCACGCTGGAGGCCATCTCAAACGTGGTCGTTGCCGAATTTTCTTTTCAGGCACTGGAGAAGCTGAGCACCAGCTGCAAATTGCACTTTGAGAGAACCTTGCTCCATTCTCTGGTAGGCCGGCTTGTGCTTGCGGGTGATCGCATCGTGCAGATGCATAGCTAACGGACATGGTGCCAGCACCACACCTGATGATGAACGTCGCTGCCACCTTGTCCGTTCCCTCTCTCCTGTTCTCCCCCACCAATGGGGGAGAATGACAAGGTATCGCTACGCGATGTTCACGTTAAATCACGAGAGACCATGTCTGCCGGATGAGGCATTCCTATGCGGTGTGTGCACATCCTATGCGGCATGGCGGCGGTTGATTAACCCCGGATCGAGGCCTATACTGAAACGCATGCCGAGGGGAAAATCAACCCGATTACTTGTGGAGAGCGAGATGACTAAAAGATGGATATTTGGCGTATTGTTAGTCTGCCTGGGGAATCCCGCTGTCGCCGACACCCAGCCTAAGCGTGACACATCGCGTGGTGAATTGCTGTATTCGACGTATTGCACCGCCTGCCACAGCGACCAGATTCATTGGCGGGACAAGAAAATCGCCACGGATTGGATCGGTCTGAATGCGCAAGTACGTCACTGGCAGGGGATTATGGGGCAAGTGTGGAGTGATGACGATATTGTGGAGGTTGCGCGTTACCTGAATGTTCTCCACTACCACTACCCTGAGCACGTTAAATAATCTTTAGCGGTTCCCTTCATCCGTTTCACCTGCAACGGGCATCTCAGATTTTCGATCACCTGTCAGCGCAGCAGCCGGGATAATTGTGGCCTGTACCACATTGCTCAAAGGTCGAAAGCCAACACTGGGCAATCTCGACTATTTGTCGCGTTGCCACAATGTTTCAGTCACTGCCAGCGTCCGGTTGATGCAGCGACTCAGAACAAACAACAAATCCGACAATCGATTCAGATAGGGCAGCGCGTGCTGCGGCACGGCTTCACCTTGAGATAGCACGACCAGATCACGCTCGGCGCGGCGCGCCACGGTGCGCGCCACATGACACAACGCGCCCGCGCGTGAACCGCCGGGCAGGATGAATTCGCGCAACGGCGGCAGGTCGGCGTTGTAGTGCGCGATCTGTTCATCCAGCCATGCGACCTTGCTTGATATGAACATATCCTGCGTGGGCAGCGCGAGTGCGCCGCCCAGATCGAACAGGTCATTCTGAATCTGCAGCAACACCGCACGGATGTCGGGTGCAAGGGATTCGGCGAGCAGCACGCCAAGCTGGCTGTTCAGTTCGTCCACACTGCCCAGCGCGGCGATGCGCGCGTGGTCTTTGCCGAGGCGCGTGCCGTCGGCGAGGCCGGTGCTGCCGGTATCGCCGGTGCGGGTGGTGATTTTAGTCAGTCTCATGATATCGCCTTTGTTATTGTTTTTCTAAACACGCGAAGTATACCGTCGCATCCGGCTGGGTGCGATTGCGCTGCGCTTGCCAGATCATCTCGCTGAGACATTCCATCATGCGATGTTGCGCATCGTGTTCCGATTCAAACCGTCGGGTCAGGCGCACGAAATGCGCGCGTATTCCCGCCGGCTGGTCGATCGAGATTTGCTCTTCGATGGTGAGGTGCATCATCAGATGCAGGAAGGGGTTGGTCGCGCCGTGTTCCGGCAGGTAGTCCTGTTCCTGATGGCGTTCCGGATTTTCCAGCACCGCAAAGTATTCGGGATGCTTGGCGATGAGCTGCACGGCGAGGTCTTCCAGCGGCGTAAGCAATTCTCCGGCCCGGCGCTTGCGCCAGGACTCGAACAAAAAGTTTCGCGCTTCATCGCGCGACGGATTGAATAGCAAAGTTTCTTCTCCAAAATGGATAACAACCCGCCGTCATTCCGGCGAAAGCCGGAATCCAGTCGATTGAAAGAACCACGCGTAGCGGGACAACATTGGGTTTTGTCTGCTGCGCAGAATTTTTGAATTGCTGGATTCCGGCTTTCGCCGGAATGACGAATTATTTATTGTCTTCATTCTTGTCTTTGTATTCGCACAGATCGTGAATGATGCACGCGCCGCATTTCGGCTTGCGCGCCTGGCAGACATAACGGCCGTGCAGGATCAGCCAATGGTGTGCATCGTGTTTGAATTCATCCGGCACGACCTTGAGCAGTTTGTTTTCCACTTCCAGCACGGTCTTGCCGGGAGCCAGTCCGATGCGGTTGGCTACGCGGAAGATGTGCGTGTCCACCGCGATGGTGGGCTGGCCGAACGCGGTGTTAAGGATCACGTTGGCGGTCTTGCGTCCCACACCGGGCAAGGCTTCCAGTGCTTCACGAGTCGCAGGTACTGAGCCGCCGTGCCGTTCCACCAGCAAACGGCAAGTCTGCATCACATGCTTGGCCTTGGTTTTATACAGGCCGATGCGCTGGATGAATGCGCTTAGTTTTTCCTCGCCGAGCGCGAGTATCGCTTGCGGCGTATTGGCGATGGGGAACAGATGCCGCGTGGCGGAATTCACACTCACATCGGTGGCCTGCGCCGAGAGCATTACCGCCACCAGCAGTTCAAACGTCGAGTGGTATTCCAGTTCGGTGGTGGGGTGCGGGTTCGCCGCTTGCAGGCGCAAAAAAATTTCGCGGCGTTTGGCGGGGTTCATGCAACCTGAGACGAAGCCGCTATTGTTCCAGTCGCTGGTGCTTTGTTTTCGGCGCGCAGGTTCAGCCAGTTCTTGCCAGCGATCAGCAAACCCAGTACGATAAATGCGCCGGGTGGCAGGATGGCGAGCAGGAAGCCGTGATAATTCGGCACCACGGTGATCACCCAGGATTTTGCCGCTTCGCCGAACACCAGATCAATGCCGGACAGCAACGTGCCGTGCCCGAAGATTTCACGGATGCCGCCTAACACTGCCAGCACGGCGGTCAGCCCCAAGCCCATCGCAAAACCGTCCAGCGCGGATTGCAGCGCGGGATTTTTGGAAGCGAATGCCTCGATACGGGCAAGAACAATACAGTTGGTGACGATCAGCGGAATGAAAATCCCCAGCACCACGTACAACGAATACATATAGGCGTTCATGGCGAACTGGATGATGGTCACCAGCACCGCGATAATCAGGATGAACACCGGGATGCGCGCTTCATTCGGTACAACTTGCCGGATCGGCGCGATCGCCGCGCCCGACAAGGCCATCACCACGGCGGTCGCCAACCCGAGGCTGACTCCGTTCACCACCGAACTGCTCACCGCCAAGATCGGACACATGCCGAGCAGTTGCACTACGCCGGTGTTTTGTTTCCACAGGCCGTTGTAAAAAATGTCTTTGAATTCTTGAGAGGTCATTTCTTTTCTCCTTCACTTTTCCAGCCAGATGACTCATTAGAGCACTCGCGCAATTTATTCTGGTGTGTCATTAAAGTTTTCACCCCCACCCCAGCCCTCCCCCTCAAGGGGGAGGGAATCGGCTCCTTCCCCTTTGAGGGGGAAGGTTGGGATGGGGGTGAACACGTTGATATTATTTCTTCCCATCAATAATACCGCTTTCTTCTTTAGGGGGAGGCGGTGTAGCGAACAACTTGTCGCGGTTTGCTGCAAAATACTGCAAAGCCTTGTGTACCGCTTTCACCATGGCACGCGGGGTGATGGTTGCTCCGGCCATATAGTCAAAAGCGCCGCCATCCTTTTTGACTTGCCAGTCACTGTCCTTGTGATTTTCCAGCGAGCTGCCGTTGAAGCCGGTGATCCAGTTGTTCTTCGCGATTTCGATGTAATCGCCCAAGCCCGGAGTTTCCTTGTGCGATACCACGCGTACGCCGCCGATTCTACCATCACGGTATATTGCGATGATAAAGTGGATCTTGCCGCTATAACCATCCGGCGCGATGACCTGCAGCACTGCGATAGACGGCTGATCGTTGAGGCGGCCGCGATAGGCGATGGTCGTCTCATCGTTACCCAGCAATTTATCCGGCGCGAGTTGCGCGGTGTCCTTGATGATGTCGTTATCATAAGCCGCAGCCGGCACGATTTGGGTGACCAGTTTCAGTTTCTCGTTTTCCTCGCTGCGCGCGATGGGTTCATGCGTCAGGTCGTAGGTCAGGGCCAGCAACGCAGTGCCGATCACCGCAAAGAACATCAGGTTGAGCGCGGTGTACACGGATGCCTTCGCCATGCTGCGTCTCATGGCCTGCCCTCTTTATGCACTGGATTATCCTTGGGCGATTTCTTGCCGAATACTTTGGGTTGCGTGTACAGCACGATCAACGGCACGCAAATGTTCATCAGCAAGGTGGCGAACGCCGTGCCGTCCGGGAATCCGCCAAAGGCACGGATCAGATAGGTGATCAGGCCCGCACCCGCCGCAAAGATCAAGCGGCCCTTGTTGGTGGTGGGACTGCTGACCGGATCGGTGAGTATGAAGAACGCGCCCAGCATCGCCGCACCGGAGAACCAATGGAACAGCGGCGCCACATAGTGGCCGGGATCAAGCAGATGAAAAATGCCGGCGATGACGAACAAGGTGCCAAGATAGGCGACGGGAATGTGCCAACTGATGATGCGCGTAGCGAGCAGATAAAGTCCGCCGCACAGAAACCCCCACGCCACCATTTCGCTGCCGTGTCCCGCCAGCTGACCATAGATCGGCATATCGAGAATCTGCTGGACCGACTGATCGAGATGCAAGTGCGTCTTCAGGGTATCCAGCGGCGTGGCCATGGTGATGGCATCCAGGGTTGCATTGTGCGGCAGCACACCGAGGAAAATATATTCCAGTTGGTCGAAAAAGCCGAGCTCGATTTGCCCCAGCCCATGCGGGGCGATCCAGTGCGTCATCTGCATCGGGAACGAAATGATCAGCACCGCGTAGCCTACCATCGCCGGATTGAACAGGTTGTTGCCCAAGCCGCCGTAGAGGTGTTTGGCGACGGCGATAGCAAATGCCGTGCCCACCACGATCAGCCACCACGGTGCCAGTGGCGGAATGGAAAGGGCCAGCAGCCAGCCGGTGAGCAGCGCGCTGTTGTCCTTGAGGAACGGCGCGATCGGACGATTACGCAACCTGAGCATGAGTGCTTCGGTGCCGAGTGCGGTAAGACTGGCCAGCGTGATCGAAACCAGAATCGCCGGGCCAAAATACCACACGTACAGCGCAATGCCGGGGAGCAGTGCCAGCAGCACCTTGAGCATGATCTGCGAAACGTTGTCCGGTTTGCTGATGAAGGGAGAAAAAAGCATGGTATGTTAGTCCTCAGGGTGCTCAACACCAGATTGGGCAAGTTCGCGGATATGTGCGCGATGCGCTTCGAGGTCGGCGAGTTCCGCTTGCTGTTGAGGTGTCGGTTGCTGGAGGCTGTTCAGCTTGGCGGCTTGCGCGGCTTTTTCCTTGGCAGCCAACTTGTCTGCTTTCTCCTGCTTCTCGCGTTCGATGCGGTGTTCGCGATACTCGTGGCGTTCGCGTGCTTGATCCGCGAGTTGCTTGTCGTGCTCGCGCGCGCGGATCTCGCTCTTGGCAAAACGGTAATACTGCACCAGCGGGATGTGGCTGGGGCAGACATAGCTGCACGCACCGCATTCGATGCAGTCAAACAGGCTGAATGCCTGTGCCCTGCCGAACTCTTTGGATTGGGCGAACCAGAACAAATCCTGCGGCTGTAAATCTGCCGGGCACACTTCAACGCAGCGCGTGCAACGGATGCACGGCAAGGCGGGCGGGGGCGGCGGAAATAACCGATCCGAGGCGGCGATGACGCAGTTGGTGGCTTTTACCACCGGGACATGCACAGCAGGCAGGGGTATGCCCATCATCGGGCCGCCCATGATGTAGCCATTGGTGTCGGGCAGCGCTACACCCAGCGCGATCAGTTCATCGATCGGTGTGCCGATCAGTGCCTCGTAATTCTGCGCCTGGCGGACGTTGCCGGCGATGGTGACGATGCGCGACAGCAGCGGCTCACCCTGCGCGAAGGCGCGATAAACGCTGTAGGCGGTGGCGACGTTGAAGCATTGCACGCCGATGTCGGTGGGTAATTTACCGGAGGGTACTTCCAGTCCGGTGAGCACGCGGATCAATTGTTTCGCGCTGCCGCCCGGATAGATCGTCGGAATCGCGACCACTTCATGATTCATCCCGCGATCTGCAATCGCCTGTTTCAGCGCGGCGATCGCTTCCGGTTTGTTGTCCTCGATGCCGATCAGCACCTCGCTGGCATCCAGCATGAAGCGCAGCATTTCCGCGCCCTGCACGATCTCTGCGGCCCGTTCGCGCATCAGCATGTCGTCGCAGGTGATATAGGGTTCGCATTCAGCGCCGTTCAGGATCAGCGAGGTGATCTTTTGCTTGCCGATGCGCAATTTGATGTCGCTGGGGAATGCCGCGCCACCCAGGCCCACCACGCCGGCCATGCGCAGCAGTTGTTGCAACTCGGCGGAGCTGTGGTCGCGGTAATCGATCGCCTTATGGGGAATCCATTCCTCCTTGCCGTCCGGTATCAGCGTGGCGCACAAATTCGGCAGGCCGGAAGGATGGGCGATGAGCTGCATGTCGATCGCGGTGATGGTTCCCGAAGTGGGCGCATGTACCGCGCTCGAAACAAAGCCATCCGGCATGCCGATAAGCTGACCCTTCAGCACATGATCGCCGACTTGTACGATCGGCTTTGCGGCTTCTCCGGCATGCTGGTGGAGCGGAACGACCAGTCTGGATGGCAGCGGAGCACGCGCGATAGCCACTTGGGTGGATTGCGACTTGTTGCTGGGCGGATGGATGCCTCCATGAAAATGATAAAGCGTTCTCATTTTTTCGTTGTCAATGAGTACACGGGATATTTCCATTTCCAGTTGGTGATTTTTTCTTCGATGACCAGCATGCTGATGCAGTCGACCGGACAAGGCGCGACACACAGTTCGCAGCCGGTGCATTCGGCAGCGATGATGGTGTGCATCTGCTTGGCCGCGCCGGCGATGGCGTCCACCGGGCAGGCCTGGATGCACAGCGTGCAACCGATGCAGATAGCTTCATCGATGAAGGCGACCGATTTGGCTTTAGGTGCCGCGGTATCACCGCCGAAGGGTTTGAATTCCACACCGAGCAGATCGGCGAGTTTCTGGATGCCTTCTTCGCCGCCCGGCGGGCAGCGGTTGATGTCGGCCTCCCCCGCCGCGATGGCCGTGGCATAAGGCTTGCAGCCCGGATAGCTGCATTGTCCACACTGTGTTTGCGGCAGGATCGCATCGATCTTGTCCACCAGCGGATTGCCTTCCGTGCGAAATTTGATCGCGGCAAACCCCAGCACCGCGCCGAGCACGATAGCAATGGCTGCCATCACCAGCAACGCACTTAACAAGTGGGGCTTCCCATTACTTGATCAATCCAGAGAACCCCATAAAAGACAGACTCATCAGTCCCGCGGTGATCATGGCGATCGCCGAACCTTTGAAAATCGCCGGGACATCCGCACCCTCCATACGTTCACGCATACCGGCGAACAACACCATCACCAGCGTAAAGCCCAGCGCGCCGCCCATGCCGAAGAAAATGGATTCCATGAAATTGTGTTTCGCCTGCACATTGAGCAGCGGAATGCCCAGCACTGCGCAGTTGGTGGTGATCAGCGGCAGATAGATACCCAGCACTTGATACAGCACCGGACTGGTTTTCTGCACCACCATTTCGGTGAATTGCACGATACCGGCGATCACCACGATGAACGACAGCGTGGTGAGGTAAGACAGCTCGGGGCCGAGCAGATAATGGTTGATCAGGTAACTCGAACCCGAGGCCAGGGTCAACACGAAAGTGGTGGCCGCGCCCATGCCGATGGCGGCCTCCAGTTTTTTGGAAACCCCCATGAACGGACATAGCCCGAGGATTTTGACCATCACGATGTTGTTCACAAACACCGCACTCAGCAGGATCAGCAGATATTCAGTCATTGCGACACCTTATAAAACAGCCGCAGATTATCCCCCGATTCATATATCGCTTCAACCGCGTTAGCGGTATATGAATATTCCTAAAAGTTGGATAGTGTCGCAGGTTGCGGGTGAACTCTGCATTTTTAGAGGTTCCCTTAAATTTCTATTCGCGTTCCCATCTCGATGACACGGTTAGCCGGGATCTTGAAGAAGTCTGCCGCGTTCATGGCATTTTTGGATAACGCAAGGAACAGACTTTCGCGCCATTTCATCATGCCGGGCTTGGGACTGGTAACGATCAAGGCACGAGAAATGAAAAATGAGGTGGACATCATGTCGAAGGGCAATCCCCGAGTGGCGCACGACTCCAGGGCAGCCGGAAGATCAGGCGTTTCCATAAAACCGTAAAAAACCCTCACGCGATAAAAGCTTTTGCCCATATCTTGGATCAAAAGCCGATTTCCCTCTGTGACATAAGGCTTGTCCTCGACCACCACGGTCAGCAATACATTGCGTTCATGCAGAACCTGATTGTGTTTGAGATTGTGCAGCATGGCGGAAGGCGCGCCTTCACCATAGGTGGTCAGGAAAATTGCCGTACCAGACACCCGATTGATGGGGTCTGCGCTATCGATAATAACTTGCATGGGCACGGATTGGCGCGCAATCTGGTCGAACAACAATTTTCTCCCCCGCTTCCAGGTAGACAGCACGGTGAAAGATAACACCGCAATGCCGAGCGGGAACCAGCCACCTTGCGGGATTTTGATGACGTTGGCTGCAAAATAAGTCAAATCGACGATCAAGAGCACAGAGATAAAAGGTATGGCGATAGCCAATGGCCATCGCCATAACAGTACGATAACGAAGGCGATCAGCATGGTGGTAATCGTCATGGTGCCGGTGACGGCGATACCATAAGCCGCCGCCAGATTGCTGGAACTTTGGAAGGCAAAAACCAGAAAGACTACCGCCAGATAAAGTGTCCAGTTGGTAAAGGGCACATAAATTTGCCCGCGCGCCCGGTCGGAGGTTTGCCTGATTTCCATGCGCGGCAGAAAGCCCATTTGTACGGATTGATTCGCTATCGAGAATGCGCCGGATATGACGGCTTGCGAGGCAATGACGGTTGCGGCGGTCGCGAGCAACACCACCGGCACCAGTGCCCCAGCAGGCGCAAGCAGATAAAACGGATTCTCTATGGCTTGCGGATTGTGCAGTAGCAATGCCCCCTGGCCGAAGTAATTCAACACCAGTGCGGGCAGCACGAAAGAGAACCACGCAAAGCGAATCGGATATTTACCAAAATGCCCCATGTCGGCATACAGCGCTTCTCCGCCGGTTACGACCAGAACGATGGCACCAAGAGCCAGGAAAGATACTCGCGGGTCCGCGCTTAAAAATTGAAAGGCATAGATGGGATTCAGTGCCGATAATACTTGGGGACTTTGTGCGATGGAAATGATGCCGAACACCGCCAGACAACCAAACCAGATGATCATGATCGGGCCGAATGCCATGCCTACTGTGCCTGTGCCGCGTTTCTGGATAAAAAACAATCCGGTCAAGACGATAACGGTAATGGGTAGAATGTAGCTCTTGAACTGATGCGAAACCAAGTCCAAACCCTCGACTGCCGAAAGCACCGAGATCGCCGGAGTGATCATGCTGTCACCATAAAACAGTGCGGCGGCAAACACACCGAGCGCGGTGACGAACCATTTCATTTTGGGTCGCTGTGCAGTGAGTTCGCTTACCAGGGCCAGCAAGGCCATCGATCCGCCTTCACCATTATTATCCGCGCGCATGATGATGACCACATATTTGAGCGACACCAGCAGCATGATGGTCCAGAACATCACGGACAATACGCCCAGAATATTGGCTTCTACGACCGGGAGCGGATGGGGGCCGGTAAAGGTTGCCTGCAGCGCGTACAGCGGGCTGGTACCGATGTCACCATACACCACGCCAATTGCACCCAGCACGAGGGGAGGTAATTTTTGTTTCGTTTGCGTGCTGTCCATTTCCCAACCATTCTCTGTGGAAGAATGAGGCGGCACTCTACGCTTGCGTTAAGTGGAATGCAATCTTAGCGGGCTTATGTAATGGATATCTCAGGAGCGCGATTGCACTTTTAATTTAGGAATGGAATTACTCACCCCAGCCTGCAGCATTCAGAATTTCTTATGAGTGCCGTCGCACATTACGCCGTTGGCACTGTGCTTGCAGCCGCAAAAATATGCGGCTTCCGTTTTATCCGCCTTATATTCGACGGGGGAAAAATCGCTGCCCTTGTGGCTGCCATCGCAGAACGGCTGGGTGGCGCTTTTGCCGCAGGAGCACCACCAGTAACTCTTGCCGGCTTCCACTTCAATGGCAAAGGGAGATTTTTGGGCGATAACGGGTTGCTTGTCTGACATATTGAAACTCCTTTTATTAAATTGACACACTGACACAAAATTTCCTCCACCTTTTGGGTTTTTTTGTAGGAGCGGGCCATGCCCGCGATCAAACTGTTCGCGGGCATGGCCCGCTCCTACAGGTGCCTGGCTATAAGTTTTTCGGACAAATTTTTCAACTACTCCTTGCGGCTGTGCGCGGCGGCAAACACCTCGCGTAAACGGCGCAGACTCTCCGTTATTCCGTTCAGCTCTTTCTGTGACAATTGGGCAAAGGCGCGCTCCATGTGCGCCAGGTGCGCCGGAAAAATGCGAGCAAATAATTTCTCGCCCTGAGGGGTCAACTGAACGATCTGGCTGCGCCCGTCACTGGGCGAGGCGATCCGCCGCACCATCTTCTTGTCCGCCAGACGATCCACCACTCCGGTCAGCGTGCCTTTGGTGATCAGTGTTTTCTCACCCAGTTCCTTGGTCGACATGCCGTGTGTGTTGCCAAGGGTGGCGACGATATCGAATTGTGCCGGTGTCAGGCCAAGCGAACGAACATGCGCTGACGAATAAACCTCAAAGGCCTGGTAAGTGCCGGACAACTCGCGCAACAGCGGTAAAAAAATCGAGGGTGACATAATTTGACGGGTTGGTTCTAACTAGAACAATGGTAGTTCTAATTAGAACCAATGTCAAATGCTATATTTGAGCGTCCAGACTTGAATGTTTTGTCCGGTTTAATTCTGCACTCAGGGGATAAAGATGAGCCGGACGAAATTGCCACAGAAGATACTACACAGCACAATCTCTGGCACAATCCAAAACTCAGAAGACCTTCCAGGTTTGATGGAACCGTGGCGGGTGAAGAGAAAGAATCGCAGGGACAGTTGGCCGGTCAGAGAGTGGCCAGCGTTCGGCGCGGCTTGTCTGATACCGCCATATTTTATCTGGTCAGAATGGGGGATCAAGGATTTATGTTTATTTGGAGGGGCAATGGAGCAAAATAAATCGAGCAACGTCGTCTGGCACCATGCCACGGTGACCCGCGAACGCCGTGAGGCGTTGAATGGGCATCGCAGTGTGATGTTGTGGTTCACCGGTCTTTCCGGTGCCGGCAAGTCCACTCTGGCCCATGCCGTCGAGGAGCATCTGTACCAAAATGGATGTCGCACTTTTACGTTCGATGGCGACAATGTGCGGCACGGGCTTTGTTCCAACCTGGGCTTTTCAGATGAAGATCGCGTCGAGAACATCCGCCGCGTCGGTGAAATGGCCAAGTTGTTTCTGGAGGCGGGCGTCATTGCGCTGACCGCCTTTATTTCCCCCTTCCGCTCCGACCGCGAGAAGGTGCGTTCGCTGGTGCCGCATGGTGAATTTCTCGAGATATATTGCCGCTGCACGCTGGAAATCTGCGAAGAAAGGGATGTAAAAGGACTCTACAAACGCGCCCGTGCGGGGGAGATCAAAAACTTTACCGGCATTTCTTCACCTTATGAGGAGCCGGAAGATCCGGAGTTGGTTGTTGATACTGGCGGCCTGTCTTTGCAGGATTCCGTGACCAAGGTCGTCGAGTTATTGCACGAGCGCGGCGTTATCGGGCAAGGTGAGCATTGATGATGCATGTAAGCATGAGCTTGCTGGAGGAAGTCGAGATAATTGCACGGGAGGCAGGTGCTGCGATCATGGGCGTTTATGCCCGGGATTTTTCCGTGTGGGAGAAGGAGGATAAATCTCCACTGACTGAGGCAGACGCGGCGGCACATGAAATCATCACTCGGCGTTTGGAACGGTTGCAGCCGGCGCTGCCGATTCTCTCCGAGGAGGCGGTCGGGGATTTTTCCGGGGCGGATAGTTCAGGGCGTTATTGGCTGGTCGACCCGCTGGATGGCACCAAGGAGTTCATCAAACGCAATGGCGAGTTCACGGTCAACATTGCCTTGATCGAAAATGGTCGTTCTATTTTGGGTGTGGTGTACGCGCCGGTGCTCAATGTGGCCTACCTGGCGGCTGAAGGATTGGGGGCATTCAAGGTGGGGGCAGAGAGGATGCGTGCACCGATCCGCGTTGCTGAACACACCGAAGGAGCGTCTTGGCGCGTTGTCGGAAGCCGTTCCCATGCCGGGGATTCCCTGACGGCATTTTTGCAACAGCTCGGTTCACACCAGCTGATGCCGATGGGAAGCTCGCTGAAATTCTGTTTGGTGGCGGAAGGAAATGCCGATGTTTATCCGAGAATGGGGCCGACCTCTTTGTGGGATACCGCAGCAGCCCAATGCGTGGTGGAGCAGGCTGGCGGTGGAGTGATCCAATTGACGGGAGAACCGCTCTGTTACGCTGATCCTTCTGCTGTTCTCAATCCTTTTTTTGTAGTTCATGGAAAGAGCGCGGTTAACTGGGCCGATTTGGTTGGAGTGACCGCTTAAGGGAGCCGCTAAAAATTGTAGCGCGCATCACACAAAGCCGCTATCGAATCGCGCAGTAGATTTCAGAGACCCCATTAATTTATCTCGTGCCTCCCCCGCAGGGTTTTAGTACAATCAACCGATGAAAAATCAATATGAACACCTGATTTACATATTTGCATGAAATTAATCCCGACGATTCTTTGTGGCGGAGCAGGTTCCCGGCTCTGGCCGGTTTCCCGCGAGTTGCATCCCAAACCCTTTATCCGCTTGGCGGATGGGCAGAGCCTGCTGCAAAAAGCCTGGTTGCGCGGTGTAGCTCTGCCGGATGTGGCTGAGACCCTCACCGTTACCAACCGCGAACTCTTCTTCAAGACCGAGGACGAGTACCGCGAAGTCGCCGGTACCCAGTACAAAGACCTTGCCAACAGCTTCATTCTCGAGCCCTTTGGCCGCAACACCGCTCCCGCCATTGCTGCGGCAGCGCTGCAAGTAGCTGCCAGCCATGGTGAAGACACGCTCTTGCTGGTGCTCGCTGCCGATCATCTGATTACCGATCAACCCGCTTTTGCTCAAGCCGTTGCGCAGGCAATGCGGTTGGCCGCACAAGGCAAGCTTGTCACCTTCGGCATCCAGCCTGAGACGCCCGAAACCGGCTACGGCTATATCGAAGCGGATGGCAACACGGTGCTGCGTTTCGTCGAAAAGCCCAGCCCTGAAAAAGCCCAGGAGTATGTGGAATCCGGCAACTACTTGTGGAACTCCGGCATGTTCTGTTTCTCGGCGGTAACCATGCTGCGCGAAATGCAACTACACTGCCCGAACATTTTGGCTGCCACCCGCGCCTGTCTGGAGCAATCCCGCCGGGCGCAGGGCAAAAGCTACACTCAGATCGAACTCGACCCGGAAACTTTTGGTCGCGTACCCGACGACTCCATCGACTATGCCGTCATGGAAAAGTCCAAAAATGTCGCCGTGGTGCCATGCAGTATCGGCTGGAGCGACATTGGCTCCTGGAGCGCGCTGGGTGATCTCACCGCACCCGATGCTCAAGGCAACCGCATCGAAGGCGAAGTCATACTGCATGATGTAAGCAACTGCTACATTCAGAGCAACCAGCGTATCGTCGGTGCCGTAGGCATCAACAATCTTGTCGTCATCGATACACCGGATGCGGTATTGGTTGCTGACCGCAGCCGTGTCCAGGATGTAAAGCTCCTCTACGCACGCCTAAAAGCCCAAGGCCATGAAACGCACAAACTGCACACCACTGTGCATCGTCCCTGGGGCACTTACACCGTGCTGGAAGAAGGCCCACATTTCAAGATCAAGCGTATTGTGGTTAAACCGGCGGCCAGCCTCAGCCTGCAGATGCATTACCATCGCAGCGAGCATTGGATCGTGGTCAGTGGGATGGCGAAGGTTGTCAACGGCGACCAGGAAATTTTAGTCAACATCAACGAATCCACCTACATCCCTGCCGGCCACAAACACCGGCTGGAAAACCCCGGCGTTGTCGATCTGGTCATGATCGAAGTGCAAAGCGGAGAGTATTTGGGTGAAGATGACATCGTGCGCTTCGACGATATATATGGGCGCCACAATTGAACCAGTTAGCCACAGCGGAAAATAAAACAATTCTTCCGTTAACCCAAGGTATTGTTGACCGTATCAAGGGCAAGCCTCGGCTACATGGCTGCTTTGGACATTGGAAAATGACACCAATCCAATTCAGCAGCAAAGTGAGAGTGAGTGAGTAAAGCGCGGGACGCACAATAATCCGGCAAGGATGTTCACGTTTGGCGGTAATGTCAATTGCTCGGGCAAACACGCCGGATTGATGCAAAGCTCTTGCGGGAATTGAAAAAGGACTCAGTGGTTATCCAAGTCCTTGCTTGTTGGTGGGTCGTGGTGGACTTGAACCACCGACCAAAGGATTATGAGTCCTCTGCTCTAACCAACTGAGCTAACGACCCGAAAAAGTTTGGAGGTTCCCTTTAGTTATTGCCAGCTTAGTTTTCGCTATCCAGGAAGCTCTTCAGCTTTTCGGAACGCGAAGGATGACGAAGCTTGCGCAGTGCCTTGGCTTCAATCTGACGGATACGTTCGCGTGTGACATCAAATTGCTTGCCCACTTCTTCCAGCGTGTGATCGGTGTTCATTTCGATGCCGAAGCGCATCCGCAATACCTTGGCTTCCCGTTGTGTCAGGCTGTCCAGAATATCCGAGGTCGCACCGCGCAGGCTCTCGTAAATTGCCGCATCGATAGGCACCGCGGTATGCGAGTCTTCGATGAAATCGCCCAAGTGCGAATCGTCGTCATCGCCCACCGGCGTTTCCATGGAGATCGGCTCTTTGGCAATTTTAAAAATCTTGCGGATTTTGTCTTCCGGCATTTCCATTTTGATTACCAATGTCGCAACATCCGGCTCCAGTCCTGTCTCTTGCATGATTTGCCGTGAGATGCGGTTCATTTTGTTGATGGTTTCGATCATGTGCACCGGGATACGGATGGTGCGCGCCTGGTCGGCAATGGAGCGGGTGATCGCCTGGCGTATCCACCAGGTGGCGTAGGTCGAAAATTTATAACCGCGGCGGTATTCAAACTTGTCCACCGCTTTCATCAGACCGATGTTGCCTTCCTGAATCAGGTCGAGGAATTGCAGGCCGCGATTGGTGTATTTTTTGGCGATCGAAATCACCAGACGCAGGTTGGCCTCGATCATGTCGCGCTTGGCACGGCGTGCCTTGGCTTCGCCGTTGGTCATTTGCCGGTTGATTTCCTTCAAGTCGCGAATCGGGATACCGACGCGCTGTTGCAAATCCAGCAGCCGTTTTTGCTGCTCTACGATGGCATGCAGGTAACGCTCCAGCGTTTCGCTATAGGGTTTTTTCGTCTTCAGTTCCTGCGCTACCCATTGCAAATTGACTTCATTGCCCGGAAAGGTTTTGATGAAATGCGGGCGCGGCATCTTGCCTTTGGTCACGCACATTTCCTGAATGCTGCGCTCACTGCGGCGCACTTCTTCGACCAGGCCGCGCATGGTGTCGCACAACGCATCCACCTGCTTCGCGGAGAAGCGGAACTTCATCAGTTGGTCCGAGATGCCAGCCTGTAATTTGTCGTACTGTTTGCTGCGATAACCGTACTTATCGTAAGCCTTGCCCAGCTTGGTGAACAAGTCGGTAATCACGGCGAAACGCGCCAGGGCATCCGCCCTCAACTGCGCCAGATTGGCCGCAGCCGCTGCCGCGGCCGCTTCTTCGTCCTCTTCTTCGTCGATGTCATTGGCGCTGATTCCTTCTACCTCGCCATCGCCGCCCGCGGCGATGACGGTTTCATCTGCGACATCCACAAAACCGTCAATCAGTTCGTCGATGCGCATCTGATTGCTTTCGATCTTTGCGGATAACGCCAGGATTTCGGCTATCGTCGCCGGACACGCGGAAATCGCCTGAATCATGTGTTTCAGGCCTTCTTCGATACGCTTGGCGATCTCGATTTCTTTTTCGCGAGTAAGCAACCCGACCGTGCCCATTTCGCGCATATACATACGCACCGGATCGGTGGTGCGGCCGAATTCCGAGTCCACCGTAGAAAGCGCGGCTTCGGCTTCTTCCACCGCATCTTCATCCGCCACCGCAGGTGCGACATCCGTCATGATGAGAGTTTCAGCGTCAGGAGCCACGTCGCACACCGAGACGCCCATCTCATTGATCATGCTGACCACGCCTTCGATCTGCTCAACTTCGAGCATATCCGGCAAATGGTCGTTGATTTCCGCGTAAGTCAGATAGCCGCGTTCTTTGCCCAGCACGATCAAGGCTTTCAGGCGGGTGCGCCTCGCCTCGATATCCTGCAACGGATCAATGATCGGCTGCACGATAACGACAGCCTGTTTCTTGATGTGCTTTTTCTTGTCTTTAAGCTTTGCCATGTTCATATTCCCGATTGCGTAAGGCCCAATATTGCGTTAAGGCCGCAGAAAAGCGGCGGATTATACCCGATTCCATCAACTTTTTCCTACCCTCATTAGATGCTTAGCTTTGCATAGCCAATCGACTAAGCCGGCAACAAACGCCGACTAAGTCGCTGGTTAGCCACGTTGCAGCAGCAGCAGGTATTGCTCGCGTTCCGGGTCGGTCAGATTGGATAAACCCTTAGCCTGCAGGGCTTGAAACTGCTGGCGGCGTTGACCTTCGTTGAACTTGTTGATCAGCCCGGCAAACTCGGCACTTACATCAAAACTCTCGCCCCAATTCAGCATATCTGCCTGTGCGGCGGCCAGCGTTTTTTCGTGGCCAGTGCCTTGAAACAACTGCGCAAGGGTAGGACTGCTCAGCGTGAAATCAGTTTCACGCAACACCGTCAGCACCGCTGAAACCGCATCGGCATCCGCGCCCTGGCCATGCCACTCGCCAGGCACCTGTTGCCCCAACTCGGGTTGTGCAATCAGGCATTGCAACAGCAACCGATGCGCCGAAGGCGGGGTGCGCCCGGCTTTTTGAAAAGCGATACGCGGTGCGCGCACCACCGGTTTGATCTCATACAACGCTTCCAACTCCGCTTGGCTCACGCCGGAGAGCGCGGCAACCTCCTTGCGCAGCAACAAGGCAGTGGTCGGCGCAATGATCGAGGTCAGTAACGGTTTGGCGCGTTGCAATAATTGATTACGCCCTTCCTGGCTGCGCAAATCCAGTTCCGCACTGATTTCACGCAATAGGTAAGCTGACAGTGGCATGGCTTCCCGCATACGCTGCTCGAAAGCAGCTTTGCCGAATTCGCGAATGAAGCTGTCTGGGTCATGTTCGACCGGCAAAAATAAAAAACTGATGCGCTTGCCGTCTTGCAGGTATGGCAATGCGTTTTCCAGAGCACGCCAGGCCGCACGCTGCCCAGCCTTGTCGCCGTCAAAACAAAATACGATGTGTTCGGTGAGGCGCAATAATTTTTGCACATGGTACGGAGTGGTCGCCGTGCCTAGGGTCGCGACGACATATTCCACGCCGTGTTGCGCCAGTGCCACCACGTCCATGTAGCCTTCCACCACCAGCACTCGTTGCTCGGCGCGGATGGCCTTTTGCGCCTGGAACAGGCCATACAACTCGCGGCCTTTTTCAAACAGCGGCGTTTCCGGCGAGTTCAGATATTTGGGCTGCGCGGAGGTGGAACCGGAGGTTCCGGTTACCTCGCGGCGTCCCCCTGTGTCAATTCCGTCCGGCCTTTGGCTGGCAACGGATTGCCTGACTTTGTTATGCGGGGGTTCGCCCTTGTCCAGCACGCGCCCGCCAAAACCGATGACCTGACCGCGCACATTGATGATGGGGAACATGATGCGGTCGCGAAACCGGTCAAAACGTTTAGCTACCCCCTTTGCTGGAGCCTCATCAAAGGTAACTACCAAACCGGTTTCGCTCAGCGTCGCATCCTGGTAATTCGGAAATGCGGCGGCGAGATTTTGCCAACCGTCCGGCGCGTAGCCGATGCCGAATTTTGCCGCAATTTCACCGCTCAGGCCGCGCTGCTTGAGATAATCAATCGCACGCTGCGAAAGCTTGAGTTGCTCGCGGTAATAGCGTGTGGCGGTTTGCATCACCTCATACAAATCCGGCGCAACTTTCTGGTATGCCTCACCTGCTGCCTGACGCTCATGCGGAACCTCTAAACCCACGCTATGCGCCAATTCCTCAATCGCATCAACATAGCCGAGTCCGGCATGCTCCATAACAAAACCAATCGCCGTGCCATGCGCGCCGCAGCCGAAACAATGATAAAACTGCTTGGTCTGGCTTACCGTAAATGAAGGGGATTTTTCGTTGTGAAACGGACAGCAGGCGACGAAATTCGCACCGGCTTTTTTGAGCGGCACATAGCGCTCGACCACGTCCACGATATCGAGACGATTAAGCAGATCCTGAATGAAATTTTTTGGAATCACGCCAGCACCGCCCCCGCTTGGTGTGTATTGTTGTTGGGTTACGCGATAAAGCTACTAACCCAACCTACGACAAACGCGCCTTAATCAGAGCAGAAACCTTCCCCATATCGGCGCGTCCGGCCAACTTGGGTTTGAGCACGCCCATCACTTTGCCCATGTCTTGCTGACCAGCCGCACCGGTCGCTGCAATCGCCTCAGCAACAGCCGCACTGATTTCGGCTTCGCTGAGTTGTTGCGGCATGTAGTCTTTCAACACGCTCATTTCGAACTTTTCGACATCCGCCAAATCCTGGCGTCCCGCCGCTTCATATTGACTGATGGAATCGCGCCGTTGCTTGTTCATCTTTTCGATGATGGCGACCACGTCCGCATCCGACAACTCGATGCGCTCGTCCACCTCGCGCTGCTTGATGGCCGCGAGCAATAGACGGATCGCCCCGAGGCGCGCCGTATCCCTGGCGCGCATCGCGGTTTTCATATCTTCAGTGATTTGTTGCTTGAGACTCATATCGAAACCAACCGCTACACCCAAGTCGGGCGCAGCAAATCAACAGTTTGTGGAAAAACGTAGCGAGCGCAGCCCAGACAAGGCGCAACAGGCCGAAAAAGCGGAATGTATGTTGGTATACATGAGCATTTTGAGGCCTTTTGCAACGCCGTATTGGCAAGCGCAGTAGTTTTTTGTTAGTAGAGCTTGGGAGGGAGAACTTGGCTCATCAGGCGCTTGTAGTGACGCTTCACGGCGGCAGCCAGCTTGCGCTTGCGTTCTGCGGTAGGCTTCTCGTAAAATTCGCGGGCGCGCAAATCGGTCAGCAGACCGGTCTTTTCCACGGAACGCTTGAACCGGCGCATCGCAACTTCAAACGGCTCATTCTCTTTAACACGTACTGTTGTCATGAACAAACTACCTTCTACTAAAAATTGAGGGCGCGATTCTAGCAAAAGCACCCTCCCCCCACAACCACAATTTACTGAACCGTAATTCGGGCGAATTTTCGCTTGCCGACCTGTGCCACGACCACCGTACCAGCCTTGACCACGACTGATTTGTCATTGATACGCTCACCGTCCAGCTTGACCGCGCCTTGCTGGATCATGCGCATCGCTTCGGATGTCCCCTCCACCAGCCCGGCCTGTTTGAGCAGTTGCGGCACGGCAATGCTGCCGCCAAGCGCAGAAACATTGACTTCCGGCATATCATCCGGCAACACGCCCTGACGAAAGCGCGCTTCGAATTCCGCCAAAGCGGCTTCTGCGGCCTGCCGGGTGTGGAAGCGCGCCACGATTTCCTGCGCCAGCAACACTTTGATGTCGCGCGGATTGCGTCCGGCAGCCACTTCTGCGCGCCAACCGGCGATCTCGTTCAGATTGCGGAACGACAGCAATTCCAGATACCGCCACATCAAGGTGTCGGAAATAGACATCAGCTTGCCGAACATATCCTGCGGCGTGTCGGTAACGCCGATGTAATTACCCAACGACTTGGACATTTTGTTCACGCCGTCCAAGCCTTCCAGTAACGGCATGATGAGTATGCACTGCGCCGGCTGCCCGTAATGCTTCTGCAACTCGCGTCCCATCAGCAGGTTGAATCTCTGATCCGTGCCGCCCAGCTCGATGTCCGCCTTGAGTGCCACGGAGTCATAGCCCTGCACCAACGGATAGATGAATTCGTGGATGGCGATCGGCTGGTTGCTCTTGTAGCGTTTGGAAAAATCGTCGCGCTCCAGCATGCGCGCCACGGTGTGCGTGGCTGCCAACTTGATCAAGTCCGCCGCGCTGAATTTATCCATCCAGGTCGAGTTGAACACGATCTCGGTTTTTTCCGGGTTCAGCACTTTGAACACCTGCTCGCGGTAGGACTGGGCATTTTCCATCACCTGCTCACGCGACAACGGCGGACGCGTAGTGTTTTTACCGCTGGGGTCGCCGATCATGCCGGTGAAGTCGCCGATCAGAAACAACGCGTGATGACCGAGGTCTTGAAACTGGCGCATCTTGTTGAGCAGCACGGTATGGCCGAGATGCAAATCCGGCGCGGTCGGGTCAAAGCCCGCCTTGACACGCAACGGTCGTCCCAGCGCGAGCTTGTGTTTCAATTCTTCTTCGAGCAGCAACTCGTGAGCGCCGCGCTTGATTTGCGCCAGCGCGTGTGTCATTTCTGCGTGCATCATTTCTGCGTGCATCATTTCAGTCATATTCATCATCAAATTCAAGTACGAAAAAGGCAATAAACTGCTCATTCCCGCTCTTTATAACCATTCATCGGCCGGGTTTTGCCACCCATCAGTTCAGTTTTGAGGGGATGCCACTTTCTGGTAGAGTGCGCACCGATCATCAACACAACACGTTGCCAGAACAAAGCAAAGCAATTCAAGGAGGCACGAATGTTAACCCAAAACCCGCTCAGCCAAGAACGCAACATGCCAGAAAGCAAAAAAAAGCTGCGCTGGTTCGTGGCCCTGTCCACCCTGCCATTGCTGGGCGTAGTCACCGCTTTCGGCCTGGTGCCGCAAAGTGATCTTGATTTGACCTCGACCCAGGTTGCCATCGAAGAGATTGCATTACCCAAAGTCACCGTTGACGAAACTGCTGCTGCCAGCTACTGGCGCAACGAACGCGTGCAACGCGGCGATACCGTGGATGAACTGTTACGCCGCCTGAGTATTGAAGATGCTGCCGCCAGTGCCTATTTGCGCAAATCCGCCGATGCCGAATCTTTCCGCAAATTGCCGGTCGGCACCGAAGTGCAAGCCGAAACCACTGCCACCGGCGGTTTGATCGCGTTGCGCTATCTCGGTGACAACAGCGCGCAGATTTTGATTGACAAACAAGACAGTGCTTTCCATACCAAAATACTCCCCGCACAACTGGAAAATCGCTTGTTCGTGCGCACCGGCGACATCAAAACCAACTTGTATGCCGCCACCGACGAAGCGGGCATGCCGGAAGCCGCCGCCAACCAATTGAACGAACTTTTCAGCGGCGACATCGATTTCCATCATGATTTGCGCAAAGGTGACAAATTCACCGTGGTGTATGAAATGACCTACAGCAACGGCGCATTGCTACATACGGGCCGCATCCAGGCTGCTGAATTCATCAATCAAGGCCACACTTACCGTGCCGTGTATTTTCAGAAAGATGCGCAACACGGCGATTACTACACCCCGGAAGGCAAGAGCATGCATAAGGCTTTTTTGCGTTCGCCCGTTGAATTCTCGCGCATCAGCTCCGGATTTACCACGGCGCGTTTCCATCCCATATTGAAAAAATGGCGCGCACATAAAGGCGTAGATTTTGCTGCGCCGATGGGCACCAGAGTCAAGGTAACTGCCGACGGTATCGTGTCCTTGGTTGGCAAGCAAAACAGCTACGGCAACGTCATCATGGTCAACCATCAAGGTCGTTACACCACGGTATATGGCCATTTGTCGCGCTTTGCCAAGGGTCTGCACCAAGGCCAACACGTGGCGCAGGGCGATGTCATCGGCTATGTCGGCATGACCGGCTGGGCTACCGGGCCGCATCTGCATTATGAATTCAGGGTGAACGGCCAGCAACACGACCCGTTGCGCGTTGCCTTGCCCGATGCAAAACCCATCGACAGTACATACCTTGCCGCGTTTCAACCCGTGGCGAACGACTTCGTTGCACGCCTGAACCTGTTGCGCAACACCAACCTCGCGAAACTCGACTGATTAGCCAGTGCCACAGCCTGAGCTATATATCGGGTTAATGTCGGGAACCAGCCTGGACGGCATTGATGCCGTCCTTGTTGATTTAAGCCAGCCCAAACCGCTGCAACTCGCCAAATACTACCTACCCTTTGACGACACTCTGAAAAATGCCTTGCTGGCGTTGCACCTGCCCAGTCACAACGAGCTGCATCAGGCGCAGGCCATTGGCAATCAGCTGGCAAGAATGTATGCCGCCGCAGTTGCGCCATTGCTCGCTCAAGCCAAATCATCCAACAAAGAAGTTAAAGCTGTCGGCTGCCACGGCCAAACCATCCGCCACTGTCCGGGACTCGGCTACTCCCTGCAAATCGGCAACGCCGCACTACTCGCTGAATTGACCGGCATAACCGTGGTCAGCGACTTTCGCAGCCGCGACATCGCCGCAGGTGGACAAGGCGCGCCGCTGGTTCCCGCGTTTCACGATCATGTGCTGCGTCATCCAGACATCCACCGCGTCATCGTCAATATCGGCGGCATCAGCAACCTGACCAGCCTGCCACCGCGCGCCGCCACCTCCGGCTTCGACTGCGGCCCCGGCAACCTGCTGATGGACGCCTGGTGTATGCAACACATGGGCAAACCCTATGACAACAACGGCGCATGGGCAGCATCCGGCAAAGTGCTGCCCGCACTACTGGAACAAATGCTCACTGAACCATTCTTCGCCCTGCCGCCACCCAAAAGCAGCGGGCGTGATCTGTTCAACATTGCCTGGCTGCAAAGCAAACTGCAAGGCAATGAAGTTGCTGCAAACGTGCAAGCCACCCTGCTGGAGCTGACTTGCCGCAGCATCGCGCTAGCCATCCAAAATCATTGTCCCGGCGCAAAGGAAATTTATTTATGCGGCGGCGGCGCGCACAACCAGACCCTGCATAATCGTCTGGCTGCTTTGCTTCCTGACAGCAGTGTGAAAACAACTAACACCCTCGGCATGGATGGCGATTATCTTGAAGCCATCGCCTTCGCCTGGCTGGCGCAACAAGCCCTGCATGGCAAACCCGCCAACCTGCCGCTGGTCACCGGCGCAAAACATCCCTGCATACTGGGCGCGGTTTATCGCAATCTATGACGCACTAATTCCCAACCTTTCATTGCAAGTCATTTTTATGTAAGAAGGAAACATAATGTCCGAGCTTAATGATCCAAGAGTGTTCTTTGCGGCAGAGCGAACCTTACTCGCGTGGAACCGAACCAGCCTGACGCTCATGGCTTTCGGATTCGTCATAGAACGGTTTGGGCTGTTCCTGCACTTGCTATCACCAAAACAAGGAATGCCTGTTGAGAGAGGCGTTTCATTCTGGGTCGGCATCGCCTTTATTCTCTTGGGCGCATATTCTGCTGGAACGGCAACTGCACAATATCGAAAAGTACTCAAAACCCTAAAGCCCAACGAAATCCCTGATGGCTACAGCGTCAATGGTGGTCCGATTATTAATTTACTTGTCGCTTTTCTGGGTCTCGCATTGGTTGTTTATCTCTTCGTCACGCAATGATGTGGCCCCAATTTATAAGCGCGGTAGTTTGAATTACGAGGCAAACCGCGGACCCAACCCATGAACGGACTGATGTTAGCTATAACGACTGACTGACTTTTACTCTCGTGCGGTCGCCGGTTGGTCGATGAAACCGACGATGGCGACGGAACTGGCATTGGGAGCATTGATGATGGCCGTCTGGCGCAGAAAGCCCAGGCAGCCGGTAATTATCCACTCTGATCAGGGCAACCAGTTTGGCAGTGATGACTTCGTGCGTTAGTGCAAGGATAACCGACTCATGCCTGGCATGAGTCGCCATGGCAACTGCTATGACAACGCGGTTGTGGAGTCTTTCTTCAGCAGCTTAAAGAAAGAGCGTATTAAACGTAAGATTTATCCAATCAGGGAGGAAGCCAGGTTAGAAATATTGGGCTGCATCGAAGTAGTAGTTCACACCGACTGAAATGTTGTTATTCTTGTATTTTTGAGAATTAACAGTCTTGCTGTCAGAAGTGTACTCACCCACAACACTCCATTGGGGGGCAAACTTATATTCAATTCCCAAGCCATCGTGCACACGGGTTCCCGGCGCTGAACCAGTCACACCCAGTTTAGCGTAAGGCATGAATTTATTCATAGGGAAGCCCAGCTTCACATCGGCACCATAATCTCTACCAGTTGCGGATTTAGTATGCCAATCCACAAAACCGTCTACGCCTAACATCACCTCACCCATATCCCATCCCCAACCTGCTTCAATACCCGGATAGATTCTTTTCGGAGTGGATTGAGTAGCCGGGCTATTTCTGTTGTAGCCGATTTTGCCATCCAGATAGGCACTGTCGAATTCGCTGGCTTGTGCGGCGGTCATGCTCAGCAGCGCGGCTGCCAGAGCAATTGCCATTGTGCTTTTTTTCATTGTTATATCCTTTATAAAAATAAATTTAAGTACCATCGCACCAACCTGATCCGACAATATTGTGTTCCAACATATTGCGGGCGGATTGTACACAGCAAGAACGATTGTAGTTCTCTTGTTGCAAAAATACAACGCTCAAAACCAAGCGCGCTGACGTCTCGCCTCAAACAAACAAATACCGGCACTCACCGAAACATTCAAACTTTCCACGCTGCCCGGCATCGGGATGCGCACCAGTTCGTCGCAGGTCTCGCGCGTCAGGCGGCGCAGCCCTTCACCTTCCGCGCCCAGCACCCAAGCCAGTGCGCCGCTATGTTTGAAGCCATGCAAATCCTGCTCCGCTTCGCCCGCCGCACCAGTCACCAGATTTACAGCAGGTTACGGACTCAATCGAGCAGGCGCAGTTTCAGATATAATCGGCCCGCAAGATATAAAAGTTTATTGCGGCGAGTTGCGGGTTAGAAATTCATATGTCGCCGGGATGTCTGAATAATTACAGGGGGCAGTAGTGGGTAAAGTTGTTCGACGTACAGATTCGATTCGTGCATGGGTGATGGTATGGGCGCTGTTATCGGTGTTTTTCCCCCTGCAAGCAAAAGCCGAACTTTCTTCCGCTGCCGGGGGGAGCGTCCTGGGGGGCGGCATGTCAACCGGTGTGCCAGGGGGCGGCATGTCAACCGGTGTGGCAGGCGCTTCTGCCGGGATCCCTTCCGCGAGCACGGGAGTGCAAGCCCCATCAATTAATGGCGTGCCGCTGCAACCGCTGCTGACCAATACCGATTCGGCAACTGCCGCCAGTCAAGACAACGTCAACCCGGTCGAGCAAACAGGTGGCACGGAACTGAATCTGAACAACGAGTTTCAGACCTTTCTTGCACAGTCGGTTGGGCGGGTATTGCCCATGTATGGCTACAATTTATTCAGTCGGCCACCCAGCACCTTTGCACCGGTCAGCAACATTCCTGTCCCGCAGGATTACTTGATTGGCCCCGGTGACGAAATCGTCCTGACCGCCTGGGGGCAAGTCGATATCGACCTGCGCGTCATAGTAGACCGCAACGGTGACATCAACCTTCCCAAGGTCGGCATCGTCAATGTCACGGGGATCAAGTATCAGGATCTGGAGAGGTACCTCAAAAACCGGATTGGCCGGGTATTCCGCAATTTTAAGCTCAGTGTTTCGTTGGGTAAGTTGCGCTCCCTGCAGGTGTTCGTTGTTGGTCAGGCCAAACGGCCGGGGGTTTACACCGTCAGTTCGCTGAGCACCTTGATCAACACACTGTTCGCGTCCGGCGGCCCGTCGCACAATGGCACCATGCGCCACATACAACTCAAGCGTGCGGGAAAGATTGTGACAGAACTTGATATGTACGAGCTATTGATCAAGGGCGACAAAAGCAAGGATGTTGCGCTGCTGTCCGGCGACGTCATCTATATCCCGCCGATTGGTCACCTCGCTGCCATTTCCGGCAGTGTAAAAAACCCCGCCATATACGAGCTCATGGATGACAAGATCACTCTGGCATCCCTGCTCGATCTTTCGGGCGGTTTCACAACCACGGCTGCCGGACAGAAAGTCCTGCTTGAGCGTATTGCCGATCACTCCGTGCGCAAGGTCGAGGAGTTTCAACTGGATGATCAGGGCTTGACACGTCTGATCAAGGATGGCGATCTGGTGCAGGTATCTTCAATCGATGCGCACTTCGACAATGCCGTTACCCTGCGGGGAAGTGTGGCATCTCCGGGACGCTACCCATGGAAAGAAGGCATGCGTGTCAGCGATTTGATCCCCAGTGTCGATGATCTCATCACTCCGGAATATTGGGCGCGCCAGAACAATGCATTCCGCGTCGAACCTTCCAGCGTAGGCATGTTGCGCACACAGATCAAGCGCAACCAGAACGAGATCAATTGGGATTACGCGGTGGTGGAACGGCTGAAAAAAGACGAGATGACCACCGCACTGCTGCCCTTTAATCTGGGCAAGGCGATTGGCGGCAAAGATGCTGAAAACAACCTGCTGCTGCAGCCGGGTGATGTCATCACCATCTTTTCCACGGATGACATTCAGGTTCCTGCTGTCAAGCGCAGCGTCTATGTCAGGCTGGAAGGTGAATTCAACTATGCAGGCGTGTACAAGGCATTGCCGGGCGAGACGCTACGCCAGCTGGTCGCCCGCATCGGCGGTGTGACACCGCAAGCCTACCTGTTCGGCAGCGAACTGACGCGCGATGCCACGCGCCAGATGCAGCAAAAACGCCTGGACGAGATCATCGACCGGTTGGAGGCGGATATACAACGCAATGCCGCTCAGTCTTCCTCTGCCGCCCTGACCAAGGAAGATATTGACGCGAACAAAGCACAGATAGCATCGCAAACAGCGCTGATCACCAAGATGCGCCAAGTCAAGGCGACCGGGCGCATCGTGATGGACATGCCGGAACAAAATCCGCAACTCAAGGACTTGCCCGACATCGTGCTGGAAGACGGCGACCGGCTGTATATCCCGGCACCCGCTTCGACGGTCAGCGTGATGGGTACGGTGTACAACCAGAACGCATTCTTCTACAAGCGCGGCCATAGTGTCAGCGACTATCTCAGCAAAGCCGGCGGCCCGACCCGCGATGGCGACGAAGCCGACGTTTACCTGGTGCGCGCAGACGGCGTGGTGTTCAGCAGCCGTCAGGGCGGCTCGATATTCAGCGGCTTCGGCGGACGCGAGGCCATGCCCGGCGACACCATCGTCGTCCCGGAAAAACTGGAAAAATACAACCTCACCAAGGATTTCAAGGACTGGACGCAAATCTTTTATCAATTCGCGATTGGTATAGCCAGCCTCAAAGTAATCGGTGTGTTCTAGTGTTTGAACCCATTATTGATCTTTACGTAATTCATGACAGGTACCTTTACAGCAACCGTCATGAATTACGTAAAGATCAATAGTGGTGTGCCTGCGATTAAAGGCCACTCGTAATGACGAGGTATAGCCAAATCAAGAAAATGTGGATTTGAAAAAATAGAAATGCGCCTTACGCCCAAACAAATTGCCGTCATCAAACAGGCTGCCCGACACTGCTTCGGGCAGATGATGAACCTGCATACCTTTTTTTATTGATAAACCATGTCAGAAAACCAAACTGCCGTACAACAGCCAACTTCCCCGGACGACGAGATCAATCTGCTCGACCTGCTGATCGTTTTCGCCAAGCATAAAAAAATGATCTTGGTCTTAACGTTTGCTGCCGCGCTAGTTGCGATAGGCATTTCAGTGCTCATGCCAAACATCTACACCGGCACGTCGAAAATCCTTCCCCCGCAGTCGAACGAATCCAGTTCGGTTAATTCCATCATGCTGGCCCAATTGGGCGGACTGACCGGCGCGGCAGGGGCTGCACTGGGATTGAAGGATCCCAATGCGCTTTATATCGCGATGCTGAAAAGCCGCAATATCATGGAAAAAATCGCGCGGCGTTTTGACCTGCAAACGGTTTATGAAGAGAAAACCATGACGGATACGCTCAAGGAGCTGGAAAAGGAAAGCACCATTACTTCCGGCAAGGATGGCGTCATCATCGTGGAGGTGGATGATAAAGATCCGCAGCGTGCCGCAGCCTTGGCGAATGCCTATATCGAGGAACTCAATAGATTGATGCAGACATTTGCGCTGACTGAAGCTTCGCAACGCGGGCAGTTTTTTGAGAACCAAATGAAACCCGCCAAAGACAAGTTGACCGATGCCGAGATCACGCTCGACAGGACGCCCAACACCAGCCTGCAATACATGGATGCGTTGCGGAATTTGAGATACCAGGAAGGTATCTACGATATTCTCGCCAGGCAGTTTGCGGCCGCCAAATTGGATGAGGCTAAAGATTCTCCGTTAATCCAGATACTGGACAAGGCAACTCCGCCGGAAAAAAAATCCAAACCCAAGCGTAGCCTGATCGTCATTCTTGCAACGCTGGTCGCTTTTTTCATGACCATTATCTGGGCATTCATCAAAGAAGCACTGACCCGTTCCAAAAGCGACCCGGAGCAAGATGCCCGCCTGCAAGAGCTGCGCCGGGTATTTCGCTGGAGTCGTTGATGAGCGAACTGTCACCCTCTCCTTCTGCAATGCACCGGGTGCTCACCGGTTAAGTGATTAGCCGTTCGCCCTGATAACCAGCCTGCGTGTGTTGTTGGGGCTGTGTCAATTTTTCACGCATCTTTGATGCGTAGAAAATTGCCTGCCTTTGGTATTAGCCCCTTATTCCTATATGCGTTAAAAACGACAATAATTTTGGCGTGTAGGAGCGGGCCATGCCCGCGAACACCTTGGTCGCGGGCATGGCCCGCTCCTACAATTAACGCTGTTTTTAATGAGAAATAGAATTACAACCACGGCGGTGACGATCTTGCCCAGCCTCCGGCTGGTTGCAAGTCGCCTGCAAAGCTACCTAACCGAATTACGCTTTGTATCAGCCCATAAACCCTCATCCTCAGCCCCCGCCTTGCGGGGGAAAGGCGCCAGCGTGGCCGGATGTGCTGCTGAATGATTTGCTGCTCGTGGCTGTTTGGCTGCTAGAAAAAGTGCAGCAGTTACCCGCAACTTGAGTAACTGACACCTTGCCCCTGCGATCAGTTTTGTATACACTGTGCGTATATCCAAAATAGGAGGTGATGATGTCTTACGCGCGTGTTTTTAAATCTGGGAATAGCCAAGCCGTTCGGTTGCCGAAGGAATTTCGTTTCGAAGTAGAGCAAGTGGAAATCTTCCGGCGTGGTGATGAGATCGTACTGCGCGAACGTCCTGCTAATGCGACGGAGGTTTTTGATGCGTTGGTTGGGCTGCCACAAGATTTGTTTGCCGAAAACAGAAAAGACACCCCGCCGCAACAACGGGAGTCGCTCTGATGACGGTGCGTTATTTGCTGGATACCAACATCTGCATCTATATCGCCAAATACAACCCACCTGCTGTTCGCGAGCGATTCGCACAACATACGGCTGAGGAACTGGCGATGTCGGTGATTACTCTGGGTGAATTGCGTCACGGTGCGGAGAAAACCCAGTCTCCAAAAAAGGCATCCGCCGCGATCGAGCAGCTGACCAATGCCATACAAGTAATGCCGATTGATAATGCAATCGCGCAGCAATATGGAAAGATTCGTGCAAAGCTTGAACAGGCAGGACAAACGATCGGTAACAACGACCTATGGATTGCTGCCCATGCCAAAGCCGAGGGCTGGGTACTCGTCACCAACAACGAGCGCGAGTTCAAGCGAGTGGCGGGGTTGAAAATTGAGAATTGGGCGAAACCTTGACATGCCATAAAAACTTGAGAAAATTCATGATTGAACAATTGCTTCCAAAAAATGTTGCCTCGTCCTATCAGGATGGCGGGCTGAGCCTGGCAGACCTCAAGACCGATAACTACCCATCCCGCCTACGAAACAAGCTGGTCGCTACGAGATTGAATGGGTGAATGTACAAACTCGCAACGGGCAATGGGGCGAAGCGGGAAGAACCGTCATTGCGAACGCAGTGAAGCAATCCAGAGGTTTGACAGGAAAAGGCACAGAGTGTGGCGACAATCGGAGTGTCCAAGTTCATAAAGAGAACAAAATACTTCCCCCGCAAGATATTTTGCTAAACTGCGCGTCCATTTCGCAGCAGAACCTTCGCAGCAAAAGCGTTTGGCAATATTGAAGAGAAGATAAGCATATGAAAATTGCAGTTGTTGGTTTGGGTTACGTAGGGTTACCGCTGGCTGTCGAGTTTGGAAAAAAATACCCCACCGTTGGTTTTGATCTCTCGGCAGAGAAAGTTGCCGCGTATCGCAATTTCGTTGACCCGACGGGTGAAGTCAGTTCGGAAGACTTGCGTGCCGCAACGCAACTGAGCTGCCACACCGATCCACAGGTATTAAGCGACGCGGATTTCATCGTGGTGGCCGTGCCCACACCGGTGGATGAAGCACACCAACCGGATTTCACGCCGCTGGTAAAAAGTTCAGAGAGCGTGGGCAAATACATCAAGCGCGGCGCGATCGTGGTATATGAGTCCACCGTCTATCCCGGCGCAACCGAAGAAGTGTGTATTCCGCTGATCGAAAAACATTCCGGCCTGAAGTGGAAAAAAGACTTTTTCGTCGGTTACAGTCCGGAGCGCATCAACCCCGGCGACAAAGAGCGTACCGTCACCAAGATCGTCAAGATCGTTTCCGGGGACACTCCTGAAACATTGAAAACGGTGGCTGAAGTCTATGGTTCGGTTATCACCGCAGGCGTCTATCCCGCCAGCAGCATCAAAGTAGCCGAAGCCGCCAAGGTCATCGAAAACACTCAGCGCGACCTGAACATCGCCTTGATGAACGAACTGGCCATCATCTTCAACAAGATCGGCATCGACACGCTGGAAGTATTGAAAGCAGCGGGAACCAAGTGGAACTTCCTGCCTTTTCGTCCCGGTCTGGTTGGCGGGCATTGCATCGGCGTTGACCCGTATTACTTGACTCACAAAGCAGACATGCTGGGCTATCACCCGCAAGTCATTCTGGCGGGACGGCGCATCAATGACGGCATGGCGGCCTACGTGGCCCAGCAAACCGTCAAAAAAATCATCCAGACCGGAGGGGCGGTGAAAGGCTCAAAGGTCATCGTGCTCGGACTCACCTTCAAGGAAAACTGCCCCGACCTGCGCAACAGCAAGGTTGCTGATGTGGTGAAAGAACTGCAGGAATTCGGATGTGAAGTCAGCGTGCACGACCCACTGGCCGTACCCAAAGAGGCCGTGCACGAATATGGCATCACGTTGACCGAATGGAGTGCACTACCCAATCAGGCGGACGCCATTGTCGCGGCGGTTTCGCACACTGAATATACCAGCCAGCCCGTTACGCAATTGCTGGCGAAATTGAAACCGAGCGGCGTGTTCATCGACATCAAATCGACGTACTCGCCCGAAGCGATTGAAGCTGCCGGCATCACGTTGTGGCGGTTGTAAAACCGTGAAAGATTGATGGCCATTCGGTTTAGCCTGTCATTGCGAGGCTCGCAGAGCCGCGGCAATCCAGAGATTTTCGTTACGCCCAACGGCACGACTGGATTGCCACGGCTCTGCGAGCCTCGCAATGACCGAGTGTTGAGGACGAAGGGCAGCAAAAAAGGCTTCCTTGCCATCTGCTACTGCCAAGCTGAACAGTTACCGAAGTTATTGAATTTGCCGGACTGAAATGAGCGATATTGTGAAAATCGAAAATCTGGAAAAAGTAATCCTCGAGGTTAGAGGCGTTCGCGTTTTGATCGACAGCGATGTTGCCCAGATTTATGGGGTTGAAACAAGGGACATCAACAAAGCTGTCACTAACAACCCAGACAAATTCCCCTCTGGATATATCGTAGAGCTAACGAAAACGGAGAAATCAGAACTGGTGGAAAATTTCCACCGGTTCGAAAAGCTCAAGCATTCCACGGTTAATCCAAAGGCATTCACAGAAAAAGGCCTGTACATGCTTGCCACCATACTCAAGAGTCCGGTAGCGACACAAGCAACCATCTCAATCATCGAAACCTTCACCAAAATCCGCGAACTATCCAGAAACGTCAAAGAACTCTCAACCATACAAGACAAGGCGCAGCAAAAAACACTCATGCAGCGCAGCGGTGAATTAATTGCCGAAATACTTGACGACGATTTACAAACCAGCGGTGCAGAAACCTCCATTGAGCTAAATTTTGCTGTCCTGAAATTTAAGCACACAGTAAAAAAGAAGCGTGCCAAATGACCCCATCCTTAAATTACGAACAACTTAAGTCGCGTCTTGCCACCGAGCCACACACATGGCTCATCACCGGCGTGTCAGGTTTCATCGGCAGCAACCTGCTCGAAACCTTGCTCAAACTCAACCAGCGCGTGGTGGGGCTGGACAACTTCGCCACCGGTCACCAACGCAATCTGGACGAAGTCCAATCATTGGTATCCGCCGAACAATGGGCAAACTTCAATTTCATCAATGGCGACATCCGCAATCTGGACGACTGCAAAAGTGCAATGACATTCACCCCGTCATTACGAGAAGACGAAGTCGACGCAGACCGTCATTGCGAGGAGCACAGCGACGCGGCAATCCAGAAACACTCGTCATTGCGAGGAGACGAAGTCGACGCGGCAATCCAGCGCTACTCCGTCGAATATGTCCTCCACCAAGCCGCCCTGGGCAGTGTCCCGCGCTCGGTTGAAAACCCCATCGCCACCAACGAAACCAACATCGACGGCTTCCTCAACATGCTGGTTGCCGCACGCGATGCCAAGGTCAAACGCTTCGTCTATGCCGCCTCCAGCTCAACCTACGGCGACCATCCCGACTTGCCCAAAATGGAAGACAAGATCGGCAAGCCGCTGTCACCCTACGCCGTCACCAAGTACGTCAACGAACTCTATGCCGACGTATTCGCACGCACCTACGACTTCAACACCATCGGCTTGCGCTACTTCAACGTCTTCGGCCCGCGCCAGGATCCCAATGGTGCCTACGCAGCAGTCATCCCCAAGTGGATCGCCAGCATGATCAAAGACGAGTCTATCTTTATCAATGGCGATGGCGAAACCAGCCGTGACTTCTGCTTTATCGAAAATGTTCGACAGATCAACTTACTGGCAGCCACCACTGAAAATCCAGAAGCAACTAATCAAGTGTACAACGTGGCAGTGGGAGACCGGACTACACTTAATCAATTGTATGAGCAAATTCGCCTTAAACTTTTGCCCCGCTACACAAATCTGAAAGATGCAAGGCCAGTTTATAGGGATTTCAGATCTGGTGACGTACGTCACTCGTTGGCTGACATCAGCAAATCATCCTCGCTATTGGGTTATCAACCTACTCACCGTATAGGTGATGGATTGAACGTGGCAATGGACTGGTATGTCAACTTTGTTTCTGCATAAATTGCGGGTTGATCAACCCTTCATAGAATGAAACAAACAATCCAACTCGGTACACTTTCAGCGGGGAATATCGGCATCACCTTTCTGTTTCAGTGGTATGTTCTGGTTCAATTAGGCCCAGGAATAGAAACCGATGCATTATTTGCCAGTATGACGGTACCACAATTGGTATTGATGGTGATTAGCGGCTCACTCATGCACGTGTTGGTACCATTGCTTGCAGGTGAAGAACAGGATCGACTTCGCCATGATGTATGGGGGTTTCTTGCTCTTGTAGGTGGCTTGTTCGGCATAATTTCAGTCATTCTTTTTGTGGCTGCTCCGTGGTGGATACCCTTAACTGTCCCTGGTTTCAGTGAGGCAGGGAAGGCATTGACGATTGATCTCACGCGCATTCAGTTAATCGGCATGATTTTCACTGCCATCAATGGGGTACAATGGGCGGCGTATCATGCCAGACAAAAGTTTGTATGGGCTGAGTTCACGCAAATTCTGGCTGGTGCTATTGCCTTCGCGATCTTGGTTTGGGCGCTACCTCGTTTTGGTGTGTTTGCTGCTGCATGGATTAGCGCCATCCGACTGGTCATTCAAACTTTGTTGTTATCGTCAGGCATGGGTAAACCGACTCGCCCAAACCTGCAAAGTCCAGCACTCAAACAAGCATGGCAGCGTATCAAGCCATTGCTGTTGGGCAATGCATATTACAAGACCGATCCCCTTGTGGATAGGTTTTTGCTTTCCACAGCCAGTAGCGGCAGCCTGTCGTTGTATTATCTCGCGCAGCAGATTTATGGAGCGGCAACTCAAGTAATCAACAAGGCAATTGCAGCACCCCTAGTTCCTATCCTGAGCAAGTATTACAAGGTGGGCGATAAAGTTGGGTTCCGGCGAGCATATCTTCGAAAGCTTGTGCAGGTTACCGTAATCACCATTGCAATCCTTTTAACTGTAGGAATATTTGGACAAGCTTTGCTTGAATTTCTAATTGGTCATGGGAATGTCACAACGGACAATGTGGTGGAGTTGTGGTGGATTATGTTATGGCTGGGCGGTGCGTTTGTGTGCGGCACTGCGGGCCAAATTTCCTCGACAACTTTTTACGCATGCGGGGATACAACAACTCCGACGCGAATGTCTATACTTACCTTTACTGCATACATACCTTGCAAAGTAGTTGCATATAATTATTGGGGAGTGATGGGTTTGAGTATTTCTACAAGTATCTACATACTAATCAATTTAACATTACAAATTTACTTATTAGAGAAAAAACAAGTTTTATGGGCAGATCAATTATCGAAGTAAGACTTGAGGATATTTCCTGTCCGCTCGGCTGCAAAAAAGAAGATGAGGTTGTACTGACAGGGCACGATTTACTTCATGACCTATCCGGCGAATTCACCATAGTCAAATGCATTAGTTGTGGGCTTATGCGCACCAATCCAAGACCAACTCCGGACACCATCGGCTACTATTACCCGGAGGATTACGGCCCCTACCTTGGCACACAAGTTCGGCAAGCCAAGCATAAGGGACTCACTAACATTAAGAAGTTGATTAAACCATTTGTAAAAAGTGTGATTAACTTCAAAACCACCTCTTTGCCACCGCTGAAGCAGGGACGGATGCTGGAGATCGGATGCGCGTCTGGTGCTTTTCTACACCATATGGCTTTTCAAGGCTGGCAGGTGGAAGGCATCGAGTTTTCCGAGAAAGCCGCCCATGCAGCGACAAAACTTGGTTATCGTGTTCATGCTGGACCACTTGAAACTGCTCCGCAGCCAGATGAGCCATTCGATCTTATTGTGGGTTGGATGGTACTAGAACACCTACACGATCCTGTCGGTTGCCTAAAGAAGTTGCGCGAATGGGCAAAGCAAGATGCGTGGCTGGTGCTGTCAGTGCCGAACGCTGCTTCACAGTCGTTTCGATTTTTCAAAAGCAGGTGGTACGACCTGCACTTGCCAAACCATCTTTATCATTTCACTCCGCATACCATGGAGTTAGTTCTAGAGGCTAGTGGTTGGGAACTGGTAAAAGTACAACACCAGCGCGTATTAAATAACATGATCGCCAGCACAGGCTACGTCTTACGAGACAAAGGCTATGCGAAATTGGGTCAAAAGCTTATCAATCTTCCTGTGTGGGCAGGTAGGTTGAGCTACATTTTATATCCGCTTGCTTGGTTGTTGAGTGTGTTTGGTCAGACAGGGCGGATGACCATTTGGGCAAGGATTAAATAATGGTTTTGCATAGGGATACGCTGACTGAAAGTGTAAACACAAATTATTATTCTATGTACAGAAACTGATAATCGGTTGGTTCTTTGGCAATTCATGCGTGCTAACAAATAATGTTACTTGATATTTATCTTTTATCCATATTCGTGATGGTTGCATTAGCGTTTTTTGCTCCGAGATTTGACGTACATATTGCATTTTTGTTAGCGCTAGTGCTTTCAGTTATTTGTGGCAATAGATTTGGTGGGTTTGATTACAACGATTATCAAGATATGATCGATGCAATCCGGGCTAATGCTGAGGAGGACTGGGTTGTTATCCTGAATTTAGCAAAAGATCCTGGATTTGCTTTAGTTACTTATGTTGCATCTTGGTTCTCCGATACTTATTTCTCCGTTTTTTTTCCCATGGCTGTATTAGGCTTTATTCCGAAGGCCATCGTTGCCTTTATGCTACCGAAGTACAAAACATTATTTGTCGCTTTGTACGCACTATTTCTTGCCCCTGGACTCGAGTTTGCTGCGATCAGGTCTGCTGTTGGTATTGGTTTCTTGGGACTGGCCATACTTTCAACATTTGCTGTGCGCTATAGAGTCGCGTTATTCCTTACCGCGGGGGCTTTTCATGTTTCGATGTTCGCAGGGGTGTTACTACTATTCAGGCGTTTTTGGAGGTTCGCGTCTAACAATTTCTGGTTCGCTCCATTGATTGCCATTCTAATTGCGCTGGCTGGGGTTGGTCTGATAAAAGAACTGTTTGAATCTCGAGGAATGGACCCAGGGACCATTTACGCGCCATTCTTTCCTGTAATTACACTGGTAGCTCTGTTTTTTTTCTCCCGTCAAAGGTTCGTCTTTGCCAACACGCTTGAAAGCGATAGATACCGGGCAAGTATTGCGGCTGCCACCTTTTTTGCATCATTGGCGATGGCGATGGCAATACCTGTGGCGGTCGCTGCAGGTCGGTTGTTAGAAGTCTCACAATTCTTTGGGTTATTTTCGATTGTGATGGCTGCATCAAGAAATAGGTTGAACGCGCTGGCTGTAATATCGGTGAGTATGATGGTGTTAATAATTGTTTTCATAAACATATCACGGATATTGTGGACTGTAATGGCACAAACAAGCCTTGGATAAGTGGAAATTAAATTAGTGGAAAATGTTATGGGGCAATACGAAAAGAAACGGGTGATTGCATTAACCCAAGGGGTGAATGCTCCAAGCACTAGGTTCCGTTTTCATCAATACCAAAATGACTTGGTATCAAGTGGGTTGGAGGTGTATGAGGCTACGGCACGTTTCAGGGCATATGCGCCGGAATCACGCTTAATCCGCCCTTTCTGGTTTGCAGCAGCACTGGCCGATAGCTTGATACGTGTTAGAAAGACGGCTGAATATGATTTATGTTTTTTGCAGCGAAATTTGATAGCTACTTTAGGCACATGGGAAGCATTTATTAAAAAGCCGCTCGTGTTTGATGTGGATGATGCCATCTTCTTGAGTCAGCGGGCTGGCAGCGTGGACAAGATAGCGCGGCAATCTTCACTAGTGATTTGCGGCAACAATTATCTTGCTAATCATTTCGATAAATTTGCGCCAGTTGTTGTCATTCCTACAGCAGTTGATGCTGATATTTTTGTGCCTCAAAGTGAGGGGCCGAACTTTAGGCGGCAGGTAATCGGATGGTCTGGTACATCAGGCGGTTTCAAGTATTTGTATGCAATTGAATCGGCATTACATCGCTTACTTGATAGACACCGTGATGCGATTGTTAAAGTTGTGTCCGATCGCCGCCCGGTTTTTGCAAAACTGCCACCCGATCGCGTGGTTTATGAACGGTGGCATCCGGCAACGGAAGTCCAATCGCTGCATGATTTCACAGTAGGGCTGATGCCGCTGACTGATGACCCATGGGCGCGGGGCAAGTGTAGTTACAAGATGTTGACGTACATGTCTGTTGGAGTTCCTGTTGTTGTTTCGCCAGTGGGCATGAATGTGGAAGTTCTGGAAAAAGGCGAATGCGGATATTCGGCCATCTCTATGGATGATTGGGTGGAGGCTATTTCGAGGCTCATCACAAATCAAGGTCTTGCCTCGCAGATGGGGCAGACTGGCAGGCATATTATTGAAACATGCTATGCGAGAGACATCATTGGACCAAGAATAGCTGGATTGTTGAACAAAGTGATTCTGGAATCTGCATGAGTACCTCCATATCTGCGTTTATTAGGATGCTGGCGCTGATTTGTTATTACGGGTGTTTTCGGTACTTCCCATCAATAGTTGGAGTGAAATTGCGTCGCTTAGCCGCGCGTCATATTTTTCAATCGTGTGGTGATAGGATCAACATCGCGCAAGGTGTTCGTTTTGGGCGTGGGGGGAGAATTTCAATTGGTACCAATTCTGGCATTGGCGAGGACAGTTATATTGTATGCATTGAAGATGTGATTATTGGGCGAGATGTGATGATGGGGCCCGAAGTAATGATTCTTACTGGTGGACATGATTATACAAATCCTAGCTTGCGTTTGATTGATCAGAAAATTACGTCGGCTCCAGTAATTATTGGGAATGATGTATGGATTGGCGCGAGGGCCATAATACTTCCTGGCGTGTGTGTAGGGGATCGGAGCATCATTGGTGCCGGCAGCGTTGTTACCAAGGATGTTCCTGCTGGCTTTATTGTTGCAGGCAATCCGGCGAAGTCTATTAAATCTCTTCCATCCTCACTATGAGAATTCTACATATCATCGGCAATCTTGAGATTGGTGGAGCGGAACTCATGCTCAAGCGATTGGTGGAATCGCACCAAGGCAATTTACACTATCGCCACACAGTTATTTCCCTATCCGCTATTGGTCAGGTGGGATTGAAACTTCAAGCCATCGGTGTCGAAGTCATTGCGCTGAATATGCGCTCCGCTTGGGATGTCCCTCTTGCGCTATGGCGGTTGAGGCGGATTATTCGTCAGGCGCGACCAGACATCGTGCAAACTTGGATGTATCACGCCGATTTGTTGGGGGGCTTGGCAGCCCGGGTGTCGGGATATAGAAATATTGTTTGGAATATCCGTACTTCTGCTCTTCGCCAGTCTAGGAACTCGTTAACGCAACTAATTATTCTGCTCTGCGCTAAATCCTCCCGTTTTCTTCCAGCCGCGATTATTTGTTGTGGTGAAAAAGCTAGGGAGGTTCACCTGAATTTGGGCTACGACAAAGACAAGTTTGAGATTGTGCCTAATGGCTATGATTTATCTTCACTCACTCGCTCTGCATCAGTCCGCGAGCGCCTGCGTGAAAAATTGGTTTGTAATGACAAAGAGTTGCTGATTGGCGTTTGTGGTCGTTTTGATCCTTTAAAAGATTATCGAAATTTTATCGAAGCTGCTTCCCTTGTTGCCAGGCAATTAGATGGAGTGAGGTTCGTGATGATCGGGCGTAATTGCGATTCAAATAACGCCCAGCTTAGGGATTGGCTTGATGATTTCAACTTGTCAGATCGCTTCATTTTGTTGGGAGAGCGTGGTGACGTGCCAGATTTGATGTCGGCTCTCGATGTTTTTTGTCTTTCATCCAAGGCAGAGGGCTTTCCAAATGTTGTGTGCGAGGCCATGGCGATGAGTACCCCATGTGTTGTTACACGTGCTGGCGAAGCTGAATTTATAGTCGGTACGACTGGTTTTACCGTTCCAACTGAAAGCGCTGTCGAACTGGCCGGTGCCTTGTTGAGGATGTGTAGGTTGCCGCAGCAGACACGAACAGAACTCGGCACGGCTGCCCGCAAGCGGGTCGAGGATAATTTCTCAATCAGTAAGGTTGCGGATAGATATGTCTCAGTTTACGCCAACGTATTGACAAAATGATGTGTTGAGTAACTGGGGAATTTTATTTTATGAAGAATGTTGATGTTAAAACTGTGTGTGGTTTCGGTGACGAATGGGAAAGATTTGATCAATCTTCACTTCCTCCGGAAGAGCACAGGCGGATATTTGAGATGTACTTCGCTATTTTTCCTTGGGGATCTTTGCCGCCAAATGCGGTGGGGTTTGATTTAGGTTGTGGTAGCGGGCGTTGGGCGAAATTGGTGGCACCAAGAGTAGGGCATCTGCATTGCATTGACCCAAGCGTTGCTTTGGAAGTGGCCAAACGAAATTTGGTTGACAACAATAACTGCGAGTTTCATCTGACAAGTGTGGATTCAATTCCGTTGCCGGACGCTAGTATGGATTTTGGCTATTCTCTAGGTGTGTTACATCATGTGCCAGATACGCAGTCTGCAATTGTGTCCTGTGTGAATAAACTGAAGCCGGGCGCACCTTTTTTGGTTTATCTCTATTACGCGTTCGACAATCGTCCTATGTGGTTTCGAGCAATATGGAAATTAAGCGATATTCTTAGATATGTTATTTCAAGGTTGCCTTATGGTTTGCGATATTGGGTGAGTCAAATAATTGCCGGGGTGGTTTATTATCCTTTGGCAAAATTGGCTTTATGGCTGGAAAAAGTTGGCATAGATGTAAAAAATGTGCCCTTAAGTCCATACAGGAATTGTAGCTTTTATACGATGCGAACGGATGCCTTGGATCGATTCGGGACACGTTTAGAGCAACGTTTTACACGCAAGCAAATTAAGAAAATGATGGAGCGTGCAGGCTTGGAGCGAATTGAATTCGCCCCGAATTTACCATACTGGTCTGCAGTCGGTTATCGCGCTTCGATGGATGGGGTAACTCGGTAATGTGCGGTCTGTTAGGTTTTGTTGGTGGCATTGCTGGCTCGGTGTGTGATGAGGTTTTGCTGCGTCGCATGGCGGATACGCTCATCCATCGTGGGCCGGATGATGGCGGGGTTTGGTGCGACAGCGAACAGCGTGCTGGTCTTGGGTTTCGACGCCTAGCGATTGTGGATTTGTCGCCTGCGGGGCATCAGCCGATGGTGTCGGCTAGCGGGCGGTTTGTGATTGTGTTCAATGGGGAGATTTATAACCATTTGGATTTGCGGACGGAGTTGGAAAAGGCCGCTAGACCACCCCTCACCCTAGCCCTCTCCCCCAGCCCCTCTCCCGGAGGCGGGCGAGGGGAGATTTGTTGGCGGGGTCATTCGGATACGGAAACTTTGCTGGCGGGGATTGATGCTTGGGGGATAGAGGCAACGCTCAAGAAATCGATCGGCATGTTTGCGATTGCTTTGTGGGATCGGCAAACGCGCACGCTGACCTTGGCACGCGATCGAATTGGCGAGAAGCCACTGTATTACGGCTGGCAGGGTAGTGGTAACGAGCGGGTGTTTTTGTTTGGCTCGGAACTTAAGGCTCTTAAGGCGCATCCTGCTTTTGCGGCAAACATTGACCGTGGCGCACTTTGCTTGCTGTTGCGGCATAACTACATCCCCGCACCATATTCCATTTACCAAGGCATCGCCAAGCTGGAGCCGGGGTGTTTGTTGTCTGTTTCATTGGAGCAGCCTGAACCCAAGGTTTGGAAGTATTGGGATGCGGTTGAAGTGGCGGTTGCTGGCGTGGCTCAGCCATTTGTGGGTTCGGCTGATGAGGCGGTGGACGCACTGGAAGTGTTGGCCAAAGACGCGGTGCGCCAGCAAATGATGGCGGATGTGCCGTTGGGCGCATTTCTGTCTGGGGGCATTGATTCCAGTACGGTGGTCGCGTTGATGCAGGCGCAGTCTTCGCGTCCGGTTAAAACATTCACCATCGGTTTCAACGATGCAGGTTACAACGAGGCAGTTCACGCCAAGGCAGTGGCGCGGCATTTGGGCACGGAGCATACCGAACTCTATGTCACGCCAGAGCAGGCGATGGAGGTGATCCCGCGTTTGCCGAGCTTGTATTGCGAGCCGTTTGCGGATTCATCGCAGATACCCACTTTTTTGGTGAGCCAATTGGCTAAACAGCATGTCACGGTGTCGCTGTCGGGTGATGCGGGAGATGAGTTGTTTTGCGGATATAACCGATACCAGCTCACAGCGAGCTTGTGGAAAAGTCTTTCAATTATTCCAGTGCCATTACGCAGCATGGCCGCGAGAGGAATTACTGCAATCTCACCGCAGACTTGGAATCGCTATGCGAGATTTTTGCCGTGGACGAGTGTTGGTGACAAGTTGCATAAAGGGGCAGGTGTCATGACCAGTGCCTCGGCAGCAGAACTTTATCTGGGCATGCTCTCGAGTTGGGCTGATCCTGCTGCGCTGGTAGTTGGTGGAGTCGAGCCCACCACCTTGCTTACGGGCAATCAGCCATCGCTAACTGGTTTGAGTGATGTGCAGCGCATGATGGCATTGGATACATTGACCTATCTTCCGGATGACATTCTGGTTAAAGTGGATCGGGCAGCGATGGGGAATTCGCTGGAAAGCCGTGTGCCGTTTTTGGATCACCGCGTGGTGGAATTTGCCTGGCGGTTGCCGATGGAATACAAGTTACGCGCTGGACAAACCAAATGGGCGTTGCGCCAAGTGCTGTATCGTCATGTGCCGCGAGAGTTGATTGAACGACCCAAAATGGGGTTTGGTTTTCCGATTGATAAGTGGTTGCGCGGCCCATTGCGGAATTGGGCGGAAGAATTGCTAAGTGAGCAGCGGTTGCGCAAGGAAGGTTTTTTTTATCCTGAACCAATTCGGCAAAAGTGGGCAGAGCATTTATCGGAAAATCGAAATTGGTCCAGCCAGTTATGGGGAGTGTTGATGTTTCAGGCTTGGCTTGAGCAGGAAAGGGGATGATGAAGGTTCTCATGATCGTGAATACGGATGGGGCGCTTTACGTATTCCGCAAACCTATCATCAGCAAACTTATCTCACTGGGGCATGAGGTTGTTTCGATCAGCTCAGAGAGTCGCTATTTCGAATGGCTAAGAGAACTGGGGGTTAAGCCGATCGCCTTGGATTTTGCCAGGCATTCTGTTTCGCCTATTCAAAACTTCCAGCTGCTAATTCGGTTGTATCGTTTGCTCAAGCAGCAACATCCAGACATCGTGCACAACTTTACACATAAGCCAGCAATCTATGGAACAGTTGGGGCGTGGCTTGCGGGTGTGCGAGGGATATTTATCACCATTACCGGCTTGGGTACACTTTTTGTGCGCGATGATGCCAAAACAAAACTGATGCGATGGTTGCTACTGGTGCAGTACAAATTTGCGCTTCGATTTGCAACGACCGTTTTTTTTCAGAATCCAGATGACATGGCGTATTTCATTTCCAGAAAGATTATTGATCCGAAGAAAGCGATTTTGACATTTGGTTCAGGGTTGGATCTTGAGGAATTTCCTTGCCCATCTTTGGATGATGTTGCTCATGCTAAGTTGAATTTAAGCAACGAGCTGGGGATCGGTTTATCTGGCCGAAGAGTCGTGCTCTTCCCTGCTCGGGGAGTGCCGGAAAAAGGTTTTTTTGAGTTTTACGAAGCGGCGAAGATCGTCAACCAGTTGGAGCCAGATGGCTACGCATTCATTCATTTGGGGCTGGTTGATTTGGCTTCATCGCGACAAATATCGAAGGACGGTATAGCAAAATTTGCTGATGAGTGTGGCGTCTACTATCTAGGTTATAAAGACAACGTCCAAGACTATATGACAGCCTCAGATATTGTTGCATTACCTTCCTACGGCGAGGGAACTCCACGGTCACTTATTGAGGCTCTAGCTTTGGGTAAGGTGATTGTTGCAACCGACGCGCCAGGGTGCCGGGAAACGGTGATTGATGGGTGGAATGGCTTCTTGTGCAAAGTCGGCGATGGAAAATCACTTGCTGCAAAATTCCTTGCTGTGGATGAAGAACTTATTAATAAAGCAATAACTCGATCTCGAAAATATTGTGAGATGAAGTACGACTCGACATGGTTGGTTGAGATGACGATAAACAGCTACTTGGAAAGTGTTTAAGGTGAACTAAGATGCAGTGTGATTGTTGTGGCTCTGAAAAGATGGTGGAGTTTGATCCTTATAGGGAGTATCAACACTATAGATGCAAGGGTTGCGGGTTTGAAAGATTTGTTCGTTGTGATTCTGCTATAGCTGCGGGTCTTTATGAGAATGATGCGGACTACATTGATGATCTAAACGTGGTGACGAGTTCGGAAGACCTCATTCTTTGGCATCATTTGGAAGCCATTAAATTTTTACAGTCAAAATTTCAATCAGGTAATACTACGGCGTTGGATATCGGGTGCTTCAATGGTTTTTTTGTAAAGAAATTACTTTCGTTGGGTTATGACGCACAAGGCGTTGACTTTAATAAAAGCGCAATTGCTTACGGACAGGAAAAACTTGGGCTTGGCTCGAGGATTACCACGCAATCTATCGAAGAAATGATCGAGCAAGGGAAACGTTTTGACGTGATAACGCTTTTTGAGGTGCTGGAACATCTGCCAGATATGAAAGCATTTCTGGGTAAAGCCACCAAGCTTCTAAAAAATGATGGCGTGATTATTCTATCCACACCGAACAATCAAATGTGTTGGCGTCCAGCCCTTGATTATCCACCGCACCATTTGTCCAGATTTACGACAAAATCGCTCGAAGGATGTCTATCGCAGTTAGAAATGAAAACACTTTATGTTGCAGAACAGATGAGTACTTACGAATTAGTTCGGCATTATGTGGGTACGTTTTTCCGAGCAAAAGACAGCGCTAGTTTGCGAGGAGGGGAATTCAAGCATAAAAAGTTCACGACTATTTTGCGGAGGGGCATGAATAAGATGCGCAAGGTGCTCGGTGTTCTGCTGACACCCATTGATAAACTGCTTCACCTGTTCGGAGTTCGGTACATTTCCCAAATAGTAGTGGCTCAAAAACGGGCGATAACCGGCTAATGAAAGATAAAAATATCGCCATCATCGGTACGGTGGGTGTTCCGGCGAATTACGGCGGCTTTGAAACACTGGCGGAGAATCTCGTCAAATACCATGACGCAGCATCGTTACCTGATCCGCTCACGATTTACTGTAGCAGCAGAAGCTGTCCATCAAAAGAACGATCTTTTCTTTCTGCGCAGCTGAAATACGTTCCGCTCAATGCCAATGGTGCGCAGAGCATTCCCTATGACATCGTTTCATTGTTCTCTGCGGTTTGGAATCGCAGCGATGTGATTCTGTTGCTGGGTGTGTCGGGTGCGATCGCGTTACCTTTGGTTCGGCTTGTCTCATCGGCGCGCATCATCACCAATATCGATGGCATCGAGTGGCGCAGGGAGAAGTGGCAAGGCTTGGCCAAACGTTTCTTGCGCTTTTCGGAAAAGATGGCGGTGCGCTTTTCGCACGAGGTGATTGCGGATAATGGTGCGATTGCCGAGTACGTGAAGCAGGCTTATGGGGTTGATTGTCATGTGATCGCGTATGGCGGCGATCATGCGGTGGCAGTTGAGGGAACGGCAGTGGATGAGTATGACCTGCCCGAAAGTTATGCCTTTGCGGTTTGCCGCATCGAGCCGGAAAACAATGTGCATATGGTGCTGGAGGCGTCCGCCAGGCTGAAGTCGCATGTTTTGGTGATGGTGGGCAATTGGAGTAACAGTGAGTATGGCCGTGCGCTCCGCGAGCAGTACGCTTCGTGCGACAATCTCTTTTTGCTCGACCCGATCTACGATCTCGGCAAGCTCAAGACGTTGCGCTCGCGTGCATCGTTTTATGTGCACGGGCATTCTGCAGGCGGCACCAATCCTTCGTTGGTAGAAGCGATGCATTTCGGCAAAGCCGTTTTGGCTTTTGACTGTGATTACAATCGCAGCACCACGGAAGGCAAGGCGCTCTTCTTTGGCAACAGCGAAAAATTGCAGCAGCTCATCGTGTCTCTGGATAAGACGGTCGCGGAAAAAGTCGGGCGCGATATGCTGGAGGTCGCCAATCGCTGCTATACTTGGCGCATCGTTGCTGAGCAGTATTTCTCTTTGCTAAAAGGGTGAGTAGTCTGTCACATTACAATACCGGCGCGGCGGCTCAGTCTGTATCTGTATCTGTATTGGTCAACTCAAGGGCTTAAAAAATGAAAAATAACACGATGCGCGCTTGTTTTTTCCTGCTTTCATTCATCCCGGCTGTGGTGTTCGCCGGTAGCGGCATTACAACACCGAATCCGAAGCTATACAGCGACGCGGTGCTCGCCGATATTGCCAACACGGCAACCAGCAAGGGCGCGGTGTCGCGTACCGCTTTTGACAAGCCAAGCAAATCATTAAGCGTTTCGGATTTTGGGGTTGTTGGAAATGGCGTAACAGATGACACGGTAGCTATACAAGCCGCTTTTGTAAATACTCGCGCAAAGGGCGGGGTTTCTAAAAAACTATATTTCCCAAAAGGAACGTATTTAATAACCAAATCAATCACCTGTGGATCTAATCAAGTTGTGGAATTCGACCCAGGCGTGGTAATCAATTTTGTTCCTCCAGCACCTATACAGAACTATGCCTTATTTGGCGCAGCTCATCAGGTTAATGTAGTGTTCAGTGGCAACGGCGCAACCATCAACATGACGCGAGCAGGGGTTACGGTTGATGGAGTTGCGGCCGCGTTTTTCATGTACGGCAGTGATAACATTCTGATAGAAAATTTCATCATCAATAATAGTGCTACAGATGGGATTATCATCACAGGTGATAATACGAGGTCAGGGCCATCCAGTAATGTCACGGTTAAAAACGTTGTTGTAAACAACAGCCGCAGAAATGGTATGTCAATTATTTCTGTTAAAGGAATGCAGGTTTTAGGCGGTAGTTACAACACATCAAATGGCGCTGCTGCTGGCCCTTGGGCAGGAATCGACATCGAGCCGAATGCCAATTGTTTTCTTGAGAATGTTGTGCTGCTTGGGGTGAATACTTCTGGAAACGCAGGAGCAGGTATACAGTTTACACCAGGCGCTCTTGATGGATCAGCAGGTAATAAATTTCAGGTAAATGTTTCCGGGGGCCGTTCTTACCATGATGGCACTCATAATGATTACATTTCTGCTCTATGGTTTATCTCGGGTTCCGGCGCAAACAAAATATATGGCGATATCAATATCCATGACTTTACTGTAGACAATCCAGTCGCGAGTGGTGTGCGGTTTTATAACTGGGATGCAGACAAATCACCAAGAGTGTTGCTTGATGGGGTAAAAGTATACAACCCTGATCATTCTTCAGGTGCAGCATCAAATAATGATCGGGCAGGTTTTGTTATTAGTGCGGAAACTCGCCAAGCTGCCACCACTCTTGGCAATATAATTATGCGAAACTGTCATGCAGAGGATACCCGTGTCTCGGCAAGAATGTCGTTCGGGATGATGCTCGCAACGCAGCCTGGAAGAACGCTAAAAAACATCCGGATTGAAGATCCTGCTTCTATCAATTTTGCATCATCGTCGAAGACTGATGTTTATGTTCAGGCCTCCAGTGTCCCCAATGGAATGGTTAATGTTGACGTTGTTTATTCTACCCCCAGAGCCTCTTCCAATACGAAATGAGTCTGAGCGTCTGAAGTTCTGAATCGGTCATGATGCAAGGCATGGTGATCAACATGGAAGAAGCACGGCTGCAAACCTTGGCGCAGGTCAAGGCATTTTTGGACGGGCCAGCGGAGGTTGCTTACCGAGTATCCAAGGCGGAAAGGCACCGGTTTGTCGAGCGTGTATTCAAGCGGTCGGCTAGGGGCGAGATTTATCGCGCCCTGATTTATTCATGTATCAGAAGATGGGCGCGATGAATCTCGCCCCTACCAAGTTATTTGATCTTTGAAATAGAAGAAGAATTATTTCTGCTCCTGAGTAGCTTCTGTTCTTGCCAGTGAAGCGCAACTGACAGATAATCGCTTCACTTTAAGATGCAATTGTGGGGCGGTAAATGCAGCAGTGGATATGGCAACAAAAAAAATGGCCGGGCTTTACTTGGGATGAAGGTGGCTTGTCGCCGTTGCTAAGCCGTGCGCGTAAACAGCAAGGGCAATTGCTGGGCATGGCGCGCTTATTGGATAACTCGCTCTCTTTGGAAGCGCAGGCACAGATTCTTACCGAGGATGGTTTTAATACCAGCGCGATTGAGGGTGAGCGTCTTGATATGGATTCCATCCGTTCTTCTGTTGCGCGCCATTTGGGATTGCCTACCGCCGGTTTGCCGCATCCATCGCGCTCGGTGGATGGTTTGGTGGACGTGCTGTTGGATGCAACGCGAGAATATGCTGCTCCCCTTGACGGTGATCGGTTGTGTCGATGGCAGGCGGCACTTTTTCCGACTGGGCAATCGGGTTTGTACGCCGTTCGTATCGGTGATTTGCGCGGTGCCGAGCCGATACGGGTGGTCTCTGGTGCAGCCGCTCGTGAAAAAATCCATTTTGAAGCGCCGCCCCGCGATGTTCTGGAGCGCGAAGTAAGCCGTTTTATCACCTGGTTCAATGCCCCCCCCAAAGAGCTTGATGGCCTGCTGCGCGCAGGTTTGGCGCATCTGTGGTTTGTGACGCTGCATCCGTTTGAGGATGGCAATGGCCGGCTTGCGCGTGCGCTTACCGATATGGCGATATGCCAGGACGAACAGCGCCCGGTTCGATTGTTCAGTCTGTCTGCTCAAATCATGCGCGAACGAAATGCTTACTATGATGTTCTGGAACGCACGCAGCGCGATGGCCTGGATGTGACACCGTGGCTTGCATGGTTCCTTGAACAGGTGAATGGTGCCTGTGAGAGTGCGGAAGCAACCGTTGGCAAGGTGCTCGACAAAGCCAAGTTCTGGTTGCGTCACCAAAACATCGTATTGAACGAACGTCAGCGCAAAGTGCTGAACAGATTGCTGGACGCGGGTACTGATGGTTTTGCGGGTGGCATGAACACGCGCAAATATGTCAGCCTGGCCAAGGCCAGTCGCGCTACGGCTTATCGTGAGTTGGCAGATTTGGTTGAAAAGGGCTGTTTATTGCGGACTGGCGCAGGGCGCAGTGTGGGTTATGTGATTCAAACGGGCTATTGAGATGCTGGCATTCTGCTTCTTTGCGGGAGATTTACGGGCCTGCTTTCGGGGAATTATCCCGGCAATTACAATCGCAGCACCACGGAAGATCGGCTCCTTTCCCCTCGAGGGGGAAGGTTGGGATGGGGTAGGAAACGTTGAAAACGCTTATCCTCCTTACTATTAATCCGGCACGAATAAAGTAGCACGTTCGTCCTGAGGTATCGAAGGATGAATGGCTACGATACAAGGAGGCTTCGATACCTCAGCCCGAACGGTCATAGAAAGTTTATTCATGCCGGATCAATAATGGATAATTTGGGTTGAAGAACTGGAGCAGGTGACAGCTGGTTATTTATGAATGCTGAGGAAGTGATCTGAGAATTTCTCTGGTGGGCGTTGGCTATATGATTTGTTGACCCTGACAGGGTTCGCGGTGTTGAATTTTTTGTGATTGGGTTGTTATGCAAGTTTTTATTATTTCTATGCTGGTTTGTGCAATCTTGATTTTACTGTTGCGCAAAGTGGCGCATCGATTGGATATCGTGGATCGTCCGGGCGGGCGTAAACAGCATGAGCACCCGACCCCCATGGTGGGTGGTTTGGCGATGTTTATCGCGGTTCTGGCCGCATTGTTTATCGGTGATGCGCTGCACGGAAATGTTACAACATTGCTGGAATGTGCCGCTGTATTGGTGGTGCTTGGCGTACTGGACGACAAGCATGGACTGTCGGTTTCATTGCGCATGATGATCCAGGTATTCCTGGTGACGGTGGTGATCGTCGGCGCAGAGGGGACGATCACGCATCTGGGGGCATTGATTGGCATAGATATTCCGCTGGGTATGTTTGCCGTTCCATTCAGCGTGATTGCGTTCGTCGGCGGGATCAATGCAATAAACATGATCGACGGGACGGACGGCATGGCGGGCAAGATGGCTTTGATCACCACGCTGGGTGTGGCGACGATTTTTTATCTTGCGGGGGCTGTAGAACTGTTGCCGCTGACATGGGCGATGCTTGGGGCGCTGGTTGGCTTTCTGCTGTTTAACTCGCGTCTTTTCGTCAAACGTGCGTGGGTATTCATGGGGGATTCCGGGAGCATGTGGCTGGGACTGGTGCTGGGCTGGTTCATGGCGCAGGTTACGCAGGGTAGCGTGTCGGCAGAGCCGGCTCTGGTCTTGTGGTTGTTTGGCATCCCCCTGATCGACACGCTGGTCGTGATGGCGCGGCGGATGAAGCGCAAGCAATCACCGTTTGCGGGCGACCGTACGCATATTCATCATGTGCTGGAGCACGCCGGTCTCTCTGTCAGGCGCACGGTGCTGGTATTGAGTCTGGCGCAGCTTGTGCTGGTCGGCATCGGGGTGTGCTTTTACCTGATTCATGCTCCCGCTGCGGTGGTGTTCTGGAGTTTCGCGCTACCGATGGCAGCGTATTACTACCGGCTGCGCAATTACAAATGATTCGGTGGTGCGATTGCGTTGCGTAAAAAATTTCTTGCTTACATATAAAACATATGCGGCGCGATAAAACGAAGTTTCAGTGTAGGGTAACCTTTCCCCCGCAAGGGGGAGGCCGTGGTTGTAAAGCCACTAAAGTGGCAACAACCACGCACAGGTTGGCCGGAACTAAAATTTTTTGCGAGCAGCCGCTACACAGCTTGCCTGCTTACCCCTTTTCCGCGCCTTGCTGACGATTCCGCACGGGCTTCAGCCCGTAGCGGATCGGCGTCCCCTGGTGGGACATTTGGGCGAACTCTGAATTTTTATAACCAACCACTTGGCAACCGTCTTTGGGTTGCTTAGTGGGATGGCTAGAGGTTCCATCAGAGGCTCCCTATAGCTCCTTACTGACCTTCATGATGCCTTGGTCCTCCTCGCTGATTTTGATGGTGAAGCCGAGGCCTGTCACGAGCTTGAGCATGTTGTGATTATTGCTCAACACTTCTCCCTCAATCACTGACAATCCTTTGGAACGTGCCGTCTCCATCAACGAGACCATGAGTTTTTGTCCTAACCCTTTCCCTTGAATGCTATCCGCCACCACCAGCGCGAACTCGCAGGAATCGCCATCCGGGTTGATGGCAAAACGCGCGACGCCGAGTTCGATTTCCTTGTCATGCACGAGGGTCACGGCGATCAGCGCCATCTCTCTGCTGTAATCGATTTGGGTAAAGCGCACCAGCATGGTTTCGGTGAGTTCCTGCAGGCTGCTCATGAAGCGGAAGTATTTGGATTCTTCGGATAAGCCGCGCACGAATTCCTGCACCAGCTCGGCATCTTCCGGGCGGATCGGGCGGATCGTGATGTCGGTGCCGTCGGCGAGTTGCCACTGGCTGACCAGTTGGGTGGGGTACGGGTAGATGGCCATGTGTGCGTAACGGTCGGCACTCGGCTGGCGATATTCCACCACCACGCGCGCGTCGGCGGCCAGTGCGCCGTTCTCATCGAGGATCAGCGGATTGATGTCCATCTCCTTGAGCAAGGGCAGTTCGCAGACCATTTCCGACACGCGCAACAGCACGTCTTCCAGCGCACTCATATTGGCCGGAGCCATGTTGCGGAATGCGCCCAGCATCCTGGCGATGCGGGTGTCCTGTATCAGTTCGCTTACCAGGAAATTATTCAGCGGCGGCAGGGCGACGGCACGATCGCCCATGATCTCGACGGCAGTGCCGCCCGCACCGAACGTGATCACCGGCCCGAATACCGGGTCGCTGGTCACGCCTATCATCAGCTCGCGGCCATTCGGCTTGACGATCATCGGTTCGATGGAAATGCCGTCCATGCTGGCGTTGGGGCGGTTGTGCTTGACGTTGTCGAGAATGTGCTGGTAGGCGGCGCGCACCTCGTGGGCATTATTTAAATTGAGCAGCACACCGCCGGCATCGCTCTTGTGCGTGATGTCGTGCGAATTGACTTTCATCGCCACCGGGAAGCCCAGTTGCTGTGCAATCAGCAGCGCTTCGTTGGGCGAGTGCGCGACCATGGTTTTTGCAACGGGAATATTGAAAGCCGATAACAAGGCTTTGGATTCCATTTCCGTCAGCACCTTGCGACGCTCCTGCATGGCTCCCTCGATGATCAGCCGCGCGCTTTCCACATCCGGCTCGACGTGGTGCGAGAAGGGGCCGGGCATCTGCATCAGCAGCTTCTGGTTGCGGTAGTAAGCGGACAGATGGGAGAACACTTCCACCGCCGGTTCCGGCGTGCGGAAGTGCGGCTTGTGCGCTTGTGCAAAGGCATCGCGCGCCTCCGCGACTTGCGTCTCGCCCATCCAGCAGGTCAGCAGCGGTTTGCTGTGCGTGTTGGAAAGTTCAATCAAGGCTTGTGCTGACTCCAGCGGTTTGGTCATCGCCTGCGGCGTGAGTATGGCCAGCACGCCGTCCACATTGTCATCTTCCAGGCAGGCTTTGACGGCATGGTGATAGCGATCCGCCTGGGCATCGCCGATGATGTCCACCGGATTTCCATGCGGCCAATTCGGCGGCAAATGTTGGTTGAGATATTCGATGGTGGCGTCCGACAACGTGGCCATCAGTACCCCTAAGTCAGAAGCACGATCAGCCGCCATCACACCGGGGCCGCCGCCATTGGTGACGATGGCGAGGCGGTTGCCGACCGGACGGAATCCGCACGACAGCGCTTTGGCAGCGGTGAACAGTTGCGTGATGGTCTGCACCCGCACCACGCCAACCCGGCTGACGGCCGCATCGAATACATCGTCCGCGCCCACCAGCGATGCGGTATGCGACAGCGCCGCTTTGGAGCCTGCCGCATGACGGCCGACCTTGACCAGAATCACCGGTTTGATGCGCGCGGCGGCGCGCAGCGCACTCATGAAACTGCGCGCGTTGCGGATGCCCTCGATATACATCAGGATGCTGTGGGTGTCGGCATCGGACACCAGATAATCCAGTATCTCGCCGAAGTCCACATCCGTCGATGAGCCCATCGACACGACGCTGGAGAAACCCACATCGTTGCTCTGTGCCCAATCCAGGATCGCGGTGCACAGCGCGCCGGACTGCGAAACGAACGCGATATTGCCGGTGTTTGCGCCGCCCTTGTTGAAGGTGGCATTCAGGCCGATGGAGGGACGCATGATGCCCAGACAATTCGGGCCGATCAGGCGAATGCCGTAACGGCGTGCGGTTTCCAGTAATTCCTTTTCCAGTGCCGCACCTTCGTGACCAGCCTCGCCAAATCCGGCGGTGATGATGACCGCCGCCTTCACGCCATGGATGCCACAACTCTCGATGATGCCCGGCACGGTCTGCGGCGGCGTGGCGATCACCACCAGTTCGACCGGTTCGCCGATGTCGGCGCCAATGTCGGCGATAGTGGCGTAGGCGCGTTTGCCTTGCACCTCCGGGTGTTTTGAGTTGACCGGATAAAGCGCTCCCTTAAAACCGCTTTCCAGCATGTTTTTGAACACGATCTGACCGACCGAGTCGGGCCTGTCACTCGCGCCGAATACGGCAACGGACTTTGGTGAAAACAGGGTGCTGAGGTAGTGCTTGCCCATGATTTTGCGTTTCTGTTTGAATGTTTGTTCGGTATGATAGCACCGTACCAACGCCCTGCCCCTACCATGCAAACCGCCTATATCAGCCATCCGCTCTGTCTCAAACACGACATGGGCGCGCATCATCCGGAATCTCCGGCACGCATCCATGCCATCGAGGATCAATTGATCGCTGCCGGATTGATGGATTATTTACAGCGTCACGATGCGCCGGCAGCGACGCGCGAGCAGTTGTTGCGCGTGCACGATGAGGACTACCTGGCTTCGATCGAGTCCAGTGTGCCGCTACAGGGTATCGTGCATCTCGACGGTGACACCGCGCTGAATCCGTTTAGTTATCAAGCTGCGCTGCGTGCTGCGGGAGCCGTGGTGCTGGGTGTGGATCTGGTGATGTCCGGGCAGGCGGAAAATGTTTTTTGCAACGTGCGCCCACCCGGGCACCATGCCGAGCGCGCTCGCGCCATGGGATTTTGCATTTTCAATAATGTCGCAGCCGGCGCGGCGCATGCACTGGCGCATCACGGCTTGCAGCGCGTGGCAATAGCGGATTTCGATGTGCATCACGGCAACGGCACGGAAAACATTTTTCACGACGAGCCGCGCGTCATGTTGTGTTCCACTTTTCAGCATCCGTTTTATCCATACTGCGGCGCCGATAGCGGCAACGACCATATCATCAATGTGCCGCTTGCCGCCAGATCAGGCGGGGAAGAATTTCGCGCCGCCGTCATGCAATACTGGCTGCCCGCATTGGAACGCTTTCAGCCGGAGTTGCTGCTGATTTCAGCGGGATTCGATGCGCACCGCGACGATGATATGGCCATGCTGAATCTGACCGAACCCGATTATGCGTGGGTGACCGAGATGTTAAAACGTGTCGCCGAAAAATATTCACGCGGTCGCATTGTATCGGCTCTCGAAGGCGGTTATGAACTGCACGCACTAGCTCGAAGTGCGTTGGCGCATATCAAAGTGCTCAGCGGCCTGTAACCAAACTTGCCAATCTTTAAGCCCCACAAAAGCTACGGGGCGCAACGCGCCCCGTATTTTCAAGCCAAACCGAATGAGTTATTCTATTTCTCATTAAAAACAGCGTTAATTGTAGGAGCGGGCCATGCCCGCGACCAAGGTGTTCGCGGGCATGGCCCGCTCCTACGGGTGCCCGGCCAAAAGTTTTTCGGACATCCGCCAAAATTATTGTCGTTTTTAACGCATATAGGAATTAGGCAGAGAAGGAAGAACCGCAACCGCAAGTAGTGGTTGCGTTCGGGTTCTTGATAACGAACTGCGAGCCTTCCAATCCTTCCTGATAGTCGATTTCCGCACCTACCAGATACTGGAAGCTCATCGGGTCGATCAGCAATTGCACGCCGTTTTTGTTCAGCACGGTGTCGTCTTCGTTGGTTACTTCATCAAAAGTAAATCCGTATTGAAAACCGGAACAGCCACCGCCGCTGACAAACACGCGCAGCTTGAGGTCGGCGTTGCCTTCTTCTTCGATCAATTGTTTTACCTTGTTGGCCGCGTTGTCGGTAAACAACAGCGGATCTTGCACTTCAGTCATTGCATTCATTTTATGCTCCTTAAAAAATTATTCGCCACTGCTCGCTTTAAACGCCACCACTTTGTCCTGCGCTTCGGTATTGGTATGTATCAGGCGCCCTTCAACGATTGCGCCCAACTGGATTTCCAGCGTAGTGTAATGCACATCACCATTGACCTTGGCTTTGCTTTGTAGTTCCATATATTCGCTGGCAAATACCGGACCGCTAATTATGCCATTAATTACCAAATGAGTGACGTTGACCTCACCGTTCACTCGCGCTTGCTCGCTCAATACCAGCGTGCTCGGCTTGCCCTGCGCGGCGATGACATTGCCGTTGACCTGACCGTCTATGCGCATCCCGCCGCTGAAATTCAAATCCCCTTCGATGGTGGTTCCCGCACCGATCAGCGAATCAATCCGGGTTTGTGGTTTGCTGTGTTTTTTACTGAACATTGCTCGCTCCTTGGCTTATGAGAGACTCACGCTTTGCCGCACTTTCGGCTCGGTTGAGCCTTGTTCGAATATGCGCACTTGCACGTTTTCCAATTGCGCATCAGGCGGCAACTGGAAGCTTTGTTCGACACGCCGATAATACCTGAAGCTGAGCTTGAATTGGGCATCCCCTGACTGATCTTGTGGGAATACATGGGTGGTGCTCTGCCCATTTTCCACTACCGTAGCGACCAGCTGATAGCTGCCGCTAAACGTCTTGGCGCGCTGTCCGCTCTGCACCAGCAACATGCGCAGATGAAATTCGCCGGGTATCTTGTCCCGCTCCAGCGTTAAACGATGCACTCCCAGTTCGCCCTCTTTGCCGCCCGTCGCGGTAAGGTTCTGGAAAAACACCAGGTCTTCCTGAAGATGGACATTTTCATCCGCCAGGTTTTTTAGCTGCTCGGACGTTGCCTGATTGCTGGCCTGCTCGATTTGAATTTGCCGTTCATATTGCGCAAGTTTGTCGCTGAGTTGCGCATTTTCCCCCGCCAATTTGGCAACCTGATCGCGCAGCCTGGACAACTCCTGTTCAGCTTGATCGCGGTGAAAACCGGCAAACTCCAACCCATTGCCATATGCCCACCAGGCTAGCCCGATTGCCGCCAATACGAATGGCAATATCATGCCCCAGCGCAAATACCACGCGATGTGAGGCCGCACCGACAACCGCCGTGCGGAAATGCTGAATCTGCGTTTGACTCTGCGTTCGACTCCGCGCCACATCTCAGGGTAACAAGGGAATATTGTTCAAGGCGGTGGCTTCCGGCAACCCAAACATGATATTCATGTTCTGCACCGCCTGGCCTGCCGCGCCCTTGACCAGGTTATCGATCACCGACAACACCACCACGGTATCGCCGCCCTGTGGCCTATGCACGGCGATACGACAATGATTCGCGCCGCGCACCGAACGCGTCTCGGGAAGACTGCCCGCCGGCATCACGTCCACGAAAGGCTCGTTGGCATAACGCTGTTCGAACAGCGCCTGCAAATCCACCTCGCGCCGGGGCCGGGATAAAAGTTTTTCATCTATCAGCCTGCCATACAGCGTGGCATGGATGCCGCGTATCATCGGCGCGAGGTGCGGCACGAACGTCAAACCAATTTCTTTGCCGGCCGCGCGCGCCAGGCCCTGCTTTATTTCCGGCAAGTGGCGATGCCCTGCCACGCCGTAGGCCTTGAAGTTGTCCGCCGCTTCGGAGAACAAGATGGAGATTTCCGCTTTGCGCCCGGCGCCCGAAACCCCCGACTTGGCATCGGCGATCAAGCTGTTTGGCTCAATCACGCCTGCCTCCAGTAGCGGGATAAAGCCCAATTGCACCGCCGTGGGATAACAGCCGGGGTTGGCAACCAGCCGGGCTGATTTGATTTGTGAGCGGTTCACTTCCGGCAAACCATACACCGCCTCCGCAACCAGATCCGGGCAAGCGTGGCTCATGCCATACCATTTTTCCCACGACGCAACATCCTGCAAGCGAAAGTCTGCCGCCAGATCGATCACCTTGACGCCCGCATCCAGCAGCGCGCGCACTTGCTGCATGGCAATGCCGGTGGGGGTGGCAAAGAACACCAGATCACATTTCTCGAGATGCGCCTGGTCGGGATGCGTGAACGGCAAATCCACATAACCGCGCAGACTGGGGAACATTTGACTGACCGGCGTACCGGCATCGGCACGCGAAGTAATCACTTGCAAAGCCACCTGCGGGTGCGCCGCCAACAGACGCAGCAGTTCGACCCCGGTGTAGCCTGTTCCGCCAACTATGCCGACTTTGATCATCGCAACTTCCATTAAAAACGCTTTAGTATTCTACAACAAAATGAAAAAGCCGCCCGAAGGCGGCTTTTTCAATACACCCAAAACGCCTTAACGCTTGGAGAATTGTTTACGACGGCGCGCCTTGCGGAGACCGACCTTCTTGCGTTCCACTTCACGCGCATCGCGAGTCACCAGACCGGCTTGCTTTAACACGGCCTTGAACGAAGCATCGTAGTCGATCAACGCACGGGTGATGCCATGACGCACCGCACCGGCTTGGCCCGATTCCCCGCCGCCGATGACATTCACCATGATATCGAACTTGCCCAGGGTTTCGGTCAGTGTCAGCGGTTGACGCACGACCATGCGTCCGGTTTCGCGGGAAAAGAACACATCCACCGGCTTGTCGTTCACCATGATGTCGCCCTTGCCTGCCTTCATAAACACACGTGCCACCGCACTCTTGCGGCGACCGGTACCGTAGTTATAAGTTACGCTCATGACTATGCTTTCAATAAATTAACAGGTTTCGGTTGCTGCGCTTCATGAGGATGCGCCGCACCGGCATACACCTTCATCTTGCGCAACATTGCGTAGCCCAGCGGGCCTTTTGGCAACATACCCTTGACGGCTTTTTCCAAAACACGGCTGGGATGACGCGCTTGCATCTTGGCAAAGTTGGTGGTGTACAAACCGCCCGGATAAGTCGTGTGGCGATGATACAGCTTGGCTTCCGCCTTGTTGCCGGTCACGCGCAGCTTGTCGGCATTGACCACGACGACGAAATCGCCGGTATCCACGTGCGGTGTGTAAATCGCCTTGTGCTTGCCGCGCAGGCGCGCAGCAATCTGCGCGGCCAAACGGCCCAGCACTTGATCTGCTGCGTCAACCAGAAGCCAGTCGTGCTGGACTTCCTCTGCTTTAGCGGAAAATGTTTTCATAGCCACAATTCCTAAAAATTCAATAAGTAAACCTCGAAGGGCGCGCATTCTATTGCAGCCCACCCGCCACTGTCAAACGCTATTTAAGGAATCGCAATTCAATCGTCCCCGCCCATGTGCTTCGTCACATAGTTGAGATCGAAGTCGAGGATGCGTGCGGCGAGTTTGTCGATCAGGGCGCGCTTGGTTTTGTTTTTATCATCGTCATCACCCTTCTCGCCATGATCACCGTTGTCGTCTTTCCTATCCACGTCCGGTTGCTCTTTCTTGATGAGATCGCGCATCGTCTCGATTTGTTTCTTGCCGACCTTGTTTTGGTTCAACCCGTATGCGCTGATGGCGGATTGAAAGTAGCGGTCTAGCTGCGAGGAAAAGGTTGCATCGAGTAATTGCATCCCGATCCAGGTGTGCATCTGGGTTTGGATGCTGCCAAGCAACGCAGCGGCATCGAATGGTGTCGGCACGGCAACCATGGGAACAGCGGCGGGACGGACGATAAAATCGTTGTCGCGCAGCTGATTCAACTGAGCCAAAATAGCACTGTCTTTCAGCGGGCCATCATCGGGGAAGCCGAAAATTTCACTTTTAGCAAACAGCCCATATATCCGAGACGATGCCATTCCGGGCAGATCCAGACTGTTGAACCCAAAGCCAGACAATGTGTGCCCCGCATGAATGCTATTGGTATCAAGCATACCTGTCTTAGGCGACCAATCAATTTGAGACATGCTGCGCGTTATATCTCCATCCCATCCGAAGGGACTGGCTAAGGCAGCCGCTTCGGCGGCAACGTATGCATCGAGATCCGCTTGTGTGAGGTTTGGAAGTTGTGCCGGGCTTGGAGTTTCACCTAGGATGGGGTTGATGATCTGTTGCAACACGACGCTGACAATGGCTTGTTTGGCGGTTGCGCCATTGGATACGATATAGCGGTAAACGATGGTTCCCTTTTCGCCCAAGCGGAAGCTGGAGCGGATGGTGGGGTCGATCTTGGTAGAGGGGACGAAGATCGTTTGCGATAGTTCGGTCGTATTTGAATCGCCCTGGTAGGTGATGGTGTAGTTCCCCGTAGCGGGATCGCGCACGATACTTTCCCCCGGATAAGCTTGCGCATGGAGTGATATCGCCATTACCGCAATACCCGCATATAGTTTGCTGGATGTTCTCATTGCTCTGCTCCTAAAAGCCAAGTAGGGTGGGCACGTTCTTGTGCCCACGCGGACAGCGTCAATCATATTCCAGCGCCGCCTCATTCATCGCTCCAGCCCAGTCATGCGCATATACCCCATCGCGCACATAGCGGTGAAATGTCGAATAAGGCCAATCTTCTGCACGTTGTGCGTGCCCGTGTTTTACCGGGTTGAAATGAATGTAATCGACATGGCGGGCAAAATCATCTTCATTGCGAATCTGGTGTTCCCAGAATCGCCGTTGCCAGATCGTTGATTCGCGATGTTTGAGTTTTGATGCGGTCATCAAGTCGGCACGGCGAAAGTCTTCCCTACAGGCCAAAGAAACCGCTCGCTTGATTATCATCCAGCGGGTGGAAAAATCGGCATCATCGTCAGGCAATGTCCACATGCAATGTAAATGGTCAGGCAATAATACCCATGCATTAATGACAAAGGGGCGCGATGTCCGCACCGTTTCAATCGCGGTGCGCAATGCGTTACGAACCGTTTCGTTACATAGAATCGGCTGTCGCCGGTAAGCGACCACTGTAAAGAAATAAGTTGAGCCCGCAGCCGATGCGCGGCGATAACGTGACATGGTTGTTTAGTTTACGGGATTGCAGCCGCATGGGTACGATGAAGCTGCGCCTAGACTACTCGGCGGTTTTGAGTCCGCGTGGGCACAGGCGTGCCCACCCTACGAACTACAAGACTACCGTTCGTGCTGACTTGTTGAAGCATGTTCCCCGTCGTCATCGCCCATGCGCTTCATCACGTAATCGAGATCGAAGTCGAGGACGCTTGCGGCGAGGCGGTCGATCAGCGCGGATTTCTTGTGGTCATTTTTTTCCTGGCTTTTCTCGCTCTCGTGTTCCTCATCACGGCCCAGGTCAGGTTGTTCTTTTTTGATGAGTTCGCGCATCGTCTGTATCTGCTTATTGCCGACTTTGGGCTGGTTCAATCGGTATGCGCTGATCGCGGACTGGAAGTAACGGTCAAGCTGGGCAGAGAAGGTTGCATCGAGCAACTGCATGGCTATCCATGTATGCATCTGGGTCTGGATGCGGTCGAGCGTTACAGCGGGGTCGAAGGGAGTAGGCATCGCGATGGCGGGAACGGCGGCGAGGCGGGTGACAAAATCATTTTGCTTTAATGCATCATATTGCTTCCTGATTTCCCCTTGGGGGCCTTCTCCGCCAAAACCGTTAGCGAATCTACGTGCGCCTCTGAATTTTGCCACACCCAGACCCGGAAGACTTTGACTGACAAAGCCAAAACCTTTTAGGTACCCCTTGGGTTGTATGCCAGCAGACGAATCAACAGAATGCCAATTGATAAAGGCTCCATTTTCGTAAGTGGAAATAGAGCCCCGCCAGCCGTTTGGTGTGGTCAAGGCATATTCATTCGCCTCCAGGACGGCAAATGCTTGCGCCACCGTTGACGTTTGCATGTCTGTTGGCAAATCCTGGCTGCCAATAACTTTACCCATAATATCAAAGCTAACGGTATCCAATACCTGAAGACTTTGCGCTCCACTGCTGACAGAATAGCTGTAATTCGCCGTGCCAGCTTGATCCAGATGAAATTTGGAAACTATGGTCGGGACGATCTTGGTGGCTGGAACAAATGTCGCATGTGACAAAATTTTACTGCCGTCATCCTGTTCATCAGAGTAGGTAATTTTGTAGTTACCTGACACTGGATCAAGGACAATGCCTTCACCCGGTTCCAGCGCAAAAGCAACTCCATTTGGAAATAACAACACGCAAACAAAAACGGCTAAGCAGCGAGCAAAGAAGCTAATCATTGGTCTACTCCTAAAAGAATTACGTGATAGTGCCGATTGTCATCGCCAACACAATTGTCTGCTGAGGGATCTCTCCCTGAAGAACAGTGTAACTCGGCATTAGCCGAGACTGAACTTCCAGCCAGATTTTTCTGTGTCCCATCAGCCAGCTTTTCAAAATCGGTAAACAACCTTTCAGGGATATTACCCGATGCCGTATTGGCGCGAACGTCTATGACAGTCCCTCTTCTATGCGCTCCGTGATCGCCGACCCAATTGCCGTTTATATCAAATTTTCCACCCCACACAAGGCTGGCATCGTTCAAATGCAGCACCAGTTCATTCGGGTAAAGGAAATGGTAGTTGATCGCCAGGACAACCAGCTGACTCTTTGCATCATCGGTCAGGTAATGGTTGTCGTGATGCTTTTTGTCCGGCTCGCCGCCGATCAAGACGTATAGCGATGGGTCATCGGTTATCTGATGCAATCCATCCACCTTCACATCCACCGTCGCTGTCTTAGGACTGTTGCTGCATTGATCGCACGTTGCCGTGATTTTGTGTGTGCCGGAGACTTCTGTCGCGGTGAAGGTAATCGAAAGCGCAGTGTTCCCGGAAGCAGGCGATACGCTACCCTTGGGCCGCGTTGCATAGGCTTCACCATGATCATGCCCGCCACTGGTGGGATCAACATCCACTTTGACAGAAACCGGAACGGGTTGGGCCGGCGGGGTGCCATCTTGATTCGTCAAGGTGGCGGTAAACGTGTACGTTTTGCCGGGTTCGATGGTGGCGGATTCGGGAGTCAGCGTGAGAGTGTATTGTTCGGAAACGCAGCTTGTCCCGGCAGCATCGGGTTTGAAACCAGAGTCGCAGGTGCAAATAGTTGGATTAATTGCAGGCGTACCTGTGGAATTGGCGGGGCAGGAATTAACGGCAGCACATACAGCCCACCAGAAGGTGTATGGGCTTGCGCAAGAATAACTGCCATTGGGAAAAGAAGAACCTAAGCCAAAATTTTCATAAGCACAAGCAGCGCCAGGAGTTGGGAAACCGGGTACCGAGAATACAACCTCTCCTCGGCTCTGACTGTTAACTAAAGTGTAGCTTGAACAAGAAATAGAAACGGGTACATTTCCTGTTGCATGCGCCGGATTTACCATCATCATCGACGAGTTCACGACAACAAAAAAATAAAAGATGACGGATAGTAAAGCAGGCCGAACAAATCTTGTAGCATTAAACGTTGGCGCATCCATCATTTTCTCCTGATCGCTCAAAACACTTTTGTTGATTTGCCACGCTAAGCAAAGCCTGACGGTTGCAAGCCGCCAGTAAATCGTAGATGCGGGATTGTGTGCCAAAGCTTGCCGCATCGTACCTGTCAACTTTGATAGGCGTTCAACTCGAGCAGAGTCTGATAAAATTAGAAGGTGTTGAGGTGACTCGGGTCATTTTTTTAGCGAATGAAACCCAGTAAGATGAGCACATTCTGAAACTCTGAGTCTTGTCATGTCCTGGTTCATCACCAACTTTATTGCCAGTTTCTTGCTGCCGCCGCTGAGCTTATTGCTCGTGCTCGCGCTGGGCATCTTCCTGCTCTATCGCCACCACAAACTTGCCAAACCGCTGATACTCGCCGGATTCGGTTTGCTCTGGATCGCTTCCACGCCCTATTTTGCCGAAGGCGCGCTGCACTTGCTGGAGGCACACACAACTGCGCTGGATAGTCGGCATCAGAATGCCGATGCGATAGTGATACTTGGTGGCGGGACATATTTCCACGCGCCGGAATATGCAGGGCAGGACACTATCGGTGATGCCACACTGGTTCGCTTGCGCTACGGCGCGAAACTTCAGCGAGAAACCGGCAAACCGATACTGGTGACCGGCGGCAAACCCCTTGGCAACAGCATTTCTGAAGCACAGCAAATGCGCATCGCACTGGAACAGGATTTCCGTGTGCCGGTGCGCTGGACGGAAGAGGAGTCCGACAACACTTTTGAGAATGCCCATCATTCTTTTCGCATTCTGCAACAAGCGGGTATCCGCAAAATTTATCTCGTCACCCACGCCTGGCACATGCCGCGCTCCGCCGAAGTATTCCGCCGTGCCGGATTCGAGGTCGTCGAAGCGCCGACTGCTTTCACCACGCGCTATCAGACCGACCTACTGGCATTCCTGCCGCGCGCCGAATCTCTGCACGACAGCAAAATTTTCGTTCACGAAGTTATCGGATTGCTCTGGTATCGGGTAAAGTTGGCAATCTCTAATAGTTAGGCAATTAAAAGGAATAACATGAAAGCTCGCGTCAAATGGGTGGAACAGGCTTCTTTTCTTGGAGAGACCGGAAGCAATCACGCAGTATTGATGGATGGCCCACCAACTGCGGGCGGAAGAAATCTCGGTCCGCGTCCGATGGAAATGCTGCTGCTCGGCACGGGCGGCTGCGCCTGCTTCGATGTGGTTTCGATCTTGAAAAAAAGACGTCAGGCTATTTCAGATTGTTATGTGGAGTTGGACGCGGAACGCGCCGAAACCGATCCCAAAGTGTTCACCAAGATACACATACACTTCGTCGTGAAGGGCAAAGACATCAAGCCCGAAATGGTGGAGAAAGCCATCAAGCTTTCGGCCGAGAAATACTGCTCGGCATCCATCATGCTTGGCCAGACCGCCGCGATCACGCATGATTTCGAGGTAATTCAGGAATAAAGAAAAGGTGAAAGGTACAAGGGTTTTGCTTGCCCCTTTTTTACACCCAGTAAGAAGCCCCCGTCATCACCTTGCCATTCAGCTTCATCGCCAACTGCACCGGTTGCGGCAGCTCTGCACCGCCGAGTGAGCTCGCCATATCGGCATGCCCGACCTCATCGGCGTACATCTGCGCCACGATGGCGCGGCTTTTTTCATCCTGTTGCGGCAACCGATCCAGATGGCTTTGCAGGTGATGCCCTACCTGCCGCTCGGTCTCGGCGAGGAAACCGAGATTCCATTTGTCGCCCAACAGCCCTGCTACCGCGCCGATTGCCAGCGAGCCGGTGTACCAGAACGGATTCAACAGGCTCAGATGACCGCCCAACTCATACACACGTCTGGCAGTCCAGGCGAGATGCTCGGTCTCTTCCTGCGCGGCCTGCTGAAGTTTTTGCTGCACCACGGGATCGCGTGCCGTCAGCGCCTGCCCCTGATACAAGGCCTGCGCGCAAATCTCGCCGCTATGATTGACGCGCATCAGCGCGGCGGCATTTTTCCTCTCGGCCTCATCCATGGACGCTTCGGGCACGTTTGCATCAGGATAGGCGCGCACGCTGTGCGCCTGACTGAATAAAGTGCGCAAGCCCTTATCGAACTCAACAATCATACGATCCAGATTTAACATGACACCTCCATCGGTTAGAGATCAGGCAAACAATCGAGCCAATTCTACCCCAGGATCACCTGCGCGCATGAACGCCTCACCCACCAAAAACGCATGCACCTGATAGCCGCGCATCAGCTTTACGTCTTCAGCTTTGCGGATGCCGCTTTCCGTCACAACGATGCGATCCTTGGGAATGCGCGGCAACAAGTCCAGCGTGGTTTGCAGATTCACTTCAAAGGTGCGCAGGTTGCGGTTGTTCACGCCGATCAGCGGTGTAGTCAGTTGCAGCGCAGCATCCAGCTCATCACCATTATGCACTTCCACCAGCACCGCCATGCCAAGTCTGTGCGCTAACACCTCGAATGCCTGCATTTGCGCCACATCCAGCGCGGCGGCAATCAGCAGTATCGCATCCGCACCCATCGCACGCGCCTGGTAGATTTGGTATTCGTCCACCATGAAATCCTTGCGCAGCACCGGCAAGGCACAAGCCGCGCGCGCTTGTTGCAGATAGGCCGTGCTGCCCTGAAAGAACTGCTCGTCGGTCAACACCGACAGGCATGCCGCGCCATGTTGCGCATAGCTCGCGGCGATTTCGGCGGGGCGAAAATCGGCGCGCAACACGCCCTTGCTCGGACTGGCCTTCTTTATTTCAGCGATCACGGCGGCTTGACCTGCGGCAATCCTGGCGCGTATCGCACCGGTGAAATCCCGCACAGGCACAGCCTGCTCTGCTGCGGCCCGCATCGCTGCGAGCGGCTTGATGGCTTGCGCTTCAGCCACTTCCTGTACTTTGACCGCGAGAATTTTTTTGAGAATGTCGGACATTGCTGCGTCTGCATTTAAGAAAGACGCGCATTTTAGCACTTAGGGTAAAATGCTCCCTACAACAAAACACCTGGAACATCATGCAGAACGTCAAAGAATATATGCAGGTAGTCGGCCAGACCGCGCGCGCGGCTTCGCGCCTCATGGCGCAGGCAGACACCGCCACCAAAAATCGCGCGCTGCAAGAAATCGCCGCCGCACTGCAAAGCCAATCTGCGCAACTGCTCGCAGCAAATGCCAAAGATGTCGCGGCAGCGCGCGCCAGCGGACTGGATGATGCTTCGGTGGATCGCCTGACACTGACCGAAAAATCCGTGCGCGGCATGGCCGAAGGCCTGCAGCAAATCGCGCAACTGCCCGATCTCATCGGTGCGATCAGCGACCTGAATTATCGCCCGTCCGGCATTCAAGTCGGCAAGATGCGCGTGCCGCTGGGCGTGATCGGCATCATTTACGAGTCCCGTCCCAATGTGACTGCGGACGCTGCCGGGCTGTGCCTGAAATCCGGCAATGCGGCGATTTTGCGCGGCGGATCTGAAGCCATTCATTCCAATCAAGCCATCGCAGCTTGCGTGCATGCCGGGCTGCGCGCTGCCGGATTGCCGGAGACTGCCGTCCAAGTCGTCGCCACCACAGATCGCGCCGCCGTGGGCGAACTCATCACCATGAAGGAATATGTGGATGTGATCGTGCCGCGCGGCGGCAAGGGCTTGATCGAGCGCATTTCCGAACATGCGCGCATTCCCATGATCAAACACCTGCATGGCGTGTGCCACGTTTATATTGATGACGAAGCCGATCTCGATAAGGCCATACGCATTGCCGACAACGCCAAGACACATCGTTATGGCGTGTGCAATGCGATGGAAACGCTGCTGGTCGCGCAAAGCGTGGCTGAGAAAGTATTGCCGCCGCTGTGCAAGATTTACCTGGCCAAGGGCGTGGAACTGCGCGGCGATGAGGCGGCCCGCGCGATAGTCAAGCAGATGAAAGCTGCAACCGAGGAAGACTGGATCACCGAATATCTCGCGCCGATTCTTGCGGTGCGGGTGGTGGCTGGCCTGGATGAAGCCATTGAGCATATCAGCACCTACGGCTCGCAGCACACCGACAGCATCGTCACGGAAAATTACACCAAGGCGATGCGCTTCCTGCGCGAGGTGGATTCCAGCTCGGTGATGGTGAACGCCTCGACGCGCTTCGCTGACGGCTTTGAGTATGGCTTGGGTGCTGAGATCGGCATCTCCACCGACAAGTTGCACGCACGCGGCCCGGTCGGTCTGGAAGGGCTGACCTCGCAAAAGTACATCGTGCTGGGCAGCGGCCAGATAAGGATTTAGCGAAACACCCTCCTCTCCCACTTGTGGGAGAGGGTTGGGGAGAGGGTCGCTTCGATTTTCACCCTCTCCCTGATGGAACAACTAGCCATTCCACTAGGTTGCCAAAGAACGACAACCAAGTGGCTGGTTATAGCCCTCCCCCTCAAGGGGGAGGGAACGATAATCAGAGCATTTACGGAGAACACATGAGCCAAACCATCGAAGTAAAAGTACCGGACATCGGCGATTTCAAAGACGTTGCGGTCATTGAGGTATTTGTAAAGGCCGGTGAAAAAGTCGAGGCCGAGCAATCGCTGATCACTTTGGAAACCGACAAGGCCGCCATGGAAGTACCCAGCCCCGCTGCGGGCGTGGTGAAGGAATTGAAAGTCAAGGTCGGCGATAAAGTTTCGGAAGGCAGTGTGATCCTGACACTTGAAAGCAGTTCGGCTGTCGTGACTCCTGCTGCAAAACCTGCAGCCAGTGCACCGACCCCAGCTGCGGCCTCGAATAAATCACCCACTCCCACTCCCACTCCCACTCCCACGCCTACTCAAGCATCAGCGCCCGCCCCAAAAGCCTTCGCCAAAGGTGACATGCACGCCGAAGTGCTGGTGCTGGGCGCGGGCCCCGGCGGCTACACCGCCGCGTTCCGCGCTGCCGATCTGGGCAAGCAGGTGGTGCTGGTGGAGAAGCACGCCAACTTAGGCGGCGTGTGTCTTAATGTCGGTTGCATTCCATCCAAGGCATTGCTGCATGTCGCCAAGGTCATCGGCGAAGCCGAAGAAGTGGCGCATCACGGCGTGACTTTCAGCAAGCCCAAGATCGACATCGATCAAATCCGCACCTGGAAAGAAAGCGTTATCGGCAAGCTCACCGGCGGGTTAAAGCAACTGGCCAAGCAGCGCAAGGTGCAGGTGGTCGAAGGTGCTGCGAAATTCGCCAGCGCAAACAGCCTGGTGGTCAAGACCACCGAGGGCAACAAGACCATCACGTTTGATACCGCCATCATCGCGGCGGGTTCCAGCGTGGCGCGCATTCCCGGCTTCCCTTACGACGATCCGCGCATCATCGACTCCACCGGCGCGTTGGCATTGCAGGACGTGCCGAAGCGCATGTTGATCATCGGTGGCGGCATCATCGGGCTGGAAATGGCCACGGTGTATGACGCGCTCGGCAGCAAGATCAGCGTGGTGGAATTGGCCGACGGCCTGATTCCGGGTGCGGATCGCGACCTGGTGCGCCCGCTGCAAAAACGCATTGAGAAACGCTACGAAGCGATTTACTTGAAGACCAAGGTCAACAAGATCGAAGCATTGAAGAATGGCCTGAAGGTGCATTTCGAAGGTGCGCAAGCGCCTGAGCCGCAACTGTATGACCGCGTGTTGATGGCCGTGGGTCGCCGTCCCAACGGGCGCGACATCGGCGCGGAAGCAGCCGGCGTATTGGTCAACGAGCGCGGCTTCATTCCGGTGAACCAACAGATGCGCACCAACGTGCTGCATATCTACGCGATCGGTGACATCGTCGGCGACCCGATGCTGGCGCACAAGGCGAGTCATGAGGGCAAGGTGGCAGCAGAAGTCATCGCCGGACATCACGCCGCGTTCGAGCCGCTGACCATTCCTTCCGTCGCCTACACCGATCCCGAAATCGCCTGGATGGGCCTGACCGAAACGCAAGCCAATGCACAGGGCATAGCCTACGAAAAAGCCAGCTTCCCTTGGGCAGCATCGGGACGCGCGTTGTCCATCGGTCGCGAAGAAGGTGTCACAAAATTGCTGCTCGACCCGCAATCCCGCCGCATTCTTGGCGCAGGCATCGTCGGCGTGAATGCCGGTGAATTGATTGCCGAAGCGGTACTGGCTTTGGAAATGGGCGCGGACATGGAAGACATCGGCCTGACCATTCACCCACATCCGACACTGTCGGAAACGCTGGGCTTCGCGGCGGAAATCGCAGAGGGCAGTATCACCGATTTGTACGTGCCGAAGAAGAAATAATATCGGAGCGTGGGCATCTTCATCTCGCATAGGGTGGAAGCCCCGCAGGGGTGTTCCGCTACATCGACATATTCGGCGGAACCGCGGCGCGTTCCGCCCTACGCAAGCTACCAATCTCGTCATTCCGGCATAAGCCGGAATCCAGTGGTTTTATCAAAAATGCGGTTAGGTTTTGTCCCGCGTTGCGGGGAATATTTTCATTGACTGGATTCCGGCCGACCCTCACCTCAATCCTCTCCCGCTTGCGGGAGAGGAGGCGATCGTCCCTTCCCCCTTTCAGGGGGAAGGTTAGGATGGGGGTTTTCTCGCCGGAATGACAGCTTTTGCAGTCCCGATCCTTCTTCATAAATATGAGTGAAACAGCCAGCCTCTACTCCCTCTTCATCAGCAGCTTCTTCGCTGCCACGTTGCTGCCCGGCGGCTCCGAAGCCGTGTTGTTCGGCGTGCTCAAGGCCTACCCGGAAACTTTGTGGATTGCATTCGGTATCGCCACCGTAGGTAACACATTGGGCGGGATGGTGACCTCTTCGGCATGGGCTGGCTGTTGCCACAGCGGAAGGGTGGCAGCAAGGCTGCCGGGCACCCACCGGCGGTGTCAATTCCGCCCAACCGAAGGTTGGAGACGGATTGCCTACCTTTGGTTTACTCCTTGCGGGTGCAAACCCAGCAACTCAAGCACGTCGAAAAAGTGCGCCGTTATGGCACATCTGCACTGCTGTTCGCATGGGTGCCGCTGATCGGTGATGCGCTGTGTCTTGCCGCCGGTTGGCTGCGCCTAAACCCATGGCAAGCCGCGTTGTTCATGGCTATCGGCAAGCTCGCGCACTATGGACTGATTGCGGCGGCTATGTCATACCCATTGAGCAAGTAACGCGATAACAGTATAGTCTGGCGAAGCTATTTGAGGAGCCACGCATGGAGCAACAGGAAACAAGGGAGCACAAACTGACATTGCCGGAAATCCTGGGCATGCTGATTGCCGATGGCATGGTCAGCCAGGCTGTCGCCGATGCGCTGATTGCCGAGAGGCGCGGTCACCGTCAGGACACCCACCCACTCGTGTTAATCGCCGCACAAAACTGGAAATCGCTGCTGCCGCCGCACAAAGCCATGCATCAGGATGCGCTGACTGAATGGCTTGCAGGGCGCGTCGGACTTGAGTATTACCACATTGATCCGCTGAAGATCGACTTTTCCATTGTCACCGACATCATGTCCAATGACTATGCCGCGCGTTTCGGCATCCTGCCGGTGCAGGTGACACCGAGCGAGGTGGTGATCGCCACCTCCGAACCCTTCCTGCGTGACTGGGAAAAAGTGCTCAAGCACACACTGCGCAAGGACATCCGCCGCGTCATCGCCACCCCGGAAGACATCGGCCGCTACCTGGTCGAGTTCTACAATCTGGCACGCTCGGTGAAGACTGCGGCTCAGACCAAGCGTCATGAAAAATCCGGGCAAGCCTCGTTCGAACAATTGGTGGAAATGGGCAAGACCAACCGGCAGTTCGATGCCAACGACCAGCATATCGTCCACATCGTTGACTGGTTGTGGCAGTACGCTTTCGAGCAGCGTGCTTCGGACATCCACATCGAGCCGAGGCGCGACCTCGGGCTGGTCCGCTTCCGCATTGACGGCGTGCTGCATCAGGTATACCAGATTCCCATGTCGGTGATGACCGCCATGACCAGCCGGATCAAACTGCTGGGACGAATGGATGTCATCGAGAAACGCCGCCCGCAGGATGGCCGCATCAAGACGCGCACCGTTGAAGGGCAGGAGGTGGAGTTGCGCCTGTCCACGCTGCCGACGGCCTTCGGCGAGAAACTGGTGATGCGGATTTTCGATCCGGAGGTGCTGGTGCGCGATTTTGCCGAACTCGGATTTTCCGAGGAGGATCGCGCCCGCTGGGAAAAAATGACGGCGCAGCCGAACGGCATCATTCTCGTCACCGGCCCGACAGGGTCAGGCAAGACCACCACGCTGTATTCCACGCTCAAACATCTGGCAACGCCCGAGGTCAACGTCTGCACCATCGAAGACCCGATTGAAATGGTCGAACCGGCGTTCAACCAAATGCAGGTACAGAGTGGGATTGATCTCCATTTCGTTGACGGGTTGCGGGCGCTGATGCGCCAGGATCCGGACATTATCATGGTGGGCGAAATCCGCGATCTGGAAACCGCCGACATGGCGATTCAGGCCGCTCTGACCGGCCACCTCGTGCTGTCCACGCTGCATACCAACGATGCGCCCTCGGCCATCACCCGGCTGCTCGATCTCGGAGTCGCACCTTTCATGATTAACGCCACGGTACTCGGCATCATGGCACAACGCCTGGTGCGCACGCTGTGCCCGAACTGCAAACAACCCTTTCCGCTACGCGCCGAAGAAAACGAATTATGGGACAGCCTTGTCACACCTTGGAAAACCGGCCGGCCACCCCAGTTGCAACATCAGGTTGGCTGTCTCGAATGCCGGATGACGGGTTACACGGGACGTATCGGCATTTACGAAATCCTGCTCTTGTCACCCGAGTTGCGCAAACTTATTACCCCAACCACCGATGTGGCGCACATTCGCGAGGTAGCCTACCGCGAAGGCATGAAACCGCTGCGCATTTCCGGCGCAATGAAAGTCGCTGCGGGAACGACAACGCTCGATGAAGTTATCAAAGTGGCGCCGCCAGTAGGTCAAATGTAGGGAACCCCTAAAAATTCAGAGTTTGCCCAAATGCCCCACAAGGGAACGCCGATCCGCTACGGGCAAAAACAGCCCGCGCGGAATCGTCAGCAAGGCGCGGAAAAAGGGTAAGCAGGCAAGCCGCGTAGCGGCTGCTCGCAAAAAATTTCGCGCACCATTGGGTAATCACCTTGGTCAACAGTTAGTCACGTTGCCGGCAGTAAAGTATGGCAAAATCGCCGCCGCTCATCTCGAACCCGATCAGCCATTCTCCCGATGAAAAAAACGCTCTCACTATGGCTAGCCAAGCTCGGCCCCGGACTGATTACCGGGGCTGCGGATGATGACCCCAGCGGCATTGCCACCTATTCTCAGGGCGGCGCGCAATATGGTTTTGGCACATTGTGGACGCTGCTTATCACTTATCCGCTGATGGTCGGAATCCAGGTGATCAGCGCGCGCATTGGCTGCATCACAGGCCGCGGTCTGGCGACCAATCTTGCAAAGACCAACTCGCGCGGAGTCACACTGTCTTTAGTCACACTGCTGTTAGTGGCCAACACCATCAATATCGGAGCCGATCTGGCGGCAATGGCAGACGCCCTTAAATTGGTAGTCGGCGGACCGAGACACATCTATGCCGTCGCATTAGGCATGATCTGTTTGCTATTGCAGGTGTTCATACCTTACCAACGCTACGTGGGTGTATTGAAGTGGCTGACGCTGACCTTGTTCGCTTATGTTGGAACAGTATTTGCGTCGCATGTGCCGTGGGGCGAGGTGTTACACGGAACGCTGGTACCAAAAATTGAAATCTCACAAAACTACCTGCTTCTCATCGTGGCGATTTTTGGCACGACTATCAGCCCTTATTTGTTTTTCTGGCAGGCAGGCCAAGAGGTGGAGGAACTGGCAGTGCAGCGCAACGGGGATTCTTTGCGCAAATCGCCAGAAGATGCCCGGCAGCATTTACGCCGCATCAACATCGACACCGCACTGGGCATGGCATTCTCCAACATTATCGCCTTTTTCATCATGCTGACCACTGCGGTCACCCTGTACACCCACGGCGTGCATGACCTTCAGACTTCCGCCCAGGCCGCTGAAGCACTGCGCCCGATCGGCGGCGAATTCACGTTTTTATTATTTGCTGCGGGCATTATAGGAACCGGCATGCTGGCCGTGCCCGTGCTGGCAGGCTCGGCGGCCTATGCGGTGGCGGAAATATTTAACTGGTCGTCCAGCCTCGGACTGGAGCTAAAAGCAGCGAAGGGTTTTTATGCGATCATCGCGCTGGCAACTTTGGTGGGCATGCTTCTGGATTTCAGTCCCATCGATCCGGTCAAAGCACTGTTGTGGAGTGCCATGATTAACGGGGTGATATCCGTTCCCTTGATGATTGCGATAATGGGTATCGCGACACAACAAAAAATCATGGGCAAATTCGTGATCGGTGTTCGACTGAAGTGGTTGGGTTGGCTGGCTACTGGCGTGATGGCTGTTGCGGTATTGGCATTTGGCTTGTTCAGCTTGGCGGAATATTTCAAACTGGGTTGGTGATTCCGCTTGGGTCACGGTCGCGATCTAATTTAATGCGTGGGCGACGTGGCATGGCCGTTCGAAAAGAAAAGCGAAGCTGATCCCTTTAGCTTCGAGCACCCCAGCCAACCAGTACAGGCTGTCACAAACGCCTTTCATAGAGAAACGACATCATATTCTTCACGGGTGTTAACGTTAAATTCGGCGACTAACTTAAAAACCATTTAGGGGAAAATCATGAGCATGATCCAGGAATTTAAAGAATTTGCAGTCAATGGAAATGTGGTTGATATGGCCGTCGGTGTAATTATCGGCGCCGCATTCGGAAAAATCGTTTCTTCTTTTGTATCTGATGTCGTCATGCCTCCTATCGGTGTGCTGGTAGGCGGGGTGGATTTCTCAAAATTAGCTGTTACCCTGCAAGGAGCCACAGCCGCTGCGCCAGCTGTTGTGATCAGCTATGGTAAATTCATTCAAACGGTTGTGGACTTTACTATTATTGCTGCGGTCATTTTCATGGTCATCAAAGGCATCAACTCGATGAAGAAAAAAGCCGAGGAAGCCGCAGCGACACCTGCCGCACCGCCGGCGCAAGAAGTTCTGCTGACGGAAATTCGTGATTTGCTGAAAAAATAATTCAGCGAAAACATGTTGCTCGTAAAAACGCTACGCCTCGTGATTCATGGCCGCGTGCAGGGCGTGTTCTTCCGCGACTCAATGCGCCGTGAAGCGCAAAATCTGGCGGTCGCAGGCTGGGTGCGGAACCGTAGCGATGGCGCGGTGGAAGCCGCGGTGCATGGCGAACCCGCCGCTGTGGACGCCCTCGTGCGCTGGGCGCGGCGCGGCCCGCAGCGTGCACAGGTAGAGCGGGTGGAGATCGAGCCGGATGATGGCAGTTACACCAGCTTCGAGGTTATCGGGTAATCATGAAGACGACCCGCGCCACCGGTTTGTCCGATCAGCATGCGGGTAACCCTGAATGACAATTTATTTCCACATTACGTTACAGTCTGCCTTTGCTGCGGCAGTAAGTAAATTAATTAGAGGCAGCCCTCGATGAGCCATGCTCACCCCTGACTCATCCGCAACTGCCTTAACAAGGGACTCCTTCCGTGCGGCTCACTCAACTCCCTATCGCGCGGCGGGGCGGTCCATTTCCTCGACGAGCAGTCTCTCATGCTGCAGGCTGCCGAACCGCCGCGCGTAATGTCGCGTGAACTCCGCCCCCAGAAAGAAAATCTGTGCCGAGTAGTACACCCATAGCAGCAACGCGATCAGCGATCCGGCGGCACCAAAGCTCGATGCCACACCGCTGTTACCCAGATACAAACCGATCACATATTTTCCCAAGCTGAACAGCCCCGCCGTGAAGGCG
>PLWV01000026.1 GCA_003153155.1 Gallionella sp.
TACAGGCTCATCGAATGTTGGCGGACTGGTGGGTCTTAACCAAAACAGTATCAGCAATAATTTCGTCGATGGCGTGACGGTGACGGGCGGTAGTAATGTCGGCGGACTGGTGGGCCTGAATCGCGGTGGTACTGGCGGTGCCGGCAGCTATGGTACTGCTGATTCTACTGGTACGACCGGTGCTACCGGCAGCACGACCACCATCAGTAACAGCTATGTCAGCGGCGGCACGGTCAGCGGTGTCAGCAATGTCGGCGGGCTGGTTGGGCAGAACAGCGTCGGCATGAGCGGCCCCACCGGTAGTGGTTCTCATGGCGGACCCGGCGGTTCTGGCGGTGCGGCCACCATCAGCAACACTTATGCCAGCAATGGCAATGTGAGTAGTAGCGGCGCATTGAATATCGGCGGGCTGGTGGGCAACAATGCATACGGCGGCAGCGTCAGCGCCAGCTTCTGGAATACGACGGTCGCAGGTGCCGGTGTCTCAACGGGTATCGGCTATGATCCTTCTGCCTATGGTGGGGCTATCGGCATGACCGATGTCGATATGAAGATAATGGCGAACTTTAACTCAGCCACCCCTGCCAACGGTAACATCAATCCGGGTTGGGACATCGCCAATACCGGCGGAGCAGGGAAGATCTGGCGCATCTATGAAGGCAGCACCACTCCGCTGCTCACCAGCTTTCTCAAGCCGCTCACCGTCACCGCTAACGATGCGACCAAAACCTACGATGCAAATACGTTCAGCGGCGGCAATGGGGTGAGCTACTCGGTGGCAGGCGCAGGGTCTTCAGTGTTCGGAACACCGATTTACGGCGGTACTTCGCAAGGTGTGATTAATACGGGTAGCTACACCATCACTGTGGCGGGGTTGTATTCCAATCAGCAGGGGTATGACATCATCAGCTATGTGGATGGCGCACTGACCATCACCCCATTGGCGGTCAAACTCGCAATCGCCCTTGCGGGCAACAAGGTTTACGACGGCACCCCTACCTTCTTCACGGGGCAACTTAGCATCAGTAACGCCGTCAGCGAAGACGTGGTAAGCCTGTCTGCCGGGACCGCTGACACCGCCGACAAGAACGTTGGCGTCAACAAGCCATTTGTTTCCTTCTCCGGGCTGGCGCTGACGGGGGCGTCGGCTGGTAACTACACCCTGACGGGCGTCTCGGGCTCAGGCACCATTACCCCGGCGAGCCTGACCGTCACTGCCGATTACACGAGCAAGATACTGAACACGACTGACCCGTTGCTTACCTATATGGTGTCAGGATTGAAATCCCCGGACACTTTGACTAACACATTGAGCGGCGCATTGGCACGTTTGCCGGGTGAAGCGGTTGGAGCTTATCAGATCAATAAAGGGACGCTAGGTCTCATCACAACCAACTTCGCCAGCACCAACTACAAAATGACATACGTGTCGGCCAGCTTTACTATTCTGGTGCCCACCGTGATTAACGAAATAGTTGATATCAGCAACCAGAGACACAAGAAACCAGAGGATGTGCTTGCCGCAGATACATCGGCAGGTAATGGTGGCAACACGCCAACATTGCCGGTGTGTAATTAATGTTTACTTTTAACGACCGGGTGTTTCATGAAACATAAGTTGCTTTTCATATTGGTGCTTTTAAGCGCGCCGTCATTTGCGCTGGCAGCGGATGCTGTTTCTGCTGTGCCCGCTGTTCCTGCCACTCCTGAAGCCGATCAGGCTATGCTGCGTTTCACGATCAGCCAGTACGTGGTGGAAGGCGCGTCTTTGTTGAGCCAGAGGGAGATCGATGCTGCGGTCGCGCCCTACGTGGGTAAGGACAAGGATTTTTCCGATGTGCAGCGCGCGCTGGAGGCGGTGGAAGATGCGTATGCCAAGCGCGGCTATTCCACAGTGCGTGTGCTGTTGCCGGAACAGGAGTTGGAAAAAGGCACAGTGCGTTTTCGCGTGGTGGAAAGCCGCTTCGGCAAAGTGACGGTAAAGGATAATCATTTTGTCAGCGAGGCCAACGCGCTGAACGCGGTTCCTTCGGTGCGTAGCGGTGGTGTGCCGCGTACCAGGCAGATCGCGCGCGAGTTGAAACTCGCCAATGAGAATCCGGCACGCCAGATGAATGTGGTGTTGAAGGCCGGCGCAATAGATGATGAAGTGGATGCGGATGTGATCGTCACCGATAGCAAGCCATCCAGCTGGGGGGTTTCATTAGATAACTCCGGCTCACCGGAAACCGGCCGTGCCCGGCTGGGCCTTTCCTATCGCAATGCCAACGCTTTTAACGCGGATCACGTTGCCGGCGTTCAATATTTGACGTCGCCGCAATATCCTGATCGGGTGAAAGTGTTGGGCGGCAGCTACAAGATCCCGCTCTACCGATCCGGCAACAGTCTGGAATTCTTTGGCGGATATTCCAACGTCAATTCTGTGGTGGGTGGTTTGTCTAATTTTCAGGGCGGTGGCAGGTTGTTCAGCACGCGCTACAACCATCCGCTGGAGCGCATGGGCGCGTTCGACCCAACTCTTTCGCTCGGTTTGGACTGGCGCGATTTCCGGCGTATCGAGTTGACCAATCCGCCGCCGACCGTGATTTATAACGAAATTGTGGTGATGCCGGTGAGCCTGACTTATGCGGCACAGGGCAAGCTTGCCAAGAGCGATATTAATTTCAATGTGTCGCTTTCTCGCAATCTATCCGGAATGAATAAGGGACACAGGGAGGATTTTGCAGCTTATGACCAGTTGAATTCAACTCAACCCAATGATAATTATCGCGTGCTGCGTTATGGTGCGGATTATTCTCGACTGATGGGAGAGGGGTGGCAATTCCGCACCGCTTTGACTGGGCAATGGAGTAGCGATGTGCTGGTGCAGGGTGAGCAAATGCGTTTGGGCGGAGCCGACGCAGTACGCGGTTTCTCCGAAGGCAGTGAAGGTGGCGAAAAAGCTGCGCGCCTGAATCTGGAAGAATATACGCCGGATTTTGGCAAGGGCGATGTCAGGGCACGCGCGCTAATATTCTTCGATGCGGGCGAGGCGAAATCCGCAACAAATGGTACCAAGGTTTCGATCTCCGGTGCGGGGGTGGGTTTGCGCGCCGGATTTACCGAGCAGTATTTTTTGCGCTCTGATGTGGCAAGGATCATGAAAGCCGGTACTGACCCAGCGCAGCAGGTAGGTAAATGGCGTGCGCATCTAAGCTTGAATGCAACCTTCTGATGAAACAACTAGCCATTCGACTAGGCTATCAGCCGAAGAACTTTTGGCCGGGCACCCGAAAGACGATAACCAAGTCGCTGGTTATGATGAAACAACTGGTGAAACAACTAGCCATCCCACTAAGCAACCAGAAGACGGTTGCCAAGTGGTTGGTTATAGCCATTCGACTAGGCTATCAGCCGAAGAACTTTTGGCCGGGCACCCGAAAGGCTTTGCATAGCCATCTGACTAAGTTGGCAAACTACGCCAACCAAGTCATTGGTTAACGATAACCAAGTCGCTGGTTATAGATTGATGAGGTATGAAATGAAAATCAACTTTTGGATTGCAGCAATATTGCTTATGATTACAACCGTAGTCCAGGCGGCCGAAGCGACTGGCTCTTCGACTGAGCCCAGGACAGGCAAAGTGGCCGGCAGGGTCGGCTATATGAGTGGCACGTTGGTGGCTCAGCGTGCAGACGGTACGGTCAAGGTGCTGGGGCCGAAATCTGAAGTGATGGCGGGCGATATGCTCATCACTGCCAAAGACAGTTATGCCCAGGTGAAGATGGACGATGGCGCACAAATGACGCTGCGTCCCAATTCCAATTTGCGCATCGAGGCATTCCAATTCAGCCAGGACGCCCCGCAAGCTGACAATGCGATATTCCGCTTGCTCAAAGGCGGCTTTCGCAGCGTGACGGGCTTGATCGGCAAGCGTGGCAATGCCGATGCATACAAAGTGCATGCAGCAACTGCAACCATCGGCATACGCGGCACGGATTTTTCTTCGCGCCTGTGTGCGACCCAAGATTGCAAGGATGATGATGAGGCGAAAGCAACACACGAAGTTAAGCCTCCAGTAACGCAATCACAGGTGGTTGGCCGGGTAATGCTGGTGCAGGGTGAACTATCCGCCAAAGAAGAAGATGGCAAGGTGCGCAAGCTGGCTTTGGGCGGGCCGGTGTACGAGGGCGATGCACTGACTACCGGCAAGAAATCCTATGCGGTGGTGGCTTTCCGCGATGAAGGCCGAATCAGCTTGCAGGAAAGCACCGTGTTCCAGGTTGAGAAATTCAAGTATGACCGGGCGGCTTCACAAGAGAATGCCGTGCTGAAATTGCTCAAGGGCGGTGTGCGTGTGGTCACCGGTTTGATTGGCCGAGCGAATCATGATAACTACCAGTTCAAGGTGGCCTCTGCCACTATCGGTATACGCGGCACCGGTTTTGACGCGTGGTGTAACGGGCCTTGCGCAAGTGGTGCCGACAATCCGGGAGCGACACCTGGCGATCCGCTGGATGGCGCAGGCGTGTTTGTCTGGGCTGGTGAGGTAGTCCTGGTTACGCCAGGAGCGTCGTTTGTCGTGGCGATACAACAAGCCGCCATCATCGCGCGTGATACCGGCAAGCCGCTGCGGATCATCGCTATTCCGCAGAGCATCATGGATAACCACACACCGCGTCCGGACAGCATCCCGTTGGATATGGAGAAACTGTTTGGTACTGAATCGAATGCGGGTGATCCCGGCCTGTATGTGACGGTGCATGACGGTAACGTGATACTCGTTCAGGGTAATAATGTGCTCGATTTGGGGCGTGGCGAAACCGGTTTCACCAATAAGGATGTGTTGGCCCGGTTGGCAACCATGCCGGCATTCATGGGGGCTGACATGCAGATCAACCTGGAGAACCGCAACAATCCGATGATGAATAAAAACGGTTGCGTGATCGGTCAGTAACGCAGCCTGCTTGTCGAATGAAAATGGGCAGCCGTGTGCGACGGCTGCCCATTTATTTGCGCCGCTTGCTGTGGAATCAAGCCTTGCTGCGTGCCCACCGCACGATGCCACCGGTGTCCATCGCACCGGCCTGCCGCGCAATCTCACGCCCGCCCACGAACAGCGCGAGGGTGGGGATGCTGCGGATGTTGTAGCGAGTTCCGAGTTCCTGAGCCTCCTCGGTGTTCAGTTTTGCCAGGCGCATCCCGGGTTCCAGTTGCTTTGCAGCCTGTATAAAGGCGGGAGCCATCATGCGGCATGGGCCGCACCACGGTGCCCAGAAATCCACCAGCACGGGAATGTCATTGCGGCTGATGTGCTGCGTAAAATTATTGCTGCCCAGTTCTACGGGGTGCGCATCGAACAAGGCCTGTTTGCACTTGCCGCAAGCGGGTTGGTCGCGCAGCTTGGCGGCAGGCACGCGATTCACACCATCGCAATGCGGGCAGACGATGTGCAGAGAGTCATTCATAATTATTTCTCTTCAGGTTGCGACCCGGACAAGATGGGGATGCATCATGTAAATTCAAATCCCGACCAGCGAGTTGACCGGACTGGGGAGAGTATCAAGCTGAGACACTGCTTCGCCTTCATGGAACATCCACAGGGAGCCGGGTTGCATGATCACCCACGGTTCGTTGTCCGTAAGCGGCTGGGTGGCAATGATTGCCACACGGTCATTCGGCGTGGTCACCTGGCTGAAATCCACCATCACGTCCTCATCTTTCAGGTGCGCCACGTTGAATGGGGCACGCCGGATTATGTAGCTCAATTCGGTGGAGGAGTGTGCGAACAGGCAGTCTCCGTTGGAGAGCAAATAGTTGAAGATGCCCATGCCGGCGAGCGGACAGGTGAGTTCATGCAGCACGGCGAACAACGCATCGCGTGATGGCGGTGCATCGCCGAAACGCTGGCGCAGGCTTTGCAGCAGCCAACAGAAGATGAGTTCGCTGTCGGTGTTGCCGACCGGCATGAAGTCGCCATCCAGCACGGGTTGGAACTGCGGCAGGTTGCCGTTATGCGCGAACACCCAATACCGTCCCCACAGTTCGCGCATGAAAGGATGCGTGTTCTCCAGCGAGACGATGCCCTGCGTTGCCTTGCGGATATGCGCGATGACATTGAGCGAATGGATCGGATAGTTGCGCACCAGTTCGGCGATGGACGATTGCGCCGAAGGCTGCGGGTCGAGGAACAGACGAACGCCCTTGCCCTCGAAGAAGGCAATGCCCCAGCCGTCGGCATGGACGTCCGTACCGCCGCCGCGCTTCTGAAATCCGGTGAAGGAAAAACAGATGTCGGTGGGGGTGTTGCAGTTCATGCCTAATAGCTGGCACATAGCGTACCCATATTTATGTTCTGAAGCGCATGGACAGATCGATCGCCTGCATGTCTTTGGTCAGGCTGCCGATCGAGATGCGCCCTACTCCGGTTAGCGCGACTTTGCGCAAATTCTCTATCGTGATGCCGCCGGATGCTTCCAGTTCGGCGCGTTTGCCGGTGTGCTGCACTGCGGCGCGCAAATTATCCAGATCAAAGTTGTCGAGCAGTATCAGTTTTGCTCCGGCATTCAAAGCCTCATCCAGTTGCGCCAGGTTTTCCACTTCGATTTGTACGCTGATGCCCGGCTTGGCCAGGCGGAACGCCTGCTCCAGCACGGGCTTGATGCCTCCTGCTGCGGCGATGTGGTTTCCCTTAATCAAAATCCCATCGAACAAACCGGCACGCTGGTTATGTCCGCCGCCTACTCGCACCGCATATTTTTGCGCCTGCCTCAACCCGGGCAAAGTCTTGCGCGTATCCATGATTTTGACATTAATGCCAGCCACCGCATCCATGTAGAGTTTGGTGCGCGTGGCTGTGCCGGACAGGGTTTGCAGGAAGTTCAACGCACTGCGTTCGGCGCTAAGCAGCGCGCGCGCGTGACCTTGAATCTCGCACAGCGTTTGCCCTGCGCTTATCCAGTCGCCGTCTTTTGCCAGCCAGTTGATCGCACAGTTCGGGTCTTGCCTGCGAAAGCATTCATCGAACCATTGCGTGCCGCATAACACACCGTGTTGCCGCGTGTTGACTTGCGCGGTTGAAATAAGTGTCGCGGGCAACAGTTGCGCGCTCAAGTCGCCGGTGTAAATGTCTTCATCGAGCGAGTTGGTGACGTTGCGGCGGATGTGTGAGGCGAGCTCGGATTCAAGCATGGGTACTCCACTGACCGGTTTGGAAGAGACGCAGATTAACTCAGGCTGGACTACAGGGCTACGGGAACTTCTATAAATCCGTCTGAGGAATAGCCCGGCAAGAAAAAGCCGGGCAAAAACTAACCCGGCTGTAGCGTGCAAAGTCCGATCGCTCTAGAACCCGTAATCAACTTGTCCGCCAAGGGCGTTATTCGGATTGCCGTTAGAAAATCCCCTGAGCACGTAGCCCCGGGCTTTGAAGTTCTTATCGAGCTTATAACTTACATAAGCGCTAAGCTCCTGTTGCATTATTCCCGTTGCAGATGGGTCTTGGGATAAGCTCATATCGACACCCGTGCTTGTTTGCTCGGTGAATTGGTAGATACCCCCGAAGGATCCATAGAGCAACGGGTTCAGAGAAATTCCAGTCGGGTTGCCCAGAACCTTGGAGCCGAGCGAGCCCTTTGCGATGAATTTGTTCATGCTTTGATAAACATCCATCTGCGCCGCGTAGTCGTTTTGACCGAAACCGAAAACTTTGCTTTTATCCGCCCTATTGACTTTAACTTTGCCGGTTAGATCAATCTGAGGGGTGGATGCACTGCCAGCATAGATGTTATAGGTGGCCGCTGCTTCGGTGTCACCCAAGCCGGATTGCGCGTTGCCGGCAATGCCGACTGTTCTGATACGCCCAATCCCGGGAACCACACTTCCTGCACCGGAAATGCCGGCAGGGGCAGTTAATTTAAACAGCAAGGGACCGGCTTCGTATTGATTGGAACTGTTGTCAAATCCGCTGGACAGACTGAATCTCTCATCGCCAGCCCATGCCACCGGAACGGCAAATACCGCCACGACACCCACCGCCGCGATACCCAGTGCGCCCGCCACTAAGGCTGTTAAAAATTTGCTCTTCATGCCGTGTCCTCCTTCATGCTGCCGGATGACCCATTAACGGCTGGGATATTCCATATTTTTGGAACGCTCGGCTTCACGCGCTCCGATAAACAACAGCACACTTGTTAACTATTCCGAACAAGGAAAATTATTAATTCAGCAGGTGTTATTGTACGATAAATGGACGATTATTGCCAGGCGTTGTATACATCAGGCGAATTCTCTTCAACCACTTGAAATCGGCCGCAACTCCCTCCATTTCAACAACAATTACCTATGAAGGAGTGCACCATGCGTTTCGACAAATTTACCACCAAGTTCCAACAAGCCCTGTCCGATGCCCAGAGCCTCGCAGTCGGAAGTGACAACCAGTTCATCGAGCCGCAGCATCTGCTGCTGGCTTTGCTCAACGATGCCGATAGCGGTGCGGCTTCGCTGTTGGCGCGCGCCGGCGGCAATGTCGCGCCGTTAAAGGCCGCGTTGAAAGAGGCGGTGGAGCGCTTGGCCAAGGTGGAAGGTCACGGCGGCGAAGTGCAGGTCGGGCGCGACTTGTCCAATCTGTTGAATTTAACCGACAAGGCCGCACAGAAGCGTGGCGATGAGTTCATCGCCTCGGAGATGTTTTTGCTCGCGGCTTGCGATGACAAGGGTGAAACCGGACGCTTGCTCAAACAGCATGGTGTGGCGCGCGCGCCGCTGGAGCAGGCCATCACCACCGTGCGCGGTGGCGAGACGGTCGGCAGCGCCGAGTCCGAAGGCCAGCGCGAATCGCTGAAAAAATACACCATCGATCTGACTGAGCGCGCCCGTCAGGGCAAGCTCGATCCGGTGATCGGACGCGATGACGAAATCCGCCGCGCCATTCAGGTGTTGCAACGCCGTACCAAAAACAATCCGGTATTGATCGGCGAGCCGGGCGTGGGCAAGACCGCGATCGTCGAAGGTCTGGCGCAACGCATCGTCAACGGCGAAGTGCCGGAGACATTGAAGGGCAAGAAGGTGCTGAGCCTCGACATGGCGGCACTGCTGGCAGGTACCAAATATCGCGGCGAGTTTGAAGAGCGTCTGAAAAACGTGCTCAAGGAAATCGCCCAGGAAGAAGGGCGCATCATCGTGTTCATCGACGAGCTGCACACCATGGTCGGCGCGGGCAAGGCAGAAGGGGCGATGGATGCGGGCAATATGCTCAAGCCCGCACTGGCGCGCGGAGAATTGCATTGTGTAGGCGCGACCACGCTGGACGAATACCGCAAGTACGTCGAGAAGGATGCAGCGCTGGAACGACGTTTCCAGAAAGTGCTGGTGGATGAGCCGAGCGTGGAAGCGACCATCGCCATTCTGCGCGGCTTGCAGGAAAGGTACGAACTGCATCACGGCGTGGACATCACCGACCCGGCCATCATCGCCGCAGCGGAACTGTCTCACCGCTACATCACTGACCGCTTCCTGCCGGACAAGGCAATCGACCTGATCGACGAGGCCGCCGCGCGCGTCAGAATGGAAATAGATTCCAAACCGGAAGTCATGGACAAACTGGATCGCCGCTTGATCCAGCTCAAGATCGAGCGCGAAGCGGTGAAAAAGGAAAAAGACGAAGCTTCGAAAAAACGTTTTGCGCTGATCGAAACCGAAATCGCCAAACTGCAACGCGAGTACGCCGACCTGGAGGAAATCTGGAAGGCGGAAAAGGGCGCGGCGCAAGGCACGGCACAGCTCAAGGAAGAGATGGAAAAGGTGCGTGCCGAGATCACCCGGCTGCAGCGCGAAGGCAAACTGGAACAAGTGGCGGAACTGCAATACGGCAAGCTGCCGCAGCTCGAAGCCAAGCTGAAAGAAGCGGTGCATGTCGAGGAGAACAAGCCCAAGAACCGTTTGCTGCGCACCCAGGTCGGCGCGGAAGAGATCGCCGAAGTGGTGAGCCGCGCCACCGGCATTCCGGTATCCAAGATGATGCAGGGCGAGCGCGACAAACTGCTGAAGATGGAAGACAAGCTGCACGAGCGCGTGGTGGGGCAGGACGAGGCGGTGCGGCTGGTGTCGGATGCGATTCGTCGTTCACGCTCCGGCCTGTCCGATCCGAATCGCCCCTATGGTTCGTTTTTGTTTCTCGGCCCGACCGGCGTGGGCAAGACCGAGCTATGCAAGGCGCTGGCCGGTTTCATGTTCGACTCCGAAGATCATCTGATCCGCATCGACATGAGCGAGTACATGGAGAAACATTCCGTGGCGCGCTTGATCGGCGCGCCGCCCGGCTATGTGGGCTATGAGGAAGGCGGCGGACTTACCGAAGCAGTGCGGCGCAAACCTTATTCAGTCATCCTGCTGGATGAAGTGGAGAAGGCGCATCCCGACGTGTTCAACGTGCTGCTGCAAGTGCTGGACGACGGACGCATGACCGATGGACAAGGGCGCACCGTGGACTTCAAGAACACGGTGATCGTGATGACCTCCAACCTTGGTTCGCAGATGATCCAGCAAATGGCGGGCGACGATTACCAGGTCATCAAGCTGGCGGTGATGGGCGAAGTGAAAAGTTATTTCCGTCCCGAATTCATCAACCGCATCGACGAGGTGGTGGTGTTCCACGCGCTGGACGAAAAGAACATCAAGTCCATCGCGCGCATCCAGTTGAAATATCTGGAAACACGTTTGGCTGCGATGGAAATGAAGCTGGCGATCAGCGATGCCGCACTGGCCGAGATCGCCAACGCAGGCTTCGATCCGGTGTACGGCGCAAGACCGCTGAAACGCGCCATCCAGGCGCAATTGGAAAACCCGCTTGCCAAGCTGATTCTGGAAGGTCGCTTCGCCGCGAAAGATACAATCAAGGTAGGATGCGTGGGCGGCGTGATGAAGTTCGAGAAAGCTTGAGAGTTGTAGGATGGGTTGAGCTTTGCATAGCCAATCGACTAGGCTGACAAACTACATCAGCCAAGTCGCTGGTTAGCGCAGCGAAACCCATCATTCTTCAGTTCCCTCGCCCGCTTGCGGGATAACCAGCGACTTGGCTGTCGTTATCGGACAGCCTAGTCAGATGGCTAGTAGTTTTACCAGTGGTTCGATTAGAGGGCTGGGGAGAGGGTGTCAGGCAAGGCGGGCCATATCCTACGCTGGCTGTAAAGAGAAAGCCCGGCATGCCGGGCTTTCTCTTTGGTATTAATTTGGTTCCGTCCCTATCTCATTTGAACGCGAGCCCAACCCCATGATCGGCAAATCCTCGCGGGTCAGGTTCAGAGCCTCCAGAACTTTTAGTGCCGCGTAGGCATCGTTTGCCGCATAGAGCAATTGCTGCGGGGTGAGTTGGGGCTGCGACCAGTTGGAGGTGGTCACATGCCTCGACTTGGGGAAGCGCTGCTTGAACACCAGCCCCACCGCCGCCCGGACGCCCATCTCTTTGTGGTAGCCGTCCATGCTGAACACCGTATTGAGATCGACCACCGCGTTGAAATGCACGCCCAGTTTAGCAAAGATATGTCCGCGATCCGACTTGAGGCCGAAGCCGACCTTGATGAGCTGATCCGATTGCAGCAACTCGATCAGGAACGGATGCCCTTCCGCCCGATGCAGTTGAAACAGATAGGCCTTGTCGTGCAACGCAAACTGCACCACGTGCGGCCCTTCACTGACATCGCCCGTGACAAATGTCGGTTTGGATTCGGTATCGAATCCCACGATGCCCGCCGCCATGATCTCGGCAGTGGCGGACGCAAACTCTGGGCTGCTGGTCGGCACATGGATGCGCTCCAGCGTGAGGCCGGCAAACGCCTCCAGCAGCGCAATCTCAGCTTTGGTCGGGGCGGTTTTTTTCATAGGGTGGATTGAGAGGTTTGAATGGGGGAGAGCAGGGCCACAAAGATGCCGTGATCAGTCCCCGATTGTTTACGCTACCGGGAATTAAAAGCGTGCGGATCAAACCGGTTTGACACCCATCGCTTCACCCATGCGTATCGCCTTGGCGGGTTCCCATTCCGGATTGAAGTTCAGCGTATCTTTCGGGAACAGCATCACCACGGTGGAGCCGAGCAGGAAGCGCCCCATCTCCTGCCCCTTCTGCAATGCGATCTGCCGGTCGTCGTAGTGCCACTCGCGTACCGAGCGCACACGCGGCGGGTTGACGATGCCGTGCCACACCGTGGCCATGCTGCCGACGATGGTGGCGCCGACCAGCGTCAATACGAAAGGCCCCAATTCGCTGTCGAACACGCACACCACCCGCTCGTTGCGCGCGAACAGCCCCGGCACGCCGCGTGCTGTCGTCGGGTTCACCGAAAACAGCTCACCCGGCACATAAATCATGCGCCGCAAGCGTCCCGCGCACGGCATGTGGATACGGTGATAATCCTTGGGGCTGAGATACAGCGTGGCAAAGCTGCCGTCTGCAAATTGCGCGGCCAGATCCGCATCGCCACCGACCAGCGCTGTCGTCGTGTAGCTGTGCCCTTTGGCCTGAAAAATACTGTCGCGCTCGATTGCGCCGAACTGGCTGATCGCGCCATCCACCGGGCAGATGAAATCGGCATCCGCCAGCGGGCGTGCACCCTCGCGCAATGGCCGCGTGAAAAACTCATTGAAACTGGCATAGCTCGCGATGTCCGGATTGGCCGCCTCCTGCATGTTCACTCCGTAACGCGCCACAAAGCGGCGGATCACCGCAGTGGTCAATCCACCCAGACGGGCGCTTGCAAACTTGCCGGCCAGCACGGTCAGCAGCTGCTTCGGCATCAGGTATTGCGATAACACAGCCAAACGATCAGACACGGTAATTTCCAGTAATGTCGAAAGGACGGATTATAGCGGTGCCCGGAACAATACATGACAGCAAAAAGAAATGAGCGCGGAGCAAAAAAAATGACAGCGATGCAAAAGAAAGGGAACCGTCAGCGACAGACGAATTATTGTGAGGTAAGCGTCGGGTTACGCTGCGCTAACCCGACCTACGAAGCTCAAAAAATTCGCTGTGTCACAAATACAGGGTGCATCCCCCCCTTGCAGGGGGAGGGCTAGGGAGGGGGTAGAAGCTCGGCTTGCCCCCACTGTTCTACCCCCATCCTAGTTGCCCCCTCGCTTCGCTCTCCCCCTCTGCAGGAGGAAGGAACGGATTTGGTACTAAAGGATAATTTTTCTTTCACTGCCCTAGCCCGTAACTGCCCGCATGCGCCTTCGATCTCCTGTCCTGCCGAATCGCGTATCTTGGCGAGGATGCCATGCCGTTTAAGGGCTTGCGCCATAGACGCAATCCGTTCGGGTGAGGGGCGGCGATAGGCTAGTCCGTCGACGTCGTTGAAGGGGATGAAGTTCATCCCGGCGTATTTCCCGGAGAGGAGCTGGGCTATCCTCTCCACCTCAGCGTCGCTGTCGTTGACGCCCTCGAGCAACGTCCATTGATATTGAACCGGATAGCTGGTGGCGCGCGCATACACTTCGGCGCGTTCCACCAACTCTTCGACAGCGATCTGCGGTGCACGAGGCAGCAAGCTGGCGCGCAGTGTCGCATCGGTGGTGTGCAGCGAAAGGGCGAGCGCCGGTTTGACCGTTTCAGTAACGTGAAACTCGCGTAGCGATTCGTTTGCCCCCTCTTCCGGGTGCCCGGCCAAAAGCTTTTCGGACTCCGGGGGAGGGTTGGGGTGGGGGAAACGGGCAAGACGAGCGTCATCATTAGGCGCAGCTTTTTTGCCAAGCCCGTCCATCAGACGCTCAAACACGCGCAGGTCGCCGACAGTGGAGAAGACCAGATTCTTGTGGCCGATGTTGCCTTGTGTGCCAAGCAGCTGAATCGCTTCGAGCACGTTGTCGAGATTGTGGGCCGGTTCGCCCATGCCCATGAATACCACCTTGCTCACTTCGCGGCGTTTGCGCGCGAGCACCACCTGGGCGACGATCTCGGCGCTGCCGAGCTGGCGTTGCAGACCGTCGCGGCCGCTCATGCAGAAGACACACCCCACGGCACAACCAACCTGCGTCGATACGCACAGACCGCCACGCGGCAGCAGCACGTTCTCCACCATCTGGCCATCGGCCAGTTCCACCAACAGTCGTGCGACGCCTTCGTTATTGGAAGATGCGCGTAGCGCGACGTTTGCCCCCTCTCCCGCAAGATTTATAGATGGCCTTTCTCGTTCGCCTGGCTCCGCCCCCCTCGCTTCGCTCTCCCCGCTCGCGGGATAACCAGCGACTTGCCCGCTTACGGGCTTAGTCGAATGGCTAGTAGTTACATCAGAGGGTTGGGGAGAGGGCTTCCTCGGGGGGAGGGTTGGGGTGGGGGAACGGTCATGGCTTCCATGATTATTGGTGGTATCCATCCCATGACCGTTGGCGGGATATTCACTGCGCAGGCGCGCCAGTCCATTCAATTCCGCTTCAATGGCGGGCAACTCATTGCGCAGTGCAAATGGAAAGAAACCTTCTGCGGCACTGTGCGCTCTATCGTACGAGCAAACCTGACTCCAGCCGCGCAGCAGACGATCTTCGTGGCACGGCTTGGCGCCGAGATTACGCAAACGCTGGCGAAGATGGGCGATACGCATCGGAGAGTGGGGAGCGAGAGTCAAAGTGGATTTGAATGCAATTACGGAAAGTCTGTAATCATTTTAACCCAACCGACGGAACTGCCCCATTGGTGTCGCATGGCAAACTTGCCACAAGACCATTAAAAGACTATATTCGGTCTAAATTATTTCAAGGAACCCATCATGCGCCCGGTGAATATCAAACCCATCAGCTATCTCAAGGCCAATGCCGCCGAGGTACTACAAAACCTGTCGGAAAACCGCGAACCCTTCCTGATCACCCAAAACGGGGAAGCAAGGGCGGTCATGCAAGACATCGCCACCTATGAGAACACACAGGAAACATTGGCGCTCCTGAAGATACTGGCACTGGGTAATCAGGAAATCGCAGCAGGCAAGACTACACCCATCGCAAATGTTGCTCGCCGCCTTCGCTCCAAAAAGATATCGGAAAAGTGATACCGGAAAATGAGCTACAAAGTATTGCTCACGCACAGCGCTGAGCGCGATCTTGAAGCGATCTATGACTACATCGCCGAAAACGACACACATGCCAATGCAAATTACGTGCTGGACAAGCTGATGGAAGTGGCAGAGTCCTTGGCGGCCTTTCCTGAGCGCGGCTCCTATCCAAAAGAACTACTCACCCTTGGCATCCGCGAATATCGTCAGGCGCATTTCAAACCCTACCGGCTCATCTATCGGGTCAGCGGCAAACAAGTGATTGTCTACATCATTGCCGATGGTCGGCGCGACATGCAGACACTGCTGACACGCAGAATGCTTGGTGTGTAACAATCACGAAAAATATTTCGATGCTGACCCCTTTAATTGGCCCGTTTAATTGTTAGCTGACCAAGCATCGTTTCCGAGCATCAAAGATACAATCAGTCTGTTCTATGGAAGGGGATGGCGTCATTGTTTTATGGCACCGAGATTGCCTACTGTCTCGTTAGCAATGCCAACGGCGATGGAAGTAAACATCGACTGACCTTCTTCCACCAGACACGTACTACCCATGCGGGTGTCGTTGATGATACCCAAGGCGTTAAAAGACAGACGATTCAGTGCATCTTCCAAATGCATCAACGCGCTTTCAATTTCATCGAGGTTCATCTTGGTGTCTGTGTAGAACGCTTCATCTCGCCCAAATAGAGGGTGATGTGCAACGGTTTGATGTCGCCAATTTTTGATCTTTTCAAGTAGGCCATCTTTAATCGAAAGACATGCATCAACCTCAGGAAGAAGTTGCTTCAAATTTGCGTCACCGTACCTTCGAATCATGGTGACGAGATTCGGCAACGAGTACGTGCCACTTTTTTTGTCTAGCAGTGTTCCTGTCTTGGCGAATAATCCTTCGAAGATCGCTTGCCAAGTCTGATCGAATAGCAAGCTGTATCGCCTGATTGCTTCTGGGTTTTCTCGCCCACCTTCGTGGATCCCGCGAAGAAGATGAAAATAGCCCCATGCTGAAGTCAGGGTCTCCGACAGGGCAGTCACAGTAGCATCAATGTTAGCGATCTGATCAGAGTTCATGGTTAACCATGTTGCCTACTAATAGAAGCATAGATTTCAGTCGGCATACAAAGCGAAATTAGCTCTTTTTAGGATGAGTAGTAGCCCATTCTTTCGCCATTCTTTGGGCTTCGGCGATCTGCGCCGGGGCGGATAGGGACTCAAGTTGTTGCAAATTTTGATCGGCTAATGTTGTGCCGCCAGCCTTTGCGATGAGATACCACATCATCGCCTGCGCGTAGTCCTGCGGCACTCCAAAACCAGCCTGATACATAGCGCCTAGGTCACCCTGTGCTTCGAGATTCCCCTGCGCTGCAGACAGGCGAAACCATTTCAAGGCTTCCTGATAATCTTGTGTTACACCCTGACCATAGGCGCACATAACGCCCAAGTTGTATTGCTCATTGGCATTCCCCTGATCGGTCATTGCTGAATTATTGCGTCTGCTCGCGGGTTCAACAGCAATGCCTTCGCTGGTGGGCGAAATGGTTACGCCGCGTCCATTTTCTAAGGCTGCTAGTTCAGCATCGCGCTTGGTGAGAGTGGCATGGTATTTATCCGATTCGCTACCATCTTCCGCAAATATCCTGTAGAGGATCATAATTAGAATAAATGGCCACAAACCCAGCATGATAATTAACAGGCCAAGCATACCATTTGGCGTTTTAGGCTTGAATTCCTGCGATACCGAATTCTGACCTGATTGCACCAGCAAGAAAGTTACGATATATCCAAGAACGTAGGTACTTCCCTCGTACATGAAATCTGGCCTTTATGCACAAACCCGTGCGGTCATTTGGTAGTCAAGGGCACTGCATTATGTCGCCGATCTTCTCGCAAGCGCCTGATGGGCCAAAGAATGTAATGCCTGTGCTATCGCCATTGTATCGGTTGCCAAGATCATCCCAGCAGCCACCAGAATCGCAGCTTGTAATAACTGAGGGCTGTGGCGTATGTATCGCAAGTGGGGCAGGAATCGAGAAAGTAATTGCCGGATTATCAGGTGGTGTGGTTCCCCCATTCATGGCGCGCATTGCCAAGCCCAATCGCGTTCCACGCGATTCTCCAGAATCTCCTTGGTTTGCCCATGCCATTGCTTTATCCCAATTGCTTTGCTTCCGGTCTATAGGTTGAGATGAGGCGGTGCTTTTCCGAGCAGCAGATTGTGCGACTGATTTTGTGGCTTGTTTAGGCTGGTATGAGTCAACAACCTGCTTTTCCCCGGTGCTGTTGATAACGTAGTACGAGGGATCAGCCTTTATTACTATTGGTTGCTGTTTTTCATTTTGTTCGCAAGGTTCACTTCTTAGAACTTTTTTCCCGTCCTCATCCACACACGAGTACATGGCTGCATTTGCAGAGCCACAAAACAGCATTAGCAAAATAGCTTTACGCATTGCATTCTCCCAAGTCATTTTTTATGTCTGCTCCAGTAATCGTGCAAAGAAATTAAATGCGTCAGGTTCTAATTATTCTCCGCCGCAAGTATACCGCCCATTGCTTGCTTCTATCGCACCATGCAAGGCGTTCAATCCTGCGCTGGTGTTGTGTAAGTGATAGAGGCTGGTGTTCGTCAGAACCCCGAACCTGGTTGCTTCAGAAACTCGATTTCCTCATCGGTAGATTTCCTGCCCAGGATGCTGTTCCTGTGCGGATAGCGGCCGAACCTTGCAATGATTGCTTTGTGCTTCAATTCGAAATCGAGGCTGTTCTGGTTGCCATTGTCCCGGAACAACTTAGTGGCGATCTCATGCATCTTCAGCGACTCGCTGTGCATGAACGGCATGTAGAGGAAGCTTCGCTCGGTCTGTTCCAATAATTTGTCTGCGCCAACTGAAATGGCTTCCTGTGCCAGTGCAAGCACCAGGGAATCATAGGTAAATGACAGGGGAGAATTCCTGAATATGTTTCTCGAAAATTGATCGAGCACGATAATTTCCGCCAGCCTGCCGTGTGCATCCTTTCTCCACTCGAACAGCTCGCAAAGGGTTGCACGGTGATGAATATCCGAAAATCTCTCGGTGATTAACCGGTCCAGATTTTCATCCTTTTTCCACCATTGCGACGGTTCGATTTCTTCGAACCAGAATTTCAGGATTTCCCGGTACATATTTCCGCTCCCTGCAAGTGGCTACGCTCCACAAAGAAATAAAGAAATGGGGCGGGCTCAATTATTTTCGTTGCTGGCTAAAACACGACCACGGCAATTTTATGTTGCTTGGCATTGCGCGCAAACATGTCATCCAGTGTTGCCATGCGTTTTACATTAGCCTGCAACGCGCTGGTCAGGTGCAACGCATCATCCGCGCGCAAACCTGTTGCGGCATCCAGAGTTAAAAACGCTGCTTTGTGGAACATGTTCGCGCCGGGTGATAACAGCGTCAGGTCATTGGTGCATAAGCGCTGGAAACTTTGCCAGGCGACCTGCGCTTCGTCTGTCGTGATCTGTCCGGTGCGCTGCTTGATACCTAGTGCGCTGGCGAATTCGGTCACGCTCCATACCGATGAAACGAGATTGTCTTTGCATTTGGCGTACCATCGGGACACGTCCTCGCTTCTGGGTTCGTTCACGCAGAGCGCAACCAGAACGCTGGTATCCACGTAGCAGACCATCAGTAGCGTGCTCCGCCGCGCAGTTCGGCCATCACGGACGTGCCCATTTTCATGCTTTGCCGCGTTTGCGTTAGCTCGGCTGTGAATGCTTTACGATCCCAAGGCTCGGCGCGTATCGTCATCGTGCCGTCAGGCGTCAAACTGGCTTGTACCGTGTCGCCTTCCTTCAATCCGGTACGGCGGATGTACTCCATCGGTATGCGAACCGCCAGACTGTTTCCCCACTTGGCTATATGCAGATTCATGTTTGCTCCTTTATGGATATACGTTGATGTGTATTCATTATAGGCGGGGTCTGTTGGTATGTAAACAGCACAGCCGCTGCCCTCTATTAGCCGTTTTACTTTATCGCACTGCGGCGGCTGGCAGCCCATCCGATCAGCGACAACAGCGCCAGACCTGCGCCTATGAGCAGTATGCCCGTCACCTCGCCGAATGTGAAATCTTCTCCCAGCGTCAGGCGCGCGGAGACAATTGCCACCACTGGCGTGCCGAGCACGGAAAGACTGGCTTCCCATGCGGGCACTCTGTCGAGCAGGGTGATCCACAACCACCAGCACATCGCCGTGCTGACCACCGACATGAAGATCAGAATGCCGATGTAGGTCGCGGACCAGTCAGTGGGATGTTCGGGGACTACGAGCGCGAGCAGTACCAGCGGCACGGCGCCGATCAGCATCTGCCAAGTGGTCAGCGAGAGCAGGTCAACCTGCTGTTTGGAGCGCAGGCGCTTGATGAGTACGGTGCCGATGGCCCAGCACAATGCAGCCATGACGCCGAGGAATTTGCTGAACAGGCTGGTGTGCATGTTCCAGGGTTCGATGATCAGCACCAGGCCGGTGAGTGTGCTTGCAGCGGCCAGCCACTGCGTGCCACGGATACGCTCGCCCAGGATCGGCCAAGCGAGCAACAGCACCCAAATGGGCATGGTGAAGATCAGCACCGCCGTCTTGCCGGGGCCGCCTTCCACGAGTGCCCAGGTCGATAAAGCCATGAAGCCAGTGATTTGAAACAAGCCTATGGCGAGTGTGGCGCCGGGTGCGATCAACTTGAGCGGCCTGCCCATGAGCTTGAGCGCGACAAACAAAGCCAGCGCACCGCCGATACTACGCTCTGCCGCGAAAGCGAAGGGTGGTGCATAGTCCAGCGCCTGCTTGGCCAGTACCCATGTGTATCCCCAAGTGACTGAGAGGATAAAAAGGCCCAGTGGCAATAACCAGCGTTCACGGGGGAAGGTAGAGGACATCAGTAGTTATATAGGGCGGAAAAGGGATTGAATGGGGCGGGTTCGAATTGTTTTTTTCAATCGCTGGATCACGCTGCCAGCTCAAGTTCTACATTTTTTTCCGCCCGCGTTGCCAGAGTAATCCGCATGTCCAAACTGAATCAATACCCCAACGCCCTGGCGCCCTGATAAAACACAAAACTCACCAGCCACGCCAGTCCCAGCGACCATGCGATGGACAGCGCGGTGAAGCTGGTCTGCTTGGATTCGCTTTGCAGGGTGGCGATGGTGGCGAGGCAGGGGGTGTAGAGCAGGGTGAACAGCATGAAGCTGTAGGCTTGCACCCAATCCAGTTGTTGACCGATTGCGCTGCCCAGCGCCGTGCCGCTCAAGCCGTAGATCACGGCGAGCGCACCGATGACGATTTCCTTGGCGATGAAGCCGAAGATCAGCGCGATGGTGAGTTGCTCGTTGATGCCTACTGGCGCAAAGAACGGGTGCAGCGCGCCGCCTATCATGCCCGCCCAGGTGTCCGCGCTGGCGGGAGCGGCGGACAGCGGCAGGTGGGTGAGCAGCCAGACCAGCACCACGCCGGCGACGATGAATTTGGTGGCGCGACGCAGGAAGTGGCGCACTTCCAGCCAGCCGCGCAGTACCATCTGGCGTAGGGTGGGGAAACGGTAGGGCGGCAGTTCCAGTACGAACGGTTCGTTGTTTTTGAATTGGTGTTTGAATATCAGCGCGGTGAGTATCGCGCTGGCGAAGCTGAATAGGTACAGGCTGAACAGGACTATCGGTGCGGCCTTAGCCGAGAACAGCGCGGCGGTGAAGAAGATGAATACTTGCAGGCGCGCCGAGCACAGCGAGAACGGGATCACCAGCATGTTGAGCAGGCGCATGGCGCGCGAGCGCATCACGCGCGTGCCCATCAGCGCGGGGACGTTGCAGCCGAAGCCCATCAACAGCATGACGAAGCCGCGTCCGTCCAGCCCCAGGCGCGCCATCAGCGCGTCCATCAAGAATGCGGCGCGCGACAGATAGCCGCTGTCTTCCACCATCGCCATGAACAGGAAGAACAGCACGATGATGGGCACGAATGCCGCGACGGTGGCCACGCCGTTGTAGATGCCGTCCAACAGCAAGCCTTGCACGGCGTGCGGCAGGCTGCTCAACAGCGGGGCGAGTGCTACATTGCGCAACCAGGCGAACAGACCGGCGATGCCGGTTTGCAGCGGTTGGCCGAAAATAAAAATGCCCTGGAACAGCAGATACATGACGGCGAAGAAAATCGGCAGCCCCAGCCACGGATGCAGCATCACGCGGTCCAGTCTTTCGGTGAGGTTATCCGACAGCCGCGCGGGGACTTGCACGGTGTGTTGCAGCACGCGCGCCATTTCCGCTTCGATATGTTCGTCTTGTTCCAGCTGGCTGCGCAGATGTTCCGCCATGCCGGGCGTGGGGTAACGCAGGGCTTTGGTGATGGCTTGCAGGGCTTCCGGATAGCCGCTGCCATATTTTGCGCTAAGCAGGAAGATCGGCAGTTCCAGCAGCGCGGACATTTTTGCCACATCGACGCTGATGCCGAATTTCTTTGCTTCATCCGCCATGTTGAGCATTACCACGATGTTCATGTCGAGTTGCTTGAGTTGCAGCAACAAACTCATCTGGCGTTCGATCTGCGTGGTGTTGAGGATGACCAGCGCGAGGTCGGGCACGTTGTCGTGCAAGAAGTGGCGCACCACTTGTTCATCATCGGAAAAGCCGTGCAGGTCATAGATGCCGGGCAGGTCGATGATCTCCACCATGTCTGATCCGAGCAAAATCTTGCCGCTGAGCAGTTCGACGGTGATGCCCGGCCAGTTGCCGACGCGTGCTGCCCCGCCGGTCATGCGATTGAACAGCGTGGATTTGCCGGTGTTGGGCATGCCGAGCAAAGCGATACGTTTCATAATTTTGCCACGCTGATTTTCGCCGCCTCACTGCGCCGCAGCAGGATGTCAGTGGTGCCGATGCGCACTTGCAAGGGGCCGGAGAAGCTGGCTTTGCGGATTAGCTCGATTTGTTTGCCGGTGCGGAAACCCAAGGCGAGCAGGCGCAGGTGCAACGCTTCTTCGGCGTTTATCGAGACGATGGTGGCGAAGTCGCCGGGATGCAGCGCGGCTAGGGTTGTTGCAGGCATGATGATGGCTAATTCAAGAATGCAGGCATTATTCCACAGCCGCCTGGTTTTTGTCGCGCAGCCCGTTGGGATGCGGCCTTAATTACGGTAGAATGCGACCTTTATTTTTCCGGCAAGCCCAGAGAGATGATTGAGGGAAAAATGTTCAAAGGCAGTATTGTTGCGATCGTCACCCCGATGCATGAGGACGGCAGCCTCGACCTGGCGGCGTTCCGTGCGTTGATCGATTTTCACATTGCGCAGGGTACGGATGGCATCGTGGTGGTCGGCACGACCGGCGAATCGCCTACCGTGGATGTGGAAGAGCATGAGTTGTTGATCGCCGAGGCGGTGAAGCATGCCGCCAAGCGCATTCCCATCATCGCCGGAACCGGCGCGAACTCCACCAGGGAAGCTATCGAGCTGGCCGCTTTTTCGAAAAAGGCCGGCGCGGATGCTTCGCTGACGGTGGTTCCCTATTACAACAAGCCGACTCAGGAGGGCTTGTATCTGCACTTCAAGACCATCGCCGAGGCGGTGGACATGCCGCACCTTTTATACAACGTGCCGGGGCGTACCGTTGCCGATATGAGCAACGATACGGTGCTGCGACTGGCGCAGATTTCCAACATCGTCGGCATCAAGGACGCGACCGGCGACATCGAGCGCGGCAGCGATCTGTTGCAGCGCGCGCCGAAAGATTTTGCAGTGTATAGCGGCGATGATGCCAGCACGCTGGCGTTGATGTTGCTCGGCGCGCACGGCACGATTTCCGTGACAGCGAATGTCGCGCCCAGGCTGATGCACGAAATGTGTGTCGCCGCGCTGAACGGCGAAGTCGCCAAGGCGCGCGAAATAAATTTCCGCCTGCTTGGCTTGCATCGCAACCTGTTCGTCGAAGCCAACCCGATTCCGGTGAAGTGGGCGGTGGCACGCATGGGTAAAATGAAAAACACGTTGCGCCTGCCGCTCACACCTTTGTCGCAATCCGCTCACGCGGTGGTCGAGGAAGCGATGCGTCAGGCCGGTGTGCTTTTAGGGTTCCCTTGAACTAACTATGTTGTATAGCCGGAGAGAAACAATGAAAGTTTTGCAAATCGGGATTTCCAGTGCGGTGCTGGTTTCGTTGTTAAGTTGCAGCACGCTTGGAGCCGACAGCAAGCGCATCGATTATGGCGCCGCTGCACTGCAAGTGCCCTCGCTGGAAGTGCCGCCGGATCTGACCATGCCCGGCGGCGAAGAACGCTACAAGATGCCACAGGGCGACGGTGAAACCCCTGTCCTGAGCACAGTCGAAGGGGTTGCGACTTATTCCGATTACAGCAAGGGTGGTGCCCAGAGCCGCACTGGCAGTGCGGTATTGCCGAAAGTGCAGGGCGTGCATATGGAGCGCAACAATGCTCAGCGTTGGCTGGTGATTAACGAGAAGGCAGAAAACGTTTGGCCTGAGGTCAGGGCGTTCTGGCAGGAAATCGGACTGACCATCAGCAGCGAAGACCAGGCGGCAGGTGTGATGGAAACCGGTTGGGCAGAAAATCGTGCCAGGATTCCGCAGGGTGTTTCTCACAATGGGTTTGACCAGGAGTTCAGCGATGCCCATTCAGCCGGTGAACGCGATCAATATCGTACGCGGCTGGAGCGCGGCGCCGAAGAACTTTTGGTCGGGCACCCGAAGGACGGTGTGAGTACAGAGGTGTATATCACCCATCGCGGTATCAAGCAGGAGTTTTCTGCAACCAAGGGCACCTCCCAATGGGTAGCGCGTGCCAATGATCCGGAGCTGGAGGCGATCATGTTGCAACGTCTGATGGTGCGTTTCGGTGTCAACGAAACTAAGGCGGCCAGCGCGGTGGCAGCGACCAGCGCGGTAGCAGCAGCGGCCAGCGCAGCAACGCTCAACGCGTCCGAACCGGTGGGGCTGGCCAGTTTGCGAGAAGTTTCCGGCGGCAGCACCATCATCGTGGTGAACGATGCGTTCGACAGGTCCTGGCGTAAAGTGGGGTTGGCTATCGAAAGCGCGGGTCTGGCGGTGGAAGACAAGGATCGCGAAAAGGGCACCTACTTCTTGCGTCCCGTTAAGCTCGAGAGCAGTTGGCTGGATAAGTTGATGTTCTGGAAGAGCAACGAGGATACCACCAGGCACTATCGCGTGAACGTCAAGGATGGCGGAACATCGTGCGAAGTGTCCATCATTGATCAGGACGGCGCAAGCAACAAGGTAAGCAAACAGATGCTTGAGGCGATCTACAAGAACATCAATCAGCAAATGTGAGCCGCTAATGTCCATGCGTTTCTCGTCTTTGGGCAGCGGCAGCGAAGGCAACGCGCTGCTGGTTGCGGTCGGTACGAAAGGCTCTTGTCCGGGCACCCGTCAGACGCTAGTACTGATGGACTGCGGTTTTGGACTGCAGGACACCGTCTCGCGCCTGGCGCGTCTGGGCGTGTCTCCCGAGCAGTTGAGCGGCATCGTCGTCACCCATGAGCACGGCGATCACATCAGCGGCGTGGCGCGGCTGGCACGCAAATACAATCTGCCGGTTTGGCTTACACACGGGACGCTGCGCAGTATGGAAAACATTTGTCCGGGCACCCGCCGGACAAATGTTTTTCGTAGCACCCGCCAGGCGAAAGACTTTGCCGGCATTGCCAACATTCGGGAAATCGATCCCCAGCTGGCGTTCGTAATTGGTGACATTGAAATCATTCCCTATCCCGTTCCGCACGATGCCGCCGAGCCGGTGCAATTCGTTTTCAGCGATGGCGCGCGGCGACTGGGCGTATTGACCGATACCGGATGCAGTACGGCGCATATCGAACAGATGCTGAACGGTTGCCACGCGCTGGTGTTGGAATGCAATCACGATATTGAAATGTTGATGAACGGTGATTACCCATACAGCCTGAAGCAGCGTGTGGGTGGTCGTTTCGGACATCTGAACAATCAGGAATCTGCCGGCATTTTAGCCAGGCTGGATGTGAGTCGGTTGCAACACTTGATCGCCGCGCATCTCAGCCGCAGGAACAACACGCCGGAGCTTGCCGTGCGAGCGTTGAGTGCCGCGGCCATGTGTGAAGAAAGTTGGGTGGGAGTGGCAACGCAGGAAGAAGGATTTGCCTGGCGCGAAATTACCTGAAAATTGGGACGGTGGAAATAAAGATGGAAATAAAAAAGCCGACTTGCGTCGGCTTTTTTATTGCCTGAAGAGTAATTGGCTTACTTCTTCATTGCGTCAGCGGCAGCAGGAGCAGCAGCAGGAGCAGAAGCAGCATCTGGTGCAGCGACAGGAGCCGGAGCAGCAGGGGTAACAACAACTGCAACAGCAGGAGCTTCAGCAGCCTTTTGGCCGCAGGCGGTCAAAGCAAGAGCCAGCAGAGCAGTAACAAGAGCAATACGTTTCATTTCGTGTTCCTTGAGAGTTTGAAGTTGAAATACACAAATTTCCCTGATTTCTAATGAAGCCAAAATCAAAGGCGGCGCATTCTATCAGTTAAACAAAGGAAATCCAGCGGATATTCAGTTTTCTTTGCTATAACCCCAGCTTGGTAGAGGATATGGCCTGATGGGAAGCCGCCCACATCTCCATAAAGCGCGATTCCAGTGTGCGCGCCTTTTCCGGATCATGCTGTGCCAAAATGCCGCGCGGATCGTCGAAGTGGAAGCGACGCACATAATTTGTCTCGTCCGCGACGGAAAACGGCTCGGTGATGTGCTGCAGATTTTTGGGTGTCTGATGGATGAACATGCCGGTGCCGAATTGGTGCAGCAGCATCATCATGCGCGGACATAGCGTGGATAAATAGTGCGTGTCATGGGCCAGTACGAACAGCCGATGGGCAGGGTTGGCGAGTAAAAAATTGCGCAGCGTTGTATACCGAGCTTCAGTGTTAAATCCCAAACCATCGAAATCTTTATCGAACATATACAGGTTGTGCTGCGCCAGTTTGCACAGCGTGTCTAGCGCGGCGATGTAGTCCACAATGCCGTCCAGCTTGGTGTGTTGCAACACATCGTCACTCATGATTCATCCCTAACGGGCATGGCAAATATGCCGCCCTTGATTATGAAACCCGCCATGCCTGTTCCCTGATGGAACCACTGATGAGGCTACTAGCCATCTGACTAACCCAGCAAAAGACGCTGGGCAAGTCATTGGTTATAGCCATTCGACTAGGCTATCAAAAGACGATAGCCAAGTCGCTGGTTATCCCGCAAGCGGGCGAGGGGGACAAGGACTCGCTGCACGAGTTTTACTTTAAAGTTCAGACGGGAGAAATATAACCGTCCAGATACCATTGGTAAAGCAGTTCGATCAACTCAGCCGAACAGTCCTTCAAGGCTGGTGATTCGCGCCGGTCAGCCAGGCTGCGCAACAATAGGTAGTCACCTTCGCGTGCTTGATGAGCTTCGCCGTTCATAAAGATCCAACCGGCATGACACAGCATCTGGCTTTTCAAGTCGAGTTTTACACCCTGCTTTTGTAGCGCTTGCCTGAATTTCGCCAGGCTCAACGGCCATTCCGGCGCGTCGAAGAAAATGTGCGGCTTGGGTTCGCTTAAATAGCAGCCGAGGAAATTTGCGATGTCTTCCTTGTCCCAGCGCACTTGTTTGATGGCTTGTTCCGCCTGATGCAACATCGCCGCACTGATTTCGGAAGGATGTTTCTGCGTCTTCAGATCGGGATCGGCGTACATGCCGTCCACTTCTATCCTGTCTTGCAAATACACCAGGAATTGCTCGGCCAGTTCCTGATAGGCGGGCGTGCGGAAGCCGATGGAATAAGACATGCAGTCGTCTTCGGCGATGCCGTTGTGAGCATAGTGCGGCGGCAGATACAGCATGTCACCGGCTTCCAGCACCCATTCCTGCTCGACTCTGAAATCGCGCAGGATGCGTAGCGGTGCGCCTTCTATCAGGCTGCGATCCGCTTGCGCGGAAATCTGCCAGCGGCGATGCCCCGATCCTTGCAGCAAAAATACGTCGTAGGAGTCAAAGTGCGGCCCAACCCCCCCGCCTTTGGGCGCATAGCTCACCATCAAATCGTCCAGCCGCGCGTGGGGAATGAAAGCGAAATGTTTGAGCAGCGCGGCTGCTTCGGGAAGATAATGATTCACGCCCTGCACCAGCACCGTCCACTTGTCCTTGCCAAGGTTATCCAGGTCTTCCGGTTCAAACGGCGCCTGCAGCAATTCAAACTTGCCGCGTCGTTGCGTCACCAGGCGTGCCTGCACGTCTTCGGTACAGGCCAGAGCTATCAATTGCTGCGGGTCGATCAAACCAATGAATTGCGGGAAGGCCTGGCGAATCAGCAAGGGCTTTTTCTGCCAGTAATCGCGCAGGAATTCGTTAACGGTCAGCCCGCCGAGCAGGGAAAGTTTGGTTTTCATTGCGCGGATTATAGCTGTCCAATGTCCGATATGGGTCCGATCTGGGCATGACGAAAATTTTTTTATAACGTGACCGAAAAGTGTTTAAAATGCGGCACAGGGGGAAACATCAATGCTATTTTTACAGCTTACTACCGGAATAGAAGCACCGCACTTCGAGTTGCCGGATTCCGATATGCAGACTTTCAGTCTCGCATCACTGCAGGGCAAGAAAAATGTCGTGCTGTATTTTTATCCCAGGGACGACACGCCTGGCTGCACCATGGAAGCCAATGAGTTCAGCGAACTGGAACATGAGTTCAGCAAGCTGGACACTATCGTGATCGGTATCAGCCGCGATGATTGTTTAAGCCATGCGTCGTTTCGCGACAAGTATGGCCTGTCGGTATTGCTGCTCTCCGATCCCGATGCGCGTGTCTGCAAGCGCTATGGTGTGATGTATGAAAAAGAAGTTGATGGGCAAAAAAAATTGTCTATCAAACGCTCCACATTCGTGATCGATCAACACGGCAAATTGCGTCATGTCATGTACGGTGTGCAGGCACACGGACATGCGCAGGAAATCCTTAATTTGATAAAGGAGCTGAAATGAAAATCGCCAAAGACACGGTTGTTTCGCTGAACTACGAATTGTTCGATTCGACCGGCGAATTGCTGGAAAAAGTCGAAGAGCAGATCAGCTACTTGCATGGCGGCTACGACGGCATTTTTCCACTGGTCGAAGAGGCACTGCATGGCAAAAGCATCGGCGATAAATGCAGCGTTACCATGCAGCCCGATGACGCTTTCGGCGAATACGACCACAACTTGGTCGAAGTCGAGCCGCGCAGTTCATTCCCGAAAGAAGTCAGCGTCGGAATGCAATTCGAAGGCGCACCGGAGGCTTCAGATGATGATGATTTCTTGCTCTTCACCGTGGTGGAAGTGACCGACGACGAAGTGACGGTGGACGGCAATCACCCGCTGGCTGGCAAAACGCTGACTTTCAATTGCACCGTCACCGGTGTGCGCAAGGCTACCGCAGAGGAGTTGGAGCATGGGCATGTGCATGAAGAAGGCGTTGGCCACCTCCACTAAAAAACCTCTGTAAAACTACTGATGAAACTACTAGCCATCTGACTAACCCAGCAAAAGACGCTGGGCAAGTCATTGGTTATGCGCTCGACAGAGCGTTGTTGCGAAAGGTTTCGAAATGCTCATGTACGAAATGTACATTCCGCTTCCTCAACCTTTCGCGCCTAGCTCTGCCATCGCTCGCTACGTTTTTCAGAGGTTTTTGGGCTGGGTAGGTGGGTAGGGTGCGTTCTACGCATCACCTTACAAATCAAGTCTCTTAGCCAACCAATTCGCAACTTGCTCACCACCTTCTGGAGTGACCGGCACAGGCCGCTGCGCTTTCCAGATTTCTTCCAGCACTTCAGCAATCCTTCCCTGTTCCAATGCCTGCCGCGAGACTTCGCGGCAACTGCAATGTTGTTGCAGCCATGCGATCAAGGCGGGCGATTCCGGCCAGTCGGCGCGGCTGACGTAGAGCACCGGTACACCGCTGCATGCAGCCTCGACGAAGCTGCCGTAACCGGGTTTGCAGATCAACGCGTCGCTGCTGGCGAGCAGGTCGCAGAAACTCATCCGGGTGCCCGGACAAAAGTTTTTCGTCTGCAATGTTTCAAGGATGATCGCATCGGGATGGTCGGCCTGCCAGCTTTGCTGCACCAGCCAGCGCACGCCGTCTATCCTCGGCCATTCTTCTATAGGCAAGCGGCTGGCGATACCGCCCAGACTGATCAGCACCAGCTTTTCGCCGGTGGATAGTTTGAGGCGCTGGTTGAGTTCTGCGCGCCGGTTCGTGCCGATCGCGGCGATGGGTGAGACGTGAATGAGGTTGGGCAGGCTGGTCATGGACATGCCCGGCGTGGCGCGCAGGAAAGCATCGGCGTTGGCGTAACAGTCGCGGATTTGCTTGGCGATTGCGTTATCGCCGCAGTAGTGGCGATAGATGTCCGCCCAGTTCAGCGAACACAGCGCGGCATTCGGAATGCCCGCGCGCTGTGCGCCCGCCAGCGGCAGATAGCCAACGTTGGAAAATACAAAGTCCGCCTTGAGTTCGCGTAGCAGGCGTGCCTCCTCCGCGACGCGCGTATCCCAGTTTGCATGAAAGTTGCGATAGGCTGCGCAACTCTCCGCCACGCGCACATCCAGCGCGGAGGACATCAACATGCCGATGTCGCTGTCATCTGCCAGATGGGTGAACGGTGCATGAATGCGTGAGCGCAGATGCTCGGCTGAGACGGCAGAGCGCACCGTGATACGAAGTTGCGGCATGCGCTCATGCAGCAGATTCAGAATCGGCGCGGTCTGTGCGACATGACCGAAACCGTGGCCTGAGATGGAGACGACGAGATGAGGCAGGTTGTGCATAAAAATAGCTGAAAGAGTTTGGCGCGATTATTTCACATTTGTCTCGATGACTATTGCCAAGTAACCTTTAATCGTCTGCGCGAGCAGGACAAACGTTCTGGTTGCAAGATGTTGCGTTGCAAGCCAAAAATCGCGAGAATAGGCGTTATGGATAAAACAGTAAAAACCCGTGCATTCCCTGGCAACGTAAAGAGTGCTGCTTCGCAAGGCAATCTGACGGAGGCCCAGGAGAAAACTCTTGAGCTCGCAAAGAAGAATGCCCAGCTTGAAGAAGTGAAGGGCAAGTTGTTCGAACATTTAAAAACAATCGAGCAGCTGCGGGAAAGCCTCAAGCAGGAACAGGCGAGAACGGCAGAGATGGTAAGGAAGACGGCCGGGCTGGAAGCCAAAGAAAACAAATTGGCCGAGTTGGAAGCCAAGGTAAAAGAATTGACCGTGGCGCTGGGCAAGATTTCAAATATCGCCGCTGCGGGGAAGGCGGGTTAGCCGCTCCTGTCCGCGTGGGCACGCTGTGCCCAATCTACTTGGCTTAAAGCCTAAAAGTCGTTCGTGCCTGACCCATATAGTATTTAGTGGCCTGTCCCTGATTACTTTTGCTATTTCTTTTCGTTGAGATACGTCTTCAATGCCTGTTCAATGCCTGCTTGAATCTGCGCCTCTGATTTGCCCGACTTAACTAGTTGTTCTATGACGAGTATGTGGATATTGTTTGCTGTCTTTTCAAACATAGGCCAAATTGCTTCCAAACGTTGTGTTGCTTCGTAAAGGAGCGATGTGCTTAGGGCGATAGCTCCATATTCACGAAAGAAATGGTGCGTTACCCAGTTTCTCTTTTGCAGGGCATCTTCAAGTTCCGTTGTTAGCTCTGCTGTAAGGTGAAGCTCTTTGGCAGCGTCTCGTATCAATTTACCGAGAGTCTGATTGTATCTAGTGTCCATCAACGTACGGATTTTAGACTCCCACGCTTCGTTCTCTAATGCGAATGTGACAGCAAATAATGAAACTAGCGATTGCTCAAGTGATTGAGCCTGAAATGAAGCCATACCCAAAGCGGCCGCAAATCATGTGAATCCTTGCTTGTTGCTCATTGTTTTTCACACATAAAATTTATAGAGTTAGAGTAAATAATTATTGATCCACGCGCTACATCAATTTTTTAAGTTGATACAACCTCTCCAGCGCTTCTTTCGGACTCAATTCATCCGGATATAAATCTTGCAGTAATTTCAACACCGGATGCTCTTCGGGTTCCGGCATCTCCGGTTTTTTGTCGAACAGATCGCCCTGCGGATTCTGTGCGGCGCTGTTCTGTTCCAGCTTGAGCAGTTGTTTCTTGGCGGCGCGGATGACCTCGTTCGGCACGCCCGCCAAGGCGGCGACTTGCAGGCCGTAGCTCTGGCTGGCTGCGCCTTCGTTCACGGAGTGCAGGAACACGATGCTGTGCTGGTGTTCAATGGCGGCGAGGTGGACGTTGGACAGTTGCGTGAACTCTTCCGACAGTCGCGTCAGTTCGAAATAATGTGTGGCGAACAGCGTGTAGCTGCGGTTCTTTTCCAGCAGGTGGCGCGCGATGGCGTAGGCGAGGGCGAGGCCGTCGAAGGTGGAGGTGCCGCGCCCGATTTCGTCCACCAGCACCAGACTTTTTTCGGTGGCGTTGTGCAGGATGTTGGCGGCTTCGGTCATCTCGACCATGAAGGTGGAGCGTCCGCTGGCGAGGTCGTCCGATGCGCCGATGCGGGTGAATATCTGGTCGATCTCGCCGAGCACGGCTTGCTGCGCCGGGACGAAGCTGCCGCAGTGCGCGAGCAGCGCGATCAATGCGACCTGGCGCATGTAGGTGGATTTGCCGCCCATGTTCGGGCCGGTGATCAGCAACATGCGCCTCGCCTCGTTCAGCGTGGTGTCGTTCGGCGTGAATGTATCCACTTGCGCTTCCACCACCGGATGCCGCCCTTGCGTGATGAGGATTTGCGGCTCGTCGGAAAATTGCGGCGCGCTGTAATTCAGCGTGGCGGCGCGCTCGGCAAAGGTGGCGAGCACATCGAGTTCGGCAATTGCGGCGGCGATGCGCTGCAATGCCGCGATGTGCGGCGCAAGCTGGTCCAGCAGTTGTTCGTAGAGGAATTTTTCGCGCGCCAGTGCGCGCTCGTTGGCGGACAGTGCTTTGTCCTCGAAAGTCTTGAGTTCCGGCGTGATGTAGCGTTCGGCATTTTTTAGCGTCTGGCGACGGCGGTAATCGTCCGGCACGTTGCCTGATTGGGCATGGCTCACCTCGATGTAAAAACCATGTACGCGGTTGTATTCCACTTTCAGCGTGGCGATGCCGCTGCGCGCGCGTTCGCGTGTTTCCAGCGCCAGCAGGAATTCACCGCAGTTGTTCTGGATGCCGCGCAGTTCGTCGAGTTCGGCATCGAAGCCGTCGGCGATCACGCCGCCTTCGCGCAATATCGAGGAAGGCTCGGCTTTCAGCGAGCGTTGCAAGATGGAGACTAATTCACTATCCGTTCGGGCTGAGCCTGTCGAAGCCTGAACGGAGGGGCTGGCTATGAGTGTGTCAACGTTCTCCACGTCGCTACGCGACGACCCTTCGACAAGCTCATAACCAGCGACTTGGCTATTGTCTTTTGATAGCCTAGTCGAATGGCTAGTTGTTTCATCAGGGCGAACGGTTAGGTAGAGGGCATCGGCCAGTGTGTTGATGAGCGGCGCATCGCACGCGGCCAGTGCGGCGTGCAGTTGCGGCAAGGTCAGCAGCGTGTCGCGCAGGCCGGACAGGTCGCGCGGACGGGCACTGCGCAACGCGATGCGCGCGGTAATGCGTTCCACATCAACACTGGGTTTGAGTTGCTCGTGTACCTTAAGGTGCAGTTCGCCCAGCTTATCCACCGCATCCAGCCTCGCCCGCAAAATATTCCGGTCGCGCAGCGGATGGTGCAGCCAGTGGTGCAACATGCGGCTGCCCATGTTGGTCGCACAAGTGTCGAGCAGCGACAGCAGGGTGGGTGCAGGTTCTCCGCGCAGCGTCTGGGTGATTTCCAGATTGCGCCGCGTGCTGGCATCCATGCGCACGTAGCGATCCGCGCTGTACACCTGCAAGCTGCGGATGTGGCTGATGGCTTGTCCCTGCGTGAGTTTGGCATAACCGAGCAGCGCACCGGCGGCTTCCAACCCTGCGCTGTAATCATCGCAACCGAACCCGGAAAGATCGAGTGTGGCAAATTGCTGGCACAGCGCGCGACGCGATGTTTCTAAATCAAAGTGCCAATCCGGGAGTGTCTTGAGAGCCGCATGGTTGTTGGCTTGCAGGCGAGTGCTTTCCGCATGCAGAATTTCCGAAGGTTGCAGGCGTTCCAGTTCGGCAGGCAGATTTTCAGCGGCAGTCTCGCAAACAAAAAACTGTCCAGATGCCAGATTCAGCCAGGCCAACCCAACCCCTCCCGGCCTCCCCTTGTCAGGGGAGGAGATCGCCAGCAACAGGCTGTCGCGTTTTTCTTCCAGCAACGCGGAGTCGGTCAGCGTGCCAGGCGTAACGATGCGCACCACCTTGCGTTCCACCGGACCCTTGCTGGTGGCAGGGTCGCCAATCTGTTCGCAAATCGCCACCGATTCGCCAAGCTTGACCAGTCGCGCCAGATATTGCTCGGCGGCGTGATAAGGCACGCCCGCCATCTTGATCGGCTGGCCGTTGGAGGCACCGCGCTGCGTCAGCGTGATGTCGAGCAGTTTTGCCGCGCGCGCCGCATCCTCATGGAACAGCTCGTAAAAATCCCCCATGCGGTAGAACATCAGCATGTCGGGATGCTGCGCCTTGATACGCAGATACTGCATCATCATCGGCGTGTGATTTCCGGCCGCGGTTTTGGCAATGCCGCCTGGCTCTTGCTTTGCCTGTGGCTGGAGATCCTGTTCGGACATGGTTTTGCGTCAGCCTTTCAGGCCTTGCGTGAGATGCGGCGCGATGACTTGCAACAGCAGCGGATGGATGTTGGGGTTGCCCGCGCAAATGTGCCCGGTCTTGAGGTAAGTGTCGCTGCCGTGCAGGTCGCTGACCAGTCCGCCTGCCTCGGTGATCAGCAAACAGCCGGCGGCGATATCCCAAGGGTGCAGTCCGGTCTCGAAGAATCCGTCATAACGTCCCGCCGCCATCCACGCCAGATCCAGCGCTGCGGAACCGGGGCGGCGCAAGCCTGAGGTCTTTTGCATCAGGTCGCGGAACATTGCCATGTACGCATCAAGATGCTCGAACCTGGTGTAGGGAAAGCCGGTACCGATCAGGCTGTCGGCAAGGTGCAGGCGTTTGGTAACACGAAGACGGCGGTCGTTGAGAAACGCGCCGCGTCCACGCGTGGCGGTAAACAGTTCGTTTTTGGTCGGGTCGTACACCACCGCCTGGGTGATGATGCCTCTGTGCTGCAAGGCGATGGACACGGCGTATTGCGGAAAGCCGTGCAAGAAGTTGGTCGTGCCATCCAGCGGATCGATGATCCAGAGGAACTCCGACTCGCCTTGAGAGCCGCTCTCTTCTGCTAGAATCGCGTGGTCCGGAAAGGCATCCAGCAAGGTTTGGATGATGGTTTGCTCGGCGGCGCGATCCACTTCGCTGACGAAATCCGCGTGGGATTTTTTGGTGACGGTGAGGTGATCTATCTTGTCGGCGGAGCGCTGAATCAGATTGCCGGCGCGACGCGCAGCCTTCACCGCGATGTTGAGCATGGGATGCATATGAGTACGACCTTTTTAATGAAAGACCACCGCACAACTACTGATGAAACAACTAGCCATCTGACTAAGCTGGCAAACTACGCCAACTAAGTCATTGGTTATGCGCTTGCACATACGGCGTAAAAAAATAGCTCAAAATCCTCATGTATGAACGTAATACATTCCGGTTTTTCGCTATTTTTTGCCTTGTCTGAGCTGCGCTCGCTACGTTATGCGGAGGTCTTTAAGTTTAATGAGCGGTAAAATCAAGGCTGGCATTCTAGTTGGTATTACGTTTTGAATAAACCGAATAGTTTCGACAATATCCGTGTGGTACTCAGCCACACCACCCATCCGGGCAATATCGGCGCGGCGGCGCGCGCGATGAAAACCATGGGTTTGCGCCACCTGTATTTGATTAACCCGCGTCATTTCCCCGACCCGCAAGCCGATGCGATGTCGGCAGGAGCTGAAGATTTGTTGCGCGATGCAGTGGTGTGCCAGTCGATTGACGAGGCCTTGCAAGGCGTGGTGTTCACGGCGGCGATGACGGCGCGGCTGCGCGATATTTCCATTGAGGTGAAGACGCCGCGCCAGGCCATGCCGCTGTTGTTGCAGCAGGCTGCCACGCAGCCGGTGGCGTTATTGTTCGGCACCGAGATGTCCGGTCTAACCAATGAGGAAATGGGCAAGGCGCAGGTGTTGGTGAACATTCCAGCCGACCCGGATTTTTCTTCGCTTAACCTTGCGGCGGCAGTGCAAGTGATGGGCTATGAATTGAACGTGGCGGCGCAAAACCATCTGCCGAGTACGCCGGAAAAACAGCCGGCACCGCATGAGCAAGTGGAAGGGTTTTTCGCGCACCTGGAAAAAACACTGCTTGAGATCGGCTTTTTCACCATACAAAATCCGGCGCGTCTGATGCAACGGCTGCGTCGTTTGTATGCGCGGGCGCGGCTGGAGCAGGAGGAGATCAACATCCTGCGCGGTATATTGAGCGTCACAACCGAGTACAATGCGCGCCTCAAAACGCGTTACCAGCAAGAGAACAGGGATATTCCAAAACAGCAAGATGTTTAAAAATACCAATGATGTTCCAAAACATTAGAGAAGACATACGCAGCGTATTCGACCGCGATCCGGCCGCACGCAACACTTTCGAAGTGCTGACCTGCTATCCGGGCCTGCATGCGCGTGTCTTCCATCGCATGGCGAATACGTTGTGGCTCGCAAATCTCAAATGGTTGGCGCGCTTTCTGTCGCATATTGCGCGGTGGCTGACCGGCATCGAGATTCATCCCGGTGCGACCATCGGGCGGCGATTCTTTATCGATCATGGAATGGGTGTGGTGATCGGCGAGACCGCCGAGATCGGTGATGATGTCACGCTTTATCACGGCGTCACTTTGGGCGGCACATCATGGCAGCACGGCAAGCGCCATCCCACTTTGGGTAACGGCGTGGTGGTGGGGGCGGGCGCAAAAATACTCGGCCCGATCACCATCGGCGATGGTGCGAAAATCGGTTCCAATGCGGTGGTGGTGAAAGACGTTCCCGCCGGTGCAACGGCGGCGGGTATTCCGGCACGGATTCTGGTTGAAGAGAAGAAAAGTGCCGGCGGCTTCAACGCGTATGGCATCGGCAACGACCAGAACGACCCGTTCTCCAAGGCGATACAAGGCCTGCTCGGACATAGCGTGACAGTGGATCAACGCATCGAATTCATTCTGCAGCAACTTGAAAAGATGGGTGTGCGTGTGGATGAGGAACGCGCCACTGCCGACAAATTCGACCCTAAGCACTTAAACAACATTGTTGACTAAAAAATACGGGTATTCTAATATCCCAGCCGCTGGTATTCACAGCGCACCACAGGCTGTATTGAATTATCGAACTCTATCAATGACTGGGAGATAACATGCGATTAACCACCAAAGGACGTTTTGCTGTCACAGCAATGGTCGACCTTGCGATGCGCGGCGGGAAAGCCCCGGTAACGCTGGCGTCGATCAGCGAACGGCAAAAGATTTCGCTCTCTTATCTGGAGCAATTGTTTGGCAAGCTGCGCAGAAACAAGATCGTCGAAAGTGTGCGCGGGCCGGGCGGAGGCTATTATCTGGCGCGTCCGGGCAGCAAGATCTCGATTGCGGAAATCGTGATTGCGGTGGACGAGCCGCTGGATGCGACCAAGTGCGGCGGCAAGGGTAACTGTCATGGCGAACAACATCCATGCATCACCCATGATTTGTGGATGGGGCTGAACGAAAGCATATTAAATTATCTGCAGGCGATCACACTGCAACAGTTGGTGGATGATAGTCACAACAAGCGCAATCTCAAGGCCCCAGCCATTTCCTTGAAAAAAATGCTTAAACCGGAGAGTGTCCCGGCTTGATGAAACTCCTGATGGGACTACTGGTGAAACGACTAGCCATCCCACTAAGCAACCAGAAGACGGTTGCCAAGTGGTTGGTTATAGCCATCTGACTAGGCTGTCCAAAAACGACAGCCAAGTCATTGGTTATAGGTCGCCCAAAGGCTTTGCATAGCCATTCGGCTAAGTCACCAAAATACGGTGACATAAGCCGCTGGTTAGCTTTGCATGGCCGATCAACTAAGTTGGCAAACAACGCCAGCAAAGTTGCCGGTCAACGGCAACCAAGTGGCTGGTTATAGAAAAAACCATGCGAGAGGCGGTTAGTTTCAATATCCTCTTGCATGGATCGCTCTGCAATCATCGTTGATTCACCCGCGCCTGACGGATAAAATCATTCCCCTTGCCTCATCGAAAAATTGGCAATCCGGCTGTCGTTCTCATGCGTTTGGATGGGAAGCCGGCGGATATGCCGAGTTGTCTCATGAAGCAGACGTAAGTTGGAAGACGTAGTTATTAGTTAAAAGCCGCGACGCAGTCGCGACAAGACCAACTAAGAACTTACGACTTACGACTATGAACTGGCTTTAAAAGCAGAGCTTTTGAAGCAGGAGTGAATGCAGTTTCCAAAGAAGTCGTTATAGAGGAACGCATGAATATGTGTAAGCTTTGGCAAAACATTTCCAATCGCTGGCTATATCTGGCCGGTGTCCTGTTTGCCGGCGGCCTGATGGGCTTCGGCCTGTTCCTGCAATACGTCGAACATCAGGATCCCTGCCCGCTGTGCATGGTGCAGCGCGTGATCTTCATCGCCATATTGGCGGTGTTCGCGCTCGCCGCACTGCACGGCCCGAAGCGTGTGGGAGAGCGCGTTTATGCGGCACTGATTGTCCTGCTGTCGCTGACTGGTGTGGGTGTCGCGGCACGTCACATCTGGATCCAGAACCTGCCCAAAGACCAGGTGCCCGCCTGTGGCCCGGGCCTGGATTACATGCTGGAAACCATGCCGATGGCTAACGTCCTGAAAGAACTATTGCATGGCTCCGGCGAATGCGCGGCAAAGGGCTGGACTTTCCTCACCCTCGGCATTCCGGAATGGTCGCTGTTGTGTTACCTGGCCCTGGGCGTGTGGGCGGTGCTGATAGCCAGCAGAGCGAAACAGATGTAAGATTCATTCTGCATACATCAATACAGCAGGTGTGGCCCGGTTACCCCTGTTCTGATCCCGTCAAAGATGACGTTTTTGCGGAGCGCTTCATGAATTTTAAAGATTTGTTTCCATCACTCAAGCCGAGTTTCGATCCCGTTCCCCTTACCGAGAAAATCCGCGCCGGCCTGGCAGCAACGGCGGCCATTTTGTTGATGGGGTTGGTGTTACGTTTTCTGCCTCAGGCCGGTTATCCGCTGATCCTGTTAGCCTCCTCGGCGGCGGCGGCAGCTTTGCTGTATGCAGTGCCGCATAGCCCGATGGCACAACCGTGGCCGCTGGTTGGAGGCAACCTGCTTGCCGGAATGGTCGGCTGGACATGCAGCCTGCTTATACCCGACCCGGTTCTGGCCGCGGCCTGTGCCGTCGGTATGGCAATATTTCTCATGCACCTGCTGCATTGTTTGCATCCGCCCGGTGCGGCGACTGCGATAATCATGGTGTTGGGGGGTGAGCAGTTTCATCATCATGGTTGGGGCTGGGCTGCCAGCACGGTGATCGCCAATACCATTCTTTCCCTGTTGCTGGCACTTACCATCAACAATCTGATTCCCGGCAGGCGTTATCCGATGCTTAGCGCTGTCATGCCCCCGCTGCGTCAGACTGCGGGCAGTTCAGGCGAGCTTGGACAAGAGGACATCGAATGGGCGCTGACCCAGATGGACGGCGTTATCGACGTAAGCGAACAAGACCTGCTGAACATTTATCGCTTGGCCTCCGGTCACGCCACGGAGCGCGCAGCCAAATAGTTTGGAGAATTCTCCGCGTGCGGGAGCAAGGCTAAGAGAGTAATCGTCAAGCTGGCCAAAGATGTGACGGTGACGCAAGACTGGATTCACCTGGAATATTGGCAGATGATCGCCTGAATGACTCCTTTTGGCCGGCAAGCGATCATTCGCCAATGGTCAATCAGACACAATCGGGTACTACAACAACGACGCACGTAGCTACCGAATCCACACCGTCTTCGCATTCACAAATTCATGCATCCCCAGCTTTGACAATTCGCGCCCGAAGCCCGAGGCCTTCACGCCGCCGAACGGAAGACGCGGATCAGATTTGACCATACCATTGATGAAGGTGCAGCCGGCCTGAATGTGCGCGGCCAACTGCTCGGCGCGCGCCACGTCTTTACTCCAAATCGATGAACCGAGCCCGAAGCGGGTTTCGTTAGCGATGCGCAGCGCATCCTGTTCGCTCGCGGCACGAATCACGATTGCCACCGGACCGAATAGTTCTTCGTGGTAGGCGCGGGTTTTGGCGGTGATACGATCCAGGATCGATGGCTGATAGAAAAATCCTTCCCGCTCCACCGGTTTACAACCGGTCACCGCCACTGCGCCTTGCGCGATGGAATCGGTGATTTGACTATGCAATGATTCACGCAGGTCGAGGCGCGCCATCGGGCCGATTTGCGTGGCATCGTCCATCGGGTCGCCAAGCTTGAGTGCCTCTACTTTGATTTTGAACTGGCGCAGGAATTCATCCGCGATTTGCGGCACGACGACGAAGCGCTTGGCGGCGATGCATGATTGCCCGCAATTGAGGAAGCGCGAGGCCACCGCCATATTGACGGTGAGTTCCAAATCCGCATCGTGCAACACGATGAACGGATCGGAGCCGCCAAGTTCCAGCACGCATTTCTTCAGATGCTGGCCGGCGCACGCCGCCACTTTACGTCCCGCGGCTTCCGATCCGGTGAGCGTGACCGCATGCACATGCGGGCTGGCGATTGCGTCAGCCACTTGGTCGACTTCAATCATCAGAGTCGTAAATAATCCTTTCATCAAACCGCTATCGCGGAAGATCGCTTCTATTGCGAGCGCGCACTGCGGCACATTCGATGCATGTTTCAGTACCAGCGCGTTGCCCGCCATCAAGGCCGGGACGGCAGCGCGAAATACTTGCCAGAAGGGAAAGTTCCACGGCATGACGGCCAGCACCACGCCGAGCGGGTAATACGCGACATAGCTTTTCCCGGCGTCCGATTCCACCGGCTCGGCACGCATAAAATCCTCGGCATGTTGCGCATAGTAGTCGCAAACACCGGCGCATTTTTCGACTTCGGCGCGGGCTTCGCGCAACGGCTTGCCCATTTCCAGAGTCATGAGGGTCGCGTATTGGTCATGCTGTGCACGCAACTGAATCGCCGCATCACGCAGCACTTCGGCGCGCAGGGCAAAAGGGGTTTGCGCCCAGATTTGCTGCGCGCTGTGGGCTTTTTCCAGAGCTTGCGCCAAACGATGAGCATCCCAACTGGCGTGGGTCTGAATCACTTGATTGGTGGTTGGGTTGAGGCTTACATGGGGCATGTAGTTATCCTGCGAGTGCGGTACGAACCTTGGTGCGCTCGCTGATGCGGGCGAACCATGCAGCCAGATTGGGGTGAGGCCCGCGCCAGTCGCGTTCGGGTTGGCGCAAGTCCGGATAGATCAGGGCGCTCACCAGCGCCAGATCGAGCAGACTTTTTTCGAGCCTGCTTGTCGCTACGCGGGTGATGCGCACAGATACCCTCGCGACATTGCGGAGGTATGAGCCGGGATAGTTGTTACGCCAATGCCTTAGTGATCACGGCCACGGCCGCGATCGTCGCCTTGGTCGCCTTGACGGTCGTGCTTTTGGTTCCCACGATGATCATCCTTGTGCTCGTCACGGCGGCCATCCCCGCGATCACGATGCTGTTCCTGGTAACGCGGAGCATACTCGCGGTTGTACCAGTTGTCCTGCACAAAGAAGACCCGCTCGCCGCAGGCGTTGTATTCGCGGCAGTGCTTGCGCCAATGTTTGGCGTGGCCAGGAGGTACGCGCAGATAGATCGGCGGGCGGTCCATCGGCACCCGCTCGATTGCCATCGGCTGACGATAGATCACTTGTGGCTGCGGATAGTCGCCGATATCGAGTCGGCCATAGAAGCCGGGTTGGCCGATGCTGATCGAGACTCCAACGTCGGCGGCGAGTGCCGGGGTGGTGAGGGTGGCAGCGGCTACTGCCGCTGCGATCAGAAAATGTTTCATGTTGAATCTCCTGTTGTTAGTGGTTCTTGATTAACGTACGAAGACATGAGCCGATGACTTTTCTGTTGTTACGAAATGTAAGTCCAGGGAGATCAATATGCTGCACCATGCCGTTATCTACCTGCACGAGGTGCTCAGCATAGAGATTATCTGCTATACATTCGACGGACTCGGCCGTACGGCCCGGAGCAACTATACTATGATTATGTACTTGCGGCCCCAACACCACTGTGCGACAGCGCACATATGCCGTAATACCTTACATGTGGCGACAAGTAGTTCTTCGATCGGTGCGCACCACCACAGCCGAGTCCATGATGCCATCCGCCAGCGCTTCTCAGCGGATTGACGCGGGCCACCTGACTGCCAGGCTCACGAGGTGGGTCGACGAGATAAATGTGGGGAATGTTTTTTTCCAGCAAGACCAGGCGCACTTTGTGCACATAGGGGCTGGTATTGGTGCCTAGCAGTTTCATGAAGTATCTCCGATAGGGGTGCTACCTGCACTATAAGCTGCGACATTCAAGCCTATTTATTCAGCTTGTCCTGCAAGGACTGACCGGTTTTTTCCAGGGCATGACCGCCTTTTTCCAGCGTTTCTCCCGTTGCCCTTTTGAGTTTCTGATTCAGCGAACTGGTGTCAAACGGGTCGGAATAAAAAGGTTCCTCGCGCCCGATATTCACCCCGAACCACATTCCTATCGCAACGCCGATAGCAACGCTTAGCAGGACGGCTTTAAAGTGTTTCATTTGTTTCTCCAAAGATTCATAAAATGGTGATCGATAAAAATACATGCACCGCGGCATTCAGGCGCGCACCACAAAATACCAGCACGACAGGATTATAGGCTATGCAGGCTTATGGCGCGCAACGTGAGTTAGCCTTCGCCGAGGTCGTGCCCGACCGCATACACCGCAGGACAGAACCAAAGATACCTGAGTCGAATTATTTTATTGAGGTTGTTCGCGCGGATGAAAAAGAAATTAATTTCGGTACCTTTTACTCCATTCATGGCAGGCCTTTGAGCAGCGGTGCGTACTCCGGGCTCTCGGAGATTGTGTTGTGACTCGCGCCGGCTACAACTCTGAGCGTCGCAACCCCGGTATGAAAACGTGCGTAGAGCGCTTCCGTGCTCGTGCGCGGGATGACTTCATCGCGCTCTGCCGCGACGACTAGCGTAGGCGCAGTAACCTGAGCCGCATATCTCCACGATTCAAACCTGTCCAGCAGTAACCAGCGGATGGGGAAGTAGGGATACTGATTTGCTGCCAACTCTACAAGGCTGTCGTATGGCGTGACAAGGATAAGTCTCGAAACGGGGCGCAAGCTTGCCACATGAACTGCGACTCCGCTGCCCAGGCTGCGGCCGATAACCACGACATTGGGATGTTCGGTGCTAACCCTGTCAAATAGAGCAAGCGCATCGGCAACCAGAGCATCTTCTGAGGGCTTCCCCGAACTTCCGCCGTAGCCTCGGTAGTGCATCAAGTAAATGGCATGCTCTGGAAAGGCAGCAGCAAGACTGGGCAAACTGAAGTTGACGTCTTCTGCGTTGCCGCCGAAGTAGACCACGGCATCCAGCCCTTTCCTTGGCATCGCTGTAACTTGCACTTGAGCGCCATCAGTCGGCAACGTGAAATTCGATGCGCCATTTGCGGGCGAGGGCGGTTGTGGAAAATAGATCAAGGAGCGTTGGAACGCGAAGAGCAGAGCGCAGCACGCGAGATATACAAGAATCGCGACGACAGCGAAGATGAGCAAGGAGCGCGACATGGGGCTGGCGTTTAAGCTCATGGTATCAAAGGGGTCAACATGACCCCAATGGCACTCGGATGAAATTGATCATGGTACCTTTTTAGTAATGAATGCCGTGGGTGTAAAAATATTCCGAGCTTGGGCCATTTTACTGCAGCTAGACATGTATGAGTCTGACGAAAGGTGTTGCAACCGGTTGCCGGCCACAAAAAAACGCCGCGGCTCCCATAGAGTCGCGGCGCTGTTCAAAGAGACCGGTGACGGAAATGCTCTCTATAATCCAATCACCGGTTATTCATGTTGCGGGTGTTGCTAAACCATCAGGAATATATCCCCAATTTCAGGCTAGTTCATAGAAGCGAAGGGATTGTTCAGAAACTTCCCGGGATCCGGCTGGTGGAAGTTAAACATCTGGAACAAATCTCCAATTGCCGGCGAGTTCACCGGAACGTAAGGATTGCTCGGTAGCTGCTTCGGATCCGGCAGATTGTCGCGGCTGCGTTTAGTGATGGGTGCCAGACTCCAGTTTCGTTCGATAAACTTCACGATGGACGCGTGATCAGAGTACGTGTGGTCGACACGCCCCCCTTTGGAATAGGGCGATACGACAATCATGGGGATACGCGAGCCGTCACCGAAGAAATCTACAGGCTGGATATAGCCAGAGTCATAGTAACCACCACCCTCGTCGAAAGTGACAAAAATGGCCGTGCTCGCCCATAGCTTGGGATCGCTCTGCACTGCATCCACCAGTTTCTTTGTGAAGCCTTCAAACAGGTCGAGTTTCGAAGAAGCTGGATGGCCATCGAGCAATCCGCCCGGTTTGACAAAGGAAACTGCGGGAAGGTCGCCCTTGGCGATGTCGACATAAAGATCGGTCGTATCCTTCAAGTGCTCGGAAACAAGCTTCGGGTCAGACATGATCGAGGTTTCATACAGGAAGGGATTGCAGATGTTGCAATAGACGCTCTGCGGCGAGTTTGCGACGAAGCTGTTCCAGCCCTCCCCGTAGTACTTCCATAGTATCCCTTTGGCGATAAGCGAGTCACCTATAGTAGGCACCGTGGACGGCGGAATGGTGAACGCGCTGGTATTGACGCTGCCATCGCCGTTGTAGCCGGGGTTGTAATTGTTAAGCAGATAATACGCGCCGGGGGCACAGTTCGGCTTCGGGTGATTCGGCAGCGAGTTCAGATAGCTGATTACCACGCCGACTCCGGGCTGTGTTGGGTCGGAACAATCACTGTATGAGCCGCCGGAGTAACCATCCTGAGTGTAATAGTTGTTGGTGCCCGGCTGCGGGTTCGGGTTTTCGATCTGGTTCGTGGGAGGAGTGGCCGGGTGACCCTTGCCGTCAGAGTAATAAATGTCATCAGCAAAACCGAGCATGATGTGATTGGCCCCGGTGCCGCCCTGAGCGGCTTGGTGATAGTTGTCGCTGATGGAGTAGGCCTGGGCGAGCTGCGTGAGATAAGACGCGTCGCCATTGCTTACGTTATAGAAACCCATGGAGGTGGAGCCTTCTCCCGTGCTTTGGTCGTTGAACCCAGCCGGCTGAGCTTTGCCGTTGCTTCCCGCGCCCACACTCACTTCGACCCAGGGGAACAGGTCCAACAGGCAGCCACTGGGATTAGTTCGCGTGGCATGGGCCACATTACAGTCAGACTGCTGCCAACCTTGATAGAAACGATGCACCGGACTGGCTGCGTAATCGTCATACTTAAGACTTGGCGTAAGTGGGAAAGGGCCATTAGGCAGACTTCCGGCATTGGCAATCCGGGTGTCTACGCTGTGCATGGGTAGGCCGGTGGCACCAGTTGTGAGGAGTGGCAGATCTTCAGGAAGAAGTGCGCCGCTCTCGACCATGGTTGCAAGCGAAAGGGAAGCAAAGGGTGGAGGATTCGTATCGCTCGCTACGGTGTGGGCACTCCCGGTAAGAGGTGCGGGAAGGACCTGATAAGCCGTCTTCGTGGCCGGGCTAAGTGTATATTTCGCCGGTCCTGTCAAAGTGGCCTGATATTGTGCTGCAAGTGCGAAGTTAGGTCCGGGAGAGCCGTCCGCGTTAATGATGCCCTTGGACAGCAGATTCGATATGGTCTGGCCGCGGGGCGGGCGATAAGCGCCGAAGACGTGATCGAAAGTCCTGTTCTCACCAATGATCACGATGACGTGCTTGATGGGTGTGGCGGTTCGGCTTTGCGTGGTATGGTCATTCAACTGTTCGGCTGCGGCAAGCGTCGGGATACCCAACGCCGAGAATCCGAAGCATGCCAAGCTCACGCTGGCCACAATACGTTTGACTTTCTGGTGCAGTAATACATGTTCTTGTTTCATGATTGCCTCCTTAATTAAATGCTGCTATATGGGTTGTTGACTGGATTCGATGTGACATGCGTCCATGCCACGTCGATGATCGTGACATACGACCATGACAAAATCGTGATGCGGACATGACAAAATCGTGATGCGGACATGATAAAATCATGACGTTCGACCATGACACAGTGATGTCTGGACAAGGCTGTTTAAGCGGTCCGATTGGGCTATCGGTCAGAAGGTATTGCGTTTCAGTGAGGAATCACTATCTGGAAAGAGAGGATCGCGTTTACCAAGATCGCCTTATCCATGATTTGAATCGGGGACGATTCATCTGGTACCTTTTTAGTAATGAATGTCGCGGGTGTAAAAGTATTTCGGGCCTGGCCCCTGTAATCCCGCTCACAGTATTGAAGGAGTCAGCATTGGAATCTTTTCCTGGACTTTTTCATTTCGCCGATTCTCTTGGATAATTATTTGATGCTGACACCTTTAGTTGATGTTATCTTCTGGAACCATCTTGGCGTGACGCCTGTGTATTTCCAACAAAGCAGCTAAAACGGGCTTGGGGAAGCCAAGGCGGCCACCTCGTTCATCTAAAACGATGGTGCTGAGGTATTTCTGCAACTCGACATAACCCCACATCAGTGAAATTTTTTCGCCAATGCGGGGATATTGTTCCCAAATTATGGAGAGATGGGGAGGTAAATCGGGGGGCATTACTAGTGCGGGAGGTGGTGCTTTGGGTACAGATATCTTAATGGCCATAATCACAAATCATTGCATTTGGTTAGATAAATTACTATTAACGGGGTCAGCTCATGCTGACCCCATTAATTGTCCTTCAGTGTCCGTTACTGGCACACAGCTGCTATACGCACATACTAACTGCCAACCCGAAACCCGTCACTCACAATTAACATCTGATCTTATTATTTGAATCGCTTGAAGCGGATGCTGATGATATACAGCTCGCGAAACGTCTTTCCTATTGGGGTTGAAATACCCGATCCAAAATCGATTTATACGGGAACGCGGCGCCAGGATCCACCTTGCGCCGCTGCGTTCTGTCGCAGGACAGCAGCGCGTGGTCGAGATCGGAGTGACGCCTGATGCCATCGCGCGTGATGCCACGGCGCTGCTTGATGTCGCGGAGCAACTTCACCAACGACGCCAGTTGCGCGTCGGGAAATGGGTCGAGCCCGTCGCCATTATTGATGAGCTCGATGCCGATGGAGCGACCGCTGTAGTGAAAAACGTGATTTGCCATCTCGTCTTCGGGCACGCTGGCGCGCAACGTCCCATCCCGGTCTATCATGTAGTGGATGCCGAGTTTGGGATCCGCTTCTATACGCCGCATGTTTTCTGCCAGGGTGCCGGCTCCCACCCAAATGGGCTTGCCTGTCCCGGCATCACAGGTGGGGCCACCCGTCGAATGGATTACAACCATGTCGATGACTTGCGTACGAACATTGCCGGTGCGACGCGCCTCGGCATCACCGGCCGGAACAGTGAGCGCCGTCAGAACCAGCCCGATCACGGCCGATATTCTCCCCATGTTGCGGACTGCGTGCGATTCTGTTGAATAGGTCATCGACGCTTATGTTTAACCGGGATGAATAATTCGGGATCGACCATCGCACCGTTAAGTACGACGCTCCAGTGCAGATGCGGGCCCGTGGCGCGCCCAGTTTTTCCGGAAAGCCCGATACGCTGACCTTTGCGTACAGTGTCGCCGGTTTTCACGTCGATCCGCTCAAGGTGGCAGTACATTGTGATCAGCCCGTTGCCATGGTCGACAAAGATCGTTCTGCCGTTGAAAAAATAATCATCGACCGCCAGCACCGTGCCATGCGCGCTCGCCTTGACCGGTGTGCCGCGCGCTACCGCCACATCAAGGCCGGCATGTGGTGAGCGCGGCTCACCGTTGAAGAAACGATGCACACCGAAACGCCCGGCCAACCTCCCTTTAACGGGAAGGATAAAAGCCAGATCGGTATCCTGCGCAGCGCGCCAGTGGTGTTTCAGCTCCTGGATGACCGCGAGCTCGCGGTCAGCGCGAGCCTCATCTTCAGCCGATAGTTCTACCTTGCTCGTATCTTCAAGGGTGATGTGCTGCTCGGGATAATGTTTTGTGTTGACCTCGAAGTCCTGCGTTTTCGTTACGCCGCCCATTTTAACGCGCAGCTCATGCGGACCCGGCGTCACATCAAGCGGCAGCCCGACCACCGCGTACCATAGCTCGTGATCGGATGTGACGAGAACAGGCTGATCGCCAAACCATGTTTGCGGCGTATCGGCACTGGTTGAAACGCTGCCGAGCGGAATGATCGCGATGCCGCCGGGCACATTGGAAGATAGCGGGAGGCTTGCATGTGCAAGCCCAGAAAAAACAAAGGCAAAAGCCAAAACGAACAGGCCGAATCGGAAGCAGATTCGGAACGTGATGGCAAAAAGCTTATGCATGGTTCCTTCACGGAGCTCCGTTCTTTTCATAAAATCAATTGGGCTCCGTCTCCAGTAGTTACTGTGTCCCCAGTAGTCACTGATCTCGTATGGGCATGGCGGCAGCTCAGAGCTTTGGAAACCGTATGCGACTGACCATAAGTGAACCTGAAACCGCGAACAACAGTACTAGCGGATGAAGCGTGAAGCCAGCCAACACGACCTTTCCGAACCAGAGGGACTCGCCCAATGCGCCCTGTGAGGCGGCCGCGAACATCAACACGACCAGCAGCAGAGATGTCGGGATGGGAGTTCCCTCGAAGTACTTCACTTTATCTCCGCCCTCGGACATCACCTCGGTCGTAATGTTATAGCGCGCCAGGCGCGATACTCCGCATGCAACAAAATAGGCCAGGACAATACGGTCGTAAAAGCCCTGCATGCCGCAACCGTATGCAATCACGGCCGGGGCTACGCCGAAGGAAATGACATCGGCGAGTGAGTCAAGCTCACGACCCATTGCAGAAGTCTGCTGCCGCCACCGGGCAATCCGTCCATCCAGGACATCGAAGATCAAAGCGGCAACGACCAGCCCGCACGCAAAGTAGACGTGCCTGACATCGGTCGTTTGCAGGTATGTCAGCATAGAAAACAACGCCCCCGTGCCGCAGACCGCGTTTGCTAGTGTGAACCAGTCGGCAAGATGGAACTCGCGAATCATGGAAAAAGGCTTTTGCAGTTTACGTATCATCATGGCGCCCAGGTTTTAGCTGGACACATTGTACTCATATCACCGCTAATAGAACTGACAATCGAGTGGCGGCTATTCAGTGTTAAGGGGGCAGCATCGGAATTATTTTTGGGGCTTTTTCATTGCGCCGACACCATTGGATAATTTATTGATGCTAACACCTTTAGTTATGGACAGGCGGCTGCCCCTGTTTTTTGCTGTGATCTTATGTGAACGCTGAGAGCACTCATTAGGCTATTGCTTATCGGCAATATATTGCTAGAATGCCATATATGAGAGCGCAGCTCGTCATTAAAGACAGGATACGCAAAGGCAACGCATTGATCGAGCGGGTTGTCTGGGCTGTACCGGCACCCGTAAATGGCTGTTTGCATCATTTCAAGTATCGGCTGTACTGCGGGCAGAATGGCGCAACAGTGGTGCGCTATGACAATGAATCTGGCAAGTGTGACCATCGGCATCTGGGCAAAAACGAGCGTCAGCAAGCCTATCTGTTCACCACGCTGGAACAACTGATTATGGATTTCGAAGCGGATGTCATCCGCCTGTTAGGAGACAAGAATGAAAGCGATCATTGAACTGACCAGTTGGAAAACTTCACAGGCTCGCGCCTTGCGCGCAGCCAAAAGAGCCGATGCGGGCAAGTCTGTCTCCGCAGACTACCACCTTGATTTCGATTCAATGGCGAACCTCTTCTCGGACATCACACCTGCGCGTATGCAAGTGATCAAAACCTCCAAGCAACTCGGCGCGCTCAGTGTTTATGCCTTGGCCCAGGCGTTGGGGCGCAACTACTCGAACGTTCACCGCGACGTGCGCAAACTGCTGGAGCTTGAGCTCCTGGCGCGCGATGAAAATGGGAAGGTTTATGTGCCGTGGAAAGATGTGGTGCTGAATGTTTCCCTGACGGGGGATTCGCTGGCTGCATGATCGCGTTACACCATCACTGCCCCTGTGCTATATCGCAGAAAAACTATTACGATGCTGACCCCAATGGCACTCAAAAGGTCATCAGGCGGTTTAGTCAACTCTTGGTTTGACTGGCGTGTGGTGTTGCACATCTAGCACCATCAATGTTACCAGTTGGTCCACCACCTTCTCGAGACCCGCACGTACATCGGTTGAACCAGCCTTGAGGAGATCTACCGAAGCAAAAGTCATCGACTTTGGTGTTGTTACCCAGCGCTTGTCCTTTCCGCCATCACGCCAGTCAGCGTAATAGCCGAAATCATCATCCAAGTCGACATCATCGGACTCTGGTGAGTGCAAGGTAGCTTTAAGCTGGAGCATTGGCGAATAACCGCCAGCCCGCATTGAATGGTAATAGCCCGATTCTTCGACGGTCACATCGAGGATTGCGTCGACCCCTGCGGGCAGCCCATCTAGCTTTCCTGCGCGTACATCAAAAGCAATTGCTGGATCAGTGATGCGCACCAGACGAACTTGGGCCTGCTCTAAAGCGGGCGTCAGCCTGGAGTCAATTTCTGCTGCTGCGTCAAAGTTGACGTGAGACAGCGCATCATATATTGCTTCGCGCTCATTCTGTTTGTTTGCTTGAAAGCCATAGACGATTAAGGAACCGAGTAGCGCGCCCCCATAGGCTCCGGCTGATACCGCTCCGGGCCCTGTCGGAATAACCACTGGCGGCCCCGCAGAACCGAAGCCGGTGTTCGATTTGCTGATGGGCGCTGACACAGGTAGCACGGCCAATAGGCTGATTGGCTTGGGTGGCTTTGGCGGTTCTGCTGGACGTGTAGCGCAACCTGCAATGGTCAGGAGGCTACCTGCCACTACCCAGATGATCGTATCTCTTAGCACATGACGGCGCTGCACGTCGCTACTTGTATTGGTCGGGTTCATGATCGGTACTGAGTTGAAAATTGCTTCTCCGCTGCGGATGCGTGAATTTGCGACGCCTAATGAAGCTGTAGAAAAAGTATCATCGGTGCATCCTGCCGTGATTCAATTTGAATATCAAGCTGAAGTTCTGATCCTGGCACACTCCGGCACGTCATGTTGCCATATTTGCCGACAGAATGCAGCCAGTCGTAACCCGCGCACGAAGCTGAGTGCCACAGATCCACGGACAAAAGGTACCGGAGTAGATTTCCTTTTAAACCATGCCATCCTCATTCGAAAACAATTCGACTCCGGTACCTTTTACTATGTCAAATTTGAAATGCAGATAAATGACAGCACTCAGTATCGCGGCAAAAAAGCACCACACGGAAAAAAAGGCGACGGTGTAGAACCAGTAAGCCACCATAAAAAGCAGCAATGCCAGAACGCCAAAGATATTGATTATCTTGTGACTCGAAAAGAAGGGAGCAACACACGTTGCCGCAAGATAGAACTCCAGAACCGGCTGCTCCTTAACATAGGGTAAAACATACACCATGTGTTGATGAACTTCGGAAGTCACAGGAAACCTGACAATAAAGTAAAGGAGGTACAGGCCGACTGCGATTCCGGTGATCTGGAATACTGATAGCACCTTTTTGCGCCAGGCTACGCTTTCCATCAAGCCGATTGAAAATGGCACATACATTGGCCACAGTACGTGCGAGAACAACGTAAACAAATACGTCATGGTCACATTGAGCAGTGGAACATCAAACCGAAATGACAGCCATAGCATCCCCTCGACGATTTGCTGGGCACCGAACAAAAGCGGGATCATCGCAAACGGAATCTCTGCCTTTCGTTTCACCTTTTTCACGGTTGCCACACCGAGTACTGACAATGAAACTCCGGCTATAAAACTCGCTGTTGCTGAAAAACACATCCTATTTGGATCCTTTCATGCCGGGCGGAATCGACCTAGCGCGCTCTACCGGGGAGCACTCCGGAATCTGGCAAGTAGCGAGTGCTGCGGACGATAGTGAATCGAGTATCCGTAAGTCATTTTTCGCGTTTGCGAGGCTGGGTGTTGCGGGTTTTCCCGGCTTTTTTCAATGAGATCGCAACGGCCTGCTTGACCGCTTTTTGTTTCGTTGCGGGATGGCTGCTGCCTATCGATCCATCCTCTTCCCACTCATGCACCAGTGTCTTGATATTGCTGCTGACGACTGCCGGGCTTGTCCCTTTTCTTAATGGCATGACATTTCTCCAATCCGTAGAGCTACATTCAGCCAGGTTGCGCCAACTGCGCGGAAGAGTGCCGCAAGCTGGCTTGACGATCAATCAGCGCTAATGACCTCACCTCAATATGACATTGCGGAGGTTCTGGCACCATTGGCTATCGGCTGAAAGGTACCGGGGTAAGGGGTATCGGGGTCGATTTCATTTTCATCCACGACATCATCTATCAAAACAATTCGGCTCCGGTACATTGGGCATCGGCCTGGCGAGAAAATGGCCGCTGTGCGCGGCCATGATCACAAGAAGGTTTCAAAATTACTTTTTTGAACCCTTCTTGATGGTTTTCTTTGCATCCTTGATGACTTCCTTTGCATCACCAAGTTTTTTCTCGGCTTTCCCGGATATTTGTTTGCTGAGACCTTTGACTTGTTGCTCTTTGCTGCCAACCAGTTTTCCAGCCTTTTCCTGCACTTTGCCGGCAATGTCTTTTAAAGCCCCTTTGACTTGATTCTTGTTCATGATCAGACTCCTTCAGTTAAATTAACAGGCTTCCCTGTGAGAAGTTTAGATTGAACTTAATGTTGCCGCCAGTCTGTGTGGTAACGAACATTCAAAACAATCAATTCGACTCCGGTACCTATTGCCCCGCGTACCATAGCCCGTGATCGGATGTAACGAGAACAGGCTGATCGCCAAACCATGTTTGCGGCGTATCGGCACTGGTTGAAACGCTGCCGAGCGGAATGATCGCAACGCCGCCGGGTACATTGGAAGATAGCGGGAGACTTGAATGTGCAAGCCCAGAAAAAGCAAAGGCAAAAGCCAAAACGAACAGGCCGGATCGGAAGCAGATTCGGAACGTGATGGCAATCAGCGTATGCATGGTTCCTTCTTACAGAGATAACGGTGTTAAAGGGGTCGGAATTATTTTCGGGAATTCTTCATTTCGCCGACACCCTTGGATAATGTGTGATGCTGACTTTCTATGAAACCGTGGTCTGTCCCCTAATGTTTGGTGTGTCCCCTATTGCTGTTATTCTTTAGACCAGCGAGCAGCTCCTTCTCATACTCTGCGGCTCGAGGATTGCCGAGTTTCTGGTAATCGTCGGCCACCATTTGGTAACCGTTCGTTTTCAGACGGAGATCCGCGACATTGGGACTGTTCACGCTACCAGCCAGAGCGGGTATCCGCAGTGTGATCCCGCTATCGATCAGGTCCGGGTTTCGGCGGGACAACTCTGGTCTGTTCTCCGCATAGATAACCGGCCACCAATAGGGATCGCCCAATCTGGTCGCAGCAATCGCCCACAACGTATCGCCGGGCGACACGATAACCCCTGTCGCCGCAGCTATTGCAATCGGGGTGGATTCCGGTTCTACGGGAGCAGCGGGGACGGTTGCGGGCGCGCCTTTATCGGGAGTTTGGTCGGTGTGCGCAACTACGGCTTTATCCGATGACATCTCGGGCGGCACCATGGACGCATCCTGAGTGGATATCCAATTCTTTGCCCAGATGCCAAGCACGATCAGCAGCAATACAAGCAGCACCAGCAAGATCCAGGCGCCGGTTCTGGTACGCCATTCTGTTTTGTCCGGAGTGAGTTCCTTGATTCGCAGCTGACGGAAAGGCGCGTTGACAGCGAAACGCAATGCGCTGTAGGGGTGAAAGTGGACACGCGAGTGCTCAGGAATCGTTAACGGCGCGCCGGAGTTGGGATCGTGCCCCGTCTGTTCATCGACATGGGTCGTATGGAAACGGCCAAAGCGATACAGATGAATGTCACCGCCCGTCTCCAATTCCTCACCCATGGTCTTCGCGAATTGGTGGATATAGGCGTCTGCTTCGACACTACTGACCTTGGCGCGCCTAGCCACCAGCGCCGCAAAGGAGTGGAGCGCTATCTTGTTGTCGTCGCTCATGTCGGCGCACCTTCTTCCGATTCGATATCGTAAACGTCTTCACGGAGCAATGTGCCCGTGCGAAACACGGGCACGCGCCGTTTTGGGAAAATCGCGAAGTCATGACTGGCTGGCCGATAACCGCGGTGCTCCTCGTACGTCGCCGTGTCGAAGGTGCCAAGGTGTGGGATGGTTACCGCGTGTTCGACCCGGAGCAGGTCACGAATCTCACGCAGTGTTGCCTTAAGCAACCGCTGCGACAGAGTGTTCGATATGCCCAACTCTTTTGCAACTTTTTCGATAAGCTCAGATTGATCCATGGGTGCACCATAGCGGTTTGGTTTATGTGAAGTGCTAAAAAGCTACATTATTGCTGCCGATTCCATAGCCTTCTCTTGAGCACTCATTGCAATTAATGCACGATTTATTGTTTCTTTATATTTGATAGAAGTCTACTTGTTTCGATTATGTTGATCGAAAAAGCAACGTCTGCGAAAACAAGAAACAAGCCGTTGCCATCAATACGCAAAGCACCGTGTGTAATTACGGTAACTTTATGGGAGCTTGTCGTTTGCATCTGTGCGTTATCGCACATTAATCACCTGGAAATCATGTAGCCAGGCATCGCGATGGCGTGCCAGTTCCGCTCGAGTTGGCCAGGATTTTGGGACTTAAAGGGGTCAGCCTGACCCCTTTAACTCATAACTCAGGAAAACGTGGTCTGTCCCCAATTACTCTTGTTATTGGAATGTCGAATCAAGCATATTCGGATTGACTGGCCGATTCTTGAGCGCACCATACAATCATTATGATCCATCCTATCACGGGAATAATTCCAATGAGTTGCCACCAACCCGATCTGTTTGTATCGTGCAGCCGTCGTGCTGTGACAGCAATATAAGGAAGTAGAGTGCCGAGGGATATCAATATTCCGAGCTTGTTGTTCAGAATATCTGCCGCGAGGGTCGCCAGGATTACGAAAAGCACCCACCACCAAAATTCTGATCTCGTGGCCCGACCGTTGAAATTGGCGTACTTACTAAAGCAAGTCTGAATCGATTCTGTGAAAGTCATTTCCGGGTGCCTCCTTGGCTAGGACGTAGTTGGATAGGTGAGAGTGTTTTCATAAATTCACTTGGGCTCCGTCCCCAGTAGTTCTTGGGACGGAGCCCAAGTGATTTTGTGAAAAGAATGGGGCTCCGTCCCCATGCAATTTGCACTTTAACCCCACCGCCATCGGCGGTGGGAGGTCGGCTAGATGATTTTCAGCATCGGATTTCTTCTTGGACTTTTTCATTTCGCCGACACCCTTGGAGAATTATTTGATGCTGACCCCTTTAGTTGTTTCATAAAATCAATTGGGCTCCGTCCCCAGTAGTTCGCACAGTAGTTCGCACAACTCATCTCACCGTATCACCCGCCACTCTCTGGTGGGGTAAATGAACAGCGCCAACTCTTGACCTTGGAATCCTTCGGGACCGCATTACTCGCAAGAATCTGGGCAATCGCCTGCTCTGCAGTCTCATTGCATTTTTCAATCGTTCGATTATAAGGATTGAACACCCAGTATTGATGAACATTCTCCGAATTTTCCAGTTCGAGGATCAGCACAGTGCCGTCTCCATTTTTCTGGCTGCAGCCCAACATAGCCAGCAGGCCTAGCGCCGCCACCAGCGTCATGATCTTCGTGTTTGCCCGAGATGTGTGGTTTTGATTTTTTCGCATAATCGATTCTGAATGCTAATCCCTTGTCTTACTGTTGTGGCGCAAGGTTCTGGGTTGCAACTGAAGTCGGTTGGTGCGCCGGCAGATTCCAGTTGCACGTCAACCCAGTTTTAAAGGTGTAAACATTGGAAACTTTTTCTGGACTGGTTTATTTCGCCGACACCCTTGGATAATTATTTGATGCTGACTCCCTATGAAATCGTGGTCTGTCCCCTATTGTTCCCTATTGTTCCAGAAACGTTCTTATCCAAAATCAACGTGGGTATCTTGCTGTAGCAGAGCACCCGAACTGCTATCGGACGTATTTCAAGGGGGGTAGCAGAACGTTTACGCGCATTAACAATTTCATCGGCAAGGTATTTACGTTGCATTTGAATATTTTGTTCTCGCCACAAATTCACTGGTGGATATGCATGCGGAACACCAGCAAAATTTTCAGGCAAGTCATAAACAAATTTCTCTACAACCCCATGGAAGCTGAGAGGACAATCCTTTCGTCTGAATAACGGCTCGATAATATGACCAAGCAACTCTCTAAACGCACCCAGTTGTGTATTCAGTTGCGCAATCTCTACCAAAAACTCCAGCACCATTTTACTCGCGGATTCGAAGTCTGTTTCGGAGCTTTCCAAATACCGCTTGAGGGCTTGAATACCTCTTTGAATATAATTATCTCCTTGCATAACCATCCAGACTAAATCCATGGGGCTGAGCGATACAAACTTGCGATTTGTTAGGAACTCTTTGACAGTGAACTCTGCACTCTTCTCAGGTTTTATTTGGCCCCTTGCCAAGCAGTGCATTAGCAACACCTGCGGCCACAAGCCATTCACGTCTATTCCAGCCTTTGCAAGCATACGAAGCCTACCATCAAGGGTCAGAAGCGTTGCGTTGTAATCCTTCGCAAGCATGAGCATTTCACGCTCTTCCTCTTTCAAGATATTCACGAATTGCGGAACCTCTGTAGGCGGAGTCAACTCACTGTATGCAGGTTGGACAGTGCAATACTTTTTGGCGACTCCCACTAGTTCTTTGGCAAACGCAATTCGCTGCTCTTTGTGTTTGTCGTCGTACTCGATAAAGCCGAGTTGACCATCGACGTCTATGGCCGTACCAACTGATTTATCCTCCATTGCATCACGAAGGTTGTGTTCTAGGGTTTCCATCGTAAAGGGCGAAATGTAGATCTTCGAAAGAGCGGCAAGCACTTCAGGGACACCAAAGTTCACAAGCTCTGTCAAAGTCAGCGCATCAGTTACATAAATTGCGTCAGTGCGGGCGAGTGCGGCGAGCGCTTCGTCTCTTTCCTCAGCAAGACCAGTACCGATAAATATAGGCGGCGCATCTAGGGGCCAACCAATCGCAACTTCAATAGTTGTTCGGCCTTGCATCTTAGCAAACCCAGACAAAGTCAATGTCCCAGCACCATAGGCTTCAAGAATCTGACGGGTTCTCTCGGTACTGCGTTTGAGTTCCTCTAGCATGCGGGTGAAGTCCTTAACACCATCACCGGATGTGCCTATTGGAACAGACTTCATGTTTGGAAGCCCCCCTAAGCTCTCAGCATGTTCTTGCGCAATATGTAGTAGGCGCCTATATGCCGATTGGATGGAAATTACCGTGAAATTTTGCGTGCCTCCAAAGGCCTGTGTAGGCACAGCCACTATTTGGCCGATCTTGGCACCTATTAGAGCAGCAGCTTCCGAAGAGTCAGGCTTAAGAAAGTGGGTTCTCTTTGGAAGTGTGCCAACGTCTGAAGGGTCAATTACCACTTGCAATTCGTGGCCAACGTCGTTTACGAGAGTGAGGGAGCTTCCGGCAACCGCAGCAGGCATCGTTTCCTCCATCAGTGGTAGCCGAATCGGTGCCGCGATGATGCCAATGTAGTACGCGGAGAACGCTTCCGGCTCATCAAAATTTTGACGCACAAGTCGATACAGCCGTCTAAGCCCCCTCGACATCTCATCATATCGAAGTTCAAGGCTTGCAAGCTGAGCAAGGTTTCGGATTGATCCGCTAAGTTCCTCCGGCACCTGCCGAACCATATCTTGAAAAGCCGCAGGTGTTTCAACTTTACTAGCGACATGGAGCTTAAATAGCCAACTGATACCCTCAGTCGGAGCCTTACGAACCTGTGTTTCAGACAGCGGAAGCAAAAATTTCCAATCGCCTGCGTTTTGTCCTAGGTTCATCGCTAAGCGACGAATCTCGTCATTTTCGACCCAGTCATCAGGCAGTTGGCTCAAGAAATACTTCGCCTTTTTTCGGCTATCAGCCTCAACGTAGCAGGTGAACAGCCTAATATGTAATTCGGATATTTGGCCTATCGGAGTCAACGTCTCATAGAGCGCAGCAGCCTCCATCCACCGCTTAGCGTTGAATAGTAAATCAGCCAACATCAGCCGATTAAATTCATGGGTGTCTTCTGCTCCAATTAGCGACTTAGCCCTATTAATCAACACGGCTGCCTCTAGAGACTCTCCAGCATTGTTTAACAAACGTGCAACTGAACAGACAAGTATTAAGTTGTTACTCTCCGCAATATTTGCGTCAGCAATTTCCCTAAGAGCACGATCTTTATCTCCAGCACGAGTAATGGCTAACCACCGTAGTGCGGAAAGCGTGTCTACAGTCTCTTGCCAATCTGGTAGAAAGCTCTTCGCATATGCAAGAGTCCCTTCCAAGAACTTAACGTCCCCGCAGTTTGCGGCCAGCTCAGAAACCACGACGATTGACTCTTTGGTCATATCTGCCAAATGGGTACGGCCAAGTTCCAGTGCTTCGTCGATGCGATTGAGTTCGGAAAGCGCCATAATGTGGACGCGGAATAGTTCCTTAGATTTGAGTCCTAGTGCCTCGGCCTCCATGACGATTCCTAGAGCTCCGTTCGGGTTACGCCTTAAAAGGTAAGCGAAACCCAATTGAGCCGCAACAGTTTCAACAGCCCCAGACTGAATTAGCCATAATCTCTCATGTCGAGGCTCGAACAGCGCAATCACCCGATCGAGATCGTCAAGTTGAACCTGTGATAGTAGGCCATACGCTGCGGCAACTGTGTTCCGTGCTACGTCCTCAATCACCATATTCAGTGCCATCGAACGCGTAAAGAAGCCCGCCTCCTGATGGGCTGCCGCCTTCTTGGACAGGCTCACTGCCTCCGAAAAGTTGTTATGCCTGCGTGCTGCAAAAGCTAACATCTGCAAAACATCTGGCTCCTCATGCATGGTGGAAGGAATATCACTGATACTTATAGTTTCTCCCTTCATCACCCTCGTGTTGATGTATGCGAGCCATACAATTTGTGAGAGCGGGAACCGCTCAATCGCTAACCTCCCAGCTTCCAAGGCTGCATCAATATTTTCGTTAAGCATGAGGCCTCGGATGCGGGCCGCAGCCATTTTTTCGTCGTCTGGATAGAGATCTGCAGCCTTCAGGAAAAGGGCAGCCGCTTCTTTGATATCGTCACTACTAAACCAAAGACACAGACCACGTTGTAGATGCCAACGGGCCTTTTGGTGAGAATCAAAAGAACCAAGGTCCTTACCAATGGAAGCAATGTAAGCGAGGGCATCTTTGTACTGACTCTTTTTCAGGAGTTCGTTCGTGCGGTCGAGCTGCGCCGTGATAATTTTGTTTACCGAGTCGTCCCGCCCGGTTGGCAGCTCAGCAAAAGTTACAATTTTGTTAGGTGTTTCACCGATCAGCTCTTGAATGAGATCCAGCTTTTGCTCACACCTGTCTAGTTTCTGATCCTGCCTGTGATAGGCTGCTCCGGGAGAATGCGGCGCGTAATTGTCCTGGAGAGAAGCATAGTTGTTAATGCGATTCTCGATATCTTCCCAGAATTCAATCTCTATGGTGAATTGCCCTTGAGCCTCCCTCGAATCTGACAGTAACTGGACTTCGTGAAGAAGCGATGCATCGCTCGGTGACGTTGTAGCAATGAGCAGAATCTTAATGGGCGTCTTGTGCTTATCAGCTTTCTTTACCTCTTCCTCCACATCCTTCCACTTAAGATCAGTCCGGAAGTATTTCTTACACTGTACGCCGATACGACCAATCCCTTTTGCATTTACAAAAACATCAACCCCGCCCTGAGCTTGCCCTTTCCGCCCGTTGATTTTGGGTTTCGGATCTTCGAACACTACTCCATAGACATTTGCGCACATGCGCTCGAAGTCAGCTTCGTTCTTTGGAATTGGTATTTCGGTAGGCACAAGGTGCAAAGGAAAGTCTCCCAGCGCTGTTGTTCAATTTACAAAGTGCGCTGATTCAGCGCAACAACAACTATCACATCAATAGCCTTTTACTCAGATTTTTAACAAAATGTAAGGTAGGAAAACAGATTTTCGATTGGATCATGAATGACTGCGATTGGCACATTCCTGCAATTCGCCAAGTTCCACTTTGGGGCGGCTCACTTATCCATTGATTGTTCCGCATAGCCCCGTTCAGGTAACGCGGGGGCTATAAATACAAAATCAAAACTCTAACAACAGGATTTCAGCACTTATCTTGCAGTATCACCCGCACGCGCCGATTGCGCCGCAACTGGTGCAGAACTCGCAGCCGTCTTTCTTGATCAGCGTGGCGTTGCCGCATTCCTTGCAGTGCTTGCCGGCCAGTGTTTTGGGTCCGGCGGCCTTGCTTTTCTTTTTCGGCACTTCCATCACGCCCATGTGCTGTATCGGATAGCCATTCTCATCGAGGATGCCGAGCATCGCGTAACGGTGAATGATCAGTTTGGCGACATAGGAAACCGTCGAGGGGTAGCTTTCCATCTTGATGCCACCGGGCACGCGCGCCATGAAGTCGCCGAGCGGCTCGCCAAAGTTGAGCAGCTTGCGCAGCTTCATGCCGATCCAGGCCGGATCGATGACGCGCATGTCCAGGCTCAACACCTTGCACAGTCCGTCGAGGGCACGCGGATAGACTCCTGCCAGCCACATCGAGTAGGGGCGGCGTTGCCCGTCCGGCAGCACCAGTTCTTTCAGACCGAGCACGAAGTCATCGCCGCTGCCCACATTGGAAATATCCACCGTCCAGCTCATCGTGCCGTCGGTGCCGGTCTTGGGTTCCTTCTTCGCAAACAGCGCGTCCATCATCGGGGTGGTTGCATCCGCACTGGCTTCCAGCGCGCCCAATTCTTCGATGCGGTATTTCAGCAGATGCGCGAATGCGGCCACCAGGCTGGGCATGCGTTTCATCTGGCCGTCGGGCGGCATCGGCATGTCGAAGGCGTCGTCACCGGCGGTCTTCATCAGCATCTCCAGCTTCATGCGCACCCATACCGGATCAAGAGTGCGCATGTCCATCGACAGGGATTTGGCCAGCGCACCGAGTCCGCGCGGCTGCTCCGAGCCGTTCACCCAAACTTCGAACGGGTGATTGTGGCCGTTCTCAGTATGCGATATGAACACCACGAAACTGCCGAGCGGATGCTTCACCACCTGGGAGACCCAGCCTGAGCTGCCATTCGGCAATTCCGGGCGGCCCGGCCAGCGCAATGAAGCGAGCGCGGGTTTCGGTGTCGCTTCCAGCACGATGCGCCTGTCCTGGTCGAACACCAGGTCCTGCGGCTGATCTTCTGTTATTTCTGTTTTTGCCTGCTTGATTTCCGGCGTAACCGATAACACCGAGCCCAGCACATTGTTCGGACGATAGGTAGCCAGGCCCTTCAGTCCGGCCTTCCACGCTGCGGTGTAGAGACCTTTGAAATCTTCATAGGGATAGTCGGCGGGCACGTTGACCGTCTTGCTGATCGAGGTGTCGATGAACGGCGCGACCGCGGCCACCATCTTCATATGGTCGAGCGCGGAGATCTCCAGAGCGGTGACGAAGGCGGGCGGCAGCTTGTTCATGTCGCCGCCCATGTGCTTATACATACGCCAAGCGTGATCTTCCACCGCGTAATCCTTGGTGCCACCCTCGGCCATGCGTTTCTTGCGCGTATAGAACCATGAGAACGGCGGCTCGATGCCGTTGGAGGCATTGTCTGCGAACGCCAGCGAAATGGTTCCGGTGGGCGCAATCGATAACAGGTGGCTGTTGCGCAGGCCATGCTCGCGGATCTTGTCCTTGATCTGATCGGGCAGACGCGAGGCGAAGCGCGGTGCGGCCAGATATTGGTCAGCATCCAGCAGCGGGAACGCACCGCGTTCGATGGCCAGATCCACAGAGGCGAGATACGACTCGTCGCGCATGATGCGCGTGATATCGGTGGCAAACGCGCGCGCTTCGTCGGTGTCATAACGCAAGCCCAGCATCACCAGCGCATCACCCAGCCCGGTATAGCCCAGCCCGATGCGGCGCTTGTTCTGCGCTTCCAGTTGCTGTTCCGGCAGCGGCCATGCGGTGACATCCAGCACGTTGTCCAGCATGCGCACCGCGACGCGCACCAGTTGCTTGAACGGTTCGTGGTCGAAACTTGAATGCGCAGAGAACGGGTTCTTCACCATGCGCGTCAGGTCGATAGAGCCCAGACAGCAGCAGCCGTAGGGGGGAAGTGGCTGTTCCGCGCAGTTGTGGACATACAAGCCATTGGCATCGAAGGCATGCACCTCGGCAACGGTCACGTCATACACATCTTCCACACCATCCTCTTCCAATGACAGCACGGTCGCGACGAAACGTTCAGTATTCGGCTTGCGCTGATAGTTAGCCAGCAAGCCATTCAGCCTGTCCATCTTGTCGCTATCCGCAAAGCCGATCAGTTCGGCATAACGCCCGATGTTCTCGCCGCTGATGATGAGTTCATGCAGTGCCTGGCAGGCATATTCCTTGGAACCACCTTTTCCGTCCGGCAATGACTTCATGCCACCGGGGCGGCGATTTTGATAGATGGTGGCGATGATGCCGAGACGTTGCAGCATGCGCTGCACGGACTCCAGGTTGCCGAGGTCGATCTGCGTCAGGCGAACGCTGATGCCTTTTTCCTGCGAGCCTTGCACCGAACCATCGGCATCGAACATGCCGCGCAATACGCCGCGATAAAAATCGGACGAGCCGGTTTCCATTGCAGCAGTGAACCGCTTGTTGCCGGGCGTCAGCCCCAGCTCCAGTGCCAATGTGCGCAATGCGCCAGTCGCCAGACGATATTCGCCGCGACCTGCAACGGGTTTTTGCCAGCCGTGAAAATCAGAGCGGTGCGGCAACGAGCGCGCCGCTTGTTCGGTGGCATACATGACACCTGCAACTCCGGCGGATGGAAGCATGTCGCCATGATATATTTCTCTGGCATTGGCGACTTTCAACGCGACGGCATCCCAGACACTGAGCACAGCTTTGTCGTTCTTGAGCGTGCCGTCACCAATCAATAGGCCGATCAGATAGCCTTTGTCTTCATTGTGTGCGCCGCTCCATGATTGCATGGCGCGATGATCGTGCAACACGATTTGATCTTCGCTACGGAGTTCGCCAGCTTTGACCCACTCAGTTTCACGTACATGGCGCGCCATGCGCGAAACGCGCAGCACGGGATGGTCTTCTGTAAGCCGCAATGAATGTCCTTCGGCGGTTTTCAGGCGCAACACCGGCTTGACGCCGGTGTGAAAGAAACCTTGCGATTCGGTGGGATAGGATTTTCCGTCGACTACAGCAGAAAATGTTTCGCCGATCAGATTGCGTACCTGGCGCGCGCCCTGGTCTGTCATAACCCAGGTATCGGCGGTGACGCAGGGGTTGGTTGCCGCTATCTCTTCGCAGTAAGACAGGTTGTTGTCGCGGTTCATCAGGTCGATGAACAGCACACCCGGCTCGGCGTGATCGTAAGTGCTCTCCATGATCTGCTTCCACAGGTCGGCGGCCTGCACCTTGCGATATACCCACTTGCCGTCTGCGCGTTGGGCAGCACCTTGCGCCTTGAGCGCTTCGGAAGGTTCTGCTCTATGCACCAGTTCGAATGGTTGATTGTTCTCCAAAGCGTGCATCAATGCATCGGTCACGCCGACGGAGATGTTGAAGTTGCGCAGGTCGCCCTGATCCTTGGCATGGATGAATCGCTCGATGTCCGGATGATCGCAGCGCAGTACACCCATTTGCGCACCGCGCCGTGCGCCGGCCGATTCGACGGTCTCGCAGGAGCGGTCGAACACGCGCATGTAGGAGATCGGCCCGCTGGCACGGGAATTGGTGCCCTTGACGATAGCCCCCTCGGGACGGATCGACGAAAAATCGTAGCCGACACCGCCGCCGCGCCGCATGGTTTCGGCGGCTTGCTGCAAGGCATCATAGATACCGGGCTTGCCGGCGCTGATGCCTGAGATCGCATCTCCCACCGGCTGCACAAAGCAGTTGATCAGGGTTGCCTGATTACTTAATCCCGCTGCCGAGTTGATGCGGCCGGCGGGAACAAATCCGTTCTCCTGGGCCAGGAAGAAAGCTTCTTCCCACTGGGCGCGTTGTTCCGGTTTTTCGGCTTGCGCCAATCCGCGCGCCACACGACGGCGCACATCTTCAACGGAGGTCTCGCCGGGTTCAGCGTACTTCTCCAACAATACTTCGGTGCTGATTTCTTGCGTCATAGCAGTTGTTCCTTTGAAGGCTGATTTGCCTGCTATTTGGTCGTCCTGTAAAGGAGTTATGGGAGCCTTCGCCGGCTCAAACTGAATCGCGGGATCCTGGCGGGGGGACGCCTTGTGTTGGTCAGACGGCATGTTGGGCAAAGCGGAGAATTCGGAAATGTTGCGGGCGGATGTCGAAGACAAAACACTTTCTGTAACAAGCATAATACAACCTCCTTGATTGCACGGCTGTTTTAGCCCGAAAAACTCAAAACCACTATATGTAGTAGTTTTCCCCTTAATTTGAACTAATTCTAGGAGGTTAAATTTTTTTTGCAAGTCATATTTCGGACTAGATAGTTTGACTTAACTCGCAAGATAAGCTAAGTGGATTTAGTTCTGAAGTACAATTCTTGCAAGAGTACTCAAAGACGGATTTCCGGGTAAATGTTGCACAGTCTTTCCGGTAATAATGCCTTCCGCATTTGCTAGTGCGCCAGCAAATTCACCAGTCCATCCAGTCCGACAAAATTCAGCGCGTAGCTGGCCCGCTCGCGCACCACCGGCTTGGCATGGTAGGCGATGCTGATGCCCGCCTGCGCCATCATTTTCAAGTCGTTCGCGCCGTCGCCCATGGCGATGACCTGCTCCGGTTTCAGTTTAAGTTCTGCGCGGATCTTCACCAGCCAGTCGGCCTTGCCTTGCGCGTCGAATATTTTGCCCAGCACCTTACCGGTGAGCTTGCCGTTGGCGATCTCAAGGGTGTTGGCATGGGTGTAGTCCAGGCCTAGTCTTGCCTTGAGGCGCTCGGTGAAGAATACGAAGCCGCCGGACACCAGCAGTGTCTTGATGCCGTGCGTTTGCAGCGCCTTAAGCAGGGTCTCCGCGCCGGGGGAGAGTCGCAAACGTTCATCATACACGCGTTGCAAGGCATGTTCGTCCAGCCCTTCCAATAGTGCGACACGGCGGCGCAGACTTTCGGCGAAGTCTATCTCGCCGCGCATCGCTGCTTCGGTGATCGCCGCGACCTGAGGTTTCAGTCCCTGCATGTCGGCGATCTCGTCGATGCACTCGATGGCGATCAGCGTCGAATCCATGTCCATCACCATGAGCCCGAAATTTGCCAGCTTCCGGCCGCGCGCCACGAAGCCGTAATCAAGCCGGTTCGCAAGACAGTAGGGCGCAATCCCGGTATGCGCCTGCGCGGCGGTCAAGCGATAGGCGCGCTCGGCGATCTGCTCGCATTGCCTGCTCTGCGCCAGTTTGGCGAGATGGTCGAGATGCGTTGCATCTATGGTGTGAGCGGCTTGGATGATGAGGTTCATGTGTTCAAGACAAGAGGTAAAGAATATTTGATGTTTGGCATACGCCGGGCGATGTCGGGGTATTTTAATTCAATTCCCGGTTCAGGCAGGAGTGTTGATGCAGTTGTGTGCCGGACATGAGTGAGCAGCTGCGGCTTCATGGTAGAATGCGCGCCTTTTGATTTATCGTGGAGAAAATATGTTTATCAGTAATGCTTACGCAGAAGCGGCCGCAGCCGCGCCGGATAACGGAATTATGAATTTCCTGCCGCTGATCGCATTGGTCGCGGTGTTTTACTTCTTAATATTGCGCCCGCAGTCCAAGCGCGGCAAAGAACAGAAAGCCATGATTGCAGCACTGCAACGCGGTGATGAAGTTGTGACGGCTGGCGGTGAAGTCGGGAGTGTCAGCAAAGTTTACGAGCAATACGTCGGCGTGGAAATCGCTACAAACCTCGAAGTGACGGTGCAAAAGAGCGCGATTCAAAGCGTGTTGCCGAAGGGAACGATCAAGGCTATCAAGTAATGGTTTCCTAATTAAATTTCGCGGTGGCGTGTCCTTGATCGGACACAAACGCAGTTATCAAGAGGTTGTAATGAACCAATATCCGTTGTGGAAATATCTGCTGATTCTGGCCGCGTTGCTGGCCGGGTTGATTTACACCCTGCCGAATTTTTACGGTGAATCGCCTGCTGTGCAGGTGTCGCCGTTGCGCACCAGTTTGAAAGCGGATGCCGCATTGCTGGAGCACGTTGGAAATGTCCTGAAGGCGGCCAACCTTAATTCGGAACTAGTCATGCTGGACGGCAATAGCGTCAAAGCCCGCTTTGCCGATACCGACAGCCAACTGAAGGCCAAGGATGTGCTGGTCGCCCAGTTGGGCGAGGATTACGTGGTCGCGCTCAATTTGCTGCCGCGTTCGCCGCAGTGGCTGACCAAGCTTAATGCGCTGCCGATGTATCTCGGTCTGGACTTGCGCGGCGGGGTGCATTTTCTGTTGCAAGTGGACATGAATGCCGCGCTGAGCAAGGCATTGGAAGCGGCCACCGGCGATATACGCAGCGCGCTGCGCGAACAGAATATCGCTTATTCAGGCGTGAGTCGCGACGGCAAAGTGTTGTTGGTGAAGTTCCGCGATGCCGGTGCACGCAGCAAGGGCGAAGCTGAAATCAAACAGCGTTTTTCCGACTTCGCGCTGAATAGTGCGGATGAACGCGGCGAATACAACCTGCTCGTCACCCTTAAGCCGGAAGCGGAGAAGCACATCCAGGATTCCGCGGTGCAGCAGAATCTGGTCACCTTGCGCAACCGTGTGAATGAGCTGGGTGTGGCCGAACCGGTGATTCAGCAACAGGGCGCGGATCGTGTCGTGGTGCAACTGCCCGGGGTGCAGGACACGGCGCGTGCCAAGGATATTCTGGGACGTACCGCGACTCTGGAAGTGCGCATGGTGGATGAGACCCATCAGGCCAGCGCAGGTGCGGCCGCACCGTTCGGCACTGAGATGTTCAAGGATCGCGAAGGCCGGATGCTGTTGGTGAAGAAGCAAGTGGTACTCACCGGCGAACGCATCAACGACGCACAGCCCGGTTTCGACAATCGCACCAATGAAGCGGCGGTGCATATCAATCTGGACGGCGTGGGGGCGCGTCAATTCAAGGAAGCGACGCGCGAGAATGTCGGCAAACGCATGGCGATCATCCTGTTTGAAAAGGGCAAAGGCGAAATCGTAACGGCCCCGGTCATCCGTGAAGAAATCGGTGGCGGTCGCGTACAGATCACCGGTCAGATGAGTACCGTTGAAGCGCAGGACACCGCACTGCTGCTGCGCGCCGGTGCGCTGGCGGCACCCATGGAAATCATCGAAGAGCGTACCGTCGGACCCAGCCTGGGTGCGGAAAATATCACGCGCGGCTTTAATTCCACCAAGATCGGTTTTATCATGGTTGCGCTATTCATGATGGTTTACTATTTGATGTTCGGCACGATTTCAGTGCTGGCACTGACAGCGAATCTGCTGTTGCTGGTGGCGTTGCTGTCCATGATGCAAGCCACGCTTACTTTGCCGGGTATGGCGGGAATCGCGCTGACGCTGGGCATGGCGATCGATGCGAACGTGCTGATCAATGAGCGTATCCGCGAAGAGCTGCGCAACGGCATCACGCCTCAGGCCGCGATACATGCCGGATATGACCGGGCATTCGGCACCATCCTCGACTCCAACGTTACCACCTTCATTGCCGGGATTGCGTTGTTCATGTTCGGCTCGGGTCCGATCAAAGGGTTCGCGGTGGTGCTGTGTCTGGGTATCATGACTTCGATGTTCAGCGCGGTGATGATTTCGCGCGCGATAGTGAATTTGATTTACGGCCGCAAGGCCAGGTTAACAAAAGTAGCAATTGGTTAACGCTATAACCAAACTACCGTTCGCCCTGATGAAACAACTAGCCATTCGACTAGGCTATCAAAAGACAATAGCCAAGTCGCTGGTTATGAGCTTGTCGAAGGGTGAATCTAACGCTAAGTTTTCAATCCGCTCATGGTTCGCAAGCTCACCACGAACGGATTGATGTAATGGCTCGCTAAGGAAAACAACATGGAATTTTTCAGGATCAAGCACGACATTCCCTTCATGAGTTATGGGCGCTATACCACCGCGATTTCGCTGGTGACGTTTTTGTTTGCGATATTTTTTCTCTCCACCAAAGGACTGAATTTCGGGGTGGATTTCACCGGAGGCACGGTGATGGAGGTGCATTACGCGCAGTCGGCCGATCTCGCCAAGGTGCGCGCGCAACTCGCCGAGACCGGTTTGCCGGATGCATTGGTGCAGAATTTCGGTTCCAGCTATGACGTGCTGATACAAGTGCCGTTCAAGCAGAATTTCGCCGGAGCCAAGCTCAGCGAACAGGTCATGGCAGGATTGCGCAAACAGGATGCCAGTGTGGAAATGCGCCGCGTGGAATTCGTCGGTCCGCAAGTCGGCAAAGACTTGATCGACAACGGCGAGTTGGCGCTGCTGCTGGTGTCGCTTGGTATCGTCGGTTATCTGTGGTTGCGCTTCGAGTGGAAATTCGGCCTGTCCGCCATTATCGCCAACTTGCATGACGTGGTGATCATTCTCGGTTTCTTCGCCTTTTTCCAGTGGGAATTTTCGCTCTCCGTGCTGGCGGCGGTGCTGGCGGTGCTGGGCTATTCGGTCAACGAATCGGTGGTGGTGTTCGATCGTATCCGTGAAAACTTCCGCACCATGCGCAAGGCCGAAGTGTCCGTGATCATTGACAATGCCATTACCCGTACCATGTCGCGCACCATCATCACCCACGGCTGCACACAGATGATGGTCGGCGCGATGCTGTTCCTCGGCGGCGAAACGCTGCACTATTTCGCCATGGCGTTGACCATCGGCATCCTGTTCAGCATCTACTCCTCGGTATTGGTTGCCAGCCCGCTGTTGATGTTGTTCGGCGTGTCGCGCGAAGATTTCATCAAGCCTGAGAAGACTGAAACCGAAGAAGTATTGCCCTGATTATCCGCCTCCCCCTCTCCCGCTTGCGGGAGAGGGCTGGGGAGAGGGTGTTCGCATTATTGAATTTATGGAGCATGCCTCTTGGACTTACTGACCGCATTCCTTGACATCATCCTGAATCTGGATGCACACCTGCTGGCACTTACCCAGCAATACGGCGTGTGGGTGTATGCCATTCTGTTCCTGATCATCTATAGCGAAACCGGTCTGGTGATCACGCCTTTCCTGCCCGGCGATTCGCTGTTGTTTGTGGCGGGTGCGCTGTGCGGAATGGGGGCACTGCAACTGGAGTGGCTTGCGCCGTTGCTGGCGTTGGCGGCATTCAGCGGCGACAACACTAACTACTGGGTCGGTCGTCTGGTTGGAATGCGCCTGCTTAACCGCGTCGACGCCAGGCTCATCAGGCGCGAGCACCTCGACAAGACCCACGCTTTCTACGAAAAACACGGCGGCAAGACCATCATCTTTGCGCGCTTCCTGCCCATCATTCGCACCTTTGCGCCGTTTGTGGCGGGCGTTGGTATGATGCGTTATCGGCTGTTCGTGCTGTTCAGCGCGCTGGGCAGTGTGGCGTGGATAACCAGCCTTACCATGGCGGGCTATTTGTTCGGCAACATCCCTGTGGTGAAAAACAACCTCACCCTGATTATCGTCGGCATTATCGTGATTTCTTTACTGCCCGCACTGCTTGAATTCGTTCGCCATCGCAAAAGCAATCAATCCGCTTGAGCGAACCACGACGTTGATGTGCAGAACTAAAAAGCCCGGCTTGTTCCGGGCTTTTTCGTTTTTTGAATCTCTATGATACTAATTCCGTCATTCCGGCGAAGGCCGGAATCCAGCGGTTTATCCAATATGCCTTTGGTGCAGCCCCGCGTTGCGGGAAAGTTTTTTCGTTGACTGGATTCCGGCCTTCGCCGGAATGACGGCAGATTAACCAAATCGTCCTGTTATGTAGTCTTCCGTTTCCTTGCGCTTCGGGTTGGTGAATACGGCGCTGGTTTCGCCGAGTTCGATCAGGTCACCCAGGTACATGTAGGCGGTGTAGTCGGATATGCGCGCGGCTTGCTGCATGTTGTGGGTGACGATCACGATGGTGAAATCTTCTTTCAGTTCGTCGATCAGCTTCTCGATGTGCGCGGTGGAAATCGGGTCGAGTGACGAAGTCGGTTCGTCCAGCAGCAATACTTGCGGCTTGACGGCGATCGCACGGGCGATGCATAAGCGTTGTTGCTGGCCGCCGGAAAGCCCGGTGCCGCTTTGTTTGAGCTTGTCTTTCACTTCGGTCCATAGCGCGGCCTTGCGCAACGCCCATTCCACGCGGGCTTCCATGTCATGCTTGTTGAGGTTTTCGTATAGTTTTACGCCGAATGCGATGTTGTCATAGATGGACATCGGGAACGGCGTGGGTTTCTGGAACACCATGCCGATCTTGGCGCGCAGCATGTTCAAATCCTGCTTGCTGTCCAGGATGTTCGCACCATCCAGCATGATCTCGCCGGTGGCTTTTTGTTTGGGATAAAGCTGATACATGCGATTAAAGGTGCGCAGCAGGGTGGATTTCCCGCAGCCGGACGGGCCGATGAATGCGGTCACCATTTTTTCCGCAATACTCAAGTTGATGTCTTTAAGCGCGCGGAAATTGCCGTAATAAAAATTCAGGTCCTTGATGGTGATCTTCGGATTGGCGATGCTTTCAATGTTCATTTGCAATCCTTGTTAATGAGTAGTGGCGCTTTGCCGGAACAGCACGCGCGCTAGGATATCGAGTATCAACACGCTGACGGTGATCAGCAGCGCACCCGCCCAGGCAAGCTTTTGCCAGTCCTCGTAGGGGCTCATGGCGAACTGGAAAATCACCACCGGCAAATTGGCCATGGGCTGATCCATGTTGCTGCTCCAGAACTGGTTGTTGAGCGCGGTGAATAATAGCGGCGCGGTTTCACCGCTGATGCGTGCCACGGCCAGCAATACCCCGGTGATGATACCGGCGCGCGCAGCGCGCAGGGTGACGAAGTTGATCACTTTCCACTGCGGTGCGCCGAGTGCCGCAGCTGCTTCACGGAGGGTGCTGGGAACCAGACGCAGCATGTTTTCGGTGGTGCGAATCACAATCGGAATCACCAGTATGGATAAGGCCAGCGCGCCTGCCCAGCCGGAAAAATGTTTGACCCTGACCACATAAACCTCATACACAAACAGGCCGATCACAATGGAGGGAGCGGACAGCAGCACGTCGTTGATGAAGCGGGTGATCGGTGCCATCCAGCCGCGCTGGCCGAATTCAGCCAGATAGGTGCCGGCCAAAATCCCGATGGGGGTGCCGATCAGGGTGCCGACCAGCGTCATTATCAGACTGCCGGCGATGGCGTTGAGCAGGCCGCCCGAGCTGCCCGGCGGCGGAGTCATTTGCGCGAACACCACCGGGGTGAGCGCGGGCAGCCCTTTATCCAACAAGGTTATCAAGATCCAGCACAGCCAGAACAGGCCAAACAGCATGGCCAGCACCGAGATGGTGAGGCCGACTGCGTTGATGATGCGGCGGCGTGTGTATAGATTCAGCATGGCGTTCACGCAGCCTGTCCTTCGAGTTGCCCCAGCTTGTAGAGCATGTAGCGGGCGAGGGACAAGACCACGAAGGTAATGAAGAACAGGATCAGGCCGAGTTCGATCAGCGAGGAAGTGTAGAGATCGCCTACTGCTTCGGTGAATTCGTTGGCCAATGCGGAGGAAATGCTATTGCCCGGCATCAACAGCGACTTGCTCAGCTCATGGGCATTGCCGATCACGAAGGTGATGGCCATGGTTTCACCCAGTGCGCGCCCGAGCCCCAGCATGATGCCGCCAGCCACACCCACTTTGGTGTAGGGTAATACCACCTGCCACATCACTTCCCATGTGGTCGCGCCGAGTCCATAAGCGGATTCCTTGAGCATGGCGGGCACCACATCAAACACATCGCGCATCACCGACGCAATGAACGGGATGACCATGATGGCGAGAATGATGCCGGCGGTCAGCATGCCGATGCCCATCGGCGGGCCGGAGAAGAACGGGCCGATGTAGGGCAGCGTGCCGATATGCTTGTTGAGCCACGGCTCGACATAATCGGCGAACAGCGGGGCGAACACGAACAGTCCCCACATGCCATAGATGATGCTGGGGATACCCGCCAGCAATTCGATTGCGATACCGAGCGGGCGGCGCAAAATGCGCGGCGATAGCTCGGTCAGGAAAATGGCGATGCCAAAGCTGACTGGAATAGCGATGAGCAGCGCGATACCTGAGGTGATGAGCGTGCCGATAATCGGAATCAGTGCGCCAAATTTATCGTTGACCGGATCCCAATCGGAACTGGCCAGAAAACCAAAGCCAAAGGCATGGATGGCGGGCATGCTGCCCACCAACAGTGAAAAGATGATTGCTACCAATAACGCCAACACACCAAATGCGGAGACACGCGTCAGACTGCGGAACAGCAAGTCGAACACCGCTTGTCGTTTAAGGCGCGCTTCGTGTGAAAACATCGGCATGGTTGTGAGTTTTTGGTTAAAAAAATAACGGGGGCATCAGCCCCCGCGATTATAACTTAAGGATGTGCTGTGTCAGCCACGCTCCGCCAGCTTATTTCCAGACAGCCTTGCCTGCTGCGTCCTTGATTTGTGCTTTCCATGCGGCACGAATCAGCTTCACCACATCTTCCGGCAACGGAACATAGTCCAGGTCGGATGCCAGCTTGTCGCCGTTGGCGTAAGCCCAGTTGAAGAACTTCAGCACTTCCTTGCCGGTTTCAGGCTTGTCCTGCACCTTGTGCATCAGGATGAACGTCGCGCCGCTGATCGGCCAGCTATTTTTACCGGCTTCATCGGTCAGGATTTCATAGAAGCCTGGTGCCTTGTCCCATTTCGCGCCGGCTGCTGCCGCCTTGAAAGCGCCACTTTCCGGCTGAACGAAATTACCGTCGTGGTTCTTCATTTGTACGTGGTTCATTTTGTTCTGCAGCGCGTAAGCATATTCCACATAGCCGATGGAATTCTTGATGCGTTGCACATAAGAAGCCACTCCTTCGTTGCCCTTGCCGCCGGTACCGGCTTTCCAGGAAACCGCTGTGCCTTCACCGACACTGGACTTCCATTCGGCGCTAGCCTTGGACAGGTAGTTGGTGAAAATGAAGCTGGTGCCTGATCCATCGGAGCGATGTACCACAGTAATATTTTCATCGGGCAGCTTGAGGTCTTTGTTCAGTGCCACCAGTGCCGGGTCATTCCACTTGGTGATCTTGCCCAAGTAGATGTCGGCCAGTGTAGCCCCGTCCAATTTCAACGCGCCAGCATCAATGCCGTTCACATTAATGACCGGAACCACACCGCCGATCACGGTGGGGAATTGCATCAGGCCATTTTTTTCCAGATCTTCGGGTTTCATGGGCATATCGGATGCGCCAAAGTCCACAGTATTGGCTTCAATTTGTTTGATGCCGCCGCCGGAACCGATGGATTGGTAATTCAGGCCGATACCGGTTTGCGTCTTGTAAGCATCAGCCCACTTGGCATATACGGGGTAAGGGAAAGTGGCACCCGCACCGGTGATGTCGGTTGCCTGGCTTGCGCCGGCATAAGCTACCGCAGTGGCAGCAGTGATGCCGATGATGAGTTGCTTCAGTTTGCTATTCATAATGTCTCCATTGGGTTGAGTTTGTTGCTTGCGGCTGCTTGGCTGCCAATTAAACCAACAACGCTTTGCTGCGGAGTGCATGTTAGGGTAGTTGTATTACAGGATTATTACAGTTATTTCTGTGTTCAGGATTTTATTTAGAGAAGTCGAGTTGATTGCGCGACCATGATTTTTATTATCAAAGAAACGTTTTGTCTCATATATTCACAATAGTCTTGAAACAAAAAATTCACTGCGTTGCAATACCCAACACTTACCATGTTCTGAGAGTGTAGCTCGGTTGCTGCATTCATCAATCTAATAAGGAGTATCAAAATGAGCGACAAATACAACAATGTTTCTAACGACAACGTATCCAAGTTAGATGTCGAATTCTATACGACTCTCGGATGGCTTTCTGCACTGTAAGTGTCGATAGCCAGTTGGGTTTGCAACGCTTAATGGCTGCTTAGAATAGAAGTAAAACCAAGGGCGGGTAAACCGCCTTTGGTCGTTCTTGGTTCCATACGTTTACCATTGCTTTGAATTGGGGCTGGCGGGTAAGTGGCCGCCCAACACGACGGTCGTCCACATGCGGCAAGTCAAAATTGTCAGGTTGCAAAATTGTGGGTGGACACTTATTTGTGCCGCAACTGCAGGCACAACCATCGCTCACTCCTTTACCTGACCACCGAAATATTTCTGCAACACCATTGTGTTAGTGTATATTTTTTGGTTTGGGGCGATATGCTGTCAAACAACTTCTGTGGATCAATATGGAAGGTGATTGTAAACACGCGAAGGAGGGAATGAAATGTCGTTAGTAATTGATACGCTACGCACTTCAACAGTTACCGATGAGTTGAGTGATGCTGAAGTGCAAATTATCGAGGGATTGTTTGATGTTCAAGAATATAAATCCGGCGAGGTCATAGTCCAGCCGGAAGATGCGCGACCGGACAATTTATATGTTCTTGCATATGGAGATATTGAGGTAAAGATCGAAAGTGGAGATGGAGAATCCATCATCCATGTGTTTAAGCCCGGTGATCTGGCAGGTATGATCACGTTTGTTGGTGGTGCCGCTACGCAGATCAGTGCAACGCTTTACGCAGTGGGTGCTACCAAAGTACTGAGCTTGGAACGGGACAAGTTTGAAAGCTTGATCAACTCCCATCCGATGATCATATATCGTGTCATGCGGGGCGTGGCGCGTAACATGCATGGTATCGTAAGGCGCGCGAATAGCCAATCCACAGAGCTAAGAAATTACATTTACCGTGCCAACGGACGCTACTAAATATACGCGCAGAGATATTCGCAAAGCGAGTCTTCAAACAACCTGTCAGGTTGCCACATCAAATCGAAACTACTACAAATTATTGCTGCACTTCGCGCTCAATTTCCTCCACAGTAATATGGCGCACATCGCGTCCCTTGACCATGTAGACCACGTATTCTGACATGTTCTTGGCATGGTCGCCTACGCGCTCAATGGCCTTGGCGACAAACAGGATTTCCAGCGCGCTGGAAATCGTCCGCGGATCTTCCATCATGAAGGTTACGAGATAACGTATGACAGCGCGGAATTCCTCGTCCACCTGCTCATCCTGGCGTACTACCTGCGCGACAGCGGAAGTATCCAGTTTGGCAAAAGCATCCAGCGACTGTCGCAGCATGTTCAGCGTCAGATTTGTCACATTTTTTATTTTATCGAAACGCGGCAGGGTGAGGTTTTTTTTCTGCGATAGGTTCTTGGCTGCGATGGCAATCTTTTTTGCCTCATCGCCGATGCGTTCGAGATCAGTAATTGTTTTTATCACCATAATCACCATTCGCAAGTCATTCGCCGTTGGCTGGCGGCGTGCGATGATCTGGCTACAACTTTCGTCTATGCCTACTTCCAGCGCATTGACGCGGTGGTCATCGGCGATGATACGATCAATTTGTTCTACATCGCCTCTGCTCAGTGCAGCAATGGCGAGCCGGACTTGTTTTCCAACCAGTTCGCCCATCAGCAGCACGCGTGCACGCACAGATTCGAGTTCTGCGTCATACTGCTTTGAAGTGTGTCCGCTATTAACCATCTGGCAACTCCCTACCTGGCTTAGGTAAACCAGTGATACTACCCGTGCGGCGTGACGTTTTTGTTACTAAGGTGTTCATTGTCAATGCGGCATTCGGTTTCATATATTCACGGCAGATTTGAAACAAAAAATTCACGCCGTTGCAATAATTAACACTTACCATGTTCAGAGGGGCAGTTCGGTTGCTGCATTCATCAACTCTTTTGTTTGGGGGATAAGCGGACAGTGCACGCAACAGTGCACATTACACTTGCGAATGATTTTCAGAAAAGCTAGTCTGCTCCGATTAGTAAAAAAGCACCCAGATGAGTGGCGCAATATAGAGGAGGAAATTAATAATGACGAAAATCAATAAGCCAAAGTATTTAGCCAAAGTTAAGCTTTTGACCAAGGAAGAAACCGAACGCTTGTTATCCAGAATGGGCGGCAAGCTAGATCGCCGACTACATAAAGATAAGTTAAGCAAGGAAGAAGCGTTGGCTATACAGTTGGAGTTGGAAGATGAACAACTCCAAGAATGGCGCAAAATGATGCATAGTTTGAAGAATAAGGAAGAAGCGAAGAAAGAGGAAAAGGCTAAGATCGCAGAAAAGGCCAAGATCGCAGAAAAGGCCAAGGCTCCCCTAAAGGCCAAGGTCGCAGAAAAGGCTAAAGTCGGGCTGGGTAAATAGCAGAATGTCCGTCAGTGTCTATCAAGCCAAGAGGTCTATCCCGGTAGAGTAGAGATGTGGCGCAGTAGCGTTAGGTTGGACTTATCTGTGTCCGCCCCTTTCGTTTGACGGTGTCTAAGTAGCCTGACCATAACCCCGTTTCCACACCCACGCTGTTCGAACCGGGAATGCAGATATTCCCCCATCCGGCTCTCGGACAAAACCTCACGCCTTCGCCCACGGCATGTCGTGCCCCAAGCGAGCAGACAGAGCTTGTATCTGACTCTCGATCAGCTGGCGGACCCAGCACAACCCGAATACAGAACTGCTTGTTAACAGAATTAACCAAGGAGGGCGCGCGCCGGAAAATACTTCAAACTTTACGTCTGGGGAACACTATGTAACGCTGGCGGACTGGCTTCCGTGCGCTACCAGGCTTACCTGAGAACTATGTGACCACTCTTAATGGCGCAACACGTCACGCACTTTCTTGCTGGCCAGCACGATCAGGTAGTCATAGATTCGAGCGCTTGATCTGAGGCTTCCAAGTGCTGAAGCGTAGATGTTATTTACCTCTTCAACGGGGCAATCAATTTCTTCGGCGAGCGCCTCGATGGCATTAAGATGCTCGGGCTCTAACTTAGTGTCATTCAAGGTGGCCATGAAATTGTCTGCCTTTCGTCGAACCGAAAGATTGCGGTGAAGATTTGCAATTAAAAATTATCTGGGCAACAAATATATTCGACTATGCCAAGTAAATCCTGTTCCTGGGGAATGGTCTTTGATAGTCAATTATAATTATGCTCTGTGCGATTAATAATGTGAAGTTAGTGATTCGTCATATTTATTTAATCTAATTCTCTTGTAATACGAATGTAATATAAATGGCTGATAATCGTTGGACTAATGAGCAAACAGCAATCAAGTTCACGCAAGTCTAGAGAGCTGCATCCGTATGCCGGCTTGCTGCATGAATTGGAGGAGTTGCGGAGTGAACTGAAAGAGCTTGAGCAGTTGTCTGCGACAACCCTGCAACACGTAAATCCACTCCATCTGGCCAGCACGATTAACCTGATTCACTACCTTGGCCTGAGGCGACGGGATATGCGGTCGCTGCAGGAAAGATTGGGGGCAGTAGGGCTTTCATCGTTAGGTCGGATGGAATCTCATGTCTTCGCCCATCTTAATGCCATCATTGATCTTTTACTTTGCGCATTAGGTAAGAATTCAGCTGACAAAATATTGCCCAACACAGAGGCGACGGGCGCAGCTCAGCTTGAAAGCAATACCAATAATTTATTTGGCAAGCCTCCCTCGCATCGCCGAGTCCGCATTATGGTCACGATGCCAGGTGAAGTGGCGGACGATTATTCATTGATCAAGGACATGCTCGTTCAAGGTATGGATTGTGCGCGTATCAATTGCGCGCATGACGATCCTGAAATATGGGCACGCATGATTGAGCAAATCAATCTGGCACGTCGTGAAACAGGAAGGCATTGCCGTATCCTGATGGACTTGGGCGGTCCCAAATTGCGCACCGGAGAAATTGCTCAAGGACCTGCTGTACTCAAATGGAAACCACAGCGAGATATGTACGGCAACGTGGTTGCCCCCGCGCGAATATGGCTGCATCCCGAAGGCGATGCTTCTCCCAGCCCGGCCCCCGCCGATGCTTGCCTGCCTGTATATGGGGATTGGCTTGCAAAAGTGGCGTCGAGCGACATCATTGAATTAACCGACGCGCGGGGGTCATTGCGCACCCTGCAAGTTGTTGACCAGGTCGGCGCGGGCTTTTGGGCTGAATCCAATCAAACCACCTATGTCACGCCTGGTATAGAACTAAAGCTCCTGCGGGTGCCCATATCCGGACATCCGCGCCGGGTAGGTCACACCGGTATGGTCGGGGCGTTACCTCCATTACCCGAATCGATTCGTCTACACATTGGAGACAGTCTAATCATCACGCGTGAACCGTTGCCGGGCAAGCCGGCCCAATTCGATGCCAGCGGACGTTTACTGCGCGCAGCCAGCATTGCCTGTTCCCTGTCGGAGGTTTTTCGCACCGTCCAACCGGGCGAACGCATCCTGATCGACGATGGCAGAATCGGCGGCGTTATCCGCAGTGTCAGCAAAAACAAAATGGTGGTCGAAATCACGCAGGCTAGTGAAGGCGGGGAGAAACTGCTGGCAATTAAAGGCATCAACTTGCCGGATAGTCGTCTTGAGTTGGATGGCCTGACGGCACAGGACATCGAGCATCTGGAATTTATCGTGCAACATGCCGATATGGTCGGGCTTTCATTCGTCCGGAATCCCGCTGACATTGAGTTATTGCAAAAGCATCTGCAACGCCTTGATGCCGGGAAACTTGGCATCGTACTGAAAATCGAAACGCGTGCTGCATTCGAGAATTTGCCGGAACTGTTATTTACATTACTGCATTCACCAACCGTCGGCGTCATGATTGCTCGCGGTGATCTGGCAGTGGAGTGCGGCTATGAAAGATTGGCAGAGTTGCAGGAAGAAATTCTTTGGCTGGCCGAGGCGGCGCATTTACCGGTTATATGGGCTACTCAGGTACTGGAGGGATTATCCAAGAGCGGCAAGCCTAGCCGTGCTGAAATTACCGATGCGGCGATGGGTGTGCGTGCCGAATGCGTCATGCTGAACAAGGGGGCGCATATTATCGAGGCCATCCAAACATTGGATGACATCCTGCATCGCATGCAATCCCACCAGCAGAAAAAGAGCTCACTGCTGCGACGTCTTCATTGGTGACCCCTCGCTGGGTGAATACTGAGCATGAAGGCGCATACTATTTTCCGGCTAGGCGAAAGCCTTCATCCTTAGCATTCATCGTCTGCTTCGGAAGCGGCAGTTCACAAGCATCGCCCATCCCCACTGCATACCAATTCTGCAATCAACCCGTGTTGACGAGTCCGTGCGTAACCTGCGATAAATGAAAATTGAACTTATGACCATCGAATCCATCCCTAAATTTACCGCCACCGCAGCTAAACTGTGGGCAACCATCCCCAGTCATAGCAAAAAGCTACTGCTCTCGAATGTCTGGTGCGGGAAATGCCGCCATGAGGTCACGATTAGCAATTTCTCTGGAGCTGTCAAAGCAGGCGACTTGTTGCTGGTAGGTTTATGTTCGGAGTGCCGCGGCGATGTGGCGAGAGTGATTGAGATGAGTTGATCGTCCGTCCGAAATATGAAGCAGACGTTCAGCATTCGAGTTGTGGTTGGCTCGCCGGTTCGGATAAATCTGGGCACTGGATTATCGTAGTTCCAATTTGATATTGGCGCACCAACAAGTCAATGGGTTGGGTCAGAAATGGTCTAACCCATCTTTCTTTACGATGGGGACTTTTCTCTCCAAGGTTCTGTGTTGATTATGAGAGGCAGCTCTCGACCCATTAACAATACATCGCTACCGCTCATGTCAGTGAGATCAGGAGTATACGTCTTCCCCCGAATAGTCTGTTTGGTTCATGCATCTTTCATTTGCCTGTCATTTGCCTGTCATTAAGCCGCTCAATAATGCTTTCGAGCTTCCATGATCGTTTTCTCATTTGCCAAGCTCGGTTATCAAGACAGCAGCATCTCACAATGCAAACCAATACAGGAGATTATCACCATGAAAAAATCCATTGCAGTTCTAGGTCTGCTGGGCATCGCACTTGCGGGCCCGGTTTTCGCCAAAGAAGGAAAAGTACCAGAAGGCGTACGTCATCTGGATCACGTCTTTGTGATCATGATGGAGAACCACGGCTACAGCCAGATCATGAATAACCCCAACGCACCGTTCGTCAATGATCTGGCGCACTTGGCCAACCTGGCGACAAATTACTATGGCATCGGACACCCGAGCCTGACCAACTACCTCGAAGTGGTCGGCGGCTCCAACTTCGGTGTGCAAAGCGACCATAACGCAGACTGGCATAACGCATTCTGTGCCAACAACCTCGTCACAGGAATCACCAATACCGACAATCCGCCTACTGGTGACATTTGCCCGATCTCGGGTACCGGCACCGACGCCGCGACTCCTGCAGTCGACGCCAGCAACGAGTCGGGGCCGCCCGGCTTGAACAACATCGACGGCATCCAGTCTATCCCTGCAGTGGCAAACATTTCCGGCAAAACGATTGCCGATCAGTTATTCGAAGCACGGCGCACCTGGAAAAGCTATCAGGAAGACTTGCCGATCGAAGGCGCGGACCTGGTGAACTACAGCGATGGGGTCTATACCAACAACACGGATTTCAGCAAAATCCTGCCTGCGCTGACTCCGCCGCTGACTTCGGCCGGGATCGTCAGTCTTTACGCCGCGAAACACAACCCGTTCGTCTATTTCCGGAGTGTCCAGGAAGGGCGTGACCCCGGCCTCAGCCTGGCACACACAGTCGGTTTCGACGGGCCCAAGGGTTTGTATGCCGATCTGGGCACCGGCAACATACCGGCCTTCTCCTTCATTGCACCGAACCAATGCAACGACCAACATGGACGCGGCAATGCCGGACCATTCTGCAACTATGACCCGGTCTCGAATGGTTCCCAGGCCGGTCTGAACCCGGCCTTGATCCAGCGCGGCGATGTGGAAGTTCGCAAGCTCGTGACCGCGATCAAGAAATCGCCGGCCTGGCGCGATGGCAACAACGCGATCGTCGTGCTTTGGGACGAGAACGACTATAGCGTGGCGCCAAATACCAATCAGGTGGTACTGATCGTCGACACCAACTACGGCGTGGATGGCAAACAAAGTGCGGCACCATACAACCACTTCTCGCTGCTCAAGTCGCTCGAGTCGGCATTCGAACTGCCATGCCTGAATCACGCCTGCGATGAGAACGTGCATGTGATGACCGATCTATTCGGTGCCAACGGACATGACAGAAGGTGATCGAAACCAGTCGCGCCTGAACGGCTGTTCGAGTACCTGGCTTGTCGACAGGTCAGGCATCCGGGAAAAGTTCCTGGACCGTTCCGATCGTTAAGAGCAGTAACGACGAACCGAAGGGGCTGCGAATGCAGCCCTTTCGTTTTGGCGATCAGCCATTTCGAAACGAACTGGAACTTGAATTGCAGTTGAACTACCTTAAATTTGACAAAACTTCCGCCATATAATGGTGGGAAACGTAGTCAAATCGTACTCGATGGTGTTGAATTGCACAGCGGATTCAACTTTGAAGTGAAACCTTTGTAAGGATTGTAGGGGGCGAGTTGCGTTAGCATCGGAGCATCTTATGCCCCCAGTAAAGAAGGTCGACATAGCAAGTTGTTCCATAATGGCGGGAACAGACTGCGCGCAAGCCGGGATAAATAATTGTAACTTTGCTCTTGAATGTCACTCGACTCGGCGTCAACAGCTCATATCCTGTGGCAGCGGTGATTAGATTTCGAAAGGTAACAGAATGAATAAAAAAGGCCAAATACAAAAGGCAACACAACCGAAAAGAATGCGACGCCCCAAAGGTCCGATGTCGTCCGTGTCGTCAGGCCAGTCGGCGGTAAGGCCCGATCCGCGCGCCACACTCATGAATACGCCTGAACGCCCGCTG
>PLWV01000009.1:0-37723 GCA_003153155.1 Gallionella sp.
GGTGGAGTCCATATACAGAACTTGGCGAAGGGAAGGAATGTGCCACAACCGGACGTTCAAATAACAAAGCGTTTATAAGGTTTGGGGCAATTTCTGATAAGAAATGGAATTAAGACGGCTGAGCTTCCGACATAGTCCAAATGGACTATTGCAGTAATTCTGATTGTGGAACAAGCTGCGCGAACCTCTAAAGAATTGGTGATTAACGAAGAGTGAATTTCCGGTCAGTGCCAATAGCGGTCACCCGCAATTCCAGCGGCCACCCGGTCATCCATGCCGAAGGCTTGGAGTGTGCGATGTGCAAGTGACAGCCCCTCGTGCAATATGCGGGCTATCAGGGTGTTGACTTTTCGGCTTATGCACCTGTACCAAGGTACAGTATCTTTTATAAATTTAATCTATATCATCGCGACATGCTTCTGCTCTGCGTGGTCATTGATGGTGTGAACAGGGTATACGGTGATTGCAACATGAGCTTGTTTGTTAACTGTCAATTCATATAGAGGGGATTATTATGAAAAACACTTTTTCACGCATGGCGGTCGTTGCTTTGACCCTATGGCTCGGCTTTGCTGCTGGGGCGGCGAATGCTGACCTGACCGCTGCCGATGGTGGACTGACTGTATACGACAAGGGCGCCAATCTTTACTGGCTGGCCGACGCCAATCTTGTCCTCAGCAACAACTTTGGCGTAATAAGTTCGATCCGTGGTGACGGTACGATGCAATGGAGAGATGCGCAAAGCTGGATCGCGGCGATGGATAAAGCCAACTACCTGGGCTATAACGACTGGCGCCTACCTACCACGTTGCAACCCGATCTCACTTGCGGAGTTCAAAATAGTCTTGGTTCCACTGGCCTCAGCTGCACCGGCAGCGAGATGGGGAATTTGTTCTACAACGAATTGGGAGGTGCTGCGGGTATTCCGATTCAGACCCAGAATAATGGCAAATTGGCTCTGTTCCAGAATGTTCCATACTCCCGCAGCTACTGGTCCGGTACGGAGTGGGCGACGTATTCCGACGGCTACGCGTGGTACTTCGGCACCAACGGCTACCAGAACGTGACCGGTAAGTTCGACTGGCTGTATGCCACGGCTGTTCGCCCCGCCGTCCCCGAACCCGAAACCTACGCCATGCTGCTGGCTGGTTTAGGCTTGCTGGGTTTTACGGCATGGCGCAGAAAACAAAACCTGGGTTAATTTAAACCCAGATAATCCATTAGCCGTAACATCCCCTCTCCCACAAGTGGGCGAGGGGAGCAAAACAGCCTAATGGATAATTTGGGTTAAAGGATGCTGCCGATGTAGTAAAAATCGGACAAGATCAGGAAAATTGTGGCGTCCCCTATTATTTTATTTGCAAATTGAGGACATGAAAATGATTACGAAAAAATTTCTTGCTACAACAATCATTCTTGCGCTCATTGCTGGTTTTTCCGGCACGGCGCTATCCGCGCCAGTCACAGTATTCTCTACGGATTTTGACGTTTCTTTGCCAACGGCGATTACCCCGGGTTCAGCGACACTCACTGGCGTTCAGGGGTATGCCGGACTGGGCCCCATAGGCAATCAATTTGGAGGGAACTTTCTACGCAGTGAAACTGGCAATGTTGTGACTCTGAATTTGAACAACCTGCCCACGCACGACACGATCAGCCTCTCGTTCTTGTTCGCGGCAATCGACTCTCTCGATGGCACCGGTACATTCCCGGCAGGTGACTTCTTCAAGATTGTATTCGACGGTACGACGCTGTTCAGCGAATCGTTCGCTAATGCAACACCAGACCAGATACAAAGTTATGTGCCACCCGCAGGCGTGGAACTGGCACGCCACGTTGATCTTGGATTTAGTGGGCCTGGTGGTTATTACACCGACAGTGCATACAACTTCGGTGCCGATCCGCGCTTTTCGAACTTTGCGCACTCCGCTTCGTCGGCAAAAATCGATTTCTACATTTTTGGTCCGGGTAACCAAAGTCTCGCAGATGAATCGTGGGCAATGGACAATCTGCGCGTGAGTGTCACTACACAAGCAGTTCCCGAACCCGAAACCTATGCCATGCTGCTGGTAGGTTTAGGCTTGTTGGGTTTTATATCGCGTCGTAGGAAAAACCTTGACGTGTAATCCAGATTCACATTCAATCCGAAACGGGGGCTTAGGCTCCCGTTTTTCATTCTTGGACGGCGATGTGCGAACGTCTCTTATGTGTCGAAAGCCGTCCTTTACCCTCGTTAATTGCCTGCCTGTAAGCGGAACGTCAAGGCAGTAAGACGGCCTCTTGCCAGTGCCCAGATTTATCGCTTCGGGCGCGCCAATGTAAAAACAAAGTCAAAAGTGGTTTGCCAGAGATAGCAGACCGAAAGGTTTGAGTGTTTCCAGAAAACTTCCAACAAGTTTACAGACAGCCCATGCAGGCTAGTGCCAACGTCAAACTGGAACCACGATAATCCAGTGCCCAGATTCGTCCGAACCGGCGAGCCAGTTACCTTCGAGCCTCGAATGTTTGCAATGAGTCGACTTGAGACCCTTAGAGGATGGGCGATGAAACGCAAATATCCTCGGCAATTCACCACCTGCCTGATGTGCGGATAACCAAAACGCTTCATGAAAATAATAACGCCGCATTAATGCGGCGTTATGTGTCGGCTTATGGGAGGCCGATTGGGTCAGTCATCGAATACTGACTTGGGTAGCAACTACAGATAATTAATCATTGAAGTGTCGATAGGCGTCTCCCATTAACGGTTAACCTTTCCGAACCTGTGCTCAACAACCACGAGCATTTTATACACTTAATTTCTGGTAAATTCAACTCAAAAAAAAGAGCCGTCCCTGCCGTGATTGAAACAAGCTTTAGAGTTTCCCTTATGTTTTGCTGGGATGAACCATATCTGCCGGTCGCACCCAGCGCTCGAAGTCCTGTTCCGTGACATACCCCAGCGCCAGCGCCGCCTGCTTGAGCGTGCTGCCGTCACGGTGCGCGCGTTTGGCGATTTCGGCGGCGCGGTCGTAGCCGATATGCGGGGTCAGCGCGGTCACCAGCATCAGCGAGCGTTCCATCAGTTCGGCGATGCGTCCGTGATTGGCCTCGATACCGCGCACGCAGTATTCCTCGAAGCTGGTCATGCCGTCGGTGAGCAGGCGCACGCTCTGCGAGAAGTTGTGAGCGATGAGCGGCTTGAATACATTCAGCTCGAAGTTGCCTGAGGCGCCGCCGACTGTGATCGCAACGTCGTTGCCGAACACTTGGCAGCACAGCATGGTCAGCGCTTCGCACTGGGTAGGATTCACTTTGCCCGGCATGATCGAACTGCCCGGCTCGTTTTCCGGGATGCTGATCTCTCCCAGGCCGGAGCGCGGGCCGGAGGCCAGCCAGCGCACGTCGTTGGCGATCTTCATCAGCGCGACAGCCAGCGTCTTGAGAGCGCCGTGTGCGGACACCAGCGCATCATGTGCGGCCAGCGCGGCAAATTTGTTGGTGGCACTCTTGAAAGGAGCTTCATTGCCGAATCGTGCGGCGTTGCTGCGCGCCAGTTCAGCGGCGACGCGCTCGCCGAATTCGGCATGGGTGTTCAGCCCGGTGCCGACTGCCGTGCCGCCGACCGCCAGTTCGTAAAGCGGTGCCAGCGCGGCGAATAGCATAGCTTCCGCGAGATCCAGTTGTGCCACATAACCGGAGAATTCCTGGCCCAGCGTCAGCGGGGTTGCGTCCTGCAGATGCGTGCGGCCGATCTTGACGATGTTGGCGAACGCATCGGATTTTATTTTCAGGGTCGTGCGCAGCGTACCCAATGCCGGGAGGAGTTTTTGCTGAATGCCGATGACGGCGGCCACGTGCATCGCGGTGGGGAAGATGTCGTTGGATGACTGGCCGAGATTGATGTCATCGTTGGGATGGATGTTGCGCGCTTCACCGCGCACGCCACCGAGCAATTCCGAGGCGCGGTTGGCGAGCACCTCGTTCATGTTCATGTTGCTCTGCGTGCCCGAACCGGTTTGCCAGACGGACAGCGGAAACTCATGGCGATGCAGACCGGCCAATACTTCGTCTGCGGCCTGCACGATGGCCTTTGCCTTGTCGTTATTCAGCAACCCAAGATCGCGGTTGACCAGCGCGCAGGCACGTTTAACCTTAGCGAGGCCCATGATGATTTCTTCCGGCATGCGCTCGGATGAAATGTGAAAGTGTTCGAGCGAACGTTGCGTCTGCGCGCCCCAGAGCCGGTCGGCAGGAACCTCGATGGTGCCGAATGAATCGCGTTCTTTTCTGGTGGTCATGGTGCTTTCCTTCTATAAACCCAAATTGTTCATTAGATCGTTCGCGAATTGTAGGAGCACGTCATGCGTGCAATTGCTCTTTTCATTCGCGGGCCACTTCGACAGGCTCAGGACAGACATGGCCCGCTCCTACACAGCTTGTAGGATTTCTATTTATTTTGATACCAGCTCGCGCAACACATACGGCAGGATGCCGCCATGCCGGTAGTAGTCCACTTCGATCGGCGTGTCGATGCGCAACAGCAGCGGTACTTGTTGCGTGCTGCCGTCCTTGCGGCGGATGGTGAGGGTCACATTCTGTTGCGGTTTCAGGCTGTCGTCGATGCCGCTGATGTCGAAGCTTTCCTCGCCGGTCAAATTCAGTGCGGCAACCGTGGTGTCACCCTTGAATTGCAAGGGCAGCACGCCCATGCCGACCAGATTGCTGCGGTGGATGCGCTCGTAGGATTTGGCGATCACCGCTTTAACACCCAATAGCTGCGTGCCTTTTGCCGCCCAGTCGCGGCTGGAACCGGTGCCATATTCTTCGCCGGCAAAAATAACGGTCGGTGTGCCGGCGGCAATGTATTTCATCGCGGCATCGTAGATCGCCATCTGCCGGGTGCCCGGACAAAAGTTTTTCGTATCGCCGTGGTACAACGTGTAGCCGCCTTCGATACGGCTGCCGTCGGCTTTCACGGGCAGCATCAGGTTCTTGATGCGCACGTTGGCGAAAGTGCCGCGCATCATCACTTCGTGGTTGCCGCGCCGCGCGCCGTAGCTGTTGAAATCCTTGATCGCCACGCCACGGCTTTGCAGATATTTCCCCGCCGGCGTGGTGGCCTTGAAACTGCCGGCCGGACTGATATGGTCGGTGGTGACGGAATCGCCGAAGATCGCCAGCGGTTTGGCATTGCTGATTCCTGTGATGCTGCCGGTCTGCATACCGAACTGCTCGAAGAACGGCGGGAGTGCGATGTAAGTGGAATCATCCCACTGGTACTGATTGCCGGTCGGTGCGGAGATCGCATTCCACAGCGGCAGGTCTTTGGTGAGATTGGAATACAGAGTGCGATACAGCGACGGGTCGGTGGCGAATTTACTCACCGCTAGCAGTTCCGCACTGGAAGGCCAGATGTCTTTCAGATACACCGGTTGACCGTCTTTGCCGATGCCGAGCGGTTCGGTGTCGAGATTGATGTTCATCTTGCCGGCGATGGCATAAGCCACCACCAGCGGCGGAGAGGCAAGAAAGTTGGCCTTGATGTTGGCGTGAATGCGCGCTTCGAAGTTGCGGTTGCCGGACAGTACCGCCGCAGCGATCAGGTCGTTGGCGACGATGACCTCTTCGATCATGGCATCCAGCGGGCCGGAATTGCCGATGCAGGTGGTGCAGCCGTAGGCCGCCAAGCTAAAGCCCAATTGCTCGAGATAGGGCAACAATCCGGCATTGCGCAAATAGGCAGTGACCACTCGCGAGCCGGGAGCCAGCGAGGTCTTGATGTGCGGCTTGACGCGCAAACCTTTTTCGACCGCTTTTTTCGCCAGCAAGCCTGCCGTCAGCAACACGCTGGGATTGGAGGTGTTGGTGCAGGAAGTGATCGCGGCGATCAGTACATCGCCGTGGCCGATCTCCACCACCGACTGTGTTTTCTCATCATTTTGGCAGTGCTGCGTCGCAGTCGGATGACTGTCCAGCATCTCTATCTCGCTGGCCGCGCTACTGCTGCGGCTGCCCAATGCAGGTTTTCCGGCTGGTGCGCTTTCGCTGTCCAGTAGGCCACCTCCGGAAATTGGGATGCACACGTTCCCACGGCGGTCGGGCAGGGTGGTGGTATAGCGTTTGCCCAGTTCGGCGGCGGGCTTGTTGAAGCCGTTCTCTGCCGCCGGTTTGCTGAACAGCGCGTTGAAAGTCTCTTTCATTCTGGTCAGCGGCACGCGATCCTGCGGGCGCTTCGGGCCGGCCAGCGACGGTTCGATGCTGTCCAGATCCAGTTCCACCACGTTGCTGTAATCGATCTGTCCGGCTTGCGGAATGCCATATAAGCCTTGTGCCTTGAAGTAGGAAGCGAAGGCATCCACTTCCTCATCCGTGCGTCCGGTGTTGCGCATATATGCCACAGTGACATCATCCACCGGGAAGAAGCCCATGGTCGCGCCGTATTCGGGAGCCATGTTGGCGATCGTGGCGCGATCCGGCAGGGTGAGGGCCGCGGTACCCGCGCCGAAAAATTCGACGAACTTGCCGACCACTTTGTGCTTGCGCAGCAACTCGGTCACGGTCAGCACCAGGTCAGTCGCGGTCACGCCTTCGTGCAGTTTGCCTTTGAGATGCACGCCCACCACGTCCGGCGTCAGGAAATACACCGGCTGGCCGAGCATGCCGGCTTCCGCCTCGATGCCGCCGACACCCCAGCCGACCACGCCGATGCCGTTAATCATGGTGGTGTGGCTGTCGGTGCCGACCAGCGTGTCCGGGTAATACACACCGCCTTTGTGCTGCACGCCGTGTGCCAGATATTCGAGATTCACCTGATGCACGATGCCGATGCCGGGCGGCACGACCTTGAAGGTGTCGAACGCCTGCATCCCCCATTTCATGAATTTGTAGCGTTCGGCGTTGCGCTCGAATTCCAGCTCCATGTTCAGCTTGAGCGCGTCCGGGCTGTTGTAGTAATCCACTTGCACCGAATGATCCACCACCAGATTGACCGGCACCAGCGGCTCGATGATCTTCGGGTCTTTACCCATTTTGGCAGCGGCATCGCGCATTGCGGCGAGGTCGACGAGCAGCGGCACGCCGGTGAAATCCTGCAATACGATGCGTGCGACCACGAACGGAATTTCTTCGGTGCGTGGCGCATTCGGCTGCCAGTTGGCCAGTTGGCGCACATGCGCATCGGAGATTTTCTTGCCATCGTAATTGCGCAACACTGCTTCCAGCACGATGCGGATGGAAACCGGCAAGCGCGAAATCTTGCCGAGTCCTGCAGCTTCCAGCGCAGGCAGGGAATACAGCGTGCCTTGTTTGCCGCTGGCGAGTTTGAAAGTTTTGCGGGTGTTGAATAGGCTATGTAATGCAGTACTGGGCGACATGGCGGGCTCCGAATGTGCGGGACGAAATGAAAGCGCGATTATAAGGTGTTGCGTGGCAGTCGTCTTGCCCGGTGTGTTTGTGGAGATAATTTATATCTTTTGTGCGCGATAAGCCGATGACAGTTAAGCGGTTTAGTGGCTTGCTGTCAGATATGCGTTAACCGTTGAGGCATAGCAGCGCACTACCGTAAGCCGCTTCGGAATGCACCAAAGGCAGGCAATTCTCTAAGCTCTTGCGAGCTTGAGAAATTGACACCACCGCCGTACTGACTGGTATGCCAAGCAATCTTTCGCGCATCTTTTTCCACACGGTGTTTTGTGCCCCGCCGCCGTTAGTCACAACGCGCTTGAGTGTTGGCGCACCCAGTTCGGCGAGTTTGGCATAGCCCGCCGCTTCGATACGCGCCAAACCTTGCAACAACCCATGCAGAAATTCCACATCGTTTGCCGGGCGAGGTTCCAGTCGCGGTGCGAGCCGCACATCGTTGACAGGGAAACGCTCGCCGATTTTGGTCAGCGGGTAATAATCCAGCGGGCTGTCTTGCAGCGGATCGATTTGCGCACTCAGGGCAGCGAGTTGTTTATCGTTGAAGTAATGGCGCAGTACGGCAGCTCCCGCATTCGATGCGCCGCCCACCAGCCAAAGATCGCCGTAGCGATGGCTGTACACGCCGTATTCCGGCGCATCAATTCGGATTGCCGAAAGCTGTTTGAGTACCAGCGTCGTGCCGAGTGAAGTCACGCCGATGCCAAGCTGATTTACGTCCGCCGCGATGAATGCGGCGATGCTGTCGGTGGTTCCGGCGTGAATGGCACATTGCGGATGGATGCCGAAATGCGCGGCGATGTCCGGTTGAATGTGTCCGATTATTTCGCCGGGGGCGAACACCTGTGGCAGCAGATGGGTATGCGGCAGAGCCATCACCCAATGCGGCCAGCATAGCTGTTCAACGTCGTAGCCGGTCTTCATCGCGTTGTGATAATCGCTGATGCCGGGCTTCCCGCCGAGCAGGGCGGTGAGCCAGTCGGCCTGATGTAAAAAATACGCGGCATGATTGATGTCGCTTTGCTGCGTCAGCCAAAGAAACTTCGCAAGGCCGGAGGTGGCGGTGCAAACAGCATGTCTTTCAGGTGCGATGGCTTTGAGTTGTGCGGCCTGTTGCCGCGCACGGTCGTCGTGGTAGAGCAGGGCGGGATTGAGCGGCTCCAGTTTCGCATCACACAGCATCACCGTGCCGGATGTGCCGTCTATCGCCAAGCCGTGCAATTGAGCCGCGATGTCTTTCGGTAGTGCACTTAGCAGCGTGTGTAGCGCAGCGCGCCAGTCGGCCGTGGTTTGCTCAGCAGGGTCAGGGTATGCGACGCGCTGTTCCCAGACGATGGCCTTATCGCCGTCAATGATGCAGGCGCGTGCGCCGGAGGTGCCGAAGTCCAAGCCGAGGTAGTAGATGGCAATGCGTCCTTTAACGATTGAAAACTTCACTCATAGTGCAATGCAGAAATCCCACGCTTTTAAATCCCCCCTAGCCCCCCTTTTTCAAAGTGGGGAACACTTTGCAACAGGATCATAGGGTTCACCACTTTGAAAAAGTCCGTCATTCCCCACTTTGAAAAAGGGGGGCTAGGGGGGATTGAGCTTTTGACTCACCACCCATTCATAAATCACTGCCAATACTGCCTCGGTTTCTCGTAAAACCTGCTGATTATCAAAGCGCAGCACACGCAAGCCGATTGCTGTGAGCATGGCATCGCGCTCACGGTCTTTCACTTCATGGTCAGTATCAAAATGCTGGCCACCATCCAGTTCAATCACCAACTGCGCTACCGGGCAGTAAAAATCAACGATAAATGAGAGCAAAGGCTTTTGGCGGTAAAACTGTACGCCGTCGATTTGCTTGCCTCTGAGCCGCCGCCATAGGAATTGCTCTGCCTCCGTCATGTTTGCGCGCAGGTTTCGTGAGAACTGTTTCAGGTCTTTACGGTATGGCTGCATGGATTTAGTTGCTGTTCATAGAAATCTACCAAATTCAAATCCCCCCTAACCCCCCTTTTTCAAAGTGGGGAACGCTTCGTAACAAGAACATAGGGTTCCACACTTTGAAAGGATCCTCCACTTTGAAAAGATCCGCTATCCCCCACTTTGAAAAAGGGGGCTAAGGGGATTGGTTCTATGAATTTGATTCATCCACGCGTGTTCGATTGCGTGTCGAACTGGTTTAATTCAACGTGCGGTGCAGGCTGCCAGCCTTGCTTGCGGTGTTCCGCCACAACGTTGGTAAAGATGCCGCCGCGCACGTAGAATTTCGCGGTCAGGCGCATGAAGCGCGGCTGGGTGGCGGCGACCAGATCATCGAGAATGCGGTTGGTAACGTCCTCGTGAAAATGCCCTTCATTGCGGAACGACCAGATATACAGTTTGAGGCTTTTCAGTTCGACGCACTTTTCATCCGCGATGTAGTCCAGTATCAGCGTGGCAAAGTCTGGCTGGCCGGTTTTGGGGCACAAACAGGTGAACTCGGGGATTTCCATGTTGATGTGATAATCGCGCTGCGGGTTCGGGTTGGGGAAGATTTCCAGCGTCTTGTTCGGTTGAGTAGCCATTTGGTATGCCTGCCAGGTTCGGTTAGAATGGCGCGTATTATAACGTTGCGACTGCCAAATTGCGTTTATCCCAAATCAAGTTAGCCGGTTTTAAATCCTTCGTTGATCCCACGCACATTTCACTGCCGGGGCAGATCGTGGGTGTGGTCGGGCCGAACGGTTGCGGCAAGTCGAATGTGATCGATGCGTTGCGCTGGGTGCTGGGCGAATCCAAGGCTTCCGCGTTGCGCGGCGAAACCATGCAGGATGTGATCTTCAACGGTTCCAGCAAGCGCAAGCCGGTTTCGCGCGCCAGCGTCGAACTGATTTTCGACAACTCGCTGGGCAAGGCGAACGGGCAGTGGTCGAGCTACGCGGAAATTTCCATCAAACGCGTGTTGCAGCGCGACGGTGATTCCAGCTACCACATCAACAACCAGCACGTGCGGCGCAAGGACATTACCGACATTTTTCTCGGCACCGGCCTGGGGGCGCGCGCCTACGCCATCATCGAGCAGGGCATGATCTCGCGCATCATCGAGGCCAAGCCGGAAGAATTGCGCATCTTCCTCGAAGAAGCCGCGGGTGTTTCCAAATACCGCGACCGTCGCCGCGAGACCGAGTTGCGTATCGGCGACACGCGCGACAATTTGCTGCGCGTCAGCGATATCCTGCAAGAGTTGGAAAAGCAACTGGTGCATCTGGGTGCGCAGGCTGAGGTGGCGAAACAATATCGCGCGCTGGAGACGCAGCGTGACACCACACAGCGTTTGTTCTGGCTGGTGAAAAAGCTGGAAGCCGAAGCGCAGCGCGTCAAATTTGCGCATGCCACGGAGAAAACGCGCACCGAACTGGAAGCCGAAACTGCGCGGTTGCGCGACATCGAAAGCCAACTGGAAACCGCGCGCAGCGGGCATTACCAGCTTTCCGACGCGCTGCACGCCAAGCAGGGCGGGCTATACACGGCGAATGCCGAAATCGCGCGACTGGAGCAGCACATCAAACACGTTGCCGAGCAACGCCAGCGACTGACCCAACAGATCGCCAACACCGAGAAACAAATCGAACAGCAGCAACATCAACGCCAGGGTGTGCATTCCTTGCTGGAACACTGGCAGCGCCAGCAGGAAGGCGCGGCAAGCAAGGTCGAACAGAGCGAGCTGCATGCCGGGTTGGAGGCAAAGAATTTGCCTCAAGCCGAGGAAGCAGCGCGCACTGCACAGGAACGCTACAACGCGCTGCAACGAGAACAGCTGCTACTGCAACAGCAACTGCAATTGGCGGATACGCAACATGCCAATCTGCAACGCAACATTCAGCAACTGGAATCGCGCCGCTCACGTTTGCTGCTGGAAAAAGACAATCTGCCGGGCACTGATACCGGCGCTTTGCAGCAGGCGCAGCAGCAGTTGAACGAACTCGAAACAGAGCGTGCCGAGCAAGTGCAAAAACTGGCGCACTTGCAGGAACAATTACCGCTGGCCGATAGCGAGCGGCGCAATCAACGCGGTTCTTTGCAGCAGCAGGAACGTCTTCTGGCACAGACCGAGGCGCGCTTGCATGCCTTGCAGCAATTGCAGCGGCAGATCGATACCGACAAGAACCTGAATGCATGGCTGCAACAACACCAATTGGAAAAGTTGCCGCGTCTGTGGCAATCCATCCGCATCGAGAGCGGTTGGGAAGACGCGTTGGAAGCGGTATTGCGTGAGCGCCTGAATGCGCTTGCCTTGACGGATATGGGCGTTGCGGCTGAGTGGAGCGATGCGCCTCCGGCGAAACTCGCCGTGTTCGCGCCGGGTGCCGCCGGGCAAAATAGCATCAGCGAGGTTGCGCAACTGAAACCGTTGTTGAGTTATGTGCAATGTCAGGACGCGCAAGTGCTGCCGGTGATGCGCGATTGGCTGACACACGTGTATGCCGTGGCGGATGTGGCACAAGCTTATGCGCAGCGCGCGCAATTGCCGGCGGGTGGCTGGTTCATCACCCCGCAGGGACATCTGATCGGCATGCACAGCGTGTTTTTCCACGCACCGGATAGCCAGTTGCATGGGGTGTTGGCGAGGCAGCGCGAGATCGAAAAGCTGGAGCAGGAGTCAGCCGAACAAAATCGCAACGCGGAGTATTCCAGGCAACAGGTCGAGCGAGCCGAACAGCACTATCAATCCATCGAAATACAAATCGCGCCGCTGCGCACCGCCGGCAACGAATTGCAGCAACGCTTGCATGCTCTGCAAATGCAAATACTCAAGCTCAATCAGGCGCACGAGCGCAGCGCGGAACGCATCATGCAGATCGATCGCGAGATGCAGGAAGTGGCTGATCTGCTCGGCACTGAGCAACGCCAGCAGCACGGCATAGACGAACAGATGGCGGTGCTGCGCGAGCAGATCGCCGCTTTCCATGCGCAAGTTGATGAGGCGCAGCGTCATGCCAACGCGCAGGACAGCGCCCTGCGTGAGCAGCGCGGCCGGGCGCAGCAAGCGCAACATGCCTTGCAGGAGGCGCGCTTCTTTGCCAAAACCTGCGCGGAAAAAATCGCCGATTTGCAACACAACACCCAGCAGATTACCGATGCGCTTGTGCAATTCGGACAAAATTTGAACCAGTTGCGCGCCGACTTGTCGGGCAGCGAGGATGAAACGGCCAAGCAACAGTTGCAAGCGGCATTGCTGGTGCGCCAGGCTTGCGAGCAAACGCTGGGCGAGGCGCGCAACATTCTGGAAAACGCCACAGTCAATCTGCAAAAATTCGAGCTGGAACGCCTTGCCTGTGAGCACAAGCTCAGCCCGCTTCGCGAGAAACTCAATGAGCTGACGCTTAAAGAACAAGAGTCGCGTTTGTATTTCGAACAATGGTCCGAGCAATTGCAGGGTGTGGATGAACAAGTGCTGATGCCGCTGCTGGAATACGAAAAACTTTTGTCCGGGCACCCGAGTGGCAACAACAAGCCGAATGTCTTGCAGAGCGAGTTGAATCGCCTGAATGCGGACATCGAGGCATTGGGTGCGGTGAATCTCGCGGCACTCGAAGAGTTGCAGGCCGCGACCGAACGCAAAGCCTATCTGGATGCGCAAGCCAATGATTTGAACGAGGCGATGGCGACACTGGAAGAAGCGATACGCCGCATCGACAAAGAATCGCGCGAGCTGTTGATGGACACCTACAATCAGGTCAATCTGCATCTGGCGGAAATGTTCCCGGTATTGTTCGCCGGTGGCGAAGCGCGCCTGGTGCTGACCGGCGAAGAGATACTCGACAGCGGCGTGCAGGTGATGGCGCAACCGCCGGGCAAGAAAAACAGCTCGATACATCTGTTGTCCGGCGGGGAAAAAGCCCTCACGGCGATTGCGCTGATATTCTCGTTATTTCAACTCAATCCGGCACCGTTCTGTTTGCTCGATGAAGTGGACGCGCCGCTGGACGATACCAATACCGAGCGGCTTTGCGCGCTGATCAAGAAAATGGCGCAACACACCCAGTTCGTATTCATCAGTCACAACAAGATCACCATGGAGCTGGCGCAACAGTTGGTCGGTGTGACGATGCAGGAGAAGGGCGTGTCCAAAGTAGTGGCGGTGGACATCGAAGAAGCATTGCGGATGCGCGACGAGCAACTGGTCGCATAGGATTATTTGCAGAGATTGCTGATGTCCTGTTGGGACTTTTCGATGCGTTGCTGGCGTTGCGTGTCGTCTATGTAGGAACGTTCGCCCTTGGCATCGACCTCCACCATGCGCACGCCTGACTGCAAAGTTCTCAGATTTTGTTGTGCGTTGGCGCAGTTGGCTTTGACAGCATCTGCAGCAGCCTGCTTCTGCGCGGCTTGGTCGGCGGCTGCTTGTTTTGCTTGTTGAGCCTTTTTCAATTCCGCTTCGCGTTCCGCAATGGTTTTCGGCGCGGCAGGCGCGCTTGTCGCGGTCACGCCGCTTGTGCCCGCAGAACCTTCGGAGTCGGATGCCGAACGCAATGTTTCTGCCTTCGCCTCCGGGGGGGGCGGCTGATCCGAATAATGCACCCGACCTTGGACATCCACCCACTTGCTGATCGCAGCAAAGGTGTTTGCGCTGGTCAGCATTAACAAAATCAGCAGAAATTTGCTCATGACAATCATCCCTGTGGTAATGGTTTTTTGATTGAAATCAAATCCAGCCGAAAAAATTCAGCTAAATGCGGACATGAGTCTAGCATGTGGAGTTATGATTGCAACTGAATAAGATGTGCCGGATTAATGGGGCAAGGGGGGAGTGTTATGCAGGATAGCAATGCTGGCGCTGTTGCCAACAAAATCTATAACGATGTGGAAAAAAATGCCGAGGCGGTATTGAAGCTTTTCAATGCCTATTATCGCGATCACAATCATTCAGGAAAGCTTTACAACGATTTTCCGAATTTCTTTCTGTTCAAGCCAATTGTGCTGGAGGGCAAGGAAATCGCCACGCGCGGCTCGGAAAAATTGTTGCTGGAAGATGTCATTCAGCGCGCCAAGGCGCGCAACGGCTACATCAGCGTGTCCAAACATCGCAATCCAAAGCTGGATTACTACTGGCTGGGATTGTCGGTTATGCCATTCATGATGGGTGATGCGGTGACCAAGGAAAATAAAGGCGAGTTCTTTTATATCCTCACCAAATTTATCGAGTTCACCAAGCAGCATCCGAAAATGTATGGGGATTTAACTGCCGAAGTGGATTCCGACAAGGATATCGCATTGATGCTGGATGGGATCAGCAGAATGGCGGGTCGCCTCAGCGTATCATTCGATATATACCCGGAGAAGATGCTGGTGTCGTTTAATCCGAATTGGCCGGTGACGGAAGTCAAAAAGCTGCTCCAATCGCTCAAGGAAAACGATCAGGACTGGTGTGAAATGTTCTTCGAATACCTGATTTATGTGATGGGCAAGAAGACTATAGACTAGTCTTCAGCAGCACCAGTGCAGCGCCGCTGCCGCCGTCTTTGCTCGGTGCGTCGCAATATCCCAATACCTGCTGATGTTGACTGAGCCAGTGGCGCGTAAGCCTGCGCAACACCGCTTCGCCGCCTGGGCTATTCAGCCCCTTGCCATGTATCACCAGCACACAGCGCAACTTGCGCTGTGTCGCTTCATGTAAAAACTCCTGCAATAGTTTGCGCGCCGCATCGCTGTTATTGCCGTGCAGGTCGAGGCTGTCCTGAATAGGCCAAGTGCCGCGCCGCAGCTTGCGCAAGGCCATGCGCGACAGGCCGTTGCTCAAAAATTCATCCGGTGCGTCCCTATATGCGAAATCAGGGGCTGCGAAATCCGAAGAACTTTGGGCCGGGCACCCGTCCGACAGCGTGTCAGGTATTGCCAGAGGTGAGACGGGGGGATGAAGCAAAGGTTTGCGCGGGGCAGATCGTGGCGTGATGCGGTTTTGCTCCGCCAGCGGCTTTACTTCGCCGACTGCCACGCGAAACAGCGCGGCATCGTCGGGGTCAATCTTGCCAGTTTGATTTTTCGAAGGCTTCTTCACAACGATTGCGAGCGTGTTAACAGGGTGTTGAAAAACGTCGCGAGCGATGGCAGAACAAGACGCGAAAGGGCGAAGTGGGTTTGGCAGGGATGGGCGGCTTGCCTTTGCCGCCCAACTCGCAAAAAGCGGAGTTTACACCTAAGTTTATCGCTTCGCGATCCCGCATTTTAGCCCTTGAGCAACGCAGTTATGCCGAGTGAAGTAGTTTTTCAACACCCTGTTAAGTCTTGGCTTGCGAGGCGAGATACTTATCCGCATCCAACGCCGCCATGCAGCCCGTTCCGGCACTGGTAACCGCTTGACGATAGATTTGATCCTGCACATCACCGGCCGCGAACACTCCGGAAATACTGGTCGCAGTGGCATTGCCACTTGAGCCGCCGCGCGTTTGGATATAGCCGTTACTCATTTCCAGTTGCCCGGTAAAGATATCGGTATTGGGCTTGTGACCGATGGCGATGAACACACCCTGTAGCGCGATGTCCTTGGTTTCGCCGTTCTGCACAAGCTTGACGCGCATGCCTGTCACGCCGCTGGCATCGCCGAGCACTTCGTCCAGCGTGCTATTCAGTTGCAGCGTGATCTTTCCTTCCTTAACTTTTTCCATCAGGTGATCGACCATGATGCGCTCGGCGCGGAAGGTGTCGCGTCGATGTACCAGCGTGACGTGCCTGGCGATGTTCGACATATACAGGGCTTCTTCCACGGCGGTATTGCCGCCGCCGATCACTGCCACGTCCTGGCCTTTATAGAAGAATCCATCGCAAGTCGCGCAGCCGGATACGCCGCGCCCCATGAAGGATTCTTCGGAAGGCAGGCCGAGATATTGCGCCGAAGCTCCGGTACAGATGATCAGCGCGTCGCAAGTGTAGCTGCCAGCGTCGCCAATCAAAAGGAACGGCTTTTGTTGCAGCTTGGCGGTGTGGATATGATCGGAAATCATCTGCGTGTGGAAACGCTCAGCGTGCTGTTGAAAGCGCGCCATCAATTCCGGGCCTTGCACGCCCATTGCATCGGCAGGCCAGTTGTCCACATCGGTGGTGGTCATCATTTGACCGCCTTGGGCCAAGCCGGCAATCAGCGCCGGATTGAGGTTGGCGCGCGCGGCGTAAACGGCGGCGGTATATCCGGCCGGACCGGAGCCAAGGATGATGAGGCGATGATGTTGAGTCGTGGCATTCATGATAGGTTTCTTTCAGCAATTATTAAAGTGGGTTGAGGTTCACCGGCAGGAGAAATTTATGAACTGCCCCTGCCAATGACTGAACGAAGCTGGAATTTACCAGTAGTTGCGGCTGTCTGTCGAGCATCCATCGGCTAGCAGGGTATTGAAAAACTACTACGCTCGGCATAACTGCGTTGCTCAAGGGCTCAAAATGCTCATTTACTATGTGTAAACTCCGCTTTTTCGCCCTTTCGCGCCTTGTTCTGCTGTCGCTCGCTACGTTTTTCAACACCCTGTTAGAATCCACACACTATGAAAGTTATTTTTGCCATTCCTTTGCTGGTGCTGTTTCTCGCGGTGCATTTGGCTCATGCAGCCACGTTGCCGGGTATCCCTGAATTCATTGATGAAATGGTTGCCAAGCACAAATTCAAGCGTGCCGAATTGGAAAGCGTGTTTGCCCATGCGCAGCATGTTCCGGCCGTGATCGACGCCATTTCCCGTCCGGCCACCACCAAGCCGTGGCTGGAATATCGTGCGGCCTTTGTTAATTCGCAGCGCATCAAGCTGGGTTTGGAATTCTGGCACAGATACCGGAAAACCATGCGGCGTGCCGAGCGGAAATACGGCGTGCCGCAGGAAATAATTGTCGCGGTGATCGGTGTGGAAACCATCTATGGTCAGGATGCGGGTACTTTCCGCACCATAGATGCGCTGACCACGCTGGCATTCGATTATCCGCCGCGCGCCGATTTCTTTCGCAGCGAGTTGGAGAATTTTCTGTTGCTGGCACGCGAACAGCAGTTCGATTTGCTTGCCATACGCGGCTCATATGCCGGCGCGCTGGGTATCCCGCAATTCATGCCGAGCAGTTATCGCATCTATGCGGTGGATTTCAACGGCAACCACAGGATCAATTTACTGCGCGAAGCCAATGATGCGATAGGCAGCGTCGCCAACTACCTGAAATACTTTGGCTGGATCAGCGACGCACCCGGGGTTTTACAATCTGCAGGCGCGGGCAAGTCACTGCCGCATAAGGGGCAGGTCAGGGCGATGCCGCCGATTGCGGTGCGTGCGCAGGTCAGCGAGGAAATCTGTGCCGGAGACATCACAACCCCGCGCACACTCGCGGCATGGCTGGTAGCGGGAATAGTGCCATGCGTGAATTTGGCTCAGGACCAGACTGCGCGCTTGATCGATTTTACTGTGGGGGAAGGCAAGGAGTTTTGGCTGGTGTTCAACAATTTCGAGGTCATCACGCGCTACAACAACAGTGATTTCTATGCGATGTCAGTGTTCCAATTGGCGGAAGCATTGAAACAGGCGCGCAAGACTAACCACGCAAAGTAATGCGCCGCGCGCCGTCGTAGTGCCTTTTCCAATAAGTTTCGCGCATATTCTCCGTGCGAACGCTGCCGCTGCTGCTGGGTGCATGAATGAAGCGATCACCGCCCAGATAGATCCCGACATGTGAAAACTTGCGTTGCAGTGTGTTGAAAAAAACCAGGTCGCCGTTGCGCAGATCGCCCGTGCTGATTGCCTGGCCGAGGTGACTTATTTGGTCAGAGCTGCGCGGTAAATTGATGCCTAGCGTATGGCGAAACACATGAACGACAAAACCGCTGCAATCAAATCCTTTATCCGGTGAGTTACCGCCATATTTGTAAGGGATGCCAACCAGACTCCGGGCATAAGAAGTAAGCTTCCTGGCCGCAGCATCACTATCCGGTGTCCGCACATCGTTTTTCATAGACGCGCAAGCACTGAGCAACAATATGGATAACAGCAGGATGGATTTCATGCGGATGCCCGGCCATTAGTTTTTCGGAGTGTGAATCTAATCTACAACATCTGTGTTTGTAAAGAACGCTTCTCTGACGGGACCTCTAAAAATCCATTAGACCGTCATTCCGGCGAAGGCCGGAATCCAGTCATAAAAAATACTCTGCGAATAACCAGCGACTTGGCTGGCGCCGTTTGCCAGCTCAGTCGAATGGCTAGTAGTTTCATCAGCAGACAAAATCATGATGTTGTCCCACTTTCGTGGGGAATTGTTAATCATCTGGATTCCGGCGAATCCCTCACCTCAATCCTCTCCCGCTTGCGGGAGAGGAGGCAATCGCTCTTTCCCCCTTTGGGGGAAAGTTGGATAGAGGGCTGGCCGGAATGACGCAATTCTTTACTAATGAATTATCTGGGTTCAACTCTAACGGGGGAAAGACCGGGCGAAAAAACGCCCGATGGCTTTACAGTCTATCGGGCGCAGCGGGTGTTTGCAGAATGATTATTTTTTCATCTGGCAGGTGTTCATGCCGAAGATTGCATATGCCGGACAAAAACTGAAGAGGCCGGTCAACAGCGGAACGACGCCGATCCAGCCCCACAAGCCGACTGTTCCGGTGGCTGCCAGCCCAATCAACACCAGACCGGCAATCACGCGTAATACGCGATCAATTGTACCCACGTTGTATTTCATTTTGATCTCCTTCGAATAGGTTAGGGGAAAGTGCAGGTTAGAAGATTTGCGCCTGTTTGTCTGTGATAAAAATCACATAGGGAAATCGCGGACGCAGGTCCGAGATCTGTCTCACTAAAGGTCGGCGAATTTTTTGAGTGCTGTCGCATCGGTAATGTCGATTTGCTCGCGTCCCAGTCTTACCCAACCTTGTTCGGCAAAGCCTTTGAGCAAACGACTGACGATCTCCCGCGCGCTGCCAAGTTCGTCGGCCAGGGCCTGATGGGTGGCGTGGATAGGGCTGGGCTTGTTGATCAGGAGATTTGCCAGACGTTGGTCGAGCTTTTGAAAAGCCACGGCAGAAACCAGTTGCATCAGGTCGGTGAGCCGATCAGAAAACAGGTGGAACACATAGCTGCGAAACGCTTCCTGTTTGCCGATCAGGGTGTGGAAAGCGGTGGCCGGCAGCAACACCATCTCTAGAGCTTGTTCGGCGACACCGCGCGCGTGATAGCGCGTGTTGCCAAGCAGGCAGCTGCTGGTGAGGATGCAACTCTCGCCCGGCATGACGCGATACAGTTGCAATTCGCGCCCATTCGGCGCGGCCTTTATGACGCGAATGTTCCCGGACAGCAGCAGCGGAAAGCCATGACAAGGTTGGTTCTCGTCGAACACCACCGTTTCCGTTGGGAGCTGCATAAAACTTGCCGCTTCCAGCAATGTTTCACGATCTGCAGCAGGCAGTTCGCGCAGCATGGGATATTGCTGCAAAAGACGGGATTTTGTGTGGTTATCTAACATGGAATTTAGCCGTTCGCCCTGAGCTTGTCGAAGGGTGGTTGTTCATATGGTTCGACATAACCAGCGGCTTGGCTGTCGTCTTTCGGGTGCCCGGCCATAACCAGCGACTTGGCTGGCGCTTTTTGGCAGCCTAGTCGAATGGCTATAACCAATGACTTGCCCAGCGTCTTTTGCTGGGTTAGTCAGATGGCTAGTAGTCATATCAGTGGTTCCATCAAAAGCTCTTCGGCTGACAGCCTATAACCAGCCACTTGGTTGCTGTCTTTGGGCAACCTAGTGGAATGGCTAGTTGTTTCATCAGTCGAATGGCTAGTAGTTGCATCAGGCTCACCACGAACGGCTTATCAAGTTTCTGTCCGCATTTGCGGGAACAAAATCACATCACGTATGCTGGCACTGTCGGTGAGCAGCATCACCAACCTGTCGATGCCGATGCCCTCCCCGGCGGTAGGCGGCAGGCCGTATTCCAGCGCGCGCACGTAGTCGTTGTCCTTGAACATTGCTTCTTCATCTCCGGCATCTTTCGCCGCTACCTGCGCATCGAAACGCGCGGCCTGATCTTCCGCGTCATTCAATTCCGAGAAGCCGTTGGCTATTTCGCGTCCGGCGATGAACAACTCGAAGCGTTCGGTAATTGCTGGATTCTTATCACTGCTGCGCGCCAGCGGTGAGACTTCCACCGGGTAGTCGATGATGAAGGTCGGCTCGAACAATTGCGCCTCGGCCAACTCCTCGAACAGCGAAAGTTGCAATCCGCCGATGCCGTCCTGCGGTTTGTATTTGGCTTTCAGGTCTTGCAGTTCGGCGACCAGAAATTCGCGGTCGTTAAGTTGCTTGGTGGTGAATTGCGGATGATATTTCTGGATCGCCTGCACCATGGTCAATCGATGGAATGGCTTGCCCAAATCCAGCTCTTTACCCTGATAGCTGATCAGCGTCTTACCCAAAACTTTTTGCGCCACTTCGCGGAACAGGCTTTCGCTGAAGTCCATCAGGTAGCGATAGTCGCGATACGCTTCGTAAAATTCCAGCATGGTGAATTCCGGGTTGTGCCGCGTGGACAGACCCTCGTTGCGGAAGTTGCGGTTGATCTCGAACACCTTCTCGAAGCCGCCCACCACCAGACGTTTCAGATACAGTTCCGGCGCGATGCGCAGATACATTTTCATATTCAGCGCGTTGTGGTGTGTCTCGAACGGCTTGGCCGCAGCACCTCCCGGGATGGAGTGCATCATCGGTGTTTCCACTTCCATATAGCCGTGGCGGATGAAAAATTCGCGTATCGTCTGGATGATCCTGGTGCGCGTCATGAATACCTTGCGCGCATCCTCATTGGTGATCAGATCGAGGTAACGCTGGCGGTATTTCTGCTCCTGATCAGACAGGCCGTGGAATTTTTCCGGCAGCGGGCGCAGTGCCTTGGTCAGCAAACGCACTTGCGTCACACGCACGGAAAGCTCGCCGGTCTTGGTTTTGAACAACACGCCAACCGCACCGAGAATGTCGCCGAGGTCGTAATGTTTGAACGTACTGTGTGCTTCCTCGCCGGTGTCATTATTGCTGATGAATAACTGGATCCTCCCGCTCATGTCCTGCACCGTGGCAAAGCTCGCCTTGCCCATCACGCGCTTCAACATCATGCGTCCGGCCACAGCAATGTGAATCTGCGCGGCTTCCAGCTCATCATGCGTCTGCTCGCCGAACTCGGCGTGCAAATCGCCAGCCAGATGCTTGCGCTCGAAGTCGTTCGGAAAAGCGACACCTGCCTGGCGGATCGCATTGAGCTTGGCGCGGCGTTCTTCGACTAGCTTGATTTCAGGGGTAAGCTTATCAATGGTTTCGTCGATTTTCTGATCCAATTTTTCGCTTCCGGTAGTCATATCATTGTCCTAATTAAACGCCTTGCTTCAAACTCGCCGAAATGAAATCGTCCAGGTCGCCGTCCAGCACGGCCTGCGTATTGCCGACTTCGTAATTGGTGCGCAGGTCCTTGATGCGCGATTGATCGAGCACATAAGAACGAATCTGGTGTCCCCAGCCGATGTCGGTTTTTCCGTCTTCCATCGCCTGTTTCTGTTCGTTGCGCTTGCGCAACTCGGCTTCATACAGGCGCGATTTTAGCATCGCCATCGCTTCGGCGCGGTTGCGGTGCTGCGAGCGGTCGCTCTGGCACTGCACCACGATGTTGGTCGGGAGGTGGGTGATGCGCACCGCCGAGTCGGTCTTGTTGATGTGTTGCCCGCCCGCACCGCTGGCGCGATAGGTGTCCACGCGCAGGTCGGCCGGATTGATTTCCACTTCGATGGATTCGTCCACTTCGGGGTAGACGAACACGCTGGAGAATGAAGTGTGACGGCGGTTGCCGGAGTCAAACGGTGATTTGCGCACCAGCCGGTGCACGCCGGTTTCAGTGCGCAGATGACCGTAGGCATAGTCGCCGATCACCTTGAGGGACGCGCCCTTGATGCCCGCGACTTCGCCGTCGGATTGTTCCAGCACTTCGACCTGAAAGCCTTTGCGTTCGCAGTAGCGCAGATACATGCGCAGCAGCATGGATGCCCAGTCCTGCGCTTCGGTTCCGCCGGAGCCGGATTGGATGTCGATGAAGCAGTTGTTCGGGTCCATCGGGTGGGAGAACATGCGGCGGAACTCCATGTCCGCGACGCGCTTCTCGATGTCCTGGATGTCGGTAGCAGTACCTTGCAGACTGGCTTCGTCATTTTCCGCTTTTGCCATTTCAAACAGCTCGGCAGCATCGGAAAGGTTTTGCCGGATTTGCGTGAGGCCAAGCACCACGCCTTCCAGCATTTTGCGCTCGCGCCCCAGCTCCTGAGCGCGCTTGGCATCCTGCCAGATGGCCGGGTTTTCGGCGAGCTCGCTGACTTCGACTAAGCGTTCCTGCTTGGTATCGAAGTCAAAGATACCTCCGTAATTCCGCACTGCGCAGACCTAAGTCTTGCAACTGATTGGCGAGGGCGTTGAGTTGTTCGGCTTCCATTTGTTCATCTCTATAAATTCGTTATTCGGGCGAATCGCGGTGTCGCGTGCTCGCTCATTCCTGTGCGTAGCGGTCGTAGCTTCAGCTACGGGAACCGCACGGCCTACTCCTTGCGGGTGCGTCTATCAATCTGATATGCCTCGTCATTCGCTGATAAAACTACTAGCCATTCGACTAAGCCCGCAAGCGGGCAAGTCGCTGGTTATGCGCGGCTCCTTGCGGTGCTCGCGCGACACGGTGGGGCGAAGCCCTCCTAGTGCGGGAGCGCGAAGCAGCAGGCCTGCCCGCCCCACATGCTTCGTATCGCCGTGTCCAGCCTGCCATCCCGAAGAACGAATTTCTAGAGACGAACGAGATTTTGTCAGTATGCTAAAAGGGGCGCGATTATAGCGCAAACAAGCCAAGCAGGACTCCGCAGGCCATCGCGACAAAGCCGGTGGCAACGAGCTTGGCAAGATTCCAGCCGCCGATGAACACCACCATGCCGAACTTGAACGCGATATTGGAAATAAAGGCGAGTGCAATCGCGGTGACGGTTTGGTGTTCGCTCAATTGCCCGAGATTGAATAGGCGCAGGCTTGATAGAGTAATAGCATCAACATCGGTCAACCCCGACACCAATGCCACGACATACAGGCCTCGACTACCCGCGAGAGCCTCCATCCATGCTGCTACCAACAACACGACTACATATAACAAGCCAAAGCCGATGGCGGTATGTAGTTCGGCGGGGTTGGAAGTTTCCGGGATGTTAAGCTCGGTTGCCTTGTCCATCTTGCGCCAGTTGTAGAGCGCGACGATCAAACCGAACAGGAAGCCGCCCGCGAGCACCGGGAACAGGCCGGGCAGCGTGCCATAGGCGACAACGGCACTGAGCACGAGCAGACGCAGCAATACCACCATACTGGCAATTACAATTACCGAGGCGGCAAGGTGCGATATGATTGGATTGTTCTTGCTGTTTTTTGCATAGAGCAGAGTGGTCGCGGTACTGGAAACGAGACCGCCGAGAAAACCCAGCAGTGGCGCGCCATAGCGGGTTCCCACCGCATGCAGCGCGGTATAACCCGCCAAACTGATGCCGGAGATCAGTACCACCATCAGCCAGGCCTGATGCGGATTGAAGGCGTGGTAGGGGCCGTAATCCTGATCCGGCAGAATCGGCAGCACGATAAAAGTCAGCACGGAAAATTGCAGCACGGCGACCAGATCGCGGCGCGTGAGCCGCTGCGATATTCCGCGCAGCTCAGGTTTGAAATAGAGCAGGGCGGTGATACCTATTGCCAGCATCACGGCCAGTTCGGCAAGGCCATACCAAATCATCGCGCCCAGCCCGTAACACAGCAGTAAAGCGATGACGGTGGTGGTGCCGGGATCGTTTTCCCTGTCCTGAGCCTGTCGAAGTGGTTCGCTGGGTTTGTTGAGGTATGCCGCGATGATCATGCCGGCCACGGCAAGCAGACCGGCGATCAGCAGCCAGGGTGAGCCGAGTTTTGTGGAGAGCAGCGCGGACAGCGTGCCGAATAGGGCGACGAGTGCGAAGGTGCGCAGCCCTGCCTTGGCCGATGGGGTGCGCTCGCGCTCCAGCCCGATCAACAAACCGATGGCGAGGCTGGTGAGGAACTGCGGCAAGGCTTCGATGCCGTTGCTTTGCAGAAGAACGGTTTCCATTGCTTTACCCCTTTACGTCCTGCCAGTGACGAATGACCAGTTGCAAGCTTTGCGTGCCATTGTATTCATTGACGCTCAGACTGTACACGGCATGTATTTGTTCGGGCAGCATCTCGTTGTGTCCGAACAGTATCGCCTCGATCGGGTGCCCGGACAAAAGTTTTTCGTCGAGTTTTCCTTTTGCACCTAGTAGCGCCCCCGATACGGTGGAGTCAAGTTTGCTGGTGCGTGAGGGGTCGCTAGGCAGTTGCTCCCGCAATCGGCTGGCTGCGCCAGTAACGTGTCGCAACTGCAGCTTAAGATGTTTTCCGCCGACCACGCGCTGATTTTGCACGATGAAGTCATCACTGAATTGCGGAGCAGGGAAGCCTTGCCCCCACACTTGTTCATCCAATATGCGTGCCACTTCCAGATTCATTTCGGCAATATCCAGTGCGCCATCGGTTTCAATGCGTTGCGCCAGGTCGCTCGCACTGAGCAGTTCGCTGGATACCTTTTCAAAGGCGGCGATGAAGTTTTCAAAGTCATTCTCAGCGATGCTCAAACCCGCCGCTGCAGCGTGCCCGCCGAATTTTTTAATCAGCGCGGGATGGCGTTTGCTGACCAAATCCAGCGCGTCGCGCAGATGCAGTCCGGCGATGGAACGTCCTGAACCCTTTAGCTCTCCATTGTTGGCGCGCGCAAAGGCGATGGTCGGGCGATGAAATTTATCCTTGAGGCGCGAGGCAAGAATGCCGATCACACCTTGATGCCAAGACTCATCGAACAGCACGAGACTAAAGTTATCGGATGGATTGATGGTCTCCAGTGCCGCCTGCGCGCTGTCCTGCATATCCGTTTCAATGCTGCGCCGTTCGCGATTGAGTGCGTCCAGTTTTGCGGCGATTTGCATGGCAGTCGTCGCATCATCAGTCAGCAAGCAATTGATGCCCAGGCTCATGTCATCCAGTCTGCCCGCAGCATTCAAACGCGGTCCGACGGTAAAGCCCAAGTCCTGGCTGGATGCACGCGCCGGGATTTTTTTCGCTACTTGCAGCAGCGCGTTGATACCGGCGCAAGCGCGTCCGGCACGGATGCGCTGCAGGCCCTGTTGCACCAGGATGCGATTGTTTTGATCGAGCTTTACCACGTCGGCAATTGTTCCCAATGCGACCAGATCAAGCAGCTCGGCGAGCTTGGGTTCGGCTTGTTCAGCAAATGCGCCGCGCGTGCGCAGTTCGGCGCGCAACGCCAGCAGCACATAAAACATCACTCCCACACCAGCCAGATTTTTGCTGGGAAATGCACAGCCGGATTGATTGGGATTGACGATGCATGCCGCATCTGGCAGCGTGTCGCCGGGCAGGTGGTGGTCGGTGACCAAGACTTGCATTCCGAGCAGATTGGCCTCGGCTACACCTTCGACGCTGGCGATGCCGTTATCTACTGTCAGCAGAATATCCGGTTGAGATTGAGCGGCTAAGTGAACGATCTCAGGCGTCAAGCCATAGCCATATTCAAAGCGGTTCGGGACGATGAAATCGATTTGCGCACCGAAGGCACGCAGACCGCGCACGGCCACCGCACAGGCAGTTGCACCGTCGGCATCGTAGTCGGCGATGACCATGAGTTTTTTTTTCGCAGCAATGGCATCAGCCAGCAAACATGCCATTTCGCGGGCGTTTTTCAGTGCATCGAACGGCAACAGTTCGGCAAATGAAGTGTCCAGTTGTTTGCTATCCATAATGCCACGCGCTGCGAAAATCTTCGCCAATGCAGACGAATAACCGCTGTCGTGCAAGTGTTGCACGGCGTCTGCGGGAAAGCTGCGCGGCGTGATTTCTGTCATGCGGGTGCCCGGGCAAAAGTTTTTCGCAGCGATAGTATAGCTTGTGGCTTGTAGCGGGTAGCCAATTAAAGGTGTGCATTTTCCGCGCAGCCTTCAAGCTACAAGCTACCCGCCACTGGCTACTGGCTTTTCGTCGCCTCGTTTTTTTTGGTCAGTTGCGCTAGAATCGCGCTCACTTTTTAAGTCGGGCATGGAAAAAACGTGGCACTCATAGTTCAGAAGTACGGCGGTACATCGGTAGGCAATCCGGAACGCATCAAGAACGTGGCGCGTCGCGTCGCTAAATTCAAGGCACTTGGGCATCAGGTGGTTGTGGTGGTCTCCGCGATGAGCGGTGAGACCAACCGCCTGATCGGTCTTGCCAAGGAAATCCAGAAACATCCTGATCCGCGCGAGTTGGATGTGATCATCTCCACCGGCGAGCAGATCACCATCGGTTTGTTGGCGATGGCACTCAAGGAGTTGGGGCTGAACGCCAAGAGCTACACCGGTGCACAGGTCAAGATACTTACTGACAGTGCCTTTACCAAAGCGCGCATCGTCAGTATCGACGAGCAAAGCATCCGTGCCGATCTGGCGAATGACTGCGTGGTGGTGGTGGCGGGTTTTCAGGGTGTGGACGAAGACGGCAACATCACCACGCTGGGGCGCGGCGGTTCGGATACCACGGGTGTGGCGATCGCTGCTGCGCTATGTGCCGACGAATGCCAGATATATACCGACGTGGATGGCGTTTACACCACCGACCCGCGCTTGGTTCCCGAGGCGCGCCGCCTGAAGAGCATTACCTTTGAGGAAATGCTGGAGATGGCCAGCCTGGGCTCCAAGGTGTTGCAACTTCGTTCGGTGGAATTTGCCGGAAAATACAAGGTCAAGCTGCGCGTGCTGTCCAGCTTTGAAGAAGAAGGCGAAGGCACGCTGATTACTTTTGAGGATAACGACAAAATGGAACAAGCCATTATTTCCGGGATCGCGTTCAATCGCGACGAAGCAAAAATCACCGTGATGGGCGTGCCCGACAAGCCTGGTATTGCCTACCAGATTTTGGGACCGGTCAGCGATGCCAACATCGACGTGGACATCATCATCCAGAACGTCGGCGTGGACGGCACAACCGACTTTTCCTTTACCGTGCACCGCAATGAATTTGCCAAAGCGATGGACATCCTGAAGAACAAAGTGCAACCGCACATCGGTGCACGCGAAGTTATCGGCGATAACAAAGCAGCCAAGGTCTCCGTGGTCGGTGTCGGAATGCGCTCGCATGTTGGCATCGCCAGCAAAATGTTCCGTACCTTGGCGGAAGAGGGTATCAATATCCAGATGATCTCCACTTCGGAAATCAAGATTTCCGTGGTCATCGACGAGAAATATCTGGAGCTGGCCGTGCGTGTGTTGCACAAAGCATTCGATCTCGATCAGGAAGGAGCATAATCGTTTGACCTTTCAGGGCAGTTACATTACTATGCGCGGCCTTCGGAGAGGTGGCCGAGAGGTCGAAGGCACGCCCCTGCTAAGGGCGCATACGAGCTTAAACTTGTATCGAGGGTTCGAATCCCTCCCTCTCCGCCAAGGTTCTAATTACACGTTACACGAAGGCAAAACAATTACTCGCGCCCGTAGCTCAGATGGATAGAGTACTTGGCTACGAACCAAGGGGTCGGGCGTTCGAATCGCTCCGGGCGCACCATCAATTCAATGGGTTAGGTGATATTCGCCTAGCCCATTTTTATTTTGCGCGACTTTTTGCGCGACTATTTTTAAAACTATCCATTCACCACGCGCAGCAGCGTGCGTGTCCCCTGCCTGTCCAGCACCTTATTTGAAAGCTCGATCAGCCTGCCGATATCTGCCGAGGCGTAGTGTTCCGGGATCGAAGCGGACTTGTGGCCCATCAGTGCATTGCGGTCTTCCTGGGGCACGCCGGCGAGACGCAGTCGGCTGGCATAAGTATGCCTCAGATCATGGATGCGGACGTCTTGCAGGCCGGCCTTTGCCCTGGCGTTCTGCCAACCGTTGTTGTTCATGGTGTCGACGCGGTGGCCACTGTAGGTAAAGACATATTTCGCGCTCCCATCCTCCTTGTTTATCTTGGCTCGCTGTTGTTCGATGATGTGCCACGCGTCATCGTTGAGAATGACGACGTGGTTGATCGCGGTTTTGTAATCTCCGGACGGGATGATAAAGACGCTGCGACCGGCTTCCGGGATTGGGGTCTCCCAGCTCCAGCGCAGGCCGCAGATGTTTTCGTCGCGCAAGCCGCTGTTGATCGCGAAAAGGATCATGTTTTGCAGGTGAAGGGGGAGCAGTGGCATCAGTGTGTCTTGTTCTTCCCAGCTCAGCGGATGAGGTGCGCGCCGGTTCTCTTGTTCCATTGTGATCAGCGGCGGGGCGGTGAGCAGCCACGGCTGTCCAGCTTCATCGCGCCAGGCGCGGGCGGCGCGGTTGAGGACGGTGCGCACGACTTCGAGGGTGCGATTGATGGTAGTGGGGCTGACACCATCCAGTCGGCGCGCGTTCTTGAATTCGTCCAGGGTGGCGTCGTGGACGTGACTGATTTCCATGGTGCCGATGAAGGGCAGCAGAATGGTGATGTGGTAGGCCAGTAATTCTGCGGTGCGCTTGTGCTGCGATTCGGTCAGGTAGCGCGCTGCGCAGTCTGCAAACAGAGGGCGAGCGTTCGTTCGACGATGCTGGGTGTTTTGTCGCTGGCGGATTTCATCGGCGAGCCGCTGCTCGGCTTCGTCCTGGGAGACTTTTCCAAGCCGAAGGAAGATACGCTCGCCCTTGTGGACTTTGTTGATGATCCGTGAGCCATCGGCTTCGAGTGAGATTCCGCGCGTTCTGGTTGTTGCCATGATTGCCCTCCGTGTGCTGGTGGCTTGCCGTTAATTGATTTATGGTGCGTCGCCCACGCATCCAATTCAAGCCGATCGAATGCCACGCCCCGTGAGCCGATCGGAATCTCGGTTAGCAATGGCCTTACCTGTGCATCAAATACGTCACGGCACATGCCCAGGTAGGCAGGTGCGTCGCGGTGGCGGATGTAGCGAGGGTTGATGGTTGGCATGGTTAGCTATTTGCTCGATCGCGTTGGTTTCGCCTCTGAAAATCGTTAAAAAAGATTGGCTGTTTTTCAATCATTACGTTCTATTTTTTATTATCTTAGCGTAAAATATAAATACGTGCAATGGTATCGTATAAATAAAGAGAGCGATCAGGTCATCTTGGATCCGAACTGTGATGTGCGCGATGCTGTATATCAATCGTTAAATGCCATGTACGAGGTGGTGTCAGAAAGCATGGCGAGTGCTCAGTAATTCCACGCCAATAAAAAACGCCGTTCCAGAGAGAACGGCGTTTTTGTGTTACGGATATTCCTTTTGCACCCAATTTCCAGAATCCAAAGCGGCTTGGGCTTCGTGTGCTTTTTTCCAATAAATGGCTGACTCGCGAGAATTAGGCGCACTCTCTGAATCTCTTGTGCCGATATAAAATCCGGCATTTGACTCCAAGACCTGCAAGAGCAAATACTCTCCACCATATTGAAAGGCCAGCATTCCATAACATCGGAAGGACGACACTTCATTGGGGAACAATAATCCAACAAGGGCTTTCTTGAACGCCGGGATCGTGTCCAAGCCATGCCAGTTCCACTTGCCTGACCATATATTCAAGTTACCTGCTACGACTTGTCCTGGTGCTTTGGCAAGTATTACATTGTCAAATCGGCAGGCAAGCCAGTCATCGTACACAGTGATTTTCAGCGGACCGGCTGTGGTTGGGATATTGTACTCATCTGTGTCGCTTGCAGTCGTCAGCGTTGACAGGAACTTATTGGCTGCGGCTTTGAAAGCGACCACTTGTTTTTTGGTTGGGGCTTTATATGCCATGTTTTTCTCCATAAAAAATAACCGACATTGGTTCATTGAGTATTGGATGAACAGCAGGCAATAAAAAAGCCGCCAGAAGGCGGCTGCTGCATTTTTGAACAATTATATGAATTTTGGGATGGACGTTATTGCATCGACCACTTGAGTCCGATAGCTTCGAGTCTGGCAATGCGTTCCGGGGAAAGTTTTCCAGCCTTGTAATTTTGGCGTTGATTGTGGCTTTGCGTAAGTCATACCCGGCAGCCATCAGACCAGAGTGTCCTGACTACCCTTGGAAATCATTGCTCGATCAACCGCCGCCAGAAGGTCATACATTCGAGGTGTTCTGTGCCGATGGCGTGACACGTAGTGCAAAGACTCTAGAAATGGCTGGGGGAGAAATTGTTCTTTGAGATCGAGTACGAATCTCAAGTTGAAAAGCCGCAACAAGAAAACTCATGGCAGTTTCGTCCCACACACTGGCGAAACCATCAGACATTTAATTTACTGAATTTAATGTATTGAAAGAGGTATGCGAATGTCGATCGACATGGTGATTTTATTTAATGGCATGGCCGCAGAAAAGAGGTTCGTGCCGTTGCTGATCAAGTGTTGCTTGCGATGTAATCTCGTAACCAGCCGCAGTTAAATCCTGAAGGGTGGGTCTGGTGTTGCTCATCGATACGATGCACCGACTCCAGTGTGTTCAATGAACCGCACGTCAGGTTGTGTGGGAGGACAGAGGTGGCTCTGCCTCCTACACGATACCAACCTGGTGGCAAGAATTACTTCTTGCCACCATTGACTGCTGCTTTCAATGTCGCGCCAGCCTTAAATGCAGGAGCCTTGGAAGCCTTGATCTTGATGGCAGCGCCGGTGGCAGGGTTGCGGCCGTTACGTGCAGCACGCTTGCGCACTTCGAATGTGCCAAAGCCAACCAGCGCAATGCTGTCACCTTTTTTCAGTGTGGCGGTAATGACTTCAATCAATGCGGCGATATTGCGGTCGGCATCAGCCTTGCTGCTGCCCGTCTTGCTTGCCAGTGCGTCAATCAGTTCTTTACGGTTCATTTGCTATTGCTCCCTTTGGTTGTGGTTGAAGTACCGACGCAGATTGTTGTAGATATTGTGCTTGTTGGCAAGTGGGATGTATCAAGAATCACCGCCTCGAAACCAAATTTCCATAGCGTTTATTAAGCTTTCTGCACCAGCAGGTATCTCGCCTTGAGGGATTGGTAAAGCTCATCACGGGCATTGCCTGAATCCAAGTCAACCAGTTCCAACACCTCGACCAAGTGTTCGTTATCCTCGCGACCGTCCCATATCTTGATGTATGAACCAGCCTTGTAACCATGATCCTGGCGGAAGACATTGAGCACATTCTTGCCAACATACTGCTTGAACAGTTCCATCCAGTCCATCCTGCAGTCCAGCAGCAGGGATTCAAACAACGCCAGATTGGTACGTTTTGAAGCGGCAAGGCCTACCAGCAGGTCGAGCTTTTCCAGCAGATTGATTTGGGCCAGCACGTAGTATTGATTGTCGAATTGAACCGACTTTTGATGCAGGTTGAGTTCCGCCATCATGTCCATCTTGGCAAGCGCAACATTGCCATGTTTGTGCTGCAACGCAGCAGATAGAATGAAATGCCAGATATCGACGAGCTCCATTCGCAACTGTTCAAAGTCGCAATCCTGCTTTTTCCACCACTTCCAACCGTGATGTTCGATCGCTTCGACACCTTCGACCTGTATGGCGCGATGCCAGTTGTTGTTGGCAGATACCCAGTCAGGGTTGACCTTGCTATTCATATCGTCTTGCAGTTCAAGCATTGAGAGGAGTTGCGTTTCGGTGAGCGTCATTTATTGAGCCAATATTTGGATGGAGGTTGATTTTACCAAGCTGGCGTGACTATTTCTAAGTGTTTGCTGAAATTGCCAGGCAATATGATTTGTTGGGTTGATGCAACGAGATCGCTTGTTGAAGCTGCGCGCACTTCAATTTCAACGGAGAAAACCCGAAGTGGAGACCGCTGAGCAGCTTCCACTTCCAAAAACAAACGTCGATGCACATCTAAGATGAAACGGTGGCGGATAGGTGTGTTATTCGGATGAACTACAGCGTTTTATCGACTAGGACAGATGACGCTGCCTGTATAGCGGGCACAGCAGGCCGCACCGCCTTCTCTTGACGATCTTTGCGCTCAGCCATAATGCGCCNNCCTGTTTGATTTCTACGCCTTTGGTCACCCCTGACAAGCTGCGAGTGCGGATATGCAAAAAGGAATCCGCGATCTCTTGTATGTTTTCATTGTTTGGGATGACCTTGATATTCACCTGCCCAACCATCGAAACCGGATAGCCAACTGGAATGGTGCGCAGAATCCCGGCTAGCATTTCAGGTTTTTCATACACCCTGATCGGGATCGCAAGAGACGCATCCCGATGCTGACGTAGCAGCACCGAGATGTAGGCTTGTTGTTCCTTGCCGCCGTGGTGAGTGGCACGCACAATGGCCGCACCTTCAACGAAACCGGCCAGCGTCACCACATTGGCATTTTCCCCCAGCTTTGTGTTGAGCCTCCCCTTGGTTGCTTCGAGAACCCTCAAGATGTCCGCGATTTCACTAGTCTCAGAATCGTCGATCTGCTCAGCGATCATGCCCTTGAAGGATCCGTCGGATTTGAATGGCTGAAACGCATCGGTGGCCACGCCCTCGGCCAAAGAGCTATTCCACACCAATTCAATTGGCATCGATCGAGATGATGGCTTCTTGATGTCGATGGCGATCAGTTCAACAACGCTTTTACCGTCGTCTCGTTTTCTGCCATAGGCATGGCAAACAACTGTGACTGGGGTGGTTTCTTTCGGAATGCGTGTGCCCGGATCAACTGTGATGTAAATGGCGTGCGCCAGACTATTGGTTTGCTGCAACAAAAATCCCTCTTTTGAGGGTTTTCTTACCCACCCTGACAAATAGCTGATGTTCAGCATTTCGTTCACAAACTTGAAACCTATCGAATGATTACGTGAGTCAGCCGAAAGCATAATGAGCTCCTTGATTTATAAATATTGACAACATCGCCGTAAGGCATTAAAAAGCAACTAAAGAAATGTCACCTAGCAAACCTGCTAAGGTGCCCTAGCTTCAAAAGGTGTGTTCATGACTAGCTCCAGTGCCAAAAAAAGTACAAGTCCACAAAAGAAAAAAACTGCCAAGCCAGCGGTTGTTCCCAAACAAGCAGGGATTTCGCGAAAACGAAACGTTCATCACGCTGCGCCGGTCAGCAAAGAAAAGGCCCCCAGCGCGCTGATGTCGAAACTCTGGGAGCAAGCTGCCGCGAACAACGAATCGCTGCCGGAGCTTGCCAGCAAGCTTGATATTTCCTACCCGTATTTGATGGCTTTGGCACGCGGCGAACGCCCGACAGAGAAGATGGATAGAGCTCACCTTGTGAGCGCGGCCAAGTATCTCAATCTGTCCGTTGGCCAGGTCTATTTGCTGGCCGGCACGTTGCTCCCAGAAGACTTCATCTTTGAACCTACCAAAGACGAGAAAATGCAGCATGCGTTGGCGGCGATGCGCAACGATCCGTTGTGGACTGCATACGCGCCTAACGAGAAGGTTTGGCAACATGCTGACCCCTCGGTGAAGCTGCTGATTTGTCTGCTGTATGAGCGCGCGGCGAGGACATCGTTTTTTGATGGGACTGAGGCTCCGGTGTACCCGGAGAAATAATGACTTTTCCGGACAAAGCTTTAATTTCATCAAGCCGCTTCTCAATAAAAATATCGATCCGCCGCATAAACTCTTCGGGTGGGTAATCCCCTGCCGCGACTTGGGTCAGCGCTTTTTCCCATGCAGTGGCGACCGTTATATCCGTCAGTTGTTCAGGTAATGCAAGAATCAGTGATCGGCCAAGAGCGGTGTCTTTTATTGGATCCGTTCTGCCGTAAACCTTGATAAAACCCCTGGCTTTAAGACCGTTGATGTCATTGGTTCCGCATCTGACAAACCGCCGCATTTCGCGGAGCAGAGTGCGTTCCGTGTAGTACACGTAGTATTTATATTTATCGGGCGTCTCTGCTTCGCTTTCAATGTCCATACCGCGACGAACAATCAAGGCAAGCATAGGTGTTTGAATGCGTCCAATCGGAATTAGCTTGTCATGCGCAAGCAGCTTGGTAACGGCTCGCGACATATTTTTTCCAATTAACCAATCAGCTCTCGATCTACACAATTCTTCGAGGTAAAAATTCCGACACTTTGCGTTATTCTTCATTGACATCGAGGCCGCAAATTTTTCTACAGAGGCAAAGCGCTTCTCCTTTAACAGCAAGCGCATCACTTGGCCGTGGTATCCGAAGTAATCAATAACTTCAGCAACTAGCATCTGCCCTGCATTGCTGGCAGTCACAACGACGGAAGCCTTTTTCAAGAATGCTTCGATTGTTGCAAGACGTTTTTTCATCACTGGATCGTTCTGCGGCGTAAGTTGCCATTTTTCATACGGCACCTTGATGGGCAGCGTTGTTACATCCCACTTCGCCCAGCGGCTATCGTAGAAATCTGGTTCGCAAAGCTTCAACAAACGACCATCGCACCAGGTCACCACATCGTCGCCAACTTCAATGTAGTCATCAGTGCCTTGCCGGATGCCCGGCAACACGCCCGCAATAGCGAGGGCAAGGGAATGGCTGGATGCGATGAATAAGCGCATCAGAAATCCCGGTTCATGTTTCTGATAATGGCAGCGGTTGCTTCTGTCATGGTAGTGCTGCCCGGTGGCGTTTCCTTCAAATGAGCTGACCGCACTTCTTTTTGTGCCGGTTTCCCCGCAACTGCTGGGCGTGCTGGCACAATCTCAGATGAAACCATCTTGGCGGCATCGCTCAAAACATCGCGGATCACAGAAGACTGTTTGCGAAACGGTAAGCCCCACAGCCATTCAACCAACTCAGGATGGTCAGTCTTGTTGACCACAAAGCTGACCTTGACCTCGTCCGGTGCATCACCATCCCTAACCCAAGCCACGGCAAGCTCCTTAGCGACTAAAAGAACTCATCGCATCCAAACGAAGCGTTACCAGCGCATACCGCCGCATCCCCTCGGAAACCGAAAAACGATGATTGTCTGCCAGCACCGCGTGCGGCCACTTCGCCTTGATCTCATCAAACACCAAAGGTGCGCCACCACCGGCAATGATCACACCATCCAGTTTTCTGACGTGAGGTTCTATTAACTTCTTTGAGGTATCCAGAACATCAGCAACGATTGAACTTGTTGCAAGCTCAACCTCTTTGGACACATCCAGGTTCTCCCCGAAATATTTGATGGTCCTCGTTTGAAGAGCCTCCTCAGCCTCATTCAGATCCACCGTGACATCCTTTTCGCTCATCGAGCGCATCAGTGCGTCAGCCGCCAAAGCGACTCCACGACTAGAACCAGCCGCTTTCTCCACCCACGTCCCGCCCGCCTGCATCAGCATAATGTCGGTTGTAAAATAGCCGACCTCAACCACAGCCCAAGCCTCGGACTCCATGCTATGCCGAGACGAAGGATTGCCGACCTCATCCAGCATCATGCCGTGGTAAGGCGCAAGCGACTGAGGCATGACCAGGACGCGTCCGGTGGTGCATTCAGCAGCCATGTGCTTCAAGGCAGCTTTTTGTCGAGAATGCAGATTTGTTGGTAATCCCATAACAATGACGCACTCATCTGGATTGATGTCGAGCGCACGTATTTTCTTTAACCCGCCCCGCATCAGAGCTTCGTATTCAGGTGTGTCAATCCAGCTTTCTGACAAACCGGTGGAACCGGACAACCCACTTTGAATAAGCGCAGTTTTGCCAAAAAAATATGGCTTTCCATTAATGACCACAGTCTCTTCAATAGCTCGTCGTTGCTCATTTTCATCCGAAATAGTGAAGGCCGGTGTGGCCACCGAAGGAAAGATGATGTCGTGCTTCACACCATCAGCGAAACATGAAATCTTTACTGTGGAATGTCCAATATCGAAACCGATAGCACCGTGCAACTTTATGTCCATCACAAAATTCTCCTTTGAAGTAATTAACCCACTTAAACAAAACCTCTCGCAACGCCACTACTGGATTAAGCAGCCCAATTCCGAAATGGGTTATGGTTAATGCATGTCATGTTATATATTATCCTTTTGCAATTATATATAAATAGTATCAGAAGCGTAAAATAATTACACATAAGCGCACTTGTATTTCATTAATGGATAATGCAGAATCTATTTCCACAAGCCATTAGCGGGATGCTTATCGACATAACATCAATAAGTGAACAGAAGGTTTCAGTATCGACTTGCCACACCTAAAAAAACAACCCGCAAAAAGCCAAAACCAGCATGAAAAAACCTGACAAACCCAAGCTCATTTTCAGTGAGCAGGCCAGAAGCCAAAAGCCCAAACTCATCGCTGGAATGGAACATAAATCTCAGCCTAAGCAGTTAACAAAGCCAGAAGCCAAAGTCAGAAACCATACTGCCGAAAGCGGGTATGGTGCCGATCCAGGTGTTGAGCACTTGAAAGAATGTGCCGATGAAGTTAGCGGGTTCGTCCTGACATTCAATGCCGAGCTGATAAATCGTCTATCTGTCATCGACAAGAACATTGTCGAGTACGGCAAGCTGCTGAATGATTCCCAGCCAGGTTCAACGGGCAAAATACTCGTTCGATGGTGGAAAACAGGAGCGCGAGGTCGCGCCGGTGGAACCACGCCAGTGTTTATGGTGCTGTACCGAAACAGGTCAGGTCTACTCTCTGGCAAATTGCTGGATAAAAAAAATATCACGAAGAAAGCCAAGTCGGTCAGCACCTTTGCCATCAACCATGCGCCTACTGTTGAAATCCTCGCGACACTTGCCAACCTCTTTGAAATGCGTGCCAAGATTTTTAACGACCTTGGCAAATTCAAGCGGGTACTAAGCGCGATGAAGTCCAAAGAAAGCAATCTCAGCTACATTGCAGCTCGAAGCTCAAGCCTGGCAAAGCAGATCACAGAGAATCTCCAGTGTGCTGGGCGTTTTTAATTTGAAGTTACGCTGCACCAGAGTCCTCAGCCTTCGGCTTCGTCCTCTGGGTGAGCCGCTTGCGCGTCTCACGGGCTGCGCCCCCACCATCGAGCGGTCGCCGTGCTCCCTTTCGCCCTGACGGGCTCATCCGATGGCGGCTCCCCCGTCCTCTTCCGGCTGCCGAGGGCAACCGGAAGAGGAGCCTGTATTGTGCCGCGCGGCGCGCGGTATGTATTGCGCTACGCTGCACCAGAGTCCTCAGCCTTCGGCTTCGTCCTCTGGGTGAGCCGCTTGCGCGTCTCACGTGCTACGCCCCCAACGAGCTATAACCGTAAATGGATACACCTTTAACCTTAATGAATAAACCACAAATGCTTTAAATGGATAAGCAAAAAATGATCTGGTAGTAACCTTAAATGGTTGCGCCGCCGATGCGGCGGCGACACTGGCCAGCAGGAC
>PLWV01000009.1:37766-38438 GCA_003153155.1 Gallionella sp.
AAGAAATAACAGACAAGATCATTTCTGTACTTGAAGAAGGGACTGCTCCATGGGTTAAACCTTGGGCAAGCTGCGGAAGTCCACGAAATGTGATAACAGGCCGGGAATATTCCGGTATCAATACCGTGTTGCTGGCCATGACCCCTTACAGTTCATCGCTTTGGCTGACATTCAAACAGGCCATAGACGTGGGGGCGAATGTACGCAAGGGGGAGCATGGCACGCGCATCGTGTTATTCAAGCCTTTCAAGGTGAAAGACGTTAACGCTTCTGGTGATGGTGAAAGCGTAGAGAAAACCATCTCTCTGTTGCGCACTTTTACCGTGTTTAACGCTTCGCAGATCGACAACCTGCCGGAAAAATACAACGTGCTAGCCAAGCCGCTAATCGACCAGTTTGCCGACAATGCGGAAGCGGAGCGGCTTTTGGCGCAGGCCAGCGTAGTCCACGGAAGCAACCGTGCCTGTTTTATTCCGTCGATCGACGAAATACACATGCCGAACAAGCTGGAATTTAAATCCAGCTCTGATTACTACTCTACCGCCTTGCATGAATTAACGCACTGGACTGGCCATAAAAGCCGCCTGGCAAGGGATTTTAATGGGCGCTTTGGGGATAGTGCATACGCTTTCGAGGAGCTGATCGCGGAACTGGGGGCGGCATTCTCATGCG
>PLWV01000021.1 GCA_003153155.1 Gallionella sp.
CCCTCCAAAAATGGTGGGGCGTTTTGCTTTGTAGCTATCTGAAATTGTGCGATGTGTTCGTCAGCTATTGCGGGCGCAATTATTGACAGCAGAACGCTCGCTCTCTACAGTGCAGCTCTTGACTTTGGCAATCCGCTTTTGCCATACCAGCAGAACCCGGAGTTTACGCAATACGAAAATCGAGTCTGGTCACTCGACCAAGATGAGGGCGACCCATGGATGCCGCAGTCAAACGTATCGCGCCGCAAGCACAGTGCTATCAGCGTCGCCGACCCGAGAAAACGCTCTGGTATCGCACCGTGCAGACGCACTTCGAAACTTGGCTGGCACTCTCCGGCGGGCAAGGCGATGAATCCACACCCGCGTATATTGAGCAGGCCTTTCGCCGTTATCTCGACTGCGGAATTTTAGCCAACGGCTTTGCGCGCGCCCACTGCGATGAGTGCGGTCACGACTTCCTCATCGCCTTTTCCTGTAAGGGGCGTGGCGTGTGCCCCTCTTGCAACACGCGGCGCATGGTCGAGACCGCAGCCCATCTGGCCGATCACGTCTTTTCCAGTTTGCCGGTGCGGCAATGGGTGCTTTCCGTGCCCAAGCGGCTGCGCTATTTTTTGCAACGAGACACCGCCCTGCAAGGTGCCGTGCTGCGCATCTTTCTGCGCGGGGTGGAATGCTGCCTGCGCGAACACAGTTCCGGTTGCGACACCAAAGCTCGCATTGGGGCAGTCGCCTTCATCCACCGTTTCGGTTCATCCCTAAACGAACACGTCCACTTTCACTGCTGCATCGTCGATGGGGTATTCAAGCCCACTGGCGTTGGCGACACTGATTGACACAGCCGACGCTGCCGACGAAAAAGCGGGCGTGGATTTTCATGCGGCGACCGGGCTGGATGCAGCAGCCATCGCCAAAGTGCAAGCGCAGGTGCGGCAGCGCATCCTGCGTGCCTTCGTCCGGCGCGGCTTGATCGGCAAGAGCGACGATGACGAGATGATGGGTTGGGAACACGGCGGCGGATTCTCTTTGGATGCCTCGGTGTGCATCGGTGGCGCAGACCGGGCAGGGCTGGAGCGGCTGCTGCGCTACTGCGCCCGCCCACCCTTCGCGCTGGAACACCTGCACCCGCTGGATGACGGGCATCTGATTTATCACAACCCCAAGCCCCGCTCCGATAGCCCGCGCGATCTGGTGCTCACACCGCTGGAACTGATCGACAAAATCGCCGCGCTCATCCCGCTACCCCGTGCGCACCGCCATCGCTACTACGGCGTGCTGGCTCCCAATTCTCCTATGCGTGCCGCCGTCACGGCATCGGCGCCAATGCCGGTGATCGTGCCGCTGGCAGTAGCGGCAGCCAATTCGGAAGAGACACCACCCCGCTGTGCCGCATCGCACTATCTGTGGGCGATGTTGCTGGCGCGCATCTATGAAACCCTCCCGCTGATCTGCCCGATCTGTCAGACACAGATGAGGATCATCGCCTTCATCATCGATGCCAGCACCGTGCGGAAGATTCTCGACCACATCGGCGAATCGGCGCAGCCACCGAGAATCGCCCCGGCGCGCGGGCCTCCGCTGTGGGAGGCCGCAATGGCTTCGGGGCAAGCGGGCAATGATCCCGAATGGGATATGTCGGCACAGCCTGTACCGGAGTTCGAATTTGATCAGCGCATCGCTTGGTGAAGAAGCTTTTCTTGCTCACCTTGGGTAGGCTTGTGCGCCAGGTTTGGCGTTGACGCGACCAATTCTTGCCATGGGAACGGGCGAGGTGCAGAATCTGTCATGGTTTTGATGATGGAAATCGGATTGATTGGGAGACGTAAGGGAGATTTTGTTTGACTTGTGTGGTTGGATTTCCTATCCTTTATCCTTAATAATGTTTTTAACAGAGGAGTATCTTATGAAGAGAATTTTTGGATGTTCCATGGTTGTAATGTTTCTGGGAATAGTCCCTTTATTAGCCCAGAGTTTCGAGGGGAACGGACACGAGACAGGAAAATCACTTAACAAGAACAAAAAAGGAGTCGTTATGAAAGGATATGTGCAAGACATTGAAGGTATCGCAATCAAAAATATTGATTTTCGCCGGGTTCTTTACACGACAAAACAATGTCAGCTCGTAGTTATGGCGTTAAAGCCCGGGGAAGAGATCGGGGCGGAAGTCCACAAGTCCGACCAGTTCTTTCGCGTGGAAGAGGGTTCCGGTGAGGCGGTTCTTGATGGCGTTCGGACACCGATTCGCGCAGGCTCTGCGGTAGTCGTCCCGGGTGGGATGAAGCACAATATCATTGATACCGGAAGTGTTCCACTGAAGCTCTATACGATCTATGCGCCCCCGAATCATCGGGACGGCGTCGTCCACCATACCCGCAAAGACGCGGAGGCCGACGACGAGCACTTCGACGGTAAAACTACGGAATAGAGAAAGATGTGGGTACCAACAAAAGATATCTGTTAAAAAGGAGTCCTCATGAAAGCAGTCGTTTATAAAGGTCCTCGCGACGTAGTCGTCATAAAAGTCCCGGATGCCAAGATTGAAAAAGCAACCGATGTGCTTGTGAAAATCACAACCACGAACATCTGCGGTTCGGATCTGCATATGTATGAAGGCCGGACTAATATGGAGCCCGGCAGAATCTTCGGGCATGAGAATCTTGGAACGGTTATCGAGGTCGGCAGCGCGGTCGACCGCGTCAAACTGGGAGATCGGGTGTGCATGCCATTCAATATTTCTTGCGGCTTTTGCGAAAATTGCGAGCGTGGGCTCACCGGGTTCTGCCTCATTGCCAACCCCGGCAACGCGGGCGCAGCGTATGGCTTCGCAGGCATGGGGCCATACAGTGGTGGACAGGCAGAGCTATTACGTGTGCCCTATGCCGACTTCAACTGTCTGGTGCTCCCGCCCGATGCTGAGGAAAAGGAAAATGATTACGTTATGTTGTCCGATATTTTTCCGACGGGTTATCACGCCACCGAGCTCGCAGGCGTGCAAGCAGGCGATTCGGTTGTCATTTACGGCGCTGGGCCGGTCGGTCTTATGGCGGCGTACTCTTCGATCATCAAAGGGGCCAGCAAGGTCATGGTCGTGGACATGCACAAGGACCGACTGGCATTGGCAGAAAAAATAGGTGCTATTGCGGTCGATGACTCGGATGGGTCTGGCGTGGAACAGGTCATGGCGCTGACCGCCGGCCAAGGAGCGGATCGGGGGTGCGAATGCGTGGGCTATCAATGCTGTGACCACAAAGGGCATGAGGTGCCGAACCTGACGATGAACAATCTAGTGAAAACCGTGCGCCCGACTGGCGGTATCGGGGTGGTGGGGGTTTTCGTACCGGAAGACCCTCATGCCAAAGATAAATTGGCCAAGCATGGTCAGATTGCGTTCGACTTTGGCCAGTTTTGGATCAAGGGCCAGCACATCGGGACTGGCCAGGCCAATGTAAAAGCATACAACCGCAAGTTGTGTAAGCTGATCGCAGAGGGAAAAGCGAAACCGTCCTTCATCATCTCGCACGAACTGCCACTCGACCGGGCGGCCGAAGGCTACGAAANNATAGGAGTTTTGATTGAGAATATGTTTGAGGATTCGGAGTACAAAAAACCCGCAGCGGCTTTTAAAAAAGCAAAACATGAACTTGTACATTTAGGGGTCAAAAAAGGAACCGTTAAAGGAGAAACGGCCGGCATCAAGGTTAAAGTAGAAAAAGCGGTTAGCGATGTGGTTGCCGGTGATTTTGACGCGCTCTTTATACCCGGCGGATATTCTCCGGATCGGCTGAGGAGCCATGACGAGGTAGTCGCTTTCGTGAAACAATTTGCCGCAACAGGTAAGCCAATTTTATTCATTTGTCATGGGGCACAACTATTGATTACTGCAGACCTATTAAAAGGACGCAGGGTTACAGGTTGGAAATCCATCATTCAGGATATTAAAAATGCCGGAGCTGAGTATCTTGACCAGGAGGTGGTGGAGGACAGAAATTTCATTTCGAGCCGCTATCCTGCAGATATTCCGGCATTTATCAAAGCTTCATTGGATAAGCTTAAGTAGTATCAAGAAGGACGACGGGCGCCCATAGCGAGTTGGTCCCACTCCTTCCCTCCCGAACAGGACAGTGAAACGACTCCGCGCCGATGATAGTGTGGATTACCCATGTGAAAGTAGGCCATCGTCAGACTCCTTACCAATAAAAAAGCCCAGCCTTGTGTCGGGCTTTTTTATTGGTAAGGAATATATCGAGTGATGACCTACTGTAACGAAGTGACAACACGCGCCGCAGACTCCTTATAAACAACAACGCCCCTCCAAAAATGGTGGGGCATTTTTGTTTGGGATTCTATCTATTGCCTATTGCTGGGTGCTTCTAGAAATTCAGAGTTCGTCCAAATACCCCACAAGGGGACGCCGATCCGCTACGGGCTGAGGCCCGGACGGAATCGTCAACAAGGCGCGTAGAGCTGCGTAGCGGTTGCTCGCAAATAATTTTAGCACCGCCGCATATGGCTGATGGACAAGCAAGAAAACGAAGTTTCAGAGAAGGGTAATCTTTAGGTAGGCCGGAACTAAAATTTTTGGGCAACGCAGCCATTGAAATGAAATCTGGATTTATAGAAGAAGTGTTCTACTTGTAATCGCGCAATTCCGGAGGGGTGTCATCGTGGTCGCCGTGCGGTTCGTGGTCGTAAGCCTTGACGAATACTTCACGTTCATTCATTTTTGTTGAATGTACGGGAATGTCCAGATTGTGGCAGGCGGTATCTTCGCAGTAGTAAATCACCTTGCGTCCGATACTGTGCAGCGGGCTGTGGTCGAGGTGGAATCCTTCTTTGGTCAAGCCATCTTCCAAACCATTGAGAGTGTAGTGGTGCAAGTTGTAAGTGACACGCAATGTATTCGGGGAATCGCCATACTCAACTTTGCAGTCGGGTAGACCGGACAAAAGCTGATAGGCGCGAGCTATCTGTCCGGGAGGCTCCGCACTGAATACGATATCGCGCTGTTTATTCAGTTCAGATGGATCAATCATGTTGATCTCGCGGTAACAAGATTATTTGCCCTGCAGTATTTGCATTCCTTTAAGAAGATTCAATGCCTGATTAAGCTGATAGTCGCTCTTGGACCCGAATTCAGTAGGCGTAAATTTCGCCGCATCTTCTTTGGTGTCGGGCGGAGAGAATGTGTTCTTGCCTGCGTTGCCTGGTTTTTCATCCGACGGTTTGTCATTGATCAAGTGCTTGTCCAGATCCGCTTCACGCAGACGAAATATGCCGCTGTCACGCCCAGCGGAGGCAGGATCTTCCACCAGAATGTCGGGTACGATGCCTTTGGCTTGTATGGAACGCCCCCCTGGCGTGTAATAACGCGCCGTGGTGAGTTTGATCCCGGTATTGTTACCCAATGGCAAGACGGTTTGCACGGAACCCTTGCCGAAAGTTTGTACGCCCATGATGACCGCACGCTTGTGATCTTGCAGCGCACCGGCAACAATTTCGGATGCGGATGCAGAACCGGCGTTTACCAGCACGACCAGCGGTACGCTTTTAATGGAGTCAGGTACGGTTTTCAGGTAATCATTCTCGCCATTGCTGTGCAGATAATTTTCCGGGTTGGCGGTCAGGCGCATTTTGGCATCTTCGGTGCGGCCTTCGGTGTAAACCACCAGCGCGTCCTTGGCCAGAAAAGCGGAGGAAACGGCGACTGCTCCAGTCAATAGCCCGCCCGGATCATTGCGCAAGTCAAGCACTAAACCTTTTAGCGCACCTTGGTTTTGCTTAACAAGATTTTCCAGCGCGGTGGCGAGATTGTCGCCGGTCATTTCCTGGAACTGAGTGATACGGACAAAACCATAGCCAGACTCCAACAATTTGGACTTCACACTTTGCACTTTGATGACGGCGCGTACCAAGGTAATCTCAAGAGGCTTAGGTTCATCCTTGCGGATAATGGTTAGAACGATCTTGCTGCCAGGCTTGCCGCGCATGCGTTTAACCGCGTCGTTCAGTGACATACCCTTGATCAGCGTATCATCCAGCTTGATGATGAAGTCGCCACTTTTGATGCCGGCGCGATAGGCCGGGGTGTCTTCAATCGGTGAGATGACTTTCAAAACGCCATCCTCCATGCCGACCTCGATACCGAGTCCGCCGAATTCGCCGTGTGTGCCGACTTGCAGTTCTTTGAACGCCTCTTCATCCAGATAAGCGGAATGCGGATCCAAACCGTTCAACATGCCAGCGATAGCGTCAGTGATCAATTTTTTGTCTGTGACCGGTTCGACGTAGTCGCTCTTGATGCGACCGAACACCTCGGAGAACGCGCGCAACTCCTCAATAGGTAGCGGCGTGGGGAGTGTTTCCTTGTCGGCTACCGCTGCGAAATGCAGGCTGACAGACACGCCCGCGATCAAACCCAAACCGATCAAACCCGCTTTTTCCAGAAGACGCATAATTCCCTCAATATTATTTTGTTGCCAGCCATTTCATCGGATCGAGCGGTTTGCTCTCATGGCGCAGTTCAAAGTATAAACCGAAATCCTCATTGCCGCCGCTATTCCCAACTGTCGCAATGGTATCACCGCCGCGCAGCACATCCCCGACCTGTTTGTAGAGCGTTTCATTGTTGCCATACAAGCTCATGTAGCCCTTGCCGTGATCGATAATAAGCAGGTTGCCAAAGCCGCGCAGCCAGTCTGCAAACACCACCTGTCCGGCGGCGATCGCTTTGACAGCTTGCCCGCTGGAAGTTCTAAGAAACAGCCCCTTCCATTGCACCGTGCTATCAGGTCGCGGTGTGCCGAAGCGATTGGTGATCTCACCCCTGACCGGCAACGTCAGCTTGCCTTTTAGTTGGTCGAACGGGCTGCCATCAAAGCGATTGTCCGGAAGGTTGTCATTGCGGAACAGCGATTTTGTATTCGGTTGTGCGAGCATTTTGGTCAATCTGTCGACCAGTTGTGAGAGACGGCTCTGGTCGCGTTGCAGGCGGGTGATCTCGCGGCGTTGCTGGTGTAGTTGCTGTGAGATTTTGCCCAGCATTCGCTGTCGAGCGTGCTGCTCTTTCTCCAGTGTCTTTTTTTGCGCTGCTTGTTCCGTGCGTAACGATGCCAGTTCCGTGCGCTGTTCGCGTGTGGACATACTGACTGCATCCAGCGCGGCGAGATTTTCGCGCAAGGTGGCTAGCCAGGTTGCGCGGCTGCGGGCAATGTATTGGTAATACCGAAGATCGCGAGCGACTTGGTTGGGGTCCTGATTGTTCAGTAACAGCTTGAGATATTCCTGCTTGCCGCCGAGATATTGCTGATACAGCAGCTTGCCAAGCAGAGCCTGTTGCCCTGCCATGTTGATACTTAGTTTTTGTTGCTGCCCTTGCAGTTTGCTGAGTTTTTGATCTGCGGCATGTTGTAGTGCGGCGAGTTCGGCAAGTTTGCGATTGCTGTTGCTAATCGCACGTTCGGATTCACGCAATGCGTCCGCCGCTTCGGCTTTTGACTCGCTGGTTTTATCCATGTCGTGCTGAACGGCCGCGATGCGCTTGCGCAGATTTTCCAGCTCTTCCTGTTGGCTGGCGTATGCCACGTTGACCAAGGTCAAACAACATAATGCCAGCGAAAGTAAGCGCGCGAGTCTTGTCCTGAGCGTAAGCGCCTCTTTGCCTTCGACTCCGCGCTGCGCGCTATGCAAAGGACGAGCGGACTCAGGGCGAACGGGGCTTTGGTCGAAGGGTTGCGGTGCTGGAGCCGAAGGCAGAGTCACTGTATCTGAATCAAGCTGTGCCCAGTCATTTCCGCAGGTTGCGGTAAGCCCATAATGGTCAGCAGGCTGGGCGCGAGATCGCGCAGCGCGCCATTATCGGTCAGCCTGGCCTTGCGCCCGATATACAGACAAGGCACCTGGTTCAGCGTGTGCGCGGTGTGCGCCTGGTGCGTGACGCGATCAATCATTTGCTCGGCGTTGCCGTGATCAGCGGTGATGATGACTTCGCCGCCGATGGATCGCATCGCCTTGACCACGCGACCGATGCAAATATCCAGTGCCTCGATGGCTAGTGTGGCCGCTGCCATATTGCCACTGTGTCCCACCATATCGCCGTTGGCGTAGTTGCAAATGATGGCGTGATACTGGCGGCTCAAGATCGCGGCTTCGAGCTGATCCGTCACTTCGAACGCACTCATTTCCGGCTTTAGGTCGTAAGTGGCGACTTTGGGCGACGGCACCAAAATACGCTCTTCGCCGGGGTAGGGCTGTTCCCTTCCGCCATTGAAGAAGTAGGTGACGTGGGCATACTTTTCCGTTTCGGCGATGCGCAATTGCTTCAGTCCCAGATTGGAAATATATTCGCCGAAGCCGTTGTGAATTGGCTCCTGGGTATAAGCGCAGGGCAAATTAAAATCTTCGCCATAGCGGCTCAGTGTGACAAAGCTGGCAAGCTTGGGTATGTAGGCGCGGCGGAATCCACTGAACGCGTCGTCCGTCAAAGCGCGTGTGATTTCGCGGGCACGATCGGCGCGGAAGTCCATGAATACCACCACGTCGCCCTCTTGCATGGTCGCGGCTTGCGCGCCACTTGGGATAATGGCAGTAGCCTTGACGAACTCGTCCGATTCGCCGCGTGCATAGGCCAGCTCCAGTCCGCTTAATGCATCTGTTGCGGTGAATTCGGCGCGGCCTTGGGTGAGCAATTCGTAAGCCGGTTGTACACGCTCCCAGCGATTGTCTCTATCCATCGCGTAAAAGCGCCCGACGATGCTGGCGATTCGGCCGACACCCAATGCAGCGCATTTTTCCTGCAATAGTTGCAATGATTGCGCCGCACTCTTGGGCGGAGTATCACGCCCATCCAGAAAAGCATGCAGATAAACTTTTTTCAAGCCGTTGCGTGCCGCCATTTCCAACATGGCGAAGATATGATTCTCGTGACTGTGCACGCCGCCCGGAGAGAGCAGTCCCATGATGTGCAACGCGCTGCCGCTTTGTTTGGCTAGCTCAACCGCCTTGCTCAAGGCGGGATTGGTGTAGAAGCTGCCGTCCTCGATCGCCACATCAACGCGGCTCAAATCCTGATACACCACGCGCCCGGCGCCGATGTTGAGATGGCCCACTTCGGAGTTGCCCATTTGATGGAAAGGCAGGCCAACAAATTTTTCAGAAGCGTTAAGCAAAGTGTGCGGATAGTCGCGCCAAAGCTTGTCCCAGTTGGGTTTGCGGGCGGCCAGAATAGCGTTGTAATCGGCATCTTCACGGTAGCCGAAACCGTCAAGAATGAGCAGTAAAACAGGGGTGACGTTCATTGATGTAGAATATAAGCGGATGGTGATTTTTAAGAAGGTGCATTTTAGACGAATTTGTCCTGCTTGGTGCGTGGCTTGATAGGGCAATTTAGGGTAATGGGGGTACACATATGGCAAACAGGCTGATTGACAGAGATGAAGACATTCAACAGGCTGCACAAGCTATCAAGGCAATCGCACACCCGTTGCGCTTGAAGATTTTATGCGTACTCGGCGATCAGGAAGTCAGTGTGCAGGATATCGTGGAACAAGTCGGCACGTCACAAAGCAACATCTCGCAGCATCTGTCGATACTACGCGACAAGGGTGTATTGGCAACACGCAAGGACGCGAATCGGGTTTTCTACCGCATTGGTGATTTGCGTACCCTGAAACTGGTGGGGATGATGCGCGATGTATTTTGCAGCACTTAGAAATCATACTTTTCTCTGCCGGGTGAACGACTTTGAGCTGGCAACTTATGTACATGCTCAGTGTTTGAGCGAATCCCGATTCAATTAAGATTGGTAAGTTAATGTATTTTTTCGGCGTGGGATGGTTTGGTTAAAAATCTCCCCACAGAGTTTGCAGCGCGGCGAGTCCGGCGATGGCGGCAGTCTCGGTGCGCATCACGCGCGCGCCTAGCCGTATGGAGGTAAATCCGCAGTGTAGCGCGGTAGTGCTTTCTGCTTGAGAAAAACCCCCCTCCGCACCGATCAGCAAGACGGCTTTGCCTTGCGGTTCGGCTTGATCATGCAGCGAGGCTGCACTTTCCGGCAGTAATATATATTTCGCAATATTTTTCGCATCTGGCATCGCTTTAATTTGTTGCAGCCACACCATGATGTCCAGCGGCGCATGTATCTTCGGTAACACATTGCGACCGCATTGTTCACAGGCAGAGATGGCGACTTGCTGCCAATGTTCAAGTCGCTTGGCGGTGCGTTCGGCAGACAGCTTGGCCACGCTATGGTCGGTGGCCAGCGGCTGAATTTCTGTGACACCTAACTCCGTGGTTTTCTGAATTACCCAATCCATTTTTTCACTGCTTGAAAGAGCCTGTGCCAGCACGACATGCAATGGTGATTCGCGTCTAATGTCGGTTGCGATAATGTTGGCGACGGTCACGCGCTTGCCGCTGAGATCGGCAATCAGCCCGTGGCATTCGTTGCCGATGCCATCGAAGATTTCCACCGTATCACCCACCCTTAAACGCAGCACACGCGAGGCGTGGTGTGCCGCATCCGGCGGCAGATCGAACGAGCCGCTGAACGGCATTGGCGGAGGGCAGTAGAAACGTGGCATGTTGAACCGAGCAAGTCGTAAAGATGGGCGTGATAATATAACGTCCCTAAGGATATTGTCAGGAGAATGAAATGGTCAGTCTGCAACCCCCGCTATGTGATTTTGGCTGGAAAGCCCGGGATTTCGACCTGCCAGGCGTGGACGGCAAGCGCTATAACCTGGCCGGGGCGCGCGGCAAGAACGGCCTGCTGGTGATGTTCATCTGCAATCACTGCCCGTATGTGAAAGCCATCCGCGAGCGCTTCATCCGCGACACGCGCGAGTTGCAACAGCACGGCATCAACAGCATCGCTATCATGTCGAATGATCCCGCTGAATATGCCGAAGATTCCTTCGACAACATGAAACTGATCGCACAGCAATACAACTATCCATTCCCTTACGTGTGGGATGAGACCCAGCAGATCGCCAAGGATTACGGCGCAGTCTGCACGCCGGATTTCTTTGGATTCAACGCCAATCTTGAGTTGCAATATCGCGGCCGGCTGGATGCTTCGCGCAAGGAGGCGGTCGCTGATGCACCGCGCGATTTGTTCAACGCAATGCTGCAAGTGGCGCAGAGCGGACAGGGGCCGCGCGAGCAGATCGCCAGCATGGGTTGTTCGATCAAGTGGAAGGCGGCATGAATCATTCAACCCAAAGCGGCATAAGCGCTCCAACCAGCATGAGCGCGCTGCTCAAGGCGGTGATCGCGGCAGTCAAGCTGGTGACAGCGGAAGAAATAATGCCGCGTTATCTCAAGGTGGCGCATCAACGCAAGAGCGATGGCAGTCTGTGTACCGAGGCGGATCTTGCCGCGCAAAGTGCGTTGAGCAAAAAACTGCAAGCGATCCTCAATGTGCCGGTGATGGGCGAAGAAATGACTGCCGCTGAGCAACGTGCGCTATGGAAGGCGGGCCATGATGGTCTGTGGTGTATTGATCCGATAGATGGCACGTCCAACTTTGTGCGGGGCCTGCCGTATTTCGCGGTATCCGTCGCGCTGCTACGCGAAGGCAAGAGTGTGTTGGGCGTGGTATATGACCCGGTGGCAAACGAGATGTTTGCCGCCGAGCACGAGCGCGGAGCGTTTCTGAATGGTGAAAAGCTGCTTGGTCGCGAAGCAGTGATTCCGCTGGCGCAAGCCCTGGCCAGCGTGGATTTGAAACGCCTCAAAAAGAAATTGGTCACGCAACTGGCGGCCCATCCGCCGTATAGTTCGCAGCGCAACTTTGGCGCGAGCGCGCTGGACTGGTGCTACAGCGCCGTCGGTCGCTATGACATGTACTTGCATGGCGGACAAAAGCTTTGGGATTATGCCGCCGGCGCGTTGATTTTTCTGGAATCGGGCGGCCATGCTTGCTGCATTGAGACCGATGATTTTGCACAAGGCGACATCTGGCAGCGTTCGGTGATTGCTGCGCGAGATGAAAAGCTGTTCGAAGAATGGAAAGGCTGGATACGGGCGCAGCAGTAAATCAAAAGAGGGCCTCGTGAAAATATTGATACTTGGTGCGGGACAGGTTGGTTCTACGGTAGCAGAAAGTTTAGTCGGCGAAGCCAATGACATCACCGTCGTGGATTCCGACGGCGAGAAGTTGCGCCAGTTGCAGGATCGTCTTGATTTGCGCACGTTGGTCGGGAATGCCGCATACCCTTCCACGCTGGAGCAGGCTGGCATAGTCGATACCGACATGCTGCTGGCCGTCACACAAAGCGACGAAGTCAATCTGGTGGCCTGTAAGCTGGCAGCCAGTCTCTACAATACGCCGACTCGCATCGCGCGTATCCGCGCCCCTGATTACCTTGCTCGTCGGGAAGTGTTCAGCGCGGATAATTTCTGTGTGGATTTTTCCATTTGTCCGGAGCAAATACTCACCGAGTACATCGTCAAACTGATCGAGTTCCCCGAGGCTCTACAAGTGCTGGAATTCGCCGGCGGCAAGGCATCATTGGTGGCGGTGCGCGCCTTTGAAGGCGGGCCACTGGTGGGCAAACCGCTGAGTTTCTTGCGTACCCATATGCCGCAGGTCGAAACCCGCGTTGCGGCGATTTTTCGCAAGGATAGGCCGATTATTCCCGAAGGCAGTACCGTGGTCGAGGTGGGTGACGAAATCTTCTTCATCGCCGCAACCGACAACATCCGCAGCGTGCTCAAGGAAATGCGCCGCATGGATAAACCCTGCAAGCGCGTGATGATCGTCGGCGGCGGCAATATTGGTTGTCGTTTGGCAAAAGCCCTGGAGCGCGACTATCAAGTCAAGCTGATCGAATACAACAAAAAATCCTGCGAAAAAATAGCCGGGGAACTGACTCGCACGCTGGTGCTGAACGGCGATGGCACGGATGAAAAACTGATGCAGCGGGAGCGTGTCAGTGATGTGGACGTGTTCTGTTCACTCACCAACGACGACGAGAACAACATCATGTCGGCGCTGCTCGCCAAACAGGGCGGCGCGCGCAAGGTGATTGCGCTGATCAACCGCAGCGAGTATGTCGAGTTGGTGCAGGGCGGCAAGATAGACATCGCGCTTTCTCCGGCACATGTCACCATCGGTTCGCTGCTGGCCTACGTGCGGCAAGGCGATGTGGCTGCGGTGCACTCATTACGGCGCGGCGCGGCGGAGGCGCTTGAATTGGTAGCACACGGCGACCGTCAGTCCTCGCGAGTGGTGGGACGGCGCATCGACGAGATCGACCTCCCCAAGGGCGCGACCATAGGTGCGATCGTGCGCGGTAAAGAGGTCATCATGGGACATCGCGACGTGGTCATCGAAGCTGAAGACCACATCATCGTGTTCGTGGTCAACAAGGCGATGATACATAAAGTCGAAAAACTGTTTCAGGTTAGCATCGGGTTCTTCTGATGCAACGCACATTAACGGTTATCCATGCCTTGGGGTTGATGCTGGTGGTGTTCAGCGCCACTTATCTGATGCCAATTCTCGCTTCACTGATTTATGACGACGGCACGCTGATTGATTTCCTGCTGGCGATGGTTTGGACATCGGCAATCGGGTTTCTGATGTGGCTAATGACACGCCGCTACAAGGGCGAGCTTTCTATTCGCCATGGCTACTTACTGGTGGTGACCATGTGGACGGCGATGCCCGCCGTTGCAACCCTGCCGCTGCTGCTGGTGATCAAAGGCCTGTCATTCACCGACGCCTATTTCGAAACCATGTCCGGCATCACGACCACCGGCGCGACCGTGCTGACCGGGCTGGACACTTTGCCGCCCGCCATCAATATCTGGCGACATGAATTGTGCTGGTTAGGCGGTATGGGCATCATCGTACTGGCGGTGGCCATCCTGCCTTTGCTCGGTGTTGGCGGACGGCAATTATTCAAGGCGGAAACACCGGGCCCAATGAAGGATTCGGCGCTCACCCCGCGCATCACCGAAACGGCGCGCAACCTGTGGCTGGTGTATTTGGGCATCACCATCGCCTGTATTTTGTCATTGAAAGCAGTGGGTATGAGTTGGCTGGACGCGATCTGCCATGCCTTTTCTGCGATGGGTCTGGGCGGGTTTTCCACCCATGATGCCAGTGTCGGTTATTTCAACTCTCCCGCCATCGAATTTGTGCTGATTATATTCATGCTGCTGGCGGCGATGAACTTCGCCACGCATTTTCTGGTGTGGAGGAAAAAAAACCTGAAGTTATATCTGCGCGATGCCGAGGCCGTTGCTACGATTGCGTTGATATTGACAAGCTGTCTGGGCATAGCCGTATTCCTGTGGTGGGAGGGCACTTACCCGAGTTTCTGGACTGCCTTGCGCCATGCCAGCTTCAACCTGGTATCCATAGCGACGGACTGCGGCTTTGCCAGTGTGGATTTCAACCAGTGGCCGATGTTCGCGCCGATGTGGATGTTGTTCCTCAGTTGCATTGCAGTCAGTTCAGGCTCCACCGGCGGCGGCATCAAGATGGTGCGCACACTGATTCTGTTCAAGCAAGCCGGGCGCGAATTCCTCAAGTTGTTGCACCCGACAGTAGTCAATCCGATGAAGATAGGCGGCAGTGTCGTGCCCAACAACATCGTGTTTGCGGTGCTGGGATTTATTTTTCTGTATTTTATGACGGTGGCCACCCTGACCTTCGCGCTGCTGATCAGCGGTCTGGATTTCATTTCCGCATTTTCTGCGATCATTGCCTGTATCAACAACGCAGGGCCTGGGCTGGGTGTGGTGGGGCCAGCCAGCAACTTTGGTGTGCTAACAGATTTTCAGACCTGGGTATGCACGATTGCCATGCTGGTCGGCCGGCTGGAAATCTTCACTGTGCTGATTTTGTTTACCCCGCATTTTTGGCGGCGGTAAAATCGCCATGACAGAGGCGGCGAGATACGTTAGCATTGCCGTCGCAGAGCCTTTCAAAACGGTTAGTTATAGAACCGTTTAAAACAGATGATGAGTAGATCAGTGCCAATGCAAGAGGGAGCAAGATGAGTGATAACCTGCCATTGTCAGGGGTGAAGGTGTTGCTGATCGACGACAGTAATACCATAAGGCGTAGCGGTGAGATATTTCTGTCGCAGGCGGGATGTCAGGTCATCCTTGCAGAAGACGGATTTGACGGCTTGGCCAAGGTGGTGGATAACCAGCCGGATGTCATTTTCGTGGATGTGATGATGCCACGCCTGGATGGCTATCAAACCTGCGCGCTCATCAAAAAGCATCAGCATTTCAGAAATACCCCGGTGATTATGTTGACCAGCAAAGATACGCTGTTTGATCGCGCGCGCGGCAAACTGGTCGGTGCAGACCAATATTTACTTAAACCGTTCAACAAAAAAAGTTTGATAGAAACAGTCATCATGCATACTCAAGAGAAAAAGGAGGCGGATTATGGGCATTAAAAAAATATTGATAGTGGACGATTCGGCAACAGAACGCCATTTTATCGGGGAAATATTAAGCAAACGAGGGTTCGAGGTTTCCTTTGCCGAGGACGGCGAAAAAGGCGTGGCACAAGCCAAGCTGAACAAACCGGATTTGGTCATCATGGATGTGGTGATGCCCGGGATGAATGGCTTTCAGGCGACCAGGGCGATTACCAGCGACCCGGAAACACGTCATATCCCGGTGATTATTTGCACCACTAAAGGTCAGGAGACCGACAAAGTTTGGGGTATGCGTCAAGGAGCCAAAGACTACGTGGTCAAGCCGATAACTGAAGCCGAGCTGTTAAGTAAGATTGCCGCATTGGGTTAAGTGGCGCCAAGCGACATTGGGAACCTTTGAAAATCCAGATTTGCGTGCATCCGTTGCGCGGATTGTCTGCTTAAACCACTTTGCTTCAATCGCTGCGTTGCGGAAAAAAATCGGTTTCGATCAACCTAAAAGTTACCCTGCACCGAAACCCCGTTTTCTTGTTTACACAACAACCCTATGCGGTGCCGCCAATATTTTTTTCAAACAACCGCTGCGTGGTTTGTTTGCTTTCATCTTTGCGCGCGCCGCGTACGATTCTGTATGGGCTGCATCAATTCCACAGTATCAACCCCGCGTCCAGTTTGCTGGCCATTGGGTAGCCGGCCTTTGGTGCAACCGAAAGTTGGATGCGGATTGCATGCCTGTTGTATTGGGCGCCATAGTGGCTCGGTGTTCCTTCGCGGGGCATCTCGGCAAACCCTGAATTTTTAGAGGCCTCATCAATGTCAAAGCGGCTTAATCTGCGCGAATTCCAGCAGAACCTGATCGACCGGCTACAGGCGACGGATATGTCTGTAGAGCGGGTGTCCACGTTGGGCGTGCAGATAGGCGGGCGAAACTGGCTGGTGGATATGGTGGATATCGGTGAAGTGTTGCCATTGCCCCCGTTGACAGTCGTGCCCTTCACCAAACCCTGGTTTCGCGGCGTGGCGAATGTGCGCGGCAATCTGTTTGGCGTGATCGATATGGCAGCCTATGAGCACAGCGGGGCGGCATCCGGGGATATCAATAATCGCGTACTGCTGGTTGCAGAGCGGCATGCTTTTAACGTGGCGCTGCTGGTTGATCGTGTGCTGGGTTCGCGCGACGCGCGGAGATGGCTACAAAGCGAGGTTGATGGGCAAATCGAGTATCACGATGAGCAGGGCACATCTTGGCACAAGCTGGATGTGTCCGGCTTGCTGGAACAGGCGGAATTTTTGCAGATAGGCGTTTAGCAATTCTCTAAGGGAGAGGAATAACATGGCATTTAAACTGACATTACCCAAATTCAAACTGAAAGTAATTGGCGTGGCCGCAGCAACCTTTTTTGTGTTGACCGCGATTGCTGCCTACATGAGCAACCGGGAAGAGAGCAACAGTGTGCGCTACGTGGGGCAATCCAGCCAGTTGCTGGTGTTGTCACAGCGGCTTGCCAAAGATGCGCAGCAAGCTCTATCCGGCAACTCGGTGGCGTTTGATGCCTTGGAGGAAAGCAGGGCGAGCCTGTCGAATATTCTAACCAGGCTGGACAAGGGCGATGGCACGTTGCCCGCGACCGCCGGTGCGTCGCGCGTTGCGCTGGACGAGTTCATGAAGAGTGCAAACAAAACACTGCTGGATGTGCAAACATTGCAAGACGGGCGTGCCGGCTTGGTGACATTGGGTGTGACAGTGTCAACGATTGACACAGTGAGTGTCGAGTTGCGTGGACTGACACAGACGATGACCGATACTTTTGGTGGCGCAAAAAAGGAGCAGGTAACGCGCTTTGCCCTGGCGACGGAGCGTATCGGTAAAGATGCGGGCGGGCTGTTGGGGTCGGAAGTGACGATTGATCAGGTAGCCCAGCTCGGGATCGACACCATTGCGGCGGAAGACAGCCTGGCCGCGCTGCCTGCGACGGATGCAAATGTGGCGCGCGTGCGGGATTTGTTCGATACCACCCGCAATAGCGTCGAGATTCTGGTTTCTCAGGTGCGTAACCTGGTGGCGGCAAAGAGTGCGGCCAAGGCGATCGTGGATGATTCTGATTCATTGTTGACCGGAGCGCAGCGTTTGGTGGATTCTTACCAGTCATCTTCGCGGATTGCCACTGTGGCCGCCTTGCTGTTCGGCCTGTTGTTATTGTCATCGCTGCTATTGTTGGCCAAGGCCTATGTGGATGAATCTCGCCACCGTGCCGAGGAGGCGACGCGCATCAATAGCCAGAATCAGAACGCGATTTTGCGCTTGATGAACGAGATGGGCGATCTGGCGGACGGCGATTTGACGATTCGCGCGACAGTCACGGAAGATGTCACCGGTGCGATTGCCGACTCGCTGAACTACACCACCGAAGAGTTCCGTAAACTGGTGTCGCGAATTATAGCTGCGGTGGAACAGATGGGGCACGCAACAAAAAATGCCGAAGATATTTCCAAGGGGCTTCTGGATGCAGCGCAGAAACAGGCGCGGGAAATTCAGGAGGCTGGCGAAGCGGTGCAGTTGATGACCAAATCCATCAAAGAGGTGGATTCCAGCGCGGCGCAGTCTGCCAACGTGGCGCGCCGCACTTTGGTGGCGACCGAGCAGGGTGCGCGAGCGGTGCGCAATACTATTAGCGGTATGGACGCTATTCGTGAGCAGATTCAGGATACCTCCAAGCGGATCAAGCGGCTCGGCGAAAGTTCGCAGGAGATCGGCGAAATCGTTGACCTGATTTCCGACATTACCGAACAGACCAATGTGCTGGCGTTGAATGCGGCGATTCAAGCGGCTTCCGCCGGTGAAGCAGGGCGCGGATTCTCGGTGGTGGCGGAAGAGGTGCAGCGTCTGGCGGAACGTTCCGGCGAGGCGACCAGGCAGATCGGTGCGCTGGTGAAAACCATTCAGGGTGATACCCATGACGCAGTGGCGGCGATGGAAAAGAGCACCTTGGGTGTGGTGGAAGGAGCCAAGCTGTCTGATGTGGCCGGTCAATCGCTGCGGGAAATTGAGCAAGTATCTAACGAGCTGGCGGCGCTGATCAACAGTATTTCGACATCCACCCAAGTGCAGACTGACATGGCCAGCGAAGTGGCGAGCGTGATGCAAGACATTCTGCAAATTACCGTGCAGACCACGGAAGGTACGCGTTTAACAGCTAATTCCATCGCGCAGTTGACCGGCCTGACATCTGACTTGAGAGGTTCGGTAGCAGGCTTTAAATTGTAATATTGGGCAAAACTGCACATGACCAATAGCGCACAATTTGATCGCAACACGCTTGCCGCAGTGAAACCCGGCGTGGACGGCACGCTGGCCGAGATCAGTGCGCAGATGGATCTTTATCTCGGTGCTCCTGCAGATAACGAGACGGCTTTGGAAGTGGTGCGTTCCGAGTTGCACCGTTTGTTGGGCGTGCTAAAAATGGTTGGCCTGGATGGTGCGGCGGTATTTTGTGCCGAGCTGGAGCTCACCCTGAGCGAGCTTGCAACGAATCCGAAACAAGTTTCCGCGATGCATCGCGATGTGCTGCGCCGCGCCTTGTTCGGTATCACACACTACCTCGACACACTGGCCAATGGTGCGGATAACGCCGCACTACGCCTGTTCCCGCAATATCAGGAGTTGCAACAGTTGCGCGGCTTGGAGATGTCGTTCGAACTGGATCTGTTTTATCCCAATCTTGACTTGCAGTTGCCGCAACAGGTATTGAACTTGCCTGCCCAGAGCGATGCAATGGCGCGCCTCAAGATGTTGCGCAGCCAGTATCAGCAAGGCTTGTTGAAGTGGTTGCGTCAGGACGATGTCGCTGCCTCAGTGCAACAAATGCAACAGGCGTTGGATGGGGCATTGCGCTGTGCGCCACAGGATGGCAGCCGCGCGTTCTGGTGGATAGGCTATGGCTTGCTTGATTGCCTGAAGCTTGACGGGTTGCCTCCCGAAATGAATGTACGCAAGTTGCTGAGTCGCATCGACCAGCAATTGCGCGCGGTAGTTGAGGGTAATTTCGGTGATGTAAAGCCGGTTATGAACGAGATGCTCTATCTGATCGGGCACAGTCACGCCGTGAGTGAACAGGTGGAGGCGATCAAGCGGGTTTACGCGCTGGATCAATACTTGCCCGAACTTTCGGCACTGTCGCCCAGCGAAGTGGATCAGATGCTTGGCATCATGCGCGATCAATTGCGCGTTGCCGAAGAATGCTGGGAGCTGTGCGCGCAAGGCGACAAGGCGGCATGCGAAAAATTCATCAAATATGCCGAACAGATTGCTTTGCAGAGCGACAAGCTTGACCGCGATGTCCTGCAGTATCTGACCAAACAAATTCAGGTGTTGTCGCAGTATGGGAGTTCGCCGGAGCACGCGCGACCCATCGCAATGGATATGGCGATGGCACTGCTGCTGCTGGGTAGCGGTATAGAGAATTACCGCCGTATAGGCAGCGGCTTTCAGGAGCAGGCGCGCATCCTGTCCGAGCGTATGCAGGCTGCGGTAAAGCAGCAACCGGAGGACACGAAACGGCTGACAGAACTGGTTGATCTGCATTACCAGATGGAACAACGGGGCGACGTGATGGGTCCGCTGGCCAACGAAATGCTGGTGAACATCCAGCATGTCGAGCAAGGGTTGAACGCCTTTTTCGACAGTGCGATCAAGCGTGACGAGTTGCCTGAGTTGTTGCGTTTGTTGAGCCAGATACAAGGCGGTTTGCGTATCTCATCCCTGCATCATGCGGAACAATTGCTGACATCCATTCAGGATCATGTCCGACGTTTCACGCAGCGTGACGATGCTCCCAGGCCGGCAGAAAGGTATGCGTTGGCCGATGCAATGAGCGCGCTGGAAAATTACATGCAACATCTGACGCATGGACAGACAGGTGATATTTCGCGACTGCAGACGGCATTGGTCGAAATGGTCAAACTGGATCAAGCCCCAGAAACAGCGGCAATCGCGCCAGCTGAACCAGCGAAGGTTTTCGCGCCGATGGCAATCGCCCCGGTCGAGCAGGTTTCCGCGCCGATGGAAATCGCTCCGGATGAGGCGCCACAGGTATCTGCACCGGTGGAAATCGCGCCAGTTGAAGCAGCGAAGGTTTTTGCAGCGATACAGCGTCCGTCGGACGAAGACCAGGAATTGCTCGATATATTTCTGGAAGAGGCGCAAGAGGTATTGGGCACCATGCGCTCCAATCTGGAGACTTGCCAATTACACCCCGACAGTCACGAACCATTGGTGATCATCAGGCGCGCTTTCCATACTCTCAAGGGCAGCGGACGGATGGTCGGCTTGACTGAGTTGGGCGAGGTTGCGTGGTGTGTCGAGCGCGCCATGAATAAATGGTTGCAGTACAACAAAACGGCCACGCCGGGGCTGCTGAACTTTATCAAAGTGGCAGTGCAGTCTTTTGCCGGCTGGGTGGATATGCTCAGCAACCAGGGTGAGGTGATCATCGAGGCGGGGGACCTGATAGCTGCTGCGCAACAAATCGAGAACGGCCTCGATTCAGAAATGCGGCTGACCGCTTCGTCGGCCAGTGAATTGCCTGGCTTAGTCACAGACTCTGGACAGGTTTCAACACCCCTATCCGCACCCGCCCCAACGCCTTCAGAAAAGGTTGTTGTGACAGGCGAGGCCACTTTGTACTCTTCGGCGTTGTTCAATATTGCCAGTGCTGAGGTAAAGCAAAATATCGCGGTTTTGCATCAACAGCTTGATGAGTTGCGCACGGCAGTGCCGCCGGTGGTGCAATATGATTTCATGCGTGCTGCGCACACGCTGGCGGGGGTGAGTCGCACCATGGGATTTGCCACTGTGGTGGAGCTGGCCTACGCCCTGGAAGGCTGGTTGCAGGCGCGTCTGGAGCAGCTCTTCACGCTGAGCGACGGTCAATTGCAATTGCTTGAGCAATCCATCGTCGCACTGGATGGAATGATACAGAACGTTTGCGACAAAGAAATGCCGCAGATGCGCAGTGATTTGGTTAATCAGCTACTGGCCGACAAGGACAATCTCAGTGAGGCAGCCTTGGAGCCGGCCAGCGAGGAATCGGCCAGCGAGCCGGAAAAAGCTTTGCAGCCGGAGGCATTTGCTCCCCTGACGCAGAAAGCCGAAGCGGACCAGCCTCAAGTGCGCGACGAGGTGAAAGAGCGACTGTTGACCGATAAAGACAAGCTCAGCGGAGCGGTCGCAGAACCGGCCAGTGCGGCAGAAAGCGTGTTGCAGCCAGTCGTGCTTACCATAGCCAAGCCGGCTGAGGCGTACGCCGAAGCGTACAAGCCTCGAGTGTACGATGACGTGGATGAGCAACTGCTACCGGTGTTTCTCGAGGAAGCCGACGACCTGTGTCCGAAGATTAGTGAGGGATTGCGTACATGGCGTGAGCCGCCGCACGACGAGGAGCAAGTGCCATTCTTAAAACGCCTGCTGCATACCATGAAGGGTAGTTCACGCATGGTGGGTGCGATGCGTATCGGTGAAATTGCCCATGAAATGGAAGACCGTGTGTTGGCGGCTGCCCAACTGCGCGATGAAGCCGGGTATTGGGACACGCTGGAAAGTGATTTTGATCGCATTATGGCTTTGCTCGGAGAATTGCGCGGTGGTAAACCTGTAGCAGAGGCCAAACAAGTTCCGACTGGGCGACGCGCGGCAGATCAGCCGGCGGTGGTCGAGCGCAGGGCGGATCGTGCCGTGCTTGGCAATATGCTGCGTGTGCGTTCCGACGTGTTGGACCGGCTGGTGAACGAAGCCGGTGAAATCAGCGTGGCACGCTCGCGTATGGAAACCGAAATGCGTGTTTTAAAGGAAGGTTTGCTGGAATTGACGACCAGCGTGATGCGTTTGCGCCAGCAGTTGCGTGAGGTGGAGATTCAGGCAGAGAGCCAGATGCAGGCGCGCGTCTCGTTGGCCAAGGATAACGCGGAGCAGTTCGATCCGCTTGAATTTGACCGCTTTACCCGCTTGCAGGAATTAACGCGTTTCATGAATGAAAGCGTGCATGACGTGCAGACCGTGCAGCAGTCGATGTTGAAAAATCTGGATGAAACCGCTGTCGTGATGTTGGCGCAGGGGAGGCTTAACCGCGAGTTGCAACAAGGCTTAATGAACGTGCGCATGGTGTCGTTTAACAGCATCACCAACCGCTTGTATCGCATCGTGCGACAAACCGGCAAGGAGCTGAACAAACGCGCCAACCTTGAATTGCAGGGCACGAACGTAGAGCTGGATCGCAGCGTGCTGGAAAAAATGATCGCACCGTTAGAGCACTTGTTGCGCAATTCCATCGTGCACGGCCTGGAAAACGATCAGCTGCGCGCGCAGAGCGGTAAGCTCCCGATCGGTGAAATTCGTTTGAGTGTGCGCCAGGAAAGCAACGAGGTAGTATTCGAGTTCAGTGATGACGGCGCCGGCCTGAACTTTGCGAAGCTGCGCGAAAAGGCGATAGCCAACGGTTCGCTGCAGGCCGATGAAGAGGTCAGTGACGATCAATTGGCGCAACTGATTTTTACTCCCGGCCTTTCCACTGCGACCGAAATCACCGAAGTCGCCGGACGCGGTATCGGCATGGATGTGGTGCGCAGCGAGATCGTTGCGTTGGGTGGGCGTATCGATGTCAGCTCGAAGCGGGGGGCAGGTACGCAATTTCTCATCCATTTGCCGCTTACGCTGGCGGTCACGCAGGTGTTGATGGTGCGTTCGGGAGATGCGATTTATGCGATTCCATCCACCATGGTCGAACAAGTCAGGCAGGTGAAACCGGCAGAAATGGACGCGTTGTATCACGCGCGACAAATCGAATGGCAAGGCAATATTTACATACTGCACTATTTACCGCACCTGCTGGCTGACATGGAAATTGCCCAGAAAAATCAGCCGCGCAATCAGGTGTTGCTGCTGCGCAGCGGCGGGCAACTCATTGCTCTGCATGTTGATGAAATGCTGGGCAATCAGGAGGCGATGGTAAAAAATATTGGCCCGCAATTGGCGCGGCTGTCAGGGATCGCCGGTGCGACGGTGCTGGGTGATGGCAGAGTGGTGCTGATTTTGAACCCGGCGCAACTGGCGCAACGTATCGCCGGCATCAGCAAGGCGAAAAAGGCGGCCGCCAAGCCGCTCAATACCGAGCCGTTGATCATGGTGGTGGACGACTCCCTTACCGTGCGTAAGATCACCTCCCGCATGCTGATCCGCGCCGGTTATCAGGTTGTGACGGCGACGGACGGTGTGGATGCGCTGGAAAAACTGGAGGAGTTCACCCCGAACGTGATGTTGCTGGACATTGAAATGCCGCGCATGGATGGTTTCACGCTTGTCAGAGAATTGCGTCGCGATCCCAAGATGCAGAATCTGCCGATCATCATGATCACTTCGCGTACTGCTGACAAGCACCGCGATTACGCCATGCAACTGGGCGTCAACACCTACTTGGGCAAGCCTTATCAGGAAGATGAGTTGCTGCAGAAAATCGCCGATTTTGTGGCAGTGCATAAATAGAGTGTTGGTCAGCATCGCATGCGCACGTCACATCCGGATGGCCGTGCGCACAACGGAGCAGCAGGTCTTATCGAGGCACGAGGTTAGAGCGCCGCCTGTTTTAGCGCACTCTACCGAATTACATTTGCCTTCCTGAAATTAGCGTCCCGCGATGGTCATGCTTTCGACCAGAATCGAACCACACTGACGCGAACCTTGCACCAGCACGTCGTTGCCTACCGCGATGATGTTGCGGAACATATCTTTCAAATTTCCAGCGATGGTGATTTCCTGCACCGGGTATTGAATTTCGCCGTGCTCCACCCAGAAGCCTGCTGCGCCGCGCGAATAGTCGCCAGTCACAGCATTGACTCCCTGGCCTAATAACTCGGTGACGAGCAGTCCGCGCGACATGGTTTTCAGCATCCCGGCGAAATCCAGTTCGCCGGATTGCCCCCCTGATGATTTCAAGACCAAATTGTGGTTGCCGCCGGCATTGCCGGTGGAACGCAGCCCCAGCTTGCGCGCCGAGTAACTGCCGAGAAAATAGCCGCGCAACACACCATTTTCAACGATCACGCGGCGCTGTGTTTGCACGCCTTCATCATCGAACGGGCTGGAAGCCAGTCCTTTGCGAATGTCCGGCACATCGGCGATGTTGATGTGCGGTGCGAAGATGGTTTGATCGAGTTGATCGAGCAAAAACGAGGACTTGCGATACAGGCTGCCGCCGCTCACCGCGTTGACAAAACTACCCAGCAAACCGGATGCGATCGGCGCTTCAAACAATACCGGCGCTTGCATGGTTTCGAGTTGGCGTGCGTTCAGGCGGCGCACGGTGCGCTCGGCGGCGATGCGCCCGACTTGCCGGGCACTTGGCAAATCTTTGGCATCGCGCGCGACTGCATACCAATAATCTCGTTCCATTGCGTCATCCGGTCCGGCGATGACCGCGCAACTGAGGCTGTGCCGCGAAGTGGGGAAGCCACCCATGAAACCCAGACTGTTGGCGGTTATGAATTGCGCCTCGTGCAAGTTAACGGTCGCGCCTTCGGAATTGCTGACGCGCGCATCCGTATCCAAGGCCGCTTGTTCGCACTGTTGCGCCAATTCTATCGCCGCATCGACCGGCAAGTCCCACGGATGATACAATTCCATATCTGGACAATCACGTGCCAGCATGTCCGCATCCGGCAGGCCTGAGCAATCATCTTTGGCGGTATAGCGCGCAATCGACAACGCCGCATCCACCGTATCGCGCACCGCTTGCGGCGAAAAATCCGAGGTACTGGCATTGCCGCGCTGCTGGCCGAGATAGACAGTGATGCCCAGACCTTTATCGCGGTTGTATTCGATGGTTTCGACTTCGCCTTGACGCACCGTGACGCCTTGACCGAAACCAACCGAAACTTCGGCGGAGGCCGCTGATGCACCGCGTTGTTTGGCGTAGTCCAGCATGTCTTGCACGATGTTGCGCAAGCTGTCAGCGGAATGGGAGAAGCGTAGCGTAGAGGAGACTAGGGCATTCATAAGCAAAGCGGATAATTAGCGAAAGGCGGTATCATAGCAGCATCGCCCAAACTCATTAAGACCAAGCTCATTAAGACCAGACACATTAACTGCTATGAATCCGCACAATAAAAACCACGACGAAAACGAGCCGTTACATATTCATCTGGGAGATGACGAAGATGAGCATGATGATGCCGAGGCACATGATGCCGAAGAATATGATGATGGCGCCGTAGAAATCATCCGGCCTCAGGCGCGCAATGTAAACAGCCCCACTACCCGAGGGCGCGGCTTGCGCAACCAACCAGTGGTGGACGGTGATGAGGAAGAGCTGCCTCCCAGCAAGACCAAGATCAAAAAGCAGATGCACGATCTGCGCGACCTCGGTGAAGAACTGTCCGGGCTTGGCAAGGATCAACTCGCACAACTCGACATCCCGGAGAATCTGCGCGATGCGATACGCGAGATGAAGAACATCAACAAGTTCGGCGCGCAACGCCGCCAGATGCAATACATCGGCAAGCTGATGCGCGATGTGGATACCGCTCCCATCATCGCCAAACTGAACGCATGGAAAGGCACCTCGCAACAGCACGTCGCCTATATGCACCAACTGGAACGCTGGCGCGACCGGTTGTTGGAAAGCGATGCGGCACTGACCGAGTTGCTTGCTGCGTATCCGCAAGCCTGTCCTGAGCCCAGTCGAAGGGCCGATGCGCAAAGACTGCGCACGCTGATACGCAACGCGCAAAAGGAAATGGAGGCGCAAAAGCCGCCCAAGAATTTCCGCGAGATTTTTCAGGTGTTGCGCGAGATCGTTCCCGAACCTACATAACAATCTGCATGAGCGCTATTCTTCCACACATCACGCTCGAATCCGGCAAGCAACCACAACACAGCATCATCTGGCTGCATGGTTTGGGCGCGGACGGCCAGGATTTTGTGCCCATTGCCGGCGAGCTGAAACTCCCTGTCGCAGTACGTTATATCTTTCCGCACGCGCCGCAACGCCCGGTCACCATCAACGGCGGGTTTGTGATGCGTGCCTGGTATGACATTGCCAGCCAAAGCATAGATGCGCAACAGGATGAGGCAGGAATCCGCACCTCGCAAATTGCTGTCGAAGCACTGATCGCGCAGGAAATGGCACGCGGCATTTCACCGGGAAACATCTTTCTAGCGGGATTTTCTCAGGGCGGGGCAATTGCGCTGCACACCGCATTGCGCCAGACTGCCCCGCTGGGTGGAGTGCTGGCACTCTCCACTTATTTGCCGTTGGCGGATAGTGCTGTGCGCGAGGTGCTGGCAAGCACCAGGGCAACTCCCATTTTTATGGCGCACGGACGCAGCGACCCGGTCATACCCTATGCATTGGGGGCTGTTTCAAGAGATGCGTTGCTGAAATTCGGCTATGCAGTGGAATGGCATGAATACGCCATGCAACACTCGGTGTGTGAGGAAGAACTTCGTGATATCGAGGCTTGGCTGACAAAGAGGATTGAGGATTGAGTAAGAACCGCTGCTCCGCTTTTAACTCAATCCTCAATCCACGCTCCTCAATCCTCACTAACCTCCTGCTCAATAAGTTTGAATTTTGCCAAATCGTAATCAAGGCCTTTTTCCTGCAATCCGCTGGGCATCAGCAAATAATTTTTCCCTTCCAGCTGAATTTTCAAGCTGCGATTGGCGGAGAATGTATCGGCCTTCATCAACAATAACTGAACCCCGCCGGATAACTCACCCTGTTTTGCATAAAGCCAAAGCGCCGCTTGGCCGTTTTCAAGTTCGCTGCCGTTCCGGTTCAAGAACACACCGGCAACCTGGTTGGCCAGAATTTCCGAGCCCACGTGCAGTCGGTTCGCATCATCGCGCAACAACCGCCGCACCACTGCCACACCCCAATGTGACGCACCCTCCGGCTGTATCCCAAGCAAACTGCCGATGCCTATGTTAGCGCTTGCTGTAGGCAAAGCGCTGCTAAATCCGCCGACACTGATCTCCTCGGTTACCCAATATACCGGATCTTTTTCGCTGAAATGCAGCCCTGCATTACTGCGCTCGACCACCTTGTCAAAGCCGTTGACCACGTTCAATGTGACATTGGCCGCGTGTCGCGGATTGCGTCGCACGGGAGGTGCGATCAAATAATTCAATAAATACTGAACAGCTTCAATAACTATTTTAGCTTCATAGCTTCCGCCCAGATTGATCTCATTGGGAACAATATTTTTTTTCAGCACTTTCATCAAGTCTTCCAGCTTGGCTTGCATCGTTTGCATGCTGACGAAGCGCAGGGCAGGATGCGTGGTGGCCTCCATGTTGATGCGCGTCGGTTCAGCCGGGCGATTTAAATCGAAACTGAGCCGACTGTGCCCGCTTGGCTCTGCGTGTATGTCGATGGTCGAGCAATACTGTGCCACAATGCGCTCGGTCAGATGCATATACAGCGGGCTCAAGGCAAGAAGCCCACTGTCGTACCATACCAACAGGCGCCCCACCTCACATTTCACCGACGTGTTGACTATCATGCCGGGATACATGCTGACCGGCGTATTGAGGTATTGCAGTTGTTCGGCATGTTTGTATAGCTGGGCGAGGTTAGCCCAAATCGTGTTATCGGCCTGACCATAGCGGGCACAAACATATTTCAACTGGCAAATCATGGTATGCACCGCGCGGGCAGCCAGCAACGGCACTTGTGCCTTGATGGTATTGCTGCCTTTTTCAGCGTTGCAATAACGATTGAACACCGTGTAATAAGCATTGGCGGTATGGCGGGAAAAATTGTCCAGCACTAGCCACAGGCGATTTTCCTGGAATTTATTTATCTCAAAAGGCGTAAAATACTCGCGCACCAATTTTCGTGCGTAAGGCTGGGCAGCCTCGTCAATCAGGCGCAACACGGCAAACTGGTGATCAAGCTTGAAGTCGGTATGTTCCGACACCGACTCTATCCACTCGGTTAACTCCATGAGCGACTTGAACGCGTCATTCTTCGGCAAGTCGCCCAACAACGCTTGCACAGACTTGATATCCGCCAAGGGATGATCAGATTTTTTTCCAAATATTCCCGATAACATTCGCCGCCCCTTAAACCACAACTTCCACCCATGGCAATATAACCACAAAATGCATCCAATGAACAGATGCTAAAAGGACCAACTTGATTCCCTGGCTAACTGATGACACCCCATTCCCGTCTGTCGAGCGCGCTCTAAGTTCGCCTAATGGTTTGTTGGCGGCGGGCGGCGAGCTAACCGTACCGCGTCTGCTGGAAGCCTACCGCAACGGAATATTCCCGTGGTTCAATCCCGGCGAGCCCATACTGTGGTGGAGTCCGAATCCGCGCATGGTGCTGATCCCGGGTGAATTCAAGACCTCGCGCTCGCTCGCCAAAATGTTGCGCAACAGCATCCATGAAGTGCGCAACGATACTGTTTTCGAACAGGTGATGCGTTGCTGCGCCGCTCCGCGCGCCAAAAATCGAGCCGGCCATCCCGGCACTTGGATAGGCGAAGACATGATTGCAGCGTATTGCGCACTGCATCGGCTGGGCTACGCGCATTCGGTTGAAGTATGGATGCCAAAAAAATCATTCCAGTTTCAAATCGAAGGCGAGACAAGGCGGCAACGATCGAACGAAATGGGCAGTGCAATGAGCACGGCCATAAGTGAGCGATGTCCAGCGACTAAGCTGTCGTCTTGTGACAGCCCAGTCGAATGGCCAGTAGTTACACCAGGAAGCCAACACAGTATCGCCGATGAGTTGGAGCTGGAATTGGTTGGTGGTTTGTATGGTGTCAGTATCGGACGCATGTTCTACGGCGAATCCATGTTTAGTGACGTCAGCAACGCCTCGAAGATCGCGCTGGCGCATCTCGCCAGGCAACTTGAACGCTGGCAGTTTGGCATGATCGATTGCCAGATGAACACGCCCCATCTCGCCACACTCGGCGCACGCGAAATTCCGCGCAGCGAATTTATCGCTAGCCTGCAAGAATTGATACACTGTGCGCCGATAGACGAAAAACTTTTGATGAAACCACTAGCCATTCCGCTAGGCTGTCAGCCGAGGAGCTCTTGGCCGGGCACCCGAAAGACAACAGCCAAGCGGCTGGTTATGTCCGGGCACCCGACTGACTGGCAATTTGACCCCGATCTTTTTACATGAGCCTGCTAAACGACATCCCGCTATCCGCGCTGCATTTTTATCTGACCGCGCCCTATCCATGCAGCTATCTGCCCGATCTGCAAGCGCGCTCGCAAGTCGCCACGCCCGCATTGCTGATCAGCACGCCGGTGTATTCAGAACTGGTGCAATGTGGCTTTCGGCGCAGCGGGACCTACACTTATCGGCCGCATTGCGATAATTGTCGCGCCTGTGTCCCGCTGCGCATATTGGCAAAACAATTCACGGCAAGTCGCTCGCAGCGGCGCGCCTGGAAGCAACACGCGCATCTCGAGGCTACGCTGCACCCGTTGCAAGACAACGCCGAATATTACGACCTCTATCAACGCTATCAGCGCACACGCCACAAAGACGGCGGCATGGACAATGACGACCGCGAGTCGTATCAAAACTTTCTGCTGCAAAGTCATGTTGATTCGCTGCTGGTGGAATTTCGTGAGCAGGGCGTGCTGCGCATGGTCAGTGTGATCGACTTGCTCAGCGACGGTCTGTCCTCGGTGTATACCTTCTACGAGCCGGATTTGCCGCGTGCCCGCCTGGGGGTTTACAACGTGTTGTGGCAAATCGAGCTGTGTCGCAAACTCGATCTGGATTTCGTCTATCTGGGCTACTGGATAAAACACAGCCGCAAGATGGCTTACAAGACACAATACCAACCCGCGCAAGGCTTGTTGGACAGCACTTGGCAGACACTCGACAGGCCTGTGTCCTGATGAAACCACTGGTGAAACGACTAGCCATCCCACTAAGCAACCAGAAGACAGTTGCCAAGTGTTTGGTTATAGCCATTCGACTAAGCCATCAGCCGATGCGCTTTTGGCCGGGCACCCGAAAGGCTTTGCATAGCCATTCGGCTAAGTCACCAAAATACGGTGACATAAGCCGCTGGTTAACGATAGCCAAGTCGCTGGTTATGAGCGCAGTCGAAGGAGAATCAGCATGAAGACACGTTTATGCATCTTCATATTTTCGCTAGTTTTACTACCACTGGCTGGATTGCTCTTGAGCGGCAAGGAATGGAGCGAACTCTCAACTGACACCCCTGCAGCCGGCACCCCGGCCGCGGCCGAGAATATCGCCGCGATATTGCTCACCACACTGATGTTACTGGGCTATGTCTTGCTCACCAATCACACGATCAAAAGGCGTACTGGCAACAGCCCGATGAACATTCAACGCAACTACTTCTTGTGGATGGCCGCAGCGAGCGCCATGCTCGGTTGGCTGCTGGCTTACCTGAATCTGTTCACAGCAAGTTGGCCGACAGAACAAGGCAACCCCGCCGTGCAGCTATTGCTCTACACCCCGTTGTTCGCCTTGCTGGCTCCGGCAGTGCTCAGCACCCGCGCCTTGCTCGGCGCGTTTCCAGGACTGCTCAAACGCCTGTCGCGCGGCATATCCTTGCCGATACCCAGCGGCGAAACGCTCGCCTTCAGCCTCGTGCCTATCGCCGCGCTAGGTCTGCTGGGTGGTGCGGTATGGCCCGCGCAATTATTCTGGCTGCTGTGGATCGCACCACTGTTACTGTTGGTCGCGCTGCAACTGCTGTGGCACGAAAGCACGATTTTCTCCGGTCTCAAATCCGGTGATTGGGGGCGCGTAATTTGCGCCGCGCTGGCTGGAATTATTGTAGGCAACTTTACCGTGATCAGCTATCAAATGGGTGGCGGAAACCTGATCAGCAATCTGCCCAATCCGCTGTTCGCGCAATTCGGCTATGCCGTATTCGGCTTGTTGTGCCTGCAACTCGGTGATGTCGTCGCAGAAAACTGGCGCGGCAAAAAACGCAGCAACCTGTTCCAACAAAAGAAAAAATTCCCGATCCCTGTGGTCGTCAAGCCAGCCGCCATTAAGAAGCATTAACCATGTACCGACTGCTCCGTTCCGCGCTGTTCCAACTTGACCCGGAAACCGCCCACCATCTCACGCTTGGTGGTCTGCAAACCGCGTATTCATTGGGCTTGAGCGGCATCATCGCGCCGCGTCCGCCAGACAATCCGCGCACCGTTATGGGGCTGATTTTTCCCAATCCGGTCGGGCTAGCCGCCGGACTCGACAAGAATGGCGACTGCATAGACGGGCTTGCGGCACTCGGTTTTGGTTTCATCGAGATCGGCACCATCACCCCGCTGCCCCAGCCCGGCAACCCCAAGCCGCGCCTGTTCCGCCTGCCGCAAGCCAACGCCATCATCAACCGCATGGGCTTCAACAACGACGGCGCGGACAAGCTGATCGAGAATGTGCAGCGCGCTGACTATCGCGGTATATTGGGCATCAACATCGGCAAGAATGCCAACACGCCGATCGAAAATGCAGCGGACGATTACCTGATCTGCCTGCGAAAGGTGTATGCGCACGCCAGCTACGTCGCCGTCAACATCTCCTCGCCCAACACCAGGCATCTGCGCCAGTTGCAAGGCGAGGACGCGCTGAACGATCTGCTCAAGCCACTCAAGGCAGAACAACAAAAACTCGCCGACACGCATGGCAAATACGTGCCCATCGTTTTGAAGATCGCACCGGATATGGAAGCCGGGCAAGTCGCACAAATCGCGCGCCTGCTGATGCAACATCGCATCGACGGCGTGATCGCCACCAACACCACACTGTCACGCGAGGGCGTGGAAAACCTGCCGCATGGTGAAGAAAGCGGCGGCCTGAGCGGCGCACCAGTGCGCGACAAGTCCACCGGCGTGATCCGTCAGCTTGCTGCTGAACTGCAAGGCGCGTTGCCCATCATCGGTGTGGGTGGCATTTTGAGTGGCTCGGACGCCGCCGAAAAAATCCACGCCGGCGCGGCATTGGTACAGATATACAGCGGTTTGATTTATCGCGGTCCGGCGCTGGTAGCAGAAAGCTGTGCGGCAATCCGCGCTATCTAAGTCCGCCATAAACCTGGATTGTTCATTAGCCGGTGCAGCACCAAAAATCAATGGGTGGAATGGCTATAACCATAACCAATCACTTGGCAGCTTGCTGCCTTAGTGAGATGGCTAGTTGTTTCATCAATGACTTACCCAGCGTATTTTGCTGGGTTATAACCAACCACTTGGTTGTCGTTTTTCGGGTGCCCGGCCAAAAGTTCTTCGGCTGACAACCTGGTGGAATGGCTAGTAGTTTTATCAGTAAGATGGCTATAACCAGCCGCTTGGCCACCGTTTTTTGGTGGCATAGCGGAATGGCTATAACCAATGACTTGGATGTCGTTTTTGGACAGCCTAGTCAGATGGCTAGTAGTTCCACCAGAGGTTTCATCAGTAGTCTCATCAGTGGTTTCATCAGAAGCAACGCAAGAAACGTTACGGTAAGAGAGATCGGCGCGGCATGATTCCTAACCGTCTTTCCATCGATGATCGTCCGGCCATCGTCGATGAACGTAAGAGGATTGGCGATTGGGAAGCTGATACCGTCATCGGCAAGAACCACCGGCAAGCCATCGTGAGCATCGTTGAACGCAAGACGGGATTCACACTGATCCGCAAGGTTGAGCGCAAGACTGCGCACGCAGTCAGCCAAGCGATGGTCGGGCTACTAAAGCCCTATCAGAATAAGGTACACACCATTACTTCGGACAACGGGCGTGAATTCGCCGGGCATGAAAAAATTGCGGCAATGTTGAAGGCAGACTTCTACTTCGCTTACCCTTGCTTATCTTGGGAGCGAGGCACCAACGAAAACACCAATGGATTAATACGGCAGTACTTCCCGAAGAACAGGGACTTCACCACGATTACACAACAGGAGATCGATACAGCGATGGAGAGACTGAACAACCGACCCAGAAAACGACTTGGATACCAGACACCCAATCAGGTATTCTTCAAGTCAGGCGTTGCACTTCAAATTTGAACCCGCGCCTCAATTCATTTTCTGAATATCCAGAAAAGAAGCGACAGCACCAGAGAAATGATGATGCTGGTAGTGATCGGAAAGTAGAGGCTGAATCCTTTACGCTCGATATAAATATCACCTGGAAGATGACCGATGCCCAGCTTGGACAGCCAAGGCCAAGCCACTCCAACCAGGATGAAAATGATGCCAATAATGACGAGCCACTTTGCCATAATCGCTACCTCATGACAGCCTGAATAGTGGATGCGGCACAGGCTGCTAGCGGTTTGCGGTGAGCAGTGCCACGATCTCTTCATGCTTGTTTTTGGTGGCAAGGGTCAAGGGCGTTGTGCCATCCTGGTATTTTGTGCCGCGGTTCGCACCCTTGGCGAGCAGCAGTTTGACTACTTCGGTATGACCGTTGGCGGCGGCCTTGTGCAGTGGCGTCCAGCCGTCGTTGCTGGCGAGATTGACATCGGCGCCACCGGCAATCAGTTGCCCGGCAGTCAGCAGGTGGCCGCGTATGGCAGCTTGCAGCAGCGGTGTCCAGCCATGGTTGCTGCGTCCGTTCACATTGGCGCGTTTTTCCACGAGCAGTTTCACTATGTTGCTGTAACCGTTGAATGCGGCACAGTGCAGCGGCCCATAACCTTCCTTATTTTTGGCGCGGACGTCGGCGCCGCTGCGGATGAGAAAGATTGCAACTTCTTCCTTGCCATTTAAGGTTGATACCATCAGCGGTGTCCAGCGGTGCTCATCGCGCGTATCAATATCCACGCCGCTGCTCAGGAACAACGCAACGGCATTGCGGTCGCCCTTTTCGGCTGACTGGATGAAACCACTGGGAGAAAAAGCATAGCCTTGCTGCTCGATGGCGGCTTTTTTCGATGCTTCCACGTCGTCCCAGGGATTAACCCCAGCCGCGCCTTGCTGTTTCTGGCTGCGTAATTTTGCGTGCACCAAGCTCAACGAGAAAATTTCGGATGCCACCTCGGGAGGGAACCCCTCTCGGGTGCTAGCGCGGTTATCAAGCATCAGCTCGGTAAAGTAATCATCAATTTCCCTTGAATGCCACAGATTAATGATACGGTTCAACACACGCGGGTACCACTCCTCCAGATTTTTTGGGTAGAGCTTCTCTTTGCCGCCCAGCAGGCGTAACAGTTTTTCGTTCATCGTAGTGGTGTGCGCGTTTATTGTCATGGTAAACCATAATCCAATGTACAACTAATGAATGACCGCTTGTATGGTTGGAGTGGTGTTATCGGCTTTTTTCTGCAACAGTTAAGAAGTCGGGGTGGAGGGACCAATGGCAGCATCTGCTCTCCTTGCCGGAAGCGTTGCAGGCGGCTGAGTCGCAACTGCATAAAGGGCAATAAAAAGCCCGCCGAAGCGGGCTGTGTCACGCCGGGTGATTTATTAAACGCCCATGCAAACGGTATAGGTTATTGCATCGCTACCTGCCACTGCGGAAAGATCAATGGCCGTTTGTTGAACCGCCATCGGGCGTGCCCCCGCGTTATTGGCGATAACTCTCATCGAACCAGTGGTGGTGTTGCCATCATCCATCTGTATATCGAGCTGTTTGGCAAACTTGCCCAATATCCCGGCAGAACAAATGACGTAAGTCCCATTAAGGTTAAGCACCGGGTTGTCGGTAACTGTGCCATTGGTAATACCGATAAGGCCACCGGCAGAATTAGTTGGCAGCAAGTCTGCGCCTGATGTAGGTCCGGGGGCCAAACCAGCGAGACGAACATCTTGCCAGAATAATTGGGTTTCATCGGTGGCGGTTGTGGAATCCCATTTTCCGTCGATGATGCCATTGCCATTGCCATTGCCGGTGGCAACCACATGGCTGACAGCCGCAACGTCATCCCCCGGTAACGCCTTGTACTTGTCCTGATAGCCGTAGATCAACACCGGGAGGTTTCTGAAATCAGTCGCAAGGTTTTTCACCCTGGCGCTGTTGATCAGTTCTTGTCCTTTCAGTACACCGCCGAGCAGCAGGCCGATAATCACCAGTACGATGGCGATTTCGATTAAGGTAAAGCCGGATTGATTGCGTTTCATTATGATAATCTCCTGTTTGTATGTGCCACGCCTGAGTTACAGCAAGTGTTGGGCCAATGCTACATAATTCTTTTGGCTTTGTCACTCCCGCGCAGCAGAGAAGCCATTAAATCAAGCCATTCGACTGAATCAGGTCTGTCATGGCGGATTTCCTGGGATGTTCGAGAGGGACGGTGTGCGACTTGATCAGGGTGATTTTGACGAGATATTGACAGGGTGATGACGAATTTGGAGCGAAAGCTTGACCGTCTTCTTTTGGCGTAGACCTGCCATTCACTAATGTCCGAAAATGACCGAAGGAGACATTCTCGTCGAAGTCATACGACATTTTGCTGCAGCATCAACGTTCAACCAGGCCATGAAAAAAACCGAACTTAACCTTCCAATTATTGCGTTCCCTCAGCTTGCACATGCGCGTGGTGGCATACTGGAAACATATGGGAACCTCTAAAATCCAGATTTCATCCCAACTGATGGAACTACTAGCCATTCCACTAGGTCGCCAAAGAACGGCAACCAAGTGGCTGGTTATGCTGCGTTGCGTAAAAAATTTCTTGCTTGCATATAACCCATATGCGGCGCTGCGAAATTTTCCCGCGCCTTGCATTTGGGCGAACCCTGAATTTTTAGAGGTCCCCATATGGTGATGGCGGATAATTTATACGACAATTCGGACAGCGGCGTATTCCTGTCGCCAAGCTCATTATGCTGATAAGGAGATAAATATGGACGTGTTGCAAAAGATAATAATTTTCGTCGCGGTGGCCCTGGTTGTTAGCGGCCTGATCTGGTTCATTTTCATAGCGCATTGAGTGGCCGTTGCCGGCCGGTAAGAAGCCGGCGGCGGACGGTTGTCATCCAAGCAAATCGAAGTTGCGTTGTGGGCAGATTGCCCGTGGGCGATCTCGCTTCAGCTTCGTATGAAGCGTTATCGGCGTAACCGCTTTGATCAACTATTAAATGAGGCTCATCCGTTTTTTTTGAATAATTCTGGTCAGGATAGATATGAAAAAAGATTTCTGGCTGGAACGCTGGGAGCGGGAAGAAATCGGTTTTCACCAGAACGTGATTAATCCTTATTTGTGTGAATACTGGCAGGAATTGCATCTTGCCTGCGACAGCATGGTGTTCGTGCCGCTGTGTGGCAAAAGCCGCGACATGCTATGGCTGCGCAAGCAGGGGCATCAGGTTATGGGTGTGGAACTGAGCAACATCGCGGTGCAAGCGTTCTTCAAGGAAAACGGCTACACCCCGCATCACGTCGCCCGCGGAAAATTTGAGCATTGCGAAGCGGATGGCATCCGCATCCTGTGCGGCGATTTTTTCGATTTGAGCAAGGATGACTTGGCAAAAGTGAGCGCGGTGTACGACCGCGCATCGCTGATTGCGCTGCCGCCGGAAATGCGTGAACGCTATGTCCGCCACTTGGCGGGCATCCTGCCGCCCGCAACGCAAATCCTGCTTATTACTGTCGACTATCCCCAGCCTGAAATGCCGGGTCCGCCATTTTCGGTTTCTTCGGGCGAAGTAGAAGCGCTCTACCGCGAGCACGCCGAGGTGCGCTTGCTGGTGCAGTTGGACGTGCTGGCGCAAAACCCGCGCTTCCAGGAACGCGGTTTGAGCCGCTTGCAGGAAAACATCTTCCTACTGACACTGCGCTAGCTCGGATAAGGTTGCTTGGCGGTAATGACCAGTTGATCGAACCGGACCGGGTCGAAGAAAAGTTAAGCAGCAGATCGAATAAAGGGAATCTCTGGAAGCGCAACCTTTTTCTGAAATAGTGACAAGGCGAGATGTGGTAGCATAAAATTCCATGCCACACCGATCACTGAACACTCACCGCACTATGCCATATATGAAGCGCTTCCTGACATGGGTGCCACTGCCTGTTGTACTGTGCGGCACCGCAGCAGCAGACTGCAGGAGGGCAAAGCGGTGGTAGTGTTCTCCTTGCTGCTGATCAGCAGCATCACTATCCTCGTCTTCTACATCATACGCATCAAGCGCAGGCTTGCTCGCGACATCAGCGACCGCAAACAGTCTGAACAACGCGAACAAACCCGCAACCATGTGTTGGAACTGCTGGCCCATGGCGCGCCGCTCGCAACCATTCTGGAGGCTATCATGCGTGGAGTGGAGCAGGAGCAACCGGCCATGCTTTGCAGCATCCTGCTGCTCGATAACGAGGGCAAGCACCTCCTGACCGGCGCTGCACCCAGCCTGCCCGATTTCTACAACGCTGCGATCAACGGGATCGAAATCGGCATCGGTGCCGGCTCTTGCGGTACAGCCGCCTTTACCGGCCAGCGTGTCATCGTTGCAGACGTCCAGACCCATCCTTACTGGGCACCCTATAAGGAACTCACCGGTAGGGCGGGGCTGGGCGCGTGCTGGTCGGAACCCATCCGTTCGGCTTCCGGCAAAGTGCTCGGCACCTTCGCCATTTATCATCATCAAGCGCACCAGCCGACTGATGAAGAGATCCGCCTGATCGAGCAAACCGCCAACCTGGCCGAGATTGCGCTGGGCCGCAGTCGTGCCGATCAGGCGCTCAAAGAGAGCGAGAAACTGCTCTCCGATATTCTGGAAAACGTCACCGCCTACATCTACACGAAGGACACACAGAGCCACTACCTGTTCGCCAACCGCCTGTTGCGCGAGCGGTTCGATGCGCCGATGGAAGAGATCGCGGGTTACGACGACAACAAGTTCTTCGACGCCGATACCGCCGCCAATATGCGCAGGGACGATCTGCGTGTATTGCAGAATGGGGAAACACTCCAAACCGAAGAGACCAATCTCAATATCCTTACAGGGGTGACGGAGGTCTTCCTGTCGGTCAAGCTTCCTCTGCGGCGCGAGGATGGCAGCATCTATGCTTTGTGCGGCATCTCTACCGACATCACCGAGCGCAAGGACATAGAGGAACACATGCAACACATGGCGCAATACGATGCGCTAACTCACCTGCCCAACCGCGCGCTATTCAACGACCGCCTGCACCAGGCGATCGCTGCCGCACAACGGAATAAAGCACATTTGGCACTGATGTTCATCGACCTGGACAAGTTCAAACCGGTCAATGACACATACGGTCACGGCGTGGGCGATCTGTTGCTGAAGGAAGTCGCGATGCGCATCCAGGATTGCCTGCGTGAGTCAGACACCGCTGCGCGGATAGGCGGCGACGAATTCGTCATCCTATTACCGACCATCGAAACGAAGCAGGATGCCAGCAAGGTCGGGGAGAAAATACTCCATGCCCTCAACCAGCCTTTCGATCTGGCGGGACACAGCCTGCAAATCTCCTCGAGTATAGGCGTTGCTGTCTATCCGCAACACGGCCGCGACGAGAAGCTGCTGGTCAAAAGCGCTGACATCGCCATGTATCATGCCAAGAAAAATGGCCGCAACAACGTCAAGATATACCAGCCCGGAATGCAGGAAATCAGCCAGTGAAGTGCAGCAGTTCCCTTCATGCATTCTCACTATAATCCTGCCTTCGCATGTTTTTCGCCGCTCGTCAGCCATTTTTAGAATAATCACACATCCCATAGCCGGGATTTTATAGGTGCCATCCTGCAATGAAAAAATCTGAAATCAAATTTACCGTTACACTTGACGATAACAAGATGCCTGAAAAGATCGACTGGAGCGCTTCCGACGCAAAAGCGGAAAGCACCAGCAAAGCGGTGATGATCGCTCTTTGGGACACCAAGGAAAAAAACACGCTGCGTATCGATCTATGGACCAAAGACATGATGGTGGATGAGATGAAACAGTTTTATCACCAGAATCTTTTATCCATGGCAGATACTTTTGAACGTGCCACCGGAGAAGTGGAAGCAGCAAAAGCCATGCGCACCTTTGCCCAGGAATTTGGTGAACGTATGAATCTGGTCATGAAAAATAATTTTTATTCTCTGGGCAAGAACATTTAAGTTTAGGTAATCAGGACGAATTCCGAATTTTTAGAATCACCCATAGAGGACGACAATGAAAACCACATTGATTACAGGCGCCAACCGTGGCATCGGACTGGAGTTTTGCAGACAGTATGCCGCAGATGGCTGGCGTGTTCTGGCTTGTAGCCGCTATCCCGAAAAGTCGGACGCGCTAAACAAACTGGCGGCTCAATATCCTGAGTTGATAAAAATGCATGCGCTTGATGTCGCCGATCATGTCCAGATCGAGCGCCTGGCGCAGGTGCTGGCCGATGAATCCATCGACCTGCTCATTAACAATGCCGGCATCTATCCTGATTCTGATAAAAGCGGTTTTGGCCATACCGGTTATGCGGAATGGATCCAGGCATTCCGCATCAACACCATGGCGCCACTCAAGATGGCCGAGACATTCGCCACACAAATCACTCGCAGCAAGCAAAAAACCATCGTGACCATCACCAGCAAAATGGGCAGCTTTGCGGACAATGGCGGAGGCGGCAGTTACCTTTACCGCTCCAGCAAAGCGGCGGTGAATATGGTCGTGAAGAGTCTTGGAATCGACCTGAAGCCGATCGGAATCACTGCGGTAGTATTCCATCCGGGTTGGGTCAAGACTGATATGGGCGGGCCGAGCGCATTGATCTCCGCAGAGCAAAGCGTATCGGGCATACGTCAAGTGATCAGCAGCCTCACTATAGCCGACTCCGGGAAATTCTTTGGTTATGACGGACAGGTGATTCCTTGGTAATCACGCCCGAATCCTGCAATCCTGTTTTTATGAAGTTGCTGACAGCAGGAGTATCAAACCAGACGAGTGGCAACTAAGCGCAAACAGACTTCGGATTTTGAACAGGAGATGCAAAATGCAAAAACGTAAAACGAAACTGACCCTTTGAAGCTCGGTTGCTTATGCGAAGATGACCCTTTTAGTTTTATGACTCCTTGGTCCACATGCGAAGGGTGACGGCACCTTCTGGATAAGTGTACACCGGACTCACCCGACGGTTGATCGCAACATGCCCGGCGGCGTCACCCTTGTTAGTTCTCTCGTGGCAGTTTTTGTTTGCCCTGAACAGATCGTTCTCGATGCAGAGCCACTTGATCGTCACGCCGGGTATGGCCGCTGCCAACTCCTGTACGATCTGTTGCCGCACGGCTTCCTGACAATATGCGATCTCAACCACAACGCAGTCCTGTCCAGAACGCAGGGCTGCGATTAGAGCAGCATGTTGGGTCGGATCGTTGAGGAAGCCCTCATCAAACTTCGCGCTGGCGACGATGCGATCCGCGAGCCACGTCTTGCCCGCCCCGCACAAGCCAAGGATGAACATCACCGTCGCCATATCAGTCTCTCAGAAGTTAAAGGGGTTAGCTCAGCTTCAATTTGTTTTTCATCATGCTGTTATGGTGATGGCGGCTTCAAGCCTTGGACAACAACTTGAGTGCTTGACGGATACCGTCCGAGACGCTGGCATCTTTGGGTAATTGTTTGGCCGCCCAGTCCGCTTCCTTGTCGTTGTAGCCCAATGCCAGCAGGGCGTTAACGATGTCGTTGTTTATTGATGTGACAGCCGCACCTCGAACAACACTCGCGCCAGTCACCACGAACTTGCCCTGCAATTCCAGCAGCAACCGCTCGGCGGTCTTCTTGCCCACGCCGGGAATTTTTGTGAGTCGGCCTGCCTCTCTATTCGCCACTGCCACGGCCAGATCATTCAGGCTCAAACCTGACAACACCGAGAGCGCCAGCTTGGGGCCGACGCCGCTGATCTTGAGCAACTGGCGGAATGCGACGCGCTCTTCATTGCTCAAAAATCCGTACAACAAATGCGCATCCTCGCGCACGATGAGTTGTGTGTGCAGCACCACTTTTTCATGCAGCACGGGCAGGTTGTAGAACGTGCTCATCGGCACGTCCAGTTCATAAGCCACGCCCTGCACGTCCAGCAGGATTTGCGGCGGATTTTTTTCCAGCAGGATGCCTGTTAAACGACCGATCATTTCAAGTGAGCCCCGGAAAAATTATTATTTCGTCATTCCCGCGCAGGCGGGAATCCAGCAAATCAAAAATTCTGTGTAGCAGACAAAACAAAAATGTCGTCCCGCCATGCGGGGATCATCCAATTGACTGGATTCCCGCCTGCGCGGGAATGACGGAAGCACATTGATGTCCATCAAACCAATCTCCCATTTTTCATGCGATACCCCGCCGTAGCCAGCGCACCCAAGCCTTGCCCGCTGTGCGCATGGCAAATCGCGCAGGCCAGCGCGTCTGCCGCATCCGGGCTGGGTGTGCCAGACAACTTCAACAAGCGTTGCACCATTTGTTGCACTTGCTCCTTCTCGGCATGGCCGTTGCCGACCACGGCCTGTTTGACCTGCAACGCGGTGTATTCCGCCACCGGCAGATTCGCCAGCACCGCCGCGCAGATCGCCGCGCCGCGTGCCTGACCGAGTAGCAGGGTGGATTGCGGGTTGACGTTGACGAACACTTTTTCCACCGCGACTTGATCGGGCCGGTGCTGCGCAATCACTTCACTCAACGAATTCAGTATGGCTTTTAACCGCTCCGGCAATTCGCCGTCCGGCGTTTTGATGCAGCCGCTGGCGACATAACTCAACTGCTGCCCGGCTTTGTCCAACACGCCGAAGCCGGTGATGCGCAGGCCGGGATCTATGCCGAGGATGCGGATTGGTGGAGGGGGGGCGATCAAAACCTAAACCCCCTCTAACTCCCCCTTGTCAGGGGGAGGACGTGAGGCTCCTCCCCTGACAAGGGGAGGCTGGGAGGGGTTAGGTTTTTCCCCTTGTCCCTTTTCCCTTGGCCCTTGCATCTTTAAAATCATTCCTCGATCACCGCCGTCGTATAGACTTCCTGCACGTCATCCAGATCTTCCAGTGCGTCGATCAGCTTCTGCATCTTCACTGCATCATCGCCGGTGAAGATCACTTCGTTGGCGGGTTTCATGATGACTTCGCCGAATTCCGCTTTATAGCCTGCCGCTTCCAAGGCCTGCTTCACATTCACGAAATCATGCGGCGTAGTCGTCACCTCGATGCTGCCGTCGTCATTGCTGACGATGTCTTCCGCACCGGCATCCAGCGCCACTTCCATCAGGCCGTTCTCGTCCGTGCCGGGGGCGAAGATCATCTGCCCGCAATGCGTGAACAGGAACGAGACCGAACCATCCGTGCCGAGATTGCCGCCATTCTTGGTGAAGGCATGGCGCACATCGGCGACGGTGCGCGTCTTGTTGTCGGTCATGCAGTCCACCATCACCGCCGCGCCGTTGATGCCGTAACCTTCGTAGCGCAACTCCTGATACTCCACGCCATCCAGTTCGCCGCTACCGCGCTTGATGGCGCGCTCGACGTTGTCCTTGGGCATATTGTTGGAATACGCCTTGTCCATCGCCAGGCGCAGGCGCGGATTGCCATCCGGGTCGCCGCCGCCCAGCCGTGCCGCCACGGTGATTTCCTTGATCAATCGCGTGAAATTTTTACCGCGCTTGGCATCCTGCTTGCCCTTGCGGTGTTGGATGTTCGCCCATTTACTATGCCCTGCCATACTGTTCCCCGAAAAAATGTTGCGCGATGGTATCATTTCCACCTGTTTAACCCAATATTTAGACCTCTCCGAGGAAAGGTATAGGCGAGATGAAAACGATTCTGATTGCAAATCCAAAAGGCGGTAGCGGCAAAACCACGCTGTCGGTCAACATTGCCGGATTTCTGGCCAATCGCGGTCAGCGCGTGGCCCTGCTCGACCTCGATCGCCAACAATCCGCCTCGCTATGGCTCGCCATGCGCCCCGACAATCTCCCTCCGATACGAACACTGGAATCAAAAAAAGAGGAAGCACACCGCAACGACTGGCTGGTGATAGATTCACCCGCCGGCCTGCATGGCAAGAACCTTGCCCATGCCCTCAAGCTGGCCAGCAAAATCATCGTGCCCGTCGCCCCGTCTTTATTCGATCTGCAAGCCAGCCGTGACTTCCTGCAAATACTGGCCGAAGAAAAGAAAGTGCGCAACAGCAAGTGCCATATCGGCATAGTCGGCATGCGCATGGAGATGCGTACCAAAGCCGCTTGGGCGCTGGAACATTTTCTCGCCACCCTTGATCTGCCGATACTCGCTTACCTGCGTGAGACACAGGTATATGTGAATGCCGCCTTTGAGGGGAAATCCCTGTTCGACCTTGCGCCCTACCTCGCCGAGCGCGAGCTCGAACAATGGGCGTTTTTGCAGGACTGGCTGGATAAAGACTGATTTGCCCGTCCGCAAAATCGGACTCCGTTCACCGGTTATAAAATAACAAACAATGAATCTGACGCTTTCCCTTGCCCGAATGCGGCAACTTGCACCCTTGCTGCTCGTATTGGTCAGCGCGGTGGTTGTAGTTGCAGCCTATTTGCAGGCATTGAACTTTCCGTTTGTTTTAGACGATATTGCTTACATCAATTGGAATACTAAACTGACAGGACTGCACCTGAGCGAACTATGGCGACTCTTTACCGAGCCTTATAACGACTTTTCTGAGTTTCTTCCGCTGCGCGATCTTTCCTACTGGTTCGACATCACGCTGTTCGGCCTGAACTCAGCCGCGTTCCGGGCGCATAACATCATTCTGTATCTGCTTTGCCTGCCGCTGGTCTATGCCACCACCTTGGGCTTATGGCGATACTTCCGCCCAGCGGATGCCGCAAGCGCGCCATGGGCAGCGGCTGCAGTCACCGCATTGTTTGCGCTGCATCCTGCGCACGCCGAAGCCGTGGTTTGGATCAGCGGCCGCAAAGACGTGCTTTCAGCCACGTTCTCGCTGCTTGCGCTGTGGCTCGCCGTGAATGCAAAACGGGAGCAGGGACTTTCCCCCCGATATGCCGCAGCAGCCTTGCTTGCGCTGCTGGCGGCGATGCTCTCGAAGGCGACGGCCGTTGCGGTGGCGCCGGTTATCGCCATGCTCTGGATCATCTTCTGGCGCGATATTCCGGCGCAGCACAGGCGCCGCTCACACCTGCTGTGGCCTCTTGCCAGCCTGTTATTAGCCGTGTGCGTTGCCCTGATCTTTACGGCAAGCAGTACGGTGAAGGAGCCGGTTTATTTCGGTGTTGAAGCGGTCACCCGATTGTTAGCCATACTGGGATGGCTGGCTCGTCTTGCCGTCAGCCCGGGAAGCCGTCATTTGTATTACCCGGTATTCGAAGATACATACCTTCCATTCAGGGTCGCACTCGGGGTAGCGGTTCTGGCAGCGGCCGCAGCCGGTGGAGTGATGATCCTGCGCAGACGCTCTCTGGAGGGATTTGCTCTGGTCATTTTTTTGCTGCTGTGCATGCCTTACACTCAGTTGATTCCTTACGTTACGGATTCGCTCGTATCAGACCGTTTTTTGGCGCTTGCGGTGTGGCCGGCCATGCTGTTGGTTGTCGCACTATCATGGCGTTTGAACCCCGTTCCCCGCACTGCACTATTAATTGTCATCGCGCTGGCATGGGTCTTCCAGACCGTCGAGCGGCCCCGCGACTGGCGCAGTTTCGAAGCACTGGTAGACGCGGATTTGCGCGCATATCCCGGATACTATATGCCTGCTGTATTTAAAATCTCCAGTTTCCAGTTACCACGCGGGCAGTATCGCGATGCGGAAAACTTGGCCAGTAGCATAACAACCCCAGAGATTCGCGATGCCATGATTCGGATGATCAAGATCCATCATGGCGGGGATGCCGATGCTGCCACTACTGGCAAGCTCCAGGAAGCAATGGCTATGCTCTGGATGCTGGGACATGACCTTAAGCAATTCCCTGTTCAAGCCAGGTGGAATCAGCCATTAAACAATCTCTGGATAAAAATGCCAACGTTTCTTGCAATTGAATGGGGGTATCTGGCCGCACGTTTTCCTGATGATGTGTCGGTGCGCTACAACGCCGGATTATGGATGTTGGATGCGCATAGATACGATGACGCAGTAGCTTATTTGCGCCCAGCCACGGAGTCGCAGCGCCTCCCGGGAACCGTGCGCGGGATAGCCTTCGATGGCCTCGGTCTTGCCTTGATGAATTCCGGACATATTGCCGAAGCGGAAGCACCACTACGCGCCGCATTGGAACAGACGCCGCCGGATTTGCGCGCATATTGCTCGCTCACAGAGGTGTATAAGCAGAGCGGTCGATTCGAGGAAGCCGCGCGCGCTGCGGCTAACTGCCCAGGCGGGCTCAGCGTGCCGCGATATTGAAACGCATGATGCGGTAAAAATCCGCAAAGCAATGTTCAACGCCGGGTTCACCATTCAATGCTTTGCTGTTCTGCCTGAGCGCGTCGTTTAATTTTTCTGTCACGTCTTCCTGCCAAAATCCCGGCAGGAAAGGTTCGAGATGTCCAAGCAGCCAACGGAATGGCACGAAGCGATACAGCCAGTGCTGTTGCGGGGTTGCGGCATATTCTGTAATCAGCACCGAGCCGCCCGGACGCACCACGCGCGCGATTTCGGCGTAAGCTTTATGCCGCGCTGAGGTGGGCATTTCGTGGAATAAAAAGAAGACGATGACCTGATCGAATGCGTCGTTGCGATAGGCCAGGCATTCTGCGTTCATGCGCGCCAAATGGCAGCGCTCCGTGTAGTGTAGCGTCTTGCGCCGCGCCAATTGCAATTGGCCGGTGGCGATGTCGCACAAGTGAATTTCATTGCGGGCGCCGGACAGCAGCAACGGCGTGAGTTTTCCGTACACGCAGGTCAGTTGCAGTAGCTTCGCGTCCGGCCTGGTCTCGACTTGTGCCAGTGTCTTTTTCAGCAGCCGGTCGTATTGACCGAACAGAATGGCGTTGATGACGGGTTGATGATCGAAGAACCAGATGCCCCAGCGCCACAGATACGCCCACCAGTAATAGCGCGCGAGATACTCGGGCACCCCGTCGAGAAATTTTTTGTATAGGCGCATGCCAGCACGTAAATCGGGGGGTGATTGATTAAAGGGAACTTCTAAAAGTTTTCCTTTCTCTTGTTTTTCTCTATCGCCGTTCTAAGGTTATTCATGCACGCGGACAGCTTGCCGACTTCGTTCTGGTCTAGCCGCTTATCGAATTGAAATACGTCATCCGGACCATCCTCATTTCTATTAAGCCCGACCTTGAAGCTTTCCTGAGATATCGCGACTAACAAATCCATGGTGCTGGCGAATTCCGCTGATGCCATATAGGCGTCGTTGTGCGACGATTCGCCGTTTTTATAAATCAGCGGTTCCTTTCCCGAATCGGGTTTGATCCAGGCCTTCCATATCTTTCCGATGTTTGCATAGGTGATCTTGCCGTCCTGTAACAGAGGAACACCTTCCTTCACGTTTACTTTTCTGGCGACCACTTTGATCACCCCGAAGGTAGCCCCCGTTCCCTTCATGAACACAGTGATCAACACGTTGAGCCACAAGTCGTCCTTGATCTCCCCGGTTATTCTCAACCCGCAACCCATTTGCCGGCCATCACCGAAATAATCGACCACCGCCAGGTTCTGGTTCAAGGGGATTATCGGAGGATGGGGAACTACCGGAGGGGAAGTGTCGGCAAATGCATGGGCGGATAACAGCGCCCCAAAGAGAAAACCTGAATATTTCATATACCCTCCCTTCTGCAACGACCGTAATCGAGTGCTTTATTCGTGATGGGCAAAGGTTAACATAATTGGAACGCGGGCAAGATGTTTGTGCTCCCGGAGTTTTTTATACGTTGAAGCGGAAGTGCATGACATCGCCGTCCCGCACGATATATTCCTTGCCTTCCACACGCATCTTGCCGGCATCCTTCGCGCCCTGTTCGCCTTTGTATTTCATGAAGTCTTCAAAGGCAATCACTTCGGCGCGAATAAAACCGCGCTCGAAGTCGTTGTGGATCACGCCCGCCGCTTGCGGAGCGGTGTCGCCTTTGTGGATGGTCCAGGCCCGCACTTCTTTCACGCCGGCGGTGAAGTAAGTTTGCAGTCCGAGCAGGTTGTAGCCGGTGCGGATCAGACGATTCAGGCCGGGTTCGGCTAAACCCGCATCAGCAAGAAATTCTTTTTTGTCTTCATCGGACAGTTCGGCAATCTCCACTTCCAGCGCGGCGCAAATCGGCACCACTGGCGCGCCTTCCTTGTTGGCGAATTCTTCCAGGCGGGTCAGTAGCGGGTTGTTGCTGAAGCCACCCTCCGCGACATTGGCGACATACATGGCGGGCTTGATGGTGAGCAGGCACAGCGGCTGGAGCAGCGCGCGTTGTTCGGCATCCAGCTTCAGCACACGCGCCGGTTTTCCCTGGTCGAGATGCGCGGCGACTTGCTCCAGTAACATGCCCAATTTGGCGGCTTCCTTGTCGCCGGATCGCGATTGCTTGCTGTTGCGCTGCTGGGCTTTTTCCACGGTGGCGAGGTCGGCCAGCGCAAGCTCGGTGTTGATGGTTTCGATGTCGGAAATCGGGTCGACTTTGCCCGCGACGTGAATCACGTTGTCGTCCTCGAAACAGCGCACCACGTTCAGAATACCATCCGTCTCGCGGATGTTGGCGAGGAACTGGTTGCCCAGCCCTTCGCCCTTGGACGCGCCCGCGACCAAGCCGGCGATGTCGACGAATTCGGTGATCGCATGTTGCATACGCTGCGGCTTGACGATCTCCGCCAGCGCCGCCATGCGCGCATCCGGCACTTCGACGATACCGACGTTCGGTTCGATGGTGCAGAAGGGATAATTTTCCGCCGCGATACCCGCCTTGGTCAGCGCATTGAACAAGGTGGATTTGCCCACGTTAGGCAGACCGACGATTCCGCATTTCAAACTCATTGCATTTCCTTTTTAATAACTGCGACCCCAAACCCCTCCCGGCCTCCCCTTGTCAGGGGAGGAGTCCATGCTCTCCCCCTGATAAGGGGGAGCTGGAGGGGGTTTGGGTTTACGCACTATGCAGCTTCAACATCGCTGCTTCGGTTTTTCCTTCGATGACCAGATGCGCGATGTTTTGCGCTTGCTGCATGGCCTCGTCTATCAGTTCGCGTTCTTCGCGTCGCGGATCATGCAACACGTAGTCGGTCACTTCAGCCCGGTCGCCGGGATGGCCGATGCCGAGGCGCAGCCGCCAAAAATCCTTGCTGCCGAGATGCGCGATAATGTCTTTCAGCCCGTTGTGCCCGCCGTGCCCGCCGCCCATTTTCAGGCGCGCCACACCCGGCGACAGATCCAGTTCGTCATGCACGACCAGCATTTCCGCCGGAGCGATCTTGTAGAACTGCGCCAGCGCGCCGACGGCCCGGCCGCTGACATTCATGAAGGTTTGCGGTTTGAGCAGCAACACTTCATGTCCATGCAACTGACCGCGCGCAGTCAAGCCGTGAAACCTGGTCTCGCTCCTGAAGCTCAGCTTTTGCAGGCGCGCGAGCTCGTCCACCCACCGGAAGCCGACGTTATGCCGGGTGGTTTCGTATTCGCGTCCGGGGTTGCCCAGACCAACTATCAAACGTATTGCAGTCATTCCATTCATAGCGCCTAAATGGCACCTCTATAAATTCAAAATCCTGATGAAACAACTAGCCATTCCACTAGGCCGCCAAAATACAGCAGCCAAGTGGCTGGTTATAAGTGAGACAAGGCGCGAAAGAAATTTTAGTGCGCAGCATATGATTTATATGTAAGCGATAAAATTTCTTGAGCAACACCGTATCACGACGGAGTTTGGATTTATAGAGGCGCCATGAAAAAACCCGCCACAGCTTTCGATATGGCGGGTTTGATTTACTTGGCTTGCTTGGTTACTTGGCTTTTTTGGCGGCAGGAGCGGCAGGGGCTGCAGCAGCAGGGGTAGCTCCTGCCGTTTTAGCAACGCCTGCAGCCGCCGCAGGAGCTGATGCCGCAGAAGCAGCTGCGGCGGCCTCTGCCTCGGCAGTCACTTCAGCTTCCATCATGCCACGCGGCACTTGCACGGTAGCCACCACCGCTTTAGCGGCATGCGCCCCGTGTGCAGCAGCTTCCACGCCTTTGGGCAACTTCAGGTCGGCCACGTGGATGGAATGGCCCAGTGCCAGATGAGCCAAGTCCACTTCGATGAAGACTGGCAGATCTTTGGGCAAACAAGTGATGTCCAGATCGGTCATCACGTGGCTGATCTTGCCGCCACCGTCCTTCACACCCGGCGAGATGTCGGCATTCAAGAAATGCAGCGGCACTTTGATATGCATCTTTTTGTTCGCGTCCACGCGCTGGAAGTCGATGTGTTGCACTTGCTGGCGGAACGGGTGCATCACGAAATCGCGCAACAGCACGGGCTCTTTTTTGCCATCCAGATTCAACGTCAATATGGAAGCATGGAACGCTTCCGCGCGCAGCTTGTAATACAGCTCATTGTGATCGATGTCGATCAGGTTCACGTCGCCCGCGCCATACACAACACCTGGCACGCGGCCGGTGTTACGCAGACGGCGGCTCGCACCCGTGCCTTGCGCCTTACGATTTGTTGCATTGATCTCAATTGCCATTTCACTTCTCCAAAAAACAGAATCGCCCGCGACCAGACGATTCAACATTTGCGGTAGCCAACATGGCTACCGCTAAAAACTTACTCAGTGAAGGCTATTTACTTATTCAGTAAATAGGGAGCTCACCGACTCTTCACTATTGATGCGTCGTATCGTTTCCGCCAGCAATTCAGCCGTGCTCAATTGACGGATGCGCTTGCAGTTGCGTGCTGCCTCGTTCAACGGGATGGTGTCGGTGATCACCAACTCATCCATCGCGGAATTCTCGATGCGCTCGATTGCCGTGCCGGACAGCACCGCATGGGTACAGTAGGCCAATATGCGCGTCGCGCCCTTTTCCTTTAACGCGTTGGCGGCTTCGCACAACGTGTTGGCGGTATCCACCATGTCATCCATGATCAGACAAGTGCGTCCCGCCACCTCGCCGATGATATTCATCACCTTCGCCACGTTCGGCTTGGGACGGCGCTTGTCAATGATCGCCAGGTCCGCATCCAGTTGCTTCGCCAGCGCTCGGGCACGTACCACACCGCCCACGTCCGGCGATACCACGATCAGATCCGGGTAATTGTGCTTCCACACGTCGGATAGCAAGATCGGGCTGGCGTAAATGTTGTCCACCGGAATATCGAAGAAGCCCTGAATCTGGTCGGAGTGCAGATCCATGGTCAACAGACGATCCACGCCGGCACTGCTCAACATATCTGCCACCAGTTTGGCGGTTATTGCGACCCGCGCCGAGCGCAAGCGGCGATCCTGGCGAGCGTAGCCGAAATACGGCATCGCCGCGGTGATACGTCCCGCAGAAGCGCGTTTCAACGCATCTACCATCACCAATACTTCCATCAGGTTGTCATTGGTTGGCGCGCAAGTGGATTGCAGCACGAACACATCCCGACCACGCACATTCTCAAGAATTTCCACCATCACCTCACCGTCGGAGAAACGCCCCACCTTGGCTCTACCGAGATGCAGGTGAAGATGCCGAGCGACCGCTTCAGCGAGCTTAGGATTGGCATTGCCGGTGAACACCATCAAGCTGTCATAGGACACGTGCGACCCCTTAAAGAATCAAAACACCAAGGCACACGCCCTGAGATTTGGCTGGGGAGGTAGGGATCGAACCTACGAATGCTGGGATCAAAACCCAGTGCCTTACCACTTGGCGACTCCCCAATAACCTACAGCAACCACTAACAACTTACTATTCGTACGTTGGTAAGCAATCGCCTTACTCAAGCACCCAATCATGCAACGGATGCTTTGCTAAACCTTGCGCCACCACACCGCGCATCCCGTGCGGCAACTGTTCCATTATTGCTTCGGCTTGGCTGCGATTGGCAAACTCGGCGAACACACATGCGCCAGACCCGGTTATCATCGCTTTGCCGAATTTATTGAGACTAGCTATATAGCGCCCCACTTCCGGGTAGAGATTGCACACCACAGATTGCAGATCGTTGCGAAGTTGCCGCTCCCAGAATTGCCGTTTCGAGAGGGCGCGCATTGTGATGGAAACCGCATCCCGTGTCAATTCAGGATGCGCAAAAATCTGTGCGGTAGGCACCTGTACCGGCGGAAACAGCACCACGTACCACGCCTCCACCAGGGGATAAGCTTGCAACTCTTCGCCCACCCCCTCGGCGAACGCGTTCTCGCCGAACACGAACACAGGCACATCCGCGCCCAAACGCAAGCCTAGTTGCATCAAGCGTGTGCGTGACAAACCCAATGACCACAAGCGATTCAGCGCAATCAGAGTGGTCGCCGCGTCCGAACTGCCGCCACCCAAACCGCCGCCCATCGGGATGCGCTTTTCCACCGCGATGTCCACGCCCAATCTGCACCCGGTCTCGCTTTGCAACAGACGCGCCGCGCGCACGCATAAATCCTGATCCTCCGCCACGCCCTCAATAGCATTGGTACGCCGCACCACGCCGTCTTCGCGCAAGCTGAAGTGCAGCGTGTCATGCAGGTCAATGAAGCGGAACAGGGTTTGCAGCAGGTGATAGCCGTCCGGCCTGCGTCCGACGACATGGAGGAACAAATTTAATTTTGCCGGTGCGGGGCAGGTGAGTTTAAGGGGCATCTTTAGAAATTCGCTTTTCCGGGATGAAGCGCAAGAAGCCGCGCAGCGAACGACGAGACATATCAGATAGATAGGCGAGAAGTGAGCGAGCACGCGACGCAGCGATTCGCCTGGAAAATAAATTTATAGGGATGCCCTTCATTGTGGATTCCATTCCCACTCATCGATCAGCAATTGCACCTGCATATCTTCATGGCTTAACTGCATGCGCGTCGGCAAGCTGTCCGGCCTGGTGTCGGCATAGCGCAGGTAGCGCACTTCCCAACCATCCTGACGCAGCACGGTGATTCGACCATTGGTATCACGCTCGATTTGCGCCTGGGTATCGGCAGCCGGCAGACCCAGCACCCATTGATGCAGGCCGACCAGCGGTAAATGCCAGCCCAATACCTGTTGCATCAGCGATTCTGCATCAACATCTTGATAGTGTTTATCGCCATCATCCAGCGTCGCATTGCTATCGTCGCGATAAACGCGCGCGGCAGTTTGCCCGAGCGGGGTGAGCAGCAGGATTTCATCGGATCGCACCTGATGTGTCCAGTGCAGCCCGGCGGAATGCCGCTCGCCCTGATGATTGATCGAGATGCGTCCGTTCATTGCGAACGGCGCTGATTCCGGCTGTGCGGGGCGCGCAACCAGCATCGGGGCAGGGGGTAATAACGCGCAGCCGCTCAACATGGCCAGCCCCAAAAATACCAGCCACCGCATCTTCAGGGACCGAATTTTTTGATGACTGCTTGCAGTTGCTCATTGCCGGAATTTTCCTTGAGGCTATCCTGCCAAATCTTTTTGGCTTCATCTTTATCGCCGCGCACCCACAACACTTCGCCCAGATGCGCAGCGATCTCGGGATTGGCATTGCCGGCGAAAGCGCGCCGCAACATCTTCACGCTCTCATCCAGCTTGCCGCTGCGATAGTAGCCCCAGCCCACGCTGTCCATGATGGCGGCATCATCAGGCGCAAGCTGCAGGGCTTTTTCCACCAGCTGCATCGCTTCCGGAATGCGCTCGTTGCGTTCCAACATGCCATAGCCCAGCGCATTGTAGGCTTGCGCGTGATCGGGTTTGATTTTGATCAGCTTGCGCATCAATTGCTCGAACACGTCCGGCTTGCCGATCTTGTCGGCCATCATCGCGGTCTCATAAAGCAGATCAATATGATTGGGCAGCTTCTCCAGGGCCTGATTCAACACCCGATATGCCTCGTCAAATTGATTCGCCTCGCGCAATAATTGCGCCTCGATCATCACCAGTTGCACGCGCTGCTGATTGTCAGTGGCCCGCGCCTGCTGCAACAGCTGGCGCGCTTCGGCAAGTTGACCGCGCTTGCTCAGCAAATAAGCGATGCGGATCTGCGCAGCCATCAGATATTCGCCATCCTTGACCTCGCGATAATAGGCGATTGCTTCTTCCTCGTTTTTCTTCGCCTCGCTCAACTGCCCGAGGTAATACTGCACCGTATCCTGCTCTTTCTTGCCCTTGCTGAGTGCCTGCTTGAGTTGTATCTCCGCACTCTTAAAATCGTTCAACTGCAGCGAAATCAGTGCGATGGCATAGGCCATATCCGGGTTATCGGGATTTTCGTCCGCCATTCGCTGAAATTCGTCCCGCGCCGGCTTGTATTGTTTTTGATCAAGCAATGCGCGTGCATATTGCAAACGAATTTCACGCGCATCGGGATAGCTCGACAAATAGCTGCGCAACACATCCAAACCCTGTTGCGGCGCATTCTTCTGCAACAATAGCGCCTCCAATGAGACCGCCATATCCCACTCGGGACGCAGGCTGCGCGCCTGCCTTGCCTCGTTTAACGCAAGCTCCCCGTCGCCGGACGCTTGCGCCAATTGCGCCACCCCCCAATGCGCTTCAGCCACACGCGGGTAGAGCTGCGCGAGTTGGCGCAACAACTTCAACGCCGCCGCCTTATCCGGATAGGTAGCCAGCATTTGATAAATTTGAACAAAGGTCTGTGCGGAATGGTCTTCGTCCGCTTTCAACAATTTAACCAGTTCCTCGCTGGCTTCGTCGAGCTTGCCGCTGCGCAACAATACCGAAGACAGCATACGTCTGGCCATAAGCGAAGACGGATCGGCATCACGCCAAATCCTGAGCGCCTCGATAGCCTTGTCGTTTTGGCCGAATTGAAGCGCCAGGTGAGCAGCGCGCATGGCAAGGCGCGGGTCGCGCGTTTTCTTTGCCAAATCCGAACTACCCTCGACGGCGAGAGTATCGTTTCCACGCTGACTGGCGATTTCGGATAGCAAGAATTCATAGAGCAACTCGCTGCTCAACTCAACGTTGGGCAACACCTGCGGCGCTTCTGCCTGCGGCTCAGGCTGCTCGACCTGATCCGCAGCCTCCGGTTGGCCAATCTGATTCACGGGGGTGCGCGCGGGGGCGTGCGCACAAGCGGTGAGCAGCAAACTGCCGAGAAGGATGTATTTGAACTGGGCCATAACAATACTGCTTTTGATGTGGGCGCACATAATAGGTTATATTTAGCCAAATTCACAACCATGACGACCACTAGCCCTTGCCTAACATCACTCCCGAAATAACCCTTTCCGCACGCAACCTGACGCGCCGCTTCGGCAATCACCTGGTCATTCATAACGTGTCGCTGGAATTGAAGCGCGGAGAAGTGCTGGGCTTGCTCGGACACAACGGCGCGGGAAAAACCACCACGCTGCAAATGCTGACCGGCTGTTTGCTGCCGAACAGCGGCGAAATCGAAATCTGCGGCATCAGTCTGTTGCGCAAACCCACGCTGGCGAAAGCGCACCTCGGCTACCTGCCGGAAACCCCGCCGTTATACCGCGAACTCAGCGTGAACGATTACCTGACATTTGCGGCGCGATTGCGCGGCATGGAATCCGCCGCAGTGGCCGAGGCACTGGCGCAAACCAGGCAACGCTGCGGCCTGGAAGCGGTCAGCAAAAAGATCATCGGCACCTTGTCCAAGGGTTATCAGCAACGCGTCGGCATCGCGCAAGCCATCATCCATCGTCCAGCCGTGATCGTGCTGGACGAACCCACCATCGGCCTCGACCCCGTGCAAATCCGCGGGATACGCAGCCTGATCCGCGAATTGGGCGATACGCACAGCGTGATCCTCTCCACGCATTTGCTCAGCGAAGTGGAAAGCGTCTGCGATCGCGTTGAAATCATGCAGCACGGCAAGCTGATCTATGGCGACACCAGTGCGCACATGCAGCAACACGGGAGCGTATCAGGCTTCACCATCAGCCTGCGCAACCCGCCGCCGCTGAGTGTTCTGGAAGGTATTGCCGGCATCAGCCACGTCGAGCAACTTTCCGCCACGCAGTTCCGCGTGTTGCATGCACCGGATCACAACCCCAAAGGCGAGTTGCTTACCCTGGCAGAACAACAAGGCTGGCAACTGGAACAACTCACGCCGCTGCAAGCCACGCTGGAAGACGTGTTCGTCAAGATCACCGACACTGAAAAAAATGCTGCAGGGGAAACGAAATGATCCGCCTGCTCGCCCTGCGCGAACTGCGCAGCCTGTTTGCGATGCCGTCCACCTGGTTCATCCTGGCGGTGCTGCAATTCATTTTCGCGTGGTTCTTTCTGGCGCGGCTGGAAGCATTCCTGGAAATACAACCGCAGCTTGCACAACTCGCCAATCCGCCCGGCGTGACGACCACGGTCGCCGCACCGATGTTTAACACGGTCGCGCTGCTGCTGATGATGCTGGTGCCGATGTTTACCATGCGCCTGATCGCCGAGGAGCGCCGCAACCAAACGCTCGCGCTGCTGCTCTCGGCTCCGCTGTCCGGTCGCCACATCGTGCTTGGCAAGTTTCTGGGTTTGCTGATCTTTCTGGTCGTGCTGATGACCGGCGTGCCGCTGATGCTCTGCACCCTGGCACTCGGCACAGACCTCGATCACGGTCTGCTGTTGAGCAATATCCTCGGCCTGCTCCTGCTCACCGCCAGTTATATCGCGCTGGGGCTGTATATTTCCGCGCTCACCACACAACCCATCATCGCCGCCATCGGCGCGTTCGCGGTGCTGATCGGTTTGTGGCTGGCCGACATCGGCGCGGCGGCGGAAGATTCGCCCTGGCATTCCATCTCGCCGTTCAATCACTTCCAAAATTTCAACAACGGCTTGCTGGATAGCAGCGATGTGGCATTCTTCGTTTTGTTCACAGCTGTCTTCCTGTTGCTGACCATGAAGCGGTTGCACAACAACCGCAGATACGGATGAGCCATGCCGCATAAATTCTCCCCCAACGGGCAAGCCCGTTCCCCTCTCCCCAACCCTCTCCCGCATGCGGGCGAGGGGGCAAACGAATCGCTGCGCGAGTTTCACATTAACCCAACCCTGCGCAATCTGCTGTTCGTATTGCTGCTGTTGGGTGCTGCGTCCGACCTGGGCTATCTCGCCATGCATCATCATATCCAGCGCGATGTCACCTATAACGCCAGCAACAGCCTGGAACCCAGCAGTGTGGAAGTGCTCAGGCAACTGGGCGGCCCGGTCACAATCACCGTGTATGCGACCGAACAGGACGCGCGCCTGGGCGACATACGCAAAATCATTCGCGATTTCCTGTCGCTTTATCAACGCTACAAGCTCGACATTCAACTGGTATTCATCGACCCCGAGAAAGAAACTGAAAAAGCCCGTGCGGCGCAAATCCGCTTCAACGGCGAAATGGTGATCGAATACGCCGGGCGCAGCGAACACCTCACCCAGATCAACGAGCAAATCGTCACCAGCACCTTGCTGCGCCTGGCACACACCCGCGATCAAACCGTGATGTATCTGGACGGGCACGGCGAACGCAAACTGGACGGCATCGCCAACTTTGACCTCGGTTCGCTGTTCGGCGCGAAGCTCAAGCAGAATGGTTTTCACCTCGGCAGCCTTAATCTGGCACTGGCGCAGGAAGTGCCAGGCAATGCCAGCGTATTGGTGATCACCCAGCCGCAACTTGATCTCATGCCCGGCGAAGTGGACAAGCTGCTGCGCTATGTCGATCGCGGCGGCAATCTGCTCTGGCTGGTGGACGCCGAACCGCTGCACGGACTGGAACGCCTCGCCGAAAAACTGGATATACTGCTGCCGCCCGGCATCGTGATCGACCCGGCTGCCACCGAGATGAATGCACCCGCCACCTGGTCACTGGGCGCCACTTATCCGCCTCACGCCATCACGCACAATTTCAATTTGACCACCGCCTTCCCTTCCGCACGACAGCTGCTCTGGAATGAAAACCCGGACTGGCAACACCACGTATTGGTGGAAGCCGCCGCACGCGGCTGGGTGACCAGCAAACCACCGAAAGGCAAGCCGCGCGACGGAAACCGTTTGTCCGGGCACCCGTTCGATAAGCAGCACGACACCCCCGGCCCCATTGTCATCGCGATGGCATTGCAACGCAACATCAATGACCGCGAGCAACGCATCGTGGTCGTCGGCAACGGCGCGTTCCTCTCCAACAGTTTCGCCGGCAACGGCGGCAACGTGGACTTGGGCATGAACATGGTGAACTGGCTTGCCGGCGAGGAACATCTCATCACACAGCAACTGCGTGCCGCAAAGGACAGCAAACTGGAGTTAAGCGCAACGCAGCTCAGGCTCATCAGCATCAGCTTTTTGCTTGGTTTGCCGCTGATGCTGGCAGGCGTGGGAATATTTATTTGGTGGAAACGGCGCCGTGCCTGAAAGACCGCCGCACAACTACTGATGAAACGACTAGCCATCCGACTAAGTTGTCAAACTACGCCAACTAAGTCGTTGGTTATGCACTTGCTGATACTGCGTTAAAAAATGGCTCAAAATCCTCATTTACAAAACAGTAAATTCCGGTTTTTGCGAGTTGGGCGGCAACGGCAAGCCGCCCATCCCTGCCAAACCCACTTCGCCATTTTTTGTCTTGTCTCAACTGCGCTCGCTACGTTATGCGGCGGTCTTTAATCATCACTCGAACGCTATTTCGCTCCCCTCCCACACAGGTGGGGGAGAGCTTGCGAGGGGGCAGGTTGGGGGAGAGGGTCGCAAAATATCCGAGGTGCCCATGCCCGAACTCCCTGAAGTAGAAACCACGCGGCGCGGTCTGGCCGCACATCTCACCGGCCTGACCATCACGGATGTCGTCATCCGCAACGCCAAACTGCGCTGGCCTATCCCGAAAAACTTGCCCAGGCTATTGCGCGGACGCACCATCGCCTCACTCAAGCGTCGCGCCAAATACCTGCTGATGGATTGCGGCAGCGGCAGATTGATTCTCCATCTCGGCATGTCCGGCAGTCTGCGCATCCTGCCCGCCAGCACACCGCCGGACAAACACGACCACTTCGATCTAACGCTGAGCAACGGCACGTTGATGCGGCTACGTGACCCGCGCCGCTTTGGTGCGGTGCTATGGCATACAGGTGATCCGGCTACCCACCCGCTGCTCGCGACACTCGGCCCTGAACCACTGGAAGATGGGCCGCCAGCAAACAACTTCGATGCGCGCTATCTCCATCAAGCCACGCGCGGGCGCAACGTCAGTATCAAACAATGCATCATGGACAACCACGTCGTGGTCGGCGTGGGCAACATCTACGCCAACGAAGCGTTGTTCCGCGCCGGGATCAAACCGCAACTCGCTGCCGGAAAACTCAGCCTGCCGCGTTGCGCAAAACTGGTCGCGGAAATCCGCGCGACCTTGGCCGAAGCCATCAACTTGGGCGGCAGCAGCCTGCGCGACTTTGTGAACACCTCGGGCCAACCCGGCTACTTCCAGCAGCACTATTGGGTGTACGGGCGCAGCGGCGAACCGTGCCGCCGTTGCGGTTCGCCCATCAAGCAAATCAGGCAGGGACAGCGTTCCAGTTTTTACTGCGGGAGTTGCCAAAAATAAAAGCCGCGCAAAACTTTGCGCGGCTTCAATATCAAGTCTAAACAAAAACGAACAACCTCTAATTCTCAACCGGCCGCCAACCGTTAAGCCGATTTCATCATGCCTTTAAGCTGTTGGTCTGTTGCGTTCATATCATGCTTTTCCTTGGCATGCTTTCTGGCGATATCAAGCACTTCCTTTTCATCGTGGCTCTGTACGACAAAGCCGCATTTCGGATCACACTCAATCCTTTTTAGGTCATTACTCATTTTAATTCACCTCCTGCCGATAAATTCGAAACGACAAGTGACGATTTTGTTGGCCACTACATTCTGTTTAGAGTTACCAGAAAATGTGAGACCATGATACACATAACCAAGTATTATTGTCAAGTAATTGGGGTCGTATGAAAAGGGTCCGCGCAGGATGCACTAGCACTGCGTAATGCGCCAAAGACAGGCAGCTTCCCAAGCGTCTTACGAGCTTGAGTTGTGACACTGCCGAATATTGGTTTCTTAATGTGGCACAATACGTTCGTACCTACCCCACAGGAGGAAACATGAAATACATCTTGCTCGCCGTCGTACTGTTGCTCACTGCGTGTGACAACTCATCCACAGTGCCTAAAATAGCCGCACCGCAACGTGAAGCGCTTGAAAAGGCCAAGGGCGTGGATCAGGCTGTGCAAAAAGAAACTGAGGAATCGAAGAAGAAAATCGAGGATGCGGAAAAGTAATCTGCATCAATTCCGTTCGCCCTGAGCTTGTCGAAGGGTTAGCCGTACCAATTGATTGATATAGATTTAATCCGATCATGGTTCGACAGGCTCACACCACAGGGTGCGAGAACCTCTGCGAGGCCACGAACGGATTAAAACGGCGTTTCTCTAAGCTCAGCCTGATTATTATGCCCGTCATGACCCGCCGCTTACTCGCCATCGCCCTGCTCGCTGTTATACTCGCGCCTGTTGCTCACGCCGGGCAGTTGCCGCGCCCAGATCATATCGTGGTGGTGATCGAGGAAAATCGCGGCTATGCGCAGATTATGGATAAGCGCAACAGCGCTTCCTACATCCACGCGCTGGCGAAACGCGGGGCGTTGTTCACAGAGTCTTATGGTGTGTCGCATCCGAGCCAGCCTAACTATCTGGCCTTGTTTTCCGGCTCTACACAGGGCATCACCAGCAATGCCTGCCCCAACACTTTCGACTCGGACAACCTTGCGACGCGGCTGCTGGATAGCGGATTGAGCTTTGCCAGCTTTGCCGAATCGTTGCCCGCAACGGGCGATGTGAGCTGCATGTCTGGTGCCTATCAACGCAAGCATAATCCTGTGACGAACTGGCAAGGCACACGATTCCCCACTGAGGTAAACAAGCGCTTTGCCGATTTTCCGCAGGATTTTTCCAGGCTACCCACCATCTCTTTCGTCATCCCGGACCAGGATAACGACATGCACGATGGCAGTTTTGAAGCGGCGGACGATTGGCTGAAAACGCGCATCGCGCCCTATGCAGACTGGGCGATGAAACACAACAGCTTATTGATACTCACTTGGGATGAGGATGACAATCACGAAGGCAATCATGTGGTGACGATACTGGTGGGTCCGATGGTGAAAGCGGGTAAGAGTGCGCAACGCATCAACCACTACAACGTGTTGCGCACGCTGCTCGACTTTTACAACCTGCCTGCGCTCGGCGCGAGCCATGATGCGGAAGCGATCAATGGCGTTTGGGAAAAACGCTAACCAGATGCAGGAGCAGGTCCTGCGTGTGTTGTTGGGGCTTCAGCCCCTTACAACCACGGCGTACCTCTTGCGGGTGCTGCCCGCGATATTAGAGATGCCTACGGGCCGCTTCGACAGGCTCATAACCAGCGACTTGGCTATCGTCTTTTGATAGCCTAGTCGAATGGCTAGTAGTTCCATCAGGACAGGCACGGCCCGCTCCTACATTTTTTGGATGATGCTATTTACCCTTGGACGCCATCAGCTTCTCATACTTGGCTTGCAGCTGTTCTTTGCTTTCTTTGTACTCGGGATTCAGCGGGATGCAGTCCACCGGACACACGTCCACGCATTGCGGCGTGTCATAGTGGCCTACGCATTCGGTGCATTTATTGGGGTCGATGACATAAATGGTATCGCCCTGCGAGATCGCGTCGTTCGGGCATTCCGGCTCGCATACGTCGCAATTGATACATTCGTCGGTAATCATTAGTGCCATGTTTGTCTTCCTCGATCAGTAGAGTTCCGGGGCAATTCAATTCCGGGACGATTTATTCTTTTGCTGCAATTTTTCCATCACATAGGGCGACACGAACTTGCTGACATCTCCGCCGAAGCGCGCGACTTCGCGCACCATGCTGGCCGAGATGAAAGTGTACTGCTCCGCCGGGGTCAGGAACAGCGTCTCGACCTCGGGATACAGATTGCGATTCATGCCCGCCAACTGAAACTCATATTCAAAATCCGACACCGCGCGCAGTCCGCGCAACACCACGCGCGCATCATGTGCCTGCACGAAGTTCATCAGCAAGCCGTTGAAGCCTTCCACGCGCACGTTGGCAAAATTCGCGAACACCTCACCCGCGATCTCCACCCGCTCACCCAGCGTGAACAAGGTTTGCGCGCGGCTTTCCGCCACCGCCACGATGACCTCGCCGAACAATCCGGCGGCACGACGCACCACGTCTTCGTGGCCGCGCGTGATGGGATCGAATGTTCCCGGATAAACCACCTTAATCATGTCAAATTCAATTGGCGGGCAAATCGCGGTGTCGCGTGCTCGCTCATTCCTCGTCTATCCATTTCGATATGCCTCGTCATTCGCTGCGCGGCTCCTTGCGCTTTATCCCGCTAATTGAATTTAAGCAACTTGCAGTAATTGATAATGCACCTGCCCCGCCTTGCCGGATTTGATTACCTGCCACGGTGGAGGAACAGTTATCGCGGCACCGGATTCGACATACACCACGCCGTTTTTGTTCAGGCGTTGCGGCAAAATTTCCAGCAGCCTGGGCAGATAATCGCTCTGGAACGGCGGATCCAAAAAGATCACGTCATACTGCTGCGCATCACGGGACACGAATTCTAGCCCATCCTGCCCCTGTACGAACACATTAGCGCAGCCCAGCTTTTTAACATTGTCCTGCAAGGCGCGCAGAACCGCAGGATTCCTCTCCACCATCACCACCCGCTCGGCTCCGCGCGAAGCAGCCTCGAATCCCAGCGCACCGCTACCAGCGAACAGATCCAGACAGGTGCGTCCATATAATGTTTGGCCTAGCCAGTTGAACAACGTCTCGCGCACGCGATCCGGCGTGGGACGCAGGCCTTCCGCATCAGGAAGGCTGATCATGCGGCTGCGTAGCTCGCCGCCGATGATTCTGACCTTGTTCATCTTATGGCCTGCTATTTCGCAGCCCCTTCGGGTGGTGTCAACTCCACATTCGGCTTGCTGGATAGTGGATTGCCTGCACCCTCCGGGTGCGAGAACCCCTGCGGGGCCTCTGGTGCACCAACGATCACCGTCGCCATCGCTTGCGGATTGACGTGGCGCGCGAACGCATCGCGTATCTGCGCCACAGTCACCCGGTCGATGTTGCGCGTGAAATCGTCCAGATAAGTCAGCGGCAAATCGTAAAAGCCGATGATGCTCAGGTACTCGAGTATCTTGCGGTTGCTGTCGATGCGCAGCGGAAAACCGCCGATGATGTTCTGCTTGGCAGCCAGCAATTCCTTCTCGGTCGGGCCTTTGGCGATGAAGTCCGCCAGCGTGTTGCGCACCAGTTTCAGCGCTTCATCGGCCTGCTCTTTCTTGGTTTGCAGACCGATCTGGAACGCCCCGGGTTGTTTGAGCGGCATGAAATAGCTATAGACGCTGTAGGCCAAGCCCTTTTTTTCGCGCACCTCGTTCATCAGGCGCGAAGCAAAACCGCCGCCGCCCAGGGTGTAGTTGCCGACATACAGCGGGAAAAAGTCGGGGTCGCTGCGCGCCATGCCCGGCGCACCGATCAGGATATGGCTTTGGCTGGCGGGATGGCTGATGCGTTGCTCGCTCGCGGCGATTTGCGTCACTACGTTGGGCAGTGCGTGGGGCGCAAAAGATGAGGGCAATTGCGCCGTGAGTTGTTGCGCGATCGCTTCCGCCTGGGCACGCGACGCATCGCCCATGATGGCGACCACGGCATGGTCGGCCTGGTAATGTGCGCGATAAAAATCGCTCAGGTCTTGCACGGTGATTTTTTCCACACTGTCGACCTCGCCCGAGCCCAGCAACGCGTAAGGATGCGTGCCGAACACCGCCTTCTGAAAAGCCTTCTCGGCGATGCTTTCCGGCTTGGTCTCCGCCTCTTTCAGGGCGGCGATCAGCCGCACTTTTTCACGCGCCAGGATCGCTTCCGGAAACACCGGGTGCTGCAGCACACGCGCCATGATGTCCAACGCCTTGTCGCGCTCCGCAGCACTGCTCAAAGTGCGCAATGACATGCTGGAACGATCCTGATCAAAGCTGCCGCCAAATTGCGCGCCGATGTCCGCCATCCCGCGTGAAATTTCGTCCTCGCTCAAACCATCCGAGCCGGAATCCAGCAACTGATGGGTCAGCCCCGCCACGCCGGATTTGTCCGCCGCGTCAAAACTGCTGCCCGCCTGAACGGTCACCGCCACATCCAGCATCGGGATGTCATGATCTTCCACGAACAACACCTTCGCACCGCTGGCGCTTTGCCAGTGCTGAATGTTGGGGATGGCACAGACAATGGTTGAAATACAGCACAATGCTGCAACCCCAATGGATTTGACCAGTAAGGATTTGACCCGTTTTGAATTAGCGAACATTTGACGATCCTCCTCCAGACTGATGTATTGGCTTGCCGGAAAGCGGCTGCGGATCGAGCACCGCGACCGTCAGATTATCGTCCTGCAAAAATTCCTTGGCGACTTGCTGCACTTGCTCTGCCGTCACCGCCCGAAGTTTTTCCAGCATCACCGGAATCGCCTGATAGCCCAAGCCGATGCTCTCCAGCTGACCGATCTGCATCGCCTGATAGAACACCGAGTCGCGTTTATACACTTCGCCCGCCATGACTTGCGCTTTAACACGCTTCAACTCATCCTCGCTCACGCCGTCTTTTACCAGCAACGCAATTTCCTCGCGCAACGCAGCCTCGACATCCTGCACCGTCTTGCCTGTGCTCGGCGTGGCATCCAGAGTGAACAGGCTCGGACCGCGCGAGGTCGAGTCATAACTTGCGCCCGCTGCACTCGCGACTTGCTGCTCGCGCACCAGATGTTTGTTGAGACGCGCCGACTCGTTGCCATCCAGCACACCTGCCAGCATATCCAGCGCGTAAGGTTTCCAGTCCTGCCTGGGATTTTTCAGCGTGGGAGTGTGGTAGGCCATCACCAATTGCGGCAACTCGGCGGGTGCTTTCACGACCAGGCGCTTGATACCCACTTGTTGCGGTTCGGTATAGTTTCGCCGTGCCGGCAGCACATGTTTGGGGATGGCGCCGTAATAGCGTTGCGCCAGAGCGAACACTTCGCCGGGCTTCACGTCACCGGCGACGACCAGCGTGGCGTTGTTCGGCGCGTACCAGCGGTTATACCAGACCTTGGCATCGTTTACCGTGAGCACCTGCAGGTCACTCATCCAGCCGATGACCGGGTTGTGATAGGGATGCTCCTGATAAATCGTCGACATCATGATTTCATTCATCAGCGATTGCGGTTCATCGTCGGTGCGCATGCGCCGCTCTTCCATGACTACCTTGATCTCCTTGCTGAATTCCTTTGCAGTCAGATTGAGGTTCTGCATCCGGTCCGATTCCAGCTTCATCGCCAGCGGCAATTGGGATTTGTGCAGTTGCTGGAAATAAGCGGTGTAGTCGGTGCTGGTAAAAGCATTCTCGCGCGCCCCCGCTGCCGCGATGCGCTTGGAAAATTCGCCCGCTGGCACGGCCTTGGTGCCCTTGAACATCATATGCTCCAGCACGTGCGCGACGCCGGTGGTTCCGGTGCTCTCGTCCATGCTGCCGGCCTTGTACCAGATCTGTTGCACCACCACCGGCGCGCGGTGATCTTCCTTGACGACGACTTTCAGCCCGTTCGCCAGCGTGCGTTCGAACACTTCCGCTTGCGCGGCGCTGTGCGACCAACCCAACAACAGCAAAATATAAAGCAGGACAGCTCTCATAATCTTCAACCCTTCAACTGATAAATCGGAACCCTTCAGCGTGTAATCGGCATAAAATGCGCGCGCATTATGCGACATTTACTTGCCTCCCGACTACGTTCATTTGCCGATAACCACATGATTGATGCAGGCATCCTGTCAGTGCGATTCCTTGTTAAAGCGCGCCCAGCCGTTGTACACAGGCCCGGCATTTCCTTCAATTTTTTAAAATTTAACAATGCTCAGCTTCCTGAAAAAAAAATCATCCGGGTCTGAGAACGATCCGGCCAGCAAAGACAAGTCCGGCTCCAGTTGGTTCGCGCAGCTGAAGTCCGGCTTGGCGCGCACCGGCGAGCAACTGACCGGCCTGTTCAGTCGCGGCGGCAAGATAGACGACGATCTCTACGATGAACTGGAAACAATCCTGATCACCGCCGATGTCGGCATGGATGCGACCCGCGCGCTGCTCGCCGATCTCCGCCACCAGGTCAAAGAACGACACCTGAGCGAAGCGTCTGAACTCAAGGAAGCTCTCGCGCATTGTTTGCTCAAGCTGCTCAAACCGCTGGCGCAACCGCTGCAAGCCGAAACCCACAAGCCTTTCGTCATCATGATGGTAGGTGTGAACGGCGCGGGCAAGACCACCTCGATCGGCAAGCTGGCGAAATATCTGCAAGGTCAGGGTTTGTCGGTGTTGCTCGCGGCGGGCGACACGTTTCGTGCTGCTGCAAGAGAGCAACTGACGATCTGGGGCGAACGCAACAATGTGACGGTGATCGCGCAACAAGGCGGTGATGCCGCCGCAGTGATCTACGATGCGGTGCAAGCCGCGCAGGCGCGCAACATCGACGTGGTGCTGGCCGATACCGCCGGACGGCTGACCACCCAGGCGCACCTGATGGAAGAGATCAAGAAGGTGAAGCGCGTCATCGCCAAGGTATTGCCAGAAACATCAATATCACCAGCCGCGCCGCATGAAGTGTTGCTGGTGCTGGATGCCAACACCGGACAGAACGCGCTGAGCCAGGTCAAAGCCTTCGATCAGGCACTCGGCGTCACCGGACTGATACTCACCAAACTGGACGGCACGGCCAAGGGCGGCGTGATCGCCGCGATTGCCAAGGCGCATCCGATTCCGGTACGATTCATCGGCGTGGGCGAAGGGCTGGATGATCTGCGTCCCTTCGTCGCGGAAGATTTTGTCGCGGCACTATTAGGTCTGGACGCATGATCTCCTTCAACCAAGTCCACAAACGTTACCCGGGCGGCTATCAGGCGTTGAAGAACGTCTCGTTCGAAATCGCCGAGGGCGAGATGGTGTTCCTCACCGGACACTCGGGCGCGGGCAAGAGCACCTTGCTCAAACTCATCGCCGCGATCGAACGACCCAACCACGGCAGCGTGCTGGTCAACCATCAGAACGTCGGTGTGCTCAAAAGCCGCGCGCTGCCTTACCTGCGCCGCAACCTCGGCATCATCTTTCAGGATCACAAGCTGCTGCTCGACCGCAACGCGTTCGACAACGTGCTGCTGCCGCTGCAAATCTGCGGTTTCGATTACCGCGAAAGCCACAAGCGGGTGCGCGCCGCACTCGACAAAGTAGGGTTGCTCAAGCGCGAAAAATCCAATCCCATCGCGCTGTCCGGCGGCGAACAACAACGACTGTGCATCGCCCGCGCCATCGTGAATCGCCCGTCCATCCTGTTGGCCGACGAGCCGACCGGCAATCTGGATACCGAATACGCGCAAGAGATCATGGCGATATTCAAATCCTTCCATCAGGTCGGCGTCACCCTGCTGATCTCTACCCACGATGAAAGCGTGCTGCAAAATACCAATGTTCGCGTGCTCGCGCTCAGGCAGGGAGAGTTGCAGCCCGCTTCGCCCTTCGCTACCTCAGGAGGCTCAGGACAGGCCGCTTCGACAGGCTCAGGACAGGCATGAGGCACACACTCGCGCAAAACATCGGCGTATTGCGGCGCATGTTCTCATCAAAGCTGGCAGGAATCCTCAACATTCTGGTCATCGGCATCGCACTCAGCCTGCCTGCCGGCATGTATGTGCTGCTGCAAAACGCGCAGGGCCTGGTCGCGCAACTCTCCGGCACACCGCAGATCAGCCTGTTCATGAGCATGGATGCGAAAGCGGATGACGTTGATAAACTGCGCAAACAACTGGAGCAACATCCGGCCATTGCCCGCGTCGAATTCGTCGCCCGTGCGCAAGCTCTGGAGCAACTCAAACAAAGCACCGGACTCGCCGACGTGATCGGCGGCTTGAACCAGAACCCCTTGCCGGATGCCTTTATCGTCTATCCCAAACCAAGCGCTGCGCAATCGCTGGATGAACTGCGCATCGAACTGGCGAAGCTGCCCAAGGTGGAACAGGCGCAACTCGATTCAGCCTGGGCCTACAAGCTCGAAGCCCTGCTCAAATTCGGGCGGATGGTGGTGTTGATACTCGCCAGCCTGCTCAGCCTCGCGCTGATCGCCATCACCTTCAACACCATCCGCCTGCAAATCCTCACCCAGCGCGACGAAATCGAAGTGGCCAAACTGATCGGCGCCACCAACGGCTTCATTCGCCGTCCGTTCCTGTATTTCGGCGCGGCGCAGGGACTGCTCGGCGGCATCATGGCCTGGCTCATCATCACCATCAGCCTGCTGCTGCTCAACCATCAACTCAACGCGCTATCTCAGCTCTACGCCAGCCAGTTCGTATTGCATCCGTTGTCGCTCGGCGACAGTCTGACGCTGATGCTGTTCTCGATGTATCTCGGCTGGCTGGGAGCGTGGCTGTCAGTGGCGCGGCATTTGTCGCAAATCGAGCCGCGCTAATAGTCATTGTGTGGGTGATATCCTTCGGCTATGCTCAGGATAAACCCCGCGATACCCAACATAAGCGGGGATGTTGGGTATCATTGCATCCAACCCGGTATTCAACCCGACCTGCTGGCTGAAAACGATCCAATCCGGTACCTGCCTGTAGCCGGATCGGCGATGAAGTGATTATTGCGGGAGCGCTTAGGGCTTGGAGAACGCCAAGGCTTGGTCAGCGTCTTTGCGCAATGAACTATCCGGATATTTTCTGATGAATTCGGAAAAGGCAGTTTTAGCCTGTCCCTTATCGCCTATATCAATCAGTTTGACCGCCTTCTTGAATGCATCCAGTTCATCTGAATCTATGGTTTGTCCTGTAGCCTCGTTTTTCCAGTACACATCTTCAGATGCCACCGCAGCACCGCGAATACCGCCGGTCGCATTGGTTGCGGTCACCCTCTTTTGCGGAGTCAACGACTCGAGTTTGATTCTGAGCATATCCCAGAAACTCTGGGTGCTATCACTCTTCTCACCCGCATAGAGCGCCTGTGAACCGAGAGCCAAACCCAACAAAAGCAGGATGGTCAGTTTTCTCATCATTTTCTCCTTTATGGTTATTGACACGGGTTAGTCCAAACAATAAGTTCGACAGTTCCTTAGGCCTACAATGAGTTTAACAGTTCCAAAGCCATCGCCTTGTACTTTTCCTTGACCGACGGATTCAGTCGTTGCGCCTTGACAAAAGCCGCCTTCGCTTTCTTCGTATTGTTCACCGCCTTGTATGATTTTGCCAGATTGACCCAAACGTAGGGATCCTCCGGACTTGCCTGGGACGCCGCAAGATAGGCCTTTTGCGCCTCGGGATACTTCCCGTCGAGCATGAAGATGTTGCCGCGATTGTTCAGCGCCGCCGCATTCTTCGGTTCGGCGCTGAGAATCTTATCAAAATATTTCATCGCTTCCTTCCTGTCCCCAATTTTGGCAAGAATGATGCCCATCTGGAGATGCGCTCCCATATCGGCAGGATTTTTTTGTATCGCCTGAAGATAACGCCTGGTCTTGGTCTGGGAGCTGATCTTGAGCATTGAGATGAAATCTCCGGGAAATTTTTTCTCGATCGCCCCTGAAGTAATGTCCATGGTCTTTAGCGCGGAATTGGGCAACGTGGCCGGTTTATAGATATTCCACGCGTTGTGAACGTCCAGTATGGTTAGTCCCTTATCTTTCCATTGGTAGTAGTTGGCGGCACCCAACTCCCATGCCTTGATAAAAGGTTTTCCAACGACGGTGGTCTCGACCGGGATCCATAGCATGCCATCGTGTATCACATACATATCATTCATCGTGTATCCATCGGCATCCGCACTGATGCCGGTGGAGAACATCATCAGCAAGTGATCCGGCACCTCGAGCGCCAACGTGGTGATTCCCATGCTCTCAAGGGCGGTGGAGTAGAACGCTACCAGATCGACACAGTCACCCGATTTGCGCTCCAGGGTCTCACGCGGATACTGGACATAGTCGACAGTATCCGTTTTTGCAGTTGTCGCCGTCTTAGCAAGGGATATCTGGTAGGGGTCAGATGGATTCTGAATGTAGGTAAATCCCATCACGCCCATAGAGTCGAACAGCACTGCGGCCAGATTCGACTCGTCTTTGGTTTCCTTGAACTGGGTCGCTACCGAACGTGCGAAGTCGATTATCGGTGTATCTTTGGGTGTTACAAAAGAAGCAAAACGCTCATGTTCATCCCAAGTCATGCGGTGTTTGTCATAGACCGTGACTGTGGCATTTTTGCTGTAAGCCTCCCGATTGCCGTCCAGAAAATAGCTCGCCTCTATCATCGCCTGTATGGAACTGTCCTCGGTGATGGTCAGAATACTATTATTGAACACAGCCTTGAGAATGACCTCTACACTCTGTCCCGGCAGCAGTTTGTTGATCTTGCCTTCCGTGGGAAAATCCATGAAGTTGTTCAACATAAAACTTATCTTGATTTTTTCTATGGGCTTGTCGGTGTTGTTGGTCAATTTGATGTTGCCGACCCCGTCTTGCTCATAAAGCTTATAGGAATTGGAAAAGACATCCCGCAACTTGACCACTTCGATTTCCAGTGGTGCGCTATTGGATGGCGGAGTAGATGCTGTGGCGGACAATTTATCCGATTCAGTTCCATCGGTGCTGCGCGTCGAAATATAGTAGGTATATTTGGTATCAGGGGCCAGTGAATTTTTTATGAACTCTGGCAGAGTCGTTTCACCAATCTTGGTAAAGGTTTCTCCATCTTTCTGATAAATCAGATAGGCACTGAAGTATTGCTGGTCAACCGGCTTCCAGGTGATTTTAAGTTGCGCTTGGGACGACTCCACCTTCACATCTTCCAAGGGCGGCGGAACGTACTTCTTGGCGCTCCCATACACCGGCTCGCTTTTCGGCCCTACGTACCCGTAATGAGTTTCTCCGGCCACCCGGTAAAAAAATTTCTTTTCTGCCTCCATACCCGTGTCCAAATACTGATTGGTGTTGCTGGCCGCGACCTGGACGAACCCAGAGTTTTCGGTCTGCGACCTGTAGATTCGGTACTGTTTGATGTATGGCAGCGCAGAGGCCGCCCAACGCAATTCAATGGTGTGCACTGCGCCCTGCGCTGCCAACTGCGAGGGAGCCGAGGGTTTATACAACGTGGAAAAAGTTTGCACTCGCTTATTTCCACGCTCTGAAATAGCGAAGGTCGTATCACCTGTTGCGGTGATCGCTAACGGTTCATCAAGCTCCCCAAGGTCGTTTCCACTGGTGGCGAATGAACGTACATACTGTCCCTTGCGTGAAAAAACCTTGACCTGGCCCGAGTCGAGAACGAACAACTCATCCCGGGTTGCCATCAGGGCTACCGGCTTTGTAAGGATTTCATCGCCCCCCGCCGGTTTGCCAAATACGCCCAGCGGCTCCACCTTGGCCGAATAAGTGGATATAACAGAACGGCCTTTATCCAGAACATAGATCACATCCTGAGAATCAAGAACGACCGCCGCAGGATCCTCCAGTTTGCCGGAAGCATCGCTGCGAATTTCTTTCAGGAACACTCCATCGTTGCTAAATGCCTGCACCCTCCGATTTCCCCGGTCGGCGACAAGTATCAGCCCCGTACTGGAAATAGCAAAATCTTCAGCGTCGTCAAATTCCCCATTTTGGCTCCCTGATGTACCGAAACTGGTGAGGATGTTTCCTGACTCGTCCAGCTTAACAACCCTGGCCTTCTTCTTATCCAGCGCCCAAAGTGCCCCGTTGCTGTCGACGGCAACAGACACCGGAAAAAAGTCCTTCGCCTTGATTTCACCGGCCACAGCGCCGTTAACGATCCGGACTATCTTGTTGTTTTCTGCATCGACTCCATACATCGTTCCCTTACCATCCCAGGCTATCTTGCCCACGGACACCGGAATGACCTGCTCCCATCGCACGGAGGTTCTTGAGGGACGCTTAACTTCTGGTTCAAAAGTTGCGCCAGCTTCGACCATGAATATATCTGCGACCCCCTTCTCGCCGTCGCCGATCAGCACCTGACGGTCTTGGTTTGTGGCCAGCCCGGTTATGCTTTTAAACTGCGCGTGACCTTTCCCTCTGGAGCCGAAGGAATACACCTGCCTGTCTTCGAAATCATATTTGTCAATGGAATAGGAGTCCCGGTCTGCCACATAGATACCGTCACGGGCGATACTGAAAGATAGCGCCTTCACTCTTCCCGGAAGATGTTTCAGATATACCCCGTTAGGGCTGTACACCTTGATCAAGCCATCATCTGCGTCCAACACATAGATTTGCCCCATGGCATCAATCGCAATGTCAGTCGGCTCATGCAACTTGTACGGCAGCCCCTTCTCCTTCGCGGCACTGTTTTCGGAAGCGCTGTCAATCTCGAGAGTAGCCAGGAAAACTCCGTTGTTGCCGAACATCTGTATCCTGCCATTACCGGTGTCGGCTACATATATTATGCCCTCGTGGAAAGCAACACCACGCGGTGAACTTAGCGAATTGCCCTTTCCGCTAAAAAAACCTCCTCCGCTCTTGGTGCCAAAGCTCCCTTGATATTTACCCTGCAGAGTGAACATGGCAACACGGTTCGTTTCACTATCGACCGCATAGATCACACCATCGGAAACAACAACCGCCTCGGGCTGCTTGAGTATCAATCCACCCTTGCTATCCTTTGCCTGCAAGGCAACAAGTTCTTTTCCATCCTTATCCACTACGCTAACGGAGCCATCCTTTTTTGCGAAGTAAGCATTGCCGCCGCTCCAGCCAAGCAACTTTCGCATCCCGCCAATGGCGAGCTCCTGCACAAGCTCGACTTTCGAGAGACCCGCCGAAGAAGGAACATCCGCTGTGTCCGCGCGGGCAGATACAAACATGATCAAAGACAGAATCGCAATAGTGACAATACGCATGTAGAACACCACTCGTAATAATTAACTTGATAAAAGACGACTCAGGAACATGCCAACCCTTGCGCGAGATCGAAAGTCCTATTTATCCATCCGGTTAAACACACCATCCCACTCCACTGCAGGAGGATTCACCTTAAAATGCTCACAACGTTCCAAGCATATCATGCTTGGCCTATCCCCCGGAACCGCGCCAAGTATGGAAGCAAAACATTTTTCCGCCTCTTCCCACCGCTGCGCCCGATAGTGCGCGAGTGCCGCATCAAACTTCGCAACCCACGCTTCTGCCGGCTCTGACAAAGCGCCAAGCAACTCATAAATTGTAACAGGGACCTGCTTGCCAACCACCCTGACCTTATCCAACTCCCTGTAGTGATAGGTATCGCGTGTCATCAGATAAGTGGTCTCGCCTATCAGAAAATCCACCCCGTAATATTTTGCCGTACCCTCAAGCCGTGCCGCCTGATTTACCGTGTCCCCGATCAACGTGTATTCCATCTTCTTGCCATGACACCCGATATTTCCGGCCACCACATCGCCGGACTGGGCTCCGCCACGGATTGAAAATGGCTCCACACCTTCTTCTTTCCACTTGGCGCCAAGACGTGCCATCTCCTTTTTCATAGCCAGCATGCAGGAGATGGCAAGTTTTGCGTGATCGGGTTGAGCAAGAGGCGCGCCCCAATAGACCATGATGCCGTCACCGATGAACTTGTCCACCGTACCGTCGAATTGTTCGATCACTTGAACCATGGCAGCGAAATATTCATTCAGCCTGGTGACGATCTCCTGAGGAGGACGCCGCTCACTAAAGGTGGTGAAGCCTTTGATGTCCGTGAACAATACCGTTACTTCCTTGTTATCGCCGCCGATCTTGGCAGCATCGGGATCCTTCTCCAAACGAGCGACCAGTTTGGCTGACAGATAACTGGAAAACATCGAGCGCATCTCTCTTGCACTGCGGTCCAGCACCAGGTACCGGAAGCTGCCACCTATTGATAGCGCGATCATGGCCGCCAGTGGCGGGTAGATCATGCTGACCCAGTGGCCCTGGAGAAATATCCAATAGGACAGCCACACGTAGCCCGCCGAAAGCAGGAATACCGCGGGAATCGCGACATGCAGGCGCAGGCGCATGGTCAGGTAGAAAGTAACCAATCCCAACACGACGATAAACGCCATGTCGAACAGCGCCTCCAGCCCCGTACGACGAACGAAGCGGCCGCTTATGATGCTGTCTGCAACCGTCGCATGCACCTCAACCCCTGGTGAATTGCTGTGAAACGGTGTGACCCTCATGTCATAGATACCAAGCGCAGTGGCGCCCACAAAGAGCACCTTGCCTCTCAGCAACGCGGGGTCAACCCGACCATTGACGATGTCGATAAAAGAGTAGCGCGGATAGATGCCCGGTGGCCCCGTATAGTTGATCCACATCGAATAATTTTCATCTACCGGGATATGTCTCTTGCCCAGCTTGATCTCAAATGAGCCGGGGATGAATTCTTTTTCACCCAGCGCCGCCATGGCTCCCATCAAGCCCAGCGACGGCACCAGCTCGCCATTCTCCTCGACAAGCAGCATGTTGCGCCGATTCACACCATCGTCTTCGGGCAACAGATTGATATGCCCTATCCCTGCTGCAGCCCTCTCGATTTCAGGGAGGCTATGCGTGCTGCCTATCACTCGAAGCTCTTTATCAAAATCAAAAGGCACTGCCAGCACGACATTACCGGCCTTCCTGATCGCTGCCGCGAAGGAGCGGTCTATCGCCGCTGTCTCATGCTCGGAAAAAAATTCATCGAAGAGCACCACCTTTGCGCCTGCCGCCGAAAGCCGATCAAGAAGGCGCACATATTGACTTCTGGTCCAGGGGAATCGTCCCAACTCGGCAATACTCTTGTCATCGATCGCCACGATAGCGATGTCTGGACTGGGCGGAATGGCACCGCGCAAATCCCTGAACCTTAGGTCGTAGGTCTTGGCTTCAAAAGCTTCGAGGAACGAATTCTGGCCATAATAAAGCGCGATAACGATGAAGACTGAAATAAAGGCAAGCAGAAATGGCGCGGCCTTTGAATTCCTACCTATGAGGTTTTCTTTCAGTAATGACAAGATCATATTATCTTCATTTCCATAGCAGGGATAATTAACAGAAGGCCTCAACCGATTTACGGTCATGATGACAATAAAGCAGCCTCATGACAAGCCAGTATTGGCCTGACTGATTTTCTTATGGCAAAGCTTTTCCTATGGTTACACGATGTGTCTCGGCTGACTGTAGCGTGGCTGTCAGTGGGGCGGCACTTGTCGCGGATCGAGCCGCGCTAATTTCCGTAGGGTGCGCTGAAAACGATTCGTATCCGGTACCTGTGATATTGTTGTTCCTGTGGTGCACTTGGAATTAGAATCCACCCTCTTGAAGTGTGGCGCGAATATCGAGGTTTTACATTGCGTGCCATGGCGGCTGAGATCGGCATTAGTTCGGCGGCATTGTCCAAAGATAGGGAGATAGAGACTGGCAAAAGCCATCCCACCGTTGCCACATTGGGTAAGCTGGCAGCGGCACTAGGCTGCGATATGGAAGACTTGGCGTTGCAGATTTGTGAATAAAAATTATCCTGAATAGAATAGAAATTATCCAGCGCATGAAAAGCAATCACCATCATGATCCACAGCGATAACCTCTCCGCCGAACCGCGCCTGATCGCGCCTACTGCCGCCTCTCATCAGGAGGAGGCGCTGGAGCGCGCGCTGCGCCCAAAACAGCTCGATGAGTATGTCGGCCAGGAAAAAATTCGCGGGCAGTTGGAGATATTCATCGAAGCGGCGAAACGGCGCAAAGAGCCGCTCGATCACGTGCTGCTGTTCGGCCCGCCCGGCTTGGGCAAGACTACCCTGGCGCAAATCATCGCGCGCGAGATGGGCGTGAATCTGCGCCACACTTCCGGCCCGGTGCTGGAGCGCGCCGGTGATCTTGCCGCGTTGCTGACCAATCTCGAACCCAATGATGTGTTGTTTATAGATGAGATTCATCGCCTGTCTCCGGTGGTGGAAGAGATACTGTATCCCGCGCTGGAGGATTACCAGATCGACATCATGATCGGCGAAGGTCCGGCGGCGCGTTCGGTGAAGCTGGACCTGCCGCCGTTCACGCTGGTCGGAGCGACCACGCGCGCGGGGATGCTGACCAATCCGTTGCGCGACCGTTTTGGTATCGTGGCGCGGCTGGAGTTTTACACGCCGGAAGAATTGCAGCGCATCGTGATGCGCTCATCGAATCTGCTGAAAATGAATCTGACCCACGACGGCGCGCTGGAAATCGCCAAGCGTTCGCGCGGCACGCCGCGTATCGCCAACCGTTTGCTGCGCCGTGTGCGCGACTACGCCGATGTGAAGGCGGACGGCGATGCAACCCGCGAGGTGGCGGATGCCGCGCTGACCATGCTGGATGTGGATGCGCGCGGGCTGGATGTCATGGACAGAAAATTATTGCTGGCGGTCATCGAAAAATTTCTCGGCGGCCCGGTCGGTCTGGACAACCTTGCCGCCGCCATCGGCGAGGAGAGCGACACCATCGAGGATGTGCTGGAGCCGTATCTGATCCAGCAGGGCTATCTGCAACGCACGCCGCGCGGGCGCATGGCCACGGCGATCGCCTATCGCCATTTCGGGCTGACGGTTGCCAATAATCCAATTAACCTGAATCCGGTCAGCATGGATTTGCCATTGAGTGACGATTGATAAAATGAGCAAGAGCAAAATCTTTTCATTGCCGGTGCGTGTGTATTTCCACGACACCGATGCGGGCGGCGTGGTGTATCACGCCAGCTATTTGAACTTTATGGAGCGCGCGCGGACTGAGTGGCTGCGCACCCACGGTTACAGCAATGCCGGATTGATGAAGGAATTCGGTATGGTGTTCGTGGTGCGTTCGCTCAAACTGGATTATCTCAAGCCCGCACTGCTGGATGATTTGCTGGATGTGACGGTGCAGATCAAGGACATCGGTCGCAGCCGCATTTCGCTGTTGCAAACGGTGCGGCGCGGCGCTGAAGTGTTGACCGAAGCCGAAGTGCATCTGGTGTGTGTCTCGTTGGAAAGTTTCAAGCCGGTCAGCGTGCCGGAGGTATTGCGCGGGCAATGGAAGAATTGAAGGGGGAAGAGTTGCAATGGAAGTAACGCAGGATTTGTCGTTTGTGCATCTCATCAGCCATGCCAGCGTGCTGGTGCAATTAGTGATGGGCTTGTTGCTGGTGGTGTCGTTGATGTCGTGGTGGTATATCTTCCTCAAGATGTTCGCCATCCGCAGCGAAGTCAGGTTGACCGAAGAATTTGAAGATGCATTCTGGCACAACCAGAATTTGAACGAGCTTTACAAATATGCAAACAGCAGTTCCCTGCGTCATCAGGGTGCATTGGAACGCATTTTCGCCGCCGGTTTTACCGAGTTCGTGAAGCTGAAAAAGCAGCATGGTGTGGATGCCAGTGCGGTGATGGAGGGCACGCGCCGCGCCATGCGCGCGACCTATCAGCGCGAGATGGACAGGCTGGAATCGCATCTGGCGTTTCTCGCCTCGGTCGGTTCGGTCAGCCCCTACGTGGGATTGTTCGGTACGGTGTGGGGGATCATGAACGCGTTTCGCGGTTTGGCGAACGTGGGTCAGGCGACCTTGGCGCACGTCGCACCCGGCATCGCCGAAGCACTGGTGGCGACTGCGATGGGCTTGTTCGCGGCGATTCCGGCGGTGGTCGCCTACAACCGCTACGCGTACGACATCAATCGCCTTTCCACCCGTTTCGACAGCTTTACCGAAGAATTCTCCAACGTCCTGCAACGCCAGCCATGAGAAGCCACCACCGTCCCGCCAATCGCCTGATGAACGAGATCAACGTCGTGCCGTATATCGACGTGATGCTGGTGCTGCTGGTGATTTTCATGGTGACCGCGCCGCTGATGAATCCCGGCCAGATCGATTTGCCTAGCGTGGGCACGTCGCTTGCGCCACCACCACTTGCCCCGTTGGAAGTCATCATCAAAAAAGACACCACGCTGGCGTTGCGCGATCACGCCAGTGGCGGCATGGAAAGCAGTGTGTCGCTCAATGAGTTGATTGCGATATTGAAAGCCAGGCCGGACAAGCAAGCAGAGCAGGCGGTGGTGATTTCCGCTGACAAGGACGTGCGCTATGAAGAAGTCATCAAGGTGATGGACCTGCTGCAACAGCAGCATATTAAGAAAGTCGGTCTGTTGACAAAAGCCAAGCAATGAGTGCAACGGTTTATTACGAACCCTATAAGCTGCCCGCAGGCATTCTGGCCCTGGCGGTGCACAGCATGTTTTTCGCGCTGCTGTATTTCGGCTTTAACTGGAACAGGCAGGCCTCTTCTCCCGCGACGATGAGTGTGGAGTTGTGGTCGAGCTTGCCGGAGGAGGTCGTCGCGACACCCGTCAATCCCAAGGTCGAGGAGGTCGTGCCGCCGCCGCAGGAAAAAATAGTCGAACCTGACATCGTGATGCCGGATAAAAATAAAGTCGCGAGCAAGCCGGTCGAGACTAAGCCGGAGAAAAAGAAACCTGTTCCGAGACCCGTCGAAGGGGTCAAGCACAAGCCTGACACACAAAAAATTGCCGAGCAAAATCTGAACGCTCGCATTGCAGATCAACAAGCTGCAAGTATACAGGCCGAGCGGATCAGGCAAGACGAGCAAGCCGCGGCGAATGGCCGCGTGGTGGATGAGTACAAGACGAAAATCCACGACAAGATAAAACGCAATGTCTCGACGATCCCGGATGTGGCGAATGATGCGCGCGCTGAATTTTTGGTGACGTTATTGCCGGGCGGTGCGGTGCTGAAGGCGGAGTTGAAAAAGTCCAGCGGCAATGCGGCATATGACGATGCGGTCGAGCGCGCGATTCTGAAATCCGATCCGTTGCCCTTGCCGCCGGATGTGCAGTTGTTCAATCGTTTTCGCGAATTGGATCTGGTCTTCAAACCGGCCGAATAACAGGAGTGTTTATGGCGTTGCGCCCTTCGACTGAGCTGATGGAACTACTAGCCATTCGACTAAGCCCGCAAGCGGGCAAGTCGCTGGTTATCAGGACAGGCTTATTGCAAAGCATGCTGGGATTGCTGTTATTGGCACAGGCGTCGGTGGCAAGTGCGGTATTGACTATTGAAATCATCGGTGCGGGTGAACACCAGATTCCGGTGGCCATCGTGCCGTTCGGCGGGGATGGCAAGCTGGCGCAAACCATCAACGAAGTGGTGACGGGCGATTTGCAGCGTAGCGGATTGTTCCGGCTGGTGGACCCGGCGGGAAAATCGCCGCACGAATTGGCCGAGGTCAGTTATCCCGATTGGCAGATGCGCGGTGCGGACGCCTTGGCGATAGGCACGGTCGCATTGCAAAACAATGGCCGCATCGAAGCGCGCTTTCGCTTGCTGGATGTGGTCAAGCAGACGGAGTTGGCCGGTCAGTCAGTCTCGGCGAATGATGACCAGGTGCGCGCTGTCGGACATCGTGTCGCGGATTTGATTTATGAGAAATTAACCGGCGACAAGGGGGTGTTCAGCACACGCATCGCTTATGTGAACCGGCAGGGAAAGAAATTTAGCCTGATGGTGGCGGATAGCGACGGCTACAACGAACAAACCGTGCTTGCGCAAAACGAGCCGATCATGTCGCCGGCATGGTCGCCGGACGGCAGCCACCTTGTCTATGTGAGCTTTGAAACCGGACATGCGGCCATCTATGTGCAATCGCTATACACCAATCAGCGCATGGTGCTGGCCGATTTCCGCGGCAGCAATAGTGCGCCGGCCTGGTCGCCGGACGGCAAGCAATTGGCTGTCGTGTTGACGCGTGACGGCAGCTCGCAAATTTACCTGATACGACCGGACGGCAGCGGGATTCGCCGCATCACCTTCAGCGCTGCGATTGATACCGAGCCGAATTTTTCGCCGGACGGGCAATCTCTGCTGTTCACCTCGGATCGCGGCGGTAGTGCGCAAATCTATAGTATGCCGGTGGGGGGTGGAGCGGAGCAGCGCATCACGTTTGGCGAGGGTAACAACTTCTCACCGCGTTATAGTCCCGATGGCAAAGGTTTTGTCTACGCGCATTTCAGTAACGGCAAGTTCTATATCGCCGCGCAGGATTTTCAGAACGGGCAGGTGGAAATTCTCACCGCAGGCGGGTGGGAGAAAAAACCCAGTTTTGCACCGAACGGGAAACTCATCCTGTTTGCCAGCGAGGCGCGCGGTCGTGGTATATTGGCGACCGTGTCCAGCGATGGTCGCGTGCAGCAGCATATGTTCACACAAAGCGGCGATGCACGTGAACCGGTGTGGGGACCACACCTATAACAAACCTAGCAAAGGAGAAACGCCATGAAGAAACTCGTTATCAGTATTGTGTTGGTGAATTTGCTCGCGGCCTGTGCCAGCGAGAAACCAAAGGCACCTGAAGCTGCTGCGCCCGTGCCTCCCCCTGTAGTAACAGCACCGGCACCGGAAGCAGCACCCGCACCTGCACCCGTGGTTGAGGTTGATTCTTTGAATGACCCGGCCAGTATTTTGGCCAAGCGTAGTGTCTATTACCCGTTCGATGTCTCTGCCGTGCAGGATGCCGATAAGCCGATCGTGGTAGCGCATGCAAAATATTTGAGCGAGCACCCTGATCGCAATGTTCGCGTGGAAGGCAATGCCGATGAACGCGGTAGCAATGAGTACAACCTGGCTCTCGGCCAGCGTCGTGCAGATGGCGTGAAGCAGATGCTCGTGTTGGGCGGCGCGAAAGCCAGCCAAATCGAAACCGTCAGCTATGGCGAAGAAAAGCCCAAAGCGACTGGCCATGACGAGGCTTCCTGGTCGCAGAATCGCCGGAGCGATATAAAGTACTAAAGTAGCAACCATGCTGAAGCAGCGCGCGCTCTTATTGTTGAGTCTGTGTTTCGCCATTCCCGCGCAAGCGGGATTGTTGGAGGACGACGAGGCGCGTGAACAAATCAAGCAACTCGAGACGCGTGTGCTGAAGTTGGAGGATGCCGTCAAGCAGCAAACCAAATCTATGCTGGATCTGCAAGGCCAGATCGAAGCTCAGAATACGGAAATCCGCAAACTGCGCGGACAGAATGAAGAAACAACGCACGGCTTGCAAGATGCCGAAAAGCGCCAAAAAGATTTTTATGTGGATTTGGATACGCGCTTGCGTCATTTCGAATCCGCTGAAGAAGCCGGTAAAGAAGCTGCTGTCGCAACCGCTAAAACACCTGTGGCAACTTTTCCCGCCGATCCATCCGACCCGGTTCCCGAGGACCGCGCCTTCGAGGCCGCCTATGGTTTGTTCAAGGCCGGCAGCCATGCGAATGCGGCCAAGGCATTTCAGGAGTTTCTCAAAAAGTATCCGGATTCGGTACATGTTTACTATGCAAATTATTGGCTGGGCAACGCTCAATTTGCGCTGAAGGATTACCATGGCGCGTTGGATACCTATCAGGGGTTGCTCAAGGATTTTCCCGATACATCTAAAACAGCCGATGTTTTGTTTGGAATTGCGGGCTGCCAGCAAGGGTTGAAGCGACCCATTACGGCGCACAAAACGCTCAAACAACTCATCGCCAAATATCCCACCAGCGAAGCCGCCGCCAAAGCCAAGAAACTGCTCGCTGCCGCCCAGTAGTCAACATGCCGCAAGCTAATTCAGGCGCGCAACTGCGCATCAGCGAAATTTTTTATTCCCTGCAAGGCGAAACCAGTCGCGTTGGCCTGCCCACGGTATTCATTCGCTTGACCGGTTGTCCGTTGCGGTGTACTTACTGCGACACCTCTTATGCCTTTACTGGCGGGCAAAATATGAGCTTGGCAAACATTCTCAAACGAGTTGCCGAATATGCACCGCACTATGCGACCGTCACCGGCGGTGAACCACTCGCGCAAAAAAATTGTCTGCCTTTGTTGCGCGCCTTGTGTGATGCGGGCTACGCAGTGTCTTTGGAAACCGGCGGGGCACTGGATATCAGCGAAGTGGATGCGCGTGTGATGCGCGTGGTGGACATCAAAACCCCTGCGTCCGGCGAAGTGGCAAAGAATCGCTGGGAAAATTTGGCGCTGTTGACTCAGCATGATGAAATAAAATTCGTGTTGTGCGACGAAAACGATTACCAATGGGCAAAGCAAATCCTGCAGCAACATCATCTCACCGAGAAATGCGCGGTGTTATTTTCGCCTGCGCACGGCACGCTGGATGTCACTCAGTTGGCCGACTGGATACTGCGCGACCACTTGCCGGTCAGAATGCAGTTGCAACTGCATAAGCTATTGTGGAACAACGCTCCCGGACACTGATGGACATCCCAATAAATTCATTTTCCGGGCGAATCGCGGCGTCACATGCTCGCTCACTCCTCGTCTATCTATCCGATATGCCTCATCGTTCGCTGCGCGGTTCCTTGCGCTTCATCCCACAAAATGAATTTCTAGAGATGCCATAATGAAAAACGCAGTGGTGCTTTTGTCGGGCGGGATGGATTCCGCAACTGTGCTGGCGATGGCGCATGCACAGGGCTTCGTCTGTTACGCGTTGAGCGTGGATTACGGGCAACGCCACCACGCCGAACTGGCTGCTGCGCAACGTGTTGCGCAAACGCAGGGCGCACATGAACATCGGGTGGTGAAGATCGACCTCACCGGCTTTGGCGGCTCGGCGCTGACGGATAACAACATTGCGGTTCCGCAACAACCCACTGAGGGCATCCCGCTTACTTACGTTCCCGCGCGCAATACCATCATGCTGTCGCTGGCCCTGGCCTGGGCCGAGGTGTTGCAAGCGCAGGACATTTTCATCGGCGTGAATGCGGTCGATTATTCCGGCTATCCCGATTGTCGCCAGGCTTATATCGAGGCTTTTGAGCGCATGGCGAATCTCGCCACCAAGGCGGCCGTGGAAGGACATCCGCTCACCGTGCATGCGCCGTTACTGAGTCTGACCAAAGCAGAAATCATCCAGCAAGGTCGTGCGCTGGGCGTGGATTTTGCGCAGACGGTTTCTTGCTATCAGGCTGATGAATCAGGGCGAGCCTGTGGTGTATGTGACTCCTGCCGCTTGCGCCGCGCCGGATTTTCCGCTGCCGGTGTAGATGACCCGACAGCGTATCGCATAACATAGTCGTGCAAGCCTTTCTACAAGGTGTTTTGCGTTGACAGGGTAGGCTAAATCCGTATAATTCGCGCTCCTTTGCGAAGGGTCGTTAGCTCAGCCGGTAGAGCAGCGGACTTTTAATCCGTTGGTCGCCAGTTCGAATCTGGCACGGCCCACCAGTTTGCAAAAGAGTCTCTGGTAATTCTGGTTTTTTCTGTAATGCCGCTTTAGCTCAGTTGGTAGAGCAACCGCCTTGTAAGCGGTAGGTCGTCAGTTCGAATCCGACAAGCGGCACCATTTTCTAGTCCAAGTTAGTCCATCTAAACCTCCCTGTTAAGATGTTTTGCCCCTGATGCGATATCACGCTCGGGGGCATTTTTTTGTGGCGACAAAGCGTATCCATGTATGTTCGGTTCTGGTGCGAAAATCCGTCTTCACGCTTTCTATCAGTGCACAGTTTATCAATCGCAATCATGGCGATTCTTCAACTTACTGTTCTAAAACAAAAAATATTTATGGCATGAAAACTGCAAAGTAAATAGTGCGGATTTATTCATCCCGCTTTTAAACTTAGCCATAAAGAGGCATCGTGATGAAAAACAAATTATTGAACTCGTGGATCTTTGCAGCCATTTCTTGGACATCGACGCTTGCCCGTATGCCCATTGCGAACTTTGGAGTTGCCTTGAGTGGCCTGTTTTGGTAGCGTTCGAGATTAGACCGAATGTTGCTTGACGGTCGCTACCCGACACATATCGATGAGCTTTCTATTCCGCAAGCGTATCAAACTATTACCCGGCGTCTGGTTCAATCTAAGCAAGGGCGGGGTCAGCACGTCCTTCGGCGCCAAGGGCTTAACCCTCAACATCAAGGATGGCAAGGTCAGGACTACGGCCAGCATTCCCGGCACCGGCTTAAGCTACAGAACGACTTCTACCAGCACCCAAGGCGACCAGGCACCAACACGTGCCGTTAAACCTGCTTGGGTTTGGTTATTGGTCGTCGTTATTATCGTGCTGGTGTTTATTTTGAAATAGAGCCAGCCAACTTTACAGAGCTAACGCAGTTGTCATGTTGCTAACGCGGCTGCTGGTGTTATTTTCTCGATTGCCAATGATTTGGCTTTTGGTGCCGGCGAGAATTAATATAACTTCGGTTTCCTGCCTGGCGCTACTGGAGGAATATATCCAGCTAACCGGCAACGTATTCCCTCGACTTTCTTGCCCTTCTCAAACCTGATTGAATGGCACGACATAACCTCTCCTTTGGCAGCAAGTTCTGACAAATGGAGGCGGACTTTAGCAAGTGAGATACCCACAGCTTCAGCGATCTCCGTGTCTAGCTGCTCACCATGTTTTTTCAGATATTGCAGAATTTCTTTCATTTGTTCGACGTTTATTTTGAGTTAAAAAAGCCGGCTTATCACTGGCCTTAATTGTTCTTACAGCTCGCTTCTTTAAGAAAGACCAGCCCAGCTAGCAATTGATACGGCAGCAGCCGCAAGCCAGCCCAATGCCATACTGGATTCACGGTCTTGTGAAAGGGTATGATCAAACAAATAAAAACTCTTAAAGTCCGCCTATGGCGCAAAACTGAAATGTCCTGCTAGTAAATTGGGGTTGTTTGGACGCATCAATGTTTCAATGAAACCATTAAGATTATAAAACTATTCGGAATAATTGTGGGTCTAGGTTTTGGCTGTTCTTTCATTGCTGGCGGAGTCTCACCAAATGAAGCGGTCGCTAGATATGCACGATGGTTATCTGAGTCGTAAGCCATGGTTCTTGCTCCTCTTTGCGTTATAACATTTTGCGATACTGAAAAGTGGTCAGGATCATTTTCTTTTACTATTGTTAATGTCCCATCACCGTTTGAGCTAAATGCAATTCCCAAATTTGAGTCAAAGGCAGCCGAATCTGGAGCTGAGCCAATGGCTAGCTCTGAAATAATTCTTCCAGTTTCAGAATCCAGTACTTCCATTTTTCCATTTGCGCAGACTGAGAACAATCGATTATGTTCTTTATCGATTGCTAGTCCAGTGGGTTCAACACCACTTCCGATTGGAAAACTCTTTAGTACTTTGTTAGAACCACTATCAAGGACGATGATTTCATTTTTATCTTCGATATTTACAAAAACATTGCCTGCATTGTTGCTTACCGCAAGCTCAGGCTTCCCCGGCAAACTAATCGTATTGATTTCTTTAAGCGTGATTGCATCAATCACAGTGGCGTTTGCAGAATGTCCATTGAAAGTGAATATATGCTTTGATTTTGGTTCGTAAAGAATAACATCCGGATTCAAACCAGAAATTTTAATGGTTTCGATTACATTTAGCGTGGTCAAATCAAATACCGTGACTGAATTACCTTTACCATTACTGGTAAACCCGAGATTAAGATCATCCGCAAGTGCGATTCCATGTACACCTTCAGTGCCGGTTATATCCCCAATAACTTTCCCTGAAGTTGCGTCAATGACTTGAACATGGGTTGAACGGCTCACAAACAGACGATGACGTTTTGTATCAAAGGTGAGGAGATCCCATCTCCCTTCACCGCCAACATTGAAACGATCAACGAGTGTGAACTCGGTACTTTCCAAGGGTTGAGCTGACAGAGCCAATTGACTACTCAATAAGCAAATACCAACAAAAATCCGCATAAAAGTTTTAGAGGGCATGGTTTTATCCAATTTAAAAAATATGATGCAGTTTTTGGGGTGAGATGAGATTCCTATGGTTTTTCGTCTTACCGAACTGCGGCCTTTATGTTAATGGCCGGAATTTTTTCAGGGCTCGCTGAGGGAAAAGCAGGATGCAGGCAATAATTATCACGATGAGTGCTGCTGATGCGGAATAGCGACTTAATGCGAGTCCCCCGGCGTTCAATGGCTTGTCGAGAAAATCGCCCACCACAGCGCCAAGGGGTCGAGTAAGGATAAACGCTGCCCAGAAAAGCACAGTTCTGGATATGTTTGTCCAGTAATAGGCTGCCATCACAACTCCCAGAAGGATGCTGAAGACGATTGCTCCGCCACCGTATCCAAGTCCCGCCGTGTCAGCTGTCCAGTCCCCCAGTGCGGTACCCAAGGTTTGAGAAAACATGATCGTTATCCAATAAAACATTTCTTCTTTCGGAGAACTTACAGTATCAACTGAAACAGATCCGAGTGATTTATACCAGATGGCTAGAGAGGCCATCAAAAGGACAAACAGCAGAGAGGCTCCACCGGAATAGCCGATACCAAGAGATCGGTCTGCAAAATCAGCAAGAGTCGTCCCGACGGTTGTCGTTGCGATAATGGTTGTCCAGTACAGAAACGGGTGAAAGTGCTTCGCCTTGATCTGGGCAACTACTGCGATGAGAAAGACTGCTGCGAAAATAGCAGTCCCGACAAGGTAGCCTAGGTTCATCGACATGGACACTGCGTCGCCACCGGTTTCACCCAGCGTAGTGGCAGCAATTTTTATGATCCAGAAGATCAAAGTAACCTCTGGAACCTTGCTCAAGGTGTGTTCTGTAGCATTGTTCATAAAGCTTTCTTTTTTACTTATATTTTGATCAATGGCTCCTATCGGGAACATTTTCGACTGTCCGCTATTGGCACACTGTTGCCTATTAAGCAGACAGATTCGATTCCAATTCTACGACTGCTTCCAGGTTAATACCAGCCAGTCATTAGTTCCCGAACGGAATGTATCATTTCGCAGTTGCAATACTGTTGGCGTTACCATTCTTTTTTGATTGAGGCACACGGTCGTAACCCATCCACAGGTGCTGCAATAAAAATCAAGGCCTCCAAGGCTCCTGCATTTAAGGCGGGTGCCACGCTTAAGGCTGCGGTAAATGGGGCTAAGAAGTAGTTTTCCAAAGCAATCGCCAGGGCATCTTTGTGGTTGTATTTATGAAGGTCAGCTTTCGGGCGGTCAAGAAAGAAACATAGCGTGCAGCAATGTGCCATAACCTGCTGTTCGCATTTCTTCCCCAAAGAAGACATTCGCTCCCGTCCGTACTATTATGCATATGCGGACAGACAAATTTATGGAGCCGTCAATGAATCAAGCTCTTGTCAAGAATCCGCACGCTTCTCTATTTTCAATAGTACTGTCCGATGGGTCAGCATAATAACTGTTTGGCCAGCGTTACTGAGCCGCCGCTGGCTTATCCGATGTGTCAGGTTCCGTTCACATTTAAGGAGAACAATCATGGTGAGATACATCGCACTTTGTAACTTTACGGATCAAGGGATTCGCAACATTAAGGACACCACAAAACGCGCAGATGCCGTCAAAGAGGCCGCAAAGAAATTCGGTGCCAATATGACGCAAATTTATTGGACGCTGGGGCTCTATGATCTTGTTTCAATCATCGAAGCACCGGACGAGATGTCAGCAACTGCCTTCGGATTGGCCATTGGTGCAGCAGGCAATATCCGGCTGCAGACCCTGCGAGCCTTTTCAAAAGAGGAAATGAGCGGGATTCTTGGCAAGATGGCTTAGCAGCTCCCATGCCTAACTTTAGGTGGAGCGGACGGACCGGAAGCGATATGCCATATTTTCTATCCGCGTCTGCCCGAAATGTGTCGGGGTGCTGCGAGTCACCAGTGTCCGCTTCAAGGCGATGCAAATGGTAAGAGCAGACTTTTAATTCCGACGACCGCTTAAGGGCAGACTATAACCAAGTGTGTCTGACTGTTGTATGCCAAAACCGGCCATTCACGAAATAAACAAAATTTCGTACAACCTCACATGACGAACAACATAATTGAATTTCTGGCTCATTGGGGAATCACGGCGCTATCGCTATGGGTTGCTGGTTTCATATTCCACGGCATCTCGTTTTCCAATAAACAGTCGCTGTTTATATCAGCACTCCTGCTGGGTCTAGCCAATGCGATCATCAGGCCGGTCGTCATCTTGCTAACCATCCCGCTGACAATCTTCACCTTCGGATTCTTCCTGCTTGTGATCAATGCGTTGATGATGCTTCTGGTGTCATCGGTTGTGTCCGGCTTCAAGGTATCGGGATTCTGGACGGCTTTCTTTGCGAGCATCTTCATAGCGGTTCTTAGCTTCTTCGTAGGGCTATTCATCTTCCAAACGAGCGACAATCCGATTGTCATCCCTACGCATCAGGGAATGTTCATATGAGGAATATTGGCAAACAAAGGGTTAGTATGTGCGTATATATGAAAGATCATTATTTCTCCAGTCAGATATTGGCTGAAATGAAATTCAGATACACCAGAATCTGCAACTACATAAAAATTTGAATAAATTATCCAAAGGAAAAAACCATGAAATTATTTCAAAAGGTCATCATCACCATTGCAGGGTTGTCCATGTTTGGTTGCTGCAGTTGGATGGCCCCCTCTGAACGGGAATTGGCGCAGGTTCCAACCGTCCATTTTGGCGAGGCAGCACCGGCCGGCAAGAAGTTCGTGCTTGTATATCCCGCCGGAACACCTTTGCCGATAGTCGCATCGGTGGGCGGCACACTGATGGATCAGGCCGATAAAACGACAATGCATGTCACGTTAAAGCGGGACGTTTATGTGTACGGCCATTGGGTCAGCTTCGATGGTAAAAAATGGGAATACGGACACCATGCCGTTGACGGCAAGTTCGACTTCAGGCTTCCCGGGATGGAAAACGGCAGCAACCCCGGCACATTGGGTGTGGTCTTCAACTTGAAATAACTTTGCAGGCTTGTCGGATGAGTCGCGTATAGGCTATAGCGATAGACCGCAGTTCTACAAGGGCAGATTTATAGCGCAACCTCTCAATCGAATTGCTTATATGGGGCGATCAATCATGATTTTATCTGACTCGACTTGTAAAGTCTGGACACCGCGTATTTTGGGCATACTGCGCATCATCATTGGTTTTCTTTTCTTGCAGCATGGCACGGCAAAGTTATTCGGCACACCACATATCGCGATGTTCGATGGTCTGCAACTGGTTTCACTACTAGGATTGGCCGGGATACTGGAGTTGGTAGGCGGGCTGTTAATTTTAGTAGGTCTGTTTACGCGGCAAACGGCCTTTATCCTATCTGGCGAGATGGTAGTAGCTTACTTCATGGCACATGCGCCACATGGCTTCTTGCCCATCCTGAACCAGGGTGAACTGGCTGTCGTGTACTGCTTCGTCTTCCTCTATTTTTCAGTTGCCGGGGCTGGTGCCTACAGTATCGATGCGATGCGTAGCAAGACTGAATAGTTATTTGAGAAAGCAAAATTCTCCGTGATTACCCTATGGACTAACTCAGCTGTGACTGTCTGCTTTGTAGAATCCTGAACGTCTGAAAGGTGTCGGGAGCTGCACGTCACGAGTGACTGCTTCAAAGCAATGCAATAATTTTCAACCCAGGTGATTGCTTTCAGGAAGCCATAAATACAACATGAAGTGCGGCTCCGTGCCAATAGCGGATACCCGTTCGGCGTGATGCCGTCGTTGCGCATGTCGGCGATGATGGCGCGACCTTCGTCCAGTGTGTGCACCTTGTTGAGCAGCGTGTTATAGGTGACCACGTCAGGCTTGATCTCGTCGTTCTGCATGTCGGCGAGTAAGATGCGACCTTCGTTCAGTCAGCGTGTGCGACTTGTTGAGCAGCGTGGTATAGGTAGTCACGTCAGGTTTGATCTCATCGTTGCGCATGTCGGCTAGGATGGCGCGACCTTCCTCCAGTGTGTGCGCCTTGTTGAGCAGCATGGAATAGGTGACCACGTTAGGCTTGATCTCGTCGTTGCGCATGTCGGCGAGGATGGCGAGGTCTTCATCTATCGTGTGCGCCTTGTTGCGCAGCGTGTTATAGGTGACCACGTCAGGCTTGATCTCGTCGTTGCGCATTTCAGCGAGGATGGCGCGACCTTCCTCCAGCGTGCTCGTCTTGTTGAGCAGCGTGTTATAAGTAACCGCGTTAGGCACGATACCGTCGTTGCGCATGTCGG
>PLWV01000002.1 GCA_003153155.1 Gallionella sp.
GGCACCGACAACACCGCGCGCAGGCAGGTGGAAGCAGAGCGGGCGCTGCTCTATCAGGTGCTGCAGGATAAGAACGCCGAGCTGGAAAACGCCAAGGCCGTCGCGGAAAAGGCCAATCTCGCCAAGTCGAATTTCCTTTCCAGCATGAGCCACGAGCTTCGCACTCCGCTCAATGCCATCCTCGGCTTCGCCCAGTTGCTGGAGGTCGGTTCACCGTCGCCAACGGCCGCCCAGATTGTAAGGCTACACCAGATTATCAAAGCAGGATGGTATCTGCTGGAACTGATTAACGAAATCCTCGATCTCGCAGTGATCGAGTCCGGCAAGCTATCGCTGTCGCGAGAGCCGGTGTCGCTGATCGATGTCATGCGCGAATGCCAGGCCATGATCGAATCGCAGGCGCAAAAACGCGGCATCCATATAAACTTTCTCCCATTCGACAACACCTGGTTTGCTAATGCCGATCGAACCCGAGTAAAGCAGGTTCTGATCAACCTGCTTTCAAATGCGATCAAATACAACCGCGAGCATGGAACGGTCGAGGTGAAGTGCACCGCGAGCACCCCGGAACGCATACGCATCAGCATCAAAGACAGCGGTGCGGGATTGCCTCCGGAAAAGCTGGTGCAGCTATTTCAGCCGTTCAATCGTCTCGGGCAAGAGACCGGCACCGAGGAAGGGACGGGCATCGGCCTGGTGGTAACCAAGCAACTGGTCGAACTGATGGGAGGCACAATCGGCGTGGAAAGCACCGTCGGAGTGGGCAGCGAATTCTGGATTGAACTGATCCGGGACGTTACGCCGCAACTTGCCGCTGGAAATACCATGTCCGCAGAACTTGCGCCGCAAGCTCAGGGAAACGCGCCGCTGCGCACCCTGCTCTATGTGGAAGACAATCCGGCCAACCTGATGCTGGTCGAGCAAATAATCGAGGATCACCCACATGTACGCATGCTCAGCGCGCGCGATGGCAATCTCGGCATAGCGCTTGCGCGCGCCCATCTCCCGGATGTGATCCTGATGGACATCAATCTGCCCGGCATCAGCGGAATTGAAGCCCTGAATATCCTGCGCGAAGACCCGGCAACGACGCACATCCCCGTCGTTGCCCTCAGTGCCAATGCAATGCTCCGCGATATCGAGTGGGGACTAGAGGCGGGATTCTTCCGCTATCTCACCAAACCAATCAAGGTCAATGAATTTATGAACGCGTTGGACGATGCACTGAAATTTTCTGAAATGGGATTGGTCAACGCAAACGAAACGGGACAAATACGATGATTAATGAACAAGAAATTCTTAACGCCAACATTCTGATCGTTGACGATCAGCAATCCAATGTGCTTCTGCTTGGGGAAATGCTGCGTGATGGCGGCTATGCTTGCATTGCGTCGACGATAGATCCCTATGCAGTCTGCGAGCTGCATCGCAAAAACCGCTACGACCTGATCCTGCTCGATCTGCAGATGCCCGGCATGGATGGATTCCAAGTGATGGAAGGCCTAAAGGAAATCGAAATGGATGGCTACCTTCCGGTACTCGTGATCACTGCCCAACCGGATCACAAGCTGCGTGCACTCGCCGCCGGCGCGAAGGATTTCATAGCCAAACCGTTTGATCTGGTCGAAGTTCAGACGCGTATCCATAACATGCTGGAAGTGCGGCTGTTGTACAAAAAACTCGAGAATTACAACAAGGCGCTGGAACAGACGGTGCTGGAACGGACCGCCGAACTACGTAAAAGCGAAACGCGTTTTCGCCGCCTGACTGAGCTGTCGTCCGACTGGTATTGGGAACAGGATGAAAACGGGCATTTCACCAAGATTTCCGGCCCGGTGCATGAAATGCTCGGAATCGGGGTCGACGGCGCGCTGGGCACAACAAGGGAAGATCAGGGAGCGCGCTGGAATGAGACCCAGCGAGAAATACTTGAGGCGAACCTGGCCGCCAGACGACCGTTCCTGGATTTCGTCTACAACCGGACCAATCCCGACGGATCGCGGCAATATTTAATGGTGAGCGGGGAACCGATGTTCGACCCCTCCGGCCGCTTTACCGGCTACTGCGGGATCGGCAAGGACGTGACCGAAGCGATGCTCTCCAACTATGGATCGCTCCCGAATCACTTGCAGGGTGTTGAAAAAAGTAGCGAGCGACGGCAGAGCAAGGAACGAAGGGGTGAAAAAGCGGAGTTTACTAGTGGTAAATGGGCATTTTGAGCCTTTGAGCAACGCAGTTGTAGCGAGAGCACATAACCAATGACTTGGATGTCGTTTTTGGACAGCCTGGTCAGATGGCTAGTGGTTCCATCAGTAGTTCTATCAGTTCGGAAGTTATGACTGGCGAGACTTCCTCAAGGGGCACAACTTGATCGGTAGTATAAGTCGCCATGGCAATTGCCATGACAACGCCGTCGCCGAGAGCTTCTTTCAACAGCTCAAGCGTGAGCGCATCAAGCGCAGGATATACATCGACCGTGAGGAAGCCAAGTGGGATGTGTTTGACTACATCGAAATGTTTTACAACCCAAGGTCATCATGGGTACAATGGTCGCCTGTCTCCATTCGAGTTCGAGAGACGGCATTTCAAGAAGCTAGAGCATGTCAATGATGGGGGAAAAAACGAATCCAATCTCTTTTGCCGGCCCGAAGCAAAACCATCTT
>PLWV01000028.1 GCA_003153155.1 Gallionella sp.
GAGGAGTGCCCAACTGGGCCGACCCAAAAGAAAAACAGTTTGCCTGTCTGATCCATGAAGATGAGCAGCACGCACTTTGCCTGATGTTCAATGCCGGCGCTGATGCGGTCGATTTCGGTTTGCCCACCGTACTGCCGGGGGCTCGGTGGCATCTGGCCGTTGACACCTCTCGCGAAGCGCCACTAGATCTGTTTGCTGCGGGCGAGGAACCGCTTTGGGAAGATCCACAAACTTACCACCTGAGCCCCCGATCTAGCGCCATACTTCTGGCTCGAGGAACGAACGGTAAAAAGTGGCAGGCGGCTTTGACGGAGACCAAATGAAAAGAGCGATCCCGATCACGACGTGGTTTCTGGATATCGGCGGTATCCTGCTCACCAACGGGTGGGATCATCATGCCCGCAAACGGGCGGCGAAGAACTTCAAGCTGGAGTTGGCCGAGATGGAGGATCGGCGTCACCTGACCTTCGACACCCACGAGGAGGGGAAGCTCACGCTGGAAGAATATTTGGGCCGGGTGGTCTTCTACCAAAAGCGAACGTTCACCCAGGCTCAGTTTTGGCGCTTCAGGTTCGCGCAATCAAAACCTTACCCCGAGATGATCGAGCTAGCCGCTCAGCTCAAGATCCGGCACGAGCTGAAAATCGCCGCGGTCAGCAACGAAGGGCGCGAACTGAATGCGTATCGGATTCGAAAGTACAAGCTGGACGGGTTTGTAGATTCTTTTATTTCCTCCTGCTTCGTCCACCTCCGCAAGCCCGACGCGGATATCTTTTGGATTGCAGAATGACGAAGGAGTCATCCATAAAACCAGCTAACCCACGCATCCTGACCATCAACGGCGGCTCGTCGAGCATCCGGTTCGCGGTGTATGAGGCCAGCGAAACGCCCCGGCGGCGGCTCGCTGGGAAGATCGATCGCATCGGTTCGAGCGGGACGAATTTAATCGTCACCGATCCATCTGGAATACCGCAACTCCCCCGCCGCCTAACCGCCGCCGACCACCGCACGGCGGTGGATTTTCTGCTGGACTGGCTTGAGGCGCAGCCGGTCTTCGCGTCAATCAAAGCCGTTGGACACCGCGTGGTGCACGGCATGAAGCATTCCGAACCGGAGCGGGTCACGCCCAAGTTGCTTGCGGAACTGCATCGCATCAGGCCATACGACCCGGATCATCTGCCCCGCGAGATCGAACTGATCGAGGCATTCCGCAAGCGTCATCCGAAACTTCCCCAAGTTGCCTGTTTTGACACGGCGTTTCACCGCAATATGCCGCGTGTTGCCAAGCTGCTTCCCATCCCGCGTCGCTACGAGGCGAAGGGAGTTCAACGCTACGGTTTCCACGGTTTGTCCTATGCCTATATGATGGAAGAACTCGCGCGCCTCGGCGACCCGGCGGCAACGACTGGCCGCGTGATTCTTGCGCATCTCGGAAACGGCGCGAGTATGGCCGCCGTGGACGACGGAAAAAGCATTGACACCAGCATGGGCTTCACTCCGACGGCGGGATTAGTGATGAGCACCCGCTCTGGCGATTTGGATCCTGGCTTGGCACCGTATCTGGCGCGAACCGAGCAGATCACCGCAAAACAGTTTTACGAAATGGTCAACCACGAGTCCGGGCTGCTCGGCGTTTCGGAGATCAGTTCCGACATGCGGGACTTGCTCGCGCAGGAAACCGGTGATGTGCGGGCGGCGGAAGCCGTAGCGCTGTTCTGTTACCAGGCGAAGAAATGGATCGGCTCCTTCGCCGCCGCGCTCGGTGGATTGGACACGCTCGTATTCGCTGGAGGCATCGGTGAAAACGCGCCACTCGTCCGCGTGCGCATCTGTGAGGGGCTGAGCTTCCTCGGCATCGAACTGAATGAGGCTCGGAACGCGGAGAATGCGGCGGTGATTTCCACGGACGCCAGTCGGGCCACGGTTCGCGTCATTCGCACGGACGAAGAACTGATGATTGCGCGCTCGGTATGCCGCATTCTCGGCCTTGGCTCACAAAAGGAGAATTGAACCATGAAGACAGAAACGCTTTCTCCGGAACTGCTTCACAAGATGGACGCCTACTGGCGCGCCGCCAACTATCTGTCAGTCGGCCAGATTTATCTCTACGACAATCCGCTGCTGAAGCGTCCGCTGAAACTGTCGCACGTGAAGCNNCACGGCGGCCCGGCGCTGGTGGGCAATACTTACCTCGAAGGCAGCTACAGCGAAATTTATCCGAACATCAGCCAGGACGAAGCCGGGCTGAAAAAGCTATTCATGCAGTTTTCGTTTCCCGGGGGGATTTCCAGCCATGTTGCGCCGACGACGCCGGGGTCGATTCATGAAGGCGGCGAGCTGGGGTATTCGCTCAGCCATGCCTTCGGGGCCGCGTTCGACAATCCCGATCTGATCGTCGCCTGCGTCATCGGCGACGGTGAAGCGGAAACGGGTCCCTTGGCGACCGCTTGGCATTCCAATAAGTTTCTCAATCCAATTTCAGATGGAGCCGTGCTGCCGATCCTGCACCTCAATGGCTACAAGATCAGCAACCCGACCGTCCTGGCCCGCATCGAGCATGAGGAATTGGAGCAATTTCTACAAGGCTGCGGTTGGACGCCCTACTTTGTGGAAGGCGGTGAGCCGGAAGAGATGCATCAACTCATGGCCAGTACTTTGGAAAAGGCCATCGAAGGCATTCGGCAAATCCAAAGCAATGCACGGAACAACAACGACACCACTCGGCCGCGCTGGCCAGTGATCGTCCTCAAATCACCCAAGGGCTGGACGGGACCGAAAGTCGTCGATGGTCTGCAAGTGGAGGGCACGTTCCGAGCGCACCAAGTGCCGCTCTTGGTGGATGCCGAGCATCCCGATCATCTCAAGCAGCTCGAAAGCTGGATGAAGAGCTACAAGGCGGAAGAACTGTTCGATGAAAATGGCCGTCTCATATCGGAATTGGCCGAGCTGGCGCCGAAGGGCGACCGGCGGATGGGCGCCAATCCCCACGCCAACGGCGGCATTCTGCTGCGCGATCTTCGAATGCCGGACTTTCGCGTCCATGCGGTGAATGTGCCTTCGCCCGGCGCCGTTGACGCCCGGGATACGCTCGTGCTCGGTAAGTTCCTGCGTGACGTGGCTAAGCTGAATCAGGATCAGCGCAATTTCCGGATCTTCGGTCCCGATGAGACGCTCTCTAATCTCTTGGGCGCGGTCTTTGAAGCGACCAATCGTCAGTGGGACGCCCGAGCAGTAAAGAATGATGAATTCCTCGCGCCCGCCGGACGCGTGCTGGACTCGATGCTCAGTGAGCACCAGTGCGAGGGTTGGCTGGAGGGCTATCTGCTCACCGGACGGCACGGGTTGTTTAACTGCTACGAGGCGTTCATTCACATCATTGATTCGATGTTCAACCAGCACGCCAAGTGGCTGAAGGTCACATCGCAACTGCCGTGGCGGCGGAACATCGCCTCGCTGAACTATCTGCTCGCCTCCCACGTCTGGCAGCAGGATCACAACGGCTTCACGCACCAGGATCCCGGCTTCCTCGACCACGTCATCAACAAGAAGGCCGATATCGTGCGCGTTTACCTTCCGCCCGACGCGAACTGTCTGCTGTCGGTCTTTGATCACTGCCTGCGCAGCCGGCACTATGTGAATGTGGTGGTTGCGGGAAAGCACGCGCTGCCCCAATGGCTGACTATGGATGCCGCGGTCGTGCATTGCACGGAAGGAATTGGCATCTGGCCGTGGGCCAGCAACGACCAAGGTGCTGAGCCGGACGTGGTGATGGCCTGTTGCGGAGACACGCCCACGCTGGAGATTCTGGCCGCTGTTTCCATTCTGCGCGAGCATCTGCCCAACCTGAAAATCCGGGTGATCAATGTCGTCGATCTCATGAAGCTGCAGCCCAGCACGGAGCACCCGCACGGGCTGAGCGACAAGGATTACGACTTGCTCTTCACGAAAGACAAGCACATCATCTTTGGTTTTCATGGATACCCCTGGCTGGTCCACCGGCTGACCTATCGCCGCGCCAACCGCAACCTGCACGTCCGTGGCTACAAGGAAGAGGGCACGATTACGACGGCCTTTGATATGAGGGTGCAGAACGACCTGGACCGGTTCCACCTGGTGCAAGACGTGGTTGATCGGCTACCGCAGTTGGGGGCCAAGGGGGCCTACCTGAAGCAGATGGTGCAGGACAAGCTCATCGAGCACAAGCAGTACATCGACAAGCACGGCCAAGATATGCCGGAGATTCGTAACTGGAAATGGAGCAACCCCAAATGAATGCTCAAGAGCTTATAGACACCGCGAGAGCGCTGGTCGCGGGCAACAAGGGCCTGCTGGCGATGGATGAAAGTAATCCAACCTGCAACAAACGATTTGCCAGGTTGGGAATTCCCCAGACCGAGGAGACCCGGCGCGCCTATCGGGAGTTGATTGTGACCACGCCCGGTCTCGGTGAGTGCATTAGTGGCGCGATCCTCTACGACGAGACGATCCGCCAGCAGAAGACAGATGGCACTCCCTTTGTCAAAGTCATCACCGATGCCGGAATTATTCCCGGCATCAAAGTTGACACCGGTGCAAAGGACATGGCAGGCCATCCCGGAGAGAAAATCACCGAAGGTCTGGACGGATTGCGCGACCGCTTGGCTGAATACTTTCAAATGGGCGCCCGTTTTGCCAAGTGGCGTGCGGTGATTACTTTGGACGCAGGCATTCCCAGCAGGGGTTGCATCGAGGCTAATGCGCAGGCATTGGCTCGTTATGCTGCGTTGTGCCAGGAAGCCGGACTGGTTCCCGTCGTCGAGCCGGAAGTGCTCATGGAGGGCGACCATACCCTGGAGCGGTGCTGCGAGGTAACGGAGGAAGTCCTGCGAACAGTTTTCAACCAGCTTTACACACAACGGGTGACGCTGGAGGGTATGATCCTTAAGCCCAACATGGTGCTTCCCGGATTGGCCTGTTCCATGCAGGAAACGGTGGACGAAGTGGCCGACGCCACGGTGAAATGTCTGTTGCGAGCCGTTCCCGCTGCCGTTCCGGGGATTGCGTTCTTGTCGGGCGGCCAATCCGCTGAACTGGCCTCGGCCCGTTTGAATGCCATGAATGTCAGATTCAAGTCGCGACTGCCTTGGGCGTTGGCGTTTTCGTTTGCCCGCGCCATCCAGCAACCGGCTTTGGAAATTTGGCAAGGCGATGAGGCCCACTTGTTGGCGGCCCAGCAAGCTCTGTATCATCGAGCCGAGTGCAACCGGGCTGCGCGCCGTGGCGAATACAATGCCGCGATGGAAGTCACAGGCGTATGAAAGCAAACACATCCAACTCCCTGCGCCTGTACCTCATTCGTCACGGCGAAACCGAGTGGTCGCTCTCCGGCCGGCACACCGGTCGCACGGACATTCCGTTGACCCCGAACGGCGAGGACGAGGCGCGTGAGCTTGGCAAGCACCTGCTGGACATCCCGTTTTCCCATGTATTGACCAGTCCGCTCAAGCGCGCACTGCAAACCTGCGAGTTGGCGGGTCTGGATAAAACGCCGGAAACGGAACCCGACCTTGCCGAATGGGACTATGGCGATTACGAAGGACAGCGTTCTGTGGATATCCTCAAGGAGCGGCCGGACTGGAATGTTTATCGGGACGGTTGTCCTCGCGGTGAAATGCCCGCGCAGGTTTCCGCTCGAGCTGATCGCCTCATCGCCCGCCTGCGTAAGCTGGACTCCAATATCGCACTCTTTGCGCACGGCCAGATCGGCAGTGTCCTGGCCGCGCGCTGGATCGGATTGGCAGTGGCCGAAGCGGAGCATTTCATGCTCGGCACGGCATCGCTGAGCATTTTTGCCTTCGATCCCCGCCACCCTGCCGTACCGGTTATCGCATTGTGGAATGCAGTCTCTCAGGAAATATTTAACACCGTCACCTCTTATCCCGTCGGCGGCACCATGACGGCTAATGAACGGTCACTTGAACGATGGGAAAACGAGGGGGGAGAGATCCCTCAGCCCACGTTGAACCGGGAAAACAGCATCGCGCCACTCACCAGGCTCGCGGCATGGCAGGCACTCGTAGTCCATTACACTAAAGTCCGGGAACTGCATCTGCGCAAGCTCTTCGCGGACGATCCAAAGCGCTGCGAGCGCATGACTGTTGAAGCCGTGGGCATCTACTTCGACTATTCGAAACACCGCATCACCGACGAGACACTCAGGCTGCTGTTGCAATTGGCGGAGGAGTCCGGCCTGCGGTCCCGCATCGATGCCATGTTCCGGGGCGAGAAGATCAACGTCACGGAGAAGCGGGCCGTCTTGCACGTGGCTCTGCGCACCCCCAAAGGGCAATCCATCCTCGTCGATGGCGAAGACGTCGTGCCCCAAGTCCACGCCGTGCTCGACAAGATGGCCAGCTTCTCCACCCGGGTGCGCAGCGGGGAGTGGAAGGGGCACACCGGCAAGCCGATCCGCAACGTCATCAATATCGGCATCGGCGGGTCTGACCTGGGGCCGGTGATGGCGTACGAGGCATTGCGGCATTACAGCCAGCGCGACCTGACCTTCCGCTTTATCTCCAACATTGACGGCACCGATTTCGCCGAGGCCACCCGCGATCTCGACGCCGAGGAGACACTGTTCATCGTCTCGTCGAAGACCTTTACCACGCTCGAGACGATGACCAATGCGAACACCGCCCGGGACTGGGCTCTCAAGACTTTGAAACATCCCGCTGCCATTGCCAGACATTTCGTCGCGGTCTCGACCAATGACGCGGAGGTGGCCAAGTTCGGCATAGACGCGGCAAATATGTTCGAGTTTTGGGATTGGGTCGGCGGGCGATACTCAATGGACTCGGCGATTGGTCTCTCGACTATGATCGCCATTGGCCCCGAACAATTTCGCGCCATGCTCGATGGCTTTCACCAGATGGACGAACATTTCCGCACCACCCCATTCGAGTGCAACTTGCCGGTGCTGATGGGGTTGCTGGGCCTCTGGTATAACAACTTCTTTGCTGCGCAGACTGTAGCAGTGCTTCCGTATGAACATTACTTGAAGCGCTTCCCGGCTTACCTCCAGCAGCTGACCATGGAGAGCAATGGCAAGCACGTCACGCTCGATGGGACGGAAGTTGGCTACCAAACCGGGCCGATCTACTGGGGGGAGCCGGGCACCAACGGCCAGCATTCCTTCTACCAACTGATTCATCAGGGGACCAAGCTCATCCCCTGCGACTTCATCGGATTTGTTCAGCCGCTTAATCCCCTCGGCCACCACCACGACATGCTGCTGGCCAACATGTTTGCCCAGGCAGAGGCGCTGGCCATCGGCAAAACGTCTCAGGAGGTTCGAGCCGAGGGTACACCCGCATCACTGGAGCCGCACCAGACTTTTGAGGGCAACCGTCCGTCCAGCACGATCCTCCTGGAACGGCTGACACCGACGGCGTTGGGGAAGCTCGTCGCACTGTACGAACACTGCGTCTTCACCCAGGGTGCCATTTGGCAAATCGACTCATTTGACCAATGGGGAGTCGAACTGGGGAAAGCGCTTGCCGCGCGTATAATCTCCGAACTTGAGACCGGGGCCAAAGGCCAACTCAAGCACGATAGCTCAACCAACACTCTGATCCGGCGCTACAGAATATCCAAGGAGCTGTTGCATGAACAATAAAACCAGTTCCCCTAACCTCGGCGCAGTTGTCTCGGTGCGAGGCAGTGTCGTGGATATCCGCTTTGATAACTATCTGCCGCCCATCTATTCTTTGCTGCGCGCGGGGACAGAGGGCCAAATCGCTATCGAGGTACTGTCCCAACTCGATGCACATCGGGTGCGCTGCATTGCGCTGACCCCTACGCAAGGCCTCGTGCGTGGCGCGGTAGTGGAAAACACCGGCGGGCCGTTGCAGGCGCCGGTCGGCAAGGAAATTCTTTCGCGCATGTTCGATGTTTTCGGCAACGTGATCGACCGCCAGCCGGTCCCGTCGGATGTGCAATGGCGCTCGGTCCATCGCGCGCCACCGCCCTTGGCACGGCGTTCCACAAAGTCAGAACTGTTCGAAACCGGTATCAAGGTTATCGATGTGCTCATGCCACTGGAACGCGGCGGCAAAGCGGGCCTGTTTGGCGGAGCGGGCGTGGGCAAGACGGTGTTGCTCACCGAGATGATCCACAATATGGTCGGGCAACAGGAAGGAGTGAGTATTTTTTGCGGCATCGGCGAACGCTGCCGCGAAGGGGAGGAGCTCTATCGCGACATGAAAGCAGCGGGCGTGTTGCCGAACATGGTGATGGTGTTCGGCCAGATGAACGAACCCCCCGGTGCACGCTTCCGCGTCGGCCATGCAGCGCTGACGATGGCCGAGTATTTTCGCGACGACGAGCATCGCGATGTGCTGCTATTGATCGATAATATTTTTCGTTTCATCCAGGCCGGCATGGAAGTGTCAGGCTTGATGGGACAGATGCCGTCGCGCTTGGGTTATCAGCCGACAATGGGCACCGAGCTGTCGCAACTGGAGGAGCGCATCGCCAATACCGATACCGGTGCGATTACCTCGATTCAGGCGGTGTATGTGCCGGCGGACGATTTTACCGATCCAGCAGCGGTGCATACTTTTTCGCATCTTTCTGCGTCTATCGTGCTGTCGCGCAAGCGGGCGAGCGAAGGCCTTTATCCGGCCATCAACCCGCTGCAATCCAGTTCCAAGATGGCCACGCCGGCCATTGTCGGCGAACGGCATTATGCTCTCGCGCAGGAAATCCGGCGCACGCTCGCGCAATACGCGGACCTGAAAGATATCATCGCGATGCTGGGCCTGGAACAACTGTCGCCGGAGGACCGCAATGTAGTTGGTCGCGCCCGGCGGCTGGAGCGATTTCTCACCCAGCCTTTTTTTACCACCGAACAATTCAGCGGCATCAGCGGTAAGCTCGTCAGCCTCAAGGACGCGCTGGATGGCTGCGAGCGCATCTTGCGCGATGAATTTAAAGACTACCCGGAGAGTGCGCTCTACATGATCGGGGCGATAGACGAAGCGAAGAAAAAGGCTACGTCCGATAAACCAGCAGCCAAGGCCGAATCCCGGACCAAACCCGCTGCGAAGGCCGACCCTGATCCTGACGCCGATGCCAAGTCTAAAGCCAAGTCCGAATCGTGGCAGAAGCCCGTGCCGAAACCTCAACCGGAAGTGGAACATGCAACCAGCGCGCATGAATCTTAAGATTCTCCTGCCCTACAAAATCTTCGCGGAGAAGACCAGGGTATTGCGCATCGTCGCGGAGTCTCGAGAGGGCTCGTTCGGACTTTTGCCCCACCGGCTTGACTGCGTTGCATCGCTCGCGCCTGGGATACTGGTTTTCGAGACCGAAGCGGAAGGTGAGGTTTGCCTGGCGGTCGATGAAGGCGTCCTGGTCAAATCCGGTGCCGACGTGCTGGTCTCCGTGCGCAACGCGATTGGGGGAACGGATCTCGGCAAATTGCGCGAGGCGGTAGAGCGGGAATTCCTGAATCTGGACGAGCAGGAAATGAGCGTGCGTTCGGTGCTGGCGAAATTGGAGATCGGATTTATTCGTCGCTTCGCGGAGTTTCATCATGAGTGAAAAACCGGAAGAAGAATCCGTGACAGGCGCGACCGAATTCAGCCAGCAGGTGGGCGAGAAGGCGGCGCGCAAACTCAAGGCGCAACGTCATGTCACGCAGACCGTCTGGTCCGGCCTGGGCATGATGGGATTGATTGGCTGGTCGGTGGCGGTGCCCACGCTGCTTGGCGCAGCACTCGGACTTTGGCTGGATGAACATCATCGAGGCAGCCATTCCTGGACGCTCATGCTGCTGGCCATCGGCTTGGGATTGGGCTGTTTTAATGCGTGGCATTGGGTGACCAAGGAAGACAGGGAAATACACGAGCAAGAGGGGGATAACCATGAATGAACCATTGAGTCTGGCGTTCGCTTGGGTAGCGGGAATTTTGCTCGGAGCATTTTTTTTCGGCGGTCTTTGGTGGACGATTCGTCGCGGTGTTTCGTCCAGACAACCGGCCCTCTGGTTCTTCGGCAGCCTGCTGCTGCGGACGTGCATTGTTGTGCTCGGGTTCTATTTTATTTTGGGGGACAACTGGCAGAGGCTGCTGGCAGGCCTGCTCGGGTTCATCGTCGCGCGCCTCATCGTGACGCGTCTCACCCGGGTAGTGGAACAGACCAGTCAATTGGCGCAGGAGGCCGGTCATGCACCTTAGCCCCGACGACATCATCTTCTGGCAACATGGGTTGCTCAAACTCAACGCCACAATCGTTTACACATGGGGACTGATGGCCGTGCTGGCGATCGGTTCAAAACTCGTTACGCGCAAACTTTCCACAGGCCTGCAACGTACCCGCTGGCAGAATCTGCTGGAAATCGTCGTCACCGGCATCGCAAAACAGATTGCAGAGGTAGGCATGAGTCAGCCGCAGAAATATCTCGGCTTTCTGGGTACCTTGTTCCTGTTTGTCGCAATGGCGAGTGTCTTCACCATCGTTCCCGGCTATGAGCCGCCGACCGGTTCGCTCTCAACCACTGCCGCGCTGGCGATCTGTGTGTTTGTGGCTGTGCCGCTGTTCGGCATCGAGGAGAGCGGGCTGGGCGAATATTTCAGAGCCTACCTAAAGCCGACAGTCATCATGCTGCCGTTCAACATCATCAGCGAACTCTCGCGCACCTTGGCCCTGGCCGTCCGCCTGTTCGGCAATATGATGAGCGGGACGATGATACTCGCCATTTTGCTGACCATCACGCCCTTCATCTTCCCGATCGCCATGAGTGCGCTCGGACTGCTGACCGGCATGGTGCAGGCCTACATCTTCAGTATCCTGGCCACGGTTTACATCGCGGCTGCCACGCGAGCCCGCAAGCCCAAACCAGAGCCTGGTGCAAAACATTGAAGCATGAACTACGACAACGAAAGGAAATACTATGGATAGCATGACTATTATCGCGGTGGCATCAATTGTCACCGCAGGACTGACGATCGCCCTGGGGAGTATCGGGCCTGCGCTCGGCGAAGGGCGTGCGGTCGCCACGGCGTTGACTTCGCTGGCGCAGCAGCCCGATGCCGCAACGACGATCACACGCACTCTGTTTGTGGGGCTGGCAATGATCGAGTCCATTGCGATCTACTGCTTCGTGGTCTCGATGATTCTCCTTTTCGCCAACCCGTTCTGGAACCACGTCATCGCCCAAGCAGCTGGAAAGTAAGCCATGCTGATCGACTGGTTTACCGTCATTGCGCAAGTTGTCAACTTCCTCATTCTGGTGTGGTTGTTGAAGCGTTTCCTGTACCGGCCCATTCTCAACGCCATCGACGCGCGTGAGAAAAAAATCGCCAAGGAATTGGCAGATGCCGACGCGAAAAAGGCCGAAGCCCAAAAGGAGCGCGACGAGTTCCAGCACAAGAACGAGGAGTTAGACCAGCAGCGCGCCGCGCTCTTGAATAAGGCGACGGAGGAAGCGAAAGCCGAACGTCAGCGGCTGCTCGACGAAGCGCGGCAGGCGGCCGATGCCTTGAGTGCCAAGCGACTGGAGACGCTGAAAAACGATGCGCATAACCTGAATCAAGCCATCAGTCGCCGGGCACAGCAGGAAGTATTCGCCATCGCGCACAAGGCGCTGACGGATCTCGCCACGACGAGTCTGGAAGCACGCATGGTTGAGGTGTTCACTCGCCGTTTGCGAGAGATGGACGACCAAGCGAAAGCAGACCTTACCGAGGCTCTAAAGACAGCGTCTGCCCCCGCGCTCGTGCGCAGCGCCTTTGACCTGCCTGCTACGCAACGCACCGCGATACAAAATGCGCTCAACCAAACCTTTTCGGCTGAAATTAACATCCGGTTCGAGACCGCGCCGGATTTGGTCAGCGGCATTGAACTCACCACGAATGGACAAAAAGTAGCTTGGAGCATTGCGGATTATCTGGCCTCGCTGGAAAAAGGTGTCGATGAACTTCTGAAAGAGCAGGACAAAGCTGAAGCCCAAGCAAAGAAACCGTCAGACTTGACACAGCAGATCGGCAAGCGAGCCTATGAACTTTACGAGGAGCATGGCCGCAAGGAGGGTCTGGCAGTTCAGGACTGGGAGAAGGCGGAACGCGAGATTCGGAAAGGGATTCTTGATCCCGTCAAAACCGAGCCTAAGCCTGAAGCCAAAGCCATGTCTAAGCCCGAAGTCAAACCTGAAGCCAAAGCGGAATCTGAACCAGAAGTCGAAGCTAAACCTGAAAACAAAGTGGAGCCTAAACCTGCAGTTAAAGCTGGCTCTGAATCTGCAGCCAAAGCCGAGGCTAGGCCTGCAACCGAAGTCGAGTCCAAGCCTGAAGTCAAACCTGAAGCCAAAGCGGAACCTGAACCAGAAACCGAAGCTAAGCCTGAAAACAAAGTGGAGCCTAAATCTTCAGCCAAAGCCGGGGTTAGGCCTGCAACCGAAATCGAACCCAAGCCTGAAGTCAAACCTGAAGTCAAAGTAGAACTTCAACTGGAAGCCGAAGCTAAGCCTGAAAATAAAGTGAAACCTGAACCTGAAGAACCCAAGCCCGAAACAAAGAGCCTATGAACATGGAACCTGAGAGCCTCCAGAACGTTTTCGACAACGCGTTTGCCGGAATAAGCCAGGCGCGGGAAGCATATACGCCGCAGCTGAGGCCGCAGGAAGTGGGCACGATTACCAGCATCGCCACTGGCATCGCAAAAGTTTCGGGTCTCCCCGGCGTGGGTTTTGAAGAGGTGCTGAGGTTTCCCGGCGATGTGTATGGCATCGCCTTCAACGTCGACGAAGACGAAATCGGCGCCGTGCTGCTGGGCGATTACTGGCAGTTGCATGCGGGCGATGAAGTCGAACGCAGAGGGCATGTGGTGGACGTTCCGGTGGGGGACGGATTGATCGGGCGCATTATCAATCCAATGGGACGACCCCTGGACGGCAATGGTCCGGTGGTTTCCAGCGCGCGCCTGCCCATCGAACGCCCGTCACCGCCCATCATGGACCGAGCGCCCGTCACCATACCGTTGCAAACCGGCATCAAGGTCATCGATGCGCTTATCCCCGTCGGGCGCGGCCAGCGCGAGCTGATCCTCGGCGACCGGCAGACCGGCAAGACCGCGATCGCGCTCGACACAATACTCAATCAACGCGACCAGAATGTGCTGTGCGTCTACTGCGCGATTGGCCAACGCGCATCTGGCGTGGCCAAAGTGATCGCCACCCTGCGCGAAAAAGGCGCGATGGATTACACCATCGTGGTTGTCACCGAAGGCAACGATCCGCCCGGCCTTGCTTACATCGCACCTTACGCCGCGACCAGCATCGCCGAACATTTCATGGAGCAAGGCCGTGATGTGCTGGTTGTTTACGACGAGCTCACGCATCATGCACGCGCCTATCGCGAGCTGTCCCTGCTGCTGCGCCGCCCGCCCGGACGGGAAGCTTTTCCCGGCGACATCTTTTACATCCATTCGCGGCTGCTGGAGCGCGCAACGCACTTGCGGCCGGAGCTCGGTGGCGGGTCGCTGACCGCGCTGCCTATCATCGAAACCGAAGCACAGGATATTTCCGCCTACATTCCGACCAATCTGATTTCCATCACGGACGGTCAGATTTACCTCTCGCCGTCGCTGTTCGAATTGGGCGTGCTGCCCGCGGTCGATGTCGGCAAATCCGTTTCGCGCGTCGGCGGCAAGGCGCAACGCGCGGCCTACCGCGCGGTGGCAGGTGACCTCAAGCTCGCCTACGCCCAGTTTGAGGAACTCGAGACCTTTGCCCGGTTCGGCGCCCGTCTGGATGAAGACACCCGCAAGATCATCGAGCACGGGCGGCGCATCCGCGCCTGCCTCAAGCAGCCGGAATTCGCGCCGGTGTCCGTGCCCGCGCAAATTGCCGTGCTGCTGGCGTTGATCGCCGAACTTTTCGACCACGTGCCGCTGGACCGGATGACCGATGCTGAGCACGCCGTGCGCGAGGCGGCAACGGAGATCCCGTCCGAGGTGTGCGAGCGATTGGATAGCGCCGACAAGTTGAGTGATGAGGATCGCGAAACGATCATAGCAATCGCCCGCCAAGCGCTCGCGCCTTTTCAACCCAAGCCGGAAGCCAAACCAGAAGCCAAACCCAAGTCTGACAGCGGCACCAAGCCGGATGCTCCATCGGACACTAAACCAAAGCCCGAGACGGATGCCAAGGAAAAGCCATGAGCGACACCGCCGCGAGCCTGCGCCGCAAGATCGCCAGCGCCGGAGACCTCGAATCCGTGGTGCGCACGATGAAGGCCATGGCTGCGGCTAGCATCGGGCAATACGAGAACGCAGTGCGCTCCCTGGATGATTATTATCGGACGGTGCAACTGGGCTTGGTCGCGTGTTTCCGGCAGGGTGAATCACCTGCTGCCACGACGCGAATGCAGCAGAAGGAAACGGGTGCGATTGGCGCAGTCGTGTTTGGTTCTGACCAGGGACTGGTTGGCCAATTCAATCAAGTGATGGTGGAGTTTGTCGTGGATACGCTGGGAAAATTGTCGGGTAAAAAAACTGTCTGGGCGGTCGGCGAGCGCATTCATTCGCGCCTCGCGGAAACCGATCTGCTGCAGGGGGAGCGCTTCATCCTGCCAAATTCCATCAGCGCGATTACGCCGCTGATTGGGCAGATTTTGATCGAGATGCAAAAGCAGCGTGAAAAAGGCGGGATCGCGCAGGTTTACCTTTTCCATAACCGCCCCAAGACCGGTGCGATCTATACACCCGTCAGTCAACGGTTGCTGCCACTGGATGATGCATGGCGTCGCGAGCTGGCCGCAATCCGCTGGCCGACAGGAAATTTGCCCGAGGTCATGAATGACCGGGAGCGGACGCTGCTGGCGCTGGTTCGCGAATATCTTTTTGTTTCGCTTTTCAGGGCGTGCGCAGAATCTCTGGCGAGCGAGAACGCGAGTCGTCTGGCTGCGATGCAACGCGCTGAAAAAAATATCGACGAACTGCTTGAGGATCTGAACCGGACATTTCACCGTTTGCGTCAGAGCGGAATTGACGAGGAGCTGTTCGACGTCATTTCCGGTTTCGAGGCGCTGACCGTGTCTCGATAGATGGGGGCGCAACCAGCCGAGAACGTAATCATGAAGACCGAAAGGATCAAGATGAAAATATATGTCAAAGATTTCCGTGTCCCGGCGGGAAAAAAAGTCAAGCTCGAAAAATGGCCGACACTGGTGAAGCCGGTATATCAGTCGAAGGAAAAGTATAAGGAACTTCTCGGAAAGCAGGTTGAGGAACTGAGTGCGCAACAACAACTTCACTACGCATCCAACAGTTATGCAGTGCTGCTGATCTTTCAGGCGATGGACGCCGCCGGGAAGGACGGTGCCATCAGGCACGTGATGTCCGGCGTCAATCCACAAGGCTGCCAGGTGTTCAGCTTCAAACATCCGAGCGCAGAGGAGCTGGAGCATGATTTTCTGTGGCGCACCACGCAGTCTCTGCCGGAGCGCGGCCGGATCGGCATCTTCAACCGATCCTATTACGAGGAGGTGTTGATCGTTCGCGTGCATCCGGAGATTCTGCAAGCTGAGAGTATTCCGGATGGGTTGCCGAATGAGAAAACCTTCTGGCAGGAGCGCTATCGCTCCATCGTGGACATGGAGAACCATCTCTACCGCAACGGCACGCGGATCATCAAGTTCTTCCTGCACCTTTCGGAAGAGGAGCAGCGCAAGCGATTTCTCGAACGCATCGATAAGCCCGACAAGAACTGGAAGTTCAGCCTCGCGGATATCGAAGAGCGGAAATTCTGGAAACAGTACATGCAGGCCTATCAAGAATGTTTGAGCGCTACCAGTACGCGCAATGCGCCCTGGTATGTCGTTCCCGCCGACAACAAAGAGAATGCGCGGCTGATCATTTCCCAGATCATTCTCGACACATTCAAGGCGCTCAAATTGGCCTACCCAAAGTCCAGCGCGGAACACCAACGGGAATTGCAGTTGATTCGCAAACAGCTGATGAAATAAAAGTGCGAGAATGAAATGGCGGGTAATTTGCGTTTCAACTTCACGATCAGGGTGGCGGTGTCCTGCTTCCGGTCACCGCCCTGAGAATCAATAAATCTGAGAAGCAACAAACTGGAGGTGTCTATGAAAAAGGCTTTTCACAAAGACCGGCAAAATGTGGCTCAACAGGGGCGGATGGTTCAGAAGCAGGTATCACCCGACTTTTTGGATCCGGCGCACGAATGGCGTCGCATTTTCGCCGAGACATGGGGCACGTTCCTGCTGGTTCTCGTCGCCGCCGGTGGCGGGGTCGTGGCTGCCAAGAGCGGCGGGGCTGTCACCTTGGGCATGGAGGTGGTAGCACCCGGACTCATGGTGATGGCGATCATCTACTTTATGGGCACGGTGAGCGGGGCGCATTTGAACCCGGCAGTCACTTTGGCATTTGCGCTGCGGGGTAATTTCCCGTGGAGCCGCGTGCCGGGCTATGTTTTGGCACAGTTGTTCGGTGGTGTCGCGGCGGCGCAATTCCTGCAAGCCATGTTCGGCGCGGTCGGCGCACTTGGCGCGACCTTGCCGGGCAGCGATATAAGCAACGGGACGGCATTGGCGATGGAAGTGGTGCTGACAGCCGGGCTGGTCAACACGATTCTGGGCACGGCCTCGGGAGCGCGCAACATTGGCACCAATGGCGCCATTGCGGTGGGCGGATACATTGTTTTGGCGGGTCTTTGGGCGGCGCCGATCAGCGGCGCTTCAATGAACCCGGTCCGATCGTTCGCGCCCGACCTGGTGCGCGGTGACCTGAGCATGACGTGGATCTACGTGGCCGGACCAGTGCTGGGCGCTCTGATTGGTGTCGCTTTCGAGTGGATACTCAAAGGCAAGCCCACCGCTGCCGGAGCGCTTGCGGCGCAAGGCTCGCTCTATATCGATGATTCGGCGAAGCCGGACGCGCGAGCAAGAGGGACGGGTAGTGGTGCAGAGGCGACCCCACGAAACCGCGCACGGCGGTAATGAGAGTACATCGTCTGGCATCCGTCCCCGCATTAAAGCTTGAAACTATTGTAGCGCGACACGCTAGCGCTCATAACGCATAACCAGATTCATGTGTTACCTACCGTGAGTGGGCCGCCACCAATTGCATCTCAAATACGGTTTTCTTGGGCTTCCCCAAAAAATTTTTCTTTATGTGCGTTAACGCACGGAGCGTCGTGAACAGAAATAGGATAGTGCAACCGGTGTGACTTGTGCCTTAGTTCCGGTTGATCCGATTTTGAATTGGAGCGGACTGAACTGAGGCTTGCTTGGTCGCGATGCATGTGCGAATATTTGCGTAGTACACTAGGATAAGTAAGTAGCAGCAAGAGGTCGGTCGATTGCACCGATTCTTTTCGGGATCAGATAAATATAAATAAGGAGAAGCAAATGAACAGATTCGAAAATATTACCAAGCCACTGAGATGGTTAATGGCATTACTGCTGGTCGCTGTTGTGGCCGGATGTGGTGGTGGTGACGGAATACCAGTACTAGGCACAACCACTCCAGGCGCAGGCCCAGGCGCAGGCGCAGGAGGCCACGGCCCGACACCAGTCGATCTTTTGTCAGTAGTTACGGGTAATTTCGTGATCCTATCATCATCACCAACAACAGGGATCACGGACACCGGAAGCCATAGTTCTGCTATAACGGGGAACATTGGCCTTAGTCCGGCCACTGCTGCTGCGATTGGTGTATATTGTTCAGAAATGAAGACCGGAAACATATACGGTGTTGATGCGGCATATGTAGGTAGTGGTACTACAACATGTTTTAAGGGTACCGCGCCTGATAAGACCTTGGTGGATAACGCGGTAGGCGACATGTTGACTGCGTACAACGCCGCCGCCGGGAAAACATTGCCTGATCATACTGAACTGGGTGCCGGCGATATTAGCGGGATGACCCTCGCTCCTGGTCTGTACAAATGGAGTAATAGCGTTCTGATAAACTCTAATGTCACGCTCTCAGGTGGCGCAAACGATGTTTGGATATTCCAAATAGCGGGAAATCTCACTACCGCCGCCAAGGGTAGCGTCCCTGCTGGTATTAAGGTAGTACTCGGCGGTGCAGCCCAAGCCTCGAATGTCTTCTGGCAGGTCGGCGGTGGTACCGGTGCAACGCTCGGAACGTACTCTACGTTCAATGGAAATATATTGAGCGCAAAGCAGGTTGTCATGCAAACCGGCGCAGTACTGCATGGCAAAGCAATGGCACAGACCGCGGTCACTCTGGATGCGAATCCGGTAGGGCCGTAAGGTATGCAGTGTAGGATGTGAAGCAGTGAATAAAAGGCCGTCTCGCGACGGCCTTTTTTATAATGACATGGACTTCCGCTACTCAAACGTCATCTGATTTTAATTCTATTTCAAAGATCACACACTCGGTAGGGGCGCGATTCATCGCGTCCTGATCTATTGATGCACCAGAAGAAGAGCGTGATGAATCGCGCCCTACGATATCAGGCAGCGTGCTTCTTCACCCAGGCGACATACTGGTCCATCCAGTTCTGCAGGAATTTCTTGCTGTCTGCACCGATGTTGCCGGCCTCGTCAAACAACCCATCCTTTACCTGGATGAATGCTTCGGGTTGGCCAAGCGCCGGTACGTCCAGATACGCGAGAACATTGCGCAAATGCTGTTGTGCCATGGCCGTGCCAGTTGCACCGACCGAAACGCCCAACACACCGGCGGGTTTGCCCGCCCAAGCGCTTTGGCCATAGGGGCGCGAGGCGTGGTCGATTGCGTTCTTGAGCACGCCGGGGATCGAGCGATTGTATTCGGGTGTGACGAACAGAAGGCCCTGGGCGCCCTTGATTTCGTTCTTCAGCCGTTTGACGGACTCGGCTTGGTTCGCGTCGTCGTCCTGGTTGTAAAGCGGCAAGTCGCCGATTTGCACTTGCTTGAACGAGAACTCCGAGGGCGCCAACTTTACAACGGCGCTTGCCAGCTTGCGGTTGAACGAATCGCGGCGAAGGCTTCCGACGACAACGGCGATTTGGTATTTGCTCATGACGATCTCCTGTAAAGGCTATAGATGAATTGGCTGTGCTCCGTGCAGGTCCGCACAATTTTACTCGTCATGCTTGCGGCCTACAGCACCCGCATGAAAGCCACCAGGTCTTTCTTCTCCTGTTCATTCAGCTTCAATTCCAATACGAGGTTGAAAAACTCCACCGTGTCCTCCAGCGTCAGCAGGCGGTCATCGTGCAGATACGGCGGCGAGTCCTTGATGCCGCGCAGCGGGAAGGTTTTGATCGGGCCGTCGGCCGACGCCTTGCGGCCGTTAATCGTGACCTCCTTGAAGAATCGCTCCACTTTCAAGTTGTGCATGAGGTTGTCGGTGTAGTACGGCGGGGTATGGCAGGCCACACACTGGCCCTTCCCGAAGAAGATTTCCTGGCCGTGCATTTCGCTCTCGCTGGCTTTGGCGGGATTGAGCTTGCCGAAGACGTTGAGCTTCGGTGCGGGCGGGAAGTCGAGCAGTTCCTGAAACTCCGCCATGAATTGCACCTGGCTGCCGCGTTCGAGGACGTTGGTGCCTTTACGCGTCGCGTCGGCCGGGATGCCGTCGAAATAGGCGCCTCGCTGCTCGAACTCGGTGAAGTCCTCCACGGACTTGAGTGCCCGTTGCGAACCGAACAGGCGCTGAACGTTCACGCCCCGTAGCGATGGCGTGTCGATCCGATGGCGATGTTCGTTGGGCCGAATGTCGCCGACCGTGTGGGTGGAGGCGGTCGTATGGCCGTTGGCGTGACAGTCGAAGCAGGCCACGCCCTGAGAGGCCTTCAAGCTGCGGCGGTCTTCGGTGGCGTTGAACTGCTGCTGGGGAAACGGCGTGACCAGCAACCGCAACCCTTCGAGCTGCTTGGGATTGAGGATGTCTTTGAACAATTCGTAGAAGTTGCTGAGCGTCACCAGTTTCCCTTGCGAGACGTCGCCCAGATCCGACCGCGTTGTCAGGTAGATTGGCGCCGGGAACTCGGGCAGGAAATGATCCGGCAGGTCGAAGTCGAGATCGAAGCGAGTCAGATCACGATCGGTCTGCTTCTTCGTTTCTTCGATGAGGAATTTGGGGAAGATCATGCCGCCCGCTTCGTGGTGGGGATGCGGCAACGGAAGAAAGCCGGCCGGCCAGAGCTGCTTTTCCTTGACTTCCTCCGGCGACAAGGCGGCGAGTTTCTCCCAAGTCATGCCCTCGGTCAACTTGACGCGCACGCCGTCTTGCACCGGCTTGCCGCGCGACATGGCCGTTCCCTTGGCCGGCCGGTCAGCCAGGTCGTAGCGCTCCGCGAGCAAAGCCTGTTGGCGCTTCGCGAACTTCGGTTTCTCCGTTTGAAGGCGTTTTGTCAGCGTGGAGAAGTCTTCATCGGCGGCGGAAATCGTTCCCGAACCGCAGGCAAGCAATGCGGCGGTAAACGCCATCAAAGTCCGATGAAATAGGGGTCTCGTTTTCACGGCATTCCTTTCGAGTTGATAATTTTGCTTTTTGTTCATATCGGCCCCTTTTAGTTTAGGGGTTTAATTTACTGTCTTCTGTCCAGATGAAGTCATTGATTAAACACAGGCGGATTCAGCTCTGAAATGCAGCTTTTGTAAATGAATTTAGGTGGCGCATGCGGAAGCTCGCGCTAACGAAATCACGCGAGAGAAATCACGCGAGAATAGGCGTCCAATCGACGATCTCGTCGATTGGACGGATCTGGCGTTTTCCGAAGCGCAGGCGCACCCTCATGCCCTGAGAAAGGCGAGCAGGTCGGCATTGAGCTTGTCTTTGTGCGTGTAGGCGAGTCCGTGCGGGCCACCCGGGTAGACTTTCAGAGTAGCATTCTTGACGAGTTTGGACGAGGCGTGAGCCGAGGCGCCAATCGGCACGATCTGGTCGTCGTCGCCGTGGATGATTAGAGTTGGCATGTCGAACTTCTTGAGGTCCTCGGTGAAGTCCGTCTCGGAAAACGCCTTGATGCAGTCGAGTTCGTTCTTGAGACCGCCCTGCATGCCCTGAAACCAGAACGCGTCGCGGACGCCTTGGCTGACCTTCGCGCCCGGCCTGTTGGCGCCGTAGAACGGCGTCGTGAGGTCCTTGAAGAACTGCGAACGGTCGGCGGCGACGCCGGCGCGGATGTCATCGAACGCTTTGATCGGCAGGCCGCCGGGATTGGCGTCCGTCTTGAGCATCAGCGGCGTCACCGCGCCCATCAGCACGGCCTTGGCGACGCGCTTGGTGCCGTGGCGCCCGATGTAGCGGGCGACCTCTCCGCCGCCGGTCGAGTGGCCGATCAGGGTGATGCCGTTCAGGTTGAGTGTTTCGATGAGTTGCGAAAGGTCGTCGGCATATGTGTCCATATCGTTGCCGCTCCAAGGCTGACTCGAACGGCCGTGACCGCGACGGTCATGGGCGATGCAGCGATAGCCGTTGGATGCAAGGTGAACCATCTGGCTTTCCCAAGCATCGGCGTTGAGCGGCCAGCCATGGCTGAAGACGACGGGTTGTCCCGAGCCCCAGTCCTTGTAGTAGATTTCTGTGCCATCTTTGGTGATGATCGTGCTCATGCGGGTGCCCGGCCAAAAGTTCTTCGGCGTAGGATTTCCTCCATTGTTAATTATTAACCTCGGTATTGCGTTTCTCATTTGGAGAACGAGTTGCCGAGGAAAGGAATTTCAAACCGAAGGCAAGGGCTGAGGGATAGAGGTACAACAAGCGCCACCCCTCCAGTGCCAGGCCGACAATGCCCTTGCGGCGCCATGCCAGAAGCGCTGTAACGCCGCCGGCCATCAATGCGGGATGGTTGTGTATGAAACGCACCGCCTTCAGCCCTACGTCAACCAGTGCCAAGGGTTTTTGCCAATGCACGGAAATTTCGGCCACGTCTATTCGCTGGACCTCGATTTTTTCTAATAGCCCGCGGCGGCGGTGAGCGAGGGCTGCAAGTCGTTTTTTCATGGTCAAGGAGCAAGCCGATCGCGGTCATCGGCCAATTCGGCCAGACTGGCGGAAAATAGTTTGGATTTTTCCCTGGCCACGCGGCGCAATTCGTTCAATACCAGAAGCCCGGCGACGAAAAACAGCGCAGCAAGGCCGCCCAACACCAGCAGACGGTGGCTGTCCCAAAACAACACCACGATAAATGCCGTCAGTAGCATGATGGCCAAACCAAAGAAGAACAGGGCGACGCTGCCATAGAGCAACATTTGCTCGATGCGCACGCGCTCCTCCTCCATCTCGTTGGACAGCAGTTCAAGCCGCGTCTGGAAGATGGCGAGCAAGGTGCCCGCCAACCGTTCCAGCGACTCCATCAGCCCGGTCGATTCCGCCATACCTTAGCGCCGTGCAATCAGCATCCCAACGATTACGCCCGCGCAGGCGGAGATGCCAATCGCTTTCCAAGGGCTATCGTGGACGTATTGGTCAGTGTCTTTTGCGGCCTGTTGGGTGCGCTCAATCACGGCTGTTTCGGCTGCAACCAAGTGCTCCTTAACAACTTGCAGGCTCTCCTGGATGCGTGCACGGGCGGCAGCCGCCGCTTCACCCGCCTGGTTGGCGGTGGCGCGCAGCAGTTCCTCAGCATCCGCCACCACCAATCGCAAATCTTCCATGAGCTTTTCCCTGGGGGCTGCGATGCTGGTATTTTTAGAATGCATTGTTTTAGTGGTCATGACTTATCTCCTTTAATTAAAAAATATGACGCTTTGATACCAGCCAATGACCAGAAAAATTCCTTCTCGTCACTCTGTCGGCCTTAACCCTTCGTTCTGGACGGCAAACCACCCAATAGATCCGCCATCTCTTCGGCATGTTTCTCTTCCACGGCAAGGATGGATTCCAGCATGCGTCGGGTTGTGGGATCTTGATCTCCCAAGTACTGGATCATCTCACGATAACTGTCGATGGCGATGCGTTCCGCTATCAGATTTTCCTTGATCATGTTCACCAAAGAATCAGCTTCAATGTATTCCGCGTGGCTACGGCTTGCCAGGCTGTCCGGTGAAAAGTCGGGTTCTCCGCCCAACTGGACTATGCGTTCAGCAATCAGGTCGGCATGCCCCAGTTCCTCATTTGCGTGCACCAGGAATTCGTCGGCGATACCTTTTGACTCGATTCCCTTGGCCGTAAAATAATGACGCCGATAGCGCAGTACACAAACGATTTCGGTGGCAAGCGCATCGTTGAGCAGCTTCAGCACGGTCTTGCGGTCTGCGGCATAGCCGGATGTAACGGCGCCTTCGTCGATGTGCTGGCGTGCTTGCTTGCGCAAAGTCTGGATATCGGTCAGGGAAGATTTCTTGGTCATATTAAGCCTCTGTAGAGTTCGATTTCGACATTAACTGCTGCAAGCAGAGGGGGCGAGGTGATGCAAAAATTATAATTTTTCGCCCCCATTCCGGTGCTTATCCCGTAATCACGCACGAGTCGCAACCTTACTTGAGAAACACCACCTCATTTGAGCCGCATGTCATTCTTAACAGATTGCACACCCTTGACATTCCGGCGAATTTTATCGAGCACGTCACAATCGTCCCAGCAGCAACAGAACGATCACGATGATCAATACCAGTCCGAGCCCTCCGCTCGGGCCATAACCCCACGTCCTGCTGTGTGGCCAGGTAGGAATCGCACCGATCAGCATCAACACCAGAATGATTAATAGAATAGTTCCCAATGACATTTTGTTTCTCCTTGTGATAACACCTAAAATAGACGCCTTGGCACTGTACCGCTCAGGTTTTGCCGCAGACGTCTAGCAGCCTGCTAGCGTGGAGCGATGTTGCCGTTCTCGTCGGAAAGGATGATTTCCACACGCCGATTCAATTGACGACTGGCGGCAGTGTCGTTGCCGGCAACCGGAAACGCCTCACCATAACCGCGCATAGTGACACGGTCGCTGCTGATCCCCATGTCGATCAAAGCCGTCCGCACGGCATTGGCGCGTCGGTCAGAGAGTTCCTGATTGAGGCTGTTACTGCCGGTGCTGTCGGTGTAGCCTTCAACCAATACCTTGTGTTGCGGGTATTGCTTGAGAAAATCGGCCAGCTTTTGCACGTTGCGCATACCGCCCGATTTCAGTTGCGCCTTGTTGGTACTGAACAATACGTCGCCTAGTGTGATCACCAGGCCGCGTTCCGTTTTCTTGGCATTCAACTCCTTGAGTTGCATTTCCTGTTGAGCAATGAGTGCTTGGTCGCGTTCCGCATTGGCGCCGGCAGCCGCCAATGCGGCAGTTTGCTGATCGGCGGTTCCCTGCATGATCGCCACCTGCTGTTTGGCCGCATCGGCTTCAGCCGTTCTCGCCTCAAGCCGGACTTGGTCGCGTTTGGCGCTGGCGTTAGTGACTGCTAATTCAGCGGTTTTCCGCTTGGCGGTTTCCTGCGCGACCGCCACTTGCTGCTTGGCTATATAGGCCAGTTGATTGACTGTGTCAGTACTTTCACGTTTGCTCAAGGCATCGTCCGCCTTGTTCAGAGAGTCACCGGCTTGTTTCAATTCAAGCGCTGCCAGATTCGTGACCTGGGGGTTGCTTCGTGCGCTGTCGTAGCTGCTATGCGCTTCGGTGAGAGATGAATTTTTCGGCGCTGCGCAGCCAGCGAGAATCGCGACAGCGATCAGGGTCAGGGGAAAGTATCGATTTTTTTGCATGATGAACTCCATTGATGATTATTGGGTTTTACGGTCGATTTCTTGGCGCAGCACGCGACTATCTTCCTGAATTGCGTCCGCTGCTTTCTGTGCCTTGGCTGAACGCGCCGTCGCTTCAGCTAGTTGGGCGTCGACCTGTGCTTGTTCCGCCAGTTGCCGGGCTTGGTCATATTTTTTCTCTGTCATTGCCCGCTCGGCACCGTCCATCTTCTCCATCGCAGACTTGAGCTGTAGCGGTGCAAACTCATTGCCCCCGGCGCTGCTTGCATTGCTTACCGCAGCCCTGGAAATGGCCATCTGTTCTATAGGCGCCGGAGTGCTTGCGCAACCAGCCATAAAGATTGCAACAGCTACGGTTACGCCGATCCTGTGCATCATTTGATACGATTTGAGGTGGTAAAATTTTTTCATCATTTTTTTCATCCGTTGAGTTAAACGTCGAACACAATCATTGCAAGGAATATTTATTGCGATTACAACGATTTCCAATTTTTCTAACAGCAGTCAAAACAAAGGGGACAGATTTGTTTATTCTATCAGACCACCCGCTAACATGCTTTGCCTTCTCGGTGCCACTTTTCACCTATAACAAGGGGAGGTGGTGTCCCCTTGCTGTTTGTTCCCGGCTTTTAGTTGGCGCCGTCTATAATCTTAGAAACATCTTAGAAACGCCAATAATATGGCGCAAATGTGAGACCGTCTGTGCGGTGTCATACATAACCGGTGCCACACACTGTCCGGTTCGATTGCCGCCTCAAAGTACACCCGCCAGTTGCCAGTTGACGACGTATTCTGTGTTTACCGCTCCAAGCAACTCAGCGAACACCTCCGCATCAACGGGTGGGCTGAAATAAAAGTCTTGTCCCTCCTCGCAGTGTTCAGCCTGAAGAAAGGCTAATTGTTCCCGCGTTCCCACACCCTCGGTGCCGACCCGTAGCTTGAGACTATTGCCCATGCCGATCATGGCGCTGACAATGGTGGCATCACCGGTTTTTCTGGCAATGTCGCGCACGAATGACTGGTCTATTTTCAGGGTATCGATAGGAAACTGACGCGGATAACTTAAGCTGGAATAGCCAGTGCCCGCGCCGCTTCATCTCCCTGTATCTTTCCACAAGCAGATATTATTTTTTTGGCGTTTTTTGCCGCATCCTCGATTTTGTCACCGGCCTTTTCGATTTGTTGCCCGGGGTTTTTTCTACTGCCTTATCGATTTCCTTTCCTGCGTGTTCCGCCGGGCATTCCTGTTTCTGTCAGCCGGATAGCGCCGCAACCAAGATGCCCATCGCAAAGGCTGCGGCATACTTGCCAAATTTTATCATTTGTATCTCCTAAGTCCGGATGTTTTATGCCCAAAGGGCACAAGAACCTCTTCGAGGTAAATTCGCGTGATGATCGCGCCGGATTTTGCGAGTTGGGCGATAAAGCCGCCCATCCCTGTTTACCCCATTTGATGGATAGGACAGTTTTGCGAAGGAGCGGTGTAGTTATTGCATCCGCCAAGCTATTTCAAGGTTTGAAAAATGACAAACAAAAAAATAGTCACAGACAGCGTCATCCGTTAATCACTCTCAGCAAGACAACCACGATAGCGATCACCAGCAGAATGTGAATGAAACCGCCCATGGTGTAAGAAGTAATCATCCCCAGCAGCCACAAGATAAGCATAACGACGGCAATGGTATAAAGCATGATATCGACCTTTCTATTTATTTAATGGTCTACGCTACAGCCGCGCCCGCACCCATTGGGCTGATGCAGCTGTTGCGTAGAGTAGATGACTGCGATGTTATTTACATACCGTGGCCAATGACGCCGCCGACTACCGCGCCACCCACCACGCCGACAGGGCTGCCGCCGGTCAGGACGGCGCCGCCCACAGCGCCGACGCCGGCACCGATCATGGTACACCCCACCAGGCCGAACAGCACGGTTACTGCTTCCGCATTCACTACTAATTTTTGTATCGTGTTCATTTGGAATACTCCGTGTTAAACATCCGGCGCCAGGGAAATACCTGCCCGGCGGATTACTTGTCGTAGTGCTTCTTTGCTTTGTTCACACAAAGTTCCTTGGCGTCGCCTGACATGGCATCACACTTTTCTTTCGCCACCGCGCTATGCCATTTGGAGTGTTACATTTATTTCTGACGATCTTGCCATGCGGTAAGCTGTTTCTCCGCTTCGTCCTTGGAGATGCCGTATGCTTCCTGAATCTTGCCGGCAAGTTTGTCGCGCTTGCCTGCAATCACGTCGAGCTGGTCATCGGTGAGCTTGCCCCACTGTTGCTTGACGTTACCCTTGAGTTGTTTCCAATTTCCTTCAATACGATCCCAGTTCATGATAGATTCCTTTATGGTTGATTGAGAATTGCGACCAATAGCAGCAGGCGGAAAGAATTTTTTGGCCTGTGTCTCTTGGACACCCCTGTTGCGAAATACCCGATCCTGAGGGTACTGCACCGGGAAGCTAATCATCCCCCTTCCTCAAGACCTTCTCTGTGCGTTAGTGCACAGAGAGAGCACTTATAGTCGCCGCTCTGATGGAACTACTGATAGGACTACTAGCCATCTGACTGATAAAACTACTAGCCATTCCACTTGGTTATCAAAAGACGACAACCAAGTGGCTGGTTATAACCCAGCAAAAGACGCCGGGCAAGTCATTGGTTATAGCCATTCCACTGGTGAAACTACTAGCCATTCCACTAAGTTGCCAAAAGACGGCAACCAAGTGGCTGGTTATAAGCAATCCAATAACGATTACTAAGTGTCTGGTTATGGTTATTAACGCCCAAGCAACTCGCCGAGCGGTTTGAGCGATTCGACCCGGTCACAGATAACTTTGGCGATGGCGACCAGCGGCCCACCGAGCAGCAGGCCCCAGACGCCCCACAGCCAGCCGAAGAACAACAAGGCGATGAACAGCACTGCGGCGTTCACGCCCGCGAACCGGCTCTGCAGCCAAGTCGCAAACCCGAGCCCGACAGCGATCGCTATCAGGAGCGACGCGCCCGCTATGGCGAGCGCATGGAGCAGCGACCCAAACTGCACGAAGCCAGCCATGCCGCCGGCGAACGCGACCGACGCCGGGCCCAGGTAGGGGACGAAGTGCAGCACGCCGGCAATGACGCCCCATACGCCTGCCTGCTCCATGCCAAGCGCCCCGAATGCAAGCCAGGTGCCGACGCCAACCAAGGCATTCGACACGAGCATGGACAGCAGGTAGCGCTGGATTTGCACGTCAACCTCCTCGAGTATCCGCACGGCGTCTTTCTTGCGCGACAGCGACGGTCCGACAAGTTGCACCAGCTTGAGGCGGAAATGCGCGCCCGAGGCCAGCAGAAAATAGGCGAGCAGCAAGACGATCGGCGCTTGGGCGACAACCGTGAAAAGTAGCGCGGACTGCGCGAGCGCGTAGTCGCGCAACCAAGCGGTGGGCTCGCTCGCCTGGACGGCGACGGCGACCACGTGCGCTCCCGGCTTTGCGCCCACGTCGGAGGCGGCCCCCTCGAGTTGTTTGGCGGTTTCCTGCATGTTCTGCAGCGCGGTCGGACCGCTGATACGTGCTTCGCTCAAGTTCTCCCGCAGCTTGCGCGCGGCCTCGGGAAATTTGTCGATCATCACCGCGGCATCATCGCCCAACGAGAACGCGATCCAGGACAGGCTGCCGACCAGCACGACCAGTACCAGCGCCGCCCCCGCAGGACGCGGAAGGTGACACTTCTTCAGCCAGTCCACCACCGGACTCAGCGTGTAACTCACGAGGATCCCGATCAGCAATGGCACGAAGAAGGCACGCGCCAGATACAGTGCAGCGACGAACGCGATGACCGCCAGTATGCCGAGCGACACATTCATGCTTAAGTAGCGGGTCGCGCGGATCTTGACCGCCGCGGAATCCGCGGCTGAGACAGATGCTTCGGACGCGACCTTGAGGTCGGCCTCACCATCGTGATCAGCCCCGTCCTTTGCGCCAACAGGTGTTTCCCCAGTCACTATCTCGCGGGGTTTGCTTAGTTGATCATGCGGCATTCTGCGCACCTCACTTTAGATTGCCGATAGCTCGTCAGGCGAGAGGATGTCGCCGGCCCCGCCGGACGCGATCGGGTTCCAACTCAGGATGCGCGCAATCCCGGCGCTACTGAACAGGAACACTGCGCTACCTGCGATTAACAGCAGCAAGCACGGAAACTTATTGGTTTGCGATTTCATGTTACTGCAATTTTCCTTTTCACCCAAGATGCTCTCTGTGCGCTAGCGCTCATAACGCGAAAAATGCATTAGTCTGGGGGCGCTTAACGATTTGCGCACTGGCGTAATCGGCAAGATATTACCACTTCTTATCCAGACTGGCATGGACACAGAGCCTGATCGAAAAACCCGGGTCGGCCCGCTGCTATGCATGGATCGTGTCTTCAATCTTTTGCACCCAACTCGCCCCCCTAGATCGCCCAGAGACGTTTGTCAATTGTCGAGTGATGGTCCCTCATTCATCACAGCCATGCCCTGCGGTGGCGCACATAATGCATAACCAGATTAATTTGTTACCTGCCGTGAGTGGACCGCCATCGATTGCATCTCAAATACGGTTTCCTTAGGCTTCCCCAAAATTTTTTCTTTATGTGCGCTAACGCACGGAGCGTCGTGGACGAAAGTGGCATAAGCATAACCAGTGTGATTTGTGCCTTAGTTCCGGTTAATCCGATTTTGAATCGGAGCAGACCAAACTGAGGCTCGCATATAACCAATGACTAGTAATTTCACCAGTCGCGAAGCTTGTCAACAGCGAATACTGCCGTAGCACATCAGAAAAGTAGCAGCAAGTGGTTGGTCGATTGCACCGATGTTCTTCTGGATCAAATATTGAGGAGAAGCAAAATGAACAGATTCGAAAATATTACCAAGCCACTGATGTGGTTCATGGCGTTACTGCTGACCGCTTTTGTGGCGGGGTGTGGGGGTAGTAGCAGTGGAAGCTCGGCCCCGAGCTCTGCCAAGGCTATTACCGCCTATTCGCTTAAATGGATTGGAGGAGCATCAGGAACACTAGGGGCAACGCCAGGAACTGCGACAGGCACTATAAATGAAACGCTAAAGACCATAGCGGTGAGCGTGCCGTTCGGGACAGACGTAACGAACATGAAGGCGACATTCACGAGTACAGGGGCCAGCGTACAGGTAGCCGGAGTGACGCAGGCGAGCAATATAACGGTGAATGACTTTAGTGGTTCGGTGGCCTACAAGGTAACCGCTGTCGACAGTACATGGGCGACTTATACCGTAATCGTAACCCCCATAACAGTGACGTCGATCGCGGTGACGCCTACAAGTTTCTCAATACCGGCTAGTGCCACTCATCAATTTATGGCGACTGCGACGTATAGCAATTCGACAACCTCCGACGTGACAACGAACATCTCGACCCCGAACGCGACCACCACCTGGACTGCAGTTGACGTCGCCCCCGCCTCTGGCGTTGCCTCAGTCGGCCCCGCTAATGGCCTCGCTACCGGCCTTGCCGTCGGCACATCGGACATCACTGCCACTTTCGGCGGTCAGAGCGGGACAGCCGCATTGACCGTAACTTCCGCAACATTGACGTCGATCGCGGTGACACCTGCAAGTGCCGTGGTAGCGGTGGGTGGCACTCAACAATTTGTGGCGACTGGGACGTATAGTGATTCAACCAACCATGCTGTGACAACGACCGCCAGCTGGACTTCAGCCGCCTCTGGCGTTGCCTCAGTCGGCCCCGCTACCGGCCTCGCTACCGGCCTCGCCGGCGGCACATCGGACATCACTGCCACTTTAAGCGGCCTGACCTCGACAGCCGCATTGACCGTAACCGGAGCGACAGGTTCAGCAGCCGTCGATCTGAAGTCAATATTAACGAATAATTTCGTGATCCTGGCAACATCAACGATCACTGAAGCTACTCCTGCTAATGGCGCTATCACTGGAAATATTGGACTGAGTCCAGCAACCGGTGCAGGTATTTTTGTCGCGTGCTCAGAAATGTTGAGTGGGGGCAAAATCCACGAAGCCAATGCTGGATATGCAGTCACTGGTTTTGCTACTTGTGCTGTGCCTACAAGCGCCGTGGTGGGTCAAGCGGTACTCGACATGGGAGCTGCATACACCGCCGCCTCAGATCCAGCAACACCAGCCGCAACTGACGCAGCCCATCTTAACGTGCTCGGTGGAATTCTCCCCGCAGGGACGAACTTTCCCCCCGGCACCTACACCTGGAATACCCCTGGCGATGTCAACATCAACGGGGATATCACTCTCACGGGTGGCGCAAACGATGTTTGGATATTCCAAATATCTGGAAATCTCACTACCGCCGCCAAGGGTACCCTCCTTCTCGGTACTAAGATAACACTCGTCGGTACAGCCGCCGGTACACCCAAAGCCTCGAATGTCTTTTGGCAGGTCGCTGGTGCCAGTACAACGCTCGGAACGTACTCCACGTTCAATGGAAATATATTGACCGCACCGGCAGGGCTGATTGCCATACAAACCGGCGCAGTACTGCATGGCAGAGCATTGTCGGGCACCTCAGTCGCTCTGGATGGAAATACAGTAGGGCCTTAAGGCTTGCAGTATTAGGATGTAAAGCAGTAAATAAAAGGCCGCCTCGCGACGGTCTTTTATTATTTTATTATTTCCCCAAAAAAATTTCATTTATGTGCGCTAGCGCACGGAGCGTCGTGGTCGAAAGTGGGATAAGTATGATAAGCTTAGTAAGCTTAGTAAGCTTAGTAAGTTGCAGTTGCGAAGCATGACAAGTCGAGTAATGACGAAGCACACCACAACCCAATGAGTTGTCCAGCGTTTTTTGCCGGGTTAGTCAGATGGCTATAATCAGCCGCTTGGCCTCCGGTTTTTGGAGGCATAGCGGAATGGCTAGTAGTTTCATTAGTGGTTTAACCAGCAGTTCTACCAGGATAAGTATCAGCGAGGAGTCGGTCGATTGCACCGATGTTTTTTTGGATCAGATATTTTTTTGGATCAGATATTTTTGGATCAGATAATAGAGGAGAGGCAAATGAACAAAATCAAAAGGGTTACTGAGCTATTAATGTGGTTTATGGCATTACTACTGGTCGCTTTTGAGGCCGGATGTGGTGGTGGAAGCGGCGATCCAATTCTGGGCGTAGGCGGTGGTGTACAAGTTGACACGACCCGGCCCAGAGTGGCGCTCACAATCCCTGCCGCGTCGGGTGTCGGGGCAATTAACGCGGCAATCACCGCAACCTTCACCAAGGCGATGGCTCCGGCAACGATCAATTCTCCGGCAACCAGCTTTACGCTGGTGGATAAGACAACAGCTAGCGCCGTCGTAGCAACAAGCGTGAGCTACGTTAGCAGCTCCAGAACTGCGATCTTTAAGCCAGCGGCACCGCTTACATCCGGCCATGTCTATACCGCCACGATCAAAGGGATCGGTGTCAGTCCGGCCACGGACCCGGCGGGCCATGCACTGGCAGGTAATCAAGCCGCCCTGCCTGCCGCCAGTAATTATGTGTGGAGCTTTAACACCGGAGCTGCAACTGCCGCACCCACGATAATTCTCACCTCTCCTGCCAGTGGTGTCAGCAACGTGCCGATCAACACCACCGTCAATGCGACGTTCGATCAAAACATGGATCCAACAACGATCACCGCCACAACCTTTACGCTGGCGGGCGCATCAGCAGTGGTCGGAACGGTCGTCTATGATGTGCCGAACAAGTTGGCAACTTTCACGCCATCCAGCAATCTCGCACTCAACACTATCTATACAGCCACGGTTACCACCGGAGCCATGGATCTGGCGGGTCTTGCATTAACACCTGGAATTAAACCAAATCCATGGATCTTTACCACGAGTGCGACTGTGGTACTCGCGCCAGGCGCAGTACCGCTTGGTTCAGCCAGCACTTTCGGGATCATGGCAACGGCCGCAGTTACCGCCGCCAGTGCCTCCACTATAAATGGGGATGTTTCGTTGGAGCCGGGTACTTCAATAACTGGATTTCCGCCAGCAGTCGTGAATGGCGCGATACACATTAATGACACGGTATCACACCAAGCCAGAAACGACCTGTTGGCCGCGTATAACAACGCCAAGACTCTGCCACCGGGAACGGGACCTAATGCCCTGAGTGCTGGTGCAGACCCGGGCGCGTTATTTCCTGGAGGTGTTCCACCAGGCACATATACATCGGGCAGCACGATAATAGTCAGCACCCCTATGGTTCTCGACGCAGGAGGCAACGCGAATGCGGTCTGGGTCTTCCAGATCGGTTCTTCGCTGACTTCGAATGCTGATGTTACGCTGGCTAATGGTGCTCAGGCCAAGAATGTGTTCTGGGTTCCTACTTCGGATGCGACTATCGGCGTGGGCACGACCTTCAATGGAACCATAGTGGCTGGCAGAGATGCGACTTCTTCAGGTGGCGCCACGATCAACGGCCGGATATTGGCCGGAGCGATTACTGCCGGCACGATTGCGTTGAACGGAACCCCCAGTACTATTAACGTTCCTGCCCCGTAATGGGTGGCACGCGATGATTTGCACCAAATTATTTTGGAGAACGACATGAATAACACGAATAAAATGAAAAAAGTTGCTAAAACCGTAGGGGCACTCGGGTTGATGGGGTGCGCTGCAATGAACAGCCCATTCGCAATGGCAGACGATTCATTCTGGTACGGCGGGATCAACATTGGCCGGTCGAAAGCGAAAATCGACGACGCGCGGATCACCTCCCAGCTGGTGGGAGCAGGTCCGGTCTCAATCACCGATAACAACAGTGACACCGGCTATAAGCTTTTTGGCGGATATCAAATTAACAAGAATTTTGCCCTTGAAGGTGGTTATTTCAATCTGGGAAAGTTCGGTTATACCGCGACGGTACCGGCACCGGGAACACTGAGCGGCAATATCAAGCTCCAGGGTCTGAATCTCGACGCAGTCGGCATTCTGCCCATCACTGAAAAGTTTTCGGCATTTGGCCGGCTGGGCGTGCAGTATGCGCAGGCCAAAGATTCTTTCGCCGGAACCGGAGCCGTCACGGTGACGAACCCGAATCCCAGCAAGAACGCTACAAACTACAAGGCCGGCGTGGGAGTTCAATATGATTTCACCCAATCTCTCGGGATGCGCGCCGAGGCGGAACGCTACCGGATCGATGATGCCGTCGGCAACAAAGGCGACGTCAATATGTATTCGGTCGGCCTGATCTATCGCTTCGGAAAGAAAACGCCGGCTCCTGCACCGAAAGCGGCGACGCTTCCCCCACGCAAACCAGTGCTGGTCATCGTGCCGGTCCCGGTGAAGACCGAACAGTACTGCAGCATTCTCGACTTCCAGTTCGAGATTAACCAGGACGAGATTCAGCGCGAAGAGAAGGAGAAGCTCGCTGTGCTGGGAACCTTCATGACGAAATATCCCAAAACCACGGCAGTGATCGAGGGGCACTCTGATAATGTGGGTACGGAAGAGGATAATATGAAACTGTCCCAGCACCGGGCGGAGAGCGTGGTGAGCTACCTGGTGGATGGCCTCCATATAGCCCCTTCCCGGCTGACTGCAGTGGGGTACGGAGAAACGCGCCCCATAGCGGACAATGACACCGAGGAAGGGAAACGGATGAACCGGCGTATCGATGCTGTCGTCGCGTGCGCGACGGATATCGAGGGGCTCAAGGTGGTCCACGCCAGGCTCACCATGGCCCTGGAAATGGAGTTCGACCAGGACAAGGCCGACGTCAAACCACAGTACGCTGACGATCTCCGCAGGGTGGCGAATTACCTGAAAGCGAATCCCTCCGTCACCGCAACGGTGGAAGGACACACCGCTAATATGGCGACCGAAGAGTTGGCGATGGAGGTGTCCCTGCACCGCGCTCAGAACGTGGTGAATTACCTGGTGGATAACTTGGGTGTCGCTCGTTCGCAGCTTTCCACAGCGGCATTCGGCGAGACCCGACGTTTCGCCTACAACACCAGCTTGGAAGGACAACAGGAAAACCGCAGGATCAACATCATCATCAACTACACCAAATAGCGGCAGAACCGGGCTTCGGTGCTTTTGCCGAAGCCCTCTCTTTGCCGGGTATGTAAAGACAAGCAAGTCTCCAAGAAAGGTTCCAAATGAAAGTTTCAGAGAACTTCAAATTAATCGGCATTTCGATGCTATTCGTTGTTGGGCTTAGCGCATGCAACAAGCCGGGGCCTGCAGAGACCGCAGGTAA
>PLWV01000017.1 GCA_003153155.1 Gallionella sp.
TTAAATCGGGGGAAGATTCCTGCGCGAATAAACCCTCGCGCAGCCCCTTACTTTTACGTTAGGGCTTCCATACCACCGTATGGCTTTTTATATTGCTAAGTGCTAGTCTTCGCCTATGGCAACCACTCGCTTTGATTGGGATACAGACAAGGATGCTGAAAACCAGCTAAAGCACGGCGTTTCATTTTCCCGTGCTCAGCACGCCTTCGCCGACCTACAGCGCGTGATTGCCAGGGACATCACACACAGTCAAACCGAAGAGAGGTTCTATTGTTTCGGAGAGGTTGATGGTGGCGTTCTTACGGTGCGATTCACATATCGTGCCTCTGTTATTCGAATTATCGGCGCTGGCTATTGGCGCAAAGGAAAGGCAATTTATGAGCGCGAAAATAAAATACACGGATGAACCCCTTGGCAAGACACAGGTGGTTCCAGACTTTCTTCCATCTCCTTCCGAGTTAGCTTTTCGCGAAGAGGGTGTCAAGGTTACTCTGGCTCTGAGCAAAAAGAGTATCGAGTTTTTTAAGTCCGAAGCCACGAAGCATCACACCCAATACCAGCGCATGATTCGTCGACTTCTTGACTCTTATGTTGATGCCCATGTAACCCTGCGCTCAAGCGGGACGCGCCAAAAACGGCGCGCCCCTTAGCTCCATTACGTTAGGCATTTATGCGATCAGCGATAATCACATTTCTACTGTTCATTGCATTCGGAACGAGCCCCGCATTGGCTGAACAAAAAAAGGCCAAAGGGTCAGGTTGAATTATTTTCGCCACATGGAACGTCCTGATCAGGGCAAAAAACCACCGAGAAACCCGCCTCATCCGCAGCAGCTTGATACTCCGCAGCAATCGCCACACCGGGCACGCACACCAGTTCTTCGCCGCAATACATCAGCGGCAGGCGGTCGCGTTGCCAAGGCGGGACGTGGTGTTCTTGCAGTAGGTTCTTCAAGGTGCGCGTCGCGGCATTCGGCTGGGGGCGCAGGGATTCGCCGCCGCGCCGCAGGCGTAGCGTCACCGGCGCGCGCTGCAATTTTGCCAGGCTGATGCCTGAACTGTTTGTGCGCTTGAAATGCAGCCGCGTATTCAGTGCAGGCCAATCCAGTTCTGCTTCTCCGTGCCACGACGATACAAGGCTCTGGTCAAATTCACCCAATGCGCGCAACGCATACACCTTGCCCTGATAGCGGCGCACCTGCCAGTCGCCGTAGGCGATGCACACTGCGGCATCCTCCCGTGCGTTGCACAGTTGCTGCAACATGTCATCCAGTTGCACGGCTTGCGGCATCGGCGCGCTGCGTCCGTGCAGAAAATAGCGCAGCAGGTTTTTTGCTCGTGGCGGACTCAATGCCTGCAAGACCGCAACGGCAAGTGTTTCGCCCTCTATCATCTGCGCGGCATCCTGTTGCGCCAGCTCATCCAGCAAGCTGCTTGCCTCGGCAAAATGCTGCGCGCTGCGCGCCAGGGTATCGCGATAGGCGGGGAATCTTTCACTCAGCAACGGCAGCACACGATGGCGCAAAAAGTTGCGCGGATAGTTGTCGTCGGCATTGCTTTCGTCCTCTATCCACTGCAAGTCATGCGCGGCAGCGTAATCGAAAATTTCCTGGCGTGAGCAGTGCAGCAGAGGACGCAATACCCACAGGGCACAAGAACCTCTTCGAGGTAAATTGGGGGAGCCTGCGCGCCCGGCAAGCATCGGCATGGCGCTCGCGCCGCGCACCCCTGCTCCGCGCAGCAATTGCAGCAGCAGCGTTTCCGCCTGATCGTCGGCATGGTGCGCCAGTGCCACGAAGTCGCACGGTTGCCTGGCGAACGCCGCATGGCGCAGCTTGCGCGCCGCCGCCTCGATGCCATGCGCGCGCAACGGTGCGATATCCACGTGTTCGATGTGCAAGGAAATGCGATGACGGGCGCACAGGTCAGCACAGAACTCCGCCCACTCATCGGCATTCGGGCTGATGCCGTGATGGACATGCAATGCGGACAGTTGCCAGGAGAAACGCGCGGCGAGTTGGTGCAGCAGATGCAACAGCACCACCGAGTCCACCCCGCCGCTCAAGCCGATCAGGATCGAGCTGTGCGTGGGAAGCAGCGGCGCGATCTGCGCAGCGACTCGTTCAGCGAGATGATTATTGGAGACCACGATCAAGCCCGAGGAGCGTCATTTCGGATCGGCCCCGGAATGACGGGTAAATAGCGCTTTACTGGAGTGCAACTTCCTTGAACTTGCCATAGCCCATCAAGCGATTGAAGCGATCTTGCATCAGATTTGCAGTCGGTTTGCTTTGGACGATTTTCAGCGCGTCTTGCAATGCTTTTTTCACGTTCTGCATGGTCATCGCATAATCGCGATGCGCGCCGCCCAGCGGCTCGCTGATGATCTTGTCCACCAAGCCCAGCGCCTTCAAACGCGTCGCGGTGATACCCAGGGTCTCTGCGGCATCGGGCGCTTTTTCCGCGCTTTTCCACAGAATCGAAGCACAGCCTTCCGGCGAGATCACCGAGTAGGTGCTGTATTGCAACATCAGCAGCGCGTCGCCCACCGCGATCGCCAGCGCGCCGCCGGAACCGCCCTCACCGATCACGGTGCAGATGATCGGCACGCGCAGCTCGCTCATCTCGTAAAGATTGCGCCCGATCGCTTCGGACTGGCCGCGCTCTTCCGCGTTCACGCCGGGATACGCGCCGGGTGTATCGATAAAAGTCATGATGGGAATGCCGAATTTTTCCGCCAGCCGCATCAGGCGCATCGCCTTGCGATAACCTTCGGGACGCGGCATGCCGAAATTGCGCACGATCTTTTCCTTGGTATCGCGACCTTTCTGATGGCCGATCACCATCACGCTTTGCCCGTTGAAACGCGCCAGTCCGGCCACGATGGCCTTGTCATCCCCAAAGGAGCGGTCGCCGTGTAATTCTTCAAAATCGGTGAACAGATGTTCGATGTAATCCAGCGTGTAAGGACGCTGCGGATGACGCGACACCTGTGAGATTTGCCACGGTGAGAGCTTGGCATAAACGTCCTTGGTCAATGCTTCGCTCTTCTTCGACAAGCGCGATATTTCGTCAGCGATATCGAGTGCCGAATCATCCTGTATATACCGCAGTTGCTCGATCTTGTCTTCCAGTTCGGCAATGGGGCTTTCAAAATCCAAAAATGATATTTTCATGGTTCTTCCCCTGCTGATATGACTACTGATGAAACCACTAGCCATTCCGCTACGCCACCAAAAACGGTGGCCAAGCGGCTGGTTATAGCCATCTGACTAGGCTGTCCAAAAGCTTTGCATAGCCATTCGGCTAAGTCACCACAGAACGGTGACATAAGCCGCTGGTTAACGACAGCCAAGTCATTGGTTATTAAACGCGACGCAATGATACTACAAACCGAAGAATCGTTTGACGGTCGCCAACACTTCTCTGTGGCGGTGGTGCATTTCCTTATGCAATGCTTCCTCGTCCAGATTTTGCAGTGCGCTGTCCAGTTGCGTCCTGCGCATGACGAGGATCTGCGAAACCTCATCGGCGATAGCTGGCCGTGCCAGCAAGATTTCCTCGAACGCTTCCTTGTCGAGACGGTAACACTCCACATCGGTCTTGGCAACGACCGTGGCGGTGCGCGGTGCGCCGGTCATCATCCCCATCTCGCCGAAGAAATTGCCCTTGGACAGCACATTGAGACTGCGCTTCTCGCCATTCGCCGCTTCGATAAACACCTCCGCTTCGCCGTTGATAATGATATACAACCAGTGCGCAATCGCGCCCTGCTTGGAGATGATATTGCCTTTGGCAAACTGCGCGTACTTCAGCCGTTCCGCCAGTTTGCGCAACTCGTCATCGGTCATCTGCTTGAACAACTCGACACGCTTGAGCGTCTTAATGCGCAGCATCACTTCGCGCTGATGTACCGCTTCTTCGTATTTCTCGTTTTCCCTGACGTAATGGACGTTTTGTACTTCCACGACGAGCTTGATCCCGGCACGCTCCAGCGCGGTATAGACATGCCAACGCACTGCTCCATCGGTCGGATCATCAACTGCCAGATCGGCAAGCCAATAGCGCAGCGCATAACGCGCATAGCCCTTGTCGATTTCCATCAGCACACAATTTGGCGCAGGTGTCTTAGCGACATTGTTGATTTCTGCCTGCAGAATGGCATCTTCGATCGCACTGACCACTTTGGTCGGCGTAACACCCAGGCTTACGCCAAACCAAATCCAGCGCCGCCATTGCACCGGTTGATCGCTACGGCGGCCCAGCACCAAAAATTTATTTTTCATCAACTGACTATTCGGGAACACCACAGTTTCCCAATTGCGCGTCTCAACCAGCGTGGAACGCCAACGAATGTCCACTACGCGCCCGACCAAATCGTCCACTTTGACCCAGTCGCCGATCTGAACCGAGTTATCCAACTGCAAAGCCAGGCCGCCGAGAATATTACCCAGCGTATCCTGCATGGCGAATGCCACCACGGCAGTGATCATCGCCGAAGTCGCCACGATGCTGCCTAAATCGAGGCCGGCATAACGCAGCCGCACCATGCCCCAGGCGATGTACGCGATGATGACAAAAAAATCTTCGGCAATACGCGGCGGGGTCATCCGCGCAAACGGCAAAACAATCCGGAACACCAGCAGGCCCCACAGACGAATCAGCGCGATTCCGCCGCCGATAACGAAGGCCTCGTGCAACACGGAAGCCGCCATGTCAAATTGCATGGCATGAATCAGGCCGCTTAATAATTGTCCGAGCAGGCAGGCAAAGAAAAAGCCCAGCGTGTTGACGATGCTGCGGCGCTCTTCTTTATGGAAATGAAACAGCAGGAACGCCAAACTCAGCGCCATCACCAGCACCAACAAGGATTCACCACGCCAGAAAAACTGAATTGCATTATCCCAAAAAGCCACGGTCACTCCCCAAGATTCGGACGTGGCATTCTACACGAACGGACAGGGTGTCCAGCGCCACGCCGGATAATGAACGTCGCTGCCACCTTGTCCGTTTCCCCCTCTCCTACCTCTGATGAAACAACTAGCCAATCGACTATGCAGCCAGCCAAAGAACCTTTGGCCGGGCACCCGAAAGACGGCAGCCAAGTCGCTGGTATCCCCCGGAGGGAGAGAATGACAAGGAATCGCTACGCGATGCTCACGTTAACGAATATTCAGCCAAGCGCCTGGCACGCCGCCAGAATGTCCGAGTATCGCCGCGCGTCAACAGCACACGCCGAATGCTATCCCCGCCCAAAATATCTATCTGCAACCGCGCGATTTTCCCGGAGCGCAACGCTTGCCATAACGGCCGTCCATAGCCGCTTTCAAAATCCTGCAAAGCGGTACGCCAAGCGGCCAGATCGCCGCTCTGCAATGCGGATCGCAACCCCGTCCAGACCAGCAATTGCTTGCCTTCTGAAGAGAGCCCCCTCTCCTTCCGGGAGAGGGCCGGGGTGAGGGGGGCTTGCCATTGCTCAGACCATGCCGCAAAAGGAACACCCGCAGCCGCAGCGAACATCTCAACCAACACCTCATCCGAGCTCACCTTGTCGTAAGACTTCTGCAACAGTCCCGTCACACTGCCGCCGCCCCACAGCCACACGCTGTTGATCGGCAACGCCCCGCGCGCATCGCGGGATTCGTTGAGCGGATGTGCGAACAACAGCATCTGTATCTCATTGAACACCTGATGCCAGCGCGCCGCTTCTTCGCCGGTTGGCAAAGCACCGCGCACATCGCCACCAATGACTTGCGACAGCGGCCTGGTGTGGATGCCCGGCAACGTGCCCAGCCGCACATACCAACGTTGCGGATGCGGCGCAAAAAATTCCATGCCCTGCCCGGCAAAGTGTATGTTCAAGCTGGCGCACATTTGCCCAGCCTCGTCCGCGCTGATTTCCATATTCGGCAGCAACAGCATCTGATCGCGCTGCAAGCGCAAATGTACCGGGTCAGCGCGCAGCCAGCATCCCGCACCGAGTCCGTCAAAAGCGGCGGAAACAGGCGCGATCGGCGCATCTGCCTGGCATGACATGCCAAACATTTCGCACAGCAGATTTTCCAGCGGAACAGACTCAAGAATTTCACTGCGCCCGCGTCCCAGCAGCTTCTCCAACGCAGGCAAACGCAATTCCGCGCAAACCTCTGCGGCAAAATCTTTCGGCAAAAACAAATCGGGGATAACCAGACGGACGCTTTTCATATTGCGAGTTTAACCCAGATAGTCCATTAGAACCGACCGTCCCTTCCCCCTTGCAGGGGGAAGGTTAGGATGGGGGTAGAGCAGTGAGAAAGCCGAGATTCTACCCCCTCCCTATCCCTCCCCCTGCATGGGGGAGGGAACATTTTTTTATCGTTCCCACGCAAAGCGTGGGAACGATAAGCTAAGCAATGTCCACCATTGCCAACCATGTTTGTGGCACACTTACGCCAATTCAAATACACCCGTCCATCTGTTTTGCAACCTTACGAACTGTTCATCGGTCTGCGCTACACCCGTGCCAAGCGGCGCAACCACTTCATCTCTTTCATCTCGCTGATCTCCATGCTGGGCATGGCGTTGGGCGTGATGGCCTTGATCGTCGTGCTGTCGGTGATGAACGGTTTCCAGAAAGAAATCCGCGCGCGCATGTTGGGCGCATCGCCGCATCTGGAAGTGATCGCGGATGGCGGACGACTGAATGACTGGCGACCTGTTCTGGACAAGGTCGCGCAACACCCGCAAGTTTCCGCTGCCGCGCCTTATGTGGCCGGGCAAGGCATGTTGTCGTTCGGGCAAAGTGTGCAAGGCGTGATGGTGCGCGGCATCGATCCGGCGCGCGAAACGGCGATCACCGAACTCGCCAACAAGATCAAGGCGGGCGCACTGGAGGACTTGCGCAGCGGCGAATTCGGCATCGTGCTCGGCACCGATCTTGCGCGCGCGCTCGGTGTGCGGCTCGACGAAAAAGTCATGCTGATCGCTCCGCAAGGGCAGATCACGCCTGTCGGGATGATGCCGCGCCTCAAACAATTTCGCGTGGTGGGTATCTTTGAAATCGGCATGGCGCCGTATGACAACAACCTCGCGCTGATCAACATCAGCGATGCGCAAAAACTGTTTCAACTCGGCGATGCGGTGACCGGCATCAGCGCCAGGTTACGCGACATCGATCTCGCCCCGCGCGTGGCGCACGATCTGCAAATGCAATTGCCGCCCGAGTTATTCGCCAACGACTGGACGCACCAGAACAGCAACTACTTCCGCGCGGTGCAGATGGAAAAGAAAATGATGTTCATCATCCTTTCGCTGATCGTCGCGGTGGCCGCCTTCAACATCGTCTCCACACTGGTGATGGCGGTCACCGACAAGCAGGCCGACATCGCGATTCTGCGCACCCTGGGTGCATCGCCGCGCAGCATCATGAAAATCTTTATCGTGCAGGGCGTGGTGATCGGCCTGATCGGCACGCTGCTCGGCAGCGTTGGCGGCATCGTTCTGGCACTCAATCTGGATGTGGTCGTGCCGTTCATCGAGCACCTGTTCGGTGTGCAGTTCCTCGCCAAGGACGTGTATTACATCAACGAATTGCCGTCTGATCTGCGCTACCACGAAGTGTTGCTGGTCTCGGGCATATCCTTCCTGATCAGTCTGCTGGCCACGCTATACCCGAGCTACCGCGCCTCAAAGACGCAACCGGCGGAAGCGCTGCGCTATGAGTGAGCGAGAGGGTAAAGCCGGAGGCTTTGGGCACCCGTCAGCCTCCCCATTGCGGGGAGAGGCGATTCTTTACTGCCGCAATTTGAGCAAGACTTTCACCATCGGCAAGCTGGATGTGCCGGTGCTCAAAGGCATCAACCTCGATGTGCAGCGCGGCGAGCGCATCGCCATCGTCGGCGCGTCGGGTTCGGGCAAGAGCACGCTATTGCATCTGCTCGGCGGACTGGACGACGCCAGCGGCGGCAGCGTGCAAATACTCGGTCAAGATATGCAGAGCATGGACGAGACGCAGCGCGGCGAAATGCGCAATCGCTCGCTCGGCTTCGTGTATCAGTTTCATCATCTGCTGCCGGAATTCACCGCGCTGGAAAACGTCGCAATGCCGCTGTTGATACGCGGCATGAAACGCGCGGAAGCCGAACCGCGCGCCGCCGCGATGCTGGAACAAGTGGGGCTGGCACAACGCCTAGAACATCACCCCTCCGAACTATCCGGCGGCGAACGTCAGCGGGTAGCTGTGGCGCGCGCATTGGTGACAGAGCCGGCTTGCGTGCTGGCTGACGAGCCGACCGGCAACCTCGATCGCAGCAGCGCGCAAGCATTATTCGAACTGATGCAAGAACTCAATGCAAAGTTCAACACCAGCTTCATCGTGGTCACCCACGACCTGGAGTTGGCAGGGCGTATGCAACGATGTTTGCGACTGGTGGACGGGGTGTTACAACCGGTGTAATGAATGTAGTAGGTTGTGTTGAGCATAGCGATACCCGACATTTAATCATTATCATGGATGGGTATCGCCAAGCTCCACCAATCCTACACTTGCTGGCGAGAATGACTGCTACCGACCCGTTGTAGCCAGTCGCAATTCCCAATACCGGACATTCAGCAAAGTTCAGAAAACAGAGCGATCGATCCCGATTGGACCGTTTACATAGCCACAAATACAAGGCCTACGAAGCCGATCACGATCAACACTGAAAGAATGTAATACTGCTTCACGCAATTCCGGCAATGTCTTTTGACCATGTAAGGATAAAAATAAAAATCAGACGGGTAATTGAGAATAAGAACCTAGCAACAAACGGAATAAGTACTCGCTCGGAATCGTCTTTTGACTTTCGACAGTTCTCGCAAGTGAATTCACTCATCGCGGAACTCCTTGAGGCACTGATCACGGACTCCGGAAAGCTCTCTTGTTTGCACGCCGATCAGTACTTTCTTCCTCATCTGAATTTCGTAATGCTGAGCGTCTGGATGGTCGGCGTATTCGGGTCCCGGAACGTTAAGTACCCAAGCAAGCTTAGAACAAGGGATGTTCAGTGACATGACTTGACGCAGGAAGAACTGCGGGTGAGCCCGTATCGTTCTAGCGAGCAACGCGCCGAGGTCTTCGGCTATACGTGAGCAGTCGAACCCACAAGCCAGAAAACGGAATGCTTGCAAACGAGGAGGAGTCCATATACGGACGCTCAGAAGTTAGAAAAATTCTTAGTTTTTCTTGTCCGGTAAATTTATTTTAATTCCCGAAGATTATTGACTACGGCGATAAAATGGAAGCCGCTAGAAGCCAATATAAGGAATCACATTCACTGATGACTCATCTCACTTAGTCCCCAAAAGACGTACTAAAAGTTACGCCGCCGCGGATGTCGTTGGTTTTATTAACCCCAATCGAATGCCCCTCCGCCAAATGGATATAGGCCAATTCAGGGATGATCGCCCATGCATTCCATTTGAAACTTTGTTGAGCTCCAAAGCCCACTAATCTGCCATGAGGACCAATCAAATTACCCGTGGCATTGGTATTAGGGTTATAAGACCCGAGCGCAGTACTTGTTTCACCGGTATAAACTTTCAGCAGACGTGAGACTTCCGCATCTAACCAACCAACGGTGAGGATTCGGGCATCGCCACCAAAACTGGAACCGATCCAACGACCTCCATTGGTAAAGCCTTGCGGGTAAGCCCAATTACGATAACCACTGCCCACATACTTGGTGATATTCCAGGGGAAACTATCTGTATAGGTTTGCATATATTCAGCGAACACTCTGTGACGACCCGATGTACTCCACCAATCCAGACCTGCCAAGGTCATGAATGAATTGGGCAGGTGGCTCTGTCCGGAGGAATCCTCCCCCATCCATTGAAAGTAGGAAGCACAATGCACGCCCTTGGGACAATTGAGTCTGACATCGTAGCCGGCTACCCCATTACTCAGGTCTTGTTGACTGTTACCTGTAAAAGTATGCGTGTTACCCCCAGAAAAAACTGTTTTTAGAATGTCAGTAATACCGGATGGTCTACCCGTACCAGCCGTCTGAATGTCTCTGGTCAGCCCGATTTCAACCCAAGACCATGGTTTTAGGGTCATGCGAGTGCCTATGAAAAAGAAACCATCAGGCTGATTTGCCACCACGATGGGGTCTTGAGCTTGGGCCACAAAAAATTCAAAAGTCCACGGCCCCAGCCATGAGAGCCACTTGGACTCGGAAGGTTTGACTTCGCTTCTTTGTATGCCAACGCCCATCCATGGCGGGATATTGCTGCCATTGATCAAACTCGATTCCCAGCCCGGACCCCACCAGTTTTGGTGTGCATATGCTTGAACATTGATCCCTGAAATTTCAGTAACAAGTGCCGCGTCGTCTAACTTGGCCTGGATCCGACCTTCTTTACCCCAACCCGTAAATGTGGTTTGTAGTGAATTGGGGTTTTCTTCAATACGGATGCCTATCCTGGCAGCAATCGGTAGATCGTTGAGCCCGAATTCAGTGGCAGCACTCGTTAGCTTGATGGAACTACCCGGCGTGTAGTTTTCACCAAATCCTACTGGCGCCTCAGATCTGTTACGAAACTGTGCTTCGGCCTCACCTTGCCAGCGCAGTTTCCGAAGTTCTTTGGTAATGAATTCTTTTGATTCCACCAATGAGGGTGAGAGATCTTTGGGTAAATCTTCTAGGGCATTTTGGATGGCCAACGATGGCAAGGGCCAATGCGTGGTGGTTATTTTTAGCCCCGCTTCATCAACCAAGCGCTGCAAATGGTGACGCGCTTGCCAAGTAGGCATGTAGGGTATAGAAGGTCCTGCATATGTCAAAGTAGAAACTGCCCCCAATAATCCCGTCAGAACAATTATTAAACATTCTTTTTTTATCGAGGTAGCTAGTTGTAAATATGAGCGCATTGATTAACCCTTGGTTAAGGTACGAAGTGCAACACGTTTTAAAGATTGATGGAAAACTTCATGGGGGGCAGAGGTGGCTCCGCTTGATTGGACAGAATTATCCATTTCTTAAGTGGAAGCCGGATAACTTCAGCACGGAACGGTGCTTCATCATCTCGCACCAGCGGCATATACCGCCAGGCTGTTCTGGACAGCCCACCAAGGCACAGGCTTTACGCTCGGATGCACAATATCGTTCCATCAGCATCTTCGCGGCCGCCTTGCGCCTGGCAGGGCTTAGTAGTCCCCGGACGACTTCCTTGGGCATAGGCCACCATCTGCTGATTGGCAAAGCCGATAAGCTAGGCGAAAGGCTTGACCATCTTGCGCAAGAACTTGGTTCTGGAGAATTTGAAGTTCGTTATCGCCACCTGATTTAGTACCTTCATCGGTGGCTTCAATTTTATTTACACGTGCGGCTTGTTCGGACGTGGGATTGGCGAGATATTTTTCCCACTCCGTCTCCGCCCAAGCACTGGGCAGCAAGAGAAAGAGAAGTAAGCCACCGAGCAGCTTCATAAGCATCTAACGAGGGTGTAGAAAAAGTATTCTCACCGGCGCATCGTGCCGTGAATCAAATTGAATAGCAACCTTAGGTGTCCGCTTTTGGCACAAATCCGCCATTAGAAAATCAAACCTCCCTCCGCCGTTTTCTCGCACGCCACCTAAGCACCACGGTCACATGCCACGCCACACGGACCGCAAAATATCCGATGATTGCCAGACTCACAGCGAGCAAGGGCAACCCGATCAATAAAGGTTTGCCGAGCATCACCATCCAGTCCCACAATTCGTGCATCAAGTTATGCCAATGCAATTCCGGAAATGATGGTTGCACCACCGCGACGCCGCTATGCGCGCCGCTCAGCCAAGCGCCGAGTTCGTAAGCCAGCACGTACAGCGGCATGATGGTGAACGGGTTGGTATACAGCGTGGTGATCAACGTCACGGGCAGGTTGACGCGGAACGACACGGCCAGCAGGGTGGCGCCTATCATCTGTAACGGTCCCGGTATTAGACCGCAAAAAAGTCCTACCCCCACGCCACCCGCCACCGAACGGCGATTCAGATGCCACAGATTGGGATGCTGCAACCAGTTGCCGAACGGCTTGAGCCAGCGTTGGCTTTTCACCGTTTCGTGACTCGGCAAAAACTTATGGAGGAAATTACGCATGACCCGATTCTATCCGTATGCGCTACTCTATGCGCATGGTTCTCTTCACCCTCTGCTTCAGCTTCGGTGTGTGGCTACTGCAACAACAGGCCGCACTACCGGATTTTGCCTGGGCATGGCTGCTGCCCGGCTTTCCGCTCACGCTGCTGATTCCAACCAAGCCGCTTGGCCTGCGCCTTGCACGCACAGTGTTAATCGCCGCCTTTGCCTGCGGACTTGGTTTCTATCTCGCCGCATGGCAAGCCGGGCAACGGCTCGCCATTACGCTGCCGGATGAGTGGCAAAGTCGCGACATCGAAGTGATCGGCGTGGTCGCCGAGTTGCCGCGCAACGGCCAACAGGGTTTGCGTTTCGGCTTCGATGTGGAAAAAATTCTCACTCCACAAGCCAGTGTGCCGCCGCACATTTACCTCAGCACCTACTATGAGAAGCCAGCCACTCCGCTTGCGCTGCACGCTGGAGAACGCTGGCGACTCACGTTGCGCCTCAAACAACCGCATGGCAGCAGCAACCCGCACGGCTCCGACTTTGAAGTGTGGGCGCTGGAGAACAATGTGCGCGCAGTGGGTTATCTGAACAACAAGGCGGATAATGTGCGCCTGGCTGCACTGGCCGATGGTTTCAACTACCGCATCGAAACCTGGCGTGAAACAGTGCGAGACAAGTTTAACGCCACACTCGGCAGCGCGCCTTATGCCGGCGTACTGAGTGCACTGACCATCGGCGATCAGAGCAGTATTTCGCAAGCACAATGGCAGGTGTTCACGCGCACCGGCGTGAATCACCTGATGAGCATTTCCGGGCTGCATATCACCATGCTCGCCAGCTTGGGCTTCGCCCTCACCTATTGGCTATGGCGGCGCAGCACACGTCTTACCCTGTTCCTGCCGGCGCGCAAAGCCGCCGCGTTGATCGCGTTGCTGGTGGCATTCGGCTATGCGCTGCTGTCCGGTTTCGCCGTACCGGCGCAACGCACCGTGTATATGGTCGCCGCAGTCGCCGCAGCACTGTGGCTGAACCGCAATTTTTCGCTCGGGCAGATACTCAGCATCGCGCTGCTCGGCGTGCTGATTCCCGACCCATGGGCAGTCCTGTCGCCCGGCTTCTGGCTGTCGTTCGGCGCAGTGGCACTCATCCTGTACGTCACGGCAAATCGTCTGAAACCCGAACACTGGCTGGTGGAATACGGCAAGGTGCAATGGGCAATGACCATCGGCCTGATTCCCATGCTGCTCGCGCTGTTCCAGCAGGTCTCGCTGGTCTCGCCCATCGCCAATGCTTTCGCGATTCCGCTGGTAAGTTTGGTCGTCGTGCCGCTCGCCTTGCTCGGCGCGGTGCTGCCGCTGGACGCGCCGCTGTGGTTGGCGCACAGCGTGATGGGCTGGACGATGGTATTGCTGGAATGGCTGAACAGCCTGCCACAAGCGGTCTGGACGCAGCACGCGCCGCCCCCATGGAGCATCGTGGCCGGCATGTTGGGTGTGTTGTGGATACTGCTGCCGCGCGGCTTTCCGGCGCGCTGGCTGGGTTTCCTGTTGCTGCTGCCGATGTTCCTCAACGCCCCGGAATCGCCCGCGCAAGGCTCAGTTCGTCTGATCATTTTCGATGTCGGGCAAGGCTTGGCGGTCGCCGCGCAAACCCAACATCACGCGCTGCTATACGACACCGGCCCGGATTTCAGCGATGGCGCGGACAGCGGCAATCGCATATTGATTCCATCGTTGCGCGCGATGGGCATCAGCAAACTGGACGGACTGATACTCACTCACGATGACACCGACCACACTGGCGGCGCAGCCTCGGTGATGCAAGCCATGCCCATCGGCTGGCTCTCATCCTCACTGCCCGATGGGCATCCGCTGATAAAACAACTAGCCATTCGACAAAGCCAGCAAACAACGCTGGCTAAGTCGCTGGTTATGTTGCAGCCGGCGGCAGATAAACGGCGCTGCACAGACGGACAATCATGGCAATGGGACGGTGTGCAGTTCGAGATACTGCATCCCGATTCAGCCAGCTACGCCGCAGAAAAAATCCGCAAAAACAACCGGGGCTGCGTGTTGCGCATCAGCATCGGCAATCGACATATTTTACTGGCTGCGGATATTGAAAAAGAATCCGAACAGCAGCTGCTCAAGGAACACACGGACAAACTGCCCGCAACCTTATTGGTCGTACCACACCACGGCAGCAAGACCTCATCCACGGACGAATTCATTGCCGCCGTGCGGCCCGGCTATGCCGTGTTCACCGTGGGCTATCTCAACCGCTTCGGCCATCCGAAACAAGAAGTCGTGCAACGCTACGCCGACAGCGGCAGCACGCTGCTGCGCTCGGATATGGACGGCGCGATTCTGGTCGAGATGAACGCACAGGGCTTGCAGGTGGAACGCTATCGCAAGACGCATAGACGCTATTGGACGCACATACCACCACCTTGATGCAACAACGACTTGAGAAAATTTTCGTGTCGCTTTTTTCTATTGACCGCCAAAGATATAACTGGAAAACTGCGCACCACTTTTGCTGTTATAAGCCTATCCTGGCTTGACCCCCACTAGTTCCGCGACAGTCAAGTTCATGCCACCTGTTCTCTACTCCTTCCGGCGTTGCCCTTATGCGATGCGCGCGCGCCTTGCGCTTTACACAAGCGGCGTGACGGTCGAGTTGCGCGAGGTGGCATTACGCGACAAGCCAGCAAGCATGCTGGCAGCCTCTCCCAAAGGCAGTGTGCCGGTGCTGGTGTTGCCGGATGGATGCGTGATCGATGAAAGCTGGGAAATCATGCAATGGGCGCTGCGCCAGCACGATCCCGACGGTTGGCTGGGGAAAAACGATGGTTACGTCGATGCAGCAATCCCGCTGATCATCGAAAACGACACCGCATTCAAGAATCATCTGGATCGCTACAAATACGCTGATCGCTACCCGGAACACCCGCAAATCTATTACCGCTCCGCAGCCGAAATATTTTTACAGCAGTTGGAAAACCGATTACGTGCGACACATTTTTTGCTGGGTGATGCCATGTCCATTGCCGATGTTGCTATCTTCGCGTTTATCCGGCAGTTCGCGGAGGTGGATAAAGACTGGTTTGCGCAAGCGCCCTATTCGTCGCTGCAACGCTGGCTGGAAATTTTTTTGGGTTCGGAACGTTTTGCTGCTGTAATGAAAAAATGCCCCGTTTGGCATCCGGGTGATCCACCCGTTATCATGACGAACAAAGGGAACCTCTAAAATTCAGAATTTCGGGATGAAGCGAAAGGAGCCGCGCAGCGAATGACGAGGCATATCAGATTGATAGACGTACCCGCAAGGGGTAGGCCGTACGGTTCCCGTAGCTGAAGCTACGACCGCTGCGCACAGGAATGAGCGAGCACGCGACGCCGCGAGCGAGAGGGTCGCTACGCAGTAGCGGGGTACCCGTCGGCCTACTCCTTGCGGGTGGATTCGCCCGAAAAATGAATTTTTAGAGGCTCCCTAAAGAAAAAATTTCGTGACGATTGCTCTCCCACCATGCTGAACTTAATCATCTCCACCATTGTGTTCTTCGTTGCCGCCTGGTTTACCAACCGTTATCTGGATGAACAGGAAATTCCCAAGGGCATGACGCGTGGCGTGTTGGTGTTGGTGCTCGCCTCTCTGGTGTCATGGGGTGCGGGGGAGATGGTGGACTGGGCACAGGTCAAAATCGAGGGTCCGCAAGCGGCAGCGCAAACCTCGGGCGGTTTATCCCAGCTTTTGAAGGCAGTCGGTCAACCGCAACCCTGACCGGTTTTCGGGCACAATAACAATTAAGCAATGGACAAAAGGTTCCCAAAGACAATTTTCAAGGATGGGTACGACATGAAACAAAGTATGGCGATTCTAATGTTCAGATTAACCGGTCTGGCTAGCCTGGCTTTCGCATCTGGCGGCATAGCCATGGCGGATAATACCCAAGCTGCCGTCACCGTGGGCGTGTATGCCCAGCACTCCGGCGGCAAGATCGCCTACCACTATCGCGTAGTCAATAACAGCCAGCGGAATATTACTGCTGTTTCGATCGGGCGCGACAACCAGAATGATGGGAATCCCGATAACGATGTCAATGAACTTCTTGAACTCCCATCGGGATGGAATGCCAAGTTGGGCATCCCCTCGACAAGTGCCAACTCGCCCACAGGCTGGCGCGTCAGCGTGATCGCGCCGGAAGAGAACGAAACCCACGCAATCGCTTGGGAAACCATGAATGAGCACTCGCCCAAGCTTGTTGCCGGTCAAGCCGTGAACAAGATGAGTATCGCCCTGGATAAGGCCGATAACAACTATATGACCGGTCATGCGCTGGTCACTTATACCGACGGGGATCCCATAAATCTTACCGTTCCCATCGAACGCCTCGACCATACCCCGCCCGATTTCACGGTAAACCTGAGTCCCAACACAATCCTGCCGCAGAGCAATAAACTTGTACCCATCAATGCGTCCTTCACAACAAAGGACAACTACGACAACATGCCAGAAATAAAGCTCGAGTCGATCACTGCTAACGAACCCTTGAGGGCAGATGACATCCGCGACGCGAGTTTTGGTCTTGATGACCGATATTTCAAATTACGCGCCGAAAGCAAGAGTACGGCGGGACGGATTTACACAGTGACCTACTCGGCAACTGATGCCTCCGGCAACCAAACCACAGCCTCAGCCACTGTGACGGTGACGGCGGCAACGACTGCACCTGTGACAAAACCAGTGGCTCCACCAGCACCAGTGACAACACCAGCAGCTGCGCCGCACGAACAAGACGAAAAAGAGAAGGTCAAGTTCGAGAGCAAGTAAGTTGGATAGGGGGCAATTCAATTCTGGGGCGATTCATGTATTCCAATTTCCATCGTTCCATTGCCCCCTCAAAATATGCACAATCCATCATTCAATCGGGACGCGCGGCCTGCAGGTATTGGTAATATCTGGTAACAATGTTGCTTCCATTTTTTTCCAGGGTCATGTATCGTTCTCGCCGTTCTGAACTGTAGCTTTTAGTAATCTTTAGGTGAGGCTGGCTGGCACCGATTTGAATGCAGCAGTGCATTTGAGGAAATCTGATCCATCGTTGCGAATCGGCACCGCGAATACCAAAATAGAATAAATCCCCCATAAGGAATTCAACAGTGAAAAAATTGTTTTACATGTTAATCGTTGCAATGGTGACACCCTTGCTTAGCGGGTGCAACAACGGGTCAACCGCCGCTCCCCCATCGGCGCTCTCGGCCACTGCGGGAGATGGCAGAGTGAAGGTCACTTGGACAGCCAGCCCCGGTGTCGACTACTGGCTTTTCACTGCAACTGACCCAAGCCTCTCCGCTTTCAATTGGACTGGCTTGCCGAATCAACATGCTTACGCCGCGGTCGCTTCTCCTTTTTATATGTGCGGCTTGTTTAATGGGACAACGTATTATTTTGCGGCCAATGGCCGTAGCAATGGCGGGGCAGGTGGCTCAAGCAGTCCGACGATCAACGCGACTCCTTACAATGCCAGTGCCACTTGGACCGCCATCCCTACGCCTACTAATGGTGTGCCTTTATCCACAAACCTTTATGGTGTGGGATATACCAGCCTGACGACCTGCTCGAATAATGCGACCAGTGCCACCGGCAGTTTCGCCGCCGTTGGCGCAGGCGGCGCAATTTTTACTAGTAGCGATGATGGACAGCATTGGACCCCGCCTACAACTGTGCCATCTGGCTTACCTGACCTCTATGCGGTGACCGGCTACGCCGCGAATCTCAACAACCCGACTACTCCAGCACTATACTGGGTAGCTGTTGGTGCTGGAGAAGCCTCCGTCTATAGCACCGATGGTATTTGGTATGATGGGCTCACCTACAATCCGACTTATCCGGCATTACATTCCTTGACACACGTTGCAGGCACGTTTTTCGCCGTAGGCGACAATGGAACGATAGTCTCGGGAACGGTACCAACAATACCCTCGAATGGCATCGCTTGGACGACTATTATTACGTCAGGTACAACTAATAATCTGCAGGGCGTAACTCATGGCAACATTTATGTTGCAGTAGGAGACAAGGGCACGATTGTTACCAGTGCCGATGGCAGCACTTGGAATCCCCAAACACCAACACCCGCAACTACCAGCACTCTGCGGCAAGTGACTTACTTCGCCAGTAGCTATGGCAGCATCTATGTGGCGGTGGGTGACGCTGGCACGATTGTCACCAGCAAAGATGGCGGCGTCACATGGATCACACAAACTACCCCAATTGTATCGAATCTGGTCGGTATTGCAGCGGAAACACAGCTTGTGTATGTGGCCACACCCGTTGTCGATCCTTCGTTGGGTTTCATTTCAATCGCACAGTTCGTGGCTGTCGATAACACCGGCAATGCCTATACCAGCCCGAATGGCTATACCTGGACATCAGTCCCAGTCAGCACCGGCACAACCAGCACCAACGCAACCAGCCTGAATGCTTTGGTCAGCAGCGGTTTCGGATACGTCGCCGTGGGGAACGCCGGCGCTACTGCATCTGCCTTCTGACATTTAGTTGCCATGTGTAATGGCAGAAACCCACCAAGCCAGCTTCGATGAATATCGTTTTTTCCCGTGTGTTCCGTGATGTGAGTCGATTCCATGTTCAGTGAGACAAACCGGGAAATAATTCCAGCATCCCATCCGCCATGAATTGCACCGCCATGGCAGCGAGAATCAGCCCCATCACCCGGGTAGCGATGTTGAGTCCGCCCGTGCCCAGACGCTGACCAATGGGCTCGGCAAGCCGCAACACCATCCAGGCTATCACCGCCACCCCCACGATCCCTAAACAGAACATGAGCTTGTCTGGCCAACTACCGGCCTGATGCGCATCAACAATGGTCAGGCTGATAGCACCCGGCCCCGCCAGCAGGGGAATCGCCAGCGGTACTACGGCAATGTCATTCTTGGCCTCCGCTTCGGCTTGCTCTGCGTCGGTATGCCGGGCCGGACTGGTTCTGGCATCGAACATGGCGATGGCAATGATGAGCACGAGCAGTCCACCGGCGATGCGGAACGCCGGAATGCCGATACCGAAGAACGATAGCAAAGCATCACCCACCCAGACCGCAAGAGTCAGGATGACCGCCACTGCAATGGCGGTTTTTAGCGCGGTGCGGTGCATCTCCTCCGGACGGCGATCCGCCATCAGGCTGAGGTAAATGGGAATAGCTCCGAGCGGATTCAGGATGGCAAAAATACCCACCAGATACTTTATTTGCTCGGTCCAAACGGGTAATAGCGTCATGATGGTTCTTTAGAGTTGAAAGCGTATCGCGGTTAAAGTTTGTCCTGAGCTTGTCGAAGTGGCCGCTCCCACACAGTACGCCAGAATGATTAATCTATCTGGCTTCTTCGATCATTTTCTTGGTCTTGGCTTCGACCTCTTGCGCCACTTTGACCAGCGATGCGTCTTGAGACAAAGCGGCTAGCATAGGGATCGGCTTGATCATACCGATCCTGGTTTTGCCCTGTTCGGTGTACACCGAGATGCGGCAGGGCAGTGCCATGTTCAAACGCATGTCGGTGGAAAGCACCTTGCCGGCTTGTCCCGGATTACACACCTCAAAGACTTTGCAATTCTCGGCGAAGGCGATGCCTTTGCTGCGCAGCGTCGCTCCCAGATCATGGATGTGCAGCACGCCAAACTCGTTGCGCTTCACTGCCGCCTCAAGGTCGGTCGCGGCCTGCTCGAATGTCTTGTTGCTTTCGACGATGTAATACATATCTCTATCTCCTTGTTATATTGATGATGCTGTCCATCAGATCAGCGACGTATCATTGTCCAGACTGTATGCGCCATTGTCCAGCGGGTGCCCGTCCATAACCAGCCACTTGGCTGTCGTATTTTGACAGCATAGTGGAATGGCTAGTAGTTCCATCAAAAGTTTTTCGGGCTTGCCATCAAATACGGCTGTGCTACCCTGCTCTACATGAAAAACTTATCGCAGCATCTCGCTTCGCTTTTAATCACCGCTTGGGTCGGTGGCCTATGGGCGATCGGCTATCTCGCCGTACCTGTCCTGTTCTACACGCAGCCCGACAGGCAATTGGCCGGCGAGCTGGCCGGCGAGATGTTCATCAGGTTGGGCTATCTCGGCATGGCGTGCGGGATGTATCTGCTGATCCAGCGCATCAGTGTGTCCGGTCGCACGTCCTTTCGCCTAGCCCTGTTCTGGGTTATCGCGGCGATGTTGCTGACCACACTGGCATTGCAGTTCGGCATCCAGCCTATCATGACCGACCTCAAGCTACAGGCGTTGCCCGCAGATGTGATGCACAGTGTGTTTGCCGACCGTTTTAAAATGCTGCACGGCATATCCAGCATCGCCTATCTGATAGAGAGTTTGTTGGGGGTATTCCTCGTCATCAAGACACACCGCGCATAGTTGCCAAATAAAAAGAGCCGCATCAGCGGCTCTTAATTAATTCCCACAAATTTATTCCCACAAAACAATCTTAAGCGAGAGATTTTATGATGTCCTCAATCACCTTCTTGGCATCGCCAAACACCATCATAGTCTTGTCCAAGTAGAACAGCTCATTGTCCAAACCGGCATAACCGGTAGCCATGCTGCGCTTAACCACCAGCACGGTGCGCGCCTTGTAAACTTCAAGAATTGGCATTCCATAAATCGGGCTGGCTTTATCGTTCTTGGCAGCTGGATTCACCACGTCGTTCGCGCCGATCACCAGCACCACGTCGGTATCGGCGAAATCGTTGTTGATCTCATCCATTTCCACTACCTGTTCGTAAGGCACTTCCGCCTCGGCCAGCAGCACGTTCATATGTCCGGGCATACGACCGGCTACCGGATGAATCGCATAGCGCACCTTGACACCTTTTGCGGTGAGCAGCTTGGACATTTCGTTAATGGCGTGTTGCGCGCGCGCCACCGCCAGGCCATAACCCGGCACAATGATCACGCTGTCGGCATTGCCCATCAGGAACGCCGCATCGTCCGCGCTGCCGCTGCGATAAACCTTTTGCTCTCCGCCGGCATCCGCACCGGCATCTGCCGCACCGCCGCCGAAGCCGCCGAGGATCACATTGAAAAACGAGCGGTTCATCGCCTTGCACATGATGTAGGACAGGATCGCACCGGAGCTGCCGACCAGCGAACCGGCTATGATCAGCATGTTGTTATTGAGCGTGAAGCCAATACCCGCAGCAGCCCAACCGGAATAGGAGTTCAGCATGGATATCACCACCGGCATGTCTGCGCCGCCGATCGGCATGATCAGCAACACGCCGATCAGCATCGCGATGGCGGTCATGATCAGGAACGGTATCCAGCTTTGCGTGACGAAAAAGGCGATGCCGAAAGCGATCATCAGCACGCCGAGCAGCAGGTTGAACCAGTGCTGGCCTGCAAAGCGCAGCGGCTTGCTGCCCAGCTTGCCGGACAGTTTGCCGAACGCGATGATGGAGCCGGTGAAGGTGATCGCACCGACGAAAGTGCCGATGAATAATTCGATGCGATTGCTGGCATGCAGGGTTGCACCGATGCCATAGGCGAGCGGATTGTTGAACGCAGCCATCGCGATCAGCACCGCAGCCAGACCGACCAGCGAGTGCATCGCAGCGACCAGTTCCGGCATGGCGGTCATCTGGATGCGCCTGGCAATCACTGCGCCGATTGAGCCACCAACGATGATAGAGATCAGGATGTACACCACGTTGTGCGTAACGGTGAGGGTGGTCAACACAGCGATGCCCATGCCGGACATTCCGAACAGGTTACCGCGTCGCGCGGACATCGGCGAGCTCAAGCCCTTCAGGGCGAAAATGAACAAGACCGCAGCGGTCAGATAGGCGAGTGCAACAGAATTTGCCGACATTATTTTTCCTTACTTGTTTTTCTTCTTGAACATATCCAGCATGCGCTGTGTGACGAGGAATCCGCCGAACACATTCACGGCGGCGAGTGTCACTGCAACCAGGCCGAGCACCGTGCCGATGTCCAGTTTCACCGGCCCAGCCGCGAGCATCGCACCGACGATGATAATGCCGGAAATGGCGTTGGTAACGGACATCAACGGGGTATGCAGTGCGGGTGTGACGTTCCACACCACGTGATAGCCAATGAAGATCGCCAGCACGAATACGGTCAGATTCAGAACAAATGGGTCAGTCATTTTTTCTCCATGAATTATTTGGCTGCGCCAAGACCGCCCGAAGGGCGAGCGTCTTGCGGCGTACCCTTTACGGGTGCACCCACCGGCATACCAGGTGCTGCGGGCACGAATGCCGCGCCACCCTTGCATAACAAGGTGCCGGCGATGATATCGTCCTCAAGATTGATGTTCATTGCGCCCGTTTTGTCGCACAGCAGATTAAGAAAGTTGAGCAGGTTGCGCGAATAGAACGCGCTGGCATCGGTCGCCACCAGACCCGGCAGATTAGCTTCGCCGACGATGGTCACGCCATGTTTGACCACGGTCTTGCCGAGTTCGGACAACGGACAGTTGCCACCCGCCTCCACGGCCATGTCCACCACCACCGAGCCGGGCTTCATTTGCTTTACCGTGTCTTCGTGCAGCAGCACCGGCGCAGCGCGCCCGGGGATCAACGCAGTGGTGATGATGATGTCGGCCTGCTTGGCACGCTCCGCCACCAGCACGGCCTGACGCTGCATCCATGAAGCGGGCATGGGACGCGCATAGCCGCCGACACCCTTTGCAATTTCCCGCTCTTCATCGGTCTCGAATGGCACGTCAATAAACTTGGCACCGAGCGATTCGACCTGTTCCTTGGCAGCGGGTCGCACGTCGGAAGCTTCGACCACCGCACCCAGACGCTTGGCTGTGGCAATCGCCTGCAAACCGGCCACGCCCACGCCCAGGATCAACACACGCGCCGCCTTGACCGTACCGGCAGCGGTCATCAGCATCGGCATGAAACGTTGATACAGATTGGCGCCCAGAATCACCGCCTTGTAGCCGCCAATGTTGGCCTGCGAGGACAGCACGTCCATCGCCTGCGCGCGCGAGGTGCGCGGCAATTTTTCCATGGCGAAAGCGGTGATGCCTTGTTGGGTATAAGATGCGACCTGTTCGGTTTGATGCGGGGAGAGCAAACCAATCAATACCGTATCGCGCGGCAGTTGTGCCAGTTCAGCAGCGGTAGGGGCTTTGACCTTGAGCACGATTTGCGCTTGTGCATACAGTTTGGCCGCATCAACCAGAGTCGCGCCCGCCGCTTGAAATTCCGCATCAGGTATGTGTGCGCCCGTACCCGCTCCGCTTTGCACCATCACCACGTGACCGGAAGCCAGCATCTTCTTCACCGTTTCCGGTGTGGCCGCAACACGAGTTTCGCCTGCGCGCGTTTCCGCAGGAATGCCTATCAGCATGAATCTCTCCTTTTTGTGGATTTTTTTAGACGCTAGTCTTGAGTCATCACTACCAAGCGCAATTTTTGCGTCTGCAATTATACCCGCACTGCGTCAATAATGACTACGCGACTTCTATTCCACGCGGAAAGTTTCTCACCCGAATGCCGATTTTGTACTAATTACCGATCAGGAAAACCAGCGCAAAAAGGCAGCAGAACTCAGGGCGATAGCGCCCAGCGTTAACGAAGCGCGCCAAGCGAGAAGTTGCTTCGTTACGGCCCATTCTGAATTCCATTTTACATAGGCGACGGCCAAAACAAACCCGGTCGAGGCGCAGCCTATTTTGATCAGCAGCGCATCCACCGCTATGCCATGAATATCCGGCAGATGGCCTTCATAATAAAAGGTTGAAACACCAAAAAGCGCTCCGGTTGCCGCCTGAACTGCCCAGACCATGGCTGTCAGCAAGGCAAGCCGGTGTTGTACCGCCGCATTACCACGCACCAGCCAAAGGGCGGATGCGGCAGTCCCTACCACGGTCACAGCACCGAAGTTATGTATGACCTGAATGAGTGCATAAGTAAGGTTTTGCGCATCTGTACTTTGCACATCTATACGCCTTATTTAACCGTGGCTGTCACAGAACTCTGTACCCCGGTCATAGCATGGCTGGACGTTGCCTCTTTTACCACGATGGTATGTTTGCCGGATGATAGTTTCGGCAAGGCGATGCTGCATGGACAATGGCTAACATCACGAAAAACGATAGGATCCTGGTCGTCGACATAAACATGGACGTGATTGCCGTTGGGACTCAAATGGACGTTAAATTCCAGCTTATTCCCCGTGGCACTCTGCAGGACTGCATCGTTTACCGGAGAGGTGATGGTGATCGAACCTGCGGAATCTGCTGCAAAAACCGGACTTACCAAAGCAACCAAGGCAAAACCAAAGAACAAACTAATGAGCTGTTTCATGACATTCTCCTTAAATTGAAATTAATTAAAATAAACACGACTGATACAGTCAACTACAGTGCGAATCTAGCGCCCTATTCAAAAAAAAGCAAGCCATAAATCCACCCCAAGTCCCATCCTTATCGTCAAGCCGCCCACGCCTGAAACAGCAGTTCTTTTTTTCCGCGCCGCAAAGTGATTGTGCTTCTCCGCTATAATTCCGCGTCACATTCAACTCTGCTCCTGCACCCATGCCTGCCATCCGGCTATTATCCGACTTGCTTATCAATCAAATCGCCGCCGGCGAGGTGATCGAGCGTCCCGCTGCGGCGCTCAAGGAGCTGCTGGAAAACAGCCTGGATGCGGGAGCGACCGACATTGCGGTGCAACTGGAAGGCGGCGGCATCAAGCTTGTGCGCGTACGCGACAACGGCAAGGGCATCGCCAAAGATGAACTGCCACTGGCACTGATGCGCCATGCCACCAGCAAGATCGCCTCGCTGGATGATCTGCAACAAGTCGCCAGCATGGGCTTTCGCGGTGAAGCGCTGGCGAGCATGGCAGCGGTGGCACAACTCACCCTAACCAGCCGCACCGCTTCCGATACGCACGGCTGGAAAGTTGAAGCGATAGACGGACGACTCAGCGAACCCGCTCCCGCCAGCCATGCGCAAGGCACCTCGGTGGAAATTCGCGAGCTGTATTTCAACACACCTGCACGACGCAAATTTTTAAAATCCGAGTCCACCGAATTCGCCTATTGCGAAGAAGCTTTCAAACGCATCGCGTTGTCGCGTCCCGATGTAGCCTTTTCGCTGCAGCACAACGGACGCACGACTTGGCAATTGCCCGCACTGCAAGGCGAACAAGCCGCGCTGAAGCGCGTCGCGGCACTGCTCGGCGAGGAGTTCGGGCAAGCTGCTGTGCCGGTTTCGCGTAGCGCGGCAAACTTGTCTCTGCAAGGCCTGGCCGCGCTGCCCGCTTATTCACGCGCCAGCCGGGATGCGCAATATTTCTTTGTGAATGGCCGCTTCGTGCGCGACAAAGTCGCCAGCCATGCGCTGCGTCAGGCCTATCAGGACATCCTGCATCACCAACGCCATCCGGCCTTCGTGCTGTTTCTCGAACTGCCGCCGGAGCAAGTGGATGTGAACGTGCATCCTGCCAAGAGCGAAGTGCGTTTCCGCGAGAGCCAGGGGATACATCAATTTATTTTTCATACGCTGCAACAAGCACTCGCCGTACCGGCAAGCGGGCAAGATAACCGCGCTCCGATATCACAGCAGCCTGCGTCGTTTATTCCGGCGCAACAAAACATCGGGCTGGGCATCGCGCAATCAAGTGATGCTTATCAAGTGTGGAAAGCGTTTGCGGGCGAGGGAAAATGGCCGGATCGTAGCGCGGTGCAGGATATCGAAAAAAACACTTTCTTCCCCCAACCCCTAGCGTCCAGCCCCGATAACCATATCATTCCACCTCTAGGATTCGCTCTCGCGCAACTTTCCGGCATCTACATCCTCGCGCAAAACGCACATGGCTTGATCGTGGTGGATATGCATGCAGCACATGAACGCATCGTGTATGAAAAGCTCAAGGCCTCATTGGATGCCGAACAGATTGCCACACAGCCATTGCTGATCCCGGTGAGCTTTCACGCCGACACATTGGACATTGCGACTGCGGAAGCAGAACAAGCCGCTCTCAATATGCTGGGCTTCGACATCGCGCCGCTCTCACCCACCGCGCTGGCGGTGCGCGCCATGCCGGTGCTGCTGAAACAATCCGAAGCGGAAGCAGCCGCGCGTGATGTGCTGGACGAACTGCGCGAATTCGGTGCGAGCCGTGTGCTGACCGAACGGCGCAATGAACTGCTTTCCACCCTCGCCTGCCATGGCGCAGTGCGCGCCAATCGAATCTTGAGCATCACCGAAATGAACGCGCTGCTGCGCGAGATGGAACAGACCGAACGCTCCAGCCAATGCAATCACGGTCGCCCGACCTGGTTCCAGCTTGCACTGAATGATCTGGACAAAATGTTCATGCGGGGACAGTGAAACTTTAAAAAGCAGCCTGCTTATAGAACCTCTGATGAAACAACTAGCCATCCCACTAAGCAACCAAAATACGGTTGCCAAGTGGTTGGTTATAAAAATTCAGAATTTCGGGATGAAGCGCAAGGAGCCGCGCAGCGAATGACGAGACATATCGAGTTGATAGGCGAGAAATGAGCGAGCACGCGACACTGCGATTCGCCCGAAAAATGGATTTTTCCACTGCGCGCATCGCCTTCGCCAGCTTCATCGGCACCGCCATCGAGTTTTACGATTTCTACATCTATGGGCTCGCCGTGGCGATGGTGATCGGCCCGGTGTTTTTCCCCGGCAGCGATCCCGCCGCGCAGGCATTGAATGCGTTCCTCACCTTCGGCATCGCATTTCTTGCACGCCCGCTCGGGGCATTGTTGTTCGGCCATTTCGGCGACAAGATCGGGCGCAAGACGACGCTGGTCGCCTCCTTGCTGGTGATGGGTGTGTCCACGATATTGATAGGCGTGTTGCCCGGCTACGATCTTATCGGCTGGGTCGCCCCCGCCCTGCTCTGCCTGCTGCGCTTCGGCCAGGGTATCGGACTGGGCGGAGAATGGGGCGGAGCGGCATTGTTGGCTGCGGAGTATGCGCCTGCCGGTAAACGCGGTTGGTTCGGCATGTTCCCGCAACTGGGGCCGCCCGTTGGCTTCCTGTTTGCCACCGGCAGTTTCCTGTTGCTGTCGCATTTTCTCGACGATGCGCAATTCCGTGCATGGGGCTGGCGCATTCCCTTCCTTGCCAGTGCGGCGTTGGTCATCGTCGGTCTCTACGTGCGGCTCAAGCTCACGGAGACGCCGGTGTTCACCAAGGCAATGCAATCTCATCAGCCGGTGAAACTACCGCTGGCGGATTTACTGTCGTGTCATGCTGCGCCCTTGCTGCTGGGCGCACTGGCTATGGTCGTGTGTTACGCGCTGTTCTACATTTCCACGGTATTTTCGTTGAGCTACGGCACCACCACGCTAGCCATCCCGCGCCCGCAATTCCTCGGCATGCTCTGCGTGGCCGTCATCTTCATGGCGGCTGCCACGCCGCTTTCCGCCTGGGCGGGCGACCGTTATGGACGCCGTCCGGTGTTGCTCGTTGCGGGCAGCGCGGCATTGCTGTCCGGCTTTCTGTTAGACCCGATGCTGGGTAGCGGCTCGCCGTGGCAAATCACCGTCTTCCTTTCCATCGAACTCTTCCTGATGGGTGCCACTTTCGCACCCATGGGGGCGCTGTTACCAGAACTGTTCCCGACCTCCGTGCGCTACACCGGTGCAGGCACAGCTTACAATCTGGGCGGCATTCTCGGCGCTTCACTCGCACCTTACCTCGCACAACAACTGGTGCTGCATGGCGGCCTTGCGTGGGTGGGCGGCTATGTTTCCGCCGCAGCCGCGATCAGCGTGCTGGCTGTTTTCCTAATGCAGGAAACACGCGATAAGGAATTGGCATGACGTCTTTTCCACCTGCGATCTTCCTGATGGGCCCCACCACCAGTGGCAAGACCAACGTCGCGGTGGAACTGGCGCAGCGCCTGCCGGTGGAACTCATCAGCGTGGATTCCGCGTTGGTGTACCGGGACATGGACATCGGCACCGCCAAGCCGGACGCCGCCACCCTCGCCCACGCGCCGCACCATCTGATCGACATCATAGACCCGACCGAGGCCTACTCTGCCGCCGCCTTCCGCCACGATGCGCTGCGCCTGATGGCGGACATCACGCAACGCGGGCGCATCCCTTTGCTGGTCGGCGGCACGATGCTTTACTTCAAGGCCCTGCGCGAGGGTTTAAGCGACCTGCCGCAATCCGATCCCGTAGTGCGCGCCGCGCTCGATGCCGAGATCGCGCAGCACGGCATCAAACATTTGCATAAACAACTCGCTATGGTGGATGCGGAAACCGCAGCGCGCCTGAAACAGACTGACACACAGCGCATCCAACGCGCGATGGAAATCTACCGCATCACCGGCCAACCCATGTCCGCGCTGATTAATAAGTCCCTCTCCCGCGAGCGGGGAGAGCGAAGCGAGGAGGGCGCAGCCGGTTGGGGAGAGGGAGAACTGCCCTACCGCGTCATCCCCATCGCTCTCGTCCCCTCCAACCGCTCTGTATTGCATGCCCGCATCGCCACGCGCTTTTCAGCCATGCTGGAACTCGGTTTGGTGGATGAACTGCGCGCGCTGCGCGAGAAATATCCGCTGCAGCCGAACATGACCTCGATGCGCTGCGTCGGCTACCGCCAGGCTTGGCAATTCATGGAAGGCGAAATCAATGAAGCACAACTGCTGGAAACCGGCATTGCCGCCACACGGCAATTGGCAAAAAGACAACTGACCTGGCTGCGTTCCATGCCGGAGAATATCGAAGTGGATTGCCTTACCCACAACCTGGAAAAGATCGTGCTCTCCGAATTGAGCCGCTTTGTGCTAAGGTAATCAAACGGCTGAACCACAGTCTCTGTTCTTGCCGCACCCCATATCATCTTTCTTACGGAGTAATGAGTCATGATCAAAATAGCCATCATCATCGGAAGCACACGTCCCGGTCGCAAAGCTGAAGCCGTCGCCAAATGGGTACACGAGATTGCGAAGAAGCGTAGCGACGCCGCGTATGAAATCGTAGACATCAAAGATTACAACCTGCCTCTTCTCGACGAGCCAGTGCCGCCGTCATTGGGGCAATACAGCCAGCCGCACACCAAGACCTGGTCCGCCAAAATCGCATCTTTCGACGCCTACGTTTTCGTCACGCCCGAATACAACCACAGCACCTCCGGCGCGCTCAAGAACGCGATTGATTACCTATACGCGGAATGGAACAACAAGGTGGCGGGGTTCGTGGGTTACGGCAGCGCAGGCGGAACGCGCGCAGTGGAAAATTTGCGGCTGGTTATGGGCGAACTGCAAATAGCCGACGTGCGCGCCCAGGTCGCACTCTCGCTGTTCACCGACTTCGAGAATTTCACCACCTTCAAGCCGGCAGCCATGCACGAGACATCCGTCAACACCATGCTCGACCAGGTCATCGCATGGGGCGGTGCGTTGAAGACGCTACGCAACAAGTAGCCTGCGTAGGGTGGAACGTACAGCAGTTCCGCCGAATAGCTTCAACCCGTTGCGGGATCACCCCCTGCGGGGTTTCCGCCCTACTTCGTTTTACACCGCATGGAGGCCAGCCATGACCATACTTCGCGCCATCCAGGGCGACATCACCCAACTGAGCGTGGACGCCATCGTCAATGCGGCGAATTCGTCCCTGCTGGGCGGGGGCGGGGTGGATGGTGCGATCCATCGCGCGGCGGGGCCAGAACTATTGCAGGAATGCAGCACGCTGGGCGGCTGTCCGACCGGGCAAGCACGGCTCACGCGCGGTTACCGGTTGCCCGCAAAATTCGTGATCCATACCGTGGGGCCGGTGTGGCATGGCGGAACGCAGAATGAAGCGAAGCTGCTGGCTTCCTGTTACCGCGAGAGTTTGTCCATCGCCGCTGCGCAGCAGCTTGCCAGCATCGCCTTCCCTTGTATCAGCACGGGCGTCTATGGCTATCCGCCGGAGCAGGCGGCCGAGGTGGCCATTGCGGCGGTGCACGATTTTCTAAGATCGTTTGATTCCTTACGGGGCTCGCCCTGCTCCCTGCATGAGGTGATTTTCTGCTGCTATTCGGCAAGCGATCTGGCACTTTATCAATCACGGGCGCTTTAATATCAACTAAGCTTTGGGGGCACGGAAGGCGGCTGACCTCTGGTTCATTCTGCGGCATAATGCGCAACTCATTATTTGAAAGTCTGATGCAATGAAAATCACTGTTATAGGTTCCGGTTATGTGGGCCTGGTCTCAGGCGCGTGTCTGGCCGAGTTGGGCAACGACGTGCTGTGTCTGGATGTGGATCCTCGCAAAATCGCCATATTGCAACAAGGCGGTGTGCCGATCTACGAACCGGGCCTGGAAGATGTCATCAAGGACAATGTCGCATCAGGCCGCTTGCGCTTCACCACCGATGTGGCGGAGAGCGTGGCGCATGGGCTGGTGCAAATGATTGCTGTGGGCACACCGTCGGGTGAAGACGGCTCGGCGGATTTGCAATATGTGATCGCCGCGGCACGCGCCATCGGCCGCGGCATGAACGAATACAAGGTGATCGTGGACAAATCCACCGTGCCGGTCGGTACGGCAGAGAAGGTCAACCAAGCAGTGCAGGAAGAGCTCGACAAGCGCGGGGTGAAGACTGGGTTCAGCGTGGTCTCGAACCCCGAGTTCCTCAAGGAAGGCTCGGCGATAGACGACTTCAACCGCCCGGATCGCATCGTCATCGGTGCCGAAGACGAGCAAGCCATCCGCGTGATGCGCGAGATGTACGCGCCGTTCCAGCGCAATCACGATCGCCTGATGGTGATGGACATCAAGTCCGCCGAACTCACCAAATATGCCGCCAATGCCATGCTCGCCACACGCATCTCGTTCATGAACGAACTGGCCAACCTGGCCGAGCGCGTCGGTGCGGACATCGAGCACGTGCGCAAGGGCATCGGTTCCGACCAGCGCATCGGCTATCACTTTTTGTACGCCGGTTGCGGTTACGGTGGATCGTGTTTCCCCAAGGACATCCGCGCCCTGCAACGTACCGGCGAAGAATACGGTCTGCCGCTGAAAGTGCTGCAGGCGGTGGAACATGTCAACGATGCACAAAAATCCGTGCTGCTGCAAAAGATCACCAAGCGCTTCGGCAACGATCTCAAGGGCAAGCACTTCGCGCTGTGGGGACTGGCATTCAAACCCGGCACCGATGACATGCGCGAAGCCACCAGCCGCGTGGTGATGGAAGGACTGTGGGCCAGAGGCGCGACCGTCACCGCCTTCGATCCGGTGGCGATGAAAGAAACCAAACACATCTATCCTCTGCAAAGCCGCCAAAAGGCGGGGGACAAACGCGCCGATCTGAGCTATGCGGAGAACTCCAAGGACGCCCTGCAAGATGCCGATGCGCTGATCATCGTGACAGAATGGAAAGCCTTCAAGAGTCCTGACTTTAACGTCATCAAAGCACGCCTGAAGCAGCCGGTGATTTTTGATGGACGCAATTTATTTGAGCCTGCCAGTGTCACCGCGCTGGGCATCGAGTATCACGGTATCGGGCGGGAGGGCTAACTAATCGCCCTGCACAGCCAACGTGCCAACCCGCCCTTCCACCTCGCGCATCACCACCTCGCGACGCGGCAGCGCAGCCACATCCAGTCCTTGCAGATATTGCTGCAGCGACACCAGTTCATAGCCCTGCGCCTGCCAGCCCTGCAACAATTGCTCGAATATCGGCAGCCATTTCCCGCCTTCCAGCTCGGCATGCAGGGTGTATACATGCCCGGTAGAGGGCGGCACTGCGGTCAATTTCAGGATGTGTTGCGCAATATTGTCCAGCGTGATGCCGTCGCGGTTCATCAGTTCGTCCAGCGTGGGCAACGTGGTCGGTAGTTGCGGACAGGCTATGATCTCCGCTTGCCAAGTGGGAATGAAAGGATGCGTGCCGCGCGTGTCCGAGCTGTATTTGAAACCGAAGCGTTGCATCAGCCGCAGCGCGTGACGGTTCATCTGCCAACCGGCGGCAGCATGGGCGTGCGGCGCTTCGCCAAAAATCTCGGTGTAGCGATCCACCGCATGTTGCAGTTCTCTCCGCGTCCACTCGGCATCCTTGTTCGCCACATAATCCTGCCAGCGGATATGGTCATAACAATGGATGCCGACTTCAAAACCGGCCGCGCGTACCATGCGCAGAATGTCCGCGCATTTCTTGCCGATATCCGGCGCGGGCAACAGCGTGCCATACAACAAGGTCTTGATGCCGTAGTGCTCCACCACGGAGGTGCGCGATACCTTGCCGAGAAAGCCGGGGCGGAATACGCGCTTGATGGCGCGCCCGGTGTGGTCAGGGCCGAGTGAGAAGAAAAAAGTGGCCTGCGCGTTATAGCGCTGCAGTATTTCAACCAGACGCGGCACGCCTTCGCGCGTGCCGCGATAGGTGTCCACATCGATTTTGAGGGCGAGTTGTTTCATATCAGGATCAGAGATTGAGGAGAGCGTAGCGAGGAGTGGAGGATTGAGTTAAAAACAGAGCAGTAGATTTTCCTCGCTCCTGAGCGTAGCGGTCGTAGCTTCAGCTACGGGAACCGCACGGCCTACTCCTTGCGGGTGCAATCCCCGTTCCTCGCTCCTGTTGTTCAATCCACCAGACCGCGCGCTTCCGCGACCTGACCGCGATACGCATCAAAAATATTGCGCAACGTGTCAGCCATGTTGATGGTCGGCTTCCAGCCTAGTTCTTCGCAGGTGTTGGTGATCTTCGGCACACGGTTCTGCACATCCTGATAGCCCTTGCCGTAATAGGCTGTCGAGGTGGTCTCGACGATCTTCACTTTTTGCGCGGAGTCGCGGTATTCAGCATATTCCTTCGCCAGTTTCAGCATCATGTCGGCAAGGTCGCGAATCGCATAGTTGTTGACCGGGTTGCCGATGTTGTAAATCTTGCCGGTGGCGATGCCGTTTTTGTTGGCGATGATTTTCATCAGCGCGTCTATGCCGTCGTCGATGTATGTGAAGGCGCGTTTCTGATGCCCGCCATCCACCAGGCTGATATTTTCGCCGCGCACGATGTGGCCGAGGAATTGCGTGACCACACGCGAACTGCCTTCCTTCGCCGTATGGATGGAATCCAGCCCTGAGCCGATCCAGTTGAACGGTCGGAATAGCGTGAAATTCAAATTTGCTTCCATGCCATAGCCCCAGATCACGCGATCCATCAGTTGCTTGGAGCAGGAATAAATCCAGCGCGGCATATTGATCGGGCCGCAGATCAGTTCGGAATTTTCCGAGTCGAATTCTGCGTCATGGCACATGCCATACACTTCCGAGGTGGACGGAAACACCAGATGCTTGCCGTACTTTACCGCAGCACGCACGATAGGCAGATTGGCCTCGAAGTCCAGTTCAAACACGCGCAGCGGCTGCTTGACGTAGGTAGCCGGCGTGGCGATCGCCACCAGCGGCAGGATCACATCACACTTGCGCACGTGGTACTCGACCCATTCCTTGTTGATGGTGATGTCGCCCTCGAAGAAATGAAAACGTTCGCGCCCGATCAGGTCGCTGATACGATCGGTGCTCATGTCCATGCCATACACTTCCCAATCGGTCGTGGCGAGAATGCGGTTGGAAAGATGGTGTCCGATAAAGCCGTTCACGCCGAGTATCAATACTTTTTTCATTTTTATTTCCTTAACAATTAAATTCAAATCGTTGTGTGCCAAAACGCGTCGCGAACTCCGCCGCACTCATTGCTATGCCATCCAGCTCAAATTGCAACACACGCAACACACCTTGCCCGCAGATCGCGTAAGCCTTGTCTTCCTTAACGTAGAAGGCGGGCCTCTCGCCAGCAGCAGTGCAATGAGTCACCAGCGTTTGCAAAATGCGCATGGGCTGTGTCAACTTCACACCGCTTTCAGGCGGTAGTGAATTGCCTGCCTTTGGTATGCCCATCAACTGGGTAGTCGCGCCCGGATAAGGGGGGGCGACAGCGCGCACCAGATTGTGTATCGCCTGCGCCGACTGCGACCAATCGATAACTCCGTCTTCCGCCTTGCGTCCGCCGAAATACCCGCCCTTGCTCAAATCCTGCTTCACCGCTTGTGCACGCCCTGCCAGCAAATCCGGCAAGCAGGCATTCAACGCCATCTCCGCCGCCACCGTCACTTTCTGGAACACTTGCAACGCAGTGTCGTTGGGCAAGATCGGCACGGCCTGCTGCGCCACGATGTCGCCATTGTCCGGCTTCTCCGTCATGTAATGCAGCGTCGCACCGGTTTCTGTCTCGCCGTGAATTATCGCCCAATTCACCGGCACGCGGCCACGGTATTTTGGCAGCAGCGAACCGTGCATATTCAGCGCGCCGTGCTTGGGTATCCCCAGCAACTCGCGCTTGAGCATTTCGCGATAATAAAATGAAAAGAAAAAATCCGGCTGCAAGGCGCGGATTTGCGCGATGACTTCCGGCGTGTTCGGGTTGTCCGGCGTGATGGTCGGGATGCCATGCAACGCGGCCAGCTCGGCCACGCTATCGAACCAGATGGTTTCTTTCGGGTTGTCGCGATGCGTCACCACCAGCGCGACATCCACGCCATGCGCCAACAATACGGACAGGCAGCGCACCCCAACGTTATGGTACGCAAACACAACTGCACAACTCATTCCTGATTATCCGAAAACAATGAAGGATGTGCTGCATCATCAATCGGCGTGGCCTTTTTCTTTTTAGGTTCCGTTGCATAAAAAGGATCGACCTCTCCCGCAACAAATGTAGTGTTTTGCCCCTTGCCCCTTGCCATTTCACCCTTATCCTGCTCTTCAAGCACCGCCTCCACCAGATAACGCGGCCTATGGCGCACTTGCTGGTAGATGCGTCCGACATATTCGCCGAGCAGGCCGATGCCGAACAGCGTAATGCCAATCATGAAAAACACCAGCGCGAACAGCGTGAACAGTCCTTCCGCTTCCGGCCCTATCATCAAGCGGCGTATCACGAGGAACACAAAGAACAGCGCAGACAACAGCGAAACGGCGATGCCAACCATGGAAAACATTTGCAGCGGCACCACCGAGAATCCGGTCATCAAATCGAAATTCAGGCGAATCAGGCTGTACAGCGAATACTTCGATTCACCGGCGGCGCGCTCTTCATGTTCCACCTCCACCTCGGCTGGCTTGCGCGCAAAGGTGTAGGCCAGCGCGGGGATGAAGGTATTCACCTCCTTGCAACTGTTGATCGCATCAATGATGCCTCTGTCATAAGCGCGCAACATGCAGCCCTGATCGGTGATCTTGATGTGCGTGATGCGTTCGCGCAGATTGTTCATGGCACGCGAGGCGACATGCCGCCACCAGCTATCATTGCGTTCGTTGCGTATCGAGCCGATGTAATCAAAGCCCTCGTCCATCTTGACGAGCAGCTTGGCTATCTCTTCCGGCGGATTTTGCAGGTCGGCGTCCAGCGTCACCACGCGCTGCCCGCGCGACTGCTCGAACCCCGCCATGATCGCCATGTGCTGGCCGAAATTGCCGTTGAACAAAATCACCCGCGTCACATCGGGACGTTTCTGGAACTGCTCGCGCAGAATCGCGGCAGAACGGTCGCGACTGCCATCGTTGATGAACACGATCTCATACGCAATGCCGAGCTTGTCCAGCGCCGGATACAGGCGGTTGAACAAAGTCTGCAAGCCCTGCTCTTCGTTGTAGACGGGGATGACGACAGAAAGTTGGGGTGTACTCATATGGGAATCTCTATAAATTCATTTTCCGGGCGAATCGCGGTGTCGCGTGCTCGCTCAATCCTTGCCTATCAATCTGATATGTCTCGTCATTCGCTGCGCGGCTCCTTGCGCTTCATCCCGCAAAAGTGAATTTCTAGAGGTTCCCATTGGGCGGCATTTTACCGCATGGGGCGCGGATAGCGAAATCGGGATTATCGTAGGGTGCAATAAGCGGAGCGCATTGCACCGGATGTTGGAGAGACACATACGGCGCAATGCCCGTTGGTTATTGCGCCCTACGCGGGCTACCCCGCTGAAGCCTCAGATATCCCTTATCGTCCACGAATAGTCGTAACACTATTTCTGCAGGATTCCCGTCTCCGTAGGCGCGAAGAGTAAGTAGGTAACTCCCTCGTGGTATGAGGTTTGGATATTTGTCTGTTTCATATTGCAGGGCAATCTCGGTGTCTGATTTAGTCTCATCTAAGCACGCAACCCACGCATACTTTGTTTCTCCTGGGCTAAGGTTAAAGCGACCACCCTTTCGCTGTTGAAGTAGTTGATGCTGGGTCGCCAAACCAACAGGGACAAAGACATTATTGAAATCCCGTCCGTCCGCCGCTTTGATGCGCTCCAGTTTCACCAAACAATTGTCAATGTGTTCCGACCCGTTGTTAGTTATACCGATTCCAAAGCAGCGCTGAGCATGACTTTTGGTGTCGGCAGGGTGTGTTACCTCGAAGGGGTGGCCGTTCCTGAACGATATTTCTAGAAACGAATCCTTGCTTCGCCCCTCACTAACCAATAGGCTGACCAAAGTAGCCAGAAGACCGAGGCTAGCTAATATAGGCTCGAAATCAGGCTGGCGAATTGCCCAGATTACAGCCACCACAAACGCAACAACATTTATTACTTTGAGCGTGGTGGATGTGGATTTCTTCATTTGATGCGTAACTATTAGAGCCTAATGCGAATTCGACGACACTGCCAATACCTCGCGCATAGCCACACTTACCCGCTCCACATCGCCTTCATTCATCGCATAGAACATTGGCAGTGAAACGATCTGCCTGCCGACACGCTCGGCGACCGGGAACATGCCTTCCTTGAATCCCAGTGCGCGATACAGTTTGAACAGATGAATAGGCGCGTAATGGAAGCCGATGCCGATGTTCTTGTCCTTCATCCGTGCCATGAAATCGGCGCGGGTGATGCGGTCCGGCAGCACGATCTGGAACAGATGCCAGTTGGTATTTTCGTAATCCTCTGGAGGCAGTTGCGCGCCAGTCTGTTTCTCGAAATCCTTGCCGAGCGTCGTAAAATAATGGCGCGCCAGTTTGCGCCGCTGCGCGGTGATGTCATTCAATTTAGAAAACTGACCCAGGCCGATGGCGGCGGCGATGTCGGTCATGTTGTACTTGCCGCCCAGCACATCCACTTCGATGCCGTCCCAACCGCTGCGCGTCACGCCTTGCAGCCGGTATTTTTCCGCGAGCGTTGCTTCTGCTGCATTGTTCAGCACCAGGCAGCCGCCTTCGGAGGTGGTGATGTTTTTGTTGGCCTGAAAACTGAACGAAACGAAATCGCCGAAAGAGCCGATGGGCTTGCCCTTCCATGTCGAGCCGATCGCCTGTGCAGCATCTTCGATCACGCGCAGTTTGTGCCTGGTCGCAATCGCATACAGCCTGTCCATATCCAACGGCTTGCCCGCAAGAAAGACCGGGATGATCGCCTTGGTACGCTTGGTAATCGCAGCTTCCAGCTTGTCCAGATCGATGTTGCGCGTGACCGGATCGATGTCGGCGAATACCGGCGTGGCGCCGACTTCGAGGATCACATTCGCCGTGGCGACCCAGGAGATCGGCGTGGTGATGACTTCATCCCCCGCACCGATGCCCGCGATGCGCAGGGCGATCTCCATGGTGCAGGTGCCGGAATTGAAAGTGCGCACCGGACGACCGCCGAAATAGGCGGAAAGTTGTTTCTCGAATTCCTGCACCTTCGGGCCGCTGGTGATCCAGCCGGAACGCAGCGTATCCGCCACCGACGCGATGGTCGCTTCGTCTATGGTAGGTTTGGAAAAGGGTAAAAAAGTATTCATGGATATATTCCGTTAAAAATTTTNNTTTTATAAATTCGTCATTCCCGAAAAACTCGTCATTCCGGCGCATAACCAGCGACTTTGCTGGTTATGCGCCGGAATGACGGAGTGGTATTTAAGCCCGTGAAATAATAATCACGCCAAGTATTATCACACCCATGCCGACCAGCTTGGTCGGATTGAAGGCTTCGCCAAGCAGATACCACGCAGCGACAGCATTCACCACATAAGCCATGGACAGCATCGGGAAGGCAATGCTGACGGGCACACGCGACAGCGCGAGCACCCAGATGACCACGCTCAGCGCATAACAAAACAGCGCGACGACGATGTGCCACTCGGTCGCCAGTTTCAGGCCGATGGGCAGGACGTTCTCCATGCTGAACTCGAAATAGCCGATGCTGTTGGTGCCCGCCTTCATCAGTATCTGCGCGGCGGCGTTGAGCATCACGCCGGTGAAAATTAAAGCAAAGCTGACGAAGTTCATGGAAAAACCGCCCTCTCTCCCACCCTGATATAACCTCTAGCCATTCGACTGATGAAACTACTAGCCATCCCACTAAGCAACCAAAAAACGGTTGCCAAGTGGTTGGTTATAAGCCCGCAAGCGGGCAAGTCGCTGGTTATCTCCCGGCGGGAGAGGTGGATTATTTTTTTTGTATTCATGGTTTGCTCACCACGATGTATTGAGGATCCTCATAAATGATTTTCATCGCAAAATCCAGTTGCTTGAGTTGCTTGTAAGTATCCACCGGCATGATCGCCAGCGCCGCCGTTTGCGCCTGCCAGACCTTCGCGAAGCTGGCGTAGTCCGGTATCCAGCGCTGCGGTTCCTGCATGATACCGAATGCCATCTCATCCTGATACTGCACCAGAGTAAAGGTGCGCTTCAGATAGAACGGCAAGGTCTGTTCGTAGGTGTCCACCGAATAGAACGGTTCGTCAGCCTTGACGTAAGGACGTATCGCGTTGGCAATGTAGTAAGCGGAGCGCTCCTTCGCGATGGTGTTGTAGCCGGACGTGCCGAGCTGTGCGGCAAGCAAGGAACTGAACGCCAACACCAGCACCGCCACCAGCTTGGACTCTTTGGCAACTTGCGGGCGACGCAGCAAAATCAGCGCAGCGATCACACCCAGCGACCAGATCAGCGCTGCGGCCACCAACCAGTAGGCATAATCACCGTATCCCTGCAGTTGCAACGGCGTATCCGCAAGCCTTGCGGTAAAAGGAGCCAGGCCCAGACCCAGCAATGTCAGCGGCAAAATCGGGGCGATCAGCCAGAACAATCTGCGCGTATCCATTTCGACCAGTTGTCTGCCCATCAACAGGGCCAGCGCCGGGAACATCGGCAGCAGATAAGACGGCAGCTTGGAACCGGAGACGGTGAAGAACAGGTAGATGAATACAGCCCAGACCAACAGAAAATTCGCGGCATTGAATGCGTTGCCCGTCAGCTTGCTTCCGCGCCATGTATTGATCAAGGTGTCGAACATCAACAGCGTCCAGGGCAACATGCCGGCCAGCAAGATCGGGACGAAGTAATACCAGGGCTGATAGCGCCCCAGGTCTTTGGTGGTGAAACGCGTGTAGTGTTCGTAAATGAAAAAGCGCTGGAAGAATTCCGGATTGGCTTTCATCACCAGATAAAACCACGGCGCGGTAATCAGCAGGAACACCGCCAAACCGAGCAACCAGTGCATACGTTTGAACACGGAAAAATCGCGCTGTGCCACGGCATAAATGAACAGCGCGGCACCCGGCAACACCAGGCCCATCAGGCCCTTACTCAACACGGCCAAGCCCAGAGCAGCCCAGGCCAGCAACATCCAATTACGGCGTTTCGTTGTGTCTGTCTGTGTTTGTCCGAGCAACAGACCTGCGATGCCCAGGGTAAGGAAAAAAGTGACGCCCATGTCCAGAGTGTTGATGTGTCCCATCAACGCATACAGCATGCTGCTGCCCAGCAATATCGCGGCATAGCCCGCCGCCTCGCGCCCGAATAAACGCAACCCGGTAAACCACACCAGCAGAATACCGGCAAAGCCGGTCAGCCCCATCCACAGGCGCGAAGTCCATTGATGCTCGCCGAACACGGTGTAAGCGGTGGCCGTCGCCCAGTATTGCAGCGGCGGCTTCTCGAAATATTTGAGGCCGTTCAGGCGCGGCGTGGTCCAGTCGCCGCTGACCACCATCTCGCGCGGGATCTCGGCATAGCGGCCTTCGTCCGGTTTGATCAATTTGCGGTATTCGAGATTGGCGAACCAGATCACCGCGACGGCAATGACCAGCCACCAAAACCGTCTGTTAGATATATTCTTCATCACCGACATTAGGGAACCTCTAGAAATTCGTTTTGCGGGATGAAGCGCAAGGAGCCGCACAGCGAACGACGAGACATATCAGATTGATAGGCGAGGAGTGAGCGAGCACGCGACGCCGCGATTCGCCCGGAAAATGAATTTATAGAGATTCCCATTATTTTTCTGTCCAACCGGCACGTAATTCTCGCGCCGTGCGAAAGGTCTGTTCGAGTTGTGCCGCATCACCCGCCGCAAGTGCCGTGCTCATCTGATTCAATTCCGCGATGTAGATTTGCAATTCTTTTAATAGGGCTTCGCGATTCGCCAGGCAGATATCGCGCCACATTTCCGGCGAACTGGCGGCGATGCGGGTGAAATCGCGGAAGCCGCTGGCGGCGAAAGACAATAGCAACTCGCGGTTGTCGCGTTGCGCCAAGTCATGCGCCAGCGCGAACGACAACAAATGCGGCAAGTGGCTGACGGCGGCGAATACTTGATCATGCTCGCCATGCGTAAGCTGATGAATGTTTGCGCCGCAGGCTTGCCAGGCGGCTTGCACACGTGCCACCGCTTGCGGCGTATTTTCCGGCAACGGAGTCAGCACCACCTTCTTGCCCAGATACAAACCGGCACGTGCCGCTGCCGGTCCGCTCTGCTCGTCTCCGGCGATAGGGTGTGCGGGTACGAACTGTGCCACCTTGCTGCCCAGTTGCGCGTAAGCCTCGCGCACCACATCGCTCTTGGTGCTGCCGCCGTCAGTGATCAGGGTGTGTGTGCCCAGATGCGGCGCGATGCGTGCCATCAGTTCCGCCATTTGCCCGACCGGTGTGGCCAGCAACACCAGATCGGCGTCACCAACTTCGGCAGCCACATCCTGCCCGATGCGATCGATGATGCCGAGTTGTTGAGCTTGTTGCAGTGTCGCCGCACTGCGCCCGAAACCCACCACCGAATCCACCGCATGTGCTTTTCGCAATGCCAGCGCAAACGAACCACCGATCAACCCGACGCCGAAGATGACGATTTTTTTGAATAGTGGTTGTGTCATGGTTTCCCCCACCCTAACCCTCTGATGAAACTACTAGCCATTCGACTAAGCTGGCAAACTACGCCAGTCAAGTCGCTGGTTACCCCAGAGGGAGAGGGAATTAAAGTGTGCGCCCGATCGCTTTGGCAATACCGCCCAGCGTGCCCATCAAATTTTTCAGCTCTTGCGGCGTTAATGCCTGATCGGCATCACACCATGCTTCGCAGGGATTCGGATGCATCTCGATCAACAGACCGTCCGCACCTGCGGCAATCGCCGCTTGCGACAACGCGGGCACCATCCACGCCTTACCGCCCGCATGCGATGGATCGACGATCACCGGCAAATGGGTTTCTTTTTTCAGCACCGGAATCGCCGTCACGTCCAGCACGTTCCGATAGTAAGTCTCGAAGGTGCGGATGCCGCGTTCGCAGAAAATGATATTGTGATTGCCGCCCGCCGCGATGTATTCCGCCGCCATCAGCCATTCGGAAATGGTCGCCGACATGCCGCGCTTCAAAATCACCGGCTTGTTGATGCGCCCGACTTCCTTGAGCAGATCGAAATTCTGCATGTTGCGTGTGCCGATCTGGATTACGTCCACGTCGTATTCGAGGAAGGTATCCAGCATGCGGATGTCCATCAACTCGGTGACGATAGGCAGCTTGTATTTACCCGCCGCTTTGCGGAAGATGTCCAGTCCCTCCACGCCCTTGCCCTGAAAGGTGTAAGGACTGGTGCGCGGCTTGAACGCCCCGCCGCGCATCAAGCGGCAACCCGCCTCATGCACGAACTTTGCCGACAAATCCATCTGCTCTTGTGTCTCCACCGAACACGGTCCGGCGATGATCTGAATCTGATTGCCGCCCAACTGGATGCCGGCAATATCGATCACGCTGTTGTTGCGATGCGATTCGCGCGACACGATCTTGTATTGCTTGGCAATGTGCATCGCCGACTCCACACCGGGCAACGGCGTGAACATTTCCTCGGTCAGGGGACTTTCATTACCAATCGCGCCGATCACGGTGCGCTCGATGCCGCGCGAGATGTTGGCCTTCAATCCGGCTGCTTCAAGTCTGTTAACCACTGCGCCGATTTGCTCGTCAGTGACGTCTTTTCCCATTACGATAATCATTACTTATTCTCCAAGTATCTGCTGCAACGCAGACAAAAATTTCTCATTCTCTGTTTCCAGACCGATGCTCACGCGCAAATAATCCGGCATGTCATAACTGGCGATAGGTCGGACGATTACGCCCAACTCCAGCAAACGGCGGTAGATGCGCGCCGCTCCGGCGATTTTAAAACTGACGAAGTTGGCCAGGGACGGAATAAATTCCAGCCCCAGCTTGCCCAAGCCATGGGTGATCTGTTCCATGCCGCGCTGATTCAATTCGTGGGTCTGCCTGACGAAAGCCTCGTCCCGCAAGGCCGCCACGGCTGCGGCCTGCGCCACGCTGTTGACGTTGAACGGCTGGCGCACGCGGTTCATCATGTCGGCCACCTGCGGATTCGCCAGCGCATAACCCACGCGCAAACCGGCCAGGCCATACGCCTTGGAAAAGGTGCGCGAGATGATCAGGTTAGGGAAATCCTTCAGCCAACTCACGCTATCGTAATGATTCTCTTCCGGCAGGTATTCGTTGTAAGCCTCATCCAGCATCACCAGAATCTGCTGCGGCAGCGCGCGCAGGAAAACCAGCAAATCCGCCGCACTCAGGAAGGTGCCGGTCGGGTTGTTCGGGTTGGCGATGAACAACAGCTTGGCCTGTTGCTCCACGGCGGCCTTGAGCATCGCGTTCAGGTCGTGGCCGAAATTGATCGCGGGCACGCTGATGCCGGTCGCCCCCACCGCCTGCGTCGCCAGCGGATACATCGCGAAGGCATGGGCTGAATACACTGCCTTGTCGCCCACGGTGAGGAAGGCGCGCGCGGCCAGTTCCAGCATGTCGTTGGAGCCGTTGCCCAACACGATGCACGCATGTTCGACGCCATAGCGCCTGGACAGCGCGTCCTTCAACTCGAAGCCGTTGCCGTCCGGATACAGCGCAATGGTCTTGATCGCCTCGTGCATGGCGGCCACGGCCAGCGGGCTGCAACCGAGCGGGTTCTCGTTGGAGGCCAGCTTGACGATGCCGCTGACGCCCAACTCGCGCTCCAACTCGGCAATCGGTTTGCCGGGCTGGTAAGGCGCAATGGCGCGGATGTGGGGTGGAGCTAAATCGCTGTAATTCATTGTCTCAATCTACTAAAACTGGATGCTGCAAATAAACCGTGAGCCGCCCGAGGCGGCTCGATTTCCACCCCTTCCCCCTTGCAGAGGGGGAGAGCGTAGCGAGGGGGCAACTGGGATGGGGGTAGAACTGTGGGTAAGCCAAGCTTCTACCCCCTCCCTAGCCCTCCCCCTGCAAGGGGGAGGGAACTTTAAATTAAACGGCCACCGGGTATGAGCCCAGCACCTTCACAAACGCGGCAACCTGTTTCAGTTCGTCCAATGCAGCAGCCACCCTGGCATCGTCCTGATGACCTTCGATGTCCATGTAGAACACATATTCCCAAAGCCCTGAACGCGCCGGGCGCGATTCCAGCTTGGTCATGCTGACACCGTGTTTGGCCAGTGGTACCAGCAAATCATGCACCGCGCCCGGACGGTTTGCTGCGGACATTACCAGCGAAGTCTTGTCATTGCCGGAAAGGGCGACTTGCTGATTGCCCAACACCAGAAAGCGCGTGGTGTTGTTGGCATCATCCTCGATGTTTTCCACGCACACACTCAAGCCGAAATGCACGGCGGCCTGACTGCCTGCGATAGCCGCGCTATTGGAATTTTCCGCTGCCAGCCGCGCCGCTTCGGCGTTGCTGGCGACGGGGATGCGCGACGCGCGCGGCAGATTGGCATTCAACCAACCCTGACATTGACCCAACGACTGCGGATGCGAATAGATGGTTTTGATCGTGCCCGAGTCGCAATGCTGTGCCAGCAAACATTGATGGATAGCCAGCATCACTTCGCCGCAAACTTGCAGCGGGCTTTGCATCAACAAATCCAGCGTGCGTCCGATCGCGCCTTCGCTGGAATTTTCCACCGGCACCATACCGTAATGCACCGCGCCGCTCTCGACCGCATGAAACACATCATCAATGTTTGCACACGGCTTGCCCTGCACCGCACTGCCAAAACGCTTGAGCACGGCGGCCTCGCTGAACGTGCCTTGCGGCCCGAGATAGGCCACCGTGAGCGGGGCTTCCAGCGCGCGGCATTGCGACATCACTTCGGTGAACATCTGGGCAACAGCGGCATTGCTCAACGGTCCGCTGTTTTTTTTCTGCAACCGTTGCAACACCTGAGCCTCGCGCTCGGGGCGCAGAACCACACCATCCTCTTTGAGATGGCCGATCTGTTGCGCCAGCGCAGCACGCTGATTGGCGAGTTTCAACAACTCGTCATCCAGCCTGTCGATCTGCTCGCGGAGCTGTTTTAATTTCTCGCTCATGCCGGCTTTCGTTTATGTCGCCTGGGGTAAAGGTAAATCGCGCACCATCAGCACGCCCGGAATGGCGGCGATTTGCGCGATCAGTTTAGCGGGAATCGCGCTGTCGGTGTCCACCAGGGTGTAAGCCATTTCACCGCGCGACTTGTTCATCATATTGTGAATGTTGATGCCCGCAGCGGCCAGCGTGGTGGAAATCTGCCCCAGCATGTTCGGCACGTTGCTATTGGCAATCGCCAGACGGAAAGCCGATTCGCGCGGCATCACCAATGTCGGGAAATTCACCGTGTTGGTGATATTGCCGTGTTCCAGATATTCCCGCACCTGATCCACCACCATCACCGCGCAGTTCTCTTCCGCCTCTTCGGTGGATGCGCCGAGATGCGGCAAGGTCACCACGTTGGCCTGCCCCTGTAATTTTTGCGCCGGAAAATCGCACACGTAACAGCGCAGATGTTTGCTCGCCAGACTCGCCAACACCGCATCGCTATCCACGATCGCATCGCGCGAGAAATTCATCAGCACACTGCCGGGCTTCATCACCTGCACACGCTGCGCGTTGATCAAACCGCGTGTCGCATCCAGCAGCGGCACATGCAGCGTGACGAAGTCGCTGTGCTTGAGCAGATCTTCCACGCTGTGCGCCTTCTTCACTTGTGACGACAGACTCCATGCCGCATCCACGGTGAGTTCCGGATCAAAGCCGTACACATGCATACCCAGACTCAGCGCGGTGTCCGCCACCAGGCGGCCGATCGCCCCGAGGCCGATGATGCCGAGCGTGCGCCCTCGCAACTCGATGCCCGCATAGTGTTTCTTGCCATCCTCGACCAGTTTGTGCAGCGTCGCATCGTCGCCGTGCAAGCTTGCGGTGAATTGCAGCGCGGGCACGATGTTGCGCGCCGCCAGCAACATGCCAGCCAGAACCAGTTCCTTCACCGCATTGGCATTCGCGCCCGCCGCATTGAACACCGGCACGCCGCGCTCGCTCATCTTTTTCACCGGCACATTGTTGGTTCCCGCACCGGCGCGGGCAATGGCTTTCACGCTGGCGGGAATATGCATATCCAGCATGTGATGCGAACGCACCAGAATCGCATCCGGTTCTGCAATCTCGGTACCGACGACGTAACGCGCGGCGGGCAGGCGTTGCAGCCCCTGCGCGGAAATCTTGTTCAATGTCAGTATCTGGAATGTCTTAGCCATGATTTTTAGCGAACTCGTTCATGAAGTTGATCAAAGTCTGCACGCCTTCCAGCGGCATCGCATTGTAAATCGAGGCACGCATACCGCCCACCGAACGATGTCCCTTGAGTTGCAGCAGCCCGCGCGCATCGGCCTGTTTGACGAAATCGCCATCCAGATTCGCGTCTTTCAACGTGAACGGCACGTTCATACGCGAGCGGTCCGATGTCGCCACCGGGCAATTGTAGAAACCGTTGCTGGCATCGATCGTGGCATACAGCAGCTTGGCCTTCGCGATGTTGGTCTTTTCCATCTGGGCAATGCCGCCCTTGCGCTTCAACATCTGGAACACCAGCCCTGCGATGTAGATGCCGTAAGTCGGCGGTGTGTTGTACATGGAATCATTCTCGGCGTGGGTCTTGTAATCCAGCATGGTCGGCGTGCCGGGCAGCACTTCGCCGATCAGGTCTTCGCGCACGATAACGATGGTGAGTCCCGCCGGGCCGACATTCTTTTGCGCGCCGGCGTAGATCAGCCCGAATTTGGACACATCGACCGGACGCGACAAGATGCACGACGACATGTCCGCCACCAGCGGCACCGTGCCAACATCCGGCAGCCAGTTGAATTCCACCCCGCCTATGGTTTCGTTCGGCGTGTAATGCAGGTAGGCGGCGTTGGCATCGCGCTGCCAGGTATTGAACGCCGGAATATAAGAAAAATTCCTGTCAGCACCAGTCGCCACCACATTCACCGCGCCGAATTTCTTGGCTTCACTGATAGCCTTCTTCGACCACTCTCCGGTATTGAGGTAATCCGCCGACTTCTTGCCGCGCAACAGATTCATCGGAATCATGGCGAACTGCTGACTTGCGCCGCCTTGCAGGAACAACACCTTGTAGCTGGTTGGAATGCCCATCAGCTCGCGCAGATCCGCTTCGGCCTGCGCCTGTATGCCCATGTATTCCTTGCCGCGATGCGACATTTCCATCACCGACATGCCGCTGCCATGCCAGTCGAGCAATTCCGCCTGCGCCTGTTGCAACACTTCTTTCGGCAACACTGCCGGACCCGCGCTAAAATTGTAAATCGTCATCGTGCATTACTCCAAGTTTTCAAAAAATATTTGATCAGAATCAAGGATACGGGATTCGGAATTCAAGAACGAAACCCGCTGCCCTGCTTTTAGCTTGATCCTGAATCCTGCATCCCGAATCCTAGCTTTCCTCTTCTTCCGGCTCGGCGATGCGGCTCAAACCGGCCAGCTTTTCGCCCTTCTCCACATTCATCAGCGTGACGCCTTGAGCGGTGCGCCCCATCTCGCGAATTTCCTTGACGCGGGTGCGGATCAACACGCCGCTGGTGCCGATCAGCATGATCTCGTCTTCGACATTCACCAGCGTCGCGGCGACCACCTTGCCGTTGCGCGGTGAAGTCTTGATCGCGATCATGCCCTGTGTGCCGCGCCCGTGACGGGTGTACTCGACGATAGGGCTGCGTTTTCCATAACCGTTCTCAGTCGCGGTCAACACGCTTTGCTGCTCATTCTCGGCCACCAGCAACGAGATCACTTTCTGCTTGGCGGCCAGCTTCATGCCGCGCACGCCGCGCGACGCGCGTCCGGTCGGGCGCACGTCGTTCTCATCAAATCGCACGGCCTTGCCGCCGTTCGAGAACAGCATCACATCGTGCTTGCCGTCGGTGACGGCGACCCCGATCAGGCGATCGTCCTCGTCCAGATTGATCGCAATGATGCCGCGCTTCATCGGGCGGGAGAAATCATTCAGGGTAGTCTTCTTCACCGTGCCATTGGCGGTGGCGAAGAACACATATTTATCTTCGACGAACTCGCTCACCGGCAACACCGCGTTGATTTTCTCGCCGTCTTCCAGCGGCAACAGATTCACGATCGGCTTGCCGCGCGAAATACGGCTGCCCTGCGGCACTTCATAGACCTTGAGCCAATACACGCGGCCGCGATTGGAGAAACACAAAATGTAATTATGGGTATTGGCGATGAACAGGTTGTCGATGAAATCGTCTTCCTTGGTCGCAGTAGCCTGTTTTCCGCGACCGCCGCGCTTCTGCGCGTGATATTCGTCGAGACGCTGCGCCTTCATGTAGCCGCCATGCGACAGCGTGACCACCACGTCTTCCGGCGCGATCAGGTCTTCCATGCTCATGTCCTGGGTGTGCGTGATGATCTCGCTGCGGCGCTTGTCGCCGAACTGCGCTTTCACCGCGACCAACTCGTCGTTGATGATTTGCGTCACACGCTCCGGCTTGGCGAGAATGTCGAGCAGGTCGGTAATCTTGTCCATCACTTCGCGATATTCGCCGACGATCTTGTCCTGTTCCAGGCCGGTCAGGCGTTGCAGGCGCAATTCCAGGATCGCTTGCGCTTGCGCATCCGATAAATGATAGCCGCGCGTCTTGCCCTTCCCTACTAGGCCAAACTCCGGCGCCAAACCTTCGGGACGCGACGCATTGCTGACGCGGCTCAACATGTCTTCGACCAGCGACGAACGCCACGTCCGCGCCATCAGCTCACGCTTCGCGTCGGCGGGTGTCGCCGCGGCTTTGATCAAGGCGATGATCTCATCCACATTGGACAACGCCACCGCCAAACCTTCCAGAATATGGCCGCGTTCCCGCGCCTTGCGCAATTCGAAAAGGTTGCGACGCGTGACCACTTCGCGGCGATGACGCAGGAACGCATCGATCACTTGTTTAAGGTTGAGCAGCCTGGGTTGACCGTCAACGATGGCGACCATGTTGATGCCGAAGGTGTCCTGCAACTGGGTATCTTTATACAGCTTGTTGAGGATCACATCGGCATTTTCGCCGCGCTTCAGCTCGATCACCGCGCGCATTCCGGACTTGTCCGATTCGTCGCGGATTTCGGAGATGCCTTCAAGGCGCTTCTCGCGCACCATCTCGCCGATCTTGATCAGCAGGTTGGCCTTATTCACCTGGTAGGGCAACTCGTCGATGATAATGGCCTGACGACCACCGCCCTTATCCAAATCCTCGAAGTGGGTACGCGCGCGCATCACCACGCGGCCGCGCCCGGTGCGATAGCCTTCCTTTACGCCGGCCAAACCGTAGATGAAACCTGCGGTCGGAAAATCCGGCGCGGGAACGTATTCGATCAGCTGCTCGATATCCATGTCGGGATTCTTCAGCAGCGCGAGACAGGCATCCACCACCTCGTTCAAATTGTGCGGCGGGATGTTGGTCGCCATGCCCACCGCGATACCGGAAGAACCGTTCACCAGCAGGTTGGGGAAGCGTGACGGGAACACCAGCGGCTCGTGCTCGGAGCCGTCGTAGTTCGGCCCGAAGTCGACCGTTTCCTTGTCCAGATCAGCGAGCAGCTCGTGAGCGATCTTGGACATGCGGATTTCGGTATAACGCATTGCCGCCGCGTTATCGCCGTCCACCGATCCGAAGTTACCCTGCCCGTCCACCAGCGTGTAGCGCAGCGAAAAATCCTGCGCCATGCGCACGATGGTGTCATACACCGCCGTATCGCCGTGCGGATGATACTTACCGATCACATCGCCGACGATACGCGCCGACTTTTTATAGGCTTTATTCCAATCGTTGGACAGTTCGTGCATGGCGAACAGCACGCGGCGGTGTACCGGCTTCAAGCCGTCGCGCACATCCGGTAGTGCGCGTCCGACAATGACGCTCATCGCATAGTCCAGATAGGACTTGCGCATTTCTTCTTCGAGGCTGACGGGGAGTGTTTCTTTGGCGAATTGCTGTTCCATGAATGACCCTGATAGCTAAGCTGCTGACGCAATAATTAAAGCGCACATTTTAGCACAGCGACGCTGCTCTAAACCACCTGTATGCTTAGCTGTATTAATCAGATTTGGCTGAAACAGCGAGTTTTGTTAAAGTCAGGCCTTCAGCACTCAGGCACACATATCATGACCAACGCCGACCCCATCGAACTGGAAAAATTCTCGCAGCTTGCCCACAAGTGGTGGGATCCGAACAGCGAGTTCAAACCACTGCACGACATCAACCCGCTGCGCCTGGGTTACATCGACCGCCACGCCGGCCTGGCCGGGAAAACCGTGCTGGATGTCGGCTGCGGCGGCGGCATTTTGTCGGAAAGCATGGCGGGACTAAACGCCAATGTCACCGGCATAGACCTGTCCGACAAAGCCCTGCAGGTCGCCAGACTGCATCTGCTGGAAAGCGGCAAGCAGGTTGAATACCGCAAGATCGCCGTGGAAGACCTCGCCGCCGAGCAGCCCGCTCATTACGATGTGGTCACCTGTTTGGAAATGCTCGAGCACGTGCCCAATCCGCAAAGCGTGATTGCGGCTTGCGCCAAGCTGGTCAAGACTGGCGGCTGGATATTCTTCTCCACGCTTAACCGCAATCCGAAATCCTATTTGTTAGCCATCATCGGCGCGGAATATGTGCTGAACCTGCTGCCACGCGGCACACATGATTACGCCAGATTCATCAAGCCGTCCGAACTGGCGCAGTCCTGCCGCAATGCGGGGCTGAACATGGCCGATCTGATCGGCATGAGCTACAACCCGCTCAGCCGGGTTTATTCATTGGGTAGCAATACCGATGTGAACTACATGATCGCCTGTCGTCGTGATTATTGAGATTTACATCATTGAAGACAACGTTCGAAGCAAGTGCCACAGTAGGCGAAATCCACCACTCCGTCATTCCGGCGCAGGCCGGAATCCAGCTTGTCAAATAACTCCGCGCAGCGGACAAAGCCGTATTTGGGGTATTGTCAATTTTCTGGATTCCGGCCTTCGCCGGAATGACGGCTGCTGTATAAGGTATCTGTCATGAATTACGTAAAACTTAATAAGTCTGCTGTGGTTAAAGCTGTCCTGTTTGACCTGGACGGCACCTTCGCCGACACTGCGGCCGATCTTGCCGCCGCACTTAACCACGCCCGCGCCGCGCGCCACCTGCCGCCGCTGCCAATCGAAGTGCTGCGCCCGCAAGCCTCGCACGGCTCACGCGGCCTGCTCAAGACGGGTTTCGACATCGAGCCGGAACACCCCGACTACGACACTCTGCGCGACATCTTTCTCGACTACTACGCAAGAAACATCTGCGTGCATACGCAACTGTTCGGCGACACGGCAGAGCTGGTCGCCGAACTGGAACAGCGAGGCATCAAGTGGGGCATCGTCACCAACAAACCGCACCGCTTTACCGTGCCTCTGATGCAAGCCCTGGGCTATGCCGATCGCGCCGCCTGCCTGATCAGCGGCGACACCTGCGCTCACGCCAAGCCGCATCCCGAACCGATGCTCAAAGCCTGCGAGATCATCGGCGTTTCCCCGGCACAGTGCATCTATCTCGGCGACGACCTGCGCGACATGCAAGCCGCCAACGCCAGTGGCATGCGCGGCATCATCGCCAACTACGGCTACATCAGCGGCGACGCATCCGTCGAAAACTGGAACGCGCACGGCAGCGTGAATAAACCGACGGAACTTCTGGACTTAATCGCCCTCTGAAACCTGCTACAATCCGCACCGTTTTGTAGCATTACCTTATCGGGGACGACTTGGCTTCGACGTGGGTTACAAAGCAGCGTAGGGCATACCGAGGACCCGCCACCTCGTAAATCAGCTGGAAAAAACTAGTCGCAAACGACGAAAAGTACGCTTTAGCTGCTTAGTCAGCTAGACCTCACACCCTGCTGTCTGTGGAGGGGCTCAAAGCCGCAAGGCTGAGATGAGTGAGGTAACACCACAGAATCGTGTCGAGCAGGGTCACTTTGCTCGAAGCTAAAACCAAGGTGACTCGTCCTTTACCAGCCCGCCGGTTGGCGTGTACGGGATTAAATTAAATAGCATGGCTAAGTATGTAGAACTATCTGTAGAGGACTTGCGGACGCGGGTTCAATTCCCGCCGTCTCCACCAACAAATAAAAACGACACCCTCGCGGTGTCGTTTTTATTTGTTGGATTGTGACTGCACGGGAATCGAATCCGCGTCCGGCATGGACGCGGGATGAGCGGGGAATTCGAGCAGCACCGCTGCGAGCCCACGAATGACAACGCGCATGCAGGCGCGTTGGCTGGCCAGGATGGCCAATTCCCACATCTAAGCGAGCGAAGCTCGCCAAAACAATTAGGCTTCTTTACCTTTGGTTAACTGCAAAAAGAAAAACGAAGCTGACCCCTTTAGCTCGATACTTGTATAAAGGACACATTACATCGCTTCCTTTTTTCCCTTCAGTTGAATCATTTCAGGGAGCGTAAACAGATACATAAGTACGAGCTGAGTGAAGGCATGCATTTCTTCTGCCTCTGGCTTGGAAAATGCGACCTCGTCGTGGCTTGCATCATTTCCGTCGAGTCTGATTCCATGCGCCCATTCCTTTAGGCTTGGTGTTAGCTTGTTTTGAGATGCCAGAGTCTCAATGCGAGAGTAAAGCGTCCCCTTCAGGTCTGGTGCAATAGCTTTGAGGCCAACGTCCAAAGATTTTCTGTACATAGCACCAGCGGCGTCATAATGGCCTGCTACTCTCGATTCAACTGCCTGCTTAAAAGGTGAAGCGACAGTTTTAGGGACATGCTCTGGTACTATCGTCCCTTCAAGTTTTGGATACACCATGGGTACCACAAATGCTGACGATTTCATCAAATCACCTTGGTACAGGTCGGGATTAGCTCCACTGTGCGAAATGATTTGCATGCAAATTGGAGCATGACAGCCACTGCACACAGCAAAACCAGCAAAAAGCCTTTGATTGTTAGGATCTTGCGCACAATTAATAAGCGGGAAATTCATTTCCTTAGCACCGCAATGAGGACACTGAAAAGTTATAAGTGCAGGCATAAACCCCCCATATTGTTTTCATTTGAGTAAAGTTAATTCTGGGTATTTCTTGGTGGTAACCAACCCGCAATCTAGCAGCAAATACCCTTCATGGATAACTATAAAAACATCGCCCGCCTCTCCTCCCATCTCTCCAGCAACGCCTCAAACTGTTCCACCGGTATCGCTTCGCCGAACAAATGACCCTGAAAAGCAGGACAGCCGCATCGCTGGAGTCCGTGCTGATGTCGAGCACGAACGAGAAGTATATGCTCAACTTCTCTCTATCAACAAAAAATATCCAGGCTCCCAGAAACCACAAACAAAAAGGCCAACCTCGCGGTTGGCCTTTTCTTCGAGTCAACTAACTCCTTCTCCTCAATCCTCTGATAAGACTACTAGCCATTCGACTAGGCTGGCAAAAACTGCCATCCAAGTCGCTGGTTATCCCTTAAAAGGGCGAGGAAGCAATCGTACATTCTCCCAAAGGAGAATGTGAACTAAATAAATTTAGGCGCGTTTCCTGAATTCGTTGCTGCGGGTGTCGATCTCGATCTTGTCGCCGATCTCGATGAAGGCGGCAACAGGCAGCTCAAAACCGGTGTTGATCTTGGCAGGCTTCATCACCTTGCCGGAAGTGTCGCCGCGCACCGCGGGTTCGGTATAGATCACTTCGCGCACGATGGTGTTAGGCAGCTCGACCGAGATGGCTTTGTCGTTGTAGAACACCACTTCGCAAGCCATGTTGTCTTCGATGTAGTTGATCGCATCGCCCATGCTTTCGGCTTCAATTTCGTACTGATTGTATTCGCCGTCCATGAACACATACATCGGATCGGCGAAGTAAGAGTAAGTCACTTCCTTGCGATCCAGCATGATCTGTTCGAATTTGTCGTCGGCGCGGTACACGGTTTCCTGTGCGGAGTCGGTCAGCAGATTCTTCATCTTCATCTTGACCACGGAGCCGTTACGGCCTGAGCGGCTGTAATCTGCCTTGAGCACGACCATCGGCTCGGTGCCAACCAAAATGACGTTACCTACGCGAACTTCTTGTGCTGTTTTCATGTTTACTGCCCTCAATTTTCAAGGCGCGCATTGTACCGATTTCCCGGCAAAAATCCAGCAAATTCAAAGCCAGATTATTTTCGGCCAATTGCCGCGCCCAGTCTTGCGCGCACCGGTTCAGCTCGCTGAGTTCGGCTGCAAAGGCTGGCCATGCCTGTCCTGAGCTTGTCGAAGTGGCCTGTCCTGACCCTTCGACTGCGCTCAGGACTAAAGGCTTCGTCGAAGCGGCCGGCCCTGCCCCGCTTTCCATGTTCCAAGCCTGCCACAAGCCTTCTATTGCCTGGCTTGCAGACTGGCTGAGTTGCCCGCTATACAACATCAGGAAGGCTTGCAGCTTTTTCAAGTGCACCGCGTCGTGCTGAGGATAGATTTGCCAAACGAACGGGCGCCCCGCCCATAGTGCGCGCACGCAGGAATCCTCGCCGCGCACGAAGTTGATGTCGCACGCCCACAACAGCGGGTCAAAGCGTTCCTGCTCGACGAACGGCAGCACGCGCACATGCAGGTTGCCGCGCGCATAATCGCTGCCCGCGTGCGGCGCATTGTCACCGAAGTATTGCCCGACTTGCGGCAAGATGCGGCCTTCCGGCACCAGGCACAATAGGGGTTGTGCACTGACCGTCCACGCATCGAACAAGCCGTGCAGCGTGGCATTTTCATAACCAAACAGCGAAATTTTCAGCGTCTCCGCTGCTGGCATATCCATGCCGATGGATTGCCAGAATGCCTGCTGCTGCACGGCATCGTTCTGGAACGCATCGCGCCGCACCAGCAGATCGCGCTCCAGCAACAAGCCGCCGGTCTGCCTGGTGAAACCCGGAAAGAAAAAATATTTCACCAGCGGCAAGCTCGGATGCGGCGAAGGCAGCTTATGGCAGCCATGCACCCAGTCCTCACCGCTCAGGTATTCGAGGTTGATCCAGACAGGCTGCTGCGCTTGCGCCGCCATCGCGGCGATGTATGACTCCGGCAGCACGCAGGCAAAGGCCTCGATCACCACATCGGCGGGCTGTACTTCAGCAAAGTTTTTACTCCACAGGCGCACTTCCACGCCCCGGCAATGCTGGCTCGCCAGCGTGGCATCGGCTTCCGGACACAACTTTACCAGGCTGCTCAAATCATCCACCCACAACCTGACTGCGAGGCCGTGTTCATTCGCCAACTGCCGCGCCAACCGCCAGCACACGCCGATGTCGCCATAATTGTCGATGACGTTGCAGAAGATGTCGCAATGGGTTTTTATTTTTTTCATTCCAAATCGTACCGTTAATTCAACATCAATGTAGGAGCGGGCCCTGCGTGTGTTGTTGGGGCTTCAGCGCCAACAACACACGCAGGGCCCGCTCCTACAAGTCGTGAACAATAGGGGACTGAACAATAGTGAACAATAGAGGACAGACCACGGTTTCTGCGAGATTGGCACGCTGTGGAATGTTTGAGTGGGATGTCGTTGCTTGCATCGTCGTTTGTTCAGTTCATCGTTCGTTGTGTTGTAGGGGTTGCTCAATAAATCGTGGTCTGTCCCCAATGCTGTTCAATGCTGTTCACTTAATACCAAACCGTTCGCCCTGAGGTATCGAAGGGCATGCATCAAGTGGTTCGATACCTCACCACGAACGTTTAAGTGAACAGCATTGGGTCTGTCCCATATTACCTGAGAGTTTGCCAGGTTTCAGGACTGGTTCGACAAATCCTGGCCGCTACGCGCATTCTCACCGCCGACTACAGCTTTTTTCAGGACTCGAAGATGAAAATGGGCGTTTGACAGAGGCACTTACGCCGAGGATACTTTGGCTCGTGCAGTTGAATTTCCTATCCTTAAAAAGGCAAAATCTCAGACACCTCCCAGGCCTTGGCCCTTTTCGCCCGGCTAATTTCACCGTGCTGCGAGAGTAAAAAATCTTTTGCCGGATGTGCGGAAGCGCACAGTGTGTACGGGCTGCGAAGTAGAAAACAGGGGCAACGGCCGATGGCGCCAGAACCTCTTGCAATGTCATATTGGGGTGAGGTCATTAGCGCTGAATGATCGTCAAACCATCTCGCGGGACACGCCCGCGCAGTGGGCGTAACCTGGCTGAATGTAATTCTATGGATTGGAGAAATGTCATGCCACTAAGAAAAGGGACAAGCCCGGCAGTCGTCAGCAGTAATATCAAGACGCTGGTGAATGAGTGGGAAAAACAAGGATCAATAGGCAGCAGCCATCCCGCGACCAAACAAAAAGCGGTCAAGCAGGCCGTTGCAATCTCGTTGAAAAAAGCCGGGAAAAGCCGCAACACCCAGCCTCGCGGACGCAAAAAGTGACTTCCGGATACTCAATTTACTATCGTCCGCAGCACTCGCCGATGCCGCCATAATTGTCGATGACGTTGCAGAAAATATCGCAATGGGTTTTTAATTTTTTCATTCCAAATCGTACCGTTAATTCAACATCAATGTAGGAGCGGGCCATGCCCGCGAATAGATGTTTGCGGGCATGGCCCGCAAGAGGTACGCCGTGGTTGTAAAGGGCTGAAGCCCCAACAACACACGCAGGGCCCGCTCCTACAAGTCGTCATCATTCCGCATGCAAAGCCTCCACCGGATCCAGCCTCGCCGCACGCCGTGCCGGTGCAACACCAGCCACCAGACCAATAGTGACTGCACTGAATTCGGCGAGCACGGCAAACAGCCACGGCGTATGCACCGGCAAAGCCGGGAACAGCAGATGCAACGCCTGTGCGATGCCGACCCCAAGAGCCAGCCCCGCTAATCCACCCAGCGCGGACAGCAGCATCGCCTCGCCCAGAAACAGCGTCAACACTTGCCGTTCGCGTGCCCCCAAGGCACGCAGCAAGCCGATCTCGGAGGTGCGCTCGGTGACGGCCATGGTCATGATGGTCAGGATACCGACCCCACCCACCAGCAGGGAGATCCCGCCCAGCGCGCCCACCGCGAAGGTGATCACATCCAGCACCGAGCCGAGCACTTCGAGCGCTTTTTCTTGCGGAGTTATCGTGAAGTCTTCGCGTCCGTGCCGCTCCTTGAGCAGTTCGGTGATGGAACGCACCACGCCATCCAGATCGGCGTTAGGTTTGTAGCTCAACTGAATTTCCATCAGCCCCGGACGATTGAATAATTCCAGCGCTCGTGCGGCGGGAATGAACACGGTATCGTCGAGATCGAAACCGAGCATCTGACCCTTGGTCTCCATCACGCCGACCACCCGGTAGCGTTGCCCTCCGACGCTCAAATAGCTGCCAAGCGGATTTTGTCCGAAGAACAATTCCTGACGCACTTTTGAGCCAAGCACGACCAGCGCGCGTGCCTGGGTCGGATCATCATCCGGCAAAAAACTGCCGGTCTGCACATTGCTTGCCATGACCTTGGTGAGATCATGCCCCGCTCCGAACACCGTGGTGCGGCGCGTCTTGCCATTGGCGCGCACCTCGGCATTACCCGTCACGCTGGGATTGACGTACTCGACATTCGCCAAATGGCGCAAGGCCTGCGCATCCTCGATGGATAGCTGCCTGACCGAGCCGAAAATACCCACGTTGCCACCCTGTGTCTGCGTCTTGCCGGGCTGGATGGCGATCAGATTGGTGCCGAACTGGTTGAATTCAGCCAGCACGAATTGATGCAAACCTTCGCCGATGGAGGTGAGCAGAATCACCGCCGTGATGCCGATGGCGATGCCCAGGCCGGTGAGAAAACTGCGCAGCCGATAGGCCAGGAAGCTGGAGGTGGTCAGACGAATGAGATCTGGGAATAACATAAGCCCGTCATTCCGGCGGATAACCAGCGACTTTGCTGGCGTTTTTTGCCAGCTTAGTCGAATGGCTAGTTGTTTCATCAGGCCGGAATCCAGTCAATAAGAAACTTCCCGCGACGCGGGACAAAAACCAAAGACTTGTTGGATAAAACCGCAGGATTCCGACAGCCCTCACCTCAATCCTCTCCCGCTTGCGGGAGAGGAGGCAATCGTCCCTTCCCCCTCGCAGGGGGAAGGTTAGGATGGGGGTTTCAGCCGGAATGACGAAACTAAAATTTACCGAGACATCCATCATGACCTCGCCAAAGCCATCACCGGATCGAGCCGTGCCGCACGCCGTGCCGGCCACACGCTGAACAGAATCCCTGTGCCCAGCGATGTGCCAATCGCCGCCAGCACTGCCCACCAGGGTGCGGACACCGGCAATGACGGATAGATTTGCGCGATCACCTGCACGCCTGCTTGACCCAGCAACAACCCAACCACGCTGCCGATGCTGGACAGCAATATCGCCTCGGCAAAAAACAAATTTCTGATTTGTGCGGCAGGCGCCCCCAAGGCTTTGAGCAGGCCGATTTCTTTGACGCGTTGTGAAACGGCGATCAGCATCACGTTCATGATCAGGATGCCCGCCACCGCCAGACTGATCGCGGCGATGCCGCCGACCGCCAGCGTCAAGGCGCGCAGGATGCGGTCAAAGGTCGCCAGCACAGCATCCTGGGTGATGACGGTTACATCGCGCTCGCCGTTGTGGCGGCGCAATAAAATTTCTTCGGCATCGCGCTTGGCTTGCTCAATGGTGTCGCGACTTTTGGCTTCAACCAAAATGCGAAACAAACCGGAGGTGTTGAACAGCATGTGTGCCGAGGCGACCGGCACGATGACGATCTCATCGGTATTGAAGCCCATCGATTCGCCCTGACTGGCCATCACGCCGACCACGCGAAAACGCCGGTCTCCCAAGCGCACCCAGGCACCAATGGCCTGCTCTTGACCGAATAATTCGCGTCTGATCTTTGCCCCCAGCACACACACCGACTCGCTGGAATGCACATTACCGGATGGCAGAAATTGTCCTTGCGCCAGACTCATGTGACGCACTTCGAGCAAATCGGCAGTCGAACCCAACACCACCACTTCGCGGTTGAGCGCCCCCTGGGAAATCTGCGACGAGCCTAAAGTCAGCGGCGCAATGCGCCCGACAGCACGGCTGCGCAACAAGGCTTGCGCATCGTCCAGACTCAGTTCGCGCGGAATTTGCCCGAGCAACATGCCCGGCCCGATGCCCGCCGTTTCGGTGCGTCCGGGTAACACGATGACCAGATTGGTACCCAGCGAAGAAAATTGATTGATGACATAACGGCGCGCGCCTTCGCCCAATCCGGTCAGCACCACCACCGATGCGACACCAATAGACATTGCGAGGATCATCAGCAAGGTGCGTGCGCGGCTGCCGCGCAGGCTGCCTGAGGCGAACTGTATGACATCAATCAGTTTCATATAGTACGCCCGGTCTCGCCGGTGATCTGCCCATCCACCATATGCAACTGCCGCGTCGCGCGTCCGCCGATCACCGGATCGTGGGTGACGACGATCAAGGCCACTTGCTGCGCGACCATTTGTTCGAGCAGGTTCATCACCTCTTTGCCGGTGGTTTGATCGAGATTGCCGGTCGGCTCGTCGGCCAGCAACACGGCGGGGTGCATACTGGTGGCGCGGGCAATCGCCACGCGTTGCCGCTGTCCGCCGGAAAGCTGATCGGGTCTGTGATCGGCGCGATCCGTCAAGCCATAGTTTTCCAGCAACTGCGCCACGCGCGCTTTGCGTTCAGCAACGGAGATGCCCGCCAGGATCAGCGGCAACTCGATATTCATGGCTGCAGTCAGGCGCGGCACCAGATGAAACGCCTGGAACACGAAGCCGATCTTTTCGCTGCGCACTCTGGCCTGTTGCTCGTCATTCAAATCGGTGACGTTCCCGCCATCCAGCTTGTATGTGCCGGAACTCGGGCGATCCAGCAGACCGATCAAATTGAGCAAGGTGGATTTGCCGGAGCCGGACGGCCCCATGATGGAGACATAATCGCCCGCCGCGATGTTCAGGTCGATGCCGCGCAAGGCGGCAACTTCCTGATCACCGACCATGAAACTGCGACTGACTTTATCTAGCCGAATCATTTAACAGATTTATTTTCTTCAGGCTGCACCCGCACTCCGGCCTTCACCCCTGCTTGATCGAGCGACATCACAATCTGGTCGCCTTCGTTCAATCCGGAGATGATTTCGGTGTGATCCCAGTTTGCCAAACCCGTCGCCACGGTGCGTTCTTCGAGTATGCCGTCAGGCCTGTAGAACAATACGCGCTTGCCTTCCAGCAAAGTTTGCGTGGGAATGCGCAGCACATTTTCATGCGTTGTGTGGACGATTTCCACATCGGCGCTATAGCCAACCAATAAATTTTCTGCGGTTGGCGGTTCGTCGAAGGCCACTTCCACTTCAACGGTGCGCGCCTGCTTCTCAAGTTCCAGCACATAGGGCGCGACACGTTTGACCTTGCCTGCAAAAGATTTGCCCTTGATCGCGTCCAGTGTGATGCGACTGACCTGCCCCGCCTTGATGTCAGCCGCGTCCACTTCATCGATTGGCGCGCTGACGAACATGCAGCTATCATCGATCAAGTCGATCGCCGGCGGAGTCGGAATGCCGGGCGGTGAAGGAGTCGCGTATTCGCCCAACTCACCGCTGATGTCCGCCACGATGCCGTCGAACGGCGCGCGCAGCACCATGCGTCTCAGGCTGGCATGTGCCGCGTCTATGCGCGAACGGCTTTGCTCGATTTCACTGCGCGCGGCCTCACACCCGGCGCGGCTCACCTTGGCGGCCGATACTTTTTGATCGACGCCTTCGGCAGAAATGAATCCCTTCTCTTTCAACTGGCGCGCGCGCTCGGCTTCCTTCTCAGCCAGGTCAGCCTGCATACAGGCCTGTTGCGCCTGCGTCTGTGCCGTGCCGAGTTGCTCATGCGCCAATTGCGCCTGCGCCTGCAAATCGTCGTTCCACAACTCCAGCAATATCTGGTTCTCTTTTACGCGCTGCCCCTTTTTCACCAGCAAATGCGCGATCTGGCCTCCCGCCGGAGGGGCCAGCTTGGCGCGACGACACGCCTTGACCGTCCCCGCGCGGGTGTTGCTCACGGTCGCTTCCACCAGCCCGCGTTCTGCCTTGACCAGTTGCACATGTAGCGGCGCGGGGCGCGTGAAGTACCAGGCCGCAATAGCCAGCAGCACCAATCCCGCCAGCCACGGCAGGTAGCGAATAAGAGTATTACGTTTGTCGTGCGTAGAAACAGTCATACCGGCCCCTTGCAAAATTCAACTTTGAAAACTTGTAGGAGCGGGCCATGCCCGCGAGCCGCTTGATCGCGGGCATGGCCCGCTCCTACGGGTGCCAGGCTATAAGTTTCACAAACGGACGGCTCACTCAAAAGATGAGTTGCATCAAAGACACAAGAGTCAATCATCACGCAAACTTTCATGGAAATATAAATGGTCAACTGCGATTTTCAAGTTGAATCCTGTGGGATGCGGTTCCTTCATCGCCGCATCCTACGGACTAACCTTGTTTATCTCAACACTGATATGCACCAGCTCTTCGTGGATGCTTAATTGTTTCTTGAAGTATTCCGGCGACACATCATTATCCGTCGCGAGGCTGAGAATGCAAGCAAACTTGCCTTTCCCCACTCGCCACACATGCAAGTCGCAAATTTGCGCTTTGACCGGTGAGGCGGCAATGACTTCGCGTATCTCGTCCACCACGGGAACATTCATCTCGGCATCCAACAGCACACGCCCGGTGTCACGCAGCAAACCATAGGCCCATACGGAAACCAATACCGCACCGACCAGGCCCATCACCGGGTCCAACCAACTTGCCCCCCACAACTTGCCGCCAAATAACGCGATGATGGCCAACACCGATGTCGCCGCATCGGCCAGCACATGCATATAGGCCGAGCGCAAGTTCAAGTCATGATGGCCTTGGTGAGCATGGTCGTCATGCCCATGCGCATGATCGTGATGATGGTGATGCCCATCCTTGAGCAGCCACGCGGAAACAAGGTTGACCAGCAGGCCAACGATTGCAATCACAATCGCTTGGTCATAGTGAATCGGGCTTGGTGCGATCAGCCTTTCGACGGATTGAAAAATCATCAATCCGGCCACCATCACCAGAAAAATCGCACTGGTATAGCCGCCCAACACCTCGATCTTCCAGGTGCCGAAAGAAAAACGCGGATCGTGGGCGAATCTTCTGGCGCAAACATAAGCCAACAGAGACAGCCCCAAGGCGACCGTATGCGAACTCATATGCCAGCCATCGGCCAGCAGAGCCATCGAGTTGTAATACCAGCCGCCAGTGATCTCGACCACCATCATCACTGCGGTAAGAATGGCTACGCGTAGCGTACTTTTCTCGGCGAGCGGGTTCCCCTCATCAAATCGGTGCGAGTGTTTCAGGCTATCGGGGGCAAGAGATTGTGTCATGGGAGAATTCAGTATTATGAAGTGGAGAACCAGCCGGAATTTTATGGTGCTGGAGAGAGGAATCGAACCTCCGACCTACGCGTTACGAGAGTTAGACTCCAGCGTATTCCCTCGCATATTCAGCAGCGTGTAGCACCGCCAATTAATAGTGATATCATTTTTGATGGCACTCTCTATCGAAAAGTTGATACCACTCTGATGCCGCAATTATACAGGCTATGGTGAACGGCAGCTTTCTGGACAGGCAAAGTTTTTTTGTTTTTGTTGACCAAAATGATTTGGCCTATAATGTACTATTACTGTGCTATGCGAGTAGGTTACGATGAATGGCTTAATTAAAAATGACCCCATGAAAAAGGCGCTGGATGAAATTAACAACAGCCCCTTGAAAAGGGCATTGGATGCAATTAACAACGACCCCTTTAGAAAGATGATGGATGAATTCAATAATAGTCCCATGAAAAAGGCGCTGGATGAGATGAATAAAATCAATGAAACGATTAACGCTATTAAGCTTCCGAAAATTACTATGCCAACCTTCGACATGCCTAATATGGAAGCACTCCAGCTTCATAATATCCATATCCCAACGCAGAAAGAAGTGAATGAATATCAATCGGCTGGAATCCTCATGCGTCGATTGGCAGATGCAATACTTCAGTGGCGAGAGCAACTTCCAGAAACTCAGCAACCTGCCATATTGGCGCTCCTGTATGGCGGAATTCAAATTAATGTCGAACGGCTTGCTCAGGAAAGTTTTCATGGCATCCGTATCGAAGGCAAGATGAACGGTGTGCCCTGCATGATATTGGCGCACCAATCAACGGTGCAGCTTTTATGTTATGTCGAAAATGTCGAAAAGGTAGAATCCCGGCGACAGATTGGTTTTATTATTGACGGTGAAGAAACAAATATCTAAGACATACACCCGCACCAATTACCGTTATCGGGTACTCCACTCTAATATTCATCAGGAAGCAGCAAACATGTCGATGACATGTGAGCTTCCGTAATAATCCACAGCTTGTCTAGGTATTACTGATCAAGCAGTCATTCAGCCAATTTAAACTTACTAATGCAATAACAAAATCATCTTCATTTATGTCTTTTGCATGAGCATCACTACGATGCTTGTTAATATTATCCATATACGATGAGAATTTTTGCTTGTCTGATTTGAAGATATTTTCAAATATTTTCCAATTGCCTTCGACTGCCCGCTTTAAGTCAACCAAGTAAATTTCATGATCAAATATTTCATCATATGCGAATGACTGAGCTCTATTTTTCTGGTTGGGTTTACTCATGGCTTCAATAATTGCAGCTTTCGCTTTATTGGCTGTTAGACTAATCTTCAATAGCTTTCTCACGTTCAATCTAAGTTCTTTCTCAAAAGAGTTTCTCTTTTTTGAAAGTTGTGCCCAACGTTCTTCAAGTGAATCAGGCAATAACTTAGCCTTTGCCTTTAATCTAATGAAATCACGAACCACATTCATTCTAAAGTGATAAATGTCATTTTCTTCAGTTATTAATCCATATCCTTCAAGATGGATAATCCATTCCTTCGATTGCTTTGCAAATTCCAAAAAAGTCTTCTGATCGTCCTTTGCCAGATACAAAAGTAATTCATATTCACTTGGGTATTTATCAATAAGAATCTGGAGAATTAATTCTATATATTCGCTAATATTTTGCGAAAATTTGTTTATGTGGCTTCTGTAGTATTCTTTTGAAATAACCACAGGACGCCTGATGTTATCAGCAACTATAGATTTATGGATTTGACTACAAATTTGGCGAATCAGAAATGGATGTCCTCCAAAATCATCAGTCAAATAAGTCTCAACCTCCTTCGCAAATGCCAACCCCATGTATTTGCCAATGTAAGTGACCATTTGAGCAACTTGTTCAACATTAAAAAAGCCAAGGTAATTTGGAGTTATAAACCGATATATTGGATTATCATTTTTTTCATGGACTTTGGGAACCTCTAAGGCATGGGGATTGACACCTGAAATTATGAAGCTAAACAATCCACTGTTTTGTTGAAATACAGACCGGATAGTTTGCCAGAAATAGACATAATCGAGTCCTTCTGACCAGTGTTCCGATGCAGACAAATCAAAGGTAAGACTTTCTATTTCATCAAATATAAGCAGAATTGGTTTTTTTTGATTATGAGCACTTAACTTTGTTAAATCATTTACAAAATTACTTGAAGCATTACCTTCTGTGTATTCGTGCTCTTTGTACCCATCTGAATTAGTTAGTCCATTTTGCGAAAAAAGAGCATTTTTAATATGAAATAGTGCCGTGTTCCATCTATTTCTATGAAACTTAGTATCTGAACAATCAATATAGACAACAGGACAGTTACGTCCTCTCAACTCGCGTTCAACGGCTAATAAAACAGATGTTTTTCCTATTCGCCTTAGTCCAAAAATGCAACCATTTTCCCCATTGGAATATTTCCCAACTAATGTTTGGACATCTGCCTTGCGACCAAAAAAATATTTATCAGTCCTCAGCGGAGAATCGAAAGCAAACAAGTCCTTCGTGTAAAGTTGCTCCTCCAAACGACGAACGATCAAAGCACTTTCTTTACCTTTACTTTCAGTAATCTCACCAAAATTAAAGGGGATATATATTCTAGATTCTTTATCAGCAGATAGCTTCTCAATCTCTTTAAAGATATTTCCTGCCTTTGATATTACTAAAACACAAAGCTTATCGAGTCTATTGTTGAATTCAAACAGCGTCTTGTCTACAAAGTCTAGTGCGCGTGCGTCGAAGGTGTCGTAAGAATGGAATATACAAAGCACTTCCGTGTAGAGATTAAATCGATCAGACAATACTGGAGATGGCCTTAAGAATATGTATGGATAACGGCTACCTTTAAAATTATGGATTTTTACAAAGGAAACAAACCAAACAGCGGAAAGTCTGTTAACAATTTCTAATTCATCAGGTTGAAAATCACGGAACTCAAGTGATGACAAAATTCCTGTGCTTTTTCCTTTGAAGGTAAACATTTATAGAATTCCTAAGTATTAATGGCCAAAATAATTCATGTAAGGCACCACCCCCGTTTAAAAGCGGCTTTCTATCTCCGCCGTTCAAGTAACGCGGGGGGCTTACTGTACTGTACTGCAATGTACCGTTACTGAGGTTAGGTGAGTTATTTCCTCTTGAATTCGTCTCTTACTTCACTACCCATTAGCCTTGTCACATTCAGTATACCTTCCCGACGGGGGGAGAGTACGTTCGACAATCATCTTCGATAATCAGGGTTCGAATGCTGAGCTTGGCGAATGACCGGCTTCGGGAAGCGTAAAATCAAAGCCGACTGGCCGGATTGGACGGCACTTCGTCAAGTTCCGCTATCGGGTACTCCACACTAATATTCCTCCGGCAGCAGCAAACAGGTCGATGATCGATCTGCTTCCGTAATGACCCACAGTTTTTCACCACGCTCATTCAGCGGATAGCTGGACATCACTCTATTACCGTTTTCAATGCCTCTCCTGCCCGATCCCCGAAACAACAGTTCCTAACACTCCAACAAGAATCTCCATTCCATCTGTCATTAGCTGTATCTGCTCTTCATTGGGTTTGGTCATGCCGAACATGGCGAGTTTCTCATCAAGTGGTAGTTCGCCATATTTCGATTGATAATGCGCTACATTCATGGCCAGCAGCCTTGCGCATTCTGCAATGTCTTCCTTGCTTACTTGCTCAATAAGAAGATCGGCAAGTTTGTTATATTGGTCAAACGTCGATAAATCAGACATGGAGATTCTCCGAAAATGAAGTTCTACTGTACTCGATTCCTTGTACTGCCAGCCAGTCTTGCACTGGTGCTTTCATTCCCTGCATGGGCTTCAGACATGCCCGATCCGTCGCTTACCCCCGGCGCAATCAATCCAGAAGTAACACAAGCAAATATTCAGCAGACTGTGTGCGTGAAGGGATATACCAAAACGATTCGACCCCCCGCTCACTTCACCAACAAGCTTAAGAAGCGGCAGATACGCGAATATGGCTATGCTGACAGAAACCCCAAGCATTATGAAGAAGATCACCTGATTGCCCTTTCTATTGGGGGCGCACCTGATGATCCGCGCAACCTTTGGCCAGAACCCCGAATCAGCGAGTGGGATGCCAAGAAGAAGGATCGGTTAGAGTTTGTGCTTTATAAGATGGTATGCAGGCAAGAAATACCGCTTGCAGAAGCTCAGCACGAGATGGCGACAAACTGGATAGAAGCTTGGAAACGGTATGTGCCAAGTCACCAGCATTATCGGTTTAAGAGGGTTGATTGACTGATATGTGTGGACGCTTTGCATTGAACGAAAATCCCCTCAAGTTTGCCGAATACTTTTACCTATCCGGCAATCCGGAATTCTCGCCTTCCTGGAACATCGCCCCTTCGACTCGGATATGCACCATCACTTCGGATAAGGAAGGACGCAGACATCTCCACAAGATGAAATGGGGACTCATCCCGTCGTGGGCAAAGGATGCAACGATAGGCAACAAGCTCGCCAATGCACGAGGTGAAACTGTTGCCGAGAAGCCATCATTCAGGTCAGCTTTCAAGTCTCGACGCTGCCTCATACCTGCTTCCGGCTTCTATGAATGGAAGAATGAGAAAGGTGTTAAACAGCCGTGGTATATCAGACTGAAATCAGGCGTTCCGATGGCGTTCGCAGGGCTTTGGGAGGCGTGGCATCCGGAAGAAGGTGAAACCATCGAGAGCTGCTGCATCATCACTACCGACGCTAACAAGCTCATGGAACCGATCCACGACCGGATGCCTGTTATCCTTGATCCAGACCAGTGGGCTACTTGGCTGTCCCCGCAAGAGCACCTCGCTGACAAGTTGTTACCCCTGATTCGTCCGCATGATCCCGAATCGATGCAAGCTTGGCCTGTCACCCGTGAAGTTAACCGTGTCGGGTTGAGGGATGATGCTGGGCTGGTTAAGCCAATTCCTGTGCAAACCTGATTTGTTTGACAACAGAACGTTCGTTCTCTATGATGTGTCAAACGCTCATCCTGTTCGTTGACCATCATGATTCGCACCTTGCAGCAAATTTTCTTCAAGCTACCGGCGATAGGCATACGGCCCATCCTAATTCCTCTGTTTGGCCACAATGTTCCTGCCGGATTTCCTTCTCCAGCCGATGATTACATCGAAGGCAGGTTGAGCCTGGACGAGCATCTGGTTCCACATAAAGATTCAACATTCTTCGTGCGTGCCAAGGGAAACAGCATGATGGGCGCAGGCATATTTGATGGCAATCTTCTGGTGGTCGACAAATCACTCACCCCGTCGTCCGGTGACATCGTGATCGCCGTGGTCGATGGTGAGCTAACGGTTAAACGCTTCATCAAGCGTGGCGAGAAAGTCATCCTCAGACCCGAGAACCCTCGCTACAAGGAAATCGAACTCAAAGAGGGTCAAGAGTTGCAAGTGTGGGGTGTGGTGACCTCCACGGTAAAGACGTTCGTTTAACGTCCACTGCCATGCCGCTCGCGCTCGTTGATTGCAACAATTTCTATGTGTCCTGTGAACGGGTCTTCAACCCCAAGCTGGAGGGTAAGCCAGTCGTCGTGCTATCCAATAATGATGGCTGTGCCGTCTCCCGATCCAGTGAAGTAAAGGCGCTCGGCCTCAAGATGGGCGAGCCATGGTTCAAGATGGAAAAACTGGCGAAGCAGCATGGCATCATTGCGCTCTCCAGCAACTACAGCCTTTACGGAGACCTGTCCGCAAGGGTGATGTCGATCCTTTCCGACTTCTCTCCAAAGCAAGAAATCTATTCCATCGACGAATGTTTTCTTGACCTCGATGGTTTCGAGCCGCAATCACTGATGGCTTACGGCCAGAGGATTCGACAAACCGTGAAGCGCAATGTCGGTATTCCTGTTTGTGTTGGCATTGCTGATACCAAGACGCTTGCCAAGCTGGCCAATCACTGTGCAAAGAAAGGACTGGCTGGTGAGAATGGTGTGTGCGATTTTGGACGGCTGGATGAGCAAGAGCGCAGCGCACTATTTGCGAGCATTCCGGTGGGTGAGGTGTGGGGAGTTGGAAGACGCTTAACCGAAAAACTACTCAACATGAACATCGAAACTATTGAAGACTTGAGAACTGCCAACCAAAAAGCAATTCGAGACCATTTCTCAGTGGTGCTGGAACGCACGGTGCAAGAGCTAAACGGCATTCCATGTATCGAGTTGGAAGATGCAGGAACACCCCGGCAACAGATCATGGTGTCCCGTTCATTCGGGTCAATGGTGACAGAATTCGATGACCTAGCTGAATCAGTATCTTACTTTGCCACCAAAGCAGCAGAAAAACTTAGACATGATGGATCCGTTGCAGCCAGTGTATGCGTCTACATCCGCACCAATCCATTCAAGGAAGACGAGCCACAATACCAGCGCTCAATGATCGTTCCATTGTGTCAGCCAAGCGACGATACGATGGCGTTAATCAATGCAGGGCTCAAAGGACTCAAGAAAATATTTCGAAGTGGTTTCCGTTACAAAAAGTCGGGCGTGTTGTTGATGGGATTGCAGAATAAAGGTACTGTACAAGCTACGTTATTCGATGACATATCCAAGCAGGGAAAATCAGCCAGCATGATGAGTGTCATGGACACGATCAACCGGAAAATGGGGCAAGGAAGTATGACGATAGCGGCATCGGGTATTAATCACCGCTGGGCGATGCGTCGGGACAGAATGTCGCAGAATTACACCACGGATTGGAATGATTTGCCGGAGGCGGATTAGTGCTCGGGTACTCCACGCTAATACTCCTCCGGCAACAGTAAACATGTCGATGATCGATCTGCTTCCGTAATAATCCATAGCTTGTCGCAACAATCATTTAGCGGATAATTTAGAATGCAAGCGTCCGGTTAACAACTATTAGGCCCAGCATGCCAAACGTTTTTTATCTTGCCTACGGTTCAAACCTCCACCCGGTCAGGCTCAACGAGAGAGTCCCCTCGGCTCTACCTATCGGCGTTGTGGAACTGCATGGCTATTCATTGGCGTTTCATAAGCGGAGCGACGACGATTCAGGTAAGTGCCTTCTCTATACGGCACAGGGTGATTCCGACAAGACTTATGGTGTTCTATACGAATTTGATGTAAGCCATAAGCCAGCACTAGACGATGCCGAAGGCAAAGGGAAAGGCTACTTCGAACAACAGGTGAGTATTCCGCTTAACGGACAGAACTACACCGCTTTTTTATACATGGCCTCATCGACGCACATAGACTCGGCTCGCGTTCCATACCATTGGTACAAGAATCTTGTCCTCGCCGGGGCACAATTCCATGACCTTCCTCCCGACTACATCGCATCCATTAAATCCGTTCCTTCAAAGGAAGACTTTAACAAGCAGAGGAAGGAACGTTATGAGGCTCTCCTCCGAAGAATGGGATGGGTCTAGCGTATGCCATCAGCTAAACATCTAAATTATAGAAGGTTGAGATTCGAACCGGATGTCCCAAGCGAACTGTTCGATGAGGAAGAAACTGAAATACTTCGTACCTATGGATATTGGCTGGCGGCACTGATGCGCGGAAGAATTGAGCCAGAAACGCTAGCCCAAGAACACTTTGTAGAGGTCTGCAAAGGCAAGGTCGAGCCTCACACCCAAATCGAACGAGTCTGGGTTCGCTACATAAAGAGAAAACTTTGGGAGGCAGAGAATCCAAACTATGTTGGACTCGAAAATGCAGTCTTCGCGGATTTAGGAATAACGGGAAAGGGATGGGGAATTTACGGGCACTTTCGGTAAGCTACACCACGCTAATACTCCTCTGGCAACAGCAAACACGTCGATGACCGATCCGCTTCCGTGATGATCCACAACTTGTCACCGCGATCATTCAGAGCATAGCTCGACATCACTCTATACCCTTCCTCAACGCTACGCTGATTCTCCAGCCGGTCTTCCTCAGGAACGCATCCCCAATCACCGTTAGCATGGCGAGACAATAAGCTCCACGCTTCAATACCGTTTTCCTTCATCGCCTGAATCGCTCCTGGCGTTGCAACAATCTGACCTAACTTAAACAGCATTTTGTTCTCCGGAAATGATGCCGACATGGCGCTGCATCTTCCGGTCGATCACTGCCGCTTTAGCAACTGAAAAATATTTACCTTATAGCCGTTGCCCTACCCTTGGTTCGGTTGGATGGTGTCCGTGTGGTTAAGACAAAGGAGCACACATGAAATCGCTAACAACCGAGCAGAAGCAAGAAATGGTGGAAATCATTAAAGAAGAGTACGGCAACGCGCTAGATTTTGATGAGTTCACCAATGCCCTGCTCGGCTTGCTGGAAGACGTGCCCGGATTCGAAACTGCAAAGGAAAGCACTATCAACAATCTCACTCAAACTTTATGGAGCCAATATCATGACTAAGAAAATCACAGTACCAGCAGCTAAATCAGCAACCACAAAAGCACCAGCAGCTAAAGCAGCACCAACCGCAGTAAAGAAAACTGCACCAGCGGCAGCAACTCCTGCTACTGCAACCAAACCAGCACCTGCTGTCGTCGAACCAAAAAAGATCGATATGAACAAACAGTCGATCAAGGATGCCATCGCGAAAGGTAAGGAATTGCTCAAGGAAGGCAAGACCAAGGCCGATGTGGCAATGGTTATTTTCAGCGCCCTCAAGGACGAGGACAAAGATACCGTCATCGCCGCGTTTGTCCAAGGTGCAAGCCTTACCGAAAAAGGCTCGGTTACGTACTGGTACAACTGCAAACGCAAGGCCAGGAAAGTATCTCCGAAAGCTTAATCTTTTGAGTGGGCATCCGAGTTGATCTTGGATGCCCAATTCTGAATGAGCTACTGTTTGAGGTCATTGGAATAATTTGTAATCAGAAGCGCATCTCCAATATTGACAACGCTTCCTTACTATCAAGCCTTCAACTAGCCCCCATATGGTCTGAGGAAAAGGACAAAGCTATTGAGCTGGTGAAGCGGTTGTTAACTGGCTGATTCACACCGCTGGAAACACTTACAATCTTGCTTGGTCGATAAGTCCTGCGTCAATTAATTCGTCTTGAGCTGAAAGAATATCGCCGGTTCCAACGTATTTGTTGAAGATTTTGTCAATTGGTCCACCATTGTCAATACTAATATGTACTACTCCTTTTATCAACAACAGTCCTAATAAATGTGTTACAGCTGCATTACACATAAACACTCCATCCATTTCTTTTATTATCTTGTCGACACCTGAAAGTGATTTTATTTTTGTCTGAGAGCAAAAAACACCACCACCAACAACCGAATAAGGAGCACCTTTAAGTGATATCAGGTTTGTGTTAGCACAACGAAAATAGCCAGTCACCCTTCCAAATTGAACAGGAATAGAGGATTCGGCAACGTTACGCAGAATAAGATTACCGTCCACATCAACAATACCATCAGGTCTAATGGTATAAGTTGTGATATTGTGATCATCAAGCCAAACTTTGATTTCTTCGTGTGTGTGTAGCATGCTCATTACAATCTTGCTTGGTCAATAAAACCTGCATCAATCAATTCATCTTGAGCTGATAATATATCGCCAGTTCCAACGTATTTGTTAAAGATATCGCCAAGAGTTTCTACATTGCCAGTCTGTCCTGGTACCATAACACCCTTAATGCCCATAATACCTATGTGGGTTATTCCTGAAATTTCAAACAATCTAAGAAGGTGTGTGGCATTTTGAAAAACCCGTACACTCCCCACATAATTTGCTTGCTTGAGACCCTTACACACTTTTGACATATTGTAAGGAGCTGCCGTCTCTAGTAATTTAATCTGTTCAGATTCTGGTAGTTTCTTGGAAAGGTCCATCATACCGTGAACCAAAGGGTCCAACTCATGGGGGAACACAAACAATATTTTTTCCAAAGCAACATAGACAGAACTAAGCTCGTCAAGGGCTTCCTTTAAAAGAGGAGTGGAGGTCATTAATCCTTCCATATAGTCTTTTCCTTGTTGAGTAATCTGCTGTTTTTTTAATTTAGCTTGTCCCATTTGCGTCTCCATTTGTTGATTTACAATAGAAACACTATCTCACAATCCTCCTAACAAAGGGGTCTAACCTCAGTAGTCTTCCGGTAATAAGAAGGTCGTGTATGAACGGTCTGCTTCCGTGATAATCCATATACGGCCTTCCGGAAGATTATAAGACCTCAACAACCGTGTTCCTTCGTTTAACGCTTCGTTGTTAGCTTGCCAGTCTTCTTTACATACGTCACCCCAATCGTGTTTTATGTGGCGGCCTACTGGTACAACACGCGACGCAAGGCCAAGAAATCATCTTCGAAAGCTTAACCAACCGCCTTGGTATCCACGTCAAACCGGGATGCCAACCTTTTTCCGGATAGACCTCAGTAAAAGTTGTATATGGGTGGAGAGGAGAAACATTTACTGAGGATGATTTAATAGCATTTCCTTATAAATGGGCAATCGTAACTTGATCTAAGCGTTACCGCATCCGCCGAACGATCTGTATAAAGGAATAAATCGATATCAAGGTCTGGAACGGTTTGTTTTAACGCCTTCAACCTTGCCAGAACCTCATTGGTGGGCGGGCATGAATGAGGAACGAAGGGTCGCCTATTTGCATTTTCTACATCGGATCTCTTGCAAGGTATATCGTGATTGATTAATAGGTCTGCAAATCTCTGTGCCGATACACCATTCACTTGGCGTGACAGTCCGGCCTTTGATTCTCTCCAAGCCGAACACAACAGCTGCCGCAATCGTTGAATGTCAGGGTTAATTTTCTTGAGGTATTTGCCATGCTCCTTCGTCAGGAAGGAGTGGGCCTCGACCGATGATGCAAAGGCCTCATAGTCGCCCGGTGTTTTCAGGCACACATGCTTGTCCTGCGTGTAGTCATCCCACGCTTCCCGAATTTCGACAAATTGCTCTAAAGAATGCCACGGGCGCGTACTGAATATGAGGTGCTGGTGCTTCTGCGAAAAGCCCACGCCCAATGGCTGGCGCTTCCAGTCGTATTCCATGTTCAGCTTCTTGGAAATAACCTTTTCCACCAGATCGGCATCATGTTCCACCATATCGCGAATGCCTGTCATGGCCTCCACCCTAATCAATGAATCAGGGGTACGGCTGAAAAACATACGGATGATTTCGTTGTTCTGGTCTTCCGTTGACTCGCATTCTGGCGGCGTGAATATGCCTCCCTTGGCCAATACGGTTATTTTGTCCTCATCGTCTGGACTGGTAGCCACTCCCGGCATCAATGTCGCTTGGCCTCGGGTTCGCCAGCCTAATGGCTTGCGCAAGAAGTGCTTGGTTTCAAGAACCGATGGCAGGCCCGTCAGTAGCTCCCGCGATTGCAGGAACAGCTTGGATAATTCCCCTTCCTGTGCCCGTTTGATTTCGTCCTTGCCGGCATTGGAAATGAACCCGTCAGTCGTGCAACTGAAAACGCAGGTGTCACGGTCAAGGTTGTTGATGATCTCGCCCATAATGGCGCGAGTAAATGACGTGATGTACGATGCGAAAAACGGGTTGGTGATGGCACTCGGTGGAAGTATTTTCGTAGCACGGTCACGCATGTCATACACCCGCTTGGGCCTCAGCCCTTGTGCTGTCTTGCCATAGGTGGAATTGCTGATTTCCTTCCAGAACAGGCTCTCAAGCTTTTTCGTTCCTGCATTCTTACGCCGTTCCAGGCAATCCTTTATAAACAAGCCAAATATTTTAATGTCGGGGTCGGACGGGACGATGACTCCCTTGTTTATCTTGATTGTGGCACCGAGCTTGCGCGCAACGAATAGCTCCGGGGCTGAACAATAGCTCTTGCCGGTGAGCGGAAAGATCAAACCGTGATTGGTACGGACAGGCAGTGTCGGATACCTTGTCTCAGCTGGAAACTCAAAATCTACGTTGGCAAACCCCAGTGTCGTCGGCGTAAACAATTCGATGCCAGGATCATCATGAACCTCATGCCATTTCGGCATGCCGATGAGTGACATCGCGGTTGGATAGGCGCTGGATAAGTCGTAGTCCGTCCAGTCATCCTCGAAGCATGGCCCAAACCAGAATTGCTCGTTGCGGCCGCCGTGGTAGCTCTCGGTTATGAAGTCGATATACCACGCCACCTCCTCCATATCGACGACCTTTTTATTCTTGACGAAGTATCCCTTTTTCTTGTCGAAGTACCGTTCAGTGACCTCCTCCTTGCCGAGAATAGTGAGTGCATCTTCTGCCAAATTTTCCTTCCAGCTTTTCTGAAGCAGATCGACACCGATGGAAGTCAGGGTAACGGGCACTTTCTTCTTGCCGGTGATCTGCTCGAATTGGTCGATGATCTTTTCGATGTAGCGAACACAGATCGTTGCATCGTTTAGCGCATACCGTTTGAACAAGTCCCAATGCTCGACCCGAACCTTATCCATGTTGCGGATCATGTCCTTGTGCTTGGCCTCGTCGGGGTCTAATTGCATCTTCTCCTGGCCGACCAGCTTGCCTATTTCCTTGAGGCTTTTTGAAGCCTGCGGAGTGAGCAGCATCGTGTCCCTGAATAATAGGTTCAGCGATGTGCTGGCACTGCCATCCGGATAATCAACCCTCAGGTGAGCGCCGCTGTCGATCGAGATGAAAGTATTGCGAACACTGGACAGCAAATGAGTCAGGTCTTGAAAGTCGGCGAATGCCGGTACATCAGCCCGAGTGAAATGGCCTACGAGGTAAATCTTGGTTGGTATATTTTTAATTTGATGGTCACGAGCACCAAGGCCAAGAGCAAACACGACGAATTCACCAAGGGTCATGCGCTCATCACCATCAGGACAGCAAATGCCTTGCCACTCATGACCATCGCTGGTCTTGGCATGAAACTGGTAGGATAAAACCCGGTACTTCGCCTCACCAGCTACAATTTGCTCGCGACTGACATGGTATTCAGGCGTTTTAAACTCAGTGTCAAAGCCGATAATCAGGTAGGGTTCAGAAGCAACGGCAACGGCTTCGGCTGCTTTCTTGCGTGTGCGTTTGGTTTTGGCTTTTGCAGGGATGAAATCTGTACTGGCTACTTCAGTTTCTTGCGGCGTTTTATTGCCTATCAGTTCGGTTGGCTCTGCAAAGTACTTAACCTTGTTGGAGCTTTTTAGTTCATCCGCCATTGCCTCTCACCCTTTGATATATGGTTGCACTGACTAGCACGCTGGTCTTCCAGTTTGTATCGTATCAGGCGGTAGCTCCCATCATACTGAAAATTCAAAACTGGAATTCCACCATTTAAAGCGGTGACGGGTTCATTGTGTTGGGGTCAAGAGTAATGACATAAATACATCTGTCCAATAATTGATTCACCGTCTCGCGTCGGGACAAGCACGAACACAAGCCAATATGACGAATAACCAGACATACCCTAACTGCTGGTGAGAGTAGTACGGAACAGATTGCGTCGAGCCGCAATTTCAAGCCAGCCGGATGATGCCGGTCAAAGTTTTGATGACTTAGTTGTGGATGCGTCGTTGATGTCGCCAGCTTGGGAATTACGCTTCTTTTACCTTCCACAAAATTGTAACAAACCGTCAGTAATGACAGCGCAGCGAACCCGATTTGAGTTGTGCGTGGATGGAAAATCCACTACGGGGCTGGTCATTCTTTTATAGTTTGAATGTGGTTCGAAATAAGATTGAATTGTGTGGTTGACCACGAGCGCAGTGAGTGAGGCAACTGCACAATTCACGTGCGCAGCACGAACCGGATGTGCCTGAAGCAAATATTCAACATGGAATTTCGTCTGCGAATTGCGTGTTAGCCCCATTGGAACAAACCCACCGATCTCGCTCCAATTCAAGTGACATGCAGTCGCCTTCGGCTCCTGGTTGAACGCGCAAATTGCACTTCCGCTGCGCGTCGTTTATTTGCACCTTCAACGTGTCCTTTACCAATTCATCTCGGGATGCACCCCAACCCCCGAATACCATAGCCTATGCGGCCTAATTCAGTTGTCCTGATTGGTTTACGTCCACCCTACTCCACCACCGCTGTCGCATGTAGCCGATTCAGCACATCAACTGCCAAGCGCGACGCATCGCTGGGTGCCAAGTCGGCGTAATAGCTGGCCGTAATGTCCACGGTTGCATGACCCAATATCTTGGACACGTAGTGAATTGGCACGTTGTTCTGTACCAGCCGCGATGCACAGGTCTTTCTAAGGTTATGGAATGAAATGCCGTCAATGCCAGCCCGATCGCATGCACTACGGAACGCTTTCGGTGAATATTTGCGCGGCCCGCCTGACTTGCATTCGAAGATGTAAACCTGGCTTGTCGTCTTGCCATCGAACCTGCGCTGCAATACCTCACGGGCACGGTGGGTCAGCTGCAACATCGACTGGTTGCCAACCTTGGGGCGATACAGCTGAACCTCGTTGCGATCCAGCCGCACATCTTTCCATTGCAACTTGGACAACTCGCTGTGGCGGCATCCGAGGTCGAGCAGCAGTACCGCGAAGTCGTAGGCGTCATGTTTCATCCGGCGCATTTCATCAGTCTGGTTTCCTACGCTGGCAAGACCACGAGCAATCCTATCCGGATGCAGTTCTTCCAGCAGCCGTGCTTCTTCCTCAATGGACAGGAACCGGATGCGCTTGCGGTCTGGCTTGATTGCATTGTCTCGCTTGATTTCGGCCAGGTTGAGCTCTGGTACTTCGTACCCCAATTTCCGGCAAAGCTTGATGATGCTGTTCAGCGTCAGCAGTTCATACAGGATCGTGCCGTTGGCGTTCTGCTCTTTCCGGCGTTCAAGGACAAGGCGCTGTATGTCCTTGGTTTTGAGCTCGTGCAAATAAGTGCTGCCATCAAAACCGAAGCAAGCCACACGGGTCTGAGTGCCGGGTTGATTCTTTGACCCCAACAGCTTGTTTGCTCGCGCCTTGATGTTGCCGTATTCGCTGTTACCTCGCTTACTGTCGAGGAATTGTTGTATGGCCGCTTTTAACGTGATCGGCTCGGCCTTGTCGCTAAGCGATGCCTCTATCGCCTTCCTGCGTTCACCATCCTCCACCTTCTTGGCAACCGTCTTGTTGCCGGTGCCGGTTGAACCGAAATGTTTCTTTCCTTTTAATTGGAAAGAGTAATACCAATTGGGACTTGATGCGTGTCTGACTATGCTCATGTTTTTCTCCTAATTTAACGATGCCACTTGATGTGGCCTCATATCTATTTATGGGAGTTGCGAGCATGCGTGTTCAATTCGGAAAGACAACGCTGGATTCACCATTGGCGCGGAGTCTGGGCTGGTCAGGCTTGACCCGATTAGTGGCTGGAATGAAGATTTGGTGTAAAAGAATTGGCTGTTTAAGGATTATGACGTCCCAGTTTGGGGGCCGGATCATTTTCAGGCCATCGTTCCCCAAATGTCCGGCGACATTACCAAGAACCGTATCGAATCGTAGAAACACGGTATGGCCACGGTTATTGCGCCAACAAACCATGAGACGGAGCAAAACGGAGCCTATCGGTTTACTCTTATATATCTATCGGATTACTGTTATATATAAGGACAGATACTAAACAGCTATCCTCATAAAAGGCGCATTGGGTGCCGGTAGAAGGCGATTCGAGGCAGGGTTGGCTCGAATAATGTTAGCCCGTTGATGGTTTGGATTGTTTTTGACGCTTGGCGGTTGATGGAGATGACGGCAACATCGTTATATCAAAGTTACACGGTGTAAAAACGCCCGTAGTCTCTGAGTTATCTTGTGAAGGACTGTTGCCATGGCCGGGAGATAATTAAATTGGTTTAGATGTGTAGCAGAAAAAAACTTAATTTGGTAACTTCACTTAGGTGGTAGGGGCAAGCGTTTATTTGATAACTGGCTCTCAATTAGCCTAAGGTCAGAAATCACTTCGGCAGCTGATTGCTCTAGTGCTTTTCGCCCCCTTTGCTCGTCTGCATCAAGCCACGCGCGAACATTGTCTAAAAGTTGTTGCTTAGCTTTTCTGCGAGCTTGCTTATCGGCATGAACAAAAACTTCTTTTGTTTGTTCCGCAAATTCGGCTGGATAGTATTGCTCGAATTGCGCTTTGCTAAAGCAGCCAAATCTATCTGACTTCCACGACGGATAGCGACCCTGAAGTCGTGTGATTATTTCAGAACCAGCACTATCGCCATCAACTCGCACCCAAGCCGCATCTCGATACGCTTCTTCCAAATGTGTGAAAAGTACTAAACGGTGAAAGTCATCGAAAGTTGGTCCAACTTGACTCACTCCACCTACAGCAAGGGTTCGAACACGTGCTAGTTTTGGAGCAAACCAAGGAATAAGGTAGTCACGAATAATGCGCTCGGCTGATGACTCTTCAAGAATCAACCAGCCATCCCAAAGATCAAAGTCAGAAAAAGAGTAACCGAGTTCCCGTAGCACCTCAAGCCGAGCATCAACAGTTGGTTCAACAGCTCGAATTGTCGCAATAGGCGGCAACTTTCCAAATACAGAGGTAATGTTGTAAAGCCTACTATTTACTGCTGCTGCGAGGTGACGCACTACAATGTTTGAATGTGTCGAGACTACAAATTGGTTTGACTTGGAACTCTCTACAATTAAATCAAGCAATGCCTTGAGGGCTTGTGGATGAAGATCGTTTTCAGGTTCTTCAATCAGAATGAGCTTCCCTTCCGAGAGCGCCAAATCGGCCAAAAGTGCCACGATATTTGGTACGCCTTCACCCATTTGGTCGATAGGGATGGTCTGACGATCCGGCAAATAAACACCAGGACGCAGCCCATTGAGAGATGGTATGGCTGTCACCACGAACCCGAGAATTTCCTTGCAAGTATTGCTATAGCGTTCGTACTCAGGAAACCCTGGGTTTGCGAGCCTGGAAAGCCTTGCAGCAAGATTCGACATATCTGCGTTGACTCGTAGCGCCATTTCATTTCTAACGTCTTCTTGATAGTTAGAAGTTTTGCGCTTTGATAGATAAGGTACTACAAAATGGAGCGGTTCAACATTTTTCAGAGCTTTAGTTCTATGGGGGGTCGAGTCGTCAGGCCTCTGAATAGTGATGGCAATTTCACCGCTACTTCTATCTTGTGATTTCATATCAACCCCGAGAACTCCCGATCCCGTATAGCCAAATTCTCCTTTCATATCACCCAAACCAATCATGATCTGAGCGGCACCTGTGCTAACACGTACGTCAGGATAAGGGTTTCCGTAACTTTCCTGAATAAGTAGCAATGCCCTAAGGATAGAAGATTTACCCGCATTGTTTGGGCCAATAAGGACGTTGATTTGGTCAAGCTCTATTAGCTCCATAATCTCGAAGGAGCGGAAGTTTTTGAGTTCAAGAGAAGTAACACGCATAAATTAATTGTACTACTAATTGTCAGACCACCTTGCCTGCCGAAATGACCTGTTGTTGAACCTCTAAGTTTGAACGTAGAATGGCGCTCATGAATAGTCTAATTGAACTTGACATCCCCCAAGCCCAACGGCCTCGGTATAGCCAGGTTGATCTACAGAAACATTCTGGGGCCACTTATACCCCAGAAGTTTTCGCAGTATTTGTTGCCAATCAAATGATACAACTTGCCAAGCTGCCCAAGAGAGGGAAAATCCGCATTCTTGATCCAGCTGTAGGTGATGGCGCTTTACTGGATGCGCTGATTAAGCGCTTGCCTGCGGCTGATCGTAAGCGTGTTGAAGTAATTGGCTACGATACTGATCTAAACGCTATCAAGGTCGCATCGCAACGCCTTGGTGAGGACTTTCCTGGTCTAGATATTCGCCTTGAACAGAAGGATTTTCTCGAACACGTCCTAAGCTTAGGAGAGCGCGATGATTTGTTCTCTTCGAAGGATTGCCAAGAGCCATTCCATTTAGTGATCGCCAATCCGCCTTATGTTCGCACGCAGATTATGGGTACTCAACAAGCCCAGCAGTTGGCGCTACGCTTTGGCCTAACTGGCCGCGTAGATTTGTATTACCCTTTTCTTTTGGCGATTTCCCAAGTTCTGGTCGCTGGTGGTATTTCAGGTGTGATTACCTCGAACAGGTTCATGACTACAAAATCTGGTCAGGCTGTGCGACGCGCATTGCTGTCCCGCTTTCAGATTGTGCATGCGTGGGATTTGGGTGATACGAAACTTTTTGATGCTGCTGTTCTGCCTTCGGTTCTGCTGGCTCGGGGAATAACAGACTGCCAACATCCAAGCGTCGATGGCATAGCGTTTTCCACAATTTACGAAACCCAAGATTCCTTCCAAGAGATTGCTCATGATCCTCTGGCAGCCTTGGTCGTTGAGGACAATACAGTTGTAGAAATATCCGATGGCCGACGATTCCGAATTCGACATGGTATATTGGACAACGGAGGTAGCCCAGATGGTCTTTGGCGCGTCGGGACTCAATCCACTGATCAATGGCTGGCAACGGTAGAAGCCAATACTTGGGATACCTTCAGGCGCATAGGCAAAATTCGTGTGGGCGTTAAATCTACCGCTGATAAAGTTTTTATTCGTAATGATTGGGCTGATTTGCCTGAAGGCGAGCCTGAATTGTTACGTCCACTGATAACGCGCCATCACGCACGTCGTTTCAAGGCTCTATTTCCTGCGAAGGCCAAACATGTCAAAGCTATTCTTTACCCGCATGAGATGACAGAAAGCGGACGAGGCGCTGTGGATTTGAGTCATTACCCAAAAGCTAAACGTTACCTTGAGCGGCATCGAGATGTGTTGGAGTCTCGAACCTATGTTATTGAAGCTGGACGTCAATGGTACGAGTTGTGGGTTCCACAGGATCCCTCAGCGTGGTCATCTCCCAAATTGGTGTTTCCCGATATTTCTGAAAAACCGATTTTCTGGATCGATACCGAAGGTGGTGTAGTTAACGGTGAGTGCTATTGGATGCGATGCGAAAAAGATGGTGATGAGGATTTGTTATGGCTGGCTCTTGCTGTTGCCAATTCGACGTTTATTGAAGCGTTCTACGACCACCGATTTAATAACAAGCTATACGCTGGACGCCGTCGTTTTATCACTCAATATGTGGAGAAATTCCCATTGCCTGACCCAGCTCGAGAGGATACTCAAGTCCTTATTGCGATGGTAAAATCTATCTACGCAAAAATTCCATCCAGAGAAGCTGATGATTTGGCTGCAACTCTGGACGAGCGAGTGTGGCGAGTGTTCGGCTTAGAGTTCGAAAAAATCTCGGGGTAACGGAATCTGGATTTTGCCGTTGATGACTTTACCCTCGAAGCGTCTAAATCTACTAAAGAAATCTGCTCCGGTAGTGACAAAAAGATGAGTCAAGGTCACAGTCACTCCGTCCGTTGCCGCATAAAACATAGCGTACCGAGTGTCACAATGGCGCGGGTGGATGTTTCCTATCTGTTGAATATCCAATTGCTCTTCGCTGCTTGGCTGAACGAGTCCTAAATCAATAGTGGGCGATGTTTGTAACTTCACTTCCAACAGCTGATGTCGTACATCGGGGAATTGTCCTTTGTCTTCGTAACGGTTGTATCCCAGCCGTTCACAAACTAAGCGATGGAGTGATGCTCCACGATTGCGTTCTTGATCCATGCCAGGGTCAGCAAACGTCTGCCCGACGAGATGAGAAAGTCTCTCAAATATTTCCCTGATCGGAAGTAACGTACCGCTTTCAGGTTCTTGAATTGGGCTGGTTTGGGGATTGAATATTGCGTTGGCTTTAACGTACGGCATCATGGCATCAGTGTCTTGCGGCGATATCAACTCGTGCGTGGTGGTGCCGGTTTCAAGTCGTGCTTGATACTTGGTGGTGATTGTTCCAGTTGTATCTAACAACGCAAGTTGTTGACCATTTACGACTTTCACTCTGCCAATTACATCGTCTTCTGAAACTTCAATAATTGCGTAACGGCGCGTTGGTGAAAGCTCTTCATTCCAGATTTGTAGGTTTAGTGACTTTTGCGCGTAGGTGTCAAGTTGTTGGCCTAAAAAGCGAGGCTGTGTCTTTTTAAATGACCTTGGAATTGGATAGCCAAGTGCCTCGCACACTGCTGTTTTGACGACTTTTGATCGTGTACGCAACGCAAGGCCCGAAAGGGACAGACCTCGCAATCCCTCATTTAGCAACGTCTCCAAGTGCTGCATAGGAATCCAATAGTCAGGGTCGCCGACTTCAATATTGGCGTAGATGTCTTTGCCGGATGATGCTATGGCTTGCTTGTAATCGGAGGTTTTTTTCTCGGTCATGCTCGCTATTGTGGTCAGCAGTTAAATAACGCTGACCACAAGATTACCAGCAAGTTCTAAAGGCGTGTTAAAGAAATGATTCTCTCTTCACTCCCCCTGGTTACGATGTAAATGTGGTGAAGTTCTCGGAGTTTGGTTAGGCCAAACATCCTATGTAATTTTCACATGGCCGATCACAGGGTTGAGGCTGTGTGAAAACACCCAGCGAAATGGGATAGGCCAAATAATCTAGGCCAAAATATCGCTTGCTTAACTTCTTCGTAGTACTACAATTAGTGTCCACGATTTAAAAAATCACTATATGTAGTGGTTTCGTGAACCCTCAACCCAATTAGGAGTTGATATGAGTGACAAAAAGATATTTGTGGAACGGCGACCCGAAGGTGACTTCGCGATTAGGAAACCTAACTCAGAAAGAGCTAGTGCTGTTTTGCCCACACAGGCCGAAGCAATAGAACGAGCGCGGGAATTAAATCATGGTGTGGCGCCCTTGGTTGAGCGCGTTCGCCATACTACAGGTGGGAAACCTGATAAGTGGCGCAAGCCATAGCGTCATTCGCTTGCTGATACCCTCGCCAACCATGCATCTGGCTGGCTTGTACTTTTTTCGCCTAAATTCAAGGGGCTGATTTCAACGTCCCGGATTTTCACCAGCAAAACCTTCTCCATTGTTGGGACTATCCATCAATCTTGAGCACTGTACAACGGGATCGTTGCCTGTTGACCTCTTTTCGAAATTGTTGGATTGTGGCCATACTGGAAAATCTGTTAGCCTTGCCAGCCTTGGTGTAGGTCGTCAGATGGGGTATATATACGGCACTGTTACACCATCGGTTATGCCGCACCCTTCTGAGTGCCATTGACCGCAATTTGCGTGAAGCGGACGGTCAGCATTCGAGTTGTTGTCCGACATGGATTCTAACCAGAGAGCAGGTCCTCCAGAATGCTTAGATATATCTTGCCATGATGCCAATAGTGAATTGTGTCTATAATCGGCACCTTGTAACCGTAGCCCTCCGTGTTACCTGAAAAGGGGAATTGGCGCATTTAAGCAAATGGAACTCACTAATGATTAAATACTCTTTCTGGAACAACAAGGGCGGAACAGGCAAAACTAGTCTTGCCTTTCAATCGATATCAATATTTGCGGAACTCCATCCAGATAAAAAGATTCTTGTTGTTGATCTTTGTCCCCAAGCTAATTTATCTGAACTCCTATTGGGCGGATTGACTGGTTCAGGTAGCCATAATCTCAATGCGTTACATAGCAATACACCGAGACGGAGTATTGGAGGCTATTTTCAAGATCGCCTGCCTTCTCCGTTTCTCATGCCGACCCTAACTGTTGCTAACTACATATCGAAACCCCATTCGTATAACGAAAATATTCCTGCCAATATAGATTTGGTGGCTGGTGACGCACTTGTTGAATTGCAGTCCAATGCAATCTCGACACTTGCAAATACCCAAATTCCTGGAACAAATACTTGGCTAAAAATTATAGACTGGCTAAACGATTTCGTCGCTCAGGTCCAGAATGAGTATGATTACCTCTTTGTTGATGCAAACCCAAGTTTTTCCATTTATACGCAGATAGCGATCGCAGCAACCGATTCGATGATTCTTCCAGTTATGGCCGATGATTCGTCTCGTCGAGCCGTTCAAAATGCAATTGCGCTAGTTCAGGGATTAAATTTGCCGTCTCCAATATACAAACAGCACAACTTTGCTTCACAGTTGAATGCCGCAGGACGGCTGCCACCACGATTCCATTTGTTTCCAAAAAACAGACTAACGCAATACATGGGGCCCGCATCTGCTTATCATGCAGTCCTAACTGAAATCGACACAATGATTCAAGCTGTTCAGCAAACGAACCCGAACGTATTTACCTTTGCAAACCTTGCTGATGGAGTGACAGAAATTAGAGATTTTCAGACCACAGGAGTTGTGGCTTTTGCTTGTGGCCTTCCATTTACGCGTATGCATGCAGGAAGGTATCGTATGCCGGGAAGAGTGGTGCAGGTCAAAGCTGAATATCTGCAAAACTGTATTGATGCCATGAATGCGATGGTTGCCAAGCTCTAAGCTGAACACCTCGTCTGTTTGATGTCAGATTTTCTGTCTTGGTGCGCAAATTGTTTGATTTCTTGATAGTGACGTGGCCGATAAATCCTCAAAAGCCGATCTCAATATTTACCTCGCCAAAGCGGAGGTTAAGAACGCCTCCGATATTGTTAAAAACCTTAGTGAGTTGAAATCTTTCGATCTTGAAATTAGCGGGATAAGTCCTTGTACCTTATTCATTAAGAATAACTATTCAAACACTCCTCGCTGGGCCCGGTTTCTTGCTCCAATTGTTGTCGCTACGGAATTCGGGCGAAATTCTTCAACCGGCGCGCTGCTTTACGCAAAAGTTGGGGATGCGATATTTATTTTGACCTTTGGGCAAGGCCATCAATTAGTCGATTCAGCAAAAATCGAAATGAATTTTGGCTTAAAAGTCGCCTTAAATCTCCTTGATGTAGCAAGCCTCCGCAGCATAGATAAGTCGTCTTTCGAGCAACACCCTACACAAACTCGTGAGCAAACCGGCGTCGCTACTGAGCTTCAGTACTTCGGCTTGAATATTGAACGTGACCTTCTGCGCGCTATTACAGGAAAACCCAATGATGAAAAATATGGTACGCGCATATCAGGAAAGGATGCTTTAAAGCTAAGTGTCGAAGTCAAGCTAAAGAACCTTGCCGATTTACTAAAGCACATTTTAGCTACCTATAACGACAATGCTTATAAACATGGGGCATTCGCATGGGTTGATCATATCGGCGAAGTAAGGGACAAAGCTCTTCATGAAATACTAGACGTCGAACTTTTGAATCGAATCAACTCTGAAAATTTTGAGCGTGTCTGGTTGTCTGTTCCTGAAATAATCGATTGGGATCGGGTAGTAGGCTTCAAGTACACCGGCGCCGCATCATCTCCCCGATATTACGATATTCGCATATCGGAGTTTCTTGAAACCTTTAAAGGCAAAACCCCAGATGCTCAAAGCCTGAGACAGCGAAAAATACTTTGTGTCGATTCAGACGATCTTGTCGTCTATGAGTGGCCTGCGTATCGCTTCATCTATGCTGAAGTTAACTATCAATTCGACGTGTACGTATTGAACAATGGGAAATGGTACAAAGTAAACCACAAATTCGCAGAACAAGTGAACAGCTTTTTCACGAACGCTCCTAAATATGAAAAGTCGCTCCCGATTTATGATGATGAAACTGAAGGCGACTATAATGAACGGGCAGCAAAAAGCGATCCAGACTCATTTGTACTGTTAGATAAGAAGAATATCCTTGTGACAGGAGCAGCCGCGCCAGTAGAGCCATGTGATTTACTGAGAAACGGAAATGAATTTATCCATGTTAAGCGTTACGGTGGTTCCAGCGTTCTAAGCCATCTATTCAACCAAGGCCTTGTGTCCGGCGAACTGTTTCAGATGGAGCCTGAATTTCGCAAACTCCTAAATTCCAAATTGCCCGCCAAGTTTAAGCTAATAAACCCAAACAATAGACCTAATGTAAATGAATATCATGTGGTTTTCGCTATTATCAGTGAATCCGATAAAAAGGATTTGACGGTACCTTTCTTTTCAAAGATCAGTCTCAGACATGTAATGACTCGACTACAAGCTATTGGGTTCGTTGTGACGGTAGCAAAAATTCCCGTGGATGAAATGAAAAAGAAAACAAAGAAATATGCTCCTTAAAAAAGGAAAAAATCTAACAAGCCTATCAACCTGGACGCCAAACAGCGGCGCTCCTTAGTCGTGCCCTTATTTGTCACCGGTTAACGCCCACGGGAGTATTCGTGAGCTGTGACAATTCCTAACACGACGTATTGGTCTGATCACAACGGTGTTAATGCTGAACTGTCATTTTCGTAGCTACAAAGAGATGAACCAACACTGTAATCTCCAACGACCTGACATAAAAACTAGCCCAGTTTTGAAACAGTCTGACTAACCGCTTGGTTATCGTGAGAAACGATAGGTACGTCATAAACCCATACAGCTTCAGCCCTAGGTCTAACCATGGTAAAAAAAGAGAGGACGCACATTGGCGTCCTCGATTAGGTTCCAGCTTTGTCAGTTTATTGACCCGCACAATGCTGGCAAACAGTCTTAAAATTATCTCATGACTGTCTTTCATGCCAAGCTTTGTTGGCAACAATTATCAGCTTGCATAAACCCAGCCCCAGCAGACCACTGTATGTCGTAGAATTGGTGGCGACACTGTTTGGTTAGTGCAATACAACAAACTATTTTTTAGCGGCTAAATCCATATGACAGACCTTGACCACATGAGCATGCAGAACGTCGCGCTATTCTCTGGGCTAATTGGAGCATTAATCTCTTCTGGCCTAAGTTATGTGATTCGAGCCAATCTAGATCGACGCAATCTAAAAGAAGCAGAGTCACGCATTACTTACGTGCATTTTGTCAAAATATCAGAGATTGTCGCGATAGATTCAGTAGCAAAGATACTTATTAAGGCATACCTAACTGATGAATTAAAAGCAGCATTAAAAATCGAAGGCGGTTTGTTTGAGCCATCACACGCGATCAGCGTTCTCCTTGCGGAGGAAATTAAGAAGCAAACGCCAAAGAAAATCAAAGCTATCCCCGGGATATCATTTGTCTCGCTGTACCTAAAGTCGCTACTGGAATCAGTTAACGAGTCAAAATTATCAACGGAGCAATTGTCAAAATTGCCGAAAGAAACTGTGCTGAACTACTCCAGCTTTTTGAGCTACTTATCCCACATACAGGCCATTATTTTAATCTGGAGTAATTTTTTTGAAGAACCAAATACTGCGTGGGTAACGGCGGAAGCAATTCATGACCAGTGGCTTTCAATAACAAAGTTCTTTGAGCACGCACGCATACTCCACTCAGCCTTGCAACGAGCAGGATCAATAACTAACAATGAGGCAAATGCTCTTATACGAAAGCAGTCCGCCATAATGACAGAAAGATATTTTAGTAAACTCAAACACAAGCCTAAGCTGGAAGCCGCCTTGGCAGATTTTAACAAAGCAGCGACTGATGCCAAGTAGCTGTAATTAAAATACTAGCTCTCCTTGCGAACTTCAAATGACTGCTTTGGGTTAATAGCCGTATTCACGAACGTCGGCCTTCTTTCAACGTAACAAACTCTTCTCCACTATCTGCACCATCCAGCAAAATGGTAAACAGGTCAACAGCAATTACCCGTTGCCTTGTTGCCGAATTTATAGGATCGTGACCACAGTGGAAAAACTGTTGATCACAATCACCGGCGCTTTAACCTGTTAGACCGAGCGATGAGATCATTCATCACCGACCGTTCCTTTTCGTTGGCTGCCTGCCCCAACACCTTCGGGTCAGTTTTAGCATCAGATTGTGTTGGTTGATTGTTTCGAACCCTGACACGGTACTCAAGCCAAATTACATGCTCGTTGGTTTGATTGTCATAGCCTTGCCATAATTTCTTCACCTTGGATGAAGCCTTGGTGGATTGAAATCCAAACTGTGCATCCAGCAATGCCAATATTTTATTCCACATCGTCTTGATGACCTCCTTGAGAGGTATTTATCAGGACGACCAACACAGCCATCAGCATAAATATCTGTACACCAAACAGGAGGTAGCGGATATGAAACTATCAGAAGTCGCAAATGACTTGGAACAACGCAGAATCGAATTACTGAAAAGCAATACCGAGATCGCCAAGCAGCAAGCTGCCTATTCGAAGTCGGCACAAGCATGGTTCGAGTTGCAAAAGGCTGAAGCTAACGAACAGAAAGCACGGCAGAGATTTATTCAAGCCGCCCTAGCTTTTTCAAGCAGCTCTCATCCTTAGATACCGTCAACGATCAACAGGAGACCACGAAAATGAAACTAGCAGAAATCGCCAATGATTTAGAACAACGCAGAATTGAAATACTGAAGAACAATGCCCAACGTGCGAAGCAGCAGGTCATAGATGCTCAGGCTAGAGCTAAGATGAGGAAGGCTCAGGAGGAATTGCGGAAATCACGAGAGGCGTCAGCTTCAAGTTTGTCGTTGGTTGGATAGCTCCACATAAATTGCCTTAACCCACGATCCTAGAGTTGATTTAATCACAGCGATACCTGGCACAGTTGTAGCGCGTTCTGGCTGCTGCACAGTAGTGATTATGACGGGCGTTTGAATTTGCTTCTATCCGTACCTTTGCCCTCAACCGCTTTCCCGAGTGAAACCAAACGGTTGCAAGCTACCAGAACAGCCCATGGCACCTCACCAAGGTGATCAGCTATTCTCGCGTAAGATATGAATTTTGGCCCCAACATTTTGTGTACTCGATCCTCGAGGGCCATGTCATTCCCTTCCAGTACATCGTCCTCCCAATCGCACCAATAGATACGCGATCGCCAAACGATGAAATGGCTGCGGCAACCGTTGTCACGCCACACAGAGGGGAACAATGACGCCCCACGTCGATCGTTGTAGAAGCGCCAAGCAGAACCCGCACGTTCGTCAAGATTGATAGTCAAGGTATCGCCGCATCCATCCGGACATGCAATGACCAGAGATCGCTGAACTCCACGGTTCACCAAGACCGCCGTACCTGGCCCTCTAAGAAGCTCATCCGCTTCGTGTCGGTGGGCTACTTCACCAGTGAGTGTCAGTCGATTAGCCCGTCTCATGCAGACGCGCTCCCAGAAGCAGAGGACTTGGTTGTCAGCCATTCGACGAGTTGGGATCCAAGAAAGTACGCATAGCCGCGACGATAAGCGTCTTCCTCATTCTCAGTTGTGTACTGCGAACGTCTGAGCAGATGCAGTGCAATTGCGGTTGGATATTCCGTGTCGCACTCACATATAGCACCGGCAATCATACGGGTTTGCCGAATACAGCCACGCAGCCAATCCAAGCCTACGTCGGTACTCGCAAGTCTAGGAGGCCTATTCACCTCGGTCGGGGAGAATAATTCTTTTGCGACCTGCGTCCAAACCTTTCGGTCAGGAATCTGTTTATTGGAGTTTGGCACCTGAAAAGTTAGCCAGACCTCCAAGCTTGCCACGTCCGCACAAAGAGGCCCATTACTCGCATTTGCCAAGTCGATAATAATTGCGTCGTTGTTGCGTACGCGTACATTTTCAGCATGCATGTCGCCGTGCATTGGAGCGTAGCGCAATTGCTGTTCGGGCAAGTTGAGCAACTGCTCCCACAATTCCTGAGGTGATCGCACCGACCCATGCTGTTTGGCCTGTTCAACAGTCTGCACCGGCACCCTTTTCCATTTAAAAACATCTTTCAGACTACTAGCCATACTGCATTTCATTGGTGGACGGCTATAGGCTTGGCTTCGCCAACCCATCAATGTATCTTCGAATAGAGCATGGATGTAGCGCGGCCCTTTGCCGTTAAGAACGGCCTGCCACAATGATTCTGATTGCTCGACGAAACTACCTACAAGGATTCCACGTTCCACCCCTTGTATACAGCGAGAAGGATCTAGGTTGGGACGGAGGTACCATGGTATATGATGGGTGGCGAAAAGCTGATAGTTGGTTACTTCGGTGAAAATCTTGTGCGCTTCATCAAGTTTGACGAAGAACGGTAATGGCCGCGGCCCAACTTCAGACGCCGTTAGCGTAGCCTGAGCGAAGAAGGCCGTGGCAGAAAGTCCGCCACTTAGCGGCTCGAGCGAAACAGCCATACAGTCGCTGAAAGCACGACATACAATAAACTCCTGATCTGCGTCGAGATGCACATCCGGCGGAAGCTGAATCTGCAAATTAATATTGGCATGTCGGCCAGCATCGTGGCGTGCAATATTTTCCGCACATTCAAAAGATGGTACGCTGCCCGTGCGTGACCTCACCAGCATCGCAAGGTGTCCCTTACGTACGGCATCAGGCACCTCTCTCAATAAATGCGCCTGAATCGCGTCATCCGCAGCAAGCAGATAAACCATGAGGCCATGTTCGAGAGCGGTCAGCAAACTTCCAATTTGAGCTGATACCACTGGCACATATGGGGGGCTCGCGTTGTATACAACGGCCCGTGCTACGTTGAAGTCGATGACTGTGCCTTCAGTTAGAGTACGAATGACCAGATTGCGACGCTCGAACTCGAGTCGTTCTTCAATGGTTGGTGGAGAGCCAATCCAGTAGACGACACTTCGACTAATCGCTGACATGGAGGCGTGTCGGCAAAGACCAAGTATTCCCTCTCCCAAGTGCACCAGCGGGAGAACAGACTATACACTCAGGGTGGGGCGTCATCACTGTGGGTCGCATTGCTCCCCGAATCGCGTCATATAAAACAAATCGCGCTTGCGAAGGAATTGCCGTCACAGCTGATAAAAAAGTCGTAACTGCAATAGAAGAAACGGCACCATTGAGTGAGATTACTGCCGGCTGGGGCACCCCTTCACCCTTGAAATAAGGATCCGCTGCGCGCTGCTCCGGCCTCATCATTTCAATGCGCACTTGGTTAGGGTCGATCCAACCGGAACACAGAAGGCATGGTAACCCGCTCGATATCATCTGAGTACGGCCTACTATATGCTTGACGACCCCATTAGTAGCGTGAATCGCTACACCCATGTCTATGGTAGGTATAAGGTATTGATATGCAACTTGATTGACGACAGCTCGGCTAGCATGCGAGTCAGTACACAAAAAAATGAAGTCCACGTCCAATAAATGTTTGGCAATATCATCTTCAACAATATCTGCATTGCACTCGACACAAGTTGCCTCTGGATTAATGGTCTTAATCCACCTTCCCATTTGTTCGACTTTGAATTTTCCGATATCAACGCGAGTGGCTCCCAGCAGTCTGTTCAAATTTGTTTCGTCTACCACATCGGGATCAATAAGAAGGAAGTCTGCTAAGCCGAGGTATGCAAGCTCTGTGGCGATAAATGAACCAGTGCCGCCTGCTCCCACGATTGCAACTCGCAAGTTGCCAAATATTTTCTGGACATCCGATCCAAAGGCGAGTACTTGTCGGGCAAAACGTGGATGCTGCTCGGCGTTAGCAACGTGGTCTGAGTGCAGCCAACAAATATCCCGTCCAACAACCTGCATTCCAATGAGTTTTTTTGATCCGAGTTGTCTACACTGTCCGCTGCTCTGTGTGAACAAGGCCGCAATGTGAAAACTATTTGGGACGCGACGTTCGAAATATTCCTTCAAACATTCTTCCCCAGCATCATCAATTGACGAAAATGATCGCATTGGCCGATCGCCCGGGTGGGTATGCGCAAGCACGATGCCAAGCCCTGCTTTGCGCGCACGGTTAGCAAGATCAATGCAATAACCGGGAGACAAAACCGCGTTGACCGGGCTTCGTGATTGATAAGCTGATTCAGGTACAGGTAGCATCTCTCTTACCACATATCGGGGTTTCCCATTGCGCATACCTGCAGGCGCGATGAGGCCGCTGGCACAAGTTTCCAGCAGATCAGACGCTGCACGCGATTGCAGTTCCTCTACAGCTGCCTGCTCAAAAGTAACGATCTGACTCATTGGGGTTTGCTCAATCGCTGCTTGATAAGTGTGAACCATGTAACTAAATCGTCGCGATTCGGGTTCCAAGGATCGACATGCCAAGAGAACCACAGCATGGCGTCGGGCACTCCCGGTATTGGATTGTTGATCTGCGTGTTCTGCGGGATGTTGCCGTTGGCTAGTCTCAAGTCCAGGTCGGCCCAGAAGCAATCCGGCTTTGCAAAAGGATAGCCTTGTGGCGCGACAAGGGAAATATGAGTACTCTTCTTGTTCCAGCCTGTAGGCAAGGTAACTGCGGAAATTCGAATCACCCAGCCGGTTCCGGCGACTTCCTGAACAGTGACGTCACCAATGCGAGCGCGAAGTCGCTCTAAATGCAAATCGATTGGGCCCATTATTACCCAAAGGTAGCTGGTGGAACAATGGTAAACCGTGCAGGGCCGTGTCCGGTATCCAGATGTACCACTTCGTCGTCCCCAATTAGACGGTCTGGTTCATTTCCGTGACCTTCTAGGGACAAGCCTGTACCTGGTTCAAGGTTTGGGATTCTAGCCTTGATCTGCGCACCCGTGAGTGTCGGCTGATCAGTATCGTAGCGGATGTTATTGACAAAGTAGTGGTAGGTCTGCGGTTTGTGTGGTTGCTGATCGCTCATGCTAATTTCTCCCTAGGCCGTTGGTGCATCAAAATAAGATACATAGTGTTAATTATAGACTGTGCCTGCTAAATGTTTAATTTCGACAGTAAATTGAATGACTCCTTCTAGCCGATTTCTGCCAGTCATGCAGCCAGACTCACTGTCGATTCTACGTCGGCTTCTGAACTAATACCAGCCGATCACTGTTCCGATTCAGTCTATTGATTACATCGCGAGCCTTTGACGTGACCTGCCGCTGTTCTAAATGCGCATATCGAAGAGTGGTCTTAATATCTGTATGTCCAAGAATTTCCTTAACCTCATACACGCTCATACCGTTCTGCACCAACCGTGAAGCATGCGTGTGCCTCAATGTATGAATCCGGCAATCACACAAGCCAGCCCGCTGAATGGCCTTCCGAATCGACATCGCAGAGTATCCACGCGCATCACCATTCCGATTGCAAAACACATAGCGGCTTGCCTTGTTCGCATCTCTGCGTGACAACACCTCAAACACTCTATCCGTCATAAACAAAACCGTCTCGTTTTGCACCTTCTGCCGCCACAAGTGAACTGTCCGGCTGGCAAGGTCGATGCGCGACCACTCGATGTTCGCTATCTCTGAGTATCGCGCACCTGTATCGAGCAACAAGATCACCAAATGCAGTCTCGCCCTGCCAGTTACGGCCCAACCATACCTTCCCACTGGTAAATCTTGTCCTGAACTTTACGTGAATCGGGGGCATCAGGTACCAATAGCAAATAGCGCTTCATTTCGCGTATTGCGTCCCGATAAATTTTTGTTTCACCCAGTATCAGAGCCCGGTTGTAGTGTCCCTCTGGCCACCAAGGGGCGATTTCTAGTGCCTTGCCATAAAGCTCAACACCCTTGTCGAATTGTTTTTCCTGCACCGCAAATTCGGCTTGCACCCTGAACTTGCGCGCCTCTTCGGGCAATCGAGGCTTGGGGTTAGAGGCTCGATAGTCCATCGCACTATTAACAAATAGCTGGTCATCCCAAGCTTGTCGCTCCTCCGAAGTAGCCATTTTCCATCTCAGAAGAGCCGTGGCGACAAGTTGAGCTTCTGCATTTTTATCTGCCGGAAACGCTAACCGATAATGGCACTGCGAACCAAAATCGACTATATTTTTACCCTTTTCCTCGTAGATGATTGGGTCCATATCTTCATAGCGACAGGAAACTATGGTAGGGTCAGATCCGATCATGATCTCACTGGGAAGAAAATCAACCACACTATTGTTTTTGACAATAATGGATGCCTCTCTCAACGACATTTTTAGTGCTTGTGCGGAGTCTTCATCAAAATCATCGGCTCCTGAATCAGAGAGTTCTGATTGATGATTCTTTATGACAGCGAGCGCATCAGCTAACTGAATAGCATCATTAGCTGTAGGAAGATTTACCCAGTTAAAATTTATCATCCCATTGGTTCTGACCGTAAAATCCTCGGTAACAACTGGATTCAGATTTGTAATGTCTAAAACTAAATTTTCATGGCCTGCGCTAACCAATTCAATTTGCTTCTTTGAAATGATGACCTTGTCCACTTTTGTGATGGAATGACCTCCACAACAGCTTGCCGCATGTTTGAGTATGTGTTTCACTGTCCCTTTTGCTTGAAACAGCGTCATCTTAGAGCCTGCGGCTTTCGTCGGCGTGTAACTGGCACAACTAACGAGTGAAAGTAAAATTGCCAGACACGAAGCTTTCTTGATGATAACTGCCAACCATGGCTGAATGTGTTTCATGTCTATTCCCTAATATGTCATTAGAAATTTCATTGGGTTATTTTGCGGCCTTGTAACGGATCTGTGGCTCGAATGAAGCGAAAATCCAGAAAGCAGTGTATATCTGAGATCACCCCCGGATTTCGGTGCATTTCATCCGGGCTACGCTCGCAACTTGAAAATTTTTAGTTTGCTCATCATGCAGCACAATTTCCAGACTGGTGTGGTTTCACCAGATTACTAGCGTCGCGGTCGTTAAGTTTCGCCATAGCTACTTCGGCATCGTATTTTTTCAGAAGGTGTATCTCAGTAACACACTTGAGACTTTTCAGGGCTCTGAGCTGAGCAGCGGTAAGATCGTTTAGTGCCTTTACTTGGCTAACTGCCACATATTGAGCACTCGCATCGTACACGGCCCAGACTGCAACTTCACCTGCCTTTACACCGTTGAAAAAACCCTCAAGTGATTCTGGCGCAATGAATTCAATCAGTTTCGCAGTGCCTTCGAGCGTATTACCTGAATCGAATTTCTCCTTCATTTCTAAGGTGCCTTTAATATCATGGAACAGTTGCTTAGCAATGACATTGGCGGCTTGATGATTTAACAACATGTCTTGAGCCGGCGTGTTGCCATATCCATACTTGACTAGCATTGCGACTACTTCATCTGGTGGCACATGCCCAAGCTGGTAAATGGCTTTCTCAACAAACTTCTCCTGCCCGTAATCAATAAGCTTACCTGAGAGTGACTCCCACAGCTTGCGATGTCCCTCCTCAGATAATTTATCCCATTCCTGAAAGTCCTCCGCTCGGTGATGAAAACCAAGATTGTTTACTGCTGTTGCGTCTCGTTGCAAAGCGAGATTCATCTCATCGATGATTTTTTGGAGACGAAGATTCTCTGATCCTATAGCTTCGGACACCGAGTAGTTGTAATGTTTGGCGTCTGTAATATAAGTCTGCTTAGCATCACCAAGTTCTTTGGTCATTCCAGTACAAATCTTTGCCAATTCCGAGTTTGCATCATAGATGTGGCAATTTTTATCATGCCACGCTATGCGCTGCCGGAGATCATCGCGGCGCGTGACAAGCGCTAATCGATCATGTTCTAGATTGTCTCGCACAACATCGGGTAAACCAGTTGGTGCCTTGATCATGGCGGGCACCTTTTCATTGTCAGAGGGCCCCGACGTTATTATCGTTACCGCTGATGACTCGTCCAAACACGCAATCACTATCAAAAGCAAGATCGTCCACTGAAGCAGTCCGTTACCAAAGATTCGCGCTATTCCGTGCATGACAATCCTCTGTTATCGTGACGGCGATACGGCTGGAGCAGTGTTGTCGCCTGGTCCTTTTTCTTCATCAAAGCCGATATTGGTTTCTCCAGCAGTGACCTTTTCGATATTCTGAGTTAGTTGGGTGTTGGTCGTAGTGACCTCGTTCAGCTTGCTTTGCACTTGGCCTATTGCTACCGGATCGGGAGTAGGAGACTGCTGAAGTTGCGCAAGCTGATCTTTGAGCGACTGCTCTTTAGCTTCATTCTCCTTGAGTTTGGAATTGAGGGCATTCAGCAGTTGTGTTTTCTTGGCCTGAGGTGTGCTGTCGCTGGTTGGCGTTGGCGGAGGGGGCGGGAGATTACTACCCATTATCTTGCCACTGGTATCGAATCCTTGTTGGGCTTGCATGCTGCGTTGGACTTGTATGCTGCTGTCCGCATCGTCGCCCAGCTTTAGCTGGAGTCCTTGATCGGTTGGAGGTGAGTTAATTCCGGCGGGGGTTAACACGGTACTGCCAAACGCCCCCCGTGTTTCAGTAACCGTCAGAGGCGAATCCTCACCGCCCGTTTTAAGCGACAAGTCAGAGGATTGCTCAGTCCCTTTGAGCATGCCGAGAATTCTCTGTTTGGCTATTTCCTGCTGACGCAGATCATCGGCTCTACGCTGTTCATCCGCCCTTCTTTGCTGCTCGGCGGCTTGAGCAGCTTCTTGGCTCCTGCGCGCATCTTCAGCAGGGTCGCTCTGCATGCCCTGAATAAGCATTGACATGCCAATCCCCATCATTCCTGTACCTGTTTCTTGTGAATTGCCATTCATTATGCCCTTCACTATGAGCTTTGATGACTCCGTAACAAGATCCCCACTGCTACCTGCGCTCGCCGCATCACCTCCTTGTTCTGTGCAAGCACTAAAGGTCGTAGAAGTGCCAGTACTTCGCTTCACTTCGGCCACTCTGCTTTCACACGATCCTTTATCACCAAAGCATTCTGTACCGCCCGATCCAAAGCCATGACTGGCGCACGCCGGGCAATTCGACGTTACACACCACTGACCAGCTTCAGCATACTCAATGGGCTGCGCAAGGATAATTAGCTCGACCACGAGAAATATCAGCTTTTTCATCGGTAACCTCCTTACTTGTTCAGTCAGTTTGGCGTGCCGGCCTTGCGTTCCCAATCATAAATTTTGTCCTGTGCCGCACGCGCATCGGGCGCGTCAGGGACAAGCGCAAGGTAACGCTTCATCTCAGCAATTGCGTCAAGAAACTCACCAGTTTCCGAGAGCAACAAGGCGCGGTTGAAATGTCCCTCAGGCCACCAGGGTGCAGCCTCCAGCGCCTGCTCGTATAAATCAGCGGCGTCGTTGAATTTCTTATCGTGAACTGCACCTTCAGCTTGAACCTTGAATCGGCGAGCTTCTTCAGATAGTGTTGGTTTTGTTGTCGCCTGCTTATATGTCTTTGCGATCTCCTCGAAGCGTGCAGAGTTTTCCGTTTCATTCAAATCTCGGTTCAACGCTGTTTGCTTGATTACCAATATTGCATCAGCAATCCGTTTAACCCGGTTTAGCCCCTCTTCATCGGGCGGTATACCCCATAGCCTCCAATTATCATTCAAATCTACTACAGCCCATGTCCCCAAGCAGCAAGTTCCCGCACTTACAGTGAGATTGCTTAGTGAAAGAGAATACGTTCCCCCATTCTTTGCGTGAAGTACAAGATTTTTGTGGGCATCTACTTTAATGCTTGTGATGGAAATCCCTTCTTCGAACGCTGTTCTACTTAGAAGGATATGTGTGTTTTGAAGTACCCCACGCGCCTCGATTGGCTTCATTCTCTGAAGGACTTCTGCATCTGGGACATCCTTTGGCTGATTAGACGCACAACCTGAAACTCCAAGCACAAGTGCAATGACAAAGTTCAGGAAAGAATATTTAGCGAACCATCGATTAACTAAGATTTTCATTGTTCTGTCCCCCCCTTATAGGATGAGTCTATTCTCAATATGGAAAGCATTCAACAAATGAAGGTCTGCATTTCTTTGGCCATTCTCAAGCGACAGCTTCTGGCACAAGCTGTACTAAGAGCTTGATATTATCCTTCCCGATTGTGGATGCTCGCAAAAGGCAGTAATTGGCCGATAAAGGCCAATCTCTCTCATATACCCATAAGCCTCTATCCATTACAAGAGCTTGGTGTAACAGTGCCGTAAATATACCCCTATCAACGACCTACACCAAGGCTGGCAAGGCTAACAGATTTTCCAGTATAGCCACCATCCAACAATTTCTTCAACAGGTCAACAGCGATATAGCTTGAATTTCGCCCATGAATATATTTTCATATAGGTGAATCATTTTTGGACTAGAGCAACAGAGAATTTTCGACACACATTCTCCAGACAATCGTGCCATTACGCTGCCCGAAACCGGACGCTCGTGAACTTCGGCAAATGGCACACACCAGCAGGTCATGACATGAAATATGCCGCCGTAAAGCGGTCGTTCACCTCAGCCTACTTGGCACTGTTCTACTGTCATGCAGCCAGACTCACAGCCGATTCTACGTCTGCTTCTGAACTAATACCAGCCGATCACTGTTCCTATTCAACCGATTAATTACATCCCGTGCCTTGGAAGTCACTTGCCGCTGTTCTAAATGCGCATACCTTAACGTGGTTTTAATATCGGTATGCCCAAGGATTTCCTTAACCTCGTAAACCGACATTCCATTCTGGACCAAACGCGACGCATGAGTATGGCGCAAAGTATGAATCCTGCAATCACGCAAGCCAGCCCGCTGAATCGCCTTGCGGATTGACATCGCAGAGTAAGCGAGCAAAACAGCAGGTCAAGGATGCTCAGGCTCGAGCGAAGATGAAAAAGGCCCAAGAGGATTTGCTGAAATCGCGAGAGGTTGCATCTTCGAGTTTGTCGCTGATAGGTTAGTGCTTAGAAAATTGACTGCCCGAAACCGGTCGTTCGCCAAGTGGCGCTTTCGACACTAAGCCGAACTTCGGCTTACTCCGAAGCAGCCGTTCGGTTTCCGACACAACACCATCAAAGACGATCAACCCTGCTTTAGTAACGCCTCAAACTGCTCAATCGGTACCGGCTTGCTAAATAGATACCCTTGGTAATGAGTGCAGCCTTCGTCCAGGAGGAATTGTCGTTGCTCTTCCGTCTCCACCCCTTCGGCAATGACGTCCATGTCCAAGCTTTGTGCCATGGCAATGATGGTGCGTACAATCGCTTTATCGCTGCTATCGATGGCAATATCGCGTACGAACGACTGGTCAATCTTGAGCTGATCGAGCGGCAGCCGTTTGAGGTATTGCAGGGATGAATAGCCGGTGCCGAAGTCGTCCAGTGAGAACTGGACACCGATTTCCTTCAATGCGTTCATGGTTGCAATGGTATCCTCGATGTTCTCCAGCAACATGCCTTCAGTCAGTTCCAGTTTGAGCAATATCGGATTGATGGCATGGTGTTGCACGGCAGCTTGCACTTGAGCCACGAAATCAGCCTGGCGGAATTGTTTGGCACTTACGTTCACCGCCAGAACGAGATCGCGGGTTAGCGCATCTTGCTGCCAAGCCTTGAGCTGGGCGCAGGCCGTCTCCAGCACCCATAGCCCGATGGGCAGGATCAGCCCGGTTTCTTCCGCCAGCGGAATGAATTGAGCAGGTGATACCATTCCGCGTAAGGGATGTATCCAGCGGATCAATGCCTCTGCTCCCAATGGACGGTGCGAACTATCCACCTGAATTTGGTAATGCAAATGAAATTGCTGGTTCTCAAGTGCTTTGCGTAATTCGCTTTCCAGTGAGACACGGGCAGTAATGCTTACCTGCATCTGCGGGTCGAAGAAGCGCAGGGTGTTGCGGCCGGCTTTCTTGGCCTGATACATGGCGATGTCGGCTTGTTTCAGCAGGTCTCCCCCAGACTGGCCGTGATCGCTGAAAATGGTCGCACCGATACTAGAGGTGCTGTGGTATTCGTGCGTGGCAAGCTGGTAAGGCTGGCCGAGCGTAGCGAGAATTTTCTCGCCGACAGTTTTCGTCTGTGCTGCCGCTTCAAGAGCATGTTCGCTCAGGCCTTCCAGCACCACTACGAACTCGTCACCACCCAGACGGGACACGGTGTCAACTTCGCGCAGACAGGACTCCAGGCGTTGCGCTGTCTGTTGTAGCAGTAAGTCCCCGATGTCATGGCCGAGGGTGTCGTTGATGTCCTTGAAATTGTCCAGGTCAATGAACAGCAGCGCACCTTTCCGGCCGCTGCGCGCACTGGAAGCCAACGACTGCTGGAGCCGGTCCATGAGAAGCCGCCGGTTGGGCAGGCCAGTGAGCGGGTCGTAGAACGCCAGATTCTCGATCGATTCCTCCGCTGCCTTTCGTTCCGTCATGTCGCTAAGTGCCCCAATATAATGTGTGACGACCCCGTCGCCCCCCTTGACGGCCGAGATGCTGCGCCATCCGGGATATACCTCCCCATTTTTGCGTCGATTCCAGACTTCCCCCTGCCATGCTCCAGTGCGCTGTAGGGTCTCCCACATCGCGCGATAGAAGTCCGCGTTGTGGCGGCCAGACTTGAGCAGGCGCGGTGTTTGGCCCACGGCTTCCTCGGACGTATAGCCGTTGATCTTGGTAAATGGCTGGTTGACCCGCAGGATCACACCGTCGGCATCGGTGATCATCATGCTTTCTTGCGACTCGAAGGCGACTGCGGCGATGCGAAGTTCGGCCTCCGTCCGCTTGCGATCGGTGATGTCACGGGCAATGCCAAGTACGCCAATCAACTGTCCTGATTCATCGTGCACCGGTGTTTTGACAACCTCTACTGCGGCAAGGTGACCGTCATCGGCGAAGGTCACCCATTCCTCATTGACGCTGAGGCCACCATTGGCAAGGGCGGTGCGGTCGCGTTCACGAAATAAATCGGCTCGTTTCTTGTCCATGAAATCGTAATCGGTCTTGCCGACGATCTCTGCCTCTTTCGCGCCGAAGGAACGCTCGAACATTGGATTGCAGGTCAGATAGACACCATCTGGGCTCTTGAGCCAGACCAAGTCCTGTATTGTTTCAAATAGCGTACGCAGACGCGCGTAGGAAGACTTCTGATTTTGATATAGGGCATGCATCTCTTCCGATGAAATGGCAAGAGAACGCTCCAAGGTATACCGTTCCTGATCGGCGTCGCGATAGGCTTGGTCAATGACAGACAACAAGTTCGACCAAATTGCAGCATCGGGAGGAAGCTGTTCATCCAAGCCGTGTTTACGTAGTTGCCGAGCAAGGAGAGGATTCAGGCCTTTGTTCATTTTTCCCAAAATGAGGTCAGTGTCATGGTTTGATTGTGCAGATCGCAGCGTCCGCTCGCCAGGGGAGACAATTCGCCGTAGGAGTAATAACCGATCAGATCGCATCTTGGCGGCAAGCCATCAAGCACAGCTTCAATCTCTTCTTCTATGCGCTGGGTCAGTACGAGCCGACGTCCAACACAACTGATAGCCACCGTAAGTAGTGGACCGCCAGGGTAATCTTCGAACGCGAGCTGGCCCACAGCATCGGAAGCCCCATCTATCAGACGTTCAAAATTGGCTCGCATCAGGCGCACAAAGCTACCCTGTGGGATATCACCCGCGAAGGTGATGGAATTGTCGGCTTCGTTCACGGAAAGGATGGTGCGGACGGTCAATCCATCTTGCTCGAGATCATTGCGTATCGCAAGCGGAAACAACAGCCCGGTAGCTGGCAAACCCGCCGAGCGCTCACCGAGATATTTCTTGTATAGGGCCAGTGCAGGTTGCCCATCCAAGTTATAGAGCACATTGCCTTCGGAGTGCGTAACCTCGCGTTCCGGCCCCAAAACGTCCCATCCTCCTCGGGAGCCGTGGGCGATACCCACATGTTCGCCGTATAGCCCCACCGCTACGACATGGTTAGATCGTGGCGCTTTGTCCACCAACACCCATGTTTTCTTAAAACGATCTCCATCACCAGCCAGCCCACCTGTCACCACAACGTCCTGCGGCAGATTCTGCGACAATCCCTTGGCCAGTTCCGACCCGTTGACCGAAAGGCCATCGGATAATACGAATATTCCTCTAAGGTCGGGTGCATGGAGAGTGCTTGCCAAGTACGAACCAACTTGAAAGGAAATATTGGGGTCAATGATTTCGCTGGCAGTCAAGCGCAGAATCGTATGGGTGAATTTCATCACGGCCACTGCCAGCGTATTATCTTCAAGCGAATGGCCATATATCTCGCCAGCGGTTGAACAGCCAGTCCAGATCGAGCGGGGGAAAATCCTGCGAAGATCGGCGATCCCTGATATCAGAGCGTCCGCATCAGACGCGCCAAAAACAATCAACAAAGTGCTATCGGAATCCAATGCGGAGTCTAATGGTTTGTCCCATCCGCCAGCGGGTGTATATTGATATGTTGAAAGCAGCATTCGATACTCTTTCTAACGATATTTGTCGTTCAACTTATTGAGTCCACCGCAATTAAAACGAACACCTGTATTCATTGAATGATGATCAAGGCTTATACGGCATTGCGGACTACCCTACTGATGAGCATTCTACGCTCAAATATTATTGGAGTCCTGTCCGATCTGTTTGATGCTCGATGACATTGCACCAGAGCTGACGGAGTTTTCCAAGTCAATATGCCAAATGGCCTAGATATTTTTTGAAGAATGACCGCTATGAGAGAAATTTTTGGTCGTCTGCTTTTGGCACGAACCGGCATGTCATGTGGCAATATTGCCTGCCGCAAAGCGGTCGTTCACCAAGTCGATTCTACGGCTACTTCTGAACTAATACCAGCCGATCACTATTCCTATTCAACCTATTAATTACATCCCTAGCCTTGGATGTCACCTGCCGCTGTTCGAGGTGTGCATACCTTAAAGTGGTTTTAATATCACTGTGCCCAAGAATTTCCTTAACCTCATAAACGCTCATACCATTCTGCACCAATCGTGAAGCATGCGTGTGGCGTAAGGTATGAATCCGGCAATCACGCAAACCAGCCCGTTGTATAGCCTTTCGAATCGACATCGCAGAGTATCCACGTGCATCACCATTCCGATTGCAGAAAACGTAGCGGCTGGACTTGTTAGCATCTCTGCGTGACAGCACCTCAAACACCCGATCCGTCATGTACAGTACGGTCTCGTTTTGTACTTTCTGCCGCCACAAATGGATTGTCCGGCTGGCAAGATCGATGCGCTGCCACTCGATATTGGCGATCTCACTGTATCTTGCGCCCGTGTCCAACAGCAGTACCACCAAGTCATAGGCATCTCGTAGCGAACGCTGAATCTCCGCTGATCGTTCCGCTACAGGTGGAAGTCCAGCACCATGACGCATGGGGTCGAGTGCCACGAGCAAGCGACGTTCTTCATCATCGGACAGATAGCGAAGTGAATTTTTCGGTAGCTTGATTTGAGGGAACGTAACTTCGCTGACTTGGTAGCCAAGCTGCTGCGCAAACTTCAATGTGCCTCGGATTAACAGCAATCCGTACTTGATCGACTCGGCACCAACGCCTTCGGCAATACGGTCACGCTTAAATTTCTCCAAGTCACGTGAAGTAATTTCGTCTATATGCTTCTTCATTGGCAGCAGCCTGCGCAACACCGTTTCATATGCGATCAGGTTGCGGTAGCTGGCAATCCCCTGCTTGGATAACTTATACTGCTTGAAAGCATCGGCCAATGTGATCTGCTGTTTTCGGCCTTGATATGTTTCGGCATGAAGCTTGGCCTTTAACTCGATCTCCATCTGCTCGGCGATCTTCTTGATGGTCGTCCTGGATGATTTGATGTAGGTCTGTCCATTGAACTGGAAGTGAATGTACCAATTTTTGCTGTTCCCGCGTTTGACGACTGACATGACGTTTCCGATACGGTTATTTGATGCGTAGACCATCATCAATTCCAGCATCAAAGGCAACAGCCGTCACGTCATGAGTTCCTTAACTTATTGAGGATACCTGCCATTCGCATTAATTCTCAATGCAGGCGTACATTAGCCGACCGGGTCTAATTCGCGGGGGCGCGGCATGACCACATCATCGTCGCGGTGTGCTTCTACCCCCTGCCGCCTTATATATCCAATAGCTATTTAAAAGTAACATATAAGTATTTCACAGGCATATACAATAGCTCTAGACTGCGCCTCAACAAATTGAGATTGAAGCATTTTATTTATCTATTGTTCGAGATAAAGAAAGGAAGGCAGTCTATGTTTATGTTGATCGAGAATGGCCGCATCGTGTCGGATGGATGGAGAACCCTGACCCTTGCGGAAGACGATACTCCGCATAACGTGAGGTTGCCGGTGGGGCCGGTGTTGGTGCCGCTGTCGGTATGGAAAGCACGTCGTGCCGAACTGATACATCGCGAATATGAACACGGTTGGGCGCTCGGCATCTGGCTTGCTGCCGAAGAAAGTGCGGAGGCGATTGAGCACGATATTGACGACTTCACTGTGATCGCCATCGATATTGATAAGTTTACCGACGGCAAAGGCTTTTCGACCGCCCGCCTGTTGCGCGAGCGTTACGGCTATAAGGGTGAGCTGCGCGCTATCGGTAATGTGCCTCGCGACAGGTTCGACTTCAACTCGGCTATCCAGTCTGAACAACTCGCTGCTGTTGGTTAAACAGTTTTGACCGTGGTCGACCAACGCACTTTTTGCATCGAAAAGTGATGTGACTTTTGATGCCAGTCTTAACACTGCACAAACTGTAGGGTCTGCGGTCTACCGTAAAATGAAAAAGGGGCTACATATCATGTAACCCCTTGATTTACTGGTGCTGGAGAGAGGAATCGAACCTCCGACCTACGCGTTACGAGAGTTAGACACCAGTGTATTCCCTCGCATATTCAGCAGCGTGTAGCGGCATATATTTATAGTGATATCAATTTTGATGGCACTCTCTATCGAAAAGTTGATACCACTCTGAGGCCACTATTATACAGGCTGAGGTGACCAGCCGCTTTCGGTGTACAGTACCGTTTATGCGAAGTTCCGGTATCTGCCAAATCAGACATTCGCTACTCTCCGTTATATTGGTGAAGAGACGCACATGAAGGAATATTGATTAGAGTGGAAGCCACAGCGGAGAATGCATGGCAAAACGTTCGACAAGTCGTACTTGCCAGAGACAAGAATCAATGTATTGAGTGTGGATTCACCCAGAATCTTCACACACACCATCTTATACCCAGGCATCTCGGTGGTTCAGACTCCCCATCAAACCTGATTACTCTTTGTGCTGCGTGCCACGCTGCGCGTCACCCAACTTTGCAAATGTCTCTGTCTCGTAGGCTCATAGAAAGCTGGGCGTTTAGACTTGCTCGTCTCTTCGACTTTAACGATGAACTTCCAGAAAACACTGAGCAACTGTCACTCGCGCTTAGGATCATGCGTAAGGACCGATTCCTCGATGGTCAACTTAATGTTGTCCTGGCAGCACTTCGTGGAGAATCAATGCTTGTTGTTAGGCCGACCGGTTCAGGAAAGACCCTCTGTTTCCAACTTCCCTCACTACTGCGGAATGGCACAGCATTTGTCCTCTCACCACTCAAGGCGCTGATGACTGATCAGATTGCGGAACTTCAACGCTTGAAAATCCCCGCCACATTCATCAATGGTGATTTAATTCAATCTGAAAAGGCTGCAAGATACGAACTCCTTGAACAAGATACTTTGAAATTTCTATATTTGACCCCCGAGCGGTTTGATACTACTGTAATTCGTGACCCCAAAGAAGTCGAAAGATTGACACGCATACGCCCAAGTTTTTTGGTAATTGATGAGGCTCATTGTGTTGACCGATGGGGCGAAGACTTCCGGCCTAGTTATGGACGTATCCATGAACTAAAAGAGGCACTCGGGAACCCTCCGACACTCGCTTTCACTGCGACTGCAGGGGTGAAAGCACAGCATCGAATTCTAGAGTCGATCGGCATTCCCGATGCGCGTGTTTTCGTATCTGGTGTTGATCGACCTAACATCGGATTAATACGACATGAAGTATTCTCAATGCAGGATCGCTGCCACATAACGAAAAAGCTAATTAATTCTACAAACGGCAAGGTAATGATCTTCGTCCCAACAATGAAGGTAGGTGAAGAAGTCAGTAAGGCACTGGCTGCAAGCGGTCTTTCCATACCTTTTTACCACGGCAAGCTATCTTCTACTGACCGGGAATTTCTTCTAGGCCGTTTTACTGGAAGGATTAAGCCAGAAATTAATGAAGTGATATGTACTAACGCATTTGGCATGGGAATTGACATCTCGAACGTTCGCGTAGTGGTTCACTGGTTACAACCAGAGTCTGTAGAAGATTACCTCCAGGAGTTCGGTCGAGCCGGCAGGGACGGCAAGCCTGCAATTGCAGTTATATTTAAATGTAATGGCGATACTGGATTAAGGATATTCATGGCTGAAAAAACAGCCGAGAAGACCAGGGCAAATGGAATCGACGGCTCGGCCTCGTACCAGCGAAAACTCGAAAGCATTACTGAATTGGACCAAATGATCCGTAATCGAAGGTTGTGTTTCAGAAAACAAATTATGGATTACTTCCAGGAGGGAACTTCAAATCAACGTTCAGTCGCTATCCGCATTCTAGAATGGCTGCTTGGTCGCCGTATCAGGGTTGATCGAGCAAAGTTCTGCTGCGATGCATGTAATGCCTCATCTGCTCGGAAGCAGCTCGGGATATAGATAGATGGATATGAAATCATCTCCTTTGGGCCGACATGACATTGGCGAACCTAAGCATTGTGTCGAAAGCAGTAGTTGTCAAAGTTCCGCTTTTTGACGTTTAATGCCTCTCCTGCCCTATTCCAACAACAACATTTCCCAACACTCCAACAAGAATCTCCATTCCATCTGTCATTAGCTGTATCTGCTCTTCATTGGGCTTGGTCATGCCGATCATGGCGAGTTTCTCTTCAAGTGGAAGTTCGCCATATTTCGATTGATAATGCGCTACATTCATGGCCAGCAGCCTTGAGCATTCCGCAATTTCTTCCTTGCTTACTTGCTCAATGAGAAGATCAGCGAGTTTGTTATATTGGTCAAACATCGATAAATCAGACATGGGAGTTCTCCAAAAATGAAGTTCTACTGTACTCGATTCCTTCTACGGCCAGCCATTCTTGCGCTGGTGCTTTCATCCTCTTCATGGGCTTCAGACATGCCCGATCCGACACTTACCCCTGGCGCAATCAATCCTTATGTTACACAAGCAAACATCCATCAGACTGTGTGTATGAAAGGATATACCAAAACGATTCGACCCCCCACTCACTTCACCAACAAGCTTAAGAAGCGGCAGATACGCGAATATGGCTATGCTGACAGGAACCCCAAGCATTACGAAGAAGACCACCTGATTGCTCTTTCAATCGGTGGTGCACCTGATGATCCGCGCAACCTTTGGCCAGAACCCCGAATCAGCGAGTGGGATGCCAAGAAGAAGGATCGGTTAGAGTTTGTGTTTTATAAGATGGTATGCAGGCAAGAAATACCGCTTGCAGAAGCTCAGCACGAGATGGCGACAAACTGGATAGAAGCTTGGAAAAGGTATGTGCCAAGTCACCAGCATTATCGGTTTAAGAGGGTTGATTAAGTAATTGTTTAAGGTACAGCCATGTGTGGACGCTACGAGCTCAATCAATCACCCGCCAAGCTCAAGAAACATTTCGATACAACGTGCGAACTAGACTTCAAGCCACGTTTCAATATCGCGCCGAGCCAGACGGTTCCGGTCGTTCGTCTCGACGACACAGGCAACCGGGTATTCACTCTCGCCCGATGGGGGCTGATCCCCTCTTGGGTCAAAGACCCTAAAGAAGTACAGCACCCGATCAACGCCAAATCGGAAACAGCCGCCATCAAGCCGATGTTTCGTCATGCCTACCGCAAGAGCCGTGTGCTTGTTCCGGCAGATGGGTTTTATGAATGGGCAGCTAAAGACGGAGTAAAGCAGCCCTACTTGATCAGGCTGCGAGATGGTGCGGCTATGGGCATTGGTGGCCTACTTGAACACTGGCAAGGCCCTGAAGGTGACGTTGCGACCTTCACCATCCTCACGACCGAAGCCAATTCATTGATGGCGAAGATCCATGACCGCATGCCGGTGATTATCAAGCCGGAAGATTACGCCACCTGGCTCGACACAAACTTCACTGATGTCATCAAGATTCAAGGAATGGCGCTACCGTATCCAGAACGTCTTATGGAGGCCTATCCTGTTAGCCGCAAGGTCAACAGCCCGAAGTATGACTCGCCGGATTTGATTGAAGAGGTTCACTTATAAGCTAGTGAACGACCGTTAGCGGAAACTCCACGCTAATACTCCTCCGGCAACAGCAAACACGTTGATGACCGATCCGCTTCGGTAATAACCCACAACTTGTCGCCGCAATCATTCATCGCATAGCTCGACATAACTCTATACCTACCCCGACTTTTTTTATCGGCTTGATCATGGTTCCGTGATGTACTACAGTTCTTGCCCTTGGACTAACTGTTGTTAAGCGACGTGTTTATGGATTTCGTTTCAGCTGCCGAGTGTTGTTATGAGATTCACACCAAAGGCCGCCATAGGGTGTGGGACGCTGATTTCTTGCTGATAGAGGTGAGAACCTCTCAGCAACTCTCCGAGGCCGATCGTACCGCCCTAATTAGTCTCCTCGACGACCCGGCGAGTTCTAACTTGTTCAGTGACTCAGTGGCCATTGGGGAAATAGAGAACATCCTTTTTCAATACGATGAGTTCACCGAAGAGTGGAGCAAGATATGTACAGAGATTCTCTTGGGAAAGCGGGGTGGATACTTTGGAGGATAGTCTGTCCTCGCATATTCAGTGGCGTGTAGCACCGTCATTTTAGAGTGATATCATTTTTGATGGCACTCTATATCGAAATTTTGATACCACTCTAATGCCGCAATTATACAGCCTATGATGACCGGCAGTTTTACGGTAACGTAATTCGTTATCTGACCTTCCGCAACGTGCCAATTTTTGCTGTTCAACGAACATCCACTTTACTGGAGGCAAGTAAGTAACCTCCTGTTTTTGCAGATAACAGTTATTAAATAGTTCTGGTCAGTGATTCCACCAATCCTTCAGCCATTTCCACAACCCATGTTGCGCAGATTTATTGGGGAGCTCCTTTGCAAGTTGATTAATTTTAGGTTGATTCAAAATATCAACAGCTTTACGCGCATTCCCTTGTTTGATGTGTCGATTGATGTCACGCTGATCGCGTTCTTTGACGCGGCGTACCTCTTTGTGGGACATCGGACCTGACCATACAACACGACTCCTTCTTATCCAGTAATGCGAACGACAGGGAAAATCCCAGTTCCCTATGGACGGGTACAGCGTGACCAGATTTCCATCACGATACAGTTTCCATCTTGCAGGAGAGAGGGAGGTTACAACCTTCATTCCACACCCACAACAGCACCTATGAGTAGCAGTTCCATATTTTTCGCTGATGTAGAGTACACCGTCCTGAATCTCACGGGGTATCAGTTCAACAAACTGTGGGGTGATAGCCACAAGTTTCATGTGTTAGGTTCGGATGGCTTCGCACCACGAGCGAGAGATTGAAGATCGATCGAGAAGGTCAAATTATGTGCCTGCTCGCTATCCGAATAAAACTGAAAGTATTGCTTCCAGCGTATCACAGCGATAACAGCATTCAATGCATTCATATCAGCCACCTGAACATTCGAGTAGATTTCGTCTGCAATGTCATCATGTACATCAAGGCAGGAATCCAAGTGGTCGTTCTTTTCTGGCGTGCACAGCGTCACACGACAGTTTCCACGAATGCTCATCGTGTCTTCAATCTTGGTCAACCCCATGCCCACGTCTATGAACGGAATTCCAGAGCTCTTCAGGTAGTTGCAGATGAGCTTACGAGCAGGGCCTTTGTCGACGGCGACAAACACAAAATCAAACCCCGCCAACTCCTCGATATTGCTTTCGGTGACGTAGTATGGATGAAGAATGATTCCCTTTCGCATCGGATCGTACATGGCACGAAAGTAGTCAACCTTCAAAGGCTCTGCCTGAAGCTGCTCAAGGGAAGCCGCAGCAGGAGATCGAAAGGCGTTATATGGCTTGAAGGTGTCCCCATCGTATAGATGGATTTCTTTCACCGGCGTTTTGGCGGTCAGATCGAGAATATAGCTGCCGGTTCCACCCAGCCCAACAATGGCAATACGTGATAACCAGAGCTTCTGGGTCACGGCCACAATGCCAGCACGAGCTGATGCAGAATCACCATAACGAAAAACTGAATCATCGTTTTTGGAGGCAACGGCACGTCCCGTTCTCGCATCGGCATCCTTATCAATAAACCGCGCTTGCGCACCGAGAATATTGATGTAGTGGGTGATTTTTTCGTAATAATCTGCAGGGAAATCCTCACGGTTGTCTGGCTTCAGCGAAAAGTAGTGTTGAGCCACGAATCTATCGAACAGGGTCGCTGGATTGCTATTGTTGATCATCTGCGAGAGCGGCTGGCCGTCTTTATTGCATGGCGTGTCCCCAACAAAATAAACCGTATGATCCGGCTTTCCGGTCTCAACATACGCACAGGCGATGATTCCGTAAGCAACCTTGCGATTTGAGGTGACGTACGGAACCGAGCTGACAATCAGGAAGCTCTTGTAGACAGTGAGCTCGTATTTTTCCGAGACCAGCTTCTGAACATCCGGCCTAAGAGCGATGGGAGCGTTCGACATCGAATTTCATACCATTTACTAATTCGACCGATTCACCGTCCTGAAGTTGACCATCGGGCCCATGCGGGGAGACGTATTGAACCAGGTAAATAATTTCACCTGGCTCGCCGGGGAACGCGAGATTTACCAACTCCCGATAGCTGATTTTGGGGCCTGGCACCTCGAACTCGCTTCCATTGATTTTAATGTGAAAGCTTGAACGCTTGCCGTTCTCATGTGTATCTTTGGTGCTTCCTTCTGAATTGCTCATAATTAGGTTTCTCCTATAAAGTGACAGCGCTGAAATTGTGCTCTCACTACGTATGGCTACAAGCAACCCACCTTGCAGACAAAATGCAAAAAAAATATTTTCGGGATGTCTGTATACTGGAAAAAAGGAGCCTTTTACGGCATGGGACCTAACTTGATAACCACAGAGAAAATTCAAGATGTACTATCAGTAGATGAATTTAAGGGGAACCTTAGTTCATTGACTGAGGTGCAGTGGATAAAGCTCGGAAAGTCGGCTGAATACCTATGCATGGGTTTGGCTATTGAAGGTCAAGATATTCTGAATTTGGCTTTTTGTAAGGCATTGGAAGGAAAGAGAAAGTGTCCAAGGGGGCTTCCCGTAGAAATTTTTATCTATGGTGCTATCGAAAGCCTTGTCAATGCCTACTTAAAAAAGCGCAAACGCGACCCGCTCCACCTCACGGTTAAGGTATCAGAAGAGGACGATTCTCAAGATATCGATAACCTACAAACAACTATGGATACGCCTGAAGAAATATTGACAGCCAAACAGACGCTTGAGGAAATAGATCAGATCATTAAGGATGATGAAGCTATGGTAGTTATGGCGCAATTGGATGGATATAGTCCGCAGCAAATACAAGAAACTGTAGGCCTAACTCCAAGTCAGTATGCAAGTACACTGAGATCCATTCGGCGTAAACTAAATAAGCTGGCAAAATAAGGAGTTCCTAAGATGACATCAAATGCAAATGATCCGCGCGTGGAACTAAATAAAATCGCAAAACTATTAGTCGAGGACATGTTTAACACACCTGATGCTGAACTACTGCAAGAGGCCACAAAGGATGAATCACTGAAGGAAGCTGGCATTTCGGCGAAAAATGCTTACCAAAAAGCTATTCAAGACGTTGGTGCCAAAAGACTGCAGGCGGCAAGAGTAGCAATGACCTCTGTTAATAAACAGCCCCCATCTGTGCATCGCCACGTAGACGCTCTAACTGCGCATAAGATAATTGCGAAATTAACTGCCGCAAATGATTCCAGCCTAACCCTTGCTGCGCGTAACTTGAATAATATCAGTGACAAGGAAGCAATAGAGTTGGTTATGGAATTAGTTGAGTTAGGGGCAATCGATAAGGATATTCAATTTTGAATATACACCTCAGCACATCTAAAGCCGAGCGGAGGTTGCTGGAGCTTGGCATCTTTGATCCCACAGCAATAGACCTTGAGGCAATTGCATGGGATGAAGGAGTGCGCGTGCAATACAGAAATCTGGTTGGCTGTGAGGCGCGACTTGTTGGATACACTGATCGAGCGATCGTTACGATCAGAGAATCATCTGATCCTCGCAGGAAGCGATTCTCTCTGGCACATGAATTAGGCCACTGGAATTATCACCGGGGCCGTTCCTTTGAATGCAGAGTTGATGATTGGATTGAAGGCTATAACAGTAAGCCAATCGAGGAGAAAGAAGCGGACAAATACGCTTCAGAACTCCTAATGCCCGCTTACATGTTTGAGCCCTTAGCTAAGAAAGTTAAACGCCCAACATTTGATGGTGTAAAGGAGCTTGCGGATATATTCAATACCAGTCTAACTGCAACTGCGATTCGTTTGGTCAACATGAATGTTTGGCCACTGGTGCTTATTAGTCATTCAAAGAATGGCCGGGTATGGTTCAATCGCTCAAAGGATATTCCTGAAAGATGGTTTCCACAAAAGGATTTGAGTCAAGATTCAATGGCATTCGACATGATCTTTGGTAACGAGCAAAGAATTCGGCACCAAAAAATATCAGCCGATGCATGGTTTGATAATCGCGAAGCAGAGCAGTATGACATTATTGAGGATGCTCTTCGTATATCCAACAATCAAATTTTATGCCTGCTATGGTTGGAAAATGATGAAATGCTCAGAGACATAGAATATTCGCGCTTCTAAGCGACAGTTTAGAATATTCACATGATCGATATTACGAAAGCTTTATGACACTTACAAGGCCGCCAAATACTGAACCTAATAATGTTCTCTATCGAATTCAACGGGGATTAAGTGGCTATATTAGTTATCTGGCTGCTTGCGAGATGAATCAGTCATTCAGCGAATACCTCTTGTATGAGCCAATTCTTAGGTTACTTATGGCACGTAACTTTGTCGTTCAGTGTGAGTATGAATGCCCTGGCATTGAACAACCAAAGAAGGGTGACAAAAAACGTCTCGATTTCTATGTAACTGGTAATGGCATTGAGCTTGCAATGGAAGTCAAGTGGGTAACAAGAAAGAAAAAACTAGATGTAACTGGAGATGTGGAAAAACTAAGGGCATTTAGTGCTGCAAGAACAGGTTCTTTAGCGGTGCTTTGTATATTTGGACGGAAGTCATTCATAGAGGATATTAGCTTTGACGATCACTTCTTGAGAGAAAGAGGAAAAGCGATTTACGCTGATTTGGTTAGAACGAAATACGGCTGCCGTATTTTTGAATTCGCCGATTAGCAACTCTTCAGACAATAACAGCTAACAAGATTTCTAATACTCCTCCGGCAGCAGCAAACACGTTGATGACCGATCGGCTTCCGTAATGACCCACAACTTGTCGCCACGATCATTCATCGCATAGCTCGACATTACTCTATACCCTTCCTCAACGCTACGCTGATTCTCCAGCCGGTCTTCCTCGGGAACGCATCCCCAGTCACCGTTAGCATGCCGAGACAATAATCTCCACGCTTCAATACCGTTTTCCTTCATGGACTGAAGTGCTCCGGGCGTTGCCACTACCTGACCTAATTTAAACAGCATTTTTTTACTCTCCGGAAATGATGCCGACATGGCACTTCATCATCCGGTGGATCACTGCTGCTTTAGCAACTGAAAAATATTTACCTTAAAGCCGTTGCCCTACCCTTGGATCGGTTGGATGGTGTCCGTGTGGTTAAGACAGAAGGAGCACACATGAAATCGCTAACAACCAAGCAGAAGCAAGAAATGGTGGAAATCATCATCGAGGAATTCGGAACTGGAATGACGCTTGATGAATTTACTGATGCCCTGCTCGGCTTGCTGGAAGACGTGCCCGGATTCGAAACTGCGAAGGAAAGCACTATCAACAAAGTCACTCAACAACTATGGAGAAAATATCATGACTAAGAAAATCACAGTACCAGCAAAAAACGCAGTAACCAAGGCAGCACCAGCAGCTAAATCTGCACCAACCGCAGTAAAGAAAACTGCACCAGCGGCAGCAACTCCCGCTGCCGTAACCAAACCAGCACCGGCTGCTGTCGAACCGAAAAAGATCGATATGAACAAACCGTCGATCAAGGATGCCATCGCCAAGGGCAAGGAACTGCTCAAGGAAGGCAAGACCAAGGCCGATGTGGCGATGGTCATTTTCGAGGCGTTGAAGGCTGAGGAAAAAGATGTTGTGATCGCCGCATTCGTCCAAGGTGCAACACTCACCGAAAAAGGTGCGGTTACCTACTGGTACAACTGCAAACGCAAGGCGGGAAAAACTTCAGCCGCAAAGGCTTAACCGCTGATGTTGGCATCCACGTCAGACATGGATGCCAACAGTTTCTCCTTGGCGGTTGGAGCCTTGGCCACCTTTATCATGGGGTCAATCGCGCCCTTGGCGTACGTTGGCTTGGGATGACCAGCCAGCCACTCTTGATCGACATCACGATCCTGCAACATTGTTTTCCACGCCTCCCTGACTGACTGATCCGCTCTCCGATCTGCAATAGTCTGCACCAGAGCCAGCTTGTCGCCGTCCAGCGTATAGATATACCGCTTGTTTCCGCCGGATGACTTGGCTTTTTGTTTTCCTAGCGACAAGCCGACAAGCCTGAGCAGCGCGTTTAGTTGCTGTATCGGATTTTCACGCACATCCTTGCGAACAGGAATGTCGAGCAGCCGTTCGATTTGAAGTTTTTTGCGGATACACTCCTTGGTGAAGCCTGCCAGATCAACTATTTCCAACTCTTTGCTCACGTCAAACTGCTTATCGGCGTCCATCAGCCCCGCAACGCTGAATAACGAAACTAACAATTTCTGCTGCTGCGCCGGATTCTGCCGGTCACCGGCCAGTTTGTACTCGTCCCTCAACTCTCTGGATCGCAAATCCTCTCTCGACAAGTACAGCATCTCAAACTTCCTGACGCATTTCCGGAATCTTCCATCGTCATGCTGTTTCAGCAGCGCCTGCGTCACGTCCTCGCAGTAGAAGGATTCCAGCTCGTAGCGCCGCATGGCGAGCTTTTCCTCCGGGGTGATTTTTCCAGAGTCGACTTTGCGCTGGTATGCGTCATACATTTCCGGGCCTATCATCTCCGCGCCAAGAATCCCCTCCTCCGTCTTTTTTGCCAATCGTTCCTTGCCTGCATCAATCGCCTTCTTCCCCTCACGTGCGAGGAGATCATTGTTTTCCACATCGACCACCGTCCAGCCGTTGTGCCTCTTGAGATCACGGAAGTTTTTCAGCAGCCGGTTCTTTGATGCGCGTTGCATCGCGGTAATGCTGGCAAAAATCGTCTCGTACAGCACATCTTGGTTGTATTTTTTCGATCCATCGGGGTTGATACTAAGGAACAAGCGATGTTCCGCATCGGAGGCAATCAACTCGGCGCGAATCGCATTGTCATCGGCCTCGAAGTTAAATTCCTGTGCTGAAATGTAGACGTGCGTCTGTTTTGGGTTACGCACCCGCGCAAGCTGCTGGTCGATGTCAAAGTGGGTATTGATTCGCGCCTCGAAAATGCCGAACACCGAGTCGATCAGTTGGCCATCATTGTCAAACGTAATGTCGATCCCCGTCCCCAGCGCGGGCGACACAAAGATCGCGTCATAATCCAGCACACGGGTCTTGATGTTGTTTATCACGTTTTGAATTTCCGGCAGGTGTGCGTTGTCACTGGTCACTGCCAGCAAACGCTTGGCATCACCGAATTGCTCGCCGATTTCGCTGTATAACTCATCAATCTTGGCCTTGGAGTTGGAGCACACGAAGCAGCGCTCGCCACGCCGCAGGCTGGCGAACAATTCGCCGACCAGATGATTTTTGCCCTTGTATAGCTGCACCGTTTTATTCGGTGGCGTCCATGTGTTAACGATGGCCTGATATTCACCCGCATCATCCAGCAACGTGTCGATGATCTCGATGCTCGTGCGTCCAAGGTCGGCGTCCAGCAGGTAAATCGATTTGGCCTTGTTGATGAAGTGCTTGAACGTGTGCAGTATTTCGCGCCGGTTCTCATTCATGGTCTCGGCAAGCAGGTGAGAGAACACCTGCTCCGCCTCGTCGATCAGAATCAGGTCGTATTGGTGGGTCATGGTGTTGAGCCGCGTGGTCAGGCTGTCCACGCATACCGCGTAATGGTTGGTCGCGGCGTTGTACTCCGACTTAACCAACTCATCGTCGCCGGATTCTTGCAAATAACACGTCAGTCCAAGCCGCTTGGCTGATGCAGAAATCAGCGCGCGCCGATGCCCGATGAGCAGGATTGACGCATTTTGTGATTTATATTCTTTCACCAGCGAGCGCAACCACTCGGTCTTGCCAGTACCCTTGGGACTTTTAATTAAGGTGATGTGATACGGTATGTTTAGCCGCCCTGCATCGGGATTGACCACGCGGCGATCAAGCAGGTTGCCGTCGCTATCTGTTATCGAATACTTACCTTCCCTTGAAATATCAGGATTGACGTAAGGCAAGTATCTTTCTGACAGAGGGGTGATGGTTCCGCCGCGAATCTCATTCAGCGATGGCATGCCATCCTCGGTATCGTACCGCTCGAATTCATCTACCGTCAGCTTCAGGACACAGTCCCACGAGTAGTCGAAGTTGTACTGGATATCATCGCGACCACTGCCACCCTTGCCGTTGTCCAAAAAGTACGTCGTGACACACTTGCTGCAATATAGCCCCGGATTTCCTTGCTTGGAGCGCAGCGTGACGGCACTCGGCTTGTTGTCGCTATGCCGTGGGCAAAATATGCGTTCGCTTTCTGGAATCTCGGACAGCTTGAAGCGCACGCCGGATTCCGTTTTCACTTCGGTGTCCTTGGGCAGCACGACGATGGATCGCGTGTTGCTTCGCTTCTGGTCGCCTGCCATTGATGCAACAGCCAGTCGCGTTTCCTTGGTTCGCGCAACCAGCTCATCCACCTGCTGCTCCGGCAATATTTTGCCGATCACATTGGGCGTTGACGTTGTTGAACCGAAGAACATGTGACAGGCATCCTTGCATGCCGTGTCACCGCCCAATCGCATAATCAGGCCAGTCAGCGCATTTCTCATTTTTACTGCATCCGTGATCGACACCTCCAACTCGAACACGAGGCGAAATCGCGGAAAATCTTCGCTGTGGCTGGGTGTGGTGTAGAGAATGCTGGCGTATTGTTTGACAAACTCGTCATCCAGAGCATTTTGTACCGTCAGCCCGTGGTCGATGTCCACCGCCAGAAATCCGGCTTCCACAAAATTCGATTGCTGGCGCCACCCACCCTTGTGCTGCGCACAGAATGCGTAGCCACTTTGAACACTTTGCGCCAACTCCGCCGCACTGATGTCTACGTTCTGGAAAGTGCCGGTATGTTTTACGAGCACCGCCTGGGTTGCCTTGTCGACGATGTTTTTGTTGATGGCTATTTTCATGGTGAATCCTATTATTGTTATTTTTATTGTTATCGTTATGTGGGACGTAGATTGGTATTTCGATGCGATTCTACGCTGCATTATTCGTCGCATGCAGCCGATTCAACACGTCCACTGCCAATCTTGACGCATCGCTGGGCGCCAAGTCGGCGTAGTAGCTTGCCGTGATGTCCACGGTCGCATGACCCAAGATTTTTGACACGTAGTGGATTGGCACGTTGTTCTGCACCAGCCGAGATGCACAGGTCTTTCTAAGGTTGTGGAACGACACGCCTTCAATGCCAGCCCGGTCGCATGCACTGCGGAACGCTCTCGGTGAATATTTGCGTGACCCGCCTGACTTGCTCTCGAAAATGTAAACCTGATTGCTCGGCTTGGCATCGAACCTGCGTTGCAGCACCTCCCCTGCCCGGTTTGTCAGCTGCAACATCGTCTGATTGCCCACCTTCGGGCGATACAGCTGCACCTCGTTGCGATCCAGCCGCACGTCTTTCCATTGCAGCTTTGACAGCTCGCTGTGTCGGCATCCGAGGTCAAGCAGCAGCAACGCGAAGTCATAGGCGTCGTTTTTCATCCTGCGCATTTCTTCGGTCTGGTTTTCAACTGTTGCAAGGCCACGAGCTGTCCTATCCGGATGCAGCTCTTCCAGCAACCGTGCTTCTTCCTCAATGCTCAGGAACCGGATACGCTTGCGGTCTGGCTTGATTGCATTGTCCCGCTTGATCTCGGCCAGGTTGAGCGCTGGCACTTCATATCCTAATTTCCTGCATAGCTTGATGATGGCGTTCAGCGTCAGTAGCTCATACAGGATCGTCCCGTTAGCGTTCTGCTCTTTCCGGCGTTCAAGGACTAATCGCTGCAAATCCTTGGTCTTGAGCTCGTGCAAATTAGTACTGCCGTCAAAGCCGAAACAAGCCGCACGGTTCCGCGTGCCGGGATGATTCTTTAACCCCACCAGCTTGTTCGCCCGTGCCTTGATGTTGCTGTATTCGTTGTTATCGCGTTTACTGTCGAGGAATAACTGAATCGCCGCCTTGACCGTGATCGGCTCGGCCTTATCGTTGAGCGATGCCTCTATCGCCTTCCTGCGTTCACCCTCCTCCACTTTCTTGGAGACGGTCTTGTTGCTGGTGCCGGTTGAACCGAAGTGTTTCTTGCCGTGTAGCTGGAACGAGTAGTACCAGTTCGGACTTGATGCGTGTCTGACTATGCTCATGCGTTTCTCCTAATTTAAAGACGCCACTTGATGTGGCCTCATTTCTATTTATGAGTGACGCGAGCGTGTGTGCAATAAAAAGGTAAGGCAACGCTGGAGTTAGCATTGGCGCGGCTTACGGAGGTGGTCAGCTTTTACACTAATTCGGAAAAAACTGGCGAATTAGTGTAAAAGTTGGCCTTTCAGAGGACTTCGATGCCCCAATTTGGGGGCCGGTTCACGTTCAGGCCATCGTTCCCCAAATGTCCGGCGACATTGCCGGGAACAGTTGCGAATCGTAAAAACACCGTATAGCCACGGTTAGTGCGCCGACAAACCGTGAGCCGGAGCAAAACGGAAGCTATCGGTTTACTCTTATATATCTATCGGATTACTGTTATATATAAGGACAGATACTAAACAGCTATCCTTATAAAAGCCGCATTGGGTGCCGGTAGAAGGCGATTCGAGGCAGGGTTGGCTCGAATAATGTTAGCCCGTTGATGGTTTGGATTGTTTTTGACCCTTGGCAATTGCTGGAGATGATGGCAACATCGTTATATTAAAGTTACACGGTGTAAAAACGCCCCTAGGCTCTGAGTTATATCGTGAATGACTGTTGCTGTGGCTGGAGATAATTATATTGTTCTAGGTGTGGTTTTCAGCGTTTCGGAATTGGGTGGCCTCTCATCGATTCAAAAAGTTAAGCTTATTCTGCTTTGGCTGAATCTCTTGCCATAGACTATCAAAAATCATTTCTGCGTTAGGCAGAACGATGGTTTGAGATAATGCAGATTCCAAATTTTCTTTTGTCACAACCGCGACACCTTTGTTTCGCACTTCCTCAATATCAGCTTTAACTTCATCCTTTGGTTTTGAAGTAACGATTACAGGTAACACCCTTAAATGATGATTGCCCGACGAAATCAGACGCTTTCTGACAATCTCGCTACGTTCAACTAATTTTGCCACTTTGTCACTTTTTAGCAAACCCGTTGTGCATTCCACTATCAAGATGTTGCCACTTGGAGTCGTTGCTACAATATCTGCTGCATCTGAAGTATTTTCTCTACCACCAACTTGAGATGTACTAAAACCAAGCATCCACAATAACCAAGCAATTCCAAACTCGAAATCTCGCGCGTCCTTTCCTCGTCGTTGTTCATCAAATAAATACGACTGAAGTACACCTAAACCACCGTGGAACTCTTCCAATAATACGCGACGTGAATTCTGATAATTCTTTGGGTCAGCAATCCAGTATTGATGATGAGCGAACCCGTTATAACAAGCAAAACAATTAAGCGCAGCCCCTTTGGGAATACTCACCTTGCCTGCACCTTGGCGAAAGTGTTCAAGCTCAGACCAATTAATCACATTACTTAAAATGTTGCCTCTGGCCTCTGTCTTACTATGCAGTAACACACGATAACCAATATAGCACTTGGCAGGATCGAGCGTTTTTGCAAGGTTAATGAGTATTGTTCCTTCCTCACCATCCACAGTTGATTTGGCATCTATTGCTGCAACAGACGTGGCAACCACTTCAAAAATAGCCGAGCTACTTTGATTGCCAGCCAGAGAATACTCAGCAATCAACTCATTCAGAGAATCGAAAGGCCGAGAACAGGCTTTAAGTTCCCAATCAAAATCAGGCTGATCGATATATGTCTGCAGCCCATCACCGGTAATCGTAAGAACCGAAAGCCGGTTCCCGCCCGCAATAGCATCACGATTAAATCCGTCAAAATTAGCATGTAGGCTTCCACCAGCATTGGCGGATTTAGGAAATATAAGCTTTCCGGCCGGCGTTTCAAGCCCCCCAGTACTAAACAGTTGCACGATTAGCTCTCGAAAATTCACGCCTAACACAGAAAGATAGAAATTCCCCGCAAGTAACCGCGCGGATTCGAACTGCGTATGAGGAATGGCTGATGGCGCTGTATGCAGGAATAAACGTCCCTGAAGCAAATAAATTGTGCCTCTCTTGCGCACAGCAAAGTAGCTCAAACTCGCATCAGTATATGCACTTTCCCATGGTGCAATAGCAGAGAATAACCGCTCAATTTCATTATTAATATGCTCAGGTATCGTATTCATTATTTGCTGAACACCTGCGCCAGTAATCCGTCAAAGATGGCTTGTGCCTTGCCGGTGGCGGCGGATTGTTGGGATTGGATAGCGCGGATTTGCTCGATACTATTGGCAAAATGGTCTTGCAATTCTTTCGATGGTATTGGCAAAGCCAGTTCACTCAACTCGGACGCATTAAATTTTCTGTTGATCTGCTGACGAGATACACTAATAAAATAACCTCTTGCCCTCATTAAATTTAGCATCGACCAGAGGAAGTGCGAATTTAGCCGTTTGGCATTTGGTCTCAGTCTCAGTAGAAATGATACATGCAGCACTTTCTCATCACTTTCCCACAATGCTGTCTTGCCAATGTGCGACTCACTACCATTGCGCCAGTTGAATAGTAGATCACCTCTCTCCACAGAGCATTTTTTAATTTTGTTTTCTGTAGCGAAGCAATATCGCTCGACAGTTGGATCGATTACGCCCGCAAGCAATACATTTGAAATAGTCAGGATTCGCAATCCCTGTTCCTTAGAAATCGATGTATCAAGCTTGTCGGCTATGCCGTAACTAACCTCACATATTTCATCGAGCCTTAACTTCGGCCACCCTTTCGGGTTCGTTGCGGGATCGCCGAACATGTCGAGGAACAACGCGGGGATCAGCTCAGTAGCTTTTTTCTCGGCCTCGCGCCGCAGCCGCACGATGCCATCAGCACGGGATAGAATATCCACGATGCGGCGTTGTTCGGTGATGGGTGGTAATGGTAGTGGTTGGTCTAGCACCTGTGAGTCCATTACTGCGGGATACATTGCACCAGCCACAAGAGAAGTCAGACTTTCTACAAAATTGCGAGACCTCACGAAGTAAAATAGGTATTCCGGTAATACCTTGGCTGTGGCTCGAAGCACACAAAAACCAGTGCTCGCAACTTGGCCATCAAGATCAGCTGAGACAAGTGCTACTGCATTCAGATTTGGCCTAACTGTGGACACCAAGATGTCTCCCGTATGGATCAGTTTGCGCGCTCGACTTGGAGCCTCAGATCCAAACATGCTTCTTGTTCCAACGACAATCTTCTCGGTGTTATCTATTGCAGCTACATCGACGTAAATGAAGCTCTCATTCGGTGCCTTGGTAGGATTCCGAGTGCCAGTGGTTTTCTCGACAATTTCTCCGAGCTTGGCGAGTTCATGCATCAGGCAGGTTCTCCTAGAGCGGCCCGCAACGCTTCAACTTCCTCGGCAATCTCAACCTCTATTGCCGCCAATTCATCCAACAACTCGCGCGGGTCGCGATGCTCGACGGCAGTCTGGCTCATCGGGCGGTAGCGTCCGGCAGAGAGATTGAAATCGTTGGTGCGCAAAGTCGCTGCATCGGCGAACCACCATTGCTGAGGCCATTCCGCTGCTGTATCTCGCGCAGACCATTCTGCCCTGCGTTCTTTGCGAGTGCGGTAGGCATCTGCCAGCATCGGCAAGTCGTCTGCCTCAATGGCGGTGTCGTGATTGGCATCCAGCTTGTAGCCGTCATTGTCGGCGTGCAGGAACAGCACGTTTTCAGTGCTACCGCCTTTCTGGAAGAACAGCACAGAAGTCTTTACGCCGGAATACGGCTGGAACACGCCACCGGGCAAGCTGAGTACAGCCTCGACGGTGTTGTTCTCAATCAATTGGCGGCGCAATTCCTTGTGCGCACCAGTGGAGCCAAACAGCACGCCTTCGGGGATGATGACACCGCAACGTCCGCCTGGTCGCAGGCTGTCCATCATGTATTTGAGAAACAGCAGTTCGGTCGCGGTGCTGGTACCGACCCTCACTTCATCCACGATGCGGTCTTTATCCAACCGTCCGGAGAACGGTGGATTGGCGAGCACGATGTGGTAGCCTTCCAACGGCAAGCCTAACTCGGTTTTGCGTTCGTTATCTAACGTGGTGGTGAGTACATTGCGCTGCAAGATGCGCACATTGGCCAAGCCACGCAAAGTGAGGTTCATGGTGGCAAGGCGCACCATCTTGGGGTCAACGTCGTTGCCGTAGAAGGTGCTATTTTGCAGCAAGGAGACTTGTGCCGCTGAAAGCTTGTCTCCGATGCCACGCTTTTGCCTTTTTCCATCCACGTCTTCCTCATGGATGCCGTTCGGCGATGAATTGGCAAGGCGAATATAGTTGAACGCTGCCACAAGGAATCCCGCTGTGCCTGCTGCCGGATCGTAGATAGTTTCGCCGATCTTCGGATCGAGCATTTCCACGATGGCTCGAATGATGTGACGCGGAGTGCGAAACTGTCCAAGTTCACCCGCCTGTTTGATCTGGCGCAGCACATGCTCGAACAGGTCGCCTTTGGTGTCGGTATCTGCTTGATCCAGACGCAGCCCATCCACCAGATTCACCACTTGGGTCAGCACGGTAGGTTCATCGATAGAAAGACGCGCACCATTCATGAAATTGACCGCAGAGCGCTCCGCGACTTCGGTAAAGAACGGAAACACTTCGTCGCGCACGAAGCGCACCAGTGCTTCACCATTCAAGCCCTTGGCCCATACCGACCATTTGAAACGGCTTTTAGGTATAGTCCTGGCGTTCGATTCCGGTGCATTGAGCGGATTGCGCAATGTCCATTCACCCGCAAACAGCGATTCATATTTCTGTTTGTGCACCTTGGCCTTCATGGTGTTCTCGGCATCGATGCCTTCGATGAGATAGAAAAAGAACAGGAAGGAAAGCTGCTCGGCATTGCTCATCGGGTCTGGATAGCCGCCACCGTATAGGTAGTTGCGTATCTGGTCGATGGACTGGCGCATTTCTGGAGTTAATGACATTGCAAGTTCTTTCTATGAAGAAGCCGGTTACTGCGTGTTGGCTGGACGATCTTGCGTAGTGGCTTGGTGTATTTCTTTGTCTAAATGGAATACGTTGGTGTTGAGGCTTCCTATCACTTCATCCAGTTGAGACTTGCCGCCGAAAACACGCAGCGCATTCTGGTATCCGCCTTGCGAGCTGAAGATCGGCAGCGCAAAGTAGTCGCTGGTGAACTCGTTCCATGTTTCGGCATTGGCACGTAACTGACTGCCGACCACTCGCAGGAGGTTTTCTTGTAAGGGGTTGAGGTCAGTACGCGACACCAACCAAGCCTCGAATCGTGTGCCCAGTTCGCTCGCTTTCTGCTCGGATACTTCCGGAAAAACGATGTTGCCGTCCTCATCCACCGTGACCCATTCGCGAGTAGTCGGGTCGATATGGTCGTCGATGTCGAGCGACAGGAGCTTGCGAGGCTGGGATGGAGGTCGTCTTGGTCTTTCAATAATGAAGCCACCCGTTGCGTAGTCTTCATCATCTCCGTGGTAATCCGTGACACCAACGAAATCGAACATGGTAAATAGCGGCTTGTTTTGCGACTTGCGTGTGCCACGTCCACGCATCTGCTGATACAGGATGACGGACTTGGTGAAACGAGCAAACACCAGATTGGCAACTTCCGGACAGTCAAAGCCCGTATCCAGCATGTTCACCGATACCAGTATTTGCGGAAACTGTTCCTTCTTGAAGCGCTTGATCTTGGTCATACCGTCCACGGTATCGTCCCGGCCCATGCCGGAAACCACATAGTCGGCATATCGCACATTAGGCGATGACTTCTTGTCCGCGAAGGCTTCATCAAACATCTGCGCCAGCGTCTCGGCATGGCGTTTAGTGACCGCAAACACGATGGTCTTGCCCATCAGCGGTTTGCGCTGGATGCCCCTGTGGTCGATGTAGCCGTTGTCCATTACCTGACGGAATTCGCGCACCAAAGCGCGGTTGCGTTCGGGGATGGTGAAGCGACGTTCCAGCGCATTCGGGTCGATCATCACGGAATCGTTTTCCTTGAACAGCACTTCAAACTCTTGCTTGGTCTTGGCATCCATCGCCGACCAGTCCAACTCGTCGCGCTTCACTTCAAAACCACCTTCTGCTGCGGTCTTGACGGTCTTGGCTTTATAAATCTGGTATGGCACGAGATAACCGTCGCGGATGGCGTCCCTGAGTTTGTAGATGAAGGTGGGCTTGTCCACTTCGAAGAATTTCAGGGTGTCGCGCACAAATAATTTGTCGTCTTCATCCTCTGTGGCGGTCTCCTCTCCGCCGACACAGGGTGTGGCGGTCAGGCCGATCTGGATGCCGTCGAAGTGCTTGAGCACGCCACTCCATTTTCCATAGATGCTGCGGTGGCATTCGTCCGAGAAAATTAGATCAAAATATCCGGCAGAGTATTCGCCGTAGATATTGATCATGCTTTGCAATGTGGTGATGGTGATTCGCTTCTCATCCTGAAAGCGTCGACCCGCCCGCAACACATAGGACGGATAATCCGGCAGGTGTTCGGCAAAGGCGTCTTCTGTTTGTATAGCCAGCGGGATGCGATCTACCAGAAAAAGCACACGGGTCACGGCGTTTGCTTCGAACAATCTCTTAATGAGTGCTACGGCAGTGCGGGTCTTGCCTGTGCCAGTCGCCATTTCTACCAGCAGTTTACGGCGACCTTGTTCGATCTCGCGGCAAAGGGTTTGAATGCATTCTTGCTGGTAATCGCGTCCGGCAATTTTGACATCGATAGGAACGCTTAACGGCTTGCGAGCAACTTGCAGGGTTGCGAAGCGACGCTCCAGGTCATCTTGCTTAAAGAATGTTTTAACGGGACGCGGAAAGGCTTCGCGCTGCCATTCCCAGAACCGAATCTCGTTACCGTTAGCAAGGAAAATATAGGGAACCTTGAGTTGCTTGGCATAATTCCTTGCTTGCTCGGCGGCATCTCCAGGACTTACGGAAAAACGCTTGGCCTCAATAACCGCAAGCGAACGACCATGCCGGTCGCACAGCACATAGTCAGCGCGTGTACCGTCGTCCTGCATCACCTCATAACGAACACTCATACCGTCGGCAAGGCTCCAACCTTGCGCGATGAGCTGGCTGTCAATGATGACGCGAGAAAAAGCTTCGTTGGTGGATTGCATGGTGCGTGAGGGTATCACAGCACGGCAGAAGTTTGGATATGCCGAACGGACTATGTATTTTCAGTGCGACCGATCATCGCGCTCCGGCCTGTCTTACCAAAATAATTGTAAAAGTGAAAATGTATAATCAGAAAGCCACTAAGAGCAGATATCGCCCCGAATTGATTTCAACTTTATATTTAATATTCCAAACAAGGTATGCTGTGCATGAAGCACTTCGCGACATGTTCTCTCGATTCGTTTCACTGCATCGTCTACCTTGGTTTGTATTTCATCTGGAGGTGCAACGCCATTTACCTGATCACCAGTTTTCAATCCCTCCCACAAAATAGCTTCGTAATGATCTTGGAGAACTCTGTTCTTTTGGTACTGCTCGGGAGTCATTACTTCCCAGTTAAACGTCGTCCAGAAAACCGATAGCACATGCGCAGCTGACTTCACGCTGTTCACGATATCACGTAGGTCTTCGATTGGTTTAGTCGCTTCAATACTGAATTGAGCGCGGAATCGATAGCTAAGTGCCCATAAGCGAGAGAGCTTTTCGAGGTGCTTGTTGTGGCGTTCTATCGGAATCCATGCAAGATTCTTTTTATGACGTACATCATCAGGTTCACCTTCATCCGGTTGCCGAGTTTCACCTTCGCCGCCAAACCCGCCTGACGACCGCATATAACTTATAATTTCCTTGACCTCATAGCAGAGTGCCAGAACCTCTTCGCAAAGTTCTGATCTGCGTTTCCACATTGCTTCTCTTCGCCATGCATCAATGCCATATAGAGCCAGAAACACACCGAGAATCACTCCAATCGAAGTGGCGATGTCCGCAAAATCTTTGAGCGTGGTCATTAGTTCGATCTCCGACATTGTATTAGGTGGATTTTACTTCGATGTAAGTATGCTGGAATCGCTGACAACCTGCCATAAAAGTTGCACCAGTTTTGGCTCACCACTTTTAACCGCTTGGTTATCGTGCCGAATATTAGGTACGCCATAAACTCTATAAGTTTATGGTGTAGGTCTAAGCAGAGTAAAAAGAAGAGGATGCACAACGGCATCCTCGATTTGATTCCAACTTTGTCAGTTTATTGACCCGCACAATGTTGGCAAACAGTCTTGAAGTTATTTCATGACTGTCATTCATGCCAAGCTGTTGTGGCAACAATGGTCGGTTCGTTTGATGGCAAACACGGCAGACTATAGCAAAACGTCCCGGCTTTTCATGCAGCAAAGCCATTTCCAGTATAGGCACCATCCGGCAAAACAGTAAACAGGACAACGGTTTTTCACTGTTGTCTTGTTGTGGGATTTATAGGATTGTGGTCACAGTGGAAAAACTGTTGCTCACGGCAGACTTGGGGTGGAGATATGCATCCTATTTCTTCCGTTCCTCAATATCATCAACAGACGTGTAAGGTTTACCAAGCTGAAACGCAAGCCGCCTTGCGCGAATATAAGCAATCATCGCATCTAACGCTGGATCAGTCCCCCGCTTGGCATCAACTTTGACCTCAGCTTGTGCAGTGGATTTTTCCAACAATTCTTCTAAACTCTTTTTTTTCATTTTGTTTACTCCTTTCAAGAGTGATTAATTTAATTGCGTCTATGGAAGATGCAGGCAAGATAGCAAAAGTAAAAACTGCCAATCTTGCCTGCGAAGGACAACCTGCGGTGTTACGAGTTTAGTTGTATATCTGGTCTAACAACCCATCTCACCGATGTAATCTCATCGCCGTCATCAACTTCTACTCCACAAGATTGGCCAGGTACGATCGGGTCAATCTCCAGTGCCTCATGCACCAAGTGAATATACCCACTTGCTTTGTCGCCGGTTAAGCTTGAGTTGTTTTGGTCAACATCGATCAGAATGACGCCATGATGGATGTTCTCATTGTCTGGCTGACATACACAGTCAACACTCCAGACTAAAGTCCGGCCAGAATCAGTTACAACCGAATCCAGCTTTCGCATTTCAAATTCGAAATACTCAAGTTCGGATGCGTGCGAAAAGTCTAATGCTTGTGCTACGTGTTTTGCTTGCTTCATGTTCGACTCACTTTCTTGAAGTTAAGATTAATGAAGGGGCAAGACAAGGAGGGTTGAAGTTGCATTTGACCTCCTTGTCTCTATTAGATGAATTGATTATTGCCGCATTGACACTGTGAATACGCCAGGTTGATTTGGCACCCGCTTCAGAAGCCACCGCACAACTGACAACTCGCCACCTACGGTTTCAATCTGAAATGATATTTCTGAGGAAGACACTTTGATGTCGTATTCCTCAAGAAATACTTCTATGCAGCTCAATGCCTTTTCGTCATTTGATATAGTCGCGTCATCTGCTATATCAATCACGCCGGGTTCTTCGCCGACCAGCTTTGAATTGTGTACACAGGATATGCCCCATGAAGACATCCCCTTGTTCGGGTAGTAGTCGGTATCAGGCAGCCTCCGAATTGTCATTGCGAAGATATCTGAATCGTTAAGAGCTACTGTGTTTGATACTGATTTTGCATCTTTCATTTTGTTTCTCTCTTTCTGTGTTAATTAGATTAAGGAAAAAGAGGGGATTTACCCCCTCTCTTCTGTTTATTTCATTTGATGACAGAATCCTGTATCCAATACTTTGATGAACAGGTTTCCAACTTTTTTACAATCCTTTCTGGTAGTTGCTTCGGTAATATCAAAAAACTCATACCCCATTCCGTAATCGTATGTTCCAACTACGAATCCACCCAATTCCTTAGGTGTAAGGGTGAAGGTTTTCCCATTGGGGAGAATGATTTGAACAGTTTTAGTTGTTTTTGAATCTACAGATTTTTTCATTTTGTTTCCTTTCAAGTTAATTTGAGTCGAGCGAAATTGTTCGACTCGGTGGAGTCTTTAAAAATTTGAGTTAAATTGTTAAAGAGCGATGTGATGAATGAAATGGAAAAAAAAGATCATTCATCACAAGAATCACTTTACGTATCCGTGATACGATTTTCTGCACTCAGCCTAATTGGGGGAATTCAGTTGTTATGATGAAAAACGAACAGGTATACGAGATGTGGTATGAGTTCTTGAAGCGCACAGACCCAAATGATTGGTCAGTTGCAGTGAAACGGGACTTTATGGGGGTGATGGAGCAGGACTTCGAAGAATGGTTCTTTGATGCCTACTTTAAGATATTTTCACCTGCCGCACTTGGTGTCGCGCCTGTTCGGCAATATTCTGATCCTGGTGATATCCGCTTTAACAGCAAGACAGACATGATCATTGTTGTTGATCTGTCTCGACCAAAGGATAGACTGATGAAATCAATCGACTTTCTACTGGATCTCAAGCAGCCTTTACGAAAACTTGGCCGTGCGAAATTCCATCAGCTTCCAGCCAAGTACATGTTCGCAAAACGTCCTGATATTGAGGCACTGAAAATTGTGTTGGATGTTCACGATGCAAAACGTGATCATCCAGATTGGACACTTTGGGAGGTTGGCAGTTATTTACAAAAATTACATCCGATTTTGCTTAAACAAAAGTTAAATAAGACCGACACAGTCGCAGTAAGGACGGCAAAACAGAAAGTACTTACTGCTACGTTCGGACGTTACTTGGCGAGGGCGGAGAAGATTAAGGCGGGTGTGGTGAAGGGTGTATTTCCTGCTGCGTAAACTGTAAACAGCCTTAGACTACTCCTCCTCCGGCAGTAGCTGGCAAACAGTGTTGAAGTTATCTCGATAGCGTCAGCCATCTTGCGTCGAGTGGCAATGCTGCTCGGCATTTAGAATAACGTCCCGGATTTTCACCAGCAAAACCTTCTCCATTGTTGGGACTATCCATCAATCTTGAGCACTGTACAACGGGATCGTTGCCTGTTGACCTCTTTTCGAAATTGTTGGATTGTGGCCATACTGGAAAATCTGTTAGCCTTGCCAGCCTTGGTGTAGGTCGTCAGATGGGGTATATATACGGCACTGTTACACCATCGCTTAAGAGTTGTAGGTAGACATCGCTGTAACACTTATTTGAGGAGTTGCCATGAAGCGCCTTTCTCTTTTAGTTACTGTACTTCTGTTATTTGGTTGTGCTCACCCAAATAACCAGCCAATAGCCGTTAGTAGTGTTGTTAGCGAAGTTTTTGATGGCTCGGGATACCCAGTTGAAGTGTGTGACTCCAGCTATGTTGGAAAACCTGCAAATTGTATTTTGTCTGGTTCTGGCAGTAGCCAAATCATCCGTGGCAATGTCATCAGCGATGGTAAGCTTTACGTAGGCGGCGGGTTGCTAATCGGGAACGATGGACGTATCAAGGCATCTGGATGTAAATTGCCTCAAGAAGCGGCTGTCACCTTAGATTGTCCTGGCTCACTTATTTCGGCGGGCTTCATCAATCTGCACGAGCACATTGATTATAGTTTCCAGCAACCGCCACATCCTCCAACACTAAAGTGGAAACATCGTTACGAATGGCAGAAACTTTCTGCCGCCGAACGTGGCTTTGATTATTGGGCACCCGATAAAAAGAAGAGCCCTGATGAGTGGACAGAAGTTAGTGAACGTGCAATGTTGCGGCATGCTCTTAGTGGCAGTACATCCATATCAGGCGCAAAGGATTTCCGTGCTTTTCTCCGTAATCTGAAGCTGAATACTGACTCTCTTGCAACTCCATATGGAAAGCCTGTCGAAGACAGCACTTTCCCAATCTGGAGCGAAAGCAAACAATGGCTAACCGCGCCGTGTGACACTACGCAGATAAACGCCATTAAATTCGACAAAGACGATCCATATATTCCTCACGTTGGAGAAGGAACCAATGATGGGGCTCGCTTCGAAATCGGTTGCGTATTGGACGCTATTCAAAGCAAGACTACCCCAAATGCATTTATTCATGTTGTAGCAATTGATGATGCTCAAATTGAACGTCTTAAGACTCAAGATGTTTCAGCGGTGGTGTCACCTCGATCCAACTTTCAGCTATATGGCGCTACAGCCCCTTTGGTTAATCTAAAAACTGCTGGCATCAATATGGCGATTGGTACAGACTGGTCACCGTCTGGTTCATTGACTGAACTAGATGAAGCTCGATGTTTGGCACGCTACAATCGAGATAGATTAAATGGCTCGTTTACCTGGTCCGATATACACCGCATGATGACCGAGAATGGTGCTAAAGCAGTGGGCTTACAGGGGCAGCTTGGAAAACTTGCTGTCGGTGAATATGCTGATATTGTGATTTTAGACAGCGCAGGACGTCATAGCTTGGGCGAAGTCTTGGAAAACAGTGCTCTTAAGGAAACCATTGCTGTGTTTATTGGCGGTCGTGCAGCAAGCTTCCCTAGTGCTTGGGTAGGAAAATTGTCTGAGTTAGATAACTGTTCGCCCGATCCTCGTGATCTATGTGGCCAGCAACGTACTGTTTGTGGTGGAGATGCTCAACGAAGCTTGACAAAGTTGTTGCAGCAGTCCACATATACTATCGACGACACCAAAATCTGCGTCCCTCAGCCTACCGACGATTGCGTGGCACTTTAAGGGTATTAATGTTTGAAGCTATCGATTTGCAGTGCGATGTTTGCACCATCATTTACTAAATGAATAAGAGAGCTTTATGGAACTAAAGACAATTCATTGCTTCTTGGTTCATCCTGCTAAACGAGAGGAAACACAACCCGATATTGGTGGAACATCAGTTCCAAAGAAAGGGTTACTTTACTCAATGCTCAAGGGAATATTTGATAAATCTGAAGAGGATTGTCGAACTGACATTAGCTTTAACCATAATGCTACAGGAAAGCAACAAAATGATTGTCGCGACCTACTACTCGCTTACATCAATAGTCACAGGGTCGATGACGGGCGCAGTATTGCCCTTCGCCTACAAGCTGTAACAACACATAAATCTGGATTGGGACTTCTTTTTTTGATGGTTGGCAACGATGGCGACAAGTCAAAGCTAGTTTTGTCGCGTTTTCCTGCTGATCAAGGAATCCTTGCGGAGGAAAGCAAGGATTCTTTGACCGTCGAGTTTCTCGAAAAGGTGTTCATGAAAAGTGCGACAGCTTATAAATCTGCTTTATATGAAGGAAAACCTACCGCCAATGCTTTCTGGACAGGTCGAGCGACTGACAAACAGATTAATAATCCTGGACATGAATTTGCAAATTATTGGATTCGAGATTTTCTGTCTTCTGAACTTCGGACGACCTCTGCAGCCGGAAGCCGCCGCCTCGCCCAAGCGTTGCGAGTAGCTATGCAAAACCTATCTGAAACAGAAGCAAAGTCTGAGATCGCTGCAGCCGTTACGCTTATAACAGGTATCGATGGGAAGACCACAAGCGTCGAGGCTTTCTGCGATCACTTCGGATTATCCTCAAAAGCAATTGACGCTGTTCGCAAAGCTATCAAGCATGACAACCTGATGTCAGAGAATTTCCAATTTGATGCTGTTGAGTTCAAGCGCCATATTGCTTTCCGTTCGGTGGAACTAAGCAATGGAGGTATTCTTACTGCTGATGCTTCACAATTCGACAATATTTTTCATCGAGAGGATCTGAAACTGGACAAGAAAGAAGTGCGGTTTACAACACAAGGCAAAATAGTAGATCAGCGGCTGCGGAAGGGTAAGATATGAATAATTTGGAGGAAATCTATCGGCAACGGCACTCGCAATTCCTTGTGCCAGTAGCAGAGAAGTTAGAATTACATCTTAAAGACTGTCTTTCATCTCTCCATAGGATAGACCGTATATGTTCAAGAGCGAAAAGTCCGGCGCGGTTTATGCAAAAGGCTCTGAAAAAGGTTAATCAAATACCGAAGTACTCCGATCCTCTTAATCAAATACTGGATCAAATTGGTGCTCGAGTAGTGACATTTTATACATCGGACGTCGAAGTCATTGCCAAGGAAATAAATCGGTATTTCCATTCGATTGAAAACAAAATCTTAGTTCCGGACGGCGAAAGTGAATTCGGCTATATCGGGCAGCATTTTATTTTGCTATTGCCTTCGGACGTTTTGGCTGGGTTTAATGATGATGATAACCTACCACAATTCTTTGAACTTCAAATCAAAACTCTATTCCAACACGCATGGTCGGAGGCTGAGCATGATTTGGGATACAAAACCACCAGCCAACTAACTTCCTTGCAAAAACGAAAAATTGCATTTACAGCAGCACAGGCTTGGGGAGCTGATAATATTTTTAATGACCTCTACAACGAACTTGAAAGCGATCATGCTTTGAATAGCCAATGAAAAAAAAAGTTAAAAGTTAAAAGGCAAAAATCTCGACACACCAAAGCTGTAATCACCAACGAACTGTCCCTGAAACTGTCCCAGTTTTGAAACAGTATTGCTAACCGTCTGGTTACAGTGGGAAACGATAGGTACGTCATAAACCCATACAGCTTCAGCCCCAGGTATTCCAGCTTGGAAAAAGAAGAGGACGCTCGTCGGCGTCCTCTAATTAATTCCAACTTTGTCAGTTTATTGACCCGCACAATGTTGGCAAACAGTCTTGAAGTTATTTCATGACTGTCTTTCAAGCCAAGCTGTATTGGCAACAATTATCAGCTTGCGAAGAACCTCCACTGTTGGTCACTATCTGTAATGTCCCTGACAATTGTGATCGCCTGGTATCTGGTCGCTGCTGCCGTAGAATCGCCGGTGATTCTGTTTGGTTGGTGCGCAACATTCGGCCAAAGCCGAGGGTCGCGAGCGTCTGCTTTATGGCAGGGTAATTGCGATGTTGAATTTCCGGAGTGTGCCAGCAGTGGACGTTCGAGGCTCTAAGTTATCGTTTGGTGCAGACGGAAAGTAATTGCACCACCAATAGCGTCCCTGTACACTTAAAAAAAATAGTGGTTTTACTTACTTAAAAGGCCAACAAATGAGTTTGCTGTTCCCAACCCCTGTCGTTCCAACTGTCCTACGCGCAGTGCTATCCACGCCTGAGGTTATTCAGTTGTCAGGGGTTGTCACTTTGACAAGTGAAGACCCCCTTCCTGCAATTGTGGATATAGACCAAAGTGGCTATCTGCTTTCGCATGGAACGATAAAAACTGCGGTTGACAGCGAGACAACTGATGAAAATTGAGCCAAAGATAAGTAGCACGTTCGGTTAAATTTCTAACACGACAACTAATCACTAAATAAAGGGGGGAGAGCAATGACATTGTTGCCATTTGTGATACATGCAACCGGGCTAGCTAGTTTGCCCAAGGCTCCACGCAACAGTCTCACTACAGAGGATCCACTTCCGTCAGTTCTTGAGTTGACCGGGGATGGCTACGTCCTGTCGATTGCTACCCGTTTGACAGCAGTTTCGCGAGAGACTACTGATGACAACTGATCTTCAGACGGCTTCTCCAGTGTTGACACCCTTCCTTCTGCGGTTCGCCGAACAGATAGAACATGCGGCGCCCCAACTACTACGATATGACGAAGCGCGCCAAATCGCTCAGGTGCAGATCAATGGCACGTGGGTCGATACACCGGACGCGCTGGAGCACACCATTCACTCTACTAGGTTGACAAAGGTCCAAGCTGAGACTACTGATGACGAGTGAGAGCTATGTGCTCGTCGTCAGTACCGTGGTGGATGTCGCAACCGACGATGTTGTGAGGCGCTTGTCGAATCGCTCCATTAAATGTCGCCGCATCAATACTGAAGACTTTCCGTTCAAGCGTGCATTATCACTTCCTTTTGGAGGTGATGGAATCAGCCAATGGCTGGAATTAGATGGTGAACCTCTTCCTCAACCAGCAGCGATCTGGTATCGCAGGATGCGCTCGCCAGCGAGGCCCGAGGGAATGCAGGAAGGTGTCTATCAGTTTTGCCTACAGGAAAGCCGCGCAGCGCTCCTTGGGGGTATTCTGACTGGTTCCACTCAATGGATGAGCCACCCGGCATCTGTGTGGCAATCAGAGTTCAAGCCCTTTCAGTTGGCAATGGCTCAAGCGCTGGGACTTCGTGTGCCTCGGACGACCATAACAAACAGTCCCTCAGCCATTCGGGAGGCTTTTGCAGCCTTTGGCACAATGGTGGTAAAGCCTACGCGAACAGGCCACGTTGTATATGATGGCAAGGAACACGCCGTCTTCACGTCAAAGCTGCTAGCAGAGCATCTTGAATATCTTGAAGGCGCATCGCTGAGCCCGGCTATCTACCAGGAACTCATTCCCAAACGATTCGACATCCGCGTCACAGTTGTCGGTGAACGCATCTTTGCTGCTGCCATCGACTCGCAAACCGACCCTGAGGCGTGCATCGACTGGCGGCATACCGAGAACCCGGAGCTTCCACACTATCCAGTTACACTACCACCAGAAGTTGAGAGCAAGCTCCTAGAATTAATGAAACGACTTGGGTTAAACTTCGGCGCTATAGACCTTGTTCAAACGCCAGAGGGCGAGTACTACTTCCTCGAGGTCAACCCAAACGGGCAATGGCTATGGATAGACGACATGCTCGGGTTGGGCATCTCAGACGAAGTGGCAGGCTGGTTGTCTAGAGCGGTGACATATGGGACTACGTAAAATTCGACCCAGTGACTTGATCGACTGCATTTTCCCTAGGCTAAAAAGGAAAAATGCACAGGCGGAAAGTGACGATAAAGCACGGAGGGCAACGGCACGAGCCGAAGAAGAGAAACTTGTGGCCGGGCTTCCTTCTGACGAAGAGCAGCTAAAGGAGCATCTGGAATCCGTTGAAAAGATCGCTGAAAAAGAACAATCACGTCTCGAAAGCGTCAACGCTCGCCTTATGAGTATCGTCGGCCTCACATCCATTGCCGCAACTGTAGTTCTCACGGCGCTTTTTGCAATGGCCGCCGGCACAATGCCGTTGCATCAAAGTGTGGCAAAGTGGACGCTCGTGCCTGGATGCTTTTACCTTACCTTGCAGCTTTATGCAGCACTTTACGCTGCGATCAAAGGTCTGTCACGTGCACCTTATATCTATGAGACTGCGGTTGATCTCTTGCCATCAGCCCAATTGGCAGGTAGCGATTTCCTGCGCCACCGCATTTCTCAAAAGCTCGAAATGCTGGAACAGCATCAGGATGTAAACAACGAAAAGGTGGGTCAAATGGCAGTGGCTCATCGCGCCGTAATTAACTTTCTGTTCGCACTCGTGATACTGGCCGCCGTTGCCTCCTTGATGGCACTTAATCGCGAGCCACCGAAGGATTCCGTTGTTTGTAGCGAGGTGTTGAATAAGCTTTGCGCAGCACAAGAGAACTCTGTCACAAACGCCCCTTTAGCACCTCGTGGAGGAGAACAGAAACCTGTTCCAGAGAAAGATGGGTTTAGCTCCAAGGAAATGCAGACTTCTCCTGCAAAGCCGCCAGCGTTGCCAAGCATCACCAATTATCCCAAAAGGAAACCTGTCCTACCGGGTCATTAAAATCTACGTCTTTATTCTCAGATGGCATTCCCTATTGCAACAATGATCCGTTAGTTTAACGTCCCAATTTTCATGCAGCAAAACCTTCTCTACTATCTGCACCATCCAGCAAAACTGTAAACAGGACAACGGCGTTTCACTGTTGTCTTCTTGCCGAATTCATTGGATCGTGGACACACTGGAAAATCTGTTGCTCACAATCACTATCGCTTTAACCTGTTAGACCGCGCGATGAGATCATTCATGACCGACCGTTGCTTTTCGACGGCTGCCTGCCTAAACACCTTGGGGTCGGTTCGAGAATCAGATTGTGTTGATTTGTCGCTTTTAACTCTGACCCGGTACTCCAGCCAAATAACATTTTCGTTGGTTTGATTGTCGTAGCCTTGCCATAGTTTTTTCACCTTGGATGAAGCCTTGGTTGATTGAAATCCGAATTGCACATCCAGCAAAGTCAATATTTTATTCCACATCGTCGTGATGACCCCCTGAGAGGTATTTATCCAGGATGGCCAAGACAGCCATCAGCATAAATATCTGTACACCAAACAGGAGGTAGCGGATATGAAACTATCAGAAGTCGCAAATGACTTGGAACAACGCCGAATTGAGATGCTGAAGAACAATGCCCAACGTGCCAAGCAGAAAGCTGCTTATGCGAAGTCGGCTCAGGCATGGTATCAATTACAAAATGCCCAAGCTGAAGAACTGAAAGCTCGTCAGAGATTTATTCAAGCCGCCGTAGCTTCTTCGAACAGCTACCATCCTTAATTGCAGCCATGATCAACAGGAGACAACGAAAATGAGATTAGCCGAAATCGCAAATGATTTAGAACAACGCAGAATTGCAATACTAAAAAACAATGCCGAACGTGCCAAGAAGCTTGTTAAAGATGAGCAAGCGAGGGATAAGATGAGAAAGGCTCGCGAACAGTTAATGGAGCCTGCGGCAAAGTCGAATTATTCGTTGATGAATTGATGTGTGTTGTCAATGTATGCTACCTCACAACACAAAGTTTTCTTCAGGTGGCAACCAGCAGAAATGGCCCCCATTGGATATTGCGACTTCCCGAAAGCGGCCGTCACTACTTCGTTTTATGGTCAAGGCTCTGGCCGCAGGCAACATAGTTGCCTCTGCATATAAATGTTGCTCCGGTACACGTGTTGCGACACTCTTGCTGCCCATTGTCGCATTGAAGAAATGCTTCCCCGCAACCGGGACTTCCCGTCCCCACTTCCTGACAATCTGTGGTAAGGACTTTTTTCGCAGTAACGGATTGTAACTCGCACTTAACATTATCCCCGGGGCCAGGCCAACCGGAACCTTGTGCCCATCCCTTAACGGCGACGTTTTTTCTATCGGTACCTATAAAAACTCTACAGTTATGGCTCCCGACTGCGGCAATGGAGCAAATGAAATAGCTCTGATCCGGTAGTGGCCACTTATATCCATGTTCTTCACACGATGGGGCCCCTTGACCTGAATCGCAATGTGCAATTTCCCCATTCACTGGATATACCACCGCGTCGTCAGAAGCCATCGCTCGTTGATACAATCCTATGATGGTCAATATTACAATCATTGTCACAAAACTTCTCATCACCATCCCCTTTTCAATTTTGTTGGCGGTAAGTATCCATCTGCAAAGCCATTGTATTCTTTTTGATCATGTACTGCCTAAGCTGCTCAATGCCAAGTGCAGGTTGAGTCCTGTGGATAATTGCATGACAATTAGGACATATAGGTCGCAAGTCAGTTATTGGATCAAGTTTGTATTCCTTCTTAATCTCGGATATTGGTATTAGATGATGCACGTGAATATAACGCTTTCCGATGTTACCATATGTCTTTTCAAAGTCAAAAGAGCACACAGCACATTTGTAGCCATAATGTTTAATGCATTTTTTTCTTGCATCTGAATTACGCTCATATATGTTTACTGAAATTGTTTTTGCAGCACCTTCATAATATTGCTCTGGTTTATCCAACTCTTCCGGCAGTTGGCCCGTTACAACACCATCTGATGCGAACCAATCGGGTCCGACTTTAATCAATGTCTTGGGACTTAATTTACGTACGAAATCCTTAATTTTTGCTGGCCCAAACCCATGCTTGTCTTGTTTCTCATTGGAAAATACAATTGGAAAGGTTTTTAGTTGATATCCTTTTTGTTCGATTAACCGGATATGTTCACTTGATTGGTCATACGCTGGCTGCTTTCTTCCTTGAACGTTTGATTTCCACTCCTCGCTGAATATGCGCGAAATGTTCCCGTTAGTGTTCTTATCCCACGCACCAAATATAATCACTTTATCCTTCGAATTTATGAAGGACCAACTCCATGTCCAATTTCGACATGTGGCACCTTGTGATTCAATAAATTCTTTACGATTCATAATTATCACTCCATGCTACTTTGAAGTTTGATTTAATCGATTGATCACATCCCTCGCTTTTGATGTAACCTGACGCAACTCGAGGTGACTGTAACGCAAGGTCGTCTTGATGTCACTATGGCCCAATATTTCTTTCACCTCATAAACCGACATGCCGTTCTGTACCAGTCTTGAAGCGTGTGTGTGGCGTAACGTATGCACTCGGACATTCTGTAATCCAGCCCGTAGAATCGCTTTGCGTATTGCCTGAGTGCAATATCCACGTGAACTTCCTGCGCGGTTGTTGAACACATATTGGTTGGACTTGTCTGCTGATCTGCGCGACAACACCTGATATACCCTATCACTCATGTACAAGATTGTTTCGTTTTGTACCTTGGAGCGCCATAAATGGATCGACCACGCAACAAGGTCGATGCGCTGCCACTCGATGTTGGCAATTTCAGAATATCTTGCGCCTGTGTCCAGTAGTAGTATCACCAAGTCATACGCATCTTGTAGAAAGCGTTGCATTTCAGCAGATCGTTCCGCTACTGGTGGAAGCCCAGCACCGTGACGCATCGGGTCGAGTGCCACGAGCAATCGACGCTCTTCATCATCGGATAGGTAGCGAAGTGAATTTTTCGGTAACTTGATTTGGGGAAACGCAATGTCGCTAACTTGGTAGCCAAGCTGATGCGCAAACTTCAATGTGCCACGGATCAGCAGCAAACCGTACTTGATTGACTCTGCGCCAACACCCTCGGCAATGCGATCCCGCTTAAATTTCTCCAAGTCTTGCGATTTCAGTTCGTCGATGTGCTTTTTCATTGGAAGCAGTCGGCGCAGCACCGTTTCATGCGCAATCAGGTTGCGGTAACTGGCTATACCTTGCTTAGATAACTTGTACTGTTCGAACGCATCGGCCAACGTGATCCGCTGCTTTCTGCCTTGATACTGCTGCGAATGCAGCTTGGCCTTCCACTCGATCTCCATCTGCTCCGCGATCTTCTTGTTGGTGGTTCTGGATGACCGGATGTAGGTCTGCCCATTGAACTGGAAGTGAATGTACCAGTTTTTACTGTTTCCACGTTTGACGATGCTCATGACGTTTCCGATACGGTTATTTGATGCGGAGACCATCATCAATTCCAGCATCAAAGGCAACGGCATCTGTGCTGAGATACGCCAGCCATAAAGAAACATTGGATTGTGCAACTAAGTGCAGTGCGTATTATCGTGACCTTTGCCCACCGATCTCATTAATACTGACCAGCAATTCTCAAGCTCGGTTACCATGGAAACCGCAGGTCGCGAGTGACCGCTTCGGCAGGCAGTTAGAATATGCGTATAGCCGCTTCGTGCCAAAAGCAATGGGATTCCCAAGGTTGCTATTCAATTTGACTCACGGCACGATGCAGTTATGAAGATAGTTTTTCTACAGCTTCGTTATACAGCACCATTCACGTAGTAAGAAACTGAAAGGAAGTTGCCATGCCTAGCCAATTTGAGGGAACTCATCTTTCCAGCACGACACCACCGTACGTTATGCCGCCATTCACCTATGAAAACAATCGGACGCTGGCTATAACTTTCAAGACTTCTCCCGATGTGCTTCGGGCCTTAGTACCTGAACCGTTGGTCGTCAACCCAGACAGCTTGATGACCATCTACGTCGGCTCACTTAACGTCGTTGATCCCAAGCAGATCAGCTATTTCGAGGCTGGGATCATGATCCCAGCCTCGTATGGGCACGATAAGGGTTGTTACATGCCGGTACTTTACTTGGACAAGGTGCTGCCCATAACGATAGGCCGGGAAGTATTTGGGTATCCGAAGTTCCAAGCTGATTTTAGTATGGAAGTAGAAGCTGGAGTTGTCCACGCAAGTGTAATGAGCGAGGGAACTTTGCTGATAGACGCCACCTTGCATATGGGAGCACCAATTCAGCCTACAGCCTTTTCTCCGCGTTCCGTTTTCTTGATGAAAACGGTTCCCTCTGTTACGGGAGGCTCAATGAATGACGTGAAGCACTTGACCACAGCTGTGCTTCGGGACGAAAAGAATAGTGAAGTGCGTCCTGGTAAAGCGACATTGCGTTTGGGCTCAACGGCATCCGATCCTTTGGGGATGATTCCTGTTATTGAGGTTGTAAGTAGTGTTTATTACATTGGTGGTTTCGTCATAGATTACGGCCGGGTTGTGTACGACTACCTCGCGAATGAATAAATCTGTGGCAGGCAATCCGCGAACGAACATCCGCTTTATAGAATCTCGAGTGACGGCAAGGTGTCGCTGTGTGTGGGCAATGCGTAACACTTGGTCAGCTTGAAGAAGATATGGTGGTCACACAGAATGGAATACGCAGTGCAGCGCAGCTAAACGTAGTTGTGCAGTATCAATCGCCGCAGGCGGTAGCGTAAATATCGTGGTAGACCAACGCACTTTTCACTGCAAAAAGTGATGTGACTTTTGATGCCGGTCTCAACACTACAGAGAATGTGGGGTCGCGGTCTACCGTAAAAAGAAAAAGGGGCTACATATTGTGTAACCCCTTGATTTAATGGTGCTGGAAAGAGGAATCGAACCTCCGACCTACGCGTTACGAGTGCGTTGCTCTACCAACTGAGCTACTCCAGCAAAAAACGGGGGTGATTATAGAGGACGCACAGCGCTTAGTGCCAGCGGTATTCCTCTACCGGGAAAGGTTGCGGCTTGCCTTCGATTTCATTCAGCAGCAGTTCTGCGCTGGCCAGGGACATGGTCACACCGTAGCGAAAATGTCCGCTGTTAGCGTAGAGGTTGGTGAGGCGCGGATGACGTCCGATGGTGGGAATGTTGTCCGGCGAACCAGGACGAAAGCCTGCCCAATGTTGCACCGGCATTCGGTCACGCCAGCCCGGGAAAATCTCGCGCACGCGCTGTAACAGGCTGTCGCGCGCCTCAACGGTGGTGGATTTGTCGAAGCCGACATTTTCCAGCGTGCTGCCGACCAACACATGCCCATCGCGACGCGGGATTAAATACAGATTTTCTTTGAGCAGGATTTGCTGGAACGGCGGAGTATCGAACTTGAACAATAGAATTTGTCCGCGTATCGGACGGATGTCCATGTTGAGCGCGTGTTCGCCCAACAACGTTTTGCTCCATGCGCCCGCCGCTACTATGTAGGCATCCGCGCCGAATTTGCCCTGCGTGGTTTGTAACGCAACTACACGTTCACCTGCAATCTCAAACTTTTGCACTTCATGTTGTTCGAGGATCATCCCGCCAAGCATTTCCACACGCTTTCGCAGCGCATGCAACAGGCGCGGATTGCGCACTTGTGCGACCTCCGGCAACAGCAGCCCAGAACCCATTTCAACAGGTAAATAATCGGCAAGATTGACCGACTGCAACACCAACTGATGTTGCGCACACCATTGCGCGGCAAGCTCCGCTTGGTATGGCGGCAACAGCAACATGCCGCTGCGTTGATATTCAGGATCGATGCCGGTGGAGGCATGCAGCGTGGAGGCAGCCTCACTGAACATACTCATCCCGCGCTGCGCGAGGCGCGTGACAGCCTCTTGATAATCCCAAGGGCATAATGGCGAGAGGATGCCGCCGCCTGCCCAGGATGCTTCCCGTCCTACTGTGCCGCGTTCGACCAGCGTCACACGATAACCCGCTTGCAACAGGACTTGTGCGCTGGTCAGACCGACCACGCCGCCGCCGACGATCAGGAAATCCGTTTGCATGTGGTAAAGAAAATCAGGGTTGCCAGTTCAGGATTTCGCGACGATCGGGATCAATGTCCTGGGCAATGGGAACACCACGTTCTCGACGATGCCCTGCAACTCGATTACTTTTTCCCCGCCCATTTTTTCCATGCGTGCGATCACGCCTTGCACCAATACCTCCGGTGCAGATGCGCCTGCGCTGATGCCCACTCGCGCTTTGCCGGCGAACCACTCCGGCAGCAATTCTTCGGCGTCATTCACCAGATAGGCGGGCACCCCGACATTCGCGGCGACTTCGCGCAAGCGGTTCGAATTCGAGCTGTTCGGCGAACCCACGACGACCACCACATCGCATTGTTTTACCAGCATCTTCATCGCGTCCTGGCGATTTTGTGTGGCATAGCAGATGTCGTCTTTCTTTGGGCCGGTGATAAACGGGAAGCGTGTCTTGAGTGCCGCGATGATCGTGCTCGCATCGTCCACAGACAGCGTGGTTTGAGTGACGTAAGCGAGATTTTTTTCGTCGTTAACTGTGAGATGCGCAACCTGCTCCGGCGATTCCACCAGATACATACCGCCATTGCTCTGTCCCATGGTGCCTTCCACTTCGGGGTGTCCGGCATGACCGATCATCACAATCTCCTTGCCCTGCTCGCGCATCCGCGACACTTCGATATGCACTTTGGTCACCAGCGGACAGGTCGCATCGAACACGGTCAGCCCGCGCGCTTCGGCCTCATGACGCACCGCTTGCGACACACCATGCGCACTGAAGATCAGGATGCTGCCGCTCGGCACATCCGCCAGATCCTCGATGAAAATTGCACCCTTCCGGCGCAAACCATCTACCACGAATTTATTGTGCACCACTTCATGACGCACATAAATCGGCGCGCCATGCAGAACCAGCGCGCGCTCCACGATTTCAATGGCACGATCCACCCCGGCACAAAAACCGCGCGGATTAGCCAGCAACAGTTCCATGTTTGTTCTCCTTGAAGCTGTCTAAAATTAATAGGAACGCACCGCAGGTGATGGCAGAATCGGCAAGGTTAAACGCAGGGAAGTAATGCTCATCCCAATGGAACGACAAGAAGTCCACCACATAACCATACGAGATTCTATCGATCAGATTGCCCAGCGCGCCGCCGAGTATCAGGCTCAACGCGAAGGCAAACAGCGTTTGCGTAGCATGTTTGCGCAACAGCCAGACTATCCACGCCGAAGCGACTATCGCGATGATGCTAAACAGCCAGCGTTGCATCCCGCCCGCATCGTTCAAGAAACTGAATGCGGCGCCGGTGTTATGCGCCAGCATCAGATTGAACACGCTGAGCACGGTGAAACTCTCGCCAAAGGCAAAGTGGTTTGTGATCCACGCCTTGCTCAATTGGTCGAGCACGATCACCAATGCACTCAACGATAACCAGCGTAACAACTCCCCTCGCCCACTTGCGGGAGAGGGAGCGGGGGAGAGGGTATCTATGCGCCGAACCTCCCTCTCCCCTAGCCCCTCTCCCATTTGCGGGAGAGGGGAACCGTTCTTTTGCTCAAGCATATCTGCGCGCCTCGCCGGTGCCATATAAATTGCTTATGCAGCGCCCACACAGCGTGGCGTGCTGCACATCCGCACCAATATCGGCGCGGTAATGCCAGCAACGCTCGCACTTTTGTCGTTGTGACGCAACTGCCGAAACAGCGCTAGATGAGCTATCAAGCTCAGCAATAGTATAAAAATTTGCTTGAGAGGTAACTAAAATAAAACGTAACTCATCTCCAATATCTTTCAGAGCATCATAAGTAATCCCATCCACACCTACTTCAACCTCAGCCTGTAATGATGAGCCGATCTTGCCTTCCATTCTTATTGTCTCTAAGAATCTTTGTACGGTGGCGCGAATTTCACGTAACTTTTGCCAGCGCGTAAAAATTTCAACTCTATTTCCCAGTAAAGGTAACTCATACCAGTCGCTAGCAAACACGCTATCATCCTCTTTGCCGCTCAACACCTCCCACACCTCCTCGGCAGTGAAGCTGAGTATCGGCGCCATCAATCGCACCAGACTATGTGTGATGTGATGCAACGCATTCTGCGCAGAACGGCGCGCAGCGGAATCCGTTCCGGCAGTATACAAACGGTCTTTCAGGATATCGAGATAGAACCCGCCCAGGTCTTCTGAACAGAAGGTCTGCAATCTTTGCGCGATCAGGTGCAATTCATAGCGTTCGTAATCCTGCTTCACCTCATCCTGCAATTTTTGTGTCATCGCCAGCGCATAGCGGTCGATCTCCAGCCATTGCCCAACCGGCAGTGCGTGTCTGGCGGGATCATAGTCGGCTGTATTCGCCAGCAGGAAACGCAGCGTGTTGCGGATGCGCCGGTAGCTTTCCACGACACGCTTCAGGATCTCGTCGGAGATGGTCATCTCGCCGGAATAGTCTGTCGATGCCACCCACAAACGCAGAATATCGGCACCGAGCGTGTCGAAAATCTTTTGTGGCGCGATGACGTTGCCCTTGGACTTCGACATTTTGTGCCCGCTGCCGTCCACCACGAAACCATGCGTCAGCAAGGCCTTGAAAGGCGCATGCCCATTGATGGCGCAACCCGTCAGCAGCGAGGACTGGAACCAGCCGCGGTGCTGGTCGGAACCTTCCAGATACAGGTCGGCGGGTGTATGCAATTCCGCGCGACGCTGCAACACCGACGCGTGTGTGACACCCGAATCGAACCATACATCCAGGGTGTCGCTGAGTTTCTTGTAGTGCTCTGCCTCCGCACCCAACAAGTCCACCGAGTTCAGGCTGAACCATGCCTCGATACCGTCGCGCTCAACCAGCATGGCCACCTGCTCCAGCAATTCCGGCGTGCGAGGGTGCAACTGGTTGGTTTCCTTGTGCACGAAGAAGGGCATCGGCACGCCCCAGCTGCGCTGGCGCGACACGCACCAGTCGGGGCGAGTCCTGATCATCGCCTCCAGGCGGGCACGCCCCCAAGATGGGAAGAACTGTGTGGCTTCGACGGCCCGATTGGCAAGGTCGCGTAAACTGAGTCCATCGTGTATCGAACGAGAACGCCCCTCACGTACCAGCTTTTCCACATCCGCCACCACTGGATAAGCAACATTATCCATACCAATGAACCACTGCGGCGTGGAACGGAAGATGATCGGCGTCTTGTGCCGCCAGCAATGCGGATAGCTGTGCTGCACTTTTTCCATATGCAATAAATGACCACTGGCTTGCAGCGCATCAATCACCACATCATTGGCCTTCCACACAAACAGCCCGCCGACCAGCGGCGTGTTGGCGATGAACTTGCCATCGTCACCGACGGGATTATCAGTCGGCAGATCATATTTTTGCCCGACAAAATAATCGTCCAGACCGTGCGCCGGTGCGGTATGCACCAAGCCCGTACCCGCTTCCAGCGTGACGTGATCGCCGCAGATGATGGGCACGATGCGCTCATAGAACGGGTGTTGTAGCGGCAACAACTCAAGTTGCTTACCCTTACACATTCCCTTAACAGCAAACGTTTTTGCCCCATATCGTTTCAGCAACTCCGGCATTTCCAATTGATATACCTCTTCTTTGGTCGGCTCCCAAGAAGACATTGATGTCGGCCCGCCACCATGAGCAACAAAATGATTGGCCACAACTAGCCAGTGTTGATCTGTCCGAACAAGCGCATAGTCAAACTCCGGATGCACGCTCACCGCTTGGTTGGCGGGCAGCGTCCACGGTGTAGTAGTCCAGATCACCGCATACACCTTGGCATCGCCCGGCAAGGACACACCGAATGCCTTGCCCAATGCTTCCTTGTCCCTCACCTCGAAGCCCACATCGATCGCGGGCGAAACCTTGTCTTCATATTCCACTTCCGCCTCTGCCAGCGCAGACTGACAATCCAGACACCAGTTCACCGGTTTGTATCCTTGATACAGATAGCCGCGCTCATAGATGCTGCCGAGCGCGCGCATGATGTCGGCCTCGGTCTTGAAATCCATGGTGAGATAAGGATGATCCCAATCGCCCAGCACGCCGAGACGGATGAAATCTTTCTTCTGCCGCTCGATCTGCTCGGCGGCATATGCGCGACACAGTGCGCGGAATTGTGCAGGGGGAATCGCCTTGCCGTGTTTCTTCTCGACCTGCAATTCGATCGGCAACCCGTGACAATCCCAGCCCGGCACATAAGGCGCGTCGAAACCAGCCAGCGTCTTGCTCTTGACAATGATGTCCTTGAGTATCTTGTTCACCGCATGGCCGATGTGAATGTCGCCGTTCGCATACGGCGGACCGTCGTGCAGGATGAATTTCGGCTTACCCTGCTTGGCCGCGCGGATCTTCTGGTAGCGTTGCTGTGCCTGCCAGCGCGCCAGCATCTGCGGCTCGCGCTTGGCGAGATCGCCACGCATCGGGAATGGGGTATCGGGTAGATTTAAAGTGGCTTTGTAATCGGTCATATCGGGGAATCAGTCATGTTGTTCAAACCATTTCTTTGCATGCTCTACATCCAACGCAATGTGCCGCGTCAGCGTTTCCACATCGGGATATTTTTCTTCATCGCGCAGTTTTTGCAAAAACTCCACGCGTAAATGTTTGCCATAAATCTGTTGCTCAAACTCGAACAGATGTACCTCGAAAACCGGGTTGGCATCGTGCTTCACCGTTGGCCGCACACCAAGGCTGGCCACACCTTGCAGCACGCCCAGACCTTCGGCATGTACCTGCACCACGAAGATGCCGGACAGCGGCGGGCGGTTGTGCTTCAGCTGTATATTCGCGGTGGGGTAACCGATCTTCCTGCCCAAGCCATCGCCATGCACCACCCGTCCGCTGATGCTGTAATGTCGCCCCAGATAACGCTGAGCCTCACGCATCTGCCCAGCCAGCAAGGCGGCACGTATCTCCGTGCTGGAAATCCGTACCCCGTCATGCTTCACACTGCGAACCGCATGCACCGCAAAATCGAGCTGCGCGCCGATTTTTTCCATCAGCGCGAAATCGCCGGTGCGCCCGCTGCCGAAACGAAAGTCGTCGCCGATCAACACGAACTTGGCAAACAACTTTTCATGCAGTACATTGATAAAATCTGCCGCGCCCATCTGCGCAAAGTGCGCATTAAAACGACATACTTGCACGCGGTCTATGCCCAGCGCGGCAAAAAATTCCAGCTTTTCGCGCAGACTGGTCAACCGTGCCGGTGCTTGCTGCGGGGTAAAAAACTCGCGCGGATGCGGCTCGAAGATAATTACCGCCGTTTGCAGGCCGCGCGCTTGTGCCGCTGCACGCAACTCGTTCAGCAAAGCCTGATGGCCCAGATGCACCCCGTCGAAATTACCGATGGTGAGCGCGACTGGTCGGCTGTCATGGGAATTAAGTCCGCGTAGAATCAACATGGGCGCGGATTATACCCGATGGACGGGTGATCATTGGAGGTTAAACGGTTAGGTACTAAGTGAACAGCATTGGGGTCGATCCCCTTTCGCCCCGTTAAACCTTTTTCAAAAATTCCGGTTTCAGCCGCAGGCCTTTGACCTTGTCAGAATTCCCCTCGACCGCCTCATCGCCCTCTCCGAGGTGAATATTCTTGATCACCGTTCCTCTTTTTAACGTGACGGATGAGCCTTTTACCTTCAAGTCCTTAATGACCTGCACAGAGTCACCATCACTGAGCACGTTGCCATTGCTATCTTTTACATCCATTATTTTTTTCCTCTGAACATTAATAAAATCTATTCCGTCGTTTTACCGTCGAAGTGTTCGCTGTCCGTCTCCGCTTCGGCGCGGGTATGGTGAACGATGCCGTCCCGATGATTCGGCGGCGCATAGAGCGTATAGAGCTTCATTGGAACACTGCCGGTATTGATGATGTTGTGATTCGTCCCAGCCGGGACGACTACCGCGAAACCGGCGCGGATCGCCGTCCGAACTCCATCGAGAACCGCCTCACCGGCCCCCTCCTCAACGCGAAAGAACTGGTCGAGCTTGTGGACTTCCGCCCCAATCTCTTCCTTGGGCTTTAACGCCATCACGACCAGCTGGCAGTTCTTTGCCGTGTAAAGCACCCGTCGAAACTCAACGTTCTTGACGGCAATATCCTCGATATCCTGCACAAAACCTTTCATAACAACTCTCCTTTGATAGTTTGCCCCATGGGGCGTTGAAATGCCATACAGAATTACCCGCCGAGTGTCTGGTCCTGGTTTTTGAACCAGTCGAGTGCCTGATCAAAATGCTGGGGATCAAAATCTGGCCAATATTCATCTCTGACATAGAAATCCGCATAAACCGATTGCACCGGGAGAAAACCGCTCAATCGGCGTCCTCCTCCCCAGCGTACAATCAAATCCAGACGTGAAACTTCATCTGAACGCAGTCCACCGTTTTTAAGACCGTCCAGATCCCATTCCCAGCCATAGTTGACGAGTAGATTCACCTTCATTCCGACACCCTGGCGTTGCCGGAATTCTTTCAACACCGCAGGGAATTGCGCCGAGGTCTCATCACCGACAACAAGCAGAGCCGCGCCACGGCGTGCAATCTCGAAAGCGAATGCAACGGTGGCCTCGCTGAACGCCTGTTTCTGAATGGAAGGCCGCTTGGTGTTGTCCTGGGTAAAGCAGTAGATCGAAACTTCCTTGATCCCGCATTCTTTACATTTCTCATACAGCAGCAAGCCCGGGGCGATACCATGTGCATATCCGGCTTGTTTGGGCAGACCATGATCTATGGCCCAGCGACGATTTCCATCGGGAATAAAGCCGACGTGATGCGGAATATTATTTTTCGCCATTGCAACCTTTATTCCAAAATGATGTGTGGGCCATACGATATGAAGATTATCATTAAATGCAATTTGCAAATGGCACCTGTTATTGAATCGGCAATCAAATGATGTGAGCCATCTTTATTATTAGATGTGGGTGGCGTCTCTCCATTGCATTTTCTCTATTGAAATCCTTCGGTAAAACAACCAAATGGGTCAGCATCGCAATCCCTATCCCGTCCCACCCACCGTCAACCCGTCTATCCTTATCGTAGGTTGCCCCACGCCGACCGGCACACTCTGACCTTCTTTGCCGCAAGTGCCAACGCCGGGATCGAGTGCCATGTCGTTGCCGATCATCGAGATGCGCGTGAGCACGTCGGGGCCGTTGCCGATCAGGGTTGCGCCTTTGACTGGATGGGTGATTTTGCCGTCTTCAATCATGTAGGCTTCGGCGGTGGAGAACACGAATTTGCCGTTGGTGATGTCCACTTGCCCACCGCCGAAATTCACCGCATACAGGCCGTGTTTGACCGAGGCGATGATTTCTTTCGGGTCTTTGTTGCCGTTGAGCATGTAGGTGTTGGTCATGCGCGGAATCGGCAGATGCGCATAGGATTCGCGCCGCGCGTTGCCGGTGACCGGCACGCCCATCAACCGCGCGTTGAGGGTGTCCTGCAAATAACCGCGCAGTATGCCGTTTTCGATCAGCGTGGTGCATTGCGTGGCGTTTCCTTCATCGTCCATTTGTAACGAGCCGCGCCGTCTTGCCAGCGTGCCGTCATCCACCACCGTCACGCCTTCCGCCGCGACACGTTCGCCGACACGGCCGGAGAACGCCGAGCTGCCCTTGCGGTTGAAGTCGCCTTCCAGGCCGTGGCCGATGGCTTCATGCAGCAGGATGCCTGGCCAACCGTTGCCCAGCACCACGGTCATGTTGCCCGCCGGGGCGGGCGAGGCATCCAGATTGGTCACCGCCTGATGCACGGCTTGCGCGGCATAGCGGCGTAACATTTCATCGTCGAAATAATCGTAATCAAAGCGTCCGCCACCGCCCGCCGAGCCTTGCTCGCGCTTGCCGTTGCTCTCAATGATGACCTGCACCGACAACCGCACCAGCGGGCGTATGTCGGCATTCATCAAGCCGTCGCTACGCGCCACCATCACCACTTCGTATTCGCCGGCCAGTCCCGCCATCACCTGCACCACGCGCGGATCGAGCGCGCGCGCATAGCCTTCGAGACGTTCCAGCAATGCGACTTTTTCCGCATCCTTGAGGCTGGCGATAGGATCATGCGGCAAATAGATTTCGCGCCGCGAACCGTGACGTATAGCAGGCACACTCTGTGTGCCGCCCTGCCGTGCAATCGCACGCGTGGCTTGCGCCGCGCTGTCCAAGGCATTCAGGCTGATGTCATCGGAATAGGCGAAAGCGGTTTTTTCGCCGCTCACCGCACGCACCCCAACGCCCTGATCGATATTGAAACTGCCGGATTTGACGATGCCCTCTTCCAGCGACCAACTTTCGGCGCGGCTGTATTGGAAATACAAATCGGCGTAATCAAGCCGGTGCGCCATCATGCTGGCGAACACTTGTTCGATATGACCCGCCTCGATGCAATAAGGCGCGAGCAGCGCTTGTTGCGCGGTGCCGAACAGCGTATCGAAAGACTGATTTTTTTGCACGGGATTCATCTCAATTCTTTCTGGTGCATGGACATAACCAGCGACTTAGCGAGCGTTAACCAGCGGCTTATGTCACCGTTTTTTGGTGACTTAGCCGAATGGCTATGCAAAGCTGTTTGCTCGCTTAGTCGAATGGCTAGTGGTTCTATCAAAAGTTTTTCGTAATCAAGCACAGCTAAATAAAATGCGATGCGTCAGCGCGGGCAGGCTGGTGCGCAGACTGGCCTGATAGGATGGATTCACATCGGCGACCACCACGCCGGAGCCGCGCGGCAAACGATCCAATACGCGCCCCCACGGATCGACGATCATGCTGTTGCCATGCGTCTCGCGCCCGTTGACGTGATAGCCACCCTGCGCGGCGGCGATCACATAAGCCAGATTTTCAATGGCGCGCGCGCGCACCAACACTTCCCAGTGCATCTTGCCGGTGGTCTCGGTGAACGCGGAAGGCAGCACGATGATGTCCACATTTTTCATCGAGCGGAATAGCTCGGGGAAACGCAGGTCGTAGCAAATCGCCAGGCCGATACGCCCAAACGGGCTGTCTATCACCACCACTTGATCGCCCGGCTCTATCGTTTTCGCTTCGTGATAATTTTCGTTGCCCAGCTCCAGGTTGAACAAATGTAACTTGTCATAGCGCGCCACCTGCTCGCCCTGTTCATCGAACACCAGGCAAGTATTCCTGACCTTGTCCGGTGTGCTGGCCGCCAGCGGGATCGAGCCGCCCACCAGCCAGATTTTGTATTGGCGGGCTGTTTCGCTGAGGAACGATTGGATCGGCCCTTGTCCAGGCTGCTCGCGCACCATGACCTTGTCTTGTTCGGTCATGCCCATGATGGCGAAAAATTCCGGCAGCACCACCAGTCGCGCGCCTTGTTCAGCGGCTTTGGCGATGAGGCGCCGCGCTTCGCTCAAATTGCCCGCGACATTCGGACCGGAAGCCATCTGAAGGGCGGCCACCTTGAAGGCGTTGACCCGCGCGCCACGCCCAAGAGCAGGCAATCTGCTATCCGCTAAAGCGAATGCGGAGTTGTCGCTACGTTGTTGTGTTGAATCACTTGCTGACATAATTTTCTCTATTCGCTCGGGTTAATTTATTTTGCTTGGCCTTCGCCAACCTTGACCACGTTGGGGTCGCTCCATGTTCCGCTGACATTGTATTCAAATGACACCAACTTATCGAGCGGATTGCCCAATACCTTGTTGATGATGAGCGATCCGATACCCACCGCCGGGCTGATGGCAAACGCGCCGATCAGCGATACGCTGCTTCCCAGGGTCGGCAATACCCGCACGCGCAAATTCTGCGTTTCATTATTCAAATCAACATTGCCTTTCATGGTCACTTTGGCAGAAGAACCATCGAGGTGAAAATCCTGGGTCTCGATCACGCCGTCTTTGATTGTGGCATTGCCGTTGATGTTGTCGAACTGAAAACCCTCGCTGAACACGTCGGTAAAACCCAGGACGATATGTTTTGGCAGGTCTTGCAGGCTGAGCACACTGAGCAATTTGCCGGCGCCCGAATCCATTTTCAGGAACCGGCCCTTGTTGGTATCCAGCTTGAGCGTGCCGTTCAAAGTAGCATAACTGAATTCGTCCGGCGTGCCGGCCCATGACAAATTAGCCACCAGTCTGCCACTGCCGCCCTTGACGGTATTGGGATAGCCGGAACGCCCCAGAATCTTTCCCGCATCGCTGATATCCAGCACCAGATTGACCTGTGTTTGCAGCTTTCCTTCCGCATCCCTCCAGACTCCATCTCCCGCCAAGCTACCGTCCGGGTTGGTGATGTTCAGACGGCGCAACCGCCAGTCCTTGCCATCCGGGTGTCCAACCAGCTCGAAGCGCCCGATTTGTTTGCCTATTAGTTGCAGGTTCTCAATCGAGATATCCAGTGCGGGCAGATTGCCGGGGTGCAGGTGCGACGGCGGCGTCATGACAGCGTGTTCGGTTTTGTCTGGCAGCGCGGGTTTGACGGGTTCAGCCGACGGCAAAGGTTGTTTGTCACTCAACCATTGCAGATTAGTTAAATGCGCGCGGAACAGGCTGCCCGTTTCATATCCGTGCGGCTCCCATACCACTTCGCCGTTCAGCGCGCTGCTGGACAGCTGCGCAGCCAATCCGTCGCCACGCTTGGCGCCAACGATATGCAACGCGCTGACACTCTGCCCATAACCGGTTAATTTCTCGATGCGCAGATTTACTCCGGCGATTGGAAATGCCGGACCGGCTTTCCCCGCACCGCCTGTCAAACCCTCCCAGCCTTGTATCGACAACACCGGCAAGCTGCCTACCAACCACACGCCTGTCCTGAGCCCAGTCGAAGCCTGTCCTGAGCCTGTCGAAGCGGCCTGTCCTGAGCTCTGTCGAAGGAGGCCGTCCTTGCCTCGTGATAATTTCTGCACCCTTTTTAATTCCGGCGACTTGTCCTGGATACCGAAATTGACCACGCCGCGCTTGATGACCATCGCACCGCTTTCGTCGCGGCGCTCCAGTCGCGCACTGAGCAGATTGCCCAGTTGGGCGGTAATCACATCCTGTCCCTCTGCGACAGAACCTTCCACCACAGGCCGCTTCGACGAGCTCAGGACAGGCCGCTTCGGCTGAATCAGGACAGGGTTCTTTTCCACGTGCAACGTCATCACCTCGGCGGCGCGTTTGGAGAAGGGTTGCGGCAAACTGGAACTGATCCCCTGCAAATTGGAATTGATGATGATCTTTGCGGATTTTTTAACCACGCTGATATCGGCATCCCAGGCCGCATTGCCATGCAAATAATTCAGCAGCGGATGGGGCTCGATCTTGCGCAAAACATCGACGTTGATGCGCCCTTTAAGGGTGGCATGCACCGCACCGCCCGCGGCGGTCTGCACATTGATGCTGGCCGTTCCACCCAGTATTTCTGCCGATACGCCGTTGGCTTGCATATCCGATTCAGTGAACGACAAAGCACCGTGCGTGTTGCGCAACAACGGCACGCCTTCGCCCAGATCAATATCGTTATCCTGCACTTTAATCGTTCCGGACACTTTTACCGGCAGGTCGCCCAGCAGCGGGATACGCATGGACAAATCCAGATGCCCGTTGCCGCTGGCACTGATACCGTCGGTGAAACCGTCTATGTAACCGCGCACCGGACTCTTCTGCACGAATTCCAACAATGAATTGCTCGCAGCAGCAGCCTCGCCCTTTATTTCCAGCGACAAGTCCTTGCTCAGCATGTTCGGCAAGGTGACGGTGACGTTCTGCAAGCGCGAGTGGAGTATAGTCGCTGATGGTGACTTCACTTCCAGTCTGTTACCGCGTATCAATAATTCACCGTTGATGTTTTCGATGCGCGGCCAATGTTTATCGAATTCCAGCACCGCATCCTGCGCATGTCCGCCGATTTCAAATAGCGCGTTTTTGGTACCGTCCAGCGGAAAGTCACTCAGATTACCTTTGATGCGGAGACGGAAATCTTCGGTGTGTCCCGCCAGCAGCGCGCCGTTCAACCAGTCGTTGCCTTCCTTGTTCAGTGCGATCAGCGGGGTATAACGGGCAGCGCGTCTGATATCGCCACGCGTCAATCTGGCCGTCAAATCCAGAACACCAAAGGTGCCGGCCAGCGTGTGATAACCGCCATACAGACTGCCAGCCAGATCATCGTTGGCGAATGCGAGGTTATCGACATCGATCGACAATTCCCCGCGTTCCCGCTGCCAACCCGCCTGGCCGGTCAATGTAGCGAAAGACAACGGTTCCCGCATCACGCCCGGCGCATCCACAGCCAAGCGGCGAGAATTGATACTAAGTCTGCCACTCGCTTCGTTGCCATCCACATCCACAGTCAAACCGGAAAAACCGGGCATTTTGCCGACCTGATTTACAGCAAGGTTCTCAAAATGTCCCTTGAGTTTGTAGCTATCCGGTTTTTTAGGTGAGCCTTGCCATTGCGCATCCAGATTGGACACCTTTCCCCTTGGCGCATACGCATCCAGACGCGCGCGCAGATCGGCTTCCATCGGCAAGAATTTTGCCAGGCTGGCAAGGCTTTCCAATTGCAACAAGTTGGCGCGTATCTCTCCGTTCGCAGGTTGGCCGCCGACGCGCTGTTTATTGCTTGCATTTACGGCGCGAAAATAAAAATCCGTGGGTTGAAATTCGACCCCGTTTTGCAATCGCATCGCCAAATGCGTGGTGGAAACTTCAAAACCGCCGGTTACTTCTTGCCATGCGGCGCGACCGCGCAACTCGAGCAACGCTATTTCAGGCACATCCTCGGCGAGTTTGGCGACCACATCACGCAAGTCCAGATCGGCAGTGATTCCCGTAACCTTTCCACCTTCGACATTCAGCCAGCCGCGCAGCGCACCGCGCCCGCGATTGAATTCACCGGGCAAATCCAGCCATGGCCGCCAAGCTGTTACATCGGTGTAATCAAGCTGTGTAAATATCTGGCCTTGCCATGTTCCCAAGTTATCAAAACTTTTCCCGTGAAACTCACCGCGCACATCCAGCGGGGTCGCCAGTTCACTTGGCGGTATCGCACTCAAGGCAAAACTGTGTCGGCTGAACAAGCTATCAACGCGCAAATTGACCTGTTGCAACACCAGCGGCGGCGCATCGCGCTGCTCGTCGATCCAAACGATAAGGGCATTGCGCACCACAATGTTAGACTGATGCAACAGCCAGTCGGCCAAATTGTTATCGCCGCCTTTTTTAGAAAGCGCCACACCGCCGATAAAAACTTTTCCTTGCGCATCCCTGCGTATCAGCAGTTCCGGTCTATCGATTTCCAGGCTGGCCAGCCGAAGTTCAGCGGTGAACAGCGACATCCACGATACGCTACCATCAATGCGTTGCAGCACCAATGCGGGTTGCCGCTGCTCATCCAGAATGCGCACATCGGTAAAATTCAGGTACGGCAGAAAGCCCCGCCAATCACCCTGGATCTTGCCGATGGCGACCGGATTGCCTATCGCGCCTGCCAAAGAAGCGGTGATCCTGTCATGATATTGCTCGATATCCGGCAATAGCCAATAGCGCAGCACAATGATGGCAAGTGCGATCAGCACAGCCGCAACCGCCGTCACAACGATGGTGAGTCGCATCAGCCAGTTCAAACTGCGCCTGAGCAAACGGGCGGAAAAAGAGTTAGACATTGAATAACCTAAGGCGCAAACGCGCCGGAATTAGTGCCTAAAATTTATAATTGGAAGACAATGCGTATTCTAACAGGGTGTTGAAAAACGTAGCGAGCGACGGCAGAACAAAGCGCGAAAGGGCGAAAAAGCGGAGTTTACAAAAAGTAAATGAGCATTTTGAGCCCTTGAGCAACACAGTTATGCCGAGCGCAGTCGTTTTTCAACAGCCTGCTAACTTAAGGAGCCTATGAATACCGCCAACTCACCGCCCACGACCTTCGCCGACTTGCTGCAAAAGACGTTGTACTGCAGCCGTTATGCCAAACGGGCGCTGGAGACAGACCACCGCCTGCTGAATTGGTTGCAAGAAAGCTACACCACACCATGCAGCCGCACGGAAATGCAAGTTTTGTTGCAACAGTCCGGGCTCGATCTGGACGACGAAACCGGATTGGCGCGAGCCGTGCGCGAATTGCGCAAACAGGTGATGGTCAAGCTGATTCTGCGCGATCTGAATGGGCTGGCCGACTTGAACGAAGTCATGCAATCCATGACCGCGCTGGCGGAGGTGTGTGTGCAACGCGCGCAAGCCTGTTTGACGCGAGCGTTGCATGCGCAATTCGGCAGCCCGTCAGGTGCAGCGAGCGCGACAGCGCAGGAATTGCTGGTCATCGCCATGGGCAAACTGGGCGGCGGCGAGTTGAATGTCTCATCCGATATTGATTTGATTTTTGTGTATCCGGAAGACGGCGAAACCGATGGCCCACATAAACTGAGCAACCACGAATTCTTTACCCGGCTGGGTCGCCGCCTGATCAACATCATCAACGAACTCACTGCCGACGGCTATGTGTTCCGCGTGGATATGCGACTGCGCCCCTACGGCGACAGCGGCCCGCTGGTGACGAGCTTTGCCGCACTGGAAGAATATCTGATCAGCCAGGGCCGCGAATGGGAACGTTACGCATGGATCAAGGCGCGTGTCATCGCACCGGCGGACAGTCCGCAGACCGCCGAACTGACGCAGCTTGTGCAACCGTTCGTGTACCGCAAATACCTCGACTTTGGCGCAATCGATTCGATGCGTAAATTGCACACACAGATCCGTCAGGAAGTGCAACGCCGCGACCGGCTCAACAACATCAAACTCGGACCGGGCGGCATACGCGAGATCGAATTCACCGCACAGGTATTCCAACTGATACGCGGCGGAAGCGATGCCAGGCTGCGCATCCGTCCCACCCGAGGCGTACTGCAACAGCTAGTCGAAACCGCTCAATTGTCCGCGCCGGTGGTTGCCGCTCTGGATGCGGCTTACGTGTTTTTGCGCAATCTGGAACACCGCTTGCAATATCTGGATGACCAGCAAACCCAGGAATTACCCGGGAAAGCCGAAGATCAGCAAATCATCGCGCATGCCATGGGCTACGCGGATTACGCCGCTCTGCTGAAGGAGCTTGATCGCCATCGCGCGCTGGTCAGCCAGCAATTCGAGCAGATCTTCGGTTCGCAGCAGACGGAGCAAGCCGAAGCACTTTTGGCCGGGCACCCGAATGACGCACAACTGTGGCGCGAGGAGATCACCGCCGAAGAATTGAATACGGCTTTGGAAAAGCTGGGCTATCACGCCGCACCGGACAGCGCGCAACGCCTGCTGCAACTGCGCGCCGGCAACCGCTACCGGCAACTACCCGAATTGAGCAAGCAGCGGCTGGACAGACTGATCCCGCAATTCATCATCTTAAGCGCCCAACACAGCGACCCCGATGCAACACTGTCCAGATTGCTGACCTTGCTGGAAGGCGTCAGCCGCCGCGCCGCCTACCTCGCCTTTCTGGCCGAGTATCCGCAGGCCTTGCAGCGATTGACCCGATTGGTCGCCGCCAGCAGTTGGGCGAGTGAATATCTGACGCTGCATCCGGCGTTGCTCGACGAATTGCTGGATGCGCGCGAGATGTATCAGCCGCCGCAGTGGCAGCAGTTCGATCACGACTTGCAAACCCGCCTGGATGACTGCGCTGAAGATGCCGAGCGACAACTGGATGTGTTGCGCCATGCGCAACAGGAACAAACATTTCATCTGCTGGCGATGGATCTGCAAGACTTGCTGCCGCTGGAAACACTCAGCGATCACTTGAGTGATTTGGCTGATTTGATGCTGCGCCACGTGCTGGCATTGTGCTGGAGCAGCGCGCGCAGGCGGCATCGCGACGATGCGAAATTCGCCATCATCGCGTATGGCAAGCTGGGCGGTAAAGAGCTTGGCTACGCCTCCGATCTGGATCTGATCTTTCTTTATGACGACGATCATCCCGATGCGCAGGAAAACTATGCAAGACTGGCGCAACGCATCAACACCATGCTCGGCAGCTATACTTCATCCGGGCGTTTATATGAAACCGATTTGCGCCTGCGCCCGAATGGCGCGAGCGGATTGCTGGTGAGCTCGATCGAGGCGTTCGCCGAATACCAGCAAAGCCAGGCATGGGTTTGGGAACATCAGGCTTTGACGCGCGCCCGCTTCAGCGCCGGTGACACACGGATCGGCACTGCCTTTGAGCAAATCCGCCGGCGGGTGCTTTGCCAACCGCGCGACCTGACGACGCTGCGCAAGGAGATTCTGGCGATGCGCCAAAAGATGCTCGACGGCCACCCCAACGATACCGGCCTGTTCGACATCAAGCATGACCGGGGCGGCATGGTGGATATCGAATTCATGGTGCAATACATCGTGCTGGCTTATGCCCATCAACACCCGCAATTGACCGCCAACATTGGCAACCTGGCGTTGCTCAAACTGGCAGGCGAGCTGGGTCTTATTCCTGTTGATATTGCCGAACAGACCCGCGCGCTGTATCGCACTTTGCGCCAGACACAACATCGCATCCGACTTAACAACCTGTCGCCATGCCGTATTGAACAAGGCGAAATCGAAACCGCCGCATGCCGGAAGTTATGGGAAATGCTTTTTGAAGAGAGCCTCTAAAAATCTGCTCCGCGACTCAGCAGCTGCGTTGCGCGATGCTCGCGACGATCTTTAGAAGTTTCGGAAGAAATTCAAGCGGGAGGAGCAGAAACTTCCTGCGCCGCTGGCGGCAGCACTTTTGCCGGATGTGCGGCATCGATGGGAAGTGCGGAGAGGCGATACATGACCATCTCGCCTTTGCCCTTGACGTTTATGGTGGCGGGCGGCTCGAATGCATAGTCGTGTCGAATGCGATTGTATGTGGTCCTGTCCACCTGGATCACCCCCTCAACGGCCTCATCGGTGAGCCGGCTGGCAACGTTCACCGTATCTCCCCACAAATCATAGATGAAGCGTTTGGTGCCGATCACCCCGGCAACCACAGGCCCGGTGGCTATACCGCTGTGAATATCCAGCTTGAATCTGGACAGATCCGGATGGTTGGTCACAAAGTCACGCATCTCCAAAGCCAAGTCGGCAATATCGTTGGTGTAATTTGAATTGTCGCGATTCAACCCGCCGACCGCCATGTAGGCATCACCAATCGTCTTGATCTTTTCCACGCCGTATTTTTCACACAACTGGTCAAAACCGGTGAATATGGTATTCAGCAAACCAACCATTTGCTCCGGGGAGAGCGACTCGGTCAGTTGCGTAAAATTCACCAAGTCAGTAAACATCACCGTCACATCCGCATGCCCATCTGCGATTAAACCCTGGTGATTCTTCAGTCGTTGCGCAATACTGCTTGGCAGCACGTTAAGCAACACGCGCTCGGATTTCTTCTGCTCTTCAGCCAGCAATTGATGCTGCTGATCGAGTTGTTCCCTGATCTTGTCCATCTCCACGACAAAGTAGCGCACCAGAAAATAAATGATGGCAGACATCGCGGAGAAGTTGAGCGCGAAGAATACGCCGATAGTCTTCATCGACATTCCGTTACTCTCTCCTGCACCGAGAAAATAATCGAACGATCCGGACACAGCCGTCATTATGATATAAGCGATAAACCAGGGAACGGACTCGCGCCAACCGGATACGACCAGCGCACCAATCGGGGCCAGCAGTGCCCATAGCATTATCCCGCTGGATGTCACTGAGCTGCCGATACTCCACTGCATCATGAAGGGCGAGAACAGGAACAGGCTCAGTTGCACGAAGCGGAACGGTTTGAACCGCTTGGTCTTGAGGTAATAAACCAGCGAAGCTACCGAGATGAGTTGATAGCCCAGTGGCACATTTGCCGGAAAGTGCAGTCCCATCAGCCAATAAAGCCCCAGCCACAGCGCCACCGCCAGATTCATGAAGCCGCAGGCAAAGATCAGCAGATCTTTGTGCAGCTTGTCTTCTTGTGTATCCATGGTTTCTTCGGTGATTACGGGAAGCTTCGCCATCTGTTCAAGTACCCTTCTGAATTGAGTTATCAGCTAATACCAACCACAAAAGCAATCATACCCGAATTTGCATATCTAAGGAAACGAGCCTGAATTTCCAGACAATTTTAAGCGACGCCCCTTCATAAAGTTGCCGGAAGAAGCTAGAATCCGAGCTTTGCAACTGACTCATCAAAGGAATCCCATTATGTCGATGTCCGACCGCGACGGTTTTATCTGGTATGACGGCAAGCTCGTACCGTGGCGCGATGCCACCACCCACGTGCTGACCCACACCCTGCATTATGGCATGGGCGTATTTGAGGGCTTGCGCGCCTATCAGGCCGCCAATGGCACCGCAATCTTCCGTTTGCAGGAGCACACCGACCGACTGTTCAATTCCGCGCACATCTTCCAGATGAAGATGCCTTACGACAAAGCCACCGTTATGGCAGCGCAGCTCGAGGTCGTTCGTGCCAATAAACTGGAATCCTGTTACATACGCCCGATCTGTTTTTACGGCTCTGAGGCGATGGGCATCGCCGCCAAATCTCTTTCGACACATGTCGCCATTGCGGCTTGGCCGTGGGGCGCGTATCTCGGTGACGCCGGCATGCAGAAAGGCATCCGTGTCAAGACTTCCAGCTTCACCCGCCATCACGTCAACGTGAATATGTGTCGCGCCAAGTCGGTGACGACTTATACCAATTCGATACTGGCGCACCAAGAAGCCGACAACGACCACTACGACGAAGCCCTGTTGCTGGATGTGGACGGCTACGTTGCGGAAGGCGCCGGCGAAAATATTTTCATCGTCAAGAAAGGCAAGCTGTATACGCCTGACCTGACCTCCTGCCTGGAAGGCATTACGCGCGATTCCATTTTCACGCTGGCGCAAGAAATGGGTATCGAAGTAATCGAGAAACGCATCACCCGCGACGAGGTTTATTGTGCCGATGAAGCCTTCTTCACCGGCACGGCCGCTGAGGTGACCCCGATCCGCGAACTAGACCACCGCACCATCGGCGGCGGTTCGCGCGGTGCTATCACCGCCAGGCTGCAACAGGCTTTCTTTGATTGTGTGGCGGGAAAGCATCCGCAGCACACTGGCTGGCTAAGCTATGTTTAACGGAGCGTCAGGAGAAATATTTTGAGCAAACAGAACATCACCCAGCGTTATATCGAAATCACCGCAAATGATTTGCCACTATCCTGCCCGATGCCGAATATTAATTTGTGGAACGCACATCCAAAAGTGATGATTCCGCTAAATCATGGCGGCGAGGCACGCTGCCCGTATTGCGGCACGTTGTATCGGTTTAAGGGCGAGCTGCCTAAAGCGCATCACTAAAAACCTGCTGCGCGATTCGATACACCCGCAAGGAGTAGGCCGGTGGGTTCCCGGCGACAATGCCGCCACCCTTCCGCACGCTGCGTCGTGCGGTGCTCGCTCCTTCGCCTACCCATTAGGTATGTCTCAGTTGCTGCGCTCCGTGCTCCTTGCTCTCGAAACGCCCGCTACGGTTTTGGGCAATCTACTAAACACAGGTCATTTGGTGTTATGAAAAAGATATTAGTCATCGGCCCCAGCTGGGTGGGCGACACCATGCTGATGCAGCCGATGCTGCTGCGCCTCAAGCAACGTCACCCAGCCTGTCAGATTGACGTGCTCGCCCCGCCGTGGACAGCCGCGCTGTTGCATGCCATGCCGGAAGTGCACGAGGTCATCATCAACCCATTCCTGCATGGTGCGTTTCGGCTTGGCGCACGTTATCAACTCGGGAAAAAACTGCGCAGCGCGCAATACGATCAAGTCATCGTGCTGCCCAACTCGCTGAAGTCGGCACTCCTGCCATTTTTTGCGCGTATCCCGCTGCGCACCGGTTTTGTCGGAGAAGCGCGCTATATCCTGCTCAACGATGCACGCAAACTCAGCAAGACCACCTTGCCGCTGATGGTGGAACGCTTCGCGCAACTCGCCGAAGACAAACGAGGCAAAATCCCACACCCCTTGGCCAATCCCAGGCTGGAAGTTTCCGAAGCTCAACGCGATGCCACGCTGCAAAAGCTCGGCTTGATGCTGGATAAACCCGTCGCGGTGTTTTGTCCCGGTGCCGAGTACGGGCCAGCCAAGCGCTGGCCTGCAACCTATTTCGCGGAGATCGCACAACGTCTGCAGCGCCAAGGTTATGCGGTATGGCTGATCGGTTCTGCCAAAGACAAGGAAGTCTCGGACAAGATTATCGCGCTGGGCAATTCGGAGTGTCGCAACCTGTGCGGCGGCACCGATCTGACAGATGCCATCGCGCTGCTATCTTGTGCGCAACTGGTCATCAGCAATGATTCCGGTCTGATGCATCTGGCTGCCGCACTGGATCGGCCGATGTTGGCACTGTTCGGCTCGAGCAGCCCGCAATTCACGCCGCCTCTGTCCACGCAAGCACATGTCATCAAGCTCGATATCGAGTGCAGCCCGTGCTTCAAACGCGAATGTCCGCTCGGTCACTTCAACTGCATGGTGCAACTTACCCCCGATCTGGTATGGGAAAAATTTATCGTTCCCATGCTCCGCGTGGGAACGATAAAAAACGAAAAATCGATAACATTCCAAAAATCTGTATAAATCTGCGTAATCTGCGGACTCAGTCGCCATTTTCAAGTTAATATAATTCATCAACAATCTTCATTAAAGCCAAGGCCAGCGCAATGCAGAACTTACCCAAGGAAATCTTCAAGGCTTATGACATACGCGGCATAGTCGGCAAGACGCTGACGCCCAAAGTGGTTGAAGCCATCGGTCATGCCATCGGTTCGGAAGCCACCGCACGCGGACAGAGCACAATCGCGATTGGACGCGATGGCAGACTGTCCGGTCCGGAACTGATCGCCGCCCTTGCGCGCGGTATTCAGAAAAGCGGCATCAATGTGATCGATGTCGGTTGCGTTCCCACGCCGATGGTGTATTTCGCCGCCTACCAATTGCACACCGACTGTGCGGTGATGCTCACCGGCAGCCACAACCCGCCGGATTACAACGGCCTGAAGATGGTGCTGGCGGGTGAAACCCTGTCGGGCGAAACCATCCAGCAATTGCGCTCGCGCATCGAGCAAAACAACTTGACGCACGGCAACGGCAGCTACACGCAACGCGACATCAGCGCGGATTATATCGCGCGCATCGTCTCCGACATCAAGCTGGCACGCCCGATGCACGTCACCGTGGATTGCGGCAATGGCGTGGCAGGCGCTTATGTCGCCAACCTGTATCGCCAGCTCGGCTGCATCGTGCAAGAGATGTATTGCGAAGTTGACGGGCATTTCCCCAACCATCATCCTGACCCTTCTCAACCGGAAAACCTGCAAGACCTGATCGCCGTGCTGCGCGACAACGACAGTGAACTGGGACTAGGGTTCGACGGCGATGGCGACCGCCTCGGCGTGGTGACCAAAGACGGCAAGATCATCTATCCGGACCGCCAACTGATGCTGTTCGCCGCCGATGTGTTGAGCCGCAATCCCGGCGCGGAAATAATTTTCGACATCAAATCCACGCGCAACCTGTTCGGCTGGATACGATCACACGGCGGCAGACCGACGTTATGGAAGACCGGGCACTCCCTGATCAAAGCCAAAATGCGCGAAACCGGCGCGCTGCTGGCCGGTGAGATGAGCGGCCATGTGTTCTTCAAGGAGCGTTGGTACGGCTTTGACGATGGGCTGTACACCGGGGCGCGCCTGCTGGAAATTCTGAGCAAGGTGCAAAATCCCAGTGCCACGCTGAATGCTTTGCCGGATGCGATCTGCACACCGGAACTGCACATGCATACCGCCGAAGGCGAGAACCACGCGCTGCTTGCACGACTGCAACAGACCGCGAGGTTTACCGATGCCAAGGAGATCATTACTCTGGACGGCCTGCGTGTGGAATACGCCGACGGCTTTGGCTTAGCGCGCCCGAGCAACACCACGCCGGTGATCGTATTGCGTTTTGAAGCAGATAGCGAGGCTGCACTGCAACGCATCCAGAACGACTTCCGCAGGATATTTCAGCAGGCCGCGCCACACCTGAAATTACCGTTTTAATGCGGTAGCCTGGATTACATTATGCTGATCCAACCAGCTAACGAGCGCAACGATCAAATTCACTGCGTTGCGCCATCCTTAGCGGAGTAAATCAGATTTCGCTGGAGCGGGTGCAACCAGTAGGCCAAACTATCGCGGAAGAAATCGGCGAATTGCACAAGGTCAGTCGGCTTGGACACAAAACTGTTCGCACCGGCCTTGTAACTCATCAGTACGTCATCCTGTGTGTATTCTGCGGAAAACACCAAGATCGGGATATCTCGGGTAACCTGATCCATGCGTATCTTGCGCAGTACCGCCAGACCATCCAGTTTTGGCAATTTCAGGTCCAGCAGGATGATGTGCGGCATCTGTTCCCTTTTCTCGACACTGGCGCTGAACCAATCCAGCACGGCCTCACCACCAACCACTGCTGTCAAATTTATTTCGGGACAAGATTCAGCTGCGGCGCGTCGCGCTAAATCTATTTGAACCAAATCGTCATCAACCAGCAACACGTTATAACGGCCTGTGTCCACCTGTATCGCTCCTTATGTGTGAGCCTTGATCCAATCCGCAACTGAACCCAATGCTGATAACAAATGCTCCGGCTGCGTACCGCCCGCCATCGCCATGTCTGGGCGACCGCCGCCTTTGCCGCCAACTTGTTGAGCAATCATGTTCACCAGCTCACCCGCTTTGATTCTCGTAATGAGATCGGGTGTCACACCGGCTATCAAACTGACCTTGCCATCGGCTACCGCTGCCAGCACGATGGCGGCAGATTTGAGTTTATCCTTGAGCTTGTCCAATGTTTCGCGCAACACCGCCGCATCCGCGCCTTCCAGCAGCGCAGCCAGCACCTTGATGCCATTGATGTCCACCGCCTGACTGACGAGGTCGTCGCCCTGCGCGCCGGCGAGTTTCGATTTCAACCGTGCCAGCTCTTTTTCCATTGCCTTTACATTATCGAGGATTTGCATGATACGTGCGGCGGCTTCCTGCGGTTGCGTCTTCACTGCATCCGCCACTTGCTGCAATTGCGTTTCCTGCTGCTGAATATAGGCCAGCGCGCCCTCGCCGGTGACCGCTTCCACGCGCCGCACGCCCGCCGCCACACCGCTCTCAGCCAGTATCTTGAACAGCCCGATGTCGCCGGTGCGCTTGACGTGTGTGCCGCCACACAGCTCGCGCGAAGAACCAATGTCCAGCACGCGCACTTCGTCGCCGTACTTCTCGCCGAACAGCATCATCGCGCCGGTCTTCTGCGCGTCCTCGATACCCATCACGCGCGCATCGGTCGCCACGTTCGCAAGAATTTCCGCGTTCACGATGGCTTCCACTTTGCGTATCTCCGCATCCGTCATCGGCTGGGTATGCACGAAGTCGAAGCGCGTCTTGTCCGGGTCGACCAGCGAACCTTTTTGCTGCACATGGCCGCCCAGAACCTCGCGCAACGCCTTGTGCATCAGGTGCGTGACGGAGTGATTGCGCTCAGTGTGCGCGCGCGCCTGCACGTCCACACGCGCCAAGACGCTGTTGCCCACGCTCAGCTTGCCGGTAGTCACTACGCCATGATGCCCGAACACGCTGGCCTGTATCTTTTGCGTATCTTCCACCGTGAAAATGCCGTGCACGCTGTGCAACACACCGCGATCACCGACCTGTCCGCCGGACTCGGCGTAGAACGGCGTGTCATCCAGCACCGCCACGCCCAGTTCACCCTCCTTCAGTTCATTGACCGACACACCGTCTTTATACAAAGCCAGCACGTTGCCTTTACTTTCCAGCATCTCATAGCCGTGAAACGCGGTGGATGGGCCGTCATATTCGAGATTGGCCGCCATCTTGAACTTGCCGGCAGCGCGCGCCTGTTCTTTCTGGCGGGACATCGCAACATCGAACATGGCAACATCCACGGCGATTTTGTGCTCTCGGCAGATGTCGGCAGTTAGGTCGAGCGGGAAACCGAAAGTGTCGTGCAACTTGAAAGCCGTTTCGCCGTTGAACACCTTGATGCCTTGCTTATGCATCACGGCAAGATCGTTTTCCAAAATCGCCATGCCATGTTCAATGGTGGTGAAGAAACGCTCCTCCTCCTGTTTGAGCACCTCCATCACGCGCACCTGCGCCGCGGCCAGTTCTGGAAAAGCCACGCCCATTTCAGCGACCAGATCGGGAACCATTTTATTGAAGAACGCCGCACGTACACCGAGCTTGTAGCCGTGGCGTATCGCGCGGCGAATGATGCGGCGCAGCACATAGCCGCGCCCTTCGTTGCCGGGAATCACGCCGTCGGCGATCAGGAAGGAGCAGGCGCGGATATGATCGGCCAGCACCTTGAGCGAATTATTGGTGAGATCGCTGGTTTTTGTTTCGCGTGCCGCCGCACAGATAAGATTCTGGAACAGGTCGATGTCGTAGTTGCTATGCACATGCTGCAACACCGCCGAGATGCGCTCCAGCCCCATGCCGGTATCCACCGAGGGCTTGGGCAGCGGATGCATCACGCGGTGCTCGTCGCGGTTGAACTGCATGAACACGTTGTTCCAGATTTCGATGTAGCGGTCGCCGTCTTCTTCAGGCGAACCGGGTGGCCCGCCCCAGATGTCCGCGCCGTGATCGTAAAAAATTTCCGTGCATGGGCCGCACGGGCCGGTGTCGCCCATCATCCAGAAATTATCCGAAGCGTAGCGCGCGCCCTTGTTGTCGCCGATGCGTATCACCCGCTCCGCAGGCATACCGATTTCCTTGGTCCAGATGTCGTAAGCCTCGTCATCCTCGGCATACACCGTCACCCACAGCTTATCCTTGGGCAGCTTGTAAACTTTAGTCAGCAACTCCCATGCGTAATTGATCGCATCGCGCTTGAAGTAGTCGCCGAAGCTGAAGTTGCCCAGCATCTCGAAGAAGGTGTGATGGCGGGCGGTATAGCCGACGTTCTCCAGATCGTTGTGCTTGCCGCCTGCACGCACGCATTTCTGCGACGAAGCGGCACGGGTGTAGGGACGCTTGTCGAAACCGAGGAACACATCCTTGAACTGGTTCATCCCTGCGTTGGTGAACAACAACGTCGGGTCTTCATGCGGCACCAGCGAACTGGAGGCGACCACCGTGTGGCCTTTGGACGCAAAATAATCCAGGAATTTCTGGCGGATTTCACTGCTTTTCATTGCACACCCTGAATATCAAATACACGCTTGAACAAGTGGCGCATCATACCACGCGCGGCTCGGGCGGCTATACCACGGACAGGAATGAAGGCAGTAGTTGTAGGAGCGGGCCATGCCCGCGAACATCTTTTCGCGGGCATGGCCCGCTCCTACGGGTGCCCGGTCATAACCAGTCACTTGGCTGTTGTTCTTTGACAGCCTAGTGGAATGGCTATAACCAATGACTTGGCAGCTTGCTGCCTTAGTCAGATGGCTAGTTGCTTCAACAGTGGTTCCATCAAAAGTTTTTCGGACAAGTTTCAACTGCTTTTTTTAAAATGATTTGGATTCAAAAGCACAATCTGAATATCCATGACATTTGTGCCTGTTGATCCTGCTTTTAAATGACTGTGTGCTCCTGTCGCGGCATCGAACTGCTGAAAGAATGTGTAAGAGTCGTTGTTATCAAGATGGCTGATTGGGTCTATTCCCAGACTTCGTGCCCATGATGTTGTTCTGCCATCAACCATCGCGCCTGCGGCATCGGTTGGGCCATCTGTGCCATCAGTACCTGCGGATAGCAGCGTCACACCCTGACACCCCTCGATTTCCAACGCAAAGGCCAGGGCGAACTCCTGATTCCTGCCGCCCTTTCCGGTCCCGCGTACGGTGACCGTGGTCTCGCCACCGCAGAGCAGGCAACGCCGCTCATTTGGTTTCATCACGGCCAGTTCGGCGCGTGCGGCTTGTGCCAGGAAACGGGCTGCCTCGCGTGCCTCGCCTTGGAGCGTATCGGAAATCATTCTCGTGACGAACCCAAGCTGCGCTGATTTCTCCTGAGCTGCGGCCATTGCCTGGTGGATGCTGGCGATGATGATGTTGCGCGTTTTATCCAGGCGGGGATTATTTTCCTTCACGGTTTCCGCTACCCGTCCAGCGATACCACGTTGCAAATAGTCCACTACACGCGGAGGAAGTTCTTCCTGCAGTCCAAATTTCACAATCACTGCCCAGGCATCAGCAAAGGTCGAATTGTCTTGCGCCGTCGGCCCCGAAGCGATCACATCCAGAGGATCGCCGATGACATCGGAGAGAATCAGCGTTACCACCTGCGCTGGATAAGCTGCCTGCGCCAATCTGCCACCCTTCACCATTGAGAGATGTTTGCGCACTGCGTTCAATTCGGCTATGGATGCGCCCGCATTCAGCAACAAACGGGTCGCTTCCTGTTTGTCTTGTAGTGTTATCCCTGGCAGCGTTACCCCTGCGACGGGCGCAACCAGCAGCGCAGATGCGCCGCCAGAGAGCAGGCAAATGAGCAGCGTTTTTTCAGTGGCTGCGTGCGCCATTTCCAGAACACGCACGGTACCCGCCACGCCGGCTTCGCCGGGAACAGGATGGGAGGATTCTACCTGTTCGATGATGGCCAATGGCGCTATGTGTCCATCCTTGACGACGATCAATCCTGCGTCGATTTTGCTACCCAGCAGGGATTCGATTGCCAATGCCATGCGTGCCGTGGCTTTGCCCGCGCCGACTACGATGATGCGGTCGAATGCTGCAAGATCGTACTTCGCGCCAGCGATACGCAATTGATCGCCCTCGACCTTGGCCGCCTTGAGCACGGCGTTGTATGGATCAACGGCCGCCAGCGCGGCGTTAAAAATATCCAGCAGATTTTGGCTATCCGCTAGCTCTTCAGTGTCGGTCATTTCGTAAATAATCGCGTGGTGTTGTAGTTGTAGGTTGGGTAGGGCGGAAGCCCCGCAGGGGCGTTCCGCCGCAATTCAATGTGCTGTTGCATTCGGCGGAACGAAATCATCAGGCGGAACCGCAAGCGTTCCGTCCTACGCGGGCTTCACCGCTTCGCTCATGTTCTGAAGCAACTTCCCTGAGTGGCTGACGTTGGCTTTCGCGCGTTTGAGTCTCCAACGAAAATAGTCCTGCAAGAATCCAAGGAGAAACTGAACTAGTAGGTACGCTGTCGAAAGTGCGAGCATCCCATTAATGAGATCTGGTGAGTTTGTGGGTAGATCGATCGCCAACCCCGGAATCTGCCGAATCTGTAGTCCGTACGTAGCGATCACAAGAAGAATTGACAAGAAAACAAACAGTGTCGTCTTGGTCTTGAGTGTTGTTCCTGACAGAACGTCTTCAAGAATCGCCTATCGTATTCGGCTTTGTAGTCAGTGGGATCGATGATTATTGTCATGTTGATTGTGGCGCCTAACGTAATTTGAGCGACATAGAGTTCGTCAAGTTATGCAATATATCAGGCATCGTCAACCCTCCGTTCCCGCCGCTCGCAACACTTGAAAAATCACGTCAAAACCAAAACCTCGCGATTGCAGAAAGCGAACTTGCTTCGCCTTTTCTTTTTCGTCATGCGGTGCGATACCAAACTTTGTTTGCCATACGCTACGCGCCGCTTCCAGTTCGCTTGCTTTTAATTCCGGCAACGCTGCGCTGATCAATTCTTCCGCGATGCCTTTCTGGCGCAACTCGTGTGTAATGCGTTGGGTGCCGAAACGGCTACGCTTGGCGTGTACCAATTGCGTGGCAGCGCGAGCATCGGACAGCCAACCGCGCGCGACAAAGTCATCCAAGAGCGCATCCAGATTTACCGGAGACACCTGCTCGAAATCTTCGTCGGCTTGCACATGCGGCAACAACTTGCCGCGCAACTCGGCACGGCTGTATTCACGCCGGGCCAGGTATTGCAAAGCTCGAGCGCGTAAACTGACCTCAGGCTTTTTCCTCACCCGGGTGCCCGGCCATAACCAGCCACTTGGCTGTTGTCTTTATGACAGCTTAGTGGAATGGCTAGTAGTTCCATTAAAAGTTATTCGGGGGCCTTCGCGCCCGCTTTTGCACTGGCCTTGTCGGCTGCTTTCGCAGTGGGCTTTACAACTGGGTCGAGTAGCGCCACGCCGACTGCTTCACGCACCTTGTTTTCGATTTCCCGCGCGACTTCCGGATGTTCGCGCAAGTATTCGCGTGCGTTGTCTTTGCCCTGCCCGATCTTTTCGCCCTTGTAGGCGTACCAGGCACCGGCTTTTTCCACCAGTTTGTGTTGTACGCCCAGGTCAATGATTTCGCCTTCGCGCGAGATACCCTCGCCGTACAAAATATCGAACAATGCTTCGCGGAACGGCGGGGCGACTTTGTTCTTCACCACCTTGACGCGCGTTTCGTTGCCGATCACTTCGTCACCCTTCTTGATCGCGCCGATGCGGCGGATGTCCAGGCGCACCGAGGCGTAGAACTTGAGCGCGTTGCCGCCGGTGGTGGTTTCCGGGTTGCCAAACATCACGCCGATTTTCATGCGTATCTGGTTGATGAAAATCACCAGCGTATTGGAACGATTGATGTTGGCGGTCAATTTGCGCAATGCCTGTGACATCAGGCGCGCGTGCAAACCCATTTGCGCATCGCCCATTTCGCCTTCGATTTCCGCCTTGGGCGTGAGTGCGGCAACCGAGTCAATCACCACCACATCCACCGAAGCAGAACGCACCAGCATGTCGGTGATTTCCAGTGCCTGTTCGCCGTTGTCCGGCTGCGAGATGAGCAGGTCTTCGACCTTCACGCCGAGCTTCTGCGCGTATTGCGGATCGAGCGCGTGTTCCGCGTCGATGAAAGCCGCCGTGCCGCCCAGCTTCTGCATTTCGGCGATAACCTGCAAAGCCAGCGTGGTCTTGCCGGATGATTCCGGGCCGTAGATTTCCACCACTCGTCCACGCGGCAAGCCGCCCACACCCAACGCGATGTCCAAGCCCAACGATCCGGTGGACACGACTTGTATGTCGCGCGCCACGTCATGTTCGCCGAGGCGCATGATCGAGCCTTTGCCGAACTGTTTTTCGATCTGGCTCAGCGCCGCTGCAAGTGCTTTTGTTTTGTTGTCATCCATTTCGATCCCCTTTCAATAGTGATGCCGGATTGTGGCACATCAATTCGTATTTGTACAGAACGTTCGTTCTCTTGTTGTTTTTAACGGGCATGGCTTATATGCCGCCCCTGATGATGAAACCCACTATGCCCGTTTCCCTCTCCCCTGCCCTCTCCCGCAAGCGGGCGAGGGGGACAGAGACTCGCTGCGCGAGTTTCACGTTAAACTGTTTCGCTCGATTGATTCAGCAGGTCTATTAGTCCCTGCAAGGCGATATGCACCGCCAAAGCGCGCACTTCGGCACGGTTGCCTCCCAGTTGATGCCGTTGCGCGTGAGTCTCGCCGTGTTTTATACCCCAGGCGAACCACACCGTACCCACCGGCTTGTCCGCTGTGCCGCCATCCGGTCCGGCGATGCCGCTGACCGCCAATGCGACTTGTGCCGCGCTGTTGGCTAATGCGCCCGCCACCATCTCGCGCACCGTCATCTCGGACACTGCGCCGTGTTGCTTGAGCGTCGTCTCACGCACGCCCAGCATCTGTTGCTTGGCCAAATTGGAGTAGGTAATGAAACCGCGCTCGAACCAGGTCGAGCTGCCTGCCACCTCGGTGATCGCCTGCGCAACTCCGCCGCCGGTACAAGATTCCGCCGTAGCCAGCATCAAGCCGTGCGATTTAAGTGCGCCACCGACCTGCGTGGCCAAAACATCCATCAAAGATTCAGCCCACGTAAGTCAGCTTGAATATCGCAGACTGCTTCCAAGCCGACCGCGATGCGTATCAATCCATCCGTAATGCCTGCCGCCGCGCGCGCCTCAGGTGTGATGCGCGCATGGGTAGTGCTGGCCGGATGAGTGATGGTGGTTTTGGTGTCGCCCAGATTGGCGGTGATGGACAACAGCTTGGTGTTGTCAATCACGCGCCATGCCACTGCCTTGCCACCCTTCACCTCGAACGACACGATACCGCCGCCGGCTTTCTGTTGGCGCAGCGCCAGTTCGTGTTGAGGATGCGACGGCAAGCCCGGGTAGAAAACCCGTGCCACATTCGGTTGCGTCTCCAACCATCGCGCGAGTTCCAGCGCATTGGCGCAGTGAGCGTCCATGCGAATTTTCAGCGTCTCCATGCCTTTCAGGAACACCCAGGCATTGAACGGGCTCATGGTCGGGCCTGCGGTACGCAAAAAGCCGTACACGCTTTCCATATTCTTCTTGCTGCCCAGCACCGCACCGCCCAGCACGCGCCCCTGCCCGTCGATGTATTTGGTCGCGGAATGGATCACGATGTCCGCGCCCAATTCCAGCGGGCGTTGCAGGATGGGCGTGCAGAAGCAGTTGTCCACCGCCAGCAGCGCGCCGCATTTCTTAGCCACCGCAGAAATTGCCGCGATGTCGGAAATCTCAGTGAGCGGATTGGACGGCGTTTCGAGAAAGAACAACCTGGTGTTGGGACGCACCGCCGCCTGCCATTCCGCGACATCGGTGGCGGAAACGTAAGTCGTCTCGACGCCAAATTTTTTGATGATGTTGTTGAACAAATTCACCGTCGCGCCGAACAGGCTGCGCGAAGCGACGATGTGATCGCCTGCCTTGAGCACGCCCATCACACACGCCAGAATTGCCGACATGCCGGAGGCAGTGGCAACACATTGCTCCGCGCCTTCCATGGCGGCGAGCCGTTCTTCGAACATGGTGACGGTCGGATTGGTAAAGCGCGAATAGATGTTGCCCGGCTGTTCGCCGATGAAACGCGCGGCGGCTTGCGCGGAATTCTCGAACACGAAGCTGGAAGTCAGGAACAACGCTTCACTGTGTTCGCCAAACTGGCTGCGCACCGTGCCGGCATGCACCGCCAAAGTTTCCGGTTGATAAGTATTAGGCTGATTTGTATTATTAGGCATGTGCATCCCCTGAAAGCAAAAAACCCGGAAAGCTTAGCGCTAAACCGGGTTTCCCGCGCTTTAGCTGTATTTATTATGCGCCCGCAAGCTGTTCCTCAAATCGGCGCAGGCAAAAGGTAACACCTGCCGCAGCGAAATGTCAAATTCTCTCCTGCTCTTCAGCAACTGGCCTGTTGGCTTTTTCGGCACCTCATGAAATTTCCAAAGCTGCGTGCCCCCGAAAATATTTATTCGTTGACTTCAGCCAAATCGAGGGCCATCTGATTGACATCATCGCTCTGGTTGGCCTTGCCATGACTTCGCCGCGCCTCGACTCTGTTCAGATAGTCGGCAGTAATATCGCCGGTGATATAGTGCCCATCGAAGCATGACGCATCGAAGCTGCTGATCTTTGGGTTGGCTTTGTGCACTGCCGCTTTAAGATCATCAAGATCCTGATAAATGATGCGGTCCGCACCGATCTCGCGACAAATTTCTTCGTCGTTGCGTCCGGTGGCAATCAGCTCCTGCGGGCTGGGCATATCGATGCCATAAACATTCGGGAAACGCACCGGCGGAGCAGCGGAGGCAAAATACACTTTGCGCGCACCCGCATCGCGCGCCATCTGCACGATCTCGCGGCTGGTGGTGCCACGCACGATCGAGTCATCCACCAGCAACACGTTCTTGCCCTTGAATTCAACACCGATGGCATTCAATTTCTGGCGCACTGATTTTCTGCGCATCGCCTGTCCCGGCATGATGAAGGTGCGGCCAATGTAGCGGTTTTTCACGAAGCCTTCGCGGAACGGGATGCCTAAACGGTTCGCCAATTGTAAGGCACTGGGGCGACTGGACTCGGGAATCGGGATCACCACGTCAATGTCGATTTCATCCCAGGTGCGCTTGAGTTTATCGGCCAGATATTCGCCCATGTACAAGCGCGTTTCGTACACCGAAATACCGTCGATCACCGAGTCGGGGCGCGCCAGATAAACGTACTCGAAAATGCACGGATTAAGGCTGGCTTTGTCGCTGCATTGCTGACTGTGCAGCTTACCGTTGAAATCAACGAACACCGCTTCACCGGGTGCGACATCACGCAGGAATTTGAAGCCCAAGGTATCCAGTGCCACGCTTTCCGAGGCGACCAGATATTCCGTGCCATGTGCGGCTTCGTGCAGGCCAATCACCAGCGGGCGGATACCGTAAATATCCCGGAACGCCAGCAGCCCGTAGCCCGCGATCATCGCCACCACCGCATATGCACCGCGACAACGCTGATGCACGCCGGACACCGCCGCAAAAATAGTTTGCACATCGAGGCGGTATTGCTGAGAATTGATCTGCAACTCGTGCGCCAGCACATTCAGCAACACTTCAGAATCGGAGTTGGTGTTGACGTGACGTAAATCTTCAGCGAACAACTGCTGCTTTAGCTCATCCGCATTGGTCAGGTTGCCGTTATGGCCCAGCATGATGCCAAACGGCGAATTCACATAGAACGGCTGCGCCTCGTTGTGGTCGACCGCAGAACCCGCAGTCGGATAACGCACGTGCGCAATTCCCGCATTTCCCAGCAGCGAACGCATATGGCGGGTGCGGAACACATCGCGCACCAGCCCATTGTCTTTGTGCAGGTGGAAGGTCTGCCCGTCCAGCGTCGCAATACCGGCTGCGTCCTGGCCGCGATGCTGCAAGACCTGCAAGCCGTCATACAACAGCTGATTGGCCGGTGATTGCGAAATCACTCCGAGAATGCCGCACATGATTTTCTATCCCAAATATTAACTACGAATTCGATAATGAATGCGCTGCGCGATGCTGTCCGGCAACCACGCTTTGGTCAGCAATGCAGCATCTTCCAGCGTCTCGCTCGTCAGTGCATCGCGCCAGAATGGTTGTTCAAAAAAATTCGTCAAGCCAGCCATCCACACCAAAACGAGCAGTACCACCCCGCCGCGCAACACCCCGAATAATCCGCCCAACACTCTATCCGACCAGCCAGAGCCTGCCGCCTTCAGCAACTTGGAGAGCAACCTGGCCAGCACGCCCCACACGATCAACGCGGCGATGAACACCAGCGCATAAGATACCGCAATACGTGACGCCTCTTGCTTCAGCGGCAGCAACGGCGCAATGTTGCCGGCGAACAACTTGCTCAGCAGAAACGCAAGCGGCCAGCCTAACAACGCCATCACTTCATAAACCAGACCGCGCCACAAACCGAGCAACAAGGAAAACAGCAATATTCCTATTACAACAAAATCAAGTCCATTCATGAGCGCCTCTAAAAATTCAGAGTTCGCCCAAATGCCCCACAAGGGGACGCCGATCCGCTACGGGCAAAAGCAGCCCGTGCGGAGTCGTCAGCAAGGCGTGGAAAAAATTTCGCAGCGCCGCATATGGTTGATATGTCAGCAAGAAATTTTTTCCGCAACGCAGCATAACCAGCCACTTGGTTGCCGTTTTTTGGCGACTTAGTGGAATGGCAAGTAGTTCCATCAGTTGGGATGAAGTATGGATTTTTAGAGGTTCCCTCATTTGTTGCTGACGATTACCGGATGTAGCCCATGTTTTTCCAACAGACGGCCCGCCTTCTCCGCCTTGTCGCGATCCGGGTAAGGGCCAACGCGCACCCGCATCTTGTCGCCGACTTTTTCGGTATAAGCCTTAAAGCCCCATTTCTTCAGCTTCTTGAGTTCTTGCTTCGCGGTGTCCAGGTTTGAAAATGCCCCAACCTGCGCGACATAACCTTCGGCACTGGCCGGATTATCTGCGCTGCTGGTTTCTGTGGATTTCTGGGATTCCGAGGGTTTATGGGGGCTGGGCTGTGCCTTGCTCGGCACCGCCTTCTTTTGTTGGCTTGGTGCAACAATCGGTTTGGCCGCATCGGGTATCTGGACAGGCGTGGCAATAGCGTGGGCAGCAGGCGGTGCGGGGCTAGCCACGACTGCAGAACCGGCTAACGGCAATGTCACCGCCACTTCAGAAACCGCCACACGCGGGACGAACTCGCCGACCTTATCGGGAGCCGGAATGCTCAAATCGATGTCTTTACCGGTAGACTTTGGTGCACTGTCCAGCACCATCGGCAATATCACCACCACCGCCAGCGTAAGCGCGACAGCGCCAATCAAACGGCGGCGCGCTTTGCGCCTGAGATTCAGTTCATCGTCTGTCTGCTGTTTAGCCATGCTTTGATCTCACCTGTTTAGGGGAACCTCAAAAAATCCAGATTTCATCCCAACTGCTGCGTTGCGTAAAAAATTTCTTGCTTACATATAACCCATATGCGGCGCTGCGAAATTTTTTCCGCGCCTTGCATTTGGGCGAACTCTAAATTTTTAGAGGCCCCCCTTAATTTCTTATATAGGAATAGATAGCCCTTTGGCGGCCATCACTTCCGCCACCGTATAGAACGATCCGAAGACGATGATTCTATCATTTTCGCCTGCCGCGTTATAGGCATAACGCAGCGCAGCGGAAATGTTTTTGCAGATTTTAATCTCACCGCGCACCCGGCACTGTTGCAGTACTTGCTCCAGCTTCTCGGGGGTCGCGCCGCGCGGCGTATCTATGCCCGCCGCCAGCCATGTGTCGATGTGCGGATCGAGTGCCGCCACCACACCCGCCATGTCCTTGTCTTTCAACATGGCGAACACCGCATAGGTGTTCGGACACGGCGGCAGACCGGCGAGATTCTGCGCCAGCGAACGCGCCGCATGCGGATTGTGCGCCACATCCAGAATCAGCGTCGGCTTGCCCGGCACGAACTGAAAACGTCCCGCCAGTTGCACTTCGCCCAAACCGCGCCTCACCGCTTCCATACTCACCGGCAATCGTTCCTTGAGCACATCCAGCGCCGCCAGTGCCGCGCTGGCATTGTGCAACTGGAATGCGCCGCGCAGGGCGGGGTATGGCAACGAGCTGCGCGTGTTTACCGTGCTGTGGTAATTCCACTGCATCGGCCCCCTCCCTAACCCTCCCCCGGAGGGAGAGGGAAACGAAAGCCCCTCTCCCTCCGGGGGAGGGGTTGGGGTGGGGGAGCACTCGTCAAAACCAAACTCCCGCCCAATCCGCCAAAGTTGCGCACCGATTTTCTCCGCATGTTCTGCCATCGCCAGCGGCACATCCGCATCCGCACAAATCGCCATCTTACCGCTGCGAAAAATTCCCGCCTTCTCAAACGCAATCTGCTCGCGCGTATCGCCCAGATAATCGGTGTGATCGATGTCCACGCTGGCGATCACAGCGCAATCGTTGTCAAATACATTCACCGCATCCAGCCTGCCGCCCAGCCCCACTTCCAGAATGGCGACATCCACCTTGTGCTCGATGAAGCACTGCATTGCCGCCAGTGTGCCGAACTCGAAATAGGTGAGTGGCACTTCTGATGTTCCTGAAAAAGCGGCTCCTCGCACTTGTTCGATTTTCTCAAACGACTTACACAACTCCACATCGCTCACCTGCTTTTTGGCTATGCGCACACGCTCATTGTAATGCAGCAGATGCGGCGAGGTGTAGCAGCCGACGCGATAGCCGGCGGCATGCAGGATGCTTTCCAGCATCGCGCACACCGAACCCTTGCCATTGGTGCCGCCGACCACGATGACCGGAAAATCAGGCTGGAGATTGAGCCGCTGTTTGACTTGCGCCACGCGCTCCAGACCGAGCGCGATGGTTTTGGGATGCAGGGATTCAAGGTAGGTCAGCCAGTCGGCTAAAGTGATTGGCATTATGCAAATTCAGGACAAGTGATAGCTCACCTTGCCATCGTTAATTTTTACAACACCACGCTTTACGAGCTGATGAATAAGGTCACCAACCTCCTCATCTGTCACCTGATTTGCAAATTGTGTCTTTACGCTACTACTGAGTGTTTTAAGAGTTCTTGGCTTCGAAGCGCCTCGTTTAGTTAGATTGTCGATAACCGCATCGATTTTTTCAGTGGCTGATTTTGCGTTTGCAGTCCTGACCAAAGGAATATCGCCAATTGAAGTTGATCGCTTGCAGAAAATATTTTGTTTCTTGAGATGCTTAATCAGCGGATCAAATCCAGTATCTTTCGAGATGATATGAAAGAACGAATCGGGGCATTCAATCGCCAATCGCCCAATGTAATAGGCAATGTGAAAATCGAGGGCGTTACTCCCACTCCCCTCGATTTGGATGTATTCAGCATCAGTGCCAAATGATTGAAGAGCGCGAGCAATGCTTAAAGGGATTTTTACCTGATTTCCACCAAGGAAAATCTTTACCTTAAATACCTCTCCACCTTGCAGCAACCCCATGTCCTCTGGCTGTACATTCTCAAAATCTACAAGGACAAAGTTCGTTTTCAATCGTCGCTCCGGTTTAAGCCGCCTCGATCTCCGCCACCGCCGACTGCTTGGTCAGCAAGGTAATCAGCGTCGCCAGTTGATCCTTCATCTCGCGCCGGTCGATGATCATGTCCACCGCACCGTGCTCCAGCAAAAACTCTGCGCGCTGAAAGCCTTCCGGCAACGTCTCGCGCACCGTCTGCTGAATCACGCGCGCGCCCGCGAAGCCGATCAGCGCGCCGGGTTCGGCGATCACCACGTCGCCCATGAAGGCAAAACTGGCGGACACGCCGCCCATGGTGGGGTCGGTCAGCACCGAGATGAACGGCAGCCTTTCCTGGCTGAGTTGCGTCAAAGCGGCGCAGGTTTTCGCCATCTGCATCAGTGACAACAGGCCTTCCTGCATGCGTGCGCCGCCGCTGGCGGCGAAACAGATGAACGGGCATTTTTGCTCCAGCGAAACTTGCACGCCGCGCACGAAACGCTCGCCCACCACTGAGCCCATCGAGCCGCCCATGAAGCTGAATTCAAATGCGGCGGCAACCACCGGCTGCGCATGAATACTGCCCTGCATCACCACCAGTGCATCGTCTTCATCGGTGGCAAGCTTGGAAGCGATCAGGCGATCCGAGTAACGCTTGCTGTCCTTGAATTTGAGCGTGTCTATCGGCAACACTTCCGCACCGATTTCAAAACGACCTTCGCCATCCAGCAACAAATCCAGACGGGTACGCGCCGTGATGCGGTGATGATGATTGCACTTGGGGCAAACGCTTTGATTTTTTTCCAGGTCGGAGTGATACAACACCGCCTGACAGGATGGACATTTTTGCCACAAACCTTCCGGCACATTTTTCTTGATGTCGCCTTCGCGACGTTTGATTTTTGGTGGTAATAATTTTTGGAACCAGCTCATAATATTTTCTCCTTTATGCCTTATCTACAGCCTGCCTTAATTCTTTAACCAGCTTGCTCACGTTGGCAACGACATTTTGCTCGGTCGAGTTTTCGATTTCCTGCACGATGCGACTACCCACCACCACGCCATCACAGAGCTTCGCCACCGCCAGCGCGGTCGCCGCATCGCGGATGCCGAAACCCACACCAATGGGCAGCTTGATATGCTTGCGCAGATGCGGAATTTTTTCTGCGATGGCGGACAAATCCAGATTCCCCGCGCCCGTCACACCCTTGAGCGACACGTAATACACATAGCCGCGCGCCTGCTTGGCGACACGCGCCACACGCGCATCGGTGCTGGTTGGGGCAAGCAGAAAGATCGGATCGATGCCGTGTTTCTCCAGATGCGCAAAAGCCTCGTGACCTTCCTCCGGAGGGAAGTCCACCGTCAGCACACCATCCACGCCGACTTCGGCGCAACGCTTGGCAAAGGTTCCCCAACCCATCGCTTCAATCGGATTGCCATAGCCCATCAGCACGATGGGTGTGCCGGTATTGCTGCGGCGGAATTCGGCGACCATATCCAGCACATGATGCAGACTGACATGATGTTTGAGGGCGCGCTCGGAAGCGCGCTGTATGGTCGGGCCATCCGCCATCGGATCGGAGAACGGCACGCCCAGTTCGATCACGTCCGCCCCCGCTTCAACCAAGGCATGCAGCAGCGGCACGGTGAGTTTCGGATCAGGATCACCCGCCGTAAAAAACGGAATGAGTGCCTTGCGCTGATGTTGTTTGAGCTTGTCGAAAGTGGTTTGGATGCGCGACATAATGGTTCCTAAAATTCAATACCAGAGGCGCGCGCCACCGTCGCCATATCCTTGTCGCCGCGCCCGGACAAATTCACCAGCAACACTTTATCCTTATTCATGGTCGGCGCAATTTTCGCGGCGTAAGCCAGCGCGTGGCTGGATTCCAGCGCAGGGATGATGCCTTCGAAGTGGCACAGGTCATGGAATGCGCGCAGCGCTTCGTCATCGTTGATCGCCACGTATTCGGCGCGTCCGCTGTCTTTCAACCAGCTATGCTCGGGGCCGACACCGGGGTAATCCAGCCCGGCCGAAATGGAATGCGTCTCGATGATCTGACCGTCTGCATCCTGCATCAGGTAAGTGCGATTGCCGTGCAACACGCCGACCGGACTGTTGGTGGTCAACGGCGCGGCATGTTGCCCGCTGGCTATGCCTTGCCCGCCCGCCTCCACGCCGATCAGCTTCACGCCGGGCATATCGATGTAGAAATAGAACACACCCATCGCGTTGGAGCCGCCGCCGACACAGGCGATCACCGCATCCGGCTGGCGACCCGCCAGCTCCGGCATTTGCACCACGCATTCCTTGCCGACGATAGCATTGAAATCGCGCACCATCATCGGATACGGATGCGGTCCTGCCACCGTGCCGATGATGTAAAAAGTATTTTCGATGTTGGTCACCCAGTCGCGCATCGCCTCGTTGAGCGCATCCTTGAGTGTCTTGGAACCGCTCTCCACCGGCACCACGGTCGCACCGAGCAGCTTCATGCGATAAACGTTTTGCGCCTGACGCTGCACGTCTTCCGAGCCCATGTACACCACGCATTCCATGCCATAACGAGCCGCCACGGTAGCTGTCGCCACACCATGCTGGCCCGCGCCGGTTTCGGCGATCACGCGCGGCTTGCCCATGCGCTTGGCCAGCAATGCCTGCCCCACGGTGTTGTTCACCTTGTGCGCGCCGGTGTGGTTGAGGTCTTCGCGCTTCAGAAATATCTGCGCGCCGCCGAGTTGTTGCGACCAGCGCTTGGCGTGATAGATCGGGCTGGGGCGACCGACGAAATGCTTGAGGTCGTAATTCAGCTCGGCGACGAATTCAGGATTGTGGCGATATTTTTCATAGGCCTGGTTCAGCTCTTCCAGCGCGCTCATCAGGGTTTCGGCGACATAAATTCCGCCGTAGGGGCCGAAGTGGCCGGTGCTATCGGGATAGTTGTACATCTATTCGTTTGACCTCGTTGATGAACGCAGCGATCTTCGCCGCATCCTTGATTCCTTTGCTCGCCTCCACGCCGCCCGACTCTACACCACTCGACACGTCCACCGCGTAGGGCCGCACTTGTTTGATTGCTGCCGCGACATTTTCCGCATCCAACCCGCCGGACAATATCACCGGCAACGGCAATCGGTGAGGGATCAATGCCCAGTCGAAGGTTGCACCCGTGCCCCCCGCAATACCTTCCACATGGGCATCCAGCAACAAACCTTTGGCAATGTGAAAACGCGCCGCGCATTGTAACAAATCCACCCCGGCTTTTACGCGGATCGCTTTGAGATAAGGCCTGGCGAATTGCGCGCAAAATTCAGGAGATTCATCGCCGTGGAACTGCAGCATATCCAGTGGCACGCCAGCCAACACCTCGCGCACAAAAGCGGCTTCGGCATTCACGAACAACCCGACCACGGACACGAAGGGCGGCAGCGCGGCTGCCAGTTGTGCTGCTTGTGTAATGCTGACATGGCGCGGGCTGCGTTCATAGAACACCATGCCGATGGCGTCCGCACCGCTGTGAGCGGCGGCCAGCGCGTCTTCCACGCGCGTGATACCGCAAATTTTTACTCGGGTCACAGCATTTCTCCCGATACAACATCGTGTTCCATTTGTGGCAATCCCCACTTCGCTTCATATTTTATCCGGCGCAAGTATAAGCCATCCGGCGCGAAGGTCGGTGCGGCGAGACTGCGCTCGCGACCGGCCAGTACCTCGGCCAGCCAAGCCGGTGGATATTTGCCTTTGCCGACATACACCAGGCAACCGACCATGTTGCGTACCATGTGATGCAAAAATGCATCGGCACTCACTTCGAATATCAGCATCTCGCCCTGCCTGCGAATATCCAGTTGGTGGAGGTGCTTGACCGGCGATTTGGCCTGACATTGCGCTGCACGAAACGCGCTGAAATCATGCTCGCCCAATAAGCATTGCGCGGCAATCTGCATCGCGGTGACATCCAGCGGGGCGTGAAACCAGCCCACCTTGCCCGCATGGATAGCAGGGCGCACGGCTCGATTGATCAACAGATAGCGGTAGCTGCGACCATGCGCAGAAAAGCGCGCATGAAATTCATCCGGAACCGGATGCGCCCAGCGCACCGCGATGCTGTCCGGCAGCAAGGTATTCACGCCGCGCACCCATGCGGTCAGCGGACGTTCGGCTTGGGTGTCAAAATGGACCACCTGCTCGAGCGCGTGTACGCCGGTGTCGGTGCGTCCCGCCGCGATGACTGAAATGTGCTCAGCGGCAGTCTGTTCACTTGTAATTTGGTCACCTGCAATTTGACTCAAGGCGCGCTGCAGTGTGTCCTGCACTGTCTGATCCTCTGCCTGGCTCTGCCAGCCGCAAAACGGAGAGCCGTCATATTCCACACCAAGCGCGATTCTCATCGCAGCGTCTCGAATAACAGCAGCAGCGCAAAACTCACCAACAGCCCGTCGCTGATGCCAAAACGATACAGCGTCAGTTCCATTTGCTTGCTGGTCTCGTCATGCGGCTCAAACAAACTGCGCAAGTTATCTTGCCATGTGTGCGTCTCACGCAACATCGCGACCTCGGCATAATGCAGCGTCAATGCCAAGCGCACCGCGACTCGTTCACGCGACACGCCTATCAACTGCAATGGAGCGAACAAAGTGTACAGACCGGCGATCAACTGCTGGCGATGCAGCCGATCCAGCAATATCGCCAATCCGGCTAATGCGGTCAGCAAACGAGTGAGTTGCAGCACGCCATCGCTCAGTCCTTCACGGCTCGGACTGAATATTCCGAGCGCGTCTAACAGCGGTTGTCCGGGCGTGCTGTAAGCGTAGATCAACAACAACGACAGCATGATCCAGCGGGTGCGGCGCAACAATTGCATGAGCTTGTGAGCTGATCGCAACAATGCAAATAGCAAAACAAAACCAGCCGCAATCAGCAAGATTTCAAGTGTCAAGAATTGCATAATCGCAACCAACAAACACCAAGTCAGGATCTGCGCGGCAGGATGAAATTTCATTCCGGAGCCTCATTCCAAAAGAAAACGGCAGCCCAATCCTGAACTGCCGTTAACCAGCGGCTTATGTCACCGTTTTTTGGTGACTTAGCCGATTGGCTATGCAAAGCTAACCAATGACTTGGTTGGCGTTAACCAGCGGCTTATGTCACCGTCTTTTGGTGACTTAGCCGAATGGCTATGCAACGCGTTTGCCAACTTATAACCAACCACTTAGCAACCGTCTTTGGGTTGCTTATAACCAGCCACTTGGTTGCCGTCTTTTGGCGACCTAGTGGAATGGCTAGAAGTTTCATCAGTGGGATGGCTAGTTGTTCCACCAGTCAGATGGCTATACAAAGCGCATGATTAACCGAGTTGATCGAAAAGGGTTTGCGCGGCTTTGCGTTGCTCGGCATCACCTTCGCGCAGGACTTCCTCAAGGATTTCACGTGCACCGCTGGTATCGCCCATTTCGTGATAGGCCTTGGCCAAATCGAGTTTCGTTGCGACGTCTTGCCAGTGATCGTCTTTGTTTCCTGCTGCCGATCCGCTTGGTGCTGCGGCATCATCAAAGTTCAAACTGATACCCGCCAAACCGACTGCAGCAGGTTGTGCCACAGACGCAGATTTCCCGGCTATGTTTTCAACCGGGAAATCCAGCGTGAACGCCATTCCGCCGCCAGCTTCTGCGGGCTTGCTTATTTCCGGCTGGGCCGTTGCCGGCTTGAATGAATGGCTGCCCGTCACATCGAAAACAAAATCATCCGAAATTGGCGATGCTGCTTCTGTTGGCCCGCCAGCCGCACCCATCGAAGGATGGGTAGAGGTGACATCAAAATCCATCGCGCCCCCTTGCCCGGTAGCCCCATGCATCGAAGTATTGGCGGATGTAACGTCAAAATCCATTTTCGCGACTTGCGCGGCAAGCCTGCCATCAGATGACATAACCGAAGTTATTTCTGCGCCGCTCAAAAAGTCCTGTTCCGGCGATGGCTCCTCTTTGGCTGCTGACGCGCCCGAATCAAAATCAAAATCGAGAGCCGATGCTTGTGCCTTCGGAACATTTTTTGGTTCCGGAGTTACACTGAAAGCCGTCATTTGCATGGTCGCGCTACCCGCATTCTCTATAGTTCCGGCACCGCCATACATCGGGTTGTTCGGTTCCAGCTTGCGGCCCATAGCAATGGCTTGTTGCCATGCATCTTCATCACCGGAATCCTGCAACTGGCGCGCAATTGTCGAGAAGGAGTTTGTATCCTTTCGGTTAGCATAAATTTCCAACAACTTGAGATGGATCTGGTGATTGTTCGGGGTGTTTTGCAGAGCTTCTTTGAGTATTTCTTCAGCTTGGACATCACGGCCAAAGTTAAGGAACAGATCTGCCTCACTGATCGGATCAACGTTATCCGATTGGGAAGCTGCCATAGCCTGGGCAGCAGCCGCACTGGTGAAATCGCCAGTCTCAGGAGAAGGAAAAACTGGCGCGGCCATGCGGCCCGTTATTTCACCGACATCCGCTGATGGTTGATCCTTGTCCTCATCAGAAGAATTTTTTTTTCTCCGGTACACCATAAAACCCAGACCACCCAAAGCAAGCAAGGCAGCGGCACCACCAGCCAGATAAAGCGGCTCGTCCAGAACCTGATCCAGCAGGGACGGTTCCGGCTTGGCCTGTTTTGGCATGGGCTGGACAACCGGTGCCGGCTTGACCGCGCTCGTTGCCGTCACTTCACTGACAGCAGATTTAGCCGCTGCAGTGACTGGAGGTTGTGCCAGTGCAGCTTGCTCAGTTTTCAATTGGGCGAGGCGCTGCATATCCTGGAGATTCTTTTCGAGCAGTGCGGTGCGCTCCTGCCCTTCCTTCAAGGCCTTGTTCTTGGCAATTGCATCTTCCTGCGCAGCATTTTTCTTGTCCTGTTCGGACATGGACTTGCCACCGGCACCTGTCCCGACCTGGTCTCCAGGAGCTTCGCCCTTGGATAGTTTCAGCACCTCCTTGGCGGACTCTTTTGCCACCGGAGCCATATCGGCGATCGAACTGCTGATCTTGCCGGTAGCAACTTGCTGCGCGGCTTGCGATTGATTGCTGACTGCGGCTGCACTGGCCAGTTTTTGCCGGTAAGCATTCCAATCGGCTGCCTGGGCATGAATCTCCTTTATCGCATCAGGCAGTGACACGCTCATCAATTCTTGCTGGCTGGGCAAATGCAGAATTTTGCCGGCCCTGATGCGGTTCATGTTGCGGCCGTCGAACTGGTCGGCATTGATGCGATACATCGCGACCAGCATACGTTCCAGACTCATATCAGCCGGTTTGTGTTGTTCTGCGATTTTGTACATCGTGTCGCCGCGTTGAACCGTAAGCCACTCTTTAATCGCTGGCACCGCTGCAGCTTCCGGAGCAGCTTGTTCCACAGGCTTGGCAGCGGTTTCTGCCGGAGCGGCTTGTTCCTCAGGCTTGGCAGCGGTTTCCGCCGGTGCGGCTGGCACTGCCGATGCAGCGGCTTGCTCCGCTGGCGTGACTGCGGCTACTGGAGCGGCTTGCTCCACAGGCGTGGCTGTGGTTTCTTCCGGCACGGCTGGCACGGCCGACACGGCTGCTTCGGGTGCGGCGGCTTGCACTTCTGGTGCGACGGCCTGCACTTCCGCTTGAGCAGGTTGTTCCGGCACATAACCGGGGGGATCCAGCAGGAAAGTATATTCGCGGGACAGTTTGCCGGAAGACCAGGTCACCTCAACCAGCAGACTTACAAAAGGATCGTTGACTGGTTGCGCGCTGCTCGCCTTGATGTACGGTTGACCGTCCGCGCGACTCTCAATCTGAAATTTGAACTTGTTGCCATAAGGATATTCCAGCCCGGCACTCTTATAGGCTTCGGGTGAGGCAAGACGGGCGACCAGACTGTCTTTCTCAGCCTTGCTGATTGCCACTAATTCTATGTCGGCCTTAAGCGGTTGCCCCAAAGCAGAAGCCACATTTATTCCGCCCAACCCTACGGCGGAAACAGTTGTTGTGGACAGCATCAAAGCGGCAACAACGCCGAGCAGTTTTAGTATAACCAGCGACTTGGCTGTCGTTAACCAGCGACTTGCCAGCGTTTTTGCTGGCTTAGTCGATTGGCTATGCAAAGCTAACCAGCGGCTTATGTCACCGCCTTTAGGTGACTTAGCCGAATGGCTATGCAAAGCTAACCAGCGGCTTATGTCACCGTCTTTCGGGTGCCAGGCCAAAAGCTTTTCGGATGGTGACTTAGCCGAATGGCTATGCAAAGCCTTTTGACAGCCTAGTCGAATGGCTAGTCGCTTTAGTTTTAGTAGTGATTTTCGCACGCGATCACCCTCACATTATTTATTGGAGAATATAAAATAACATCATAGAGTTATCAGCACAAGCTAATAATATTCTTCGCATTATGTCTCAACTGAAGTATTTCGCAATTAAAATTTCCGCGATCTGTACGCTATTCAACGCCGCGCCCTTGCGCACATTGTCGCTCACCACCCACAGATTCAAGCCCATTGGGTGTGAGATATCTTCGCGGATGCGCCCGACATAGGTCGCGTCGTTTCCCGCTGCATCGACCGGTGTCGGGTATCCACCCGGTTCGCGCCTGTCCAGCACGATCACGCCGGGAGCCTTTTCCAGCAAGGCACGCGCCGCCGCGGCGGTGATCTTCTTGCGGGTTTCAATGTGCACCGCTTCGGAATGCCCATAGAACACCGGCACGCGCACTGCAGTCGGATTGACCACGATGGAGTCGTCTTCCATGATCTTCCGGGTCTCCCAGACCATCTTCATTTCTTCTTTGGTGTAGCCGTTTTCCATGAACACATCGATCTGCGGCAGCACGTTAAAAGCGATGCGCTTCGGATACACCTCGACTTCGACATCTTGCTGGTTGAACAGTGCGCGGGTTTGCGCAGCCAGTTCGTCGATCGCCTCCTTGCCGGTACCGGACACCGCCTGATAAGTCGCCACATTAATACGCGCGATGCCTACCGCGTCCTGGATCGGCTTAAGTGCCACCAGCATCTGGATGGTCGAACAGTTCGGATTGGCGATGATGCCGCGATTTTTATATTGCGCGATGGCGTGCGGATTCACCTCCGGCACCACCAGCGGAATATCGCGGTCGTAGCGGAAGTGTGCGGTGTTGTCGATCACCACGCAACCGGCAGCCGCAGCGATCGGCGCGTACTTTTCCGATACGCTGCCACCTGCCGAGAACAAACCGATCTGTGTCTTGGAAAAGTCGAAACCTTCCACGTCGATGACGGTAAGGTCTTCTCCTTTAAAGCTCACTGTGGAACCTGCTGAACGGCTGGATGCCAATGGATAAAGATTACGCACCGGGAACTTGCGCTGCTCCAGTATGGACAACATCGCCTCTCCCACCGCTCCGGTTGCGCCTAATACACAAACGTCATATTGCTTGCTCATGCTTCTTCTCTCTCAAATATTATGCTGGTAGCCAGTAGCTCAAAGTGCTGCCACTACCGCGTCGCCCATCGCCGCCGTGCCGATCTTCTGCTTGCCCGCTTCGGCGATATCCGCGGTGCGCAATCCCTGTTGCAGCGTTTTGCGCACCGCAGTCTCGATGCGCTGCGCGATGTCTTCACGCGCAAAGGTGTAGCGCATCATCATCGCCACCGACAAAATCGTTGCCAGCGGATTGGCGATGTCCTTGCCGGCGATATCCGGTGCCGAACCGTGGCACGGCTCGTACAGGCCCTTGTTGTTCGCATCCAGCGAAGCCGATGGCAACATGCCGATGGAACCGGTCAGCATCGACGCCTCGTCCGACAAGATATCGCCGAAAATATTGCCAGTCAAAATCACATCGAACTGCTTGGGCGCGCGCACCAGTTGCATCGCCGCATTGTCCACATACATGTGCGACAACGCCACTGCCGGGTATTCCTTCGCCACGTCCGTCACGATTTCGCGCCAGAACATGCTGGTATCCAGCACATTGGCCTTGTCCACCGAACACAGCTTTTTGTTACGTTTCATCGCGATCTGAAAACCGACATGCGCCACGCGATGGATCTCCGACTCGCTATACAACATGGTATCGAAGCCCTGCCGTTCGCCGTTATCCAGCGTGCGTATGCCGCGCGGCTGGCCGAAATAAATGTCGCCGGTCAGTTCGCGCAAAATCATGATGTCCAAACCCGACACCAATTCCGGCTTCAGGCTGGAAGCATTAACCAACTCGGGATACACCAGTGCGGGACGCAGGTTGGCGAACAAGCTCAAGCCCTTGCGTATGCGCAACAGACCTTGTTCAGGACGTAGCGGACGAGCCAGCGTGTCATATTGATAACCGCCCACCGCGCCGAGCAGCACCGCATCCGACGCCTGCGCCAGCTCCAGCGTCGCGTCCGGCAATGGATCCCCGGCTGCGTCATACCCGGCACCGCCGATGTGCGCGTATTCCATTTCAATCTTCAAGCCGTCGCGGCGCAACGTCTCCAGCACTTTGGCCGCTTGCGCGACGATTTCCGGTCCGATCCCGTCACCTGGTAAAACTGCAATCTTCATTTCAAATTCCTAATAAATACATAGGACGTGAACGACAATAACAAACCTCTCCCAACCTCCCCCGCTTCGACAAGCTCAGGACAGGCTTGTCAGGGGAGGAGCCACCTCCCCCTGACAAGGGGGAGAGCTTGCGAAGGAGCAGAGGGGGTTGCATTTTTCATTTCACGTTTCACCTAAATTAAAGCCACGGCTGTGCAGCCCGATGCATCGCCTCGTAACTCTTGATCTCGTCCACATGCTGCAAGGTCAGTCCGATGTCATCCAAGCCGTTCAGCAAACAATGTTTGCGGAACGTCTCGACTTCAAATTTATACACTTTGCCGTCCAGCGCGCTGATGGTTTGCTGCTCCAGATCGATCGCCAGTTTGTAGCCGGCATGGGCAGCCACCGCCTTGAACAACTCATCCACTTGTTCCGCAGCCAGACGGATCGGCAGCAAGCCATTCTTGAAGCAGTTGTTGAAAAAGATGTCGGCAAAACTGGTCGCGATGATCGCGCGGAAACCATAATCGCCCAATGCCCAAGGCGCGTGTTCGCGCGACGAGCCGCAGCCGAAGTTCTCGCGCGCAAGCAAAATCTGCGCACCCTTATAGCGCGGCTGATTCAGCACGAAATCGGGATTGAGCGGACGCCCGGAATTATCCCTGCCCGGCTCGCCGTGGTCGAGATAACGCCATTCATCGAACAGATTCGGGCCGAAACCGGAACGCTTGATCGACTTTAAAAACTGCTTGGGGATGATCGCGTCGGTATCCACGTTGGCGCGATCCAATGGCGCGACTAGCCCATTGAGCATAGTAAATTTCTGCATTATGGCTTGTCCGCCTTTTCCATCTTCTCGCCCGTTTTCTTGATGCCGTGACCCACCCACGCGGTGCCCTTCTTGACGCCTTTGACCGCCGCTTTGCCACCCTTCCTGATGGCCGGGCCGACCACTTCGCTGCCCTTCTTGACACCTTTGCCAGCCGCCTCACCACCCTTCTTGATGCCCCGACCGGCAGCGCCAGCACCTTTCTTGATCCCGTTCCCGGCGCTCTCCACGAGACTGTCTTCGGCAGACGCGTTGCTGCCGACGAGCACGCCCAGCGTCATCAACAAAGCCACCATCCTTTTCATGTCTACTCCATTCACAATTTGCTCACATCAACAAAATGCCCGGAGATCGCCGCAGCCGCAGCCATTTCCGGACTTACCAAATGGGTGCGCCCACCCTGCCCCTGCCGCCCCTCAAAGTTGCGGTTGGAAGTCGAGGCACAGCGCTCACCCGGTGAAAGCTTATCGTCATTCATCGCCAGACACATCGAACAGCCCGGCTCGCGCCATTCAAAACCCGCCGCGATAAAGATTTTATCCAGACCTTCCTGCTCGGCCTGCCGTTTCACCAAACCGGAACCGGGCACCACCATCGCCAACTTCACATTCGCCGCGACGTGTTTGCCTTGCGCGATCACCGCCGCGGCGCGCAAATCCTCGATGCGTGAATTGGTGCAGGAGCCGATGAACACCTTGTCGATCCTGATTTCCGCGATCGGCGTATTCGCCGCCAAGCCCATATACTGCAACGCACGCTCGGCAGCTTGACGCTTGACCGCATCGCTCATGGTCGCCGGATCAGGCACGCGCCCATCCACCGCCACCACCATTTCCGGTGACGTGCCCCAGGTCACTTGCGGCTTGATCTGCGCGGCGTCCAGCTTAACCACCTGATCGAACTGCGCGCCCTCATCGCTATGCAAAGTGTGCCAGTAAGCCACTGCCTTGTCCCACAACTCGCCTTGGGGTGCGAACGGGCGACCCTTGAGATAGTTGATGGTGGTGTAGTCCGCCGCGATCATGCCCGCGCGCGCGCCCGCTTCGATCGCCATGTTGCACACTGTCATGCGCCCTTCCATGGAAAGGCCGCGTATCGTGGTGCCGGCGAACTCTATCGCATAGCCGGTGCCGCCCGCCGTGCCGATCTTGCCGATCACCGCGAGCGCGATGTCCTTGGCGGTGACACCCTTGCCCAACGTGCCATTCACCAACACCTGCATGGCCTTGGTTTTTTTCGTCAGCAAACATTGTGTCGCCATCACGTGCTCGACCTCGGACGTGCCGATGCCGAACGCCAGCGCGGCGAATGCGCCGTGCGTGCTGGTGTGCGAATCGCCGCACACCACCGTCATGCCCGGCAAGGTCGCGCCCTGCTCCGGCCCGATCACATGCACGATGCCCTGACGCACATCGGACATTTTGAATTCGTTCACGCCAAACTCGGCGCAATTACTGTCCAGCGTCTCCACTTGCAAACGCGAGACCGGATCGGCGATACCCTGCGCGCGCGCGGTGGTCGGCACGTTATGATCGGCCACGGCCAGGATCGAAGCGGTGCGCCACACCTTGCGCCCGGCCAGCTTCAACCCCTCGAAGGCCTGCGGGCTGGTCACTTCATGCACCAGATGGCGGTCGATATAAATCAACGCGGTGCCGTCGGCTTCCTGCCGCACCACGTGAGCATTCCAGAGTTTGTCGTAAAGAGTTTGCGCTTTCATGTTATTTCGCTTGGCTTTCATGTCATTTCGCTTGCCTGATACTCGTTTTTAGAGCGCACGATTATGCCACAACAGGCACGGCTTGGCATAAGCCTAAGCCAAGCTACGCTATAACAGATAAATATCTCTGCGAAAAATTGAAAGATCGTTAGCAAACGAAGAAGATATTTCTCCTTGAAAACCCAGACAATACTTTGAGCACAACGCAGATTCAGCTTCGTGTTAGCATATTGCCATGCAGAATAATGATGCAAAATTTCGTCGAAATAACTTTGATGTGGCCAACGCCGTCAACGTGACCGATCCTGCTTCGGTTGGTGACGCGGTGGAGAGCATTTTTCTCAATCTCTTCCCCAGCGCACGTGTCAGCACCCTGCGGAATGCGATGAACCACATTACCCAGCTTTATCGCGGCGAGCATCGGGGCTATGCGGCGTGCGATACCGGCTATCACGATTTGCAACATATTATGGATGTAACACTGGCCTGTGCGCGCTTGATGGACGGCTACGAGCGCTCGCAAAAGAGTGGCGAGGGACTGGGCGAGGAACTATTTATCTTTGGCATTTTGCTGGCGCTGTTTCATGACAGCGGTTATCTGCGCAAGCGGGGCAGTGAAGATGACAGGCAAGGCGCGGAATTCACCCCGATTCATGTTTCACGCAGCGCGGAATTATTGAAGAAATATATGCAGGGAGTAGGCTTGGGCAATCTGGCAGAAACGGCAGCGCAAGTGGTGCATTACACCGGCTATGAAGTGCCGGTAGATCGCATCCTGGTGCCCTCCCCTGCTTACCGGGCTATCGGCAATCTGGTGGCTTCGGCAGACATATTGGCACAAATGGCGGATCGTTGTTATCTCGAAAAATGCTACGGCCGGCTATACACTGAGTTTGTTTTGGGCGGTATTGCAATAAAACGCGACGCACAAGGCAATGAGCAAGTCATTTTTGCTTCCCCGCAAGACCTGGTGATAAAAACCCCGGGGTTCTATCGAATCGCGAAAAAGCGCATGGATGAAACGTTACATGGAGCTTATCGTTATGTTGAGAAGCATTTTAACGGACAAAATCTGTACCTTGAGGCGGTTGAAAAAAATATCCTGTTTGCGGAATATGTGATTGCCCACAATGCCGACATCGGCATGTTGCAACGCATTCCGCCACAGACTCCGGGTTCTGATCAGGCTTCCCCCGAAACCGATGACAAGAAACAGCAAGTAGAAGACAGACGAAAAAGAACCGGGGACAGAAGGCAAAATACAGCGGAGCGCTATCCAGACCTTGATGATAGAAGGCAAAATACCAGCGACAGAAGGCGGGATACTTCGTCAAAGAAATAAGCGGTCAATAATAAAATGGGTTTGGCATATCGCAAGGGCGCGATTTACCTCGTAGAGGTGAATCTCGCCCCTACCCTTATGTCGCTTGCTGCGTACTCGCCATGCCCCACTTCCACAATATCAGCAACAACCCCAGCAATGCTACGCCCGCACTGCATGAATACAGCACGCTGGCGCCGTACTGCTGCCAGATCGGGCCGCTCGCCAAGCCGCCCAACATGCCGCCCGCGCCGTAGGTAAGGCTGCCTAACAGGGCTTGGCCTTTGGACTGATGCCGCCCCTGAAAGAACTCGTGCACCAGTCCCACCGAAGCAGCGTGATACGCGCCGAAGGTGGCGGCGTGCAGCACTTGCGCGATGAGCAGCAGTATCAGGTAGTCCACGCCCCAACCGATCAGCATGAAGCGCACGATTGCAGCGCTAAAACTGATCAGCAGGATGCGGGTGAAACCAAAGCGGCGCACCAGCCAGGGCATCAGGAAGAACACGCCGATTTCGCAGATCACGCCGAGCGCCCACAAGCCACCCACTGCGCTTTTCGCGTAGCCATGTTCGACCAGGTAAATCGAGTAGAAGGTGTAATAAGGGCCGTGTGCGACGGACATCAGAAAACACGCGCTGAACAAAGCGATCACACGCGGCTGCATGACGATTTGTTTGACCGGCTGACGATCGGTGTGATGCGCCAGCACTTCGGTGGGAGGAATCTGCCGGGCGAACAACAGAATGCCGATCTCTATCACGGCGCCCACCCACAACAACCAGGCGATGGCCATATAATCGAGCGCGTAGCCCAACCCGACCACCGAGGCGATGAAGCCGATCGAGCCCCACGAGCGGATGCGCCCGTAGCGCGCGCTGTGCTTGCCGAGATAGGTAAGCGTGGTCGCCTCCACCAGTGGCATCGAGGCGCTCCAGAAAAAGCTCATCAACCCCAGCACCAGCAACATGCCCCAGAAACTGGTGGTCGCAAACACCCCGAGGTAGCATACCGCGCTCATGGTTGCGGCGATCTTTACCACCATCAAGCGCTTGCCGGTGTGATCGGCCAGCCAGCCCCAGATGTTCGGCGCGATCATGCGCATCACCGGCTGCACCGACAACAGGATGGCGATCTCGATGGCGTCGAAGTGGATGGATTTGAGGTACAGGCTCCAATAGGGCGCGAACATCCCCACGAAGGCGTAGTAGAAAAAATAAAATCCGGCGATGCGCCAGTAGTAATTCTTGGGAGTAGACATAACGGTGCAACATCCAAACGGCGCGCATTATCTCACGCGGTAAAAATAATTTTTCACCTACTCTTGAAATGGGAAACTTAACCCCCATAAGCTGCAGATTGAAATTTGGAGAACGGCATGGAACAGAACGATACCAACCCGCAAATCGAACCCCAGATCGAACCCAAGCCAACCACGGCAAGCGCCGCGGATGTCATGCCCAGCATGGAGGAGATGCTCAAGGAAGCCGAGCGCAAGGCGCAGGAACACTATGACGCATGGATGTATGCCAAGGCCGAAGGGGAGAATATCCGCCGCCGTGCGATCGAGGAAGTGAGCAAGGCGCATAAATTTGCCGTGGAGCGTTTCTCCAATGAGATGCTGGCGGTGAAAGACAGTCTGGAAGCCGGCCTGGCGGTGGAAACGGCGACGGTGGAGGGCTTCAAGAGCGGTATGGAATTAACGCTTAAGCAACTGTCCGGCGTTTTCGAGAAATTCAACATCAGTGAAATCAACCCGATCGGCGAGAAGTTCGACGCACACAAACATCAAGCCATCGGCATGCTGGACAGCGACCAGCCCGCCAACACCGTGGTCAGCGTGATGCAAAAGGGTTATGCGCTGAATGACCGCGTCTTGCGCCCGGCGCTGGTGATGGTGGCGAAAGCGAAGGAATGAAAAATAAAGCTGGTAGCCGGTAGCTTGTAGCGGGTAGCCAGCCGCGGTTTTGCTACAAGCCACAAGCTACGGGCTACAAGCTCGACCCACTTGAAATAACCATTACCGCCCCTATGTTAAGCGGCAAGCAACAACGTATTCATTCTTTAAGCATTCAACTGAAAGCCAATTTAATTGAAAGGATTCATCATGGGAAAAATCATCGGTATCGACTTGGGCACGACCAACTCTTGCGTGGCCATCATGGAAAACGGCAAGACCAAGGTGATCGAGAACGCGGAAGGCACACGCACCACCCCATCCATCGTCGCCTATATGGAAGACGGTGAGGTGCTGGTGGGTGCGCCCGCCAAACGTCAGGCCGTCACCAATCCGACCAACACGCTGTATGGCGTGAAGCGCCTGATCGGCCGCCGCTTCGACGAGAAGATGGTGCAGAAAGACATCGCCATGGTGCCATTCAAGATCGTCAAGGCCAAGAACGGCGACGCATGGGTGAGGGTGCGGGACAAGGAATTTTCCGCACCGGAAATTTCCGCGCAAGTGCTGATGAAAATGAAGAAGACCGCCGAAGACTATCTCGGTGAACCCGTCACCGAAGCGGTCATCACCGTTCCTGCTTACTTCAATGACTCACAGCGTCAAGCCACCAAGGATGCCGGGCGCATCGCGGGTCTGGAAGTGAAACGCATCATCAACGAACCGACCGCAGCCGCGCTGGCTTTCGGCCTGGACAAGCAGGAAGGCGACCGCAAGATCGCGGTGTATGACCTCGGCGGCGGCACCTTCGACATTTCCATCATCGACATTGCCGAGATCGAAGGCGAACATCAGTTCGAAGTGATGTCAACCAATGGCGACACCTTCCTGGGCGGTGAGGATTTTGACATGCGCGTGATCGACTATCTGGTGGAAGAATTCCAGAAGGAAAGCGGCATCGACCTGCGCAAGGACGTGCTGGCGTTGCAACGCCTGAAAGATTCGGCGGAAAAGGCCAAGATCGAACTGTCCAGCGCACAGCAAACCGAAGTGAACCTGCCTTACATCACCGCTGACGCTGCCGGCCCGAAACATCTGGCAGTGAAGATCACCCGCGCAAAACTGGAAAGCCTGGTCGAAGACTTGATCGCGCGCACCATCGAGCCATGCAAGATCGCCATGAAGGATGCCGGTGTTTCCGCATCCGACATCGCCGACGTGATTTTGGTCGGCGGCCAGACCCGTATGCCTTTGGTGCAAGAGAAGGTGAAGGAATTCTTCGGCAAGGAAGCGCGCAAGGACGTGAACCCGGACGAAGCCGTGGCAGTAGGTGCCGCGATCCAGGGCGGCGTGCTGCAAGGCGAAGTGAAGGACGTGCTGCTGCTCGACGTGACGCCTCTGTCGCTGGGTATCGAAACCATGGGCGGCGTGATGACCAAGCTGATCAAGAAGAACACCACCATCCCGACCAAGGCATCGCAAGTATTCTCCACCGCCGACGACAACCAGAGTGCCGTCACCATTCACGTGCTGCAGGGCGAGCGCGAAGTGGTTTCCGGCAACAAGAGTCTGGGTCAATTCAACTTGAGCGACATACCGCCCGCACCGCGCGGTATGCCGCAGATCGAAGTGACTTTCGACATCGACGCGAACGGCATCTTGCACGTGTCGGCAAAAGACAAGGCGACCGGCAAGGAAAACAAGATCAAGATCCAGGCCAGCTCCGGCTTGAGCGAAGCGGAGATCAAACAGATGGTGCAGGATGCCGAAGCCCACGCCGAAGATGATCGCAAGGCGGTGGAACTGGTGACCGCGCGCAATCAACTCGACTCGCTGATCCACTCCACGCACAAGTCGCTGAAGGAATATGGCGATCATCTGAGTGCAGAGGAAAAGTCTGCTATCGAAGCCGCCTTGAAGGAAGCCGAAGAAGTGGTAAAGACCGACGACAAGGAAGCCATCGAAGCCAAGGCCGAAACACTATCAACTGCCGCACAAAAGCTGGGTGAAAAAATGTACGCCGCTGAGCAGGCCAAGGCGCAAGCGGGCGAAGCAGGCGCACAGGCCAGTGAGCACGCTGAGGCCAAGAAGGAAGAAGGCGATGTGGTGGATGCGGAGTTCACCGAAGTGAAGGATAAGAAATAAGCTGGTAGCGGGTAGCGCGTAGCTGGTAGCAAAGACAACTGCTACCAGCTACCAGCTACCGGCTACCGGCTACAAGCTACAAGCTCCCTATGCCCAAAAAAGACTACTACGAAGTTCTCGGAGTCAACCGCGACGCTTCGGACGAAGAAATCAAAAAGGCTTATCGCAAGCTGGCGATGAAGCATCACCCCGACCGCAATCCGGACAATCCGAAAGCTGAGGAACATTTCAAGGAGGCCAAAGAAGCTTATGAGACATTAAGCGACGGGCATAAGCGTGCCGCTTATGATCAGCATGGTCATGCTGCATTTGAAGCCGGCGGGATGGGCGGCGGTAGCCCGTTCGGTGCAGGTGGCGCGGCAGCGGGCTTTGATTTTTCCGACATCTTCGGCGACATTTTTGGTGGCGGACGCGGTGGCGGCGAGCGCAGCAATGTGCAACGCGGTGCCGATTTGCGCTACAACCTTGAGATCACACTGGAACAAGCCGCACGCGGCACTGAGACGCAAATTCGCGTCCCCACCATGGCGGAATGCGAAACCTGCAAGGGCACCGGCGCAAAACCCGGCACCAGCCCAACCACTTGCACCACCTGCGCCGGTCATGGTCAGGTGCGCATGCAGCAAGGTTTCTTTTCCATCCAGCAAACCTGCCCGCGCTGTCACGGCACCGGAAAGATGATCACCTCACCGTGCAAGGACTGCAACGGTAACGGACGCATCAAGCAACACAAGACGCTGTCGGTAAAAATCCCGTCCGGGGTGGATAACGAAGATCGTATCCGCCTCTCCGGAGAAGGCGAACATGGCACGAATGGCGGACCTCCCGGCGATTTATATGTGGTGATACACACCAAACCGCATGCGGTGTTCCAGCGGGACCACAACGACCTGCATTGCGAGATGCCGATCAGCTTCAGCACTGCCGCGCTCGGCGGTTCGATCGAAATTCCAACGCTGGATGGAGTGGCTTCGATCAAGATTCCCGCCGAGACCCAGAGCGGAAAAATATTCCGCCTGCGCGGCAAAGGCATCAAGGGCGTGCGCAGCTCCAGTCATGGTGATTTGCATTGCCACGTGGCGTTGGAAACACCGGTGAATCTGACCGAGCGCCAAAAGGAACTGCTGCGCGAGTTTGAAAACATCAACGAGAAAGACAACGAACGCCACAACCCGCGCGCAAAATCCTGGATGAACAAGGTCAAGAATTTCTTCGCGCAGTAGCGCGAGAAACCTTGCAATTGCGGCGCAGGCTCACCCGAGTTCGCAAGCGAAGCAAGCGGTCGAAACCACAAGGTGAAAAATTCAGGCAATAGTGCGAAATATCTTTCTCCTTACGCTGCGAACCCATGTCGCGCTTGCGCTCAACATGGGTTCGCAGTAACAAGATTTTTACTGCACTTACCGGTAAAATTTCCTGCGGAACTTCCAGCATCGCCAACCCCAGAAGCCCAAACCCCCGAACAGAATGGTGAATAACAACACCTCTTCGACCCGCTTCAAATCAGGGAGCCACAGTTCAATCGCCTGCCCGGACAGATAACCTGCACCACCAATGCCAACCGCCCAGATGGTCGCGCCCAGCGCGTTGAATAGCACAAAGCGCCAGCCCTGTACCGCACTCATACCAAAGGCCAAAGGTCCTACCGTGCGCAAGCCATAGAGGAATCGTATGCCCACGATGAGCACCTCGTGATAACGCTCTATCAGTGCGTTGGTGCGCTCGAACACCGGAACAAGTCGCGGGAAATGGGACAGCACCCACGCGCCGCGCCACCTTCCCAGCCAGAAATAAAACTGATCGCCGAGGAACCCGCCGAGCAGCGCGATACTGATCACCCAGTGCAGTTGCAGATAACCCTGATGCGCGGCAAAACCGGCCATTATCAACACTGTCTCGCCCTCCAGCAGGGTACCCGCAAACAGCGCAACATAGCCATAGTCCGCGATCAGACCGGAAAGACTCACAACAGGATTCTCAACGACATAATAGTTGCAAAGGGCTCACCTCGCGGCGAACACTACACTTAGAAACACTTTGGCCTGCTGCCATGAATCCTTGTCAGCCTCAGCGTTGTAGGCAATCGGCATGTTGAATTTTTTGCCCAATTCATCCGCATCCGGATTGGTGAAGGCATGCTTTGCGCCGGGATAAGTGACCACCCGGTAATTCGCTCCCGCGCTTTCCATTTCCTTCCTGAATGCGGCAACTTTGTCGGCCCCTATCACCGGATCGGCCTCGCCGCTGAATGAAATGATGCGCGCTTTGATTTTGCCGGGCTGGGCGGGATGGTCCGTGCCAAGGCCGCCATGGAAACTCGCCACACCCTTCAAATCCTCGCCCATGCGCGCCATGTTCAGCACCACGCCACCGCCGAAGCAATAGCCGAACGCCGCAATTTCATTGGCATCCACAGTTTCCTGTTTGCGCAACAACTGCATGCCCGCTTCAAAACGCGCCTTCGCCATAGTCATATTCTTGCTCACCTCGGTGGCGAGCTTGCCCGCATCATCGGGATTGTCGGCCACTTTGCCATCGCCATACATGTCGACCGCCAGCGCGGTATAGCCCAACTCCGCCAGCATACGCGCCCGCTTGCGCGCATACTCGTTTTGTCCCCACCACTCGTGCACCACCAGCACTCCCGGGCGCTTGCCCTTGATGGCATCATCATAGGCGATATAACCCTTTAGGGTCGTTCCATTCGCTTGATAACTCACTTCCTTGCCCTGCACCGCCGCTTGCACCGCACTGCCGAAACAGCATAACGACATCGCCAATAAAAATTCTTTCATCATCACTCCTTTGCGAAAATCAACCACGCCATATCCGGCTATTCGCCGACTATCCTGATTATCCGGCTTTCAAGCAACCCCGGCTTCTACCGTCTGCTTTAGATAAAACACATTCATGTTGTGACTGCGAATCTTCTCCAGCAGCCGGTCGGCCAGCGCATCGTCCAGAATGAACTCAACCTTGACCGCCAGCTCGCCTGCCAACTCGAAAAAAGTTTCTTCGTGCATATGGCCATGCCGGCCAAACCCGGCAATCGCACGGAATGCGGAGCCGCCGTGAACACCCAATGACTTGGCCTCCTCCAGCAACCATTCATACAATGGCATATTGGCGTGATGTTGTTTTTCACTGATATAAAACGAAAGCTGGTTCATGATCGCGCTCCTATGTGTGCAGCCATTTGAAAGTCTGGATACCCAGCACTGTCATCAGCAGCGAGCCGCCGAGATGCGTGGCGATGATCGCCGATCCCCACGCATACTGTCCGCGCAACAGCAACGTGACAGTCTCTGCCGAAAAGGTGGAAAAAGTGGTCAGTCCGCCAAGAAAGCCGGTGATGATTAGCAGCCGCCATTCCGGCGAGAGTCCCGGATAGTGCGTAAAAAAAGCCACCGCGAGACCAACCAGATAACCACCGATCAAATTGGCGGCAAGCGTGCCGAGCGGCAACTCCGGCAACGCCGGATTTAGCCACAGCCCCAAGCCCCAGCGCAGCCATGCGCCGAATGCCGAGCCGATTCCTATCGCGAGAAAAGCGTAAAGCATCGTAACTTCCCTGAATTGGTTCCGTCATTTATGAATAGCATTCGCGTCATTCTACAACACGCACCAGCGCAAATCCCCCCCCCGGCGTGCGGAAGTTGGTGGTCTGGCCCTGGTACAGCCGCGCCGCAACCAGTTGCACTTGCCCGTCATAGACATAGCAGCGCACATCATATTTAAGCGACACCGACTCGGCACCATTCACACATACCGCACGCTCACCCGGCGGCGCTAATTTCTGCGCGACATAATCGCCGTGCATGATTTCACCGAACACCCGCTTGGTCAGATTCGCGCCGCGATACGCGCCCTTGCTGCCGTAGCCGCTGTTCGGCTTGAAGAACCATTGCTTGCGCTCTGCCCACAGCGTGGCTTCCATGCCCGGTCGCACCACGATGGTATGCGGAATACCTGCGTGCAAAGTGGCGATGTCGGCTTCGTCCGCACCCAGCGCGCGCAAGCCTTGCGCGTCGGTCAGCCGCGCCAGATTGCGCTTGTCGGCGTATTGCACATAATTATACGGATGCGGTGTCAGCACCACCTGCCCGCTAGCATATGCCTGCCGCAATGCGGGATGCTGCTGCAACGAAAAATCCGTCAGGCGGTTATAGACCAGATCGATTTTCTGCTCGCCTCCGGGAAAATCAAGATACAAACCGTCATCGCGCTCTTGCAGCGTAGAAGTATCAACGATGTGCACCGCGATTCCGGCGCGCTCGAATAAATTTTTCGCCAACAGAAATTCGGCATACAGATGTTGCGCTTCCGGCTGCTCGTCCACGATAGCGATATTCTTCAAAGGCGCATCGCCGCGCGCCAGTCGCCACTCGTTGCGGAACATGTCGAGGAAAGTTTGTTCGAGATTCGCTTCGGCTACCGCCGCACCCGGCAACCCGGTTTCGCGCTGACTGTCGATCAACAGCGCGTTGAGAAAACCGCCGCCCGCATTGGTGTTGATCTCGATAAGATGCGCGCCCTGCTCGTTCAGGTGGAAATCGTAGCCGAAGAACACGCCGAGACAATCTTCTGGCGCCGGACAGGCAACGTTAGTCCCCTCTCCCGCTGGCGGGAGAGGGTTAGGGAGAGGGGTGTCGCGCTCCCATCCAGGCAGTTTCACTACCCGCCCCACAGCCGCGATCACCGCATGCATCTGCTGCAACTTTGCAGGAGTAATGAACAACGTCACATCGGCAAACAGATGTGGGGAACGCTCCGTCACCAGGCTGTGCCATGCATCACCCTGCGCCTGCATCGTCTGCCGCAGTGCGGCTTGATTCAATCTGGCTGCATGACAATCAGCATTGAGTCGTTCTGCCTCGTTCACTACAGGCCCAGCATTTTTTGTTTCAGATCAGGCTGAGCGGGTTTATCGCCCAGCCAAATTTTGAACAACGCGCGATTGAATACCGCACCGGCGATATTGCCTTTAAGTACGCCATTCACATTGATCTGTGTGCCACTGTCAGGAAGATAATCCAAAGCAATCACATCACCCTCTTTTACCGTTCCGACCGCATGAAAAATCGCCGTCAATTCTTTAAGCTGCGGCTCCAAAGCCTGCATCTCAGCGGGGGTGTGATTCGCGACCATCACCTCGTTGAACGCATGCAGCATTTGCTCGTCACTGAGCTCACGCAAGGCATGCAAAACAATTCTCTTCTCGCCGGATTGATTCAACGCGGCCTCCGCCACATGGGTCTTCTCACCCAGATACAGCGCCGCGACATAAATTTTGAAAAATAACTTGGTGCGCACCCCCGCGCCGTTCAGCAGCAGATCACGGCTGCCGAGATGCACGCTGTCCGCCAGCTTTACTCCCGCTATCTCCAACGCGCTTGCGTTCCAACTCAGAAACACACAGCAGATCACCAACAATATCTTTTTCATTTTCATCCTTTCAGAAAAAAGAGGATTGGAAACCGTCACGAGTACCATCAGGACAAGGCGCGAGATAGCAAGAAACCGGAGTGTACGAAAAAGTACACGAGGATTTCGAGCTGTCGAGCAACACAGTCATGGTGGTGCGCAGTAGGTTTACAGCGCCTCGAAGATGCCTGCCGCACCCATCCCCGTGCCGATACACATCGTCACCATACCGTATTTCAGTTTGCGCCTGCGCATGCCGTGCAGCAAGGTTGCAACGCGGATCGCTCCGGTCGCGCCGAGCGGATGGCCCAGTGCGATCGCGCCACCCAATGGATTGACCTTGGCTCTGTCCAGTCCGACATCATGGATCACCGCCAGCGATTGTGCGGCGAAGGCTTCGTTGAGCTCGATCCAGCCCATGTCGTCCAGCTTCAAACCGACTTGCCGCAACACGCGCGGAATCGCTTCCTTCGGGCCGATGCCCATGATTTCCGGTGGCACGCCTGCGACCGTGAATCCCACGAAGCGGCCTATCGGCGTGAGGTTATAGCGTTTCAGCGCAGCCTCGCTGCACAATAACACCGCGCCTGCACCGTCGGACATTTGCGAGCTGTTGCCTGCGGTGACGGAACCTGCTTTGGCGAACACCGTTTTCAATTTAGCCAGCGCTTCGAGCGAGGTGTCGGCGCGAGGTCCTTCGTCCTGCGCCGCATCGCGTTTAGCGATGCGCACTGCTCGCGAACTTAAATCAGGCACATGATCTTCTATCGTATACGGCGTGATCTCGTCTTTGAATTCGCCGTTGGCGATGGCCTGCACGGCGCGCTGGTGGCTGGTCAGCGCGAACTCATCCTGCGCCTCGCGCAACACTTTCCAGCGCTCGGCGACCTTCTCGGCGGTGATGCCCATGCCAAAAGCGATGGCAAGGTTCTCATCGTGCGTAAAGATTTCAGGATTGAACGCGACCTTGTTGCCCATCATCGGCACCATGCTCATGCTTTCCGTCCCGGCGGCGATCATCACGTCCGCCTCGCCGAGACGGATGCGATCCGCCGCCATCGCCACCGCCTGCAAGCCGGACGAGCAAAAGCGATTCACCGTCACACCCGGCACACTGTTCGGCAGCCCCGCCAGCAGCAGCCCGATGCGCGCCACGTTCATCCCCTGCTCGGCTTCCGGCATGGCGCAGCCGACGATGACATCCGCGACCGCCGCAGGCTCCAGATTCGGACATTGCAGCAGCACACTCTTCAACACATGCGCCAGCAGATCGTCGGGACGAGTATTGCGGAACATGCCGCGCGGCGCCTTGCCGACCGGCGTGCGCGTCGCGGCGACGATGTAGGCTTCCTGGATTTGTTTGGTCATGATTCCCCCGCAACGAATTAGTTTGGAAAAGCCTTTTTCATTTTGTGCAACTCTGCCAGCAAGGCCGGAATATCCGTCTGGATGATGCTCCACAGCGTATCGTCATCAATCCCCAAATATCCGTGAATCAGTCTGTTGCGCGTAGCGACTACCATCCGCCAAGGAATTTTCGAATACTGCTGACGAACCTCATCAGGGACATTGGTTGACGCTTCGCCGATCAATTCCAGATTGCGCACCGTAGCGTCGTAATTTAAACCACTTGCGACGAAACTCGCTTGGTCTAAACCATCGGTATAAGCCACCACCTTCTCGGCGAAGCCAATCATGTCATCCAGATAGAAGCGCCATTCGCGCACCGGTGCGTCAGACATGCGCCGCCTCCTTCTCAATGAAAGGACGCAACTCTGGACGTAACGCCTTCTCCGTCACCAGATCAACAGGCACCCCAAGCAAATCTTCCAGGTAAAACTGCACACCGAAGTAGCGCGCTGACGTCGCCGGGCCATCGAAGGCAACCAGCACATCCACATCGCTGCCCTCTTTCGCGGTATCCCGCACGACCGAGCCGAACAAGGCCAAGCGCGCGACGCCAAAGCGCTGCGCCAAGACCTGTTTGTGCTCGGACAGCAACTGCAAAGTTTGTGAACGGTTCATTTCAATATTCCTTTATAGCTTCCATGATGCCACAGCAAACGGCGGCGACTGCTGAATAATCGACTCCGATGCCTATTCATCGCCCGACAAATAAATTCTCAAGATGTTTTTTCAATTAACCAATCAATAAGCCCATTGCGCACAACCTGCACAGCAACCTCTCTCCCATCCCATATTGTGATATTTCTATTTTTGCGGCTAGAAACCTTGTGCTTACCTGTGTGATACACATAAAACATTTTTCCAAAATTTTTTGACTGACTATTACTGATATAACTTTCCAATTCATTAGCATTTGTTTCACTCTTAACCTGAACGAATGCCCTTTCGCCCGTCAAAGGCTGCCAAAGAGAGAAGTCAATTGTTTTCTGAACACCGCCTGTTGCACTTATTCGTTTCCATCCAGATTGAGCAAAAATAAGTTCAATTAAGGCCTCAAAATCTTTCCATGTAAGCAACTTTAATAGTTCTTCCATGCACTCCACAAGTGAATCTCTTGCCCCCTTAGCCCTCTCAACCTCATTGGGAAGCTTGCCGTTGATTCTATCGATAGCGTATCTGGCAGAATCCGCACTAAGACCACATATAGTGCCTTGGTAACTTGCAGTCCTAGTTAAATTTCCACCCAGGAAATCCATTGCCAACGATTTATCATGCACGTCCGTATTGCGCCAAGGAATGGACATATTTTTAAAACTCCCCTCTCCATCAGGGTGAGCCTTTGGCTGCTCCCCATTGGAAAATCCATACCACATCGCGTTCTTTGAGAAGGTAATCCAAAGTACTGATCCATCATCTTCAAAAAAAGATTTCGTTTGGTTAACGTAACTAGTCACCGTTTGCGAGGCACTCTTTTTTTCTGACCAATACTCTTTCAATTTATCCCACTGGCGTTTCGACGCGTAACTCAAAACTTTTGCTTCCCCAGTAGAAAACCCCAGCCTGATAATTCCATCATTAAAACACTCACCCTCCCAACGCCCTCCTTCGCCGAGCTTGATATAGCAAATATCACTCACATCTCTACCACAACAAATAGGCAATCCATCCATTTCAGAAATCCCATCCAAACTTTTTCATTAGTTGCGCAACGGCTTGCCGTTCTTCAGCATGTACTCGATCCGCTCCTGCGTCTTGTCCGTCGCCAGCAGCTCCATGAAGTGTTTGCGCTCCAGATCCAGCAGCCATTGTTCATCCACCAGGCTGCCCGCTTCAACATCGCCGCCGCATAGCGTATCAGCCACTGCGCAGCCGACTTTGTAATCGTGTGCGGAGATGAAGCCGCCTTCCAGCATGTTGATCATCGCGGCTTGCAGCGTGGCAGTGCCGGTTCGTCCTGCCACCGGAATCTGCGTGGGTGGCAACGGCGGGCGGTAGTCGGTGGCGGTCAGCGCGCGCAGTTCGTTCTTGGCGACGTGCAACAACTCGAAGTGGTTCATCACGATGCGGTCACCCGCGCGCAAGTAGCCCATTTCTCTCGCCAGTTCGGCACTCTTGGCGACTTCGCCCATGGCGATGTTCTGGAAATAGCGTTTCAAGAATGGAAACAAGTCACCGCCCTTGGCCTCCTGAGCGGCGCGAAGCGCAGCTTCCTTGCTGCCGCCACCGGCGGGCAATATGCCCACCCCGACTTCGACCAGCCCGATATAACTCTCCAGCGTGGCCACCACGCGCGCCGAGTGCATGATGATCTCGCAACCGCCGCCGAGTGCCAGGCCGTCCACCGCCGACACCACCGGCACTTGCGCGTACTTGATGCGCTGGGTCACTTGCTGGAATTTGGCGACCACCGCTTCGACTTGCGGCACGTTTCCGGTCGCGGCATTCAGCACCTGACTCAAACCACCGCCGCCCGCCACGGTATATTTAACGCGGTTCGCCGCCTGCTTCAATTTGTCGAACATCCCTGCATCTTCACTGGCCGGTTGCACACCCTGCATCAGTTGCAACAGATTCGCGCCGGCGGAAAACGGCGGCTCGGTCTGCCAGATGATCAGCCCGCGCCAGTTCGCCTCGGCCTCATCCACTGCGCGCAAGATGCCGTCCAGCACCTCGTCGCCGATGATGTGCATCTTGCTCTTGAAACTGAGGATGGCGATGTCGTCGTTCGGGTGCCCGTCCATCAGTTTTTCGGAGCCGTGCCACATCCGCACACTTTCATTCTCGAATATCGTTTCGCCATAGTGTGCTTCTTCGCCCAGCAGACGTTCGGGGAATTCCTGACGGCGATACACCGGCAACACAGAGCGCGGCTGGTCAATTCCCAGTGCCGGTGAATACGAGCCCTGCGCGCTGTGCACGCCGGTACGCGCGGGATCCTGCGCCCAATGCGGCAACTCAACATCAGACATGGTCTTACCAGCAGCGCGCTCTTCGTTGATCCAGCCCAGCACTTTTTGCCAACCGACCGCTTGCCAGATTTCAAACGGCCCGCTGCCCCAGCCGAAACCCCAGCGCACCGCGAAATCCAGATCACGCGCGTTGTCGGCGATGCGCGGCAAATGAACGCCGCAGTAATGGAACACATCGCGGAACACGCGCCACACAAATTGGGCTTGCGGATGCGCGCTGTTGCGCAAGCCTTCCAACTTTGCGGCCCAATCGCGTTGGCGCAGCAACTCCTTCACCGTGTCATCCACTTTCCCTGCCGAGAGGCGGTATTTCTTGGTATGCACAACCAGCACGTGAATATCCTTGCCGACCTTCTGATACACGCCGCGCCTGGATTTTTGTCCCAGCGCGCCCTGCTCGATCAAACCGTTGAGCCAGTCCGGCACGGCGAAATAAGAGTGCCACGGATCGTCGTGCAAATTGTCGCGCATGGTGTTGACCACATGCGCAAAGGTATCCAGCCCGACCACATCCAGGGTGCGAAACGTTGCACTCTTGGGGCGGCCCAAATAACTTCCGGTCAGCGCGTCCACGGTATCGAAGCCCAAGCCCAGCCGCTCCGCATGATGCAGCGTGGCCAGCAGGGAAAATACGCCGATGCGGTTGGCGATGAAGTTGGGCGTGTCTTTGGCACGCACCACACCTTTGCCCAAGCCGGACACCAGAAATGTTTCGAGCTGGTCGAGCAACAGCGCATCGGTTTTCTCGCAAGCGATCAACTCGACCAGATGCATATAACGCGGCGGATTGAAAAAATGGATGCCGCAGAAGCGGTGCCGCAAATTTTCCGGAAAGGCTTCGGCGAGCTTGTTGATGGACAGCCCGGAGGTGTTGCTGGCGAAGATGGTTCGCTCGCCCAGGTAAGGTGCGACCTTGTGGTACAACTCGGATTTCCAATCCATGCGTTCGGCGATCGCCTCGATGACCAGATCGCAATCGCGTAGCTGTTCGAGGTGCTGACCGTAATTCGCCGCCGCAATGAAATTGAGCTTGGCCGGGCTCGCCAGAGGACTCGGCTCAAGCTTCTTCAGCCCGTCCAGTGCCTTGTTGACGATGCCATTAGGATCACCCTCGCGGGCGGGTAAGTCGAACAGGATGGTCGGCACATTGGCATTCACCAGATGCGCGGCGATCTGTGCACCCATCACGCCTGCGCCGAGCACCGCGACTTTGCGGATATGGAAATTTTCATTCATCTGTTTCTCTCCCGTTAGGTGTTTCACCCCTTCCCACTATGAGGAGAAAGGCTGGGATGGGGGTGAAAACACCGCTTAGGCTGGCTTAAAATTCTACCCCCACCCTAACCCTCCCCCTGCAAGGGGGAGGGGATGTTGTTGTAACTTTTTTTCTAATCCACTGGCGGCACTACTCGCGGCTTGCGATCTTCACCCACCGCGACATAAGTCAGCGTCGCCTCGGTCACCTTGACGCAAACCGGCTTGGCAGGATCGCGCTGCGCATAGACCTCGACCTCGACGGTGATCGACGTCGTTCCCACCTTCACGATCCTGGTGTAGAAACTCACCACGTCGCCGACGAAGATCGGCTGCTTGAATACGAAGGAATTCACTGCCACTGTTGCAACACGGCCCTTGGCGCGATGCAATGCCGGGATGCTGCCGGCGATGTCCACCTGCCCCATCAGCCAGCCACCGAAGATGTCGCCGGTATAATTGGCATCTGATGGCATCGCCGCCACACGGATGGTCGGTTCGCGCTGAGGCAAGGTGGTGTGCAGGTGGTCATCCAAGATTAATGTCCTTCATAAAGTTGTTTTATTTGATCGGCGAATTTCGCCGCCACTTCGGCGCGCTTAATTTTCAAAGTAGGCGTGAGCAGGTCGTTTTCTATGCTCCACGGCTCCCGCAACAGCAACACGCGATGCACGTTGGCATAGCCGGGGAAGCCGCTCAGATTTCGCGCGATACGCCGCAACACCTTGGCTCGCACATTGCTGTCCGTCAGAGATTCCGGCATGTCTGGACGCACGCCGACTTTCGCGGCAATGCTCAACCACACCTCGGGATTAAGCACGGCCAACGCGACCAGATACGGATGCGCCTCGCCGAATATCATCACCTGATCGATCAGCGGATCATGCAGAATCGCGATTTCCATATCGCCCGGCGGAATCTTCTCACCGTTCGACATGACGATGATCTCCTTGATGCGTCCGGTAATGTAGATGTGGCCGGTGCCGCTGATGCGCGCGACGTCGCCAGTATTCAGCCAACCGTCCGCATCGATCATCGCCTTGGTCGCTTCAGGGTTGTTCCAGTAGCCCAGCATCACGTTCGGCCCTTTCACCAACAGCACGTTCTGCTCCCCGATGCGCACCTGAACATCGCGTATCGGTTGGCCGACACTGTCCGGAAAATTATTTTCCAGATGATTGCCGGTAATCACCGGGCTGGTTTCAGTCAGCCCATAGCCCTGCACAACCGGCAATCCCAAACCAACGAACACCCGTGAAATGTCGGGCGCGAGTGCGGCCCCACCGCTGATCGCGACGCGCATGCGACCGCCCAACTTATCGAGAATTTTTTTCGCAACCAGTTTTTGCAATATCGGCCAGAGCAAAAAAGAGACCTTCCATGGACCGCGACCTTGCTCATGTTCAAAGCGCGCCCAGCCGGTTTCCACCGCCAGGTGAAACAGCATGCGTTTGAGCGGCGAACCCTCTTCGAGCTTGATTTTAATTGCGCCATAAACACGCTCGTAAATGCGCGGAACGGAAATCAGCATGGTCGGGCGGATGCTTTGCAGATCCTCCGACAACAGCGGGATGGAACGTGCGAAGGCCACGGTCGCTCCCGTCATCACGGCCAGGTAATAGCCCAGAGTGCGCTCGAAGGTATGCGACAGCGGAAGGAAGGACAAGAGCAAATCATCGCCGCGCACGGTAAAGGTATCCAGACAAGCATGGGCATTGGTGAGCATATTGGCGTGGCTCAACATCACGCCCTTTGGCTTGCCGGTGGTGCCGGAGGTATAGATGATGCTGGCCAGTTCATTCATCTGGCAGGGCGGCGCGGGCCGCAATTGCGCGGCAGGCGGCAAGAACTCCGCCATGGATTTCAGGCGCGGCTCATCCGGGTGCCCGGCCATAACCAGCCGCTTGGTTGCCGTTGTTTGGCTACCTAGCGGAATGGCTAGTGGTTCCATCAAAAGTTTTTCGGCACCATCTCTCATATCGTCGATACTCACGAAACGCACCACACCGCCAAGCTGATCGCGCACCGTGCTCAGAGCTTGCCATTGTTCGGCATTTTCAAACAGCAACACCTTCACCTCGGCATCGTTAATGATGTAAGCGATGTTGTCCGGCCGGTCCACGGTATACAGCGGCACGACCACCAGGCCCAGCGACATCGCCGCCTGATCGAACATCATCCACTGCGGGCAGTTGCGCAACATGATGGCGACGCGGTCACCGCGCTGCAACCTTAACTCTGCCAACGCCGCCTGCCAGCGCGCCACTTCGCCGAGCATATCCCGCCAAGTGATGTCGCGCCAAACCGGTGCCGGGCCAAAAGTTGTTCGGTCATTCTGCTGAAAATAGCGATAGGCGACTTTATCCGGTGTCCGGCGCGCGCGCTCCACGAACAGCCCGTGCAAGGTGCCCGCCTGTTCCGGCGAAATCACATCGTTTTGTTGTGCCTGCATCCCATCACTCCCACGAACTAGCCAAGAAACAAATCGCTGAACAGCGGCGTGCCGGGTGAAACTGCATATTGGTCGAAATTACTCACCCCAGCCGCGCGCAACACCTCTTCATCAATAAGAAACTGGCCGCTGCCAGCGCGACTGTCGCGCGTCAAGATTACATGCGCCGCATCCGCCATGATGGCGGGTTTGCGCGAGGCGCGCAGAACCGCCTCGGGGAAATTGAACTCGATCGCGGCGGTAGCGATAGTAGTACGCGGCCACAGGCAATTCACCGCAATACCGTCTGCGGCAAATTCGCGCGCCATGCCCAGCGTGCACAGACTCATGCCATATTTTGACATCGTATAAGCCAGGTGCGGCGCGAACCATTTGGCATCCAGGTTGAGCGGCGGCGCCAGCGTAAGGATATGCGGATTACCCGCCTGCTTGAGATAGGGAATACAGGCTTGCGATACCAGGAAAGTCGCGCGCATATTCACGTCCCACATCAGGTCGAGTTTTTTGGCGGGCGTCCCCAGCGTGCCGCTCAAACTGATCGCGCTGGCATTGTTCACCAGCACATCTATGCCGCCAAACCTCTCCACAGTCTGCGCCACGGCGGTTTGGATCGCCTGCTCGTCGCGCACATCCAATTGGATCGCCAACGCCTGCCCGCCCGCTTGCACCACCTCATCGGCAACCGTGAGTATCGTGCCGGGTAATTTGGCATGTGTTGTTACCGTCTTGCCGGTGATCACCAGCTGTGCGCCGTCGCGCGCGCAACGCAACGCGATTTCACGTCCGATACCACGACTGGAACCGGTGATGAAAATCGTTTTACCGCGCAAGTCATTCATTGCCAGAATTCCCTTCACTTTTTATTTCGTAGCCCGCAATTGCTCCGGCGCAAAATCATCCACCATGATGACCTTGCGGCGCAACGCGTAGTCGCGTTCCAATTGCAACGCCTGTTCCGCGCTGATGAAGCCTTGGTCGCGCGCCTCGGCGATGCGCAACAATTCTTCCAAAGCATTTAACTTACCGGCCTTGCGCGCCTCTTGCAGCTTGATCTGCAACGGCTCACAGGTCAGCGTGCTGGCCAGGGCTGCTTCTAAAGCGCCCACTGCATCTTGTTCATCGTAAATGTAAAACTCGCGTAGCGATTCGTTTGTCTCCTCTCCCGCCTGCGGGAGAGGATTGAGGTGAGGGAAACGTGCATGGCCAGCTTTATCTTTGCCATGCACGGTCGGAATATATATTCCCGCGGTCAAACGATCGCGCGCCGCGCCGGGTTGCATCAACAGCGTGGCGATCTGATGCCCGATGTGATCGGATGGTGGTGACAAACACCGTCCCAGCGGAAAAACCAATACCCTCAACAGCAGACGAACCAATACATTCGGAAAGTTTTTAATCACGCCGTCAAATGCCTGCTGGATCTTGTATAGCGCATCCTGCATCGCCCAATGCAGCAACGGCAAATCCTCGACAGGGCGGCCGTCGTCCTCGAAGCGCTTCAGCGCCGCCGAGCACAAATACAGCTGGCTCAACACGTCACCCAGGCGAGCGGAGATTTTCTCGCGCCGTTTCAGTGAACCACCCAACACCGCCATGGCCACATCCGCGCTCAAGGCAAAGGCTGCCGAGAAGCGCGTCAATTGCTGGTAATAGCGATGGGTTTCGGCCCCCTCGGGCGTTTCTATGCCGCGACCGCCGGTCAGCCCGAACACCAGGCTGCGCGCGGCGTTGCTCAACGCAAAAGTGATGTGTCCGAACAGCGCCTCATCGAATTGGTGCAGGGCGCGCTGGCGGTCATGATCGTTTACCGCCGCAATCTCTTTCAGCACATAAGGATGCGAGCGTATCGCCCCTTGCCCGAAGATCATCAGCGTGCGGGTCAGGATATTCGCGCCTTCCACAGTGATGGCGACCGGCATCTGCTGATAAAAACGTCCCAGATAATTGTCCGGCCCGAGGCTGATACCCTTGCCGCCGTGCACATCCATCGCGTCGTTGATGACGATGCGGCAGCGCTCAGTGGAGTGGTATTTGATGATGGCCGAAATCACCGACGGCTTTTCGCCCAAGTCCACCGCCAATGCGGTAAAGCGACCCGCCGCATCCACCATGTAAGTGTGTGCGCCGATGCGTGCCAGCGGTTCTTCCACGCCCTCGAATTTGCCTATCGGCATCTTGAATTGTTTGCGCACCCGGCTATATGCCCCGCAGGTACGCGCGGCCAGCTTCATGCCGCCCATGCTGCTGGCCGGCAATGAGATTGAACGCCCTGCCGCCAGACATTCCATCAACATGCGCCAGCCCTGCCCCACGCGCGACGTTCCGCCGATGATGTAATCCATCGGAATGAATACATCCTTGCCCTGCGTCGGGCCGTTCAGGAAAGCAGAATTCAACGGGAAGTGGCGGCGGCCGATTTGCACGCCCGGTGTATCGGTGGGAATCAGGGCAAGGGTGATGCCGCGACTGGTTTCGCTGCCGAGCAAATGTTCCGGGTCATGCAGCTTAAACGCCAGGCCTAGCAGCGTGGCTGCCGGAGCCAGCGTGATATAGCGCTTCTCCCAAGTCAGGCGGATGCCCAATACATTCTGCCGCCCGTCAAAGTCGCCGTGGCACACCACACCGTAATCAGGAATCGCGCCGGCATCCGATCCGGCGAATGGGCCGGTCAGCGCAAAACAAGGCACTTCCAGGCCATGGGCGAGACGATGCAGATATTTTTCCTTTTGCTCGTCGGTGCCGTAGTGCAACAACAGTTCGGCCGGCCCCAGGGAATTCGGCACCATCACCGTCACCGCAGCCGTGCCGCTGCGCGAAGCCACTTTGCTCACCACTGCCGAATGCGCCTGCGCGGAAAACTCCAGCCCGCCATAACGCTTCGGAATGATCATGCCGAAGAAGCCCTTGTCCTTAATGAATTGCCAGACTTCGGGGGGCAGGTCGGCGCGATTGTGGGTGATGTCCCAATCGTCCAGCATGGCACACAGTTGCTCGACTTCATTGTCCAGAAAGGCTTGCTCCCGAGCACTCAATCCACACTTTGGAAAGGCCAGCAACTTGTCCCAATCCGGATTGCCGCTGAACAACTCGCCATCCCACCACACCGTACCGGCGTCGATCGCTTCTTGTTCGGTGGCGGAAATTTGCGGCAGAACTTTGCGGAAGAGTTTGAACACTGCACCACTCACCACATTGCGGCGCATAAAAGGGATACCGAAGAACACGATAAATAAAAACAGCGCGGCACCGATCACCACCAACACGTCATCCGAGAAGCGCGCCATGATCGCGACCACCGGCACGATCACCATCATGGCCAACACCCAACTGGTGATCGAAGCGCGGAAAAACGCGAGCATAATGAATATCGCCAGTGCTGCCAGAACAGTTAAGGCCATGATCGTTGCATCTCCTGATTTATTTTTTCGTGCATCTGCACTTTAACGCGATACAACTAACAACACAACAATGCAGCGGCACGGCGCGCCGTGCCTCTACCGCATTCTTTCGACGGCATCCTCCACCCTTTCCACCGCGATGATTTCCATGCCCGCAATCTTTTGTTTTGGCGCATTGGCCTTGGGGATGATCGCATGCGTGAAGCCCAGCTTGGCGGCCTCTTTCAAACGTTCCTGGCCGCGCTGCACCGGGCGCACTTCCCCGGCCAGACCGACTTCACCGAACACGACCAGTTTTTCCGGCAGCGGTTTGTTCTTGAGCGAGGACACGATGGCGAGCAGCACCGCTAGGTCGGCGCCCGGCTCGGTGATCTTTACGCCGCCCACCGCGTTGATGAACACGTCCTGATCGAAACAGGCGATGCCCGCATGGCGGTGCAGTACGGCCAGCAACATGGCCAAGCGGTTCTGATCCAAACCCAGGGAAAGGCGGCGCGGGCTGGGCGAGTGCGCCTCGTCGAGCAGCGCCTGTATCTCGACCAGCAAGGGGCGCGTGCCCTCCTGCGTCACCATCACGCACGAGCCCGCCACCTGCGCGCCGTGCTGCGACAGGAACAGCGCGGACGGATTGCTCACTTCGCGCAAGCCCTTCTCGGTCATGGCGAATACGCCGAGTTCGTTCACCGCACCGAAGCGGTTCTTGAACGCGCGCACCAGACGGAAACTGGAATGGGTATCGCCCTCGAAATACAGCACCGTGTCCACGATGTGCTCCAGCACACGCGGTCCGGCCAGCGCGCCTTCCTTGGTGACATGCCCGACCAGAATCATGGTGATGTTGCTGCTCTTGGCGACACGGGTGAGTTGCGCCGCGCATTCGCGCACCTGCGACACCGAGCCGGGCGCGGAAGTCAGTTGCTCGGAATACACGGTCTGGATGGAATCGATCACCACCACATCCGGTTTTTCCTGCGCGATGGCCGCCTGGATTTTTTCCAACTGGATTTCCGCCAGCAGATGCATTCCGCGCGCATCCAGCACCAGGCGCCTAGCGCGCAACGCGATCTGCTGCGTCGATTCCTCGCCGCTGACATACAGCACTTTTTTGTGCGAAGAGAGATGCGCCAGCGTCTGCAACAACAAAGTGGATTTGCCGATGCCGGGATCACCGCCGATCAGCACCACCGCGCCCTGCACCAGCCCGCCGCCCAGCACACGGTCGAATTCCATGATGCCGGTTGGTGTGCGCGGCACCTCCGCCGCCTCCACCTCGGCGAGCATCTGCACCTTGCCTGTTGCCGCCAGCGCGTTGAAACGATTCTTTCCGCTCGCCGCAACCTCTGCCACGCTTTCCACCAGCGTGTTCCACGCGTCGCAATGCGGGCACTGCCCCTGCCACTTCGGCACGTGCCCGCCGCATTCTGTGCAGGAGTAAATCGTTTTTGGTTTTGCCATGCTTATCTTTTTATTTGGCGCGCCAGAAAAAACAAATGGGCGTTACATAACGCGCATGCGAATGATGGGTTATTTGCCCAGTAATCCCAGCCCGATCATGTTCTTCACCATGACACCGATGTAGCCCTGGATGAGACTCTGATCCGAATCGCCTATACCTGTTTCTGACGAAGCAGCCCAGATCAGCTTGTTACTTTTTGCTTCATACAGATTAGTCTCAATGACTGCATATTCATCTTCAGCGATATAACCTGGCGTGTACATATACCGGTAACCATATCCGTAATAGTCCGGCCAGGTACCATAAAATGGTGGAGGATAATAGGGAGACCCCGGCACATAGACTTGCACGATTTTTTTGCTCACCAGCCTCGTGATGAGCACCGTATCCGCCCCCAGTTCCGCCACTTTTTTCGCGATGGCCGCCGGGTCACCCTGCTGCTCGTCGGAAAGAACGGTATAGCTGGCGATGGCATCCGTCCCACGGGATTTAAGCTGCTGGACAAACTCATCCTCAAAGAGTCTTCTGTTGAGCGGATTCTTGGCTACCCCGACTACCATGATCTTGGCGGGACGCGTCTGGTATGACGGGTCTTTCCAGACCGAGGTAAGCTGTGTCGAGGCGCATGCAGTGACCAGCATGGCAATGAGAATAAATAAACCAAATGGATTACGCAGCGACCGTATCATTTTTTGTTCCTCTTTCAGTTCGAACAGATGGCAGTTCAGACAGATGGGCAAAGCATACGTAACTTCACCATGCCAAGCTGCACATCTCACATGTTCATAATAGTAACGCAGGCTGGCGGCTCCATTGATTTATTTGATGGCAATTTATTTGATGGCCGAATCTATAAGGTTCAATGGTCGCCCACCTCGCTGGAGGCAACCACTTCCTGCTCAAGTTCACCGGCTTGCAGCCACTCCTGCACCAGCGGGTCGCGCATCGCGGTCTGAACATACTCATCCACCGCTCCCGTTTCGGTCACGCCGTAGGTGAGGAAGCGAAAAACCACCGGCGCGAACATGGCATCCGCGATACTGTATCGGCCGAATAGCCACGGCCCTGCAACGGTATACTGCTTGCGCAGTTCGCGCCAGATGGTTTTGATCCGCGCGATGTCTGCCTCAAGCTCGGGAGAGGAATCCACCTTGCGGCCACGTGCCCGGATGTTCATCGGCATCGCTTTGCGCAAGGGAACAAAACCCGAATGCATCTCCGCGCTGACGGAGCGGGCACGGGCCCGCGCAGTTCTGTCGGCAGGCCAAAGCGCGGGATGAGTTTCATATAAATATTCGCCTATCGCCAACGTATCCCACACCAGCAGATCGCCCTCGCGGTACACCGGCACCTTGCCGGCAGGCGAATAGGAAAACAGCTTTTCCTTATAACCTGCCACGAACAGCGGAATGCGCACCTCGTCGAAATCCACCCCGGCATGTTTTAACATCAGCCAGGCGCGCAACGACCAGGAGGAATAGTTTTTGTTGCCGATCACCAAGAGTGGTTTGCTCATGTTGCCTCCGAAATTTACCCCGCACAATAGCGTACTATCCAAGAATGGTAAAATCAGCGCGACAAAACTCATACGCCCAGTTTCGTAAACACCCATGACCGATCAAGACAGCCCGACCACGCCTGCCCCGCCAAGCAAACGAAACGCGATTCTGCTGCGCATTGCCGCGCTGGCGCTGGTTATTCTGCTGGTCGTTTTTGCCTGGTGGTTTTTTTCCTGGCGGTGGCACAGCAGCACCGATGATGCTTATGTCGGCGGCAACGTGGTTGCGGTGACGCCACTGACCAGCGGCACGGTGGTATCTATTTATGGCGACACCACGCAAGCCGTGAGCGAAGGTCAGTTATTGGTGCAACTGGACGACAGCGATGCGCGCCTGCAACTGGATGGCGCAGAAGCCGCTCTGGCTGCGGCGGTGCGCGAGGTGCGCGGTCTGTATGCGATCAGCCGCGGTAATTTGCCGCTGATCGCGCAGCGTCGCGCCGATCTGGCGCGTGCACAGGCGCAGCTGGCAAGCAGCGACGCGGCATTGGCCCAGGCCGAGGCCGAATTCAAACGCCGCGAAATGTTGGTCAAGCAGAATTTCATTTCAGCGGAAAATTTGCAGATCGCACAAACATCACGGGACGCGGCACGGGCACAGCACGATGCGGCGCTCAGTGCGGTGCAAGCCAGCAGCGCAGCCATAGCCCAAAGCTTGGATCAGGCCAGCGTTTCCAGTGCACTCGTGGACAACACCTCGCTGGAAAACCATCCCAATGTGCGCACCGCTGCGGTGAAGGTTCGCGAAGCCGCTCTCGCGCTGGCGCGCACCCGCGTGCTGGCGCCGATCAGCGGGCAAGTGGCCAAACGCTCGGTGCAAATCGGTGAACGGGTCAAGCCCGGCGATGCGCTGATGGCGCTCGTGCCGCTCGACAAGGTGTGGCTGGATGCCAATTTCAAGGAAACCGAATTGCGTGACGTGCGCATCGGACAGCAAGTCACGATTACTTCCGATTTCTACGGCGACTCCGTCGTGTTTCATGGGCAGGTAGTCGGCATGGCACCGGGCACGGGTTCCGCCTTCGCCTTGCTGCCCGCACAGAATGCCACCGGCAACTGGGTGAAGATCGTGCAGCGCTTGCCGGCGCGCATCGCGCTGGACAGCAAAGAGTTGCAGGAACACCCGCTGCGCATCGGACTATCCATGAATGCCACCATCGATACGCATGACCGCAGCGGCGCGGCGCTGACGGTGTTGCCCAACACCACGGCGATCGCCGCCACTTCGGTGTATGCACTGGACATCAAAGCCGCCGATGCGCTCGTGGCACAAATCATCGCCAACAATCTGGAACGCAAGTGAACGCTACACAGGCCGCTAATTACAGCGCAGCCGGACAGCCTGCCGCGTTAAGCGGCATCAAACTTGTCGCGGCAACGCTGGCACTCGGCATGGGTTCGTTCATGAACATTCTGGACCTGACCATCGTCAATGTTGCCGTGCCCACCATGGCCGGCGATTTCGCGGTCAGCCCGACGCAAGCCACCTGGATCATCACCTCATATTCGGTGGCCGAGGCCATCATGCTGCCGCTGGCGGGATACCTTGCCGGACGTTTTGGCGCAGTGCGCAGTTTCGTCGCAGCGACCCTGCTGTTCACCCTGGCTTCGCTGTTGTGCGCGATGTCAGTCACGTTTTCGATGTTGCTCGCGGCGCGGGTGTTGCAAGGGGTGTTCGGCGCATCCATGATCCCGCTGTCGCAAACACTGCTCACTGCAATCTACCCGCCACACAAACGCGGGCTGGCGCTGGGCATCTGGGCGATGACCACAGTGATCGCGCCGATCGTCGGGCCGCTGGCGGGCGGCTGGCTGACTGACAACACTAGCTGGCACTGGATATTTCTGGTCAACCTGCCGGTCGGCCTGCTGGTCGGCATTTCAGTGTCCCTGATGTTGGGGCATCGCGATGCGCTTCAACCCGGCAAGCGCGATCAGAAAATGGATTGGGTCGGGTTGTCCTTGTTGATCGTCGGTATCGGCTCACTGCAAATCCTGCTCGATAAAGGAAACGAACTGGACTGGTTCAACTCCGCCACCATCATCACTCTGGCGGCACTGGCGGCGGTCGCGCTGCTGGTGTTCGTGGTCTGGGAACTGGATGACCCCGCCCCGCTGGTTGATTTGCGCCTGTTCACCCAGCGTAATTTTATGGTGGGGACGGTTTGCCTGTTGTTCGGCTCGATGGCTTTCTTCGGCGTGGTCGTCATCATCCCGTTGTGGCTGCAAACCTTTCAGGGTTATACCTCGCTGTGGGCGGGCAAGACCGTGGCCTTCGGCGGAATACTGGCGTTCATCATGGGGCCGATCATCGGCGCCAACATCAACCGCGTTGATGCGCGCGCCATCGCCACGTTCGGCTTCATCGTGTTTGCCCTGGTGGGTTTCTGGAGCGCAAACTTCACCCCGGATATCGACTATTGGTCGGTCGCGCTGAGCCGTTTATTCATGGGCATCGGCATCAGCTGTTTCTTCCTGCCGCTGGTCACTATCGGCCTGTCCGGTTTGCCCGCAGAACGGATCGCGGCGGCCTCCGGCCTCACCAACTTCATGCGCAATCTGGGCGCCAGTTTTGGCACTGCCATTACCACCTGGCTGTGGACCAGCAATGCTTCCGAATACCACGCCAGACTGGTGGAAAACATCCACCCCTACAATCCGGTGGCGAACGATTACCTGGATCAGTTGCACCAACTCGGCATGCCGGACGACACCGCCTACGCCTATCTGGAAAACATGATCACCACCCAGTCCTACACCCTCGCCACCGATCAGATCCTGATGATTTCCGCCGCGCTGATGTTGTCACTGGTCACGCTGATCTGGTGGGCAAAGCCTCCGTTCGTCGCCAGCCGCGGCGATGCACATTAAGCACGTATCCCGTAGATACCCGTCTTCCGTGTCAAGCAGGAAAGACGGTATCTACCGCGCTTTGGATTTTGAACCGGAGAAATACAAAGCGAAGCTTGTAATTGACAAGGCCAGCATTGCGCTGGCCTTGTCGTTAATGCGGAAGCTGATGCCCGATTCACGGGTTCTGTTTCAGCCTGTTTATTGAGGGCGGTGGAAAAGCCATCTGCATCTTTATCCACCTGCACAGCTACCGCGCGGTGATAACGGATATCGGTTGCCCGCCCACCGTCACCGTCGCCGCGGTGGTATTGGCCGAGAGCACACCCGAGCTGATGGTGTATTGCGAGACGGTGCCGTCCCCTAAATTCGCCACATAGGCGTATTGGCCCGAAGGATCGACGGTAACGGAAGATGGGTTCTTGCCTGTCCCAACTGTCCCTATCGTTGCCAACGCACCACCTGTGCCGATGCTGTATTCCGAGACAGTGCCGGCACTGGTCCCGCTACTATAATTTGCCACATAGACGTGGGAGCCCGAAGGAGCGACGGTGACGGATATCGGGTTCGAGCCCGCCAGAACTGTCGGTAGGGACATCGGTGCCAACGCACCAGGCGTCAACGAACTAGGCGTGCCAATAGTGTATTGCGAGACGGTGCCGTCACCATAGTTCGCCACATAGGCGTACTGGCCCGAAGGATCGACGGTGATGGATGCCGGGTTGTTGTTGCCGGATACCGGTGCCGGAAGCGTCGCCGGAAGCGTTAGCGCACCCGCGTTGATGGTGTATTCCGAGATAGTGCCGTCGCCGTAGTTCGCCACATAGGCGTACGTCCCCGAAGGATCGACTGCTATGGAGTTTGGGGTGTTGCCCGCCTGGGCTGGTAAGCCGAGCGCTGTCAGCGTCCCATCGCTGTTAATGGTGTATTGCGAGATGGTGCTCGGGATGATGCCGTTGCCTGCATTCACAACGTAGACGTGCTGGCCCGTAGGATCGACGGTGACAGATACCGGGTTCAAACCCGCATTAACTGTCCCCGTGGAGTTAGCTGTGGAGGTATTGAGCGTGAGCACACCCGAACTGATGGTGTATTCCGAGACGTTGTTGCTGCCATTGTTCGCCACATAGGCATACAAGCCCGAAGGAACGACTGCGATGGAGTATGGATTCGTGCCTGTCGCAACTGACGAGGCTGCCGTTGTGGGCAACGCCCCATTGGCACCGATGGGGTATTGAGAGACGGTGCCGCTTTTGTTCACCACATAAGCCGAGGTGCTGCTGTTCGAACAACTCACCACCACGCTGGTTACGTTGCTGGACGCTGTGCCGCTGCCACCCGTTACGGTACAGGTTTGGGGAAACGGCTGAGTCAGGATCGTGACGTTGTATGTCGCCTTGGTTGTGCTGTTGCTTTTGACTGCAGTGGCGAAGGTGAAGGCTCCATTCGCTGAAATGGTCAGGTTGTCGCCGCCGTTATTTTGCAAAACCAGGGGGGTGGACAAGGGCCCTGGGGAACTGGCAAGCCCTGTTACCGTTCCGCCTATGGTGTAGCTGTGGTTTCCACCGCACGCAGAGAGCAATAGCACTGCTAAAGGCAGCATGCCATGCATCAGTCTTGTGATATTTAAACGCATTGGATGGTCTCCGTAATTATTTGCAAAAAAATGTCCCAGGAAAAGATATTACATATACGCCCACCCGGTCAGCACCATTCACTGAGGAAAATAAAATCTGGGTTAACGCATTCAGCTTGTTGCAGCCGCTCCGAATCTAAACTGTCGTACCCGCCTGTTGCAGTGCTTCGGCAAACACCTCGACCGGCTGCGCGCCGGAGACGCCGGATTTCTCGTCGAACACAAAGAACGGCACGCCGCTGATACCGAATGCCGCCGCGCGCGACTCGTCTGCACGCACTGCATCGGAATAGGCATCGCTCTCCAGCATCGCCAGCGCATCGCTCTCGGCGATACCGAACTCCGACGCAAGGCGTGCCAACGCGGCGCGGTCGCCCACCGGCAACGCTTCGGAAAAATATGCATGCATGATGCGTTCGGTCGCACAATCGCCAAGCTGCCGAGAGGCAGCGAAATGCAGCAAACGATGCGCATCGAAAGTATTGCCGGGGCGTGCATTTTCCAAATGGTATTCCAGCCCGATCTCTGCGGCGATCCCGCTCACGCGCGCGTTCATCGCCGCCGCCTCCTGCGGGCTGACACCGTATTTGCGCGCCAGCATCTCCGCCAGCGTGCCCGGACGCTCGCGCGGCGCTTGGGTGTCGAGTTCGAAGCTGCGCCAGATTACCTGCACGTCATCCCGTTGCGCAAAATTGGCGAGCGCCGTTTCAAAGCGCCGTTTGCCGATGTAGCACCAAGGGCAGATCACGTCAGACCAGATTTCGATTTTCATGTGTGTTGCCTAGATTTTTTAGTTGAATCTTGAATCAGCTAATAGCCATTCGTATAAACGTAATCGTTCGTCAATTCAACAAATTTATTGCCGTCGGTGCGATACAAGTAATAGGTGACGCCCTCGCCGCCATACCCGACTGTCGCAAGCTCGATTTCCGAGCCGGATCGCAATCCGAACAGAACAAAACTTTCCTCAGGGTGAAAAACACCTTCGTCGCCAAGTCGCCAAACATCTGTATCCGTAGCGGTTGGAGTATTTCCTGTCCAGTCAAACATTACCAAGCGCTTTCCATCGAGCAAACTCAACGCTGCTGTGCGAACGCCGTTATGCTCGGCGAATTCTGTAATATTAAACGATCCGGTCTTCCCAACTTTCCCGAGACGCCAACAACCTTTGATGGTGAGTCCCTTGGCCTGTTCCAGCGTATTTATTACATCCGAATCACACTTTGGGCGCTTATCGTTATCGCGATCAAAAACATTTTCGCTGAATTGCAGAATACTCTTGCCGCGAAAGTAATCGTCGTCTCCGACAAGACACATTCCTTCAGTTAATTGATTTTCGACAAATTCGAAGCGGTCATAAACTTCATCTTGGCGGCAAGCCATATTTTTGCAATCGGGTTTTGCCAAATGCCGCTCAACGTACCGTATTTCATGCAGCTTTTGATCTTCACACAGTGCGGAATGGATTGCTTTTGGCCGACCGATCAGTTTTTGCGTATGAAGAAACTTATCAGCAATCATCGCAAAATCTATGGCTTCTTTCTTTTTATATCCGGCGGGCAATACAAATAAATCGGGCGATTGATGTCCAGGCTTGATAAACCACTCTTGCTTTGTCTGCACCATCTTTTTCGTCGAAAGATTTTCTGCTTGAGAATTAATTTTTATCGGCACTCCATAAATTTTAGACACCCAATATGTATCTTCGTAATGATATGCACCAAGCGACTCCACCCGGTAGATATCACAGTATTGCCCATCTATCGTTTGCGCTCCGATTAATTCCACGCGAACTTCCTTATCTTTTGCCTTTTCATAGGCAAACCGTATTCTGGAATCATCGATTATCTCAGGGTGGTAAGGTACCTCCTCATATACTTTGTTTGGTACATCGATTCGGTAAGTAACATTTTCTTGAGCATTGCTGATTATGATTAAAGTCGCCGCATCTCCCGGAGCATTTTGCCGGCGTGTGTTGTTTCCCGATATGTAAAATACGTCATGCACACTACCGCCAAAGCGCACATCACCAACCCAATCTACTTGGTATTCGTCAGGCATCTTGGCCTCGCCAAACGCATCGGTAACCATTACCGCGAACAACAAAATGCTGATGACGCTTTTCATATAAAGCTGACCTTTCATAGAGACTCGAAATTCATACCGTTCCGGTACGCCCTCGCGTAAAATCATCGCCGCACTATAGCGCTGCCTTCAGCAAATAACCATATCACTTAATTTCTCTCAACGTGTCCCTAGAAGTCGAACGTTTTTTTTCCGAACAAAGCCCGCTTGCCGCTGAAGTCGCGTCGTTCCGTCCGCGCGCGCAGCAGCGCGAGATGGCATTGGCGGTGGCCGAGGCGATACGCGACAACGCGATATTGGTGGTCGAGGCAGGCACAGGCACCGGCAAGACTTTCGCCTACCTGGTTCCCGCACTGCTGGCGGGCGGCAAGGTGATCATCTCCACCGGCACCAAGAATTTGCAGGATCAGCTGTTCCAGAAAGATTTGCCGATGGTGCGCGATGCGCTGAAAGCGCCGGTTTCCGTGGCGTTGCTCAAGGGGCGCGCCAACTATGTGTGCCACTATCATCTGGAACGCGCCTTGAGCGATGGCCGCTTCGCCACACGCGAGGACATCAAACATCTGGGCAAGATCAAGCAATACGCCAAGATCAGCGACTCCGGCGACAAGAGCGGCATCGCCGATGTGCCGGAGAACGCGCCGATCTGGATGCAGGTGACTTCAACACGCGACAGCTGTTTAGGGCAGGAATGTCCCAACCATAAGGAATGCTTCGTGCTCAAAGCACGCAGCGAGGCGATGAAGGCGGACATCGTAGTGGTAAATCACCATCTGTTCTTCGCCGATGTGATGCTGCGCGACGAGGGCGTGGCGGAGCTGCTGCCGACCTGCAACACGGTGATCTTCGACGAGGCGCATCAACTGCCTGAAACCGCCAGCCTGTTCTTCGGCGAGAGCCTGTCCACCACGCTGTTGCTCGATCTGGCACGCGACACGCGCCTTGAAGCGGCAGCCTCTGCCAAGGATTTCGCGCCGCTACCTAAAGCCACCGATGAGTTGGACAAAGCCGCGCGCGACTTGCGGCTGGTGTTCAAGAAAGAAGGACGGCTGCCTGCCACCGCGACGGATAGTTTCAAGGAATGGCCCGGCGCACTGAAGACGCTTGGCGAAAAACTTGCGCAACTGAACGGCCTGCTCGAAAAACAAGCTGAGCGTAGTGAAGGGCTGGAGAACTGCTGGCAACGAACGCAGGCGTTGGCGCAACAACTGAGCAAATGGCAAAAAGGCGACGAGCCGGATCAAGTCAGATGGCTGGAGGTATTCCATCACTCGCTGCAACTCAACACCACGCCGCTGTCCATCGCAGAAATATTCGAGAAGCAGATCGGCGGCAGTGCACGCGCGTGGATATTCACTTCCGCCACGCTCGCGGTGAAACAGGATTTCTCGCATTACCAAACCGAGATGGGCCTGCTCAAGGCAAAGACCGCATGTTGGGACAGCCCGTTCAACTACGCCGAACAGGCGTTGCTGTATGTGCCGGCCAACCTTCCTGAGCCGAACAGCGAGGGCTATACCGAGGCGGTGGTGCAGGCCGCGCTGCCGCTGATCGAAGCCAGCCAAGGCCGCGCCTTCCTGCTGTTCACCAGCCTGCGCGCGATGCAGCGCGCACACGAAATTCTGCAGGCAGAATTCGACCGTCGCGGCTGGGACTACCCGCTGCTGCTGCAAGGCGAAGGCTCGCGTAGCGAACTGCTGACGCGCTTCCGCTCGCTCGGCAATGCGGTGCTGCTCGGCAGCCAATCATTCTGGGAAGGTGTGGACGTGCGCGGCGAAGCCCTGTCGCTGGTGATCATCGACAAGCTGCCGTTCGCCCCGCCGGATGATCCGGTGCTGGCGGCTCGTATCGCGCAACTCAACAAACAGGGACGCAATGCGTTCATGGAATATCAGTTGCCGCGCGCCATCATCACGCTCAAGCAAGGCGCGGGAAGATTGATCCGCGACGAAACCGATCGCGGCGTGTTGATGATCTGCGACCCGCGTTTGATCAGCAAACCTTATGGAAAGCGCATCTGGCAAAGTCTGCCGCCGATGAAGCGCACCCGGGATGAAGCGGAAGCGGTGGCGTTTTTCAATATTTCTCTTCCCGCACAAGAAAACCCTGAACGAACCGTTATTGGCTAGTCGAAAATCAGGTAGCTATTGGCAACACCAGCTTGGCCACCAGTCCACCTGCCTCGTTATCTTCCAGAATAAATTCGCCGTCATGCAGCCGGGCGGCGCGTTCGGCGATGGCCAAGCCCAAGCCAGATCCGGTCGAGTTGCTGGGTGCGGCTTCCAGCCGGATGAACGGACGCTTCACCGCTTCGCTTTGTGCGTCAGGAATGCCTGTGCCGCGATCTGCCACACTCAACACGATTGCGTTCGCTTCTTGGCGAAGCTGCATGGTGATCTCGCCGCCGCCGTATTCTTGAAACAAATCTTTACATATTCGCCACCGGCACAAACACTTTTCTTACAACTTGATCCTAAGATTCGCTCTCCCACTTAAACACTCAGGAGAAGAAATATGAATAACAGAATCATCCAGACATTGTTTGTTGCCATCGGCTTGACGCTTGCATCGGCATCAGTCTTCGCCTCGAAAGGCGAATGTGATCACGCTTGGAGCGCAGAGCACGAAAATGGCGGGGCTGCACGTTTTGATAAGCATATGGCCAAACTGCATGGCGCGCTCAAACTAACATCTGCCCAAGAGGCAGCATGGACTGAATTTTCGAACAAAATGAAACCGGTCAAAATGGATAAGCCCGGACATCAAGACTGGAAGGATCTGAATACGCCGGACCGTCTCGATAAAATACTGGACAACATGAAATCGCATGAGAAGCAAATGGCCGAACATGCGGCAGCTGTTCGTGCGTTTTATGGCGCCTTGACTCCAGACCAGCAAAAAATATTCGACCACCAGTTTCAAGCGTATCATCATCGCCATGACCACCACTCGCATGATAAAAATAATGCGATGTAAGGTTGCTTAACTTCCCCATCAACTAAATCAGTCCATGCTTAGCTGGGGTAGTTCTGTCGCTTTGAAAGGAACGATCATGAACACTAAACGAACTTTTATTATCAAGGCACTGACCGTTGCAACTTTGGTTGCGATATCGTTGCCGGCCAGCGCCGAACGCAATGAGCGGCACGGTGGGGATGGCAGGCATGGCGGGGATGGCAGGCATGGCGGCTTCAGAGGTGGCGGCGATATCCGCCACTTTGACCGGCATGATTATGCTGTATGGCGTTCCGGAGGTTGGCGCCATGCGCGGCATGGGGGCAGATTGGGATGGTGGTGGATAGTGGCAGGGGCATGGTATTTCTATCCTGAACCGGTTTATCCATACCCCGATCCTTATACACCGCCGGTCGTAGTGACGCAGTCACCTCTTCAGCCCGCTGAACCTCCACCGGCTCAATTCTGGTATTTTTGTGCTGCCGCCAACGGTTATTATCCCTACGTGTCTTCCTGTCCCAGTGGCTGGGAAACCGTACCGGCTACTCCGCCAACCACTTTACCGAGTGCGCCATCTGATGCCCCAACACAGTGATAAATGAGGAGACAGATATGATTTCCACATGGTATCGCAGAGTTGTTTACTGTTCGGCACTGCTTGTGTTCTCGGGCTGTATGACAAGCGTCCCCATGGGCCCCAGAGTGGCGGTCATGCCGGCACCCGGCAAGCCGTTTGACCTGTTTATGGCCGAGGAGCACTTGTGCCGCCAATATGCCGAACAGTCGATAGGTTCATCCCCCAATGAAGTAGCCTCAAAAAATGCCGTAGGGACAGCGGCAGCAGGCGTAGCGATTGGTACGGTAGTAGGCGCTCTGGCTGGGGGACGCCAAGGCGCACCCGTTGGTGCTGCGGTTGGACTCGTTGCGGGCTCGGCGGCAGGTTCAGATCAAGCGGCATATGCATCGCGGGATGCTCAGCGGCGATATGACATCGCCTATGAGCAGTGCATGTATGCCAAAGGCAATCAGGTTCCGGGTTATCAATTCCAGCAACAGATCCCGCCGCCCCCACCCGATACCGGGTACAGGCAGTCTGCGCCTTACCCACCTCCACCACCACAATGAGGTATCGGAGTCTCGTGTATTCCGCCACCCTCTTCGATAATGGCAGGAACATTTACTCCGCATATGGCGAGCACTTTCAATCCTTGTCCATGTTAATCACCTGTTGAATCATTCCTTGACGATGAAGAGTAGTGAGCGATCATTACCAAATGGACTGGCGATAGCGGTCATTTATCTGACGGCCTTAGCGGTGGCGTTTTTTAGCGCATCGAATTCAGAACGGGAAACGTCCAGTTAATCCGTTATCAGGTGCACGGCAGCACCAGCTTAGCCACCAATCCACCCGCCGCGTTATCTGCCAGAATAAATTCGCCGTCATGCAATCGCGCGGCACGTTCAACGATGGCCAAGCCCAAGCCTGATCCGGTCGAGTTGCTGCGTGCGGATTCCAACCGAACGAATGGACGCTTCACTGTTGCGCGTTGCGCGATGGGGATGCCTGTGCCGCGATCCGCTACCGCCAGCACAACCTTGTCTTCCTCGCGCTTGAGTTGCACGGTGATTTCGCCTCCGCCATATTTGATGGCATTATCCAGCAGGTTGCTGAGTGCGCGCTTCAACAGCAACGGCCTGACGTGAAGAGCGGGCACATCTTGCACATCGAGCGACAGCGATTGGGCTTGCGCCGAGAATTGCTGCGCGACTTCCTGTACCAGTGATTTCAGATCAGTCGGCAGCATCGCTTCGTTTTCGTCGAGACGCGCATAGTCGAGGAATTGCTGGATCACGGCATCCATCTGTTCCACATCGGCAGCCAGCCCCTCGCGCAGCGATTCATCCGCACTCAGTTCGGCAGCGATTCGCACCCGCGCCAGCGGGGTACGCAAGTCATGCGAGATGCCCGCCAACACCAGCGCACGCTCGCGCTCGTTGGCCGCAAGGTCAGCGGACATCTGGTTAAAAGCTCGCGATACCGTGATGATTTCCTGTGCCCCGCGTTCCGGCAAAGGTTGCGGCGATGTTCCTTGCCCCACCTGCAGGGCAGCTTGTGCAAGCTGCTTCAGCGGTCGCGCAACCTGGCGCGCAATGAAATATGCGCCGGGCAAGGCAAGCGCTAAAACCAATACACTCCAGGGCAACAATACCTGGGACAGCGAATGCTCGACACGCTCCTTGGGCAGAGCGATCCAGAACTCTTCATCGCCAATGAAAAAGCTCACCCACAAAGCTTCCACACCATTCCGTTCTGTCGCGAAGCGCGTGTTGCTACCCAAACTACCGCGCACTTTCTCCACCATCATCCGCAACTCTGCCGGATGCTCGGGTAATGGCTTGAGCACATCGCCGGCATCTGCCATCTGCACGCGCAGCCCTTCTGCTTCAGCCAATTCAGCCAGTAGCGCGGAACGCCATTCGGGCGCGGCAGACAGCACAGCAGCTCGGGTGAGATTGACCACCGACACGACCAACTGCGCCATCTGTTTTGCGTGCGGCTCCTGTTGGACATGGCGGAAAATCGCCACGGAAGCCGAGAGCGACAGCACGATCAATACGACGATGAGCAAAAAGGAACGCGCCAGCAAAGATCTTGGCAAGTTAATCAAGGTAGCCTCAAGGCTTGGCCCCGTCGGGGACAAATACATAGCCATGCCCCCACACCGTCTGGATGAAACGCGGCTTGGCATGATCGGGTTCGACCAGCTTGCGCAGGCGTGAGACCTGCACATCAATGGCACGATCAAACGGATCATGATCGCGTCCGCGCGCCAACTCCATCAGCTTGTCGCGCGAAAGCGGATGGCGCGGATGGGTCACCAGAGCCTTAAGCAGCGCGAATTCTCCGGTAGTCAGCGAAATCTGCGCACCGGACTTTGTCAGCACTCGCGTGGCGAGATTCAATTCACAATCGCCAAAGGCAATACTTTTCTCCTCGGTATCGGGTGCGCCAACGGGCTGTGATCCCTTGCGACGCAACACCGCATGGATGCGCGCTACCAACTCGCGCGGATTGAACGGCTTGGGCAGATAATCATCCGCGCCCATTTCCAATCCGACGATACGATCGATTTCGTCCCCCTTGGCAGTGAGCAGAATCACCGGGACGTTCTCACCTGCACCGCGCAACCGGCGCAAAATCGCCAACCCGTCTTCATCGGGCAGCATCAAATCCAGCACCAACAAGTGATAGCGCTTCAGTGTCAAGGCCTTGTCCAACGTTTTGCCATCACCAACCGCCTTGACCTCAAAGCCCTGCTCGGACAAATAGCGCAACAACAACTCGCGCAAGCGAGCGTCATCGTCAACAATTAAAATGCGTTGCGGATCGGCCATGGTGTCATGATACACAGAAGACAGCGTGGGTTGAGAGAGGTTGATGGATTGAAACAAATATTTACATCTTAGGCTCTGGCAAAAATACTTTAATTACAGTTCAATCTTACTATGCGCTCAATGCCAAGCAAGGCGTTAAACATTTCAGGGGAGAATTCATGAACAACATTTTGAAAGCGCTTATTGCTGCCGGCATCGTCGCATTGTTTAGCCTGAACGCCATGGCTGCCGATATCTCACCCGTAAGGGACACTCCATCCGCGGCCGGTCCGGGCGCTAACGGGGAACACAAACTCACCATTCAGGAACGCATCGAGCGCATGAAATCCATGACGCCAGAACAGCGCACCCAGGAACGCAAATTGATATACCAGGAGATGCGAAGCCTGTCCCCTGAGCAACGCGCCGAACAACGCAAGGAGATGCATGCGCAATTTGAAAAAATGTCTCCGGAAGACCGTCGTATGATGCGCGAACAATTTCGCGAGGACATAAAAAACATGTCCCCTGAAGAACGCCGCAAGCTTCACGAAGAAATGCGCAAGGAAAGGGACAATATGACTCCCGAACAACGCATGGAACGCCGCAAGGAAATGCGCGAACACTGGGAGAAAATGTCCCCCGAAGAGCGCGAGCAAATGCGTAAAAGAATGAAAGAGCATTGGAAGAGCATGCCGCCGGAAGAACGCGAGGAACGCCGCAAGGAAATGCGGGAACACTTCAAAAACATGTCACCGGAAGAACGTCAGCAATTCAAACACGACATGGGGCGTGATGGCATGTTTCCGCCTGTTGACGATCACCCCGGCGGCAAGGCAGATGACGCAGGGCGTCCAGCCAAGCAGTAGTTAACCTCTCACTTCCCAACCCCACAACAGCGCCCTTCTACTTGGCTTGCTAATTGCCGCCTTACGAAGCGCACCTTACGCAGGCTGAAAACAATTCACTTTGACTCTTTGTGTGCTTTGGTACTGGTGCCATCAATCAAAAGGTCAGTAATTTTAAGCGGAGCGCACATGAGTTGTTTGGTTTATAAAAACTATTGTGGTGCAATTTATTCTGAGGGGGTGGCTTTTTATTTAATGAAGAAGAAGAGAATGAGGGATTATTGTTAGGCCTGCTGAAAACGGTCTGTCCCCGATTGTTCCTAACGACCCCATTCCGGACACGGCTTACACAGAAGTGTAAGCTCCACCTTTGACAAGAGGTGGGCCAAGACTTGCTTTGGGCTGCCCGCTCGGAGTAAGGGTTAGGACGAGGGTAGATATTGATACAAGATATCTGCCTTTGCTAGGGGCCCCAGTGAATTGCCCCATGCAAAGCAGTAGTGCCGCCCTCGCAGTTTTGTTCGAAGCGCAGGTCGATCGCTGTGAGCGTGCCGTTTACGTAAGTGACGCTGTCGACGGCGAACCAGCCTTGCAGGGTATTGCAGCCGCGCCCATCACCATACCAAGAGAGGCCACCCAACACTGGATTATTAAACGGGTAGCGCTTAAGACCCGGGTAATAACCGGGTTGAAGTTGGCTGATCGTATTCATGGTTTGGAAGTTGCCAGTCCACAGTTCGTTTCCATTGACACCAACAGAAAGGAGGCCTCCACTCGCGCTGACGGAAAGTATGGCGGTCACCGGAGTATAAGTGTAGGTTCGACCCAAGCCGATGTAATCGCCAGCATCGCTCTGCAGATACACGAAATTGCCGATAGCCGGAGTTGAACCCGAGGCCGGCTGCCAAAGTCCGGCAGGCGGCGGGTTGACCGGTCCTGTTGACGAGCCATCCGCAAAGGTCTGAAATGTCCACGAATAGTTCGCACTCATCGCAGTACCCGTCAAGTCTTTAACGTCCGTTGTGATCGTAGCCCTATAAACTGTGTTGGTTGTTAAAGATGCCGAGGGAGTAAATGTAGCAGTATTGCCGCTGTATGTAACCAATCCAGAAACTGGTGTCGTACCACCCATCAGTGTAAATGAATTATTTGTCACAGTGACGGGATTCATTGGCGTGCTAAAGGTGGCAGTAATGGCGCTATCAAGTGCGACAGCATAGGCGTAAGGAACCGGGCTGGTCGATAAAACTGTTGGCGTTGCAGGCGCAAAGGTCTGAAATGTCCACGAATAGTCCGCATTCATCGCATTACCCGCCAAGTCTTTAACGCCCGTTGTGATCGTGGCCGTATAAACTGTGTTGGTTGTTAAAGATACCGAGGGTGTAAATGTTGCAGTTGTGCCGCTGTACGTTACCGTTCCGGAAACAGGGGTTGTGCCGTCCATCAGGGTGAATTCAGCAGTTGTGATCGTTGCAGGATCAACTTGCTCGCTGAATGTCGCGGTAACGGCGCTATTGATAGCAACAGCAGAAGCTGAATTAACCGGGCTTGTGGATATCACTGTCGGCGGAGTGGTGTCAGGCGCAGAGGTCTTAAATTGCCACAAATAGTTCGAACTCAGCGCATTACCCGCGAGGTCTTTAACTCCAGTGGTGATCTTGGCCGTATACACTGTGCTGGGAGACAGGAACACCGCGGGTGTAAATGTGGCCGTCCCGCTGCTGTATGTTACCGTCCCAGAAACCGGCGTCGTACCGTCCATTAGGGTAAATGAAGCGGCAGTCACCGTGGCAGGATCTATTGCCTCGCTGAATGTGGCGGTAATGGTTGAGTATACCGGGACAGTTGTTGAAGTATTGGGCGGGTTTGTCGATAACACCGTCGGGGGTGTGGTATCAGGCAGCGCGGTCAAAACAAGATGTGTCGTGGAACCATTCGCAGCTTGAAGATCTACTGAAACAGGGATCAGGGTGCCATCGGCCTTAATTCTGGACCTGTCTTGCTCGGTAGATGTCAAACTGCCGCTGAAGTCATAGGATTTATCAATCATGTTGACGATCGCGGTATTGGCGGTATCGGGCTCTATCACATAACTGATATCGTCATGACCAGTAGAAAAGTTCTGCGTAGAATCGGTAGAATAATTTATTGTGCCTATCGTACCGATATCTCCAACCTTGACCGAGACAGGTATGCTTGGAGGTGTCGCGTATACACCATAATTACCGCTGGAATCGATGGTACCTAGCGGGTCGTAATTGCTGTCGTAATAATCGGTTGAAGTGCTGTATAGGGAAGGCGGGATGCAATTTGGCAAATTCAGGTTTGCTGCATTTACGACAGATAACGCGGCAACGTTTCCGAAAGTTGCAGGAAGTGGGGTTGATATATTAATGTTGGCGGTACCGCTACAGGTACCTGAAACGGAGAAATTTATTGAAGAGCCTTGTTGAACTGACGCCTTCATTCCACTTTGAAGCGGGAATGCCAGAGTTGAGGTCACGGGCCCTGTTCCGCCACTGCCACCACCTCCACCGCAAGAGGTAAGCGCAATCGCAGCCAAGCAGCCAACAAATGCGAGTTTGATTTGCCGTGCAAGAAACCTGCACGCGAATGCGCGCAAGTTTGGAATCATCGAAACATTAAACCCCTTCATATCGTCTTCCTGAGCAGATATTCGGTAATGCGATCGCGATTCTCTGTTGATCCAGCCGTAGCAGTATTTTTATGTAAGGCTGTTTTGACGCGCGTGCAGAGATAACTATAGCACAGTGATAAATGGGCTGAGAATTTTGCGTGGGTATCTGGGCAGCACTCCCTACCCCACAGTTAGACTATCTCCGCCCACAGATCATGCTCATCTGAATCGGTGATCTTCACTTCGACGAAATCACCTGCCTTTAGTTGCTGACCGTTTTCGATGTACACCACGCCGTCGATTTCCGGTGCGTCCGAGAAGCTGCGCGCAATCGCGCCATCTTCATCCACCTCATCCACCAACACCTTCATCGTCTTGCCGATTTTGCGCTTGAGGCGCTGTTCGCTGATTTCTTCCTGCAGCAGCATCAGCCGCGCAAGGCGTTCTTGTTGCACTTCGGGCGGCACATGATCGGGCAAGGCGTTGGCCGCCGCGCCGTCCACCGGCGAGTAAGCGAACGCGCCGACGCGATCCAGTTGCGCTTGCTCCAGAAAATCCAGCAGCTCTTCGAATTCCTCTTCGGTCTCGCCGGGGAAGCCGACGATGAAGGTGCTGCGCAGCGTAAGGTCGGGGCAAATCTCGCGCCATTGTTTGATGCGCGCCAGCACATTCTCGCTGCTGGCCGGACGCTTCATTAATTTCAGGATGCGCTGGTTGGCGTGCTGAAACGGTATATCCAGATACGGTAGAATTTTCCCTTGCGCCATCAGCGGAATCACCTCGTCCACATGCGGATAGGGGTACACGTAGTGCAGGCGCACCCACGCGCCAAGTTCTCCCATCGCCGCTGCCAGCTCGGTCATGCGGCTCTTGAGCGGCTTGCCGCCCCAGAAGCCGGTGCGGTATTTCACGTCCACGCCGTAGGCACTGGTGTCCTGCGAAATCACCAGCAATTCCTTGACACCCGCGTTGACCAGATTCTGCGCTTCCTGCATCACATCGCCGACCGGACGGCTGACCAGATCGCCGCGCAGACTGGGGATGATGCAGAAGGTGCAGCGATGGTTGCAGCCTTCGGAAATTTTCACGTAAGCGTAATGTTTCGGCGTGAGGCGGATTCCCTGTGCAGGCACCAAGTCCATATAGGGATCATGCGGCTTGGGCAAATGTTGATGTACCGCCGCCATCACTTCATCGGTGGCGTGCGGGCCGGTAACGGCGAGCACTTTTGGATGCGCCTGTTTCACCACATCGCCCTTCGCACCGAGACAGCCGGTGACGATCACCTTGCCGTTTTTCGCCAGCGCCTCACCGATCGCATCCAGCGACTCTTCCACCGCGCTATTGATGAAGCCGCAAGTGTTCACCACCACCAGATCGGCATCCTGAAAACTGCCGGAAATCAGATACCCCTCGGCGCGCAAGCGGGTGAGGATGTGTTCCGAATCCACAGTCGCTTTCGGACAACCGAGCGAGACGAAGCCGACTTTGGGAAGGTGATTGGTTTTACTCATCACAAACTTTCATTGCTTATTCGGACACAAGGAGTTGGACCAATACTATCGAAGAAATGCCCAACGCAATCAGCACGACTTGCTCCAGCGTGTCGCGCAATGTGGTACGTTTGTGCAATCCGGGAATCAGGTCGGCAACCGCCACGTAAATCATGCTCGCCGCCGCCAAAGCCAATAAAACCGGGACGACACTTTGCATGGACCTCAAAGCGTAATAAGCCAGCACGCCGCCCAACAATGTGGCCAGACTGGATGCCAGATTAAACAGCAAAGCCTGCGCCTTGGTATAACCGGAATGCAGCAAAATCATGAAGTCGCCGACCTCCTGGGGGATTTCATGCGCGATGATCGCCAGTGCGGTGACGATACCCAGATGCACATCGGCCAAAAATGCGGCGGCGATGATGATGCCATCGACGAAGTTGTGAAAAGTGTTGCCAACCATGATCATGGTGCCGCTGCGCCCATGCGCATTAGGCTCAACGGGATCATGCGCTTCGCAATGATCACTGTGGCAATGGCGCCACAACAGTAATTTTTCCAGCGTGAAAAATAACAATATGCCCGCCAACACCGCGCCGCTGACTACTGAAACGCTAGCACTCAATTTGAGTGCTTCAGGCAATATCTCGAGAAATGCCGCACCCAACAACGCTCCGATGGCGTAACTGACCAGCGAGTTCACCCAATGCGCGCGCGCGTTCAAGGCGAACAGCGCGGCACACGACACGCTCAACACGCCGCCAAAAATGCTGACGAAGATGATCCACAGCAAAACGCTCATGAGAATTTTTCAGAAATAAATAAGGCGCGGATTATACCAAAGGCAGGCGCGCCAACTTGGCATTCAGCAAACCAAATAGCAATTTGCCTGCTTTTAATGAAGCCGCTGCACGACATACCGCAGGCAGGCAATCCGCTATTCAGCAAGCTGAATACGGAATTGACATTGGAATTGACATTGGAATTGACACTACCGATCAATCCAGCCAGATGAACGTTCCCATGCGTCCGGTCGCACCATCGCGGCGGTAGGAAAAAAAACGTTCGCGCTCGCGGTAAGTACAGTAGTCGCCACCGTAAATTTGCGTGATGCCCAATGCGTTCAGGCGCAAGCGAGCCAGTGCGTAGATGTCGGCCAGCCATTTGCCATGCTGGCCGGGAATGAATGCCGCTACGGCTTGCAGCTGCGCGGCAATAAACGCGGCACGCACCTCATCACCGATTTCGAAGGCATCCTGACTGATGGCGGGACCAAGCCACGCCATCAGGTTTTGCGGCGCAATGTTCATCGCCTGCACGGTGGCTTCGATGACACCCGCCGCCAAACCCTTCCAGCCTGCGTGTGCCGCACCGACCACGCTGCCCTGTTTATCGCACAACAATACCGGCAGGCAATCGGCAGTCATCACCACGCACACCGCCGCGCGGTGCCGCGCGATGCAGGCATCGGCCTGCGGCAGACAACTTGCATGGTCGGCATCCGCGACCAGCGTGCCGTGTGCCTGTTCCAGCCACACCGGTTCACTGGGCAGCAGCGTGTTGAGCAACACGCGGTTGCGCGCCACCGCCAGCGGCGCATCGCCGACATGGTCGCCGAGATTGAGACTGTCATAAGGTGTGCTGCTTACTCCACCAAGGCGGGTGGTCTGCAAGGTGCGCACCTGCTTGGGTGCAGGCCAGTCAGGAATGATGCAATGTTCAATGAGACTCATATGGCACGTTCCCTAAACCCCTCCCGGCCTCCCCTTATCAGGGGAGGAGGTTATCTTCCCCCCTGCACCCGCAAGGGGTACGCCGGTGGGTTCCCCGCTGCTGCGCAGCGACCCTTCCGCAAGCAAGGGGGGATCGAGGAGGATTATTGGGCGAGGAGAAATTGCCTTACGAATTTGTTGTAACAGTTGCTGCATGTCTTGCGGCAGCGGCACATGCCATTCCATCCTCTCGCCACTGACCGGATGTTCCAGCGCGAGACGCGTGGCGTGCAAGGCCTGACGCGGGAAGCCGGTTAATAAAGCGCGCAGTTGCGACACGCATTTTTGCGGGCCTTTGAGATACACGTTGTCGCCCACCAGGGGATGGCCGATACTCGCCAGATGCACGCGTATCTGGTGGGTGCGGCCGGTTTCCAAACGGCAGCGCAGCAGCGTGCAGCTCGGGAATTTTTCCTCGATTTGGTAGTGGGTGACCGCAGGCTTGCCGCTTTCCACCACGGCCATCTTGACGCGCTGGGTGGGATGCCGGCCTATCGGCGCATCCACCTTGCCGGCACGCGTCAGCTCGCCATGCACCAGGGCCAGGTATTCACGCTGCACGCTGCGCGCCTCCAACTGGCGCACCAATGCGGTTTGCGCAGTCAGGGTTTTGGCCACCACCAACAAACCGCTGGTGTTTTTGTCCAGCCTATGCACGATGCCGGCGCGTGGCACATCTTCCAATTGCGGTGCGTAATGCAGCAGGGCGTTGAGCAATGTGCCTTCCCAGTTGCCGCTACCCGGATGCACCACCAGTCCGACCGGTTTGTTGATCACCATCAAGGCATCGTCTTCGTAAACGATGGCTAGCGCGATGTCTTCGGCCTGATACGGCTGTTCAGCAGGATGGGTTTGCGGAAGCACTTCCAATTTTTCGCCGCCCCAGACTTTTTGCTTGGTCGTGGCAAATTCACCATCCACTTTGACTTGTTGCTGAGTAATCCATTCTTGTAAACGACTGCGCGAATACTCGGGAAAAAATTTAACCAATGCCTGATCCAAGCGCAGTCCGGCGTAATCATCGGGAACGATTAAATGCTGCGCGTCGGAAACGCGCGGGTTTGCGTTAGTGTCAACTCCAGTATCAATTCCGCATTCAGCTTGCTGAATAGCGGATTGCCTACCTTTGGCACACGCGATTTGTCGCGTAGTGGATTGCCTACCTTTGCCTCGCAGAGGTTCTCGCACCCTGCGGGTGTTATAATTGCGCAAATTATTTTCTGGATTTGTCATGCGCCATAGTTTAGCCGTATTCCTGTTACTTACGTTAACCGCCTGCGGTTTGTTTGGATCGAAGCCTGATGCCGATAGCTCGGCAAAAACTGCTTCTGCCGAAGTAATGTATAACGATGCCAAGAAAAACCTCAATGAGAACAGCTATGAGGAAGCCATCAAACAGTTTGAATCCCTGCAATCGCATTATCCATACGGGCGTTACGCGCAGCAGGCACAGATCGAGATCGCTTACGCCTATTACCGGCAGAATGAGCCGGAATCCGCCATTTCCGCCGCCGATCGCTTCATCAAGCAGTACCCGAACAACCCGCATGTGGACTATGTCTACTATGTGAAGGGTTTGGCCAACTTCAATGCCGATATCGGTTTGTTCGGTATAGTGAGCGGGCAAGATCCCACCGAGCGCGACCCGAAAGCGGCGCAAGATTCGTTTTCCGCCTTTAAGGATTTGGTAACGCGCTTCCCCTCCAGCAGGTACGCGCCCGATTCCAGATTGCGCATGCAGTATCTGCTCGATGCACTGGCAAAATATGAAATCCATGTCGCCAGATACTACCTGCGCCGCGGCGCGGACATCGCTGCGGTGAACCGCGCCAAGGAAGTGTTGACGCAATATCCGAATACGCCCGCGATACACGATGCGCTGCTGATACTGGTGCAAGGCTATGACGACTTGGGCATGAAAGAACTGCGCGACGATGCACAGCGCGTGCTGAACAAGAACTTCCCCCGAGCCGCCTCACCGGCAAACAAGGGCAGCGAAAAATCGCAGTAGCGTATCTGAAAATTATTTTGTTTAGCACCAACCTTCCGAGATGAAATTTCCATGAAATATTGCAGCCTGTGCGGTGCCCCGGTCGAACTGCGGATCCCGCCGGATGACAACCGCGCGCGCCACGTGTGTACCGGCTGCGGCGAGGTGCATTACCAGAATCCCAAACTGATTGTCGGTGCCATTCCGGAATGGCAGGACAAAATCCTGCTGTGTCGTCGCGCCATCGAACCTCGCCACGGACTATGGACACTTCCCGCCGGTTTCATGGAAAACGGCGAAACCACCGCCGAGGCGGCCACACGCGAAACGCTGGAAGAAGCCAATGCGCGCATTGCGATCGGTGACTTGTATTCGATGTACAGCCTGCCCTATATCAATCAGGTGCATCTGCTGTTCCGCGCCAAACTGCTAGCTCTGGATTTTGGCCCGGGGCCGGAAAGCCTGGAAGTCAAACTATTCAGCGAAGCTGAAATACCGTGGGATGAAATCGCGTTTCGCCCGGTGCGCTTCAGCCTTGAATATTACTTTGCCGAACGCAACAGCGGAAAATTCAGTTTCCATATTGGCGAACTGGCTCCGCCCACCCAACGCTTATAACTTGTTTTGCGCAAACCAGCCCCTCACTCATATAATCGCAGCGAATTCACTGCAGCAAAAAAAACAATGAACGCCATACGCACTCTTATTGTACTCACTGCCGTCGCTTTGACAGGTTGCGCCTCGACCCATGCGCACAATCCGGCCGACCCGCTGGAACCAATTAACCGCGGCATATATAAATTCAACGATAGCGTCGATAAAGCTGTTATTAAGCCCGTCGCACGGGGATACAAAGCGGTAATGCCGACGGCTGGCAGAATTATGGTAACGAATTTCTTTTCCAATCTGGATGATGTCGTCGTCACCGCCAACGATTTGCTTCAACTTAAGCTGGTGCAAGGTTTTTCTGACGGGATGCGTTTCTTCGTGAATTCCACAGTCGGCGTTTTCGGGTTAATTGACGTTGCATCAATTGGCGACTTAAAAAAACATAATGAAGATTTTGGCTTGACCCTGGGTAAGTGGGGAGTTGGCAACGGCCCCTACCTCGTCTTGCCAATATTAGGACCCAGCACGCTGCGTGACAGCGTTGGATTGTATGTTGACGGCTACCCAAGCCCGATGTACCAGCTGAAAGACATGCGCGCACGTAACCAGGCTTACCTGACCAGGGGGATCAGCTGGCGTGCCGAACTCCTGGATCAAGAAAAAGTTTTGAATGAGGCGATGATAGATCCCTACGAATTCATTCGTGATGCTTACTTGCTTCGTCGTCTGAGCCAAGTGTATGAAGGCAACCCGCCGCGTCAACGATACGATGACGAAGAGAGCAGCGATACTGCACAACCGCAGCCCTCCCCGGCAACAAATACACCCTCGGCGACTACGGATAATCCATCTCCGACCGCACCCCAGTAGCCGTCACGACAAACGTCATCCACGCCGGTTGAACATTCCATCAACCGGCCAAGGTGATTGTCACGAACCGGTCACAACGCGATTGTCGCCAAACACTTACCAGCAGAACCTGTCTCACTGGCGCAAAAGCGCGCGGCATCGTAGCTTAACCTGACGCAAACTCAATGATCGCTGACCGCAGATCCTGCTTGAGCAGCTTCTCGGCTTCAATCAGCACTCGCGAACGCACGGTCTTGACATCCCGTGCCGAAGCCTTGATCGGCCACGTTCTGCTGCCACGCACGCGGCCCGACTCCTTCTCCACCAAGGACACTTCGACCGTATCGCGCATCCAATACCAGTTGTTTTGGCGATTCGCGTCATCCAAGGTCAGCTTGCCGACCAACACGAAGTCTGCCTTGTCAGAACCCTGCGCCAGGAATCCCGCTGCCGCCAAACCGCCCTTGAGGATAGTGACAAACTCCGCATTGCATCAACTTTTCATTTCACTTATGATGGTTCCGTCGGCCGTCCTGCATCTTTCCGTCGCAATAGCTTTCAAATTGTTTTCCCTAACCATCAGGAGAAAATCATGAAAAAATCCCATCTCATTACAAAACTTTTATCCATGGCACTGTTTGTGTTTGCCATCTCAGCCTGTTCCAGCACTACCAAAGTAGAAAGCGACCTGGGTCTCAAGGGCGCACCAGATTGGGTCAACAAAGGTACCAATATACTCAACGACAAGGATGGCCGCCTGTTTCACGGCGTAGGTTCGGCCTCTCCAATGGGGGATATGGCGCTGCAAAAATCCGTTGCCGATGACCGGGCGCGTGCTGAAGTGGCGCGGGTCTTGTCGTCCTACATGGACGTGGTTTCCAGCGACTACATGTCCTCCGCCAAGGCTGGCGGTGCCAACACCAACGAGGAAGCTGTCACGCGCCAAATCAAGGCCCTTACCAAGGTCAATCTGGCCGGTGCCAAAGTAATCGGCAGCTGGCGCGATCCCAAAACCAACATCATTTATTCCATCGTCGAACTGGATATGAAACATGTGAAAAGCACGCTGGCCGGAACACAGGACATGAACGATGACTTGAAACGTTACATTGAAACCAGCGGCGATAACATTTTTGACCGCGTCGCAAGGGAGAAAAAATAATGCGCTCGACACTACCCAAAAATAGACTGGCCGTATTGATGGCCCTGGCCCTGGCGTTGGCCGCCGCCGGCTGCTCCACCTCGGTAACGCGCATGGAAACGAGTGAAGTGAAAGATTTGAGCGGCGCCTGGAACGATACCGACTCGCAGCAGGTGTCGGAAGAGATGATCAAAGACGTGCTGGACCGCACTTGGCTTCGCGAATTCACCCACACCCAGAACCGCCAGCCGGCAGTGATCGTGGGTGAGGTGAGCAACCTGAGCCACGAGCACATCAACGTCAACACCTTTGTCGCCGACATGGAGCGGTCCTTGATCAATTCCGACAAGGTGCAATTCGTTGCCTCCTCCACGGAACGCCAGGAAATCCGCGGGGAGCGCAAGGATCAGGACCTCAACGCCAGCGAGGCCACGCGCAAAGCGATGGGACAGGAGAAAGGCGCCGACTTCATGTTGAAGGGAACCATCAATACCATCATTGATGCCGAAGGTAAAACACAATTGCGCTACTACCAGGTGGATCTGACATTGATCAGCCTGGCGGACAACCGCAAGGTCTGGGTCGGCCAGAAAAAGATCAAGAAACTGGTGGAGCGCAGCAACCTGAGTTTCTAGTTGAAGGCGGGGCAATTGATAGCGACGTGCCGCATTGCGCTGTTGCTCGGGACTTTCGTATTAGTGACGGGATGCGCCACCTACAGCGAGTCTTTCGGGGTCATTGAGCGCAATCTTTCAGCCCGGCAATACGATGCCGCCTTGCGGGATATTGAGAAACAATCCCGCTCCAAAACCGACCGGGTGTTGTATCTTCTCAACAAAGGCATGGTGCTGCGCATGAAGCGCGATTTTTCCGGCTCCAACCAGGCGCTGGAAGCGGCCAAGGCGGAAATGGAGCGGCTCTACGCCGCCAGTGTTAGCGAAAATACGCTGTCATTTGTCGTCAATGATGCAACCGTCAGTTATGCCGGGGATGACTATGAACAGGTTTTGGTACACCTCTACATGGCGCTCAATTACCTGGAACTCGGGCAACCCAATGAGGCGCGGGTTGAAGCGCTGCAGGTGGACATCAAGCTGCGTGAGATCGGGGAAAAAATTCCGGGGGACAAGTTCACCGAAGATGCCCTGTCCCGTTACCTCACCGGCCTGATCTACGAGGAAATGGGTGAATGGAGTGATGCCATGATCGCCTATCGCAAGGCCTATGAGGCCTACAAGAAGTATCAGGTCAATTATGGGATGGCCATGCCAGACATGCTCAAGCATGACCTGCTGCGGCTGGCGCAGCGGGAGGGGCTGGCGGACGAGGCCACCCAATACAGTAAGGAATTCGGCATGGACCTTCCGCAGGAAGAGAACAGCGCACCGGAGCAGGGAGGCGAACTGGTCTTCGTCCTGAACAACGGCTTGGCCCCCATCAAGCGCGAAAAAGTCGTCGGTGCAATAGCTCCGCCGCCCTCGGTCGCGATGAATGCCACCAAGCCACATAAGCAAGTCACGTTCGCCCCGCCCGTGGTCGTGAACATCGCGCTGCCTTACTACGAATCCCGCCCCAACAAAGTGCTGAGCGCTCGCGTCAGCGTCTCCGGCAAACATGCCTCTACCCAGATGATGGAAAACATCGATGCCATTGCCAAGGCGAGCCTGGACTCCCGCATGCCGGCCATAACGGCGCGTTCCATCGCCCGCGCGGTGGCCAAGGGGGCGATACAGGAGTCCGTGGATCGCGCCGGAAACAACAGGAACAACGACCCTGCGGTAGAATTGCTCGGTTCCTTTCTCGTGCGAGTGGCGGCAGTGGCCACCGAGCGCGCCGACACCCGCAGCTGGCTGACACTGCCCGAAAATGTCCAGCTTGCGCGGCTTTCCCTCTCCCCCGGCAGTTACACCGTCACGGTTGATTTACTGGGAGCGGGCGAACAAGTCATCGCAACACTGGAATATCCGGGCGTAGTCATCAGCAACAAACACAAGACGTATCTGACCCAGCATTGGGTATCCGATAATCCCACCACAAGGAGATGAAAATGAAACTCTCTGCCTTTGCCATTTTTACACTCATGCTCTCACTCCTGCCCGGCTGCGCCAGCCGGCAGCCCGCCCAGCCCGATTGGATCACCGGTGATAGCGCCAATTACAAGAGCTCGCAATATTTGATAGGCAGGGGCCAGGCTGCTACGCAGGAAGAAGCCAAGGATCGCGCCCGCGCCGACCTGTCCAAAATATTCCAGGTTGCAGTGACGGCGGACAGCGAGGATGTGCAGAAATTCAAGACCAGCCCCGCCGGGCCGGGAGAGTATGAGAGCCAGGCTTCCCGCCACATCACCACGCACACCGAACAGATTATCCACGGGATACAGATCGCGGAGCTGTGGCAAGACCCCGCCACAAAAAACTATCACGCGCTGGCAGTCCTGCCGCGCTTGCAGACCGCTTCCGGCCTGCGCCAGCAGATCAGCCAGCTGGATGAGGCCACCGGCAACCATATCGAGCAGTCCCGCAAAAACAGCGACCTGTTCCTGAAAATTGCTGCAGCCAACAATGCACTGGAAACGCAACAGGAGCGCGACACATTGCAGAAGAGTCTGCAAGTGGTGGACATTACCGGTCGCGGACTGGAATCGCAATGGAACAGCGCGAAACTCCAAAGCGATCTGGACGAATTGCTGAAGCGGGTGCGGATAGCATCGCAAGTAACGGCCGATTCCACTCCCGGCTTGGCGGAGGTGGTGGCCGGCGCGCTGGCCAAAGCCGGTTTCATGATTGAGACCGGGCAGAATCCGGATTTTGTGTTGCAGGCACGGATGGAACTGGCTGACTTGGGTTTCAAGGAAGGCTGGTACTGGCAGCGCGGCGTCCTGGAAGTCACCTTGTCGGAGACGGCCACCAGCCGTGTGCGCGGCACCAGGCGCTGGACCGTCAAGAGCAACGCCCCGGACAAGGAAAGCGCGGCCAAGCGCGCCTTAAATCAGGCAGACGCAGTCCTGAAGCAGGAGTTGCGCACAGCAATCATTGATATGGCCACCAGCCATTGACGACAACTAACTTTGCCCATTGCGCAACGCAGCGATACGCTCATCCAACGGCGGATGGGTCATGAATATTTTTGCGAAAGCGTGACTGCCGGAGATGCCGAAAGCAGCCATTTTTTCCGGCAGGGTGGCCTGCTCATGATTGATTTTCAAGCGTTCAAGTGCCGCGATCATTTTTTCTCGTCCAGCCAGATGCGCTCCACCCGCATCGGCGCGGAATTCACGCTGGCGCGAGAACCACATCACGATGACGCTGGCCAGCACACCCAACACCAGTTGCGCCGCTATTTCCGCAACGAAGGCACCAATGCCGGGACCATTCCGGCCATCATTCTTGAGCAACACGCGATCCACGAAGAATCCGAACAGCTTGGCGAAAAATATCACGAAGGTGTTCACCACGCCCTGGATCAGGGCCAGGGTCACCATGTCGCCATTGGCAACGTGGCTGATCTCATGTCCCAACACGGCTTCCGCTTCATCCTTGCTCATGTTGTGCAACAAGCCGGTGCTCACCGCAACCAGTGCATCGTTGCGATTCCAGCCGGTGGCAAAAGCATTCACATCCGGCGCGTCGTAAACCGCTACTTCCGGCATCCCAATACCAGCAGCTTGCGCATGCCGTTGCACTGTTTCAACCAGCCAGCGTTCAGTCGGATCAATCGGGTTTTCGATGACCTTCGCGCCGACCATGCGCTTTGCCGACCACTTGGACATGGCCAGCGAAACCAGCGAACCGGCAAAGCCGATCACGGCGGATATCACCAGCAGCGCGCTGAAGTTGATGCCGCCGGATTCGTTCAGCCAGCGATCCACGCCGAGCAGACGCAGAGTGATATTGATCACGAACACCACTGCCAAATTGGTCAAAATAAACAGGAAAATCCGCTTCATAAACTTATCGCCTCCAATGTTAAAATCATGCCGCGCAGTCTACCATTCCGGCCACTTCGCGCTGCGAACGTTGGGTGTTCATCGTCAGATTTCAAGAGTTGCTTCGCTATAACCAATGACTTGGCTGTCGTTAACCAGCGGCTTATGTCACCGTACTTTGGTGACTTAGCCGAATGGCTATGCAAAGCTTTGGACAGCCTATAACCAGCCACTTGGTTGATGTCTTTTGTCAACCCAGTGGAATGGCTAGTTGTTTCATCAGTCAGATGGCTAGTAGCTTCACTAGTGGTAAACTCGCCCCGGTTTGACGATCAAATGGAGGTTAAGTTGCAAGAACTGCTCAATCATCCCGCCGTACAAGCCGGCTTGGCCCCTTTCCTGGTCGCGCTGATTACCGCTGAACTATTCCAGCGTATCAAATTGAGCGGCTTAGCCGTCATCGCCGGATTTGCCGTCACCGTTTACCTGGCCAGCGACTTCACCATCGAGCCGCTCACCGCCGCGCGAAAAATCGTTCTATTGGGATTGCTCAGCGCATTGCTCGCCCTGTTGCTCACTTTATTGCAATCACGCTGGTTTAGTTGGCTGCTTCCCGTGCTCGGGGGCGCGGTCGCCATTTGGACGGTACAGCGTGTTCTCCAGCAACAGGCGCCCCAAGTAGTACTGCTGTGGGGCACGGGTTGCGCGGCTTATGTCGCGATTCTGGTATGGGGCATGGACAAGCTATCGGACCAGGAACCGCTACGCGCTGCCAGCGCAGCCACCGCGCTGGGCATCGGCACCGGTGGCGCGGCCTTGGTCGGCGCGTCCGCCTTGCTCGGTCAATTCGGTTTAGCGCTTGGGTCTGCTGCAGCCGCGCACTTGTTGATTCAGATGATCAGCAACCGGCCGCTCCCGACCGGACGCACCTTCACTTTACCGCTCGCGATGATTGCCGGGCTGACCGGCTGCGTGGCCGTGCTAAGTGCACAACTTCCGTGGTACGCGCTGCCCATTCTTGCTGCTATTCCCCTTGTAGCCTGGCTCGTTCCACTGCCCAACCTGTCAGTCCGGATACAGAGCCTGCTGCTCGCGATATTGACATTCGCCTTCGCGGGTGGCGCGATTTATGTGACATGGCGCGTGGCTGGCGACGTGCCATTTTAGCTCCAGCCCATGAACTTTAGTAGGGCTGAAGCCCTTACGAAAAACTTTCGTCCGGGCACCCGGCAGAGGCGTTCCGCCGCAATTCAAAGTGCTGTTGCATTCGGCGGAACAAATCATCCGGCGGAACGCTTGCGGTTCCGCCCTATGCGGGCTACGACCGCTGCGCACAGGAATGCTCGAGCACGCGACGCAACGACGCCGCACCAACGAATTTATAGAGGTGTCGTTGTGCACAGGCCTTTCAAAAGAATTATTATGCGCATATCGTTGGTTCACAGGAGGCCCCCATGAAAGCACCCGTTCGCATCACCGTCACCGGTGCCGCCGGGCAAATCGGCTACGCTGTTCTGTTCCGTATCGCCAATGGCGACATGCTTGGGCGCGAGCAGCCGATCATCCTGCAACTGCTGGATGTGCCGCAGGCACAACAAATGTTGCGCGGCGTGATGATGGAGCTGGAGGATTGCGCCTTCCCGCTGCTGCAACAAATCATCATCACCGATGATCCGAAGGTCGCGTTCAAGGATACCGAAGTCGCCATGTTGATCGGCGCACGTCCACGCAGCAAGGGCATGGAGCGCAAGGATTTGATCGAAGCCAATGGCGCGATCTTCTCCGAACAGGGCAAGCTGCTTAACCAATATGCGGCGCGCCACGTCAAAGTACTGGTGGTGGGCAATCCCGCCAACACCAACGCGCTGATCGCGATGAAGAACGCCCCCGATCTCGACCCGCGCAATTTCAGCGCGATGATGCGCCTCGACCACAACCGCGCCATCGCCCAAATCGCACTCAAGCTGTTCCAGCCGATCCGCGACATCAAGAAGATGATCATCTGGGGCAACCACTCCGGCACGCAATATCCCGATCTCGACCACGCCGAGATTCGCGGCCGTCCGGTGCGCGACATCCTGCCGGATCAGGATTGGGTGGAACGCGAATTCATCCCCATCGTGCAAAAGCGCGGCGCGGCAGTCATCGAAGCGCGCGGCCTGTCCAGTGCCGCCAGCGCCGCCAACGCCGCCGTCTCGCACATCCACGACTGGATGCTCAGCTCGCACCACAACGATTGGGTGACCATGAGCATACCGTCCGACGGTAGTTACGGCATTCCAGAGGGCGTGATCTACGGCTTCCCGGTCACTTGCAAACACGGCCATTTTGACATCGTGCAAGGATTACCGATCAGCGAGCTTGGTCGCAGACACATGCGGGAGAGCCATCAGGAACTGCTGGAGGAACGCGAACACGTCAAACATTTGCTGGGATAAACGCGCACACCATTTTCGATGAATGAAAAACTGTTACACCTGCTGGGCGGCAAAGAAGATCTCTACCCAAAAAATCTGGAGAAGCAGTATCCGCGTGTGGTGAACCGTATCGCTGACCTGTGGCATTCAAAGGAAATTGATGCTTACTTCACGGATCTGATGACGGATACCCGCGATGGCTCACGACATGGGTTCCCTAGCGAGTTGGCATCCGAAATTTTCTCGTTGAGCTTGGTGCACGCAAAATTGCGAGATCAGGAACAGCAAGGCGCGGCTGTGGTTAATCCCTGGGACGATGTGGAAGCATCGAAAAAAGCCGCCATCGAACAGCAAGGCTATGCTTTTTCCCCCAAGGGTTTCATCCAGTCAGCCGAAAAGGGCGACCGCAATGCCGTTGCGTTGTTCTTGAGCAGCGGCGTGGATATTGATACGCGTGATGAGCACGGCTGGACACCGCTGATGATATCAACCTTCAATGGCAAGGAAGAAGTTGCAATCTTTCTCATCCTCAACGGCGCCGACGTCCACCCCAAGGATACGGCAGGTTATGGGCCGCTGCACTGGGCCGCATTCAACGGTTACAGCAACATAGTGAAACTGCTCGTGGAAAAACGCGCCAATGTGAACGAACGCAGCAACCATGGCTGGACACCACTGCTGCAAGCTGCCACTCGCGGCCACCTGCTGACTGCCGGGCAACTGATTGCCGGTGGCGCCGACGTCAATCTCGCCAGCAACGACGGCTGGACGCCACTGCACAAGGCCGCCGCCAACGGTCATACCGAAGTAGTCAAACTGCTGCTCGCCAAGGGTGCGGACCGCGGTATAGAATATCATAATGGCACAACGCCCTTGACCCTTGCCACCAAAAACAAGCATGAAGAGATCGTGGCCCTGCTCACCGCAAACAGCTGATGAAACTCCTGATGAGACTACTGGTGAAACAACTAGCCATCCCACTAAGCAACCAGAAAACGGTTGCCAAGTGGTTGGTTATAGCCATCTGACTGATGAAACAACTAGCCAATCCACTAAGCCACCAAAGAACGGTGGCAAAGTGGCTGGTTATAATCCAGCAAAATACGCTGGGTAAGTCATTGATGAAACTACTAGCCATCTGACTAGGCTAGCAAACGACGCCAGCCAAGTCATTGGTTATAGGTTGTCAAAAGCTTTGCATAGCCATCTGACTATGTTGGCAAACGCGTTGCATAGCCATTCGGCTAAGTCACCAAAAGACGGTGACATAAGCCGCTGGTTAACGCCAACTAAGTCATTGGTTAACGACAACCAAGTGGCTGGTTATAGGCCTCGCACTTGCCCTCTCTTGATTTTTGCCTTGCCGCCTCCATATAAATAAGCTTCAATAATTAACTTGAGGCTTGTTATGCAAAATATCCGACCTGCGGCTGTTGCCGGCCTGTTCTACCCCGCTGAACCCCGGCAGCTTGCGCATGACGTGCAACAGCTGCTGGTCGAGGCGCGCCCGATCGACCTGATTCCCAAGGCACTGATAGTCCCGCACGCCGGTTACATTTACTCCGGCGCAATCGCAGCCGCGGCTTATGCCACGATTCGCCCCATCGCCGCGCGCATCCGTCGCGTGGTGCTGCTCGGCCCTACTCATCGCGTCGCGGTGCGGGGCTTGGCGCTGCCCGGTGCGGATGCCTTTGACACGCCGTTGGGACGGGTCATGCTGGACACGGCGGCAGCGCGTGCCATCACCCATTTGCCGCAAGTCAGCGTCAGCGCACAAGCGCACGCTCTGGAGCATTCGCTGGAAGTACAACTGCCTTTTTTGCAAAGCGTATTAACGGATTTCACTTTGCTGCCATTGGCGGTCGGCATGGCTACCGCCGAGGAAGTTGCGGAGGTGCTGGAGACTGTGTGGGGCGGTGATGAAACGCTGGTCGTCATCAGCTCCGATCTCTCGCACTATCTGCCTTACACCACCGCGCAACGCGTGGATGGCGAAACCGTGCAGTCCATCCTGAATCTGCGCCAACCCATCGCACATGACCATGCCTGTGGCGGCACGCCCATCAGCGGCCTGATCGTCGCGGCGCAGAAGCACCACCTCACACCTCATTTACTCGATTTGCGAAACTCTGGCGACACCGCCGGGTCTCATGCACAGGTGGTGGGTTATGCCGCGTTTGCTTTTACCCCGGCGACCGATACCCGAACGGCGTAAATTTTCAGGAGAGACTGAATATGTTAGATGAACAAGGCAAAGTGTTACTACCGATCGCGCGCGCCGCTATTTCGCGCGTGTTGAACGTGTCACACACAGCAGATGAATCCGCGCCGTGGCTGGCTGAGCATGGAGCATGCTTCGTCACACTCACACAATACGGCGAGTTGCGCGGCTGCATCGGCTCGCTGCAAGCGCACCGTTCATTGCTCGACGATGTCAAAAGCAATGCCGTGTCCGCTGCCTTGCGCGATCCGCGTTTCACGCCGTTGAGCGTGGAAGAACTCGACATCACCACAGTCGAGATTTCGCTGCTCTCTACTACACTGGCGATGGAGGTTCGGGACGAGGCCGATGCGCTGGCGCAACTCCGCCCCGGCGTGGACGGCATCATTTTTGAATACGGCAGATATCGCAGCACCTTTCTGCCGCAAGTATGGGAGAACCTCGCACAGCCAAGGGAATTTCTTGCCATGCTCAGACGCAAGGCCGGGCTACCCGATGACTTCTGGGCGGAAGATGTGAAACTATCGCGCTATAGCGTGACCAAATGGAGCGAGTCCGAAAAACTTTTGAAGGAACCACTAGCCAATCGATTAGACGAGCAAACAACACTCGCCAAGTCGCTGGTTATGACCGGGCACCCGAAGGAGCACCAACATGGATGAAGCAATCAGCATCGCCGAACAATATCCTGCCAAGTACTGGCACCGGCTGGATGACGGTCGCATCCAGTGCGATCTGTGCCCGCGCGACTGCAAGTTGCATGAAGGCCAGCGCGGCGCGTGTTTCGTGCGCGGGCGTGTCGGCGATGCGATGGTGCTCACCACCTATGGTCGCTCCTCGGGTTTCTGCGTCGACCCGGTCGAGAAAAAGCCGCTCAACCATTTCTATCCGGGCAGCAGCATCCTGTCGTTCGGCACGGCGGGCTGCAACCTTGCCTGCAAATTCTGCCAGAACTGGGACATTTCCAAATCGCGCAGCTTCGACAAACTCGCCGACCAGGCCACTCCGGAAGCCATCGCGCGCAGCGCCGAACGGCTGGGCTGCAAGAGCGTCGCCTTCACTTACAACGATCCGGTGATCTTCGCCGAATATGCGATGGATGTGGCCGATGCCTGCCACGAGCGCGGCATCAAAGCAGTGGCGGTCACAGCGGGCTATATGCACGACCAGCCGCGCCGCGAGTTCTATGCCAAGATGGATGCCGCCAACGTTGACCTGAAAGCCTTCACCGACGAGTTCTATGTCAAACAAACCGGCTCACATTTGCAACCGGTGCTGGACACGCTGAAATATCTGCGTCAGGAAACCAAGGTGTGGTTGGAAATCACCACACTGCTGATCCCCGGTTACAACGATTCCGCGCACGAGATCGGCAAGATGAGCGAATGGATCGCGAGGGAACTCGGCGTGGATGTGCCGCTGCACTTCACCGCCTTCCACCCCGACTACAAGATGACCAGCATTTCCGCCACCCCGGCGGAAACGCTGACACAGGCTCGGCAAATCGCCCACTCCGCCGGACTGCTGCATGTCTATACCGGCAACGTGCATGACCTTTCCGGCGGCACCACGCATTGCCCGGCTTGCCAGCATTCGCTGATTGTGCGCGACTGGCATTTGATCCGCGACTACACACTCAGCGCACAGGGCAACTGTCCGCAATGCGGCACAACACTGGCTGGACATTTCGAAAAATTCGCCGGACAATTCGGCCGGCAGCGCATCCCTATCGTCATGACGGGCGTCATGGCGGGAAAATAATTAAGCAGGGCGCACAGCCCATTCTAAAAAGGAGAAGTTCATGAGCAGCGTCTGGCGTAGCATCCTGTTTTTCATCGTGATCACTTTGTTTCTTGGTTTGCTGGGCTTTATTTTTGTGCATTGATTGCATGGGGAACTCATGGCACACCGCCATGCGCTCCCTGCCCAAGCCGGACGAGCCGGAGCCAGACAGGTAGCCTGGGTTGAGCAAAGCGGAATCCGGAGAAGTACCGCTGAGTCCCCGGATTCCGGCCTTCGCCTGCATCTTGGCTACGGGACTGTTCTGGGTTCCCAATAAACCCCATGACAGACTTATCGGAGGGCCTGGTTTACATGAGGAGTGAAAACATGTCGCGACTACCCATCACCATCCCCGCCGGGCACGTCTCCCTCGAAGGCGAGTTGATCCTACCGCCATCCGCAAAAGGAGTGGTGCTGTTCGCCCACGGCAGCGGCAGCAGCCGCTTCAGTCCGCGCAACACCTATGTCGCAGAAGTGCTGCAGCAACGCGGTATCGGCACCCTGCTATTCGATTTGCTGACGCGCGAAGAGGATCAGAATTACGAAACGCGCTTCGACATCGCGCTGCTCACGCAACGCCTGCTCGCGGCGACCGCGTGGCTACAGACTTACCCCATGACGCAAGCCTTGCACATGGGCTATTTCGGTGCCAGCACCGGTGCGGCGGCGGCGTTACAAGCGGCGGCAAAAATGGAAAATAAAATCGCCGCCGTAGTATCGCGCGGCGGACGGCCCGACCTCGCCGGAGAAGTTGCACTGCGTCGCGTGACTGCGCCGACCCTGCTCATCGTCGGCGGCGCGGACTACGGTGTGATCGAATTGAACCAGCAGGCGGATGCGCTGCTAAACTGCGAGAAGAAACTCACCCTGATTCCCGGCGCGACACATTTGTTCGGAGAACCGGGCACATTGCAACAAGCGGCGCACAGCGCAGCCGACTGGTTTGCGCAGCATCTATAGCACCCTGTATCCCGCGACCTGAACGCACTATCGCGAGCAGCGTCAACTGGGATTCGTTCCCATCTCAATCAGGGGATAAAAAATGTTAATGCTGACCCATGTGATGATGAACGTCTGGTAACACATAAGAGACGTTCATCTCTGCGAAAAGCGGACGGTCAACGCAGGTTCGAGTAAATACTTTAGATTTTGTAGTACTCGGCCGATTTATTGGCGCGGCATATACCTCGCCTCACAATCGGCTGCTCTCCCGGCAAGAGCCGCACCCGCTCCGTCATTGACCGAATGCTGCAATTGTCTTATGGTTGGATCGCTTTGATTATCGTACTTGAATGTGCGCATTCCTAGTTCCATGATCCGCAGCGTGACGCAGCACTTGTTCCCTGGTTGCGGCGACAATGTGAGCGGGCGCCAACACAAAGTGCTGGACGCCGCTTCGACGGCGACGCGCGCAGTTATCTCCGGCGGCAGCACGCTGTCGCGGTATTCCTGATTCTGGCTCTCTAACAGTTCCCACGATGGCGTGCTGATCACGCGCGCCTGGATTCCCTCTGCCTTCAGTTGCTCATAAGCTGCAATGCACAGCGTGACTTCATTGCCGGTCGCCAGCAGCAGCACATCAGGGCTATGGTGCGGGGCATCGGCGAGCACGTAGCGGGGCCGGATCCAGCCTAGGCAGACCGATGACCACGGCAGGTCGCCTTCCTGACCTCGACGATAGACTATTTCTTCCGCGCCTATGACGCCAGCAATGGCGAGCCGTTGCGGCAGGGTCGCCTCCCTGTTGGCGGACAGTCGATGCCGATGAGCTACGCGATGGACGGCAAACAATATTTGTTTACCGCCGCAGGTGGCCATGGCTCGTTTAGCACAAAGGTCGGCGACTACGTCATCGCCTACACGCTGGAGTGATCGTTCGAGACATCAGACCGCTGGCGTCAGCCAGCAGTGTCTTTGCGCGCGAGCAAACGTTGTCGACGGTGAAGCCGTATTCGCGCAGCACCACCGCGGCCGGCGCGGAAGCGCCGAAGCGTTCCACACTGAGCATGTCGCCCCGCGCACCGATGTAACGATCCCAGCCTTGCGACACACCCAATTCGACCGCGAGCCGCGTACCCACCGAGGGCGGCAGCACCGCATCGCGTTCGGCTTGTGGTAAAGCCTCGAATAACTCCCAACTCGGCATCGAGACGCAACGCACGGCGATGCCTTGCTGTTGCAGGCGTTCTGCCGCCGCCACGATCAGGCCGACTTCGGAACCGGTAGCGAGCAGGATCAGTTCGGGCTTGCCGTTCGGCGCATCGCTCAACACATAGGCGCCACGGCGCAATCCATCCGCCGCGGCGTAGCGGCTGCGATCGAGCGTGGGCAGATCCTGCCGGGTCAATACCAGCATCACCGGCCGGTCGCGCGTTTCCAGAGCGACGCGCCAGGCGACCGCGGTTTCGTTGGCATCGCCGGGGCGGATCACGATGAGGTTCGGAATCGCCCGCAGGTTCGCCAGTTGCTCCACAGGTTGATGGGTGGGGCCGTCCTCGCCGACGGCGATGCTGTCGTGCGTGAACACGTGCACGATGTGCAGCCCCATCAGTGCCGCCAGCCGGATTGACGGGCGCATGTAGTCGGAGAAGATCAGAAAGGTCGAGCCATACGGAATAAAACCGCCATGCGCGGCGAGGCCGTTGACGATGGCGCCCATCGCATGTTCACGCACGCCAAAGTGCAGGTTGCGTCCGGCATAGCTCCAGCCGCCGCCATCGGAGCCTTGTTCATCCGCGTTTTTCGCCGGTGGCGCATTGAAATCGTCCAAGCCTTTCAAGGCCGTTTTCGTCGATGGGTCGAGGTCGGCCGAACCGCCGGTCAGCGCCAGCAGTTTGGGCGCAATGGCGTTCATCACCTTGCCGGATGCGTCGCGCGTCGCAAGGCCCTTGGCATCGGCGTCAAATACCGGGATATCCGCGTCCCAGCCGGGCGGCAGTTCGTCACGCAAGCGACCCTGAAGCTCCTCGGACAGAACCGGAAATGTGCTGGCGTAGATACTCAGCGACAAGTTCCACGCCGCCTCGTCCTGCGCGCCGCGTTCCACCGCCTCTCGGAAATGCGCCAGCGCCTCGCCCGGTATCAGGAAGTCCGGCTCGGTCGGCCAGCCCAGTGTCTGCTTGGTCTTGCGTACGTCGTCCACGCCGAGCGGGGAACCGTGCGCCTTGAAGCTGTCCTGCTCGGGAGAGCCGTAGCCAATATGGGTACGCACCAGGATCAGCGACGGCCGCGCGGTTTCCGCGTGCGCAGCGGCCAGCGCGGCATCGATCGCAGCGAGGTCGTTGCCGTCCGCCACCGACACGGTGTGCCAACCATAAGCCTCAAAGCGTTGCGCGCGATTCTCGGAAAAGGTGATGTCGGTGCCGGCGGCTAGGGTGACGTAGTTGTTGTCGTAGAGGCAAATGAGCTTGCCGAGCTTGAGATGACCGGCCAGCGAGGCCGCTTCGGAGGCTACGCCCTCCATCAGGTCACCGTCGCTGACGATGGCATAGGTATGGTGATCGATGAGCGCGTGATCTGGACGGTTGTAGCGGGCCGCGAGTTGCACCTCTGCGATCGCCATGCCGACCGCGTTGCCGAAGCCTTGCCCCAGCGGTCCGGTGGTGGTTTCCACGCCAGGCGTGTGTCCGCGCTCGGGATGCCCCGGCGCCTTGCTGCCCCATTGGCGGAACTGTCGGATGTCGTCCAGCGCAAGGTCGTAGCCGGTCAGGTGCAGCAGACTGTAGAGCAGCGCCGAACCGTGTCCGGCCGAGAGCACGAAGCGGTCGCGATTGAGCCAATGCGGGTTGTGCGGGTTGTACTTGAGCCAGCGCGTCCATAGCACGTAGGCCATCGGCGCGGCGTCGAGCGGCAGGCCCGGATGCCCGCTGTTGGCCTTTTGCACCATGTCCACCGACAGGAAGCGCAGGGTATTGATGCATAGCTGGTCGAGTTGCGCCGCGACTGTCATGGCTAGTCTCCGCCTGGATAGGTCTGCGTAAGCACGGCGCTTTTTGAAGCAATGCAGGCCATCAGATCGCCCCATGACTTGGCGAAAGCTGCGGTGCCTTCGCGCTGGAGATCGGCGGCAAGCGCTTCATCGTTGACGCCCTCGCGGGTAAATTCCGCGAGCACCGCTTCGGCATTGCCACCGTCGAATCGCATGGCGTCCTTCACTTTCCCATGATCGGCGAAGGCGAGCAGTGTCTTTTCGGGCATGGTGTTGATGGTATCCGGAGCCGCCAGCGCTTCAACATAAAGAACGTCTGGGGCTGCTGGATCCTTGGTGCCGGTGCTGGCCCACAGCAAGCGTTGCGGCCGCGCGCCGGAAGAGGCAAGTTTCTGCCAACGCTTTGATGCCAGCAGGTCGCGGTAGGCTTTGTACGTGCGCATGGCGATGGCGATGCCGAGGCGGTTGCGGAACTCGTCTGGAACCTTGTCCTTGATCGCTACGTCCCACCGGCTGACGAAAATCGATGCAACGGAAGCGACCCTTGGATCGCGACCGGCGGCGATGCGCCGCTCGATGCCGCGCATATACGCTTCGGCCGCCGCGATGTAGTGCTCGCGTGAGAACAGCAGCGTGACATTTATCGGCACGCCCGCGAAGATTGCCTCCTCGATCGCCGGAATGCCTGCGCGGGTACCCGGGATCTTGATGAAAAGATTGGGTCGCCGTGCACGCGCATGCAGTTGCGCAGCCGCCTTTATCGTGCCGGCGGTGTCGTCCGCAAGCAAGGGCGATACCTCCAGTGATACCCAGCCGTCAACTCCGCCGGTGGCGTCGTGAACCGGACGAAAGAGATCGGCGGCCTGAGTCAGGTCTTCCAGCGCCAGTTCGAAAAAGAGTGCTTCGCCTGGCTTGCCGGCAAGGGCTTTTTCTCGGATGGCAGCGTCGTAAAAACCGGTATTCCCGATGGCGTGATCGAAGATCGTGGGATTGGAGGTCAGTCCCGTCACGGATAGCTCGCTGATATAGCGACCCAGTGTGCCGCTCGTCAGCAGCGCGCGCGCGATGTTGTCGAGCCACAGGCTTTGACCGAGATCGTGCAGTTGTTGTGTGGTTTTCATGATAGCTCCTATTATGTGCATTCGGCTTTGGGAATGCCGAGCAAGGCGGGAAAATCTTAATTGAGCAGGGTATTATCCGCATCCAGCAGGAATCCCACCTCGCTCGCCATGGTCATTTTGTCGCCTTCACCAATATCGGGTTGTGCCAGCTTCCATCTGCCGCAATGAGCGCATCAGCTTGTTTCGGCCCCCAGCTGCCGGGCTTGTAGACGTGGACCCGGCGATGCATGTCAAGAACGGGATCGACCACAGCCCAGGCGGCCTCAACCGCGTCCTCACGGGTGAAGAGAGCGCCATCCCCGGCCATGGCGTCTACCAAAAGTCGCTCGTAGGGTGCCTCCTCTCCCGGTTGTTCATACAGAAAATAGAGCTCGCGCTGGTCGCCGACGAACTCCTTGCCTGCGCGCTTGACGCGCGCGGCGAGGACGACCGCAGAGTTGGGAGAGAGCCGGAAGCGCAGATAATTAGCCCGCCCGTCCACAGGTGCTGAATCGTCGAACAGTCTTTGCGGTGGTGGCTTTAGCTCCACCAGGACCTCGGCCGCTGTGGCAGCCAGACATTTGCCGGAACGCAGGTACCATGGCACTCCCTCCCAGCGCCACGAGTCGATGAACAGCCGCAGGGCGCAGAACGTCTCTACGTTCGATCCCTTCGTCACGCCTGGCTCTTTCCGGTAGCCGGCGTACTGGCCGCATACCACGTCGTCCGGCTTCAGGGGGCGCATGGCCTGGAACACCTTGGCCTTCTCGTTGTGGACGGCACCAAAGCCCTGACAGGCCGGCGGCTCCATGGCTAGCAGCGCGACAATCTGGAACAAATGGTTCTGGATAACGTCGCGCAGGCAACCGGCGCTTTCGTAAAACGCGCCTCGGCCTTTCACGCCGAAATCCTCAGCCAGCGTGATCTGGACGCTGGCCACGTAGTTGCGGTTCCAGATCGGTTCGAGGAAGGAATTGGCGAAGCGGAAATAAAGGATATTCATGATCGCCTTCTTCCCGAGGTAGTGGTCGATGCGGAAGATCGAGTCTTCCGCGAACACCGACAGCGCGATGCGGTTGAGCTCCCGCGCGGAAGCCAGGTCGCGACCGAACGGTTTTTCGACGATGACGCGCGCCTGATCGGCCAGACCCGCAGCACCGAGCCCTTTGATTACCGTCGCGAACAGCGCAGGCGGAACGGCGAGATAGTGCGTCGGGTGCCGGGCATCGCCCAGCGCCTGCTTGAGTGCTTTGAATGTACCCAGATCGTTGTAATCTCCGTCCACATACTGGAGCAGGGAAAGAAGGTGGTCGAGGGCATCCCGGTCATCGATCTTGCCGGTTTGTTTGATGCTGTCCGTCGCCCGTTTGCGCAGTTGCGCCAAGCTCCACTTCGAGGCAGCGACGCCAACCACCGGCACGTTGAGGACCCCGCGTTTGGCCATCGCGTAGAGCGCCGGAAAGATCATCTTGTGGGCGAGGTCGCCGGTCACGCCGAAGATCACCAGCGCATCGGCCAACGTCGCGCGGCTATGGGTATTGCCCATCTCAGCTTTGTTCTTTTTTCTCATCGTGACCGCCAAACTGTTTTCGCATCGCGGACAGAAGCCGGTCGGCATAGTCGGCATCGCCGCGCGACGCAAAGCGTTCGAATAGTGCCGCACTGATTACCGGGGCCGGCACGCCCTCGTCGATGGCGGCCAGTGCCGTCCAGCGCCCCTCACCCGAATCCGACACACGCCCAGAGAACCCGGTGAGTTCTGCATCCTCAACCAGGGCCGCTGCCATCAAATCGAGGAGCCATGACGCCACCACACTGCCGCGTCGCCAGACTTCCGCGATCTGTGGCAGATCCATCTCATACTGGTAATACTCCGGGTTGCGCATCGGCGTGGTCTCGGCATCGCTATCATGCGAGCGCTTACCGGCGTTGGCGTTGCGCAGGATGTTCATCCCTTCGGCATAAGCCGCCATGAGGCCATACTCGATGCCGTTGTGGACCATCTTGACGAAGTGGCCCGCGCCAGTCGGGCCGCAATGCAGATATCCGTGTTCTGCAGGACCAGGATTACCCTTCTTGCCCGGGGTGCGTGTCGCTGCCTCGACACCTGGCGCGATACTCCTGAAAATCGGGTCCAGGTGCTTGACGATCTGTTCCTCTCCGCCGATCATCAGACAGAAGCCGCGTTCCTGCCCGAACACCCCGCCGCTGGTGCCGCAATCGACGTAATGTATGCCCCTGGTCTTGAGCGCCTGCGCTCTCAGGAGATCGTCGCGGTAATAGCTGTTGCCGCCGTCGATGATGATGTCACCGGCATCCATGCACGCAGCCAGTTCCTCAACTGTCTTGCCGGTCACGCCGGCGGGAACCATCACCCAGACCGTGCGCGGTTTGGCCAGCTTCGCGACCAGCTCGTCGATCGAGGCGGCAGCCTGAACGTCGCGGGACGCAATCCTCTTCACAGCGGCGGGGTTCACGTCGTAGACGACACACTGATGCCCATCCTTCGTCAAGCGCCGTACCAAACTGGCACCCATACGTCCTAATCCGATCATGCCTAGATGCATTTTGAATCTCCTTGCTTAACTGGTTCAACCAACGGCACGAGCAGCGCAGACTCCACCAGCACATCGACACCCGCCGCCGGCATGATCGCCCGCGCTGGAATGTCCTTACCGGCACGCCACTCGGCCACCGCCCTATGCTTGAACTCTCCACTGACCAGAAATATCACTTGCCGCGCACGACTCAGCCGCGCCGCACTCAACGACACACGCTGCGGCGGTGGTTTGGGTGCGTCTAATACCGCCAGCGTGTCCGGCGAACCGGGCGCTGTGCCCCACTCATGACCGGGAAACAGACTTGCCGTGTGGCCGTCTTCGCCAAGTCCGAGCAGCACCAGATCGAAGTCGCCGACTGTCTGCAGTGTTTCGGCATACATTCGCGCCGCTTGAAACGCACCCAGCTCCCCCGGTATAGCATGCGACTGAAACGGGGGAATGGGCACGCGATCGAGCCAAACCTCGGCGGCCATGCGAGAGTTGCACGCTGAATCGGCTGGCGGCAGGCAGCGCTCGTCGCCGAAATAGATGTGCCACGCGGACCAATCGGTCTGTGCCGCACATAACCTGTGATAAATTCCTCGCGGCGTGTTTCCGCCGGCGAGCACGAGATGGAATTGGCCGCGTTCATGAATAGCCTTTGCCGCGCTCGCAAGGATATTCTCAATCGCCGCTTGTTGTAACGCCAGCTCATCGGCAACTGCATGCCAGCGGCACAGTTCTAATTCGGCGCGATTCATCGGTCAGTACTCGCCACCCATCGCCCGCAAGCGCGCCCGCAACGATTCGATCTCGTCCAGCAATTCCAGCGCCAGTGCCGCCCCGGCGAGATCAATGTCAAGATCCCGCTGCAGGCGCAAGGCCATTCGGGCGCGGTGCAGGCTGGCGCCGCCGAAACGCCAGCGAGACGGTTCACGGCCTAGTGGCTCCAGCACGCCGGCATCCACCAACTCGACGATCCGTTCAGCATGGACGGCGCAGGCGCCGCATAGATCGGCCAGCGTCAGCTGGGTTTGCTCTTCCAGTATGCATATTGCAAATTGTGGCACGCCATTTTCAGTATTCATCTCTCACACTCCCATTTTGGCGCGTGGATTAAAATTCAATTCCTGCGCCATTTTCCGGTAGACATCCCTGGCTGCTTCGGTATCGGCTGGTGGCAGCGCGATCGCCAAAATCACATAGCAATCTCCGGGCGGGTCGCCCGGTATGCCCCGTCCCTTCAGCCGCAGCTTGCGTCCGGACCCCGAACCCTCGGGTATTTTGAGTTCCACGATGCCGCCGAGCGTCGGCACCTTCACTGTTGCGCCCAGTGCCGCCTCCCAAGGTGCCACCGGCAAATCGAGATAGAGATCGCGGCCATCAACACGGTAAAGCGGGTGTGCTCGAAATTCAACTTGGAGATACAGATCTCCCGCTTGGCCTTCTCCCATACCGGCACTGCCCTGTCCGCTGAGGCGAATGTGCTGACCTTCGCGGATGCCCTTCGGGATGGTTACGTTGAGAACGCGTTCCCTGGTGATGACATGGCCTTGCGCGTCCACTCCGGGAACCCGCAGAGTGATGGTATGGGTTGCGCTCTGGTAAGTGTCTTCCAAGTCAATGAGCACCTTGGCGTGGTGGTCCTCACCTTTTGCATGAGGCTGCGCGCGTCCGGCTCCGCCCGCGCGGAAATCCCTCCCGAAAAGAGATGCGAAGAAATCGCTGTAGTCCGCCGCATCGCCGCCGCTGAATCCGCCGCCACTGAATTCGAAACCCGTGTTCCAGTCCGGCGGTGGGCGAAACTCCTGCCCGCCTTTCCAATTGGTTCCGAGTTGATCGTAAGCCGCGCGTTTCTCCGCATCCTTAAGTACCTCATAGGCCTCGCCCAGCTCTTTGAAACGGGCTTCGGCGTCGGCTTCCTTGCTGATGTCCGGATGATACTTGCGAGCCAGCTTGCGGTAGGAACGCTTGATTTCATCCTGAGTCGCGTCACGCGCGACCCCCATGATCTTGTAATAGTCCTTGAATTCCATCTAGCCAAGTCCCCTGCAAAGATTCTAAGATTTTCTCGCTTGTAATCCAGACCGAGAATCGAAAATGGATCGATAATGTTCAATCAACGCGCTACAGCCTGCCGGTAAAAGAGTGCCAGCTGCATATAGACACTGGGACAGCAGTTTTTCAAAATATCCGGCGCAGTAAAAAAATACTCGCTCAATACCGCGAAAAACTCCGCCGGGCTGGTGGCAGCATAAGGATTGATAAAGGCTGATTCTCCTGCTGCAACTTGCAGGCACAGTATATCGTAGGCCTCATTCAAGACCTCGGCCCATCTTTTTCGGCTCATACCACGACGCAATGGCGGCATGCCATTGGTTACCCCGTTGAGGCCGTCCAACTTGTGTGCGAACTCGTGCAACACAACATTGTGGCCGGCCTGGGAATGATAGGTGTCACGCTCCACGTCATCCCAGGACAAAATCACCGGCCCGCGCAACCATGACTCGCCGGTTAAAACACTTGCTTCGTTATGTACCAGGCCAATCGCATCCATCTGCTCATGATTAACCCGGAACGCGCCGGGATAGAGGATGACTTCGACCCAATTATCAAAGTAATCAATATCCAGATTCAAAATCAATAAACAGGCTTGAGCAGCCACCGCCACGCGCATCGACAAGGTCACATCCAGGCCCTGCACCCCGTTAATCGACTTGCTATGCAAGAACCAGGTCGTCAGTTCGCGCAGATGCGCCATTTGCACTGCGTCCAGCCCCCGCAACACCACTATCTGTCGCGTCACACTGTGCCAAATAAGATGGGGTATCGGATTGCGTCGCAGTATTCGACGCATATGCCAGCGTCGTAGCGTATTGCCCAATGAATTCAATTTTATTTATCTATAACCACTACATAACCACGAACCGGCATTTAACCTGCCAATTGCGCTGCAATATCGTCCAAGGCTGTATGCATCTCCGCCAGAATGAGCTTATCTGCAGCATGCTGGTCAATCTCCGGAATATCCCAATCGAAGATTGTGCGATATTTTTCAACCAGGCTACGCATATCCGTAACGATTTCACTGCGGTGCGCATCCAATTCCAGTTGTTCCATATTTTTCATGATGTTTCTTCTTGGTAATTAGGGCGTTTCGTAACCAGTGTATCCTTGGAGATACTTATGGTTACTGGGGTTCAAACAGTATTTAGTTGTGCGACCAACTTTTTGAACGGTCGCAAGTGTGTTTTTTGCGGTTCTTTCAAGACCGTGAAGACCGCACGAAGCTATGTTAAATGCATGCTGTGTGGCAAGCAAAAAAGCCTGACCAAGCTGCGTCGCGAGATTGCCATCTTGCAGGGGTTTTACCAACAGCAACCCGCCTATCGACTGGCCAGCGATCTGGGCGTGGATGCCAAGACGGTAACCCGGGTTTATCAGCGGTTGCGCATCGCGCTGTTTCATACCGCCGAACTCGAAGGTGCCAAGCTGTCTGGCGAGATCGAGTTGGATGAGTCCTACTTCGGCGGAGTCCGCAAGGGTCAACGTGGGCGTGGCGCAAGAGGTAAAAGCATCGTATTCGGCCTGCTGGAGCGGGATGGGAGGGTATACACCAAGGTGGTGGAGTCGGTTTCGGCACAGACGCTCATGGCTCATATCCAGGCGCATACCCGCAAGGGATCGGTCTACTACACCGATGCGTTTCGTGGATATCAGTCGCTGCAACGATATGGAAAACATATGGTGGTTAATCATTCCAAAGGCTTTGTGAGTAAAAAGACCAAAAACCATATCAACGGCATCGAAGGGTTTTGGAGTTATGCTAAACATATTCTGTACAACTATCGCGGCGTATCGAGGTATCACTTTCCCATGTATCTGAAAGAAATCGAATACCGTTACAATCATCGGCAGGAAAATATTTTCAAGCTCTTCCTGAAGATCTATTTTGGTTACGTTTCGCCCTAATTACCTTCTTCTTTAACAATAAAATGACAATTTATTTCCACATTACGTTATGTTCTGCCTTTGCTGCGGCAGCAAGAAGATTAATGAGAGGCAGCGCCCGATGAGCCATGCTCACCACCGGCTCATCCGCATCCTTATCCGCAACTGGCGGCGAGGCTTTTTCTGCATCGATAGCGGCTGTCAACCGGCGCAGCGCCGCAGGAACATCTGCCGCCAGAATAGCGCCGGGCACGGTTGCGCTGTGCCCCATCATTTTCAGCATGGTAAGCGCGACATCCCCAAACATGGTGATGTCGGCATAGGCATCGGTTGTAAATGTCACCAGCATACGGTCCTCCTCGAATGAATAATTAGTATCTGTTTGCGCAATTGCGCAGCGGCGGCCTGACGAGAAAATGGCCGCGCACAGCGGCCATTTATTATTACATTAACGCTTCAAGAATGCTTGTTTGCATCCTTGACGACTTTCTTTGCATCACCATAGGCTTTTTCGGCTTTTCCGGATATTTGTTTGCCAAGACCTTTGACTTGTTGCTTTTTGTTGCCGACCAGTTTTCCAGCCTTTTCCTGCACTTTACCAGCGATGTCTTTTAAAGCTCCTTTGACTTGATTTTTGTTCATGATCATATTCCTTCATTTAAGTTGACAGGCTCTCCCTGTGGAAGTTTTAGATTGAACGTAATGTTGCCGCCGGTCTGTGCGGTAACGAACCTAGCCGGCCAGAATAACCAGCGCTACGTTGAGGGTGTCCGGAATTTTGTGTATTTCGTGTATGGCCGGTTGTGGCACTTAGCCGACATTAAAGAAATCCTAAAGGCTCAGCATTGTTTTATTCTACTTGTTTATATAAACGCCGCCGCAAAAACACCAAAGCGCGCATTAATCATCCGGGAAACGACAATTATGGAACCGCCCCCAGCAGCGCGATCACTTCCTCATCGCTCACCTGCTGAAAAGACTGGTAGAACTGCCCCACCGCATAAAACATTTCCGGCGCGCTCAGACATACCACTTCATCGGCGTAGGATTTCACCTTTTCCAGCGTATCCGGTGGTGCCACCGGCACGGCGCAGATCAGTTTTTTCGGGGACTTGGCGCGCAGCGCGTGCAGCGCGGCGATCATGGTGGAGCCGGTGGCCAGGCCATCGTCCACCACGATGACGATGCGCCCCGCCGGGTCGAGCGGCGGGCGTATCGGGGTATAGCTGGCACGCCGCTCGCGCATCACCTTGAGTTGCGCTTCCTTCTCGGCTTCGATGTATTGCGAACTGCCCCCCACCCGCCCGGCATAGTCGCCGAGATAGGTCCAGCCGGTTTCGTCCACCGAACCGATGGCGAATTCCGGGTTGCCCGGCGCGCGCAGTTTGCGCACCAGCACCACATCCACTTCGCCGCCCAGCGCATCAGCGATGATTTTGGCCATCGGCACCGCACCGCGCGGAATCGCCAGCACCAGCGGGTGCTGCCCGCGATATTGCGCAAGCGCATCCGCCAGCCGGCGCGCTGCATCTTCACGATCACTAAACATCATGTTCATCCCTCCTCAAGCCAGATATTCTTTTATACCCAATTTATCTTTCCACTTGCAGGAGCACAGCGGGAAATTATCGTTTCTACCCTCTCCCTAGCCCCCTGCAAGGGGGAGGGGACATCATGTAGGTTGCTTCCGCTGCCGCCGCGCTTCAAACAGGCAGATGCCCGCACTCACAGAAACGTTCAAACTTTCCACGCTGCTCAGCATCGGGATGCGCACCAGTTCAAAGTTCTGATGGCATTCAAAACATCGCGATCTAATATATTTTTAGCAATAAAAAAGCGGGCTGATAATAGCCCGCTTTTAAATAAAGAAAAACTAAATTAGTTCGCTACACGTTCTACAGTGTTAATTTCTACACGGCGGTTTTGTGCACGACCTGCTACAGTCTTATTATCGCCAATTGGCTTAGCAGAACCCTTACCTGCGGTAATAATATGTTTCGCGTCAACACCCTTTTTAACCAAATATGCCTTCACTGCTTCAGCACGTTTAGTTGACAACAGTTGGTTTGCTTTTTCTTTACCACGGTTGTCGGTATAGCCTTCAATCGTCAAATTTGCATCTTTATTCTTGGCTGCAAAATCAACAATCATATCCAATTGCTTAGATGCAGACGGCCTCAACTTCGCAGAAGCATTAGCAAAGCTCGCACCTTCAATAGTGATAGGCTTGTCAGTAAAGATTGTCTTCGGGGCAGGGACAAAAGCTGGTGTGGCAACAACCACTGGTGCAGGGACAGGAACCGGCTTAGCAACTTCCGGGGCGGGAGCAACGACTGGCTCTGGTTTTCTCATCACAACTGGTGCAACAACCGCTGGCGCAACGTAAGGTGCATCGAAGTAGTAGTTCACACCGACTGAAATGTTGTTATTCTTGTATTTTTGAGAATTAACAGTCTTGTTGTCAGAAGTCCACTCACCCGCAACACTCCATTGGGGGGCAAACTTATATTCAATTCCCAAGCCATCGTGCACACGGTTTCCAGGCCATGAACCAGTCACACCCAGTTTAGCGTAAGGCATGAATTTATTCATAGGGAAGCCCAGCTTCACATCGCCGCCATAATCTCTATAAGTTGCGGATTTAGTATGCCAATCCACAAAACCGTCTACGCCTAACACCACCTTACCCATATCCCATCCCCAACCTGCTTCAACACCTGGATAGATTTTATTCGAAGTGGATTGAGTAGCCGGGCCACTTGTCTTGTTGTAGCCGATTTTGCCATCCAGATAGGCACCGCCGAATTCGATGGCTTGTGCGGCGGTCATGCTCAGCAGCGCGGCTGCCAAGGCAATTGCCATTGTGCTTTTTTTCATTGTTACTCCCTTTCCTTTATAGAAACTAATTTAAGTGCCATCGCACCAACCTGATCCGACATATTGTAAGCGGATTATACACAGCAAACGTGATTGTAGTTCAGTTGTTGCAAAAATACAACGCTCAAAACCAAGCGCGCTGACGTCTCGCCTCAAACAAACAGATACCGGCACTCACCGAAACATTCAAACTTTCCACGCTGCCCAGCATCGGAATGCGCACCAGTTCGTCGCAGGTCTCGCGCGTCAGGCGGCGCAGCCCTTCGCCTTCCGCGCCCAGCACCCAGGCCAAAGCGCTTTTGTGTTTGAAGCCGTTCAAATCCTGCTCGGCCTCGCCCGCCGCGCCGACCACCCAGATGTCGCGTTCTTTCAATTCGCGCAGGGTGCGCGCGAGGTTTGTTACCGTAATGTAGGGGACAGTTTCCGCCGCACCGCAGGCAACCTTTTCCACCGTTGCGGTGATGCCCACCGCGCGGTCTTTCGGGGCGATCACCGCGTGCACGCCAAACGCATCGGCACTGCGCAAACATGCACCCAAATTATGCGGGTCTTGCACGCCGTCCAGCACCAGCAGTAACGGCGGTTCGCCGAGGGTATCCAGCACATCTTCCAGATGTTGCACTCGCTGCGCTGCGTCGACGCGCGCAGCCACTCCCTGATGACGCGCATTGCCCGCCATGCCATCCAGGCGCGCCGCCTCTATCGGGATGATGCGCACGCCATTGGTTTCGGCGAGCTTGATCAGGTCGCGCATACGCGGATCCTGGCGTTGCGCTTGCAGATAGATTTCCAGCACACCATCGGGATTCTGACGGATACGCGAGGTCACGGCATGAAAGCCGTAGATCAGGCGCAGATCAGCCATGGCGTTTCTTTTCGCGTTTCTTTTCGTGTTTCATTTCTGGGGCGGGTTTTTTGGCAGCCTTGGTTGCGCGACCCTTGGTTGCGTGGCCGTGCTCGGCAGCCCCGTGTCCAGAAGCATCGATCAACTCATTCAACACGAAGTCGACCTTGGTGCTTTCCATATCCACTTTAACCACGCGCACTTGCACGCGGTCACCGAGACGATAGCGTTGCCCGGTTCGCTCGCCGAGCAATTGATGTTTGGCGGCATCAAATTGGAAATAATCCTTGCCAAGTTCGGATATATGCACCAACCCTTCGACATACAAATCGTCCAGCGACACGAACATGCCAAAACTGGTGACCGACGAGACTGTGCCGGTGAACACGCTGCCCAAATGGTCGCGCATGTAGAAACATTTCAACCAGGCCTCGACATCGCGCGTGGCATCGTCGGCGCGGCGTTCGGTCATCGAGCAATGCGCGCCCAGTTCGCTCCATTTCTGCGCAGGCGTATATTTTTTGCCTTGCAGCACCGCCTTGATGGCGCGATGCACCAGCAGATCCGGGTAGCGGCGTATCGGCGATGTGAAGTGGGTGTAAGCGTCGTAACCCAAACCGAAGTGCCCGATGTTCTCCGGCTCATACTTGGCCTGGCGCAACGAACGCAACATCACCATTTGCAGCAACCCGGCATCGGGACGGCCTTTGATGCGCTTGAGCAGCTTGGAATAATCGGCTGCCTGCGGATCATCTTCACCCGTCAGTTGCAAACCGAATTCCTTCATGAATTCACGCAGCGCTTCCAGCTTCTCCGGTGTCGGCCCCTGGTGGATGCGATACAGCACGGTGTGCTGATGCTCTTGCAAGTAACCTGCCGCGCACACGTTCGCCGCCAGCATGCACTCTTCGATCAGTTTATGCGCGTCATTGCGCACTACCGGCACGATGCGTTCGATCTTGCCCTGGTCGGTGAAGATCATCTGTGTCTCGACCGTCTCGAAGTCGATCGCGCCGCGCTTCTCACGCGCTTTTAACAACTTCTGAAACAACGCATAGAGATGTTGCAGATGCGGCACGATGGCAACGTTGCTGCTGGCCAACTCGCCATCCGGCTCGGCCAGCATTTCCGCGACCTGCGTGTAAGTCAGCCGCGCTTGCGAATGCATCACCGATGGATAGAAGCGATATTTTTCGATATCTCCGCTGCTGCTGATATGCATGTCGCACACCATGCACAGCCGGTCCACACGCGGATTCAAGGAACACAGCCCGTTGGACAATTCTTCCGGCAACATCGGAATCACGCGGCGCGGAAAGTACACCGAGTTGCCGCGCAATATCGCCTCGCGATCCAGCGCGTCACCGGTTTGCACATAGTGGCTGACATCGGCGATCGCCACCACCAGCCGGTAGCCGCCTTTTTCCGGCGCGCAATACACCGCATCATCGAAGTCACGTGCGGTCTCGCCGTCGATGGTGACCAGCGGCAGGTTGCGGATGTCTTCACGCCCCGCCCAGTCTGCGGCAGCAACCACCGGAGAAATCTGCTTGGCCTGTCTTTCCACATCCTTGGGAAACTCATGCGGCAGATCATGCTTGCGCAACGCGATCTCGATCTCCATACCGGGATCGGCATAGTTTCCCAACACCTCGGTGATGCGACCGATCGGCTGCGCGTGTTTGTCGGGTTGTTGCAAAATCTCCAGCATCACCACTTGTCCTGCTTTAGCTGCGCCGGATTGGCCGGGAGCGACCAGGATGTCCTGGGTGATACGGCGGTTTTCAGCCACCACAAACTGGATGCCATGCTCTTCGAACAGGCGGCCGACCACGCGATTGTTGGCGCGCTCCAACACCTCGATAATCTTGGCTTCCGGTCGACCGCGCCTGTCCACACCAGATTGCCGCACCATCACCACGTCGCCATGCAATACCTGGTGCATTTCCTTCTCGCTGAGGAACATATCCGGACTGCCGTCTTCAGGAATCAGGAAACCGAAACCATCAGGATGGCCCTGCACCTTGCCTTTGACCAGATCGAGCTTGTCCACCACGCAGATGTCACGTTTGCGATTGCGCATGATCTGCCCGTCGCGTTCCATCGCGCGCAGGCGGCGAGAAAATAAATCTTCCTCGTGGGTTTCAATCTGCAATAGTTGCAGCAACTCCTCATCACTTACCGGAGCACCTTGCTCGGTGAGTATCTGCAAAATGAATTCGCGGCTCGGCAGCGGTTTTTCGTATTGCTCGCGTTCGCGTTCCAGGAATGGGTCTTGCAGACGCAAGTTCTTTTTATTTTTCATTGACAATGTATCCTTTAACAATTAAATTGCGCGCCTTCGGCAAATCTAAGCCCAGATGGCGGAATTGGTAGACGCGCACGGTTCAGGTCCGTGTGCCGCAAGGTGTGGAGGTTCGAGTCCTCTTCTGGGCACCAGTACAAAACATGGCTCGCGCTAGCGGGCCATTTTCATTTTCAAACATATTCCAATTCTATTTCGAAGGTCAAACAAGGCGGCGACGAGCAAACGACGCAGACAGTGCTAATAGCACGGCAAGGAGTTTGCGAGGAAGCCAACGCAGTTTCACCGATGAAATGGGATTGGAATTATTCGAACGGATGGCGCAGCACAATGGTCTCATCGCGATCCGGCCCGGTCGAAACCATATCTATCGGTACTTCGCATGCCTTGGCAATGCGCTCCAGGTAGTTGCGCGCAGCCTTCGGCAGCTCTTCATAGCGCTGCACACCCAGGGTACTTTCACTCCAGCCCGGCATTTCTTCATACACCGCTTGGCAATCCGCCAGTGCATCCGCACCCGCCGGCAAAATGTCACTATCCACGCCATTGATGCGGTAGCCCACACCGATGCGCACCACTTCCATGCCATCCATCACGTCCAGCTTGGTGACACACAAACCTGACACGCCGTTGATCTGGATCGAACGCTTGAGCGCGGCGGCATCGAACCAGCCGCAGCGACGCGCACGCCCGGTGGTGGAGCCGAATTCGTGACCGCGCTTGGCCAATCCTTCACCAATCGGATCGCGTTTATCGACTGCATCATACAGCTCGGTCGGGAATGGGCCGGAACCCACGCGTGTGGTGTAAGCCTTGGTGATGCCCAGCACATAATGCAACATTTGCGGGCCTACCCCTGCCCCGGCACAGGCCGCGCCGGCGATACAGTTGCTCGAGGTGACGAACGGGTAAGTGCCGTGATCGATGTCCAGCAACGCCCCCTGCGCACCTTCGAACAGCAGACTCTTGCCGGCCTGATTGGCCTCATACAAAGCGCGCGGCACGTCCATCACCAGCGGCTTGATGCGCCCGGCCAGCGCCAGCGTATCATCCAGGATCTTTTGGAAGTCGAATGTTTCGGCATGGAAGTAATTTTTCAGCACGAAGTTGTGGTAGTCCAACACCTCGCCCAGCTTTGCAGCAAAGCGTTCGCGGTAAAAAATATCCTGCAAACGAATCGCGCGACGCGCGACCTTGTCTTCATAGGCTGGACCGATACCGCGTCCGGTGGTGCCGATCTTGGCATCGCCTTTCGCCAACTCGCGGGCTTTATCGATCGCTTCGTGATAGGGCAAAATCAACGGGCAGGCTTCGGATACCTTCAGGCGGTTATAGACATCAATTCCGGCCTGTTGCAGTTCGTCCATTTCCTTGAGTAATGCCGATGGCGACAGCACCACGCCGTTGCCGATGTAGCACATTACATGGTCGCGCAGGATGCCGGAAGGGATCAGGTGCAACACGGTTTTCTTGCCGCCGATCACTAAAGTATGGCCGGCGTTATGGCCACCCTGAAAACGTACCACGCCTTGCGCATGATCGGTCAACCAATCGACGATCTTGCCCTTGCCTTCATCGCCCCATTGTGTGCCGATTACCACTACATTCTTAGCCATTACAAAACTTTCGAATTTTAAAAATCAAAGCGCAACAACCTGCCAAACCCCATCGCGCAAAACCAATTCACGATCGCACTGCAACTCCCGGCGCAATGTCACATCGCCAAGCAAATCCACCACCACCGCTTCACCCGCCGCGCGAAGTTGTGCGATCTTGTCGCGCAAAGCGGCATCATCGAGCGGGTGCCCCGTGAGACTTTTGGTCGGGCACCCGCCGGACAAAAGTTTTTCGTAGTGCGGCGCGCATACGCCTAACCTGGCTGCTTGCGGCGGCAACAGGCGATACAACTGGCGCAGGTCCATGCTGAATCCGGTCGCGGCGCGCGCCCGCCCGAAGCTCTTGCCGAGATCGTCGTAGCGTCCACCCAGCGCAATCGCGTCGTGGCTGCCGGCATGGTAGGCGGCAAACACCATGCCGTTGTGATAGTGATAGCCGCGCAGATCGGCGAGGTCTATGCCCACGCTGGACACCAGCGGTTGCAACTTGCCGGAAATGCTTTGCAAATCATCCAGTGCCGAACCGATTCCCGGATAATCCGGCAACAGCTTGCGCGCCTTCGCCAGCACATCAGCACAATTGCCATACAGTGTCGGCAGTGCCAGCAAAGCGTTGCGCAAGGTCGCATCCAGCGGTTTCGCCAAGGACTGCAAAGCCGCACTGTCCTTGCTTTGCAACGCGACGAATAATTCACTTTCGATATTCTTGTCGAGCTTGGCATGGCTCACCAGCGCGCGAAACACGTCAACATGACCGAGATCGAGATGCACGTCTTTGATGCCCAGCAAAGCCAGTGATTGCAGCATCAACTGCTGAATTTCCAGATCGCTTTCCAAGCCGCCATGCCCATACAACTCGGCACCGATCTGCAGCAACTCACGGGTACGCGTCAGTCCCACCGGTTGGGTGTGCAACACGCTGCCGGCATAGCACAAGCGCGTCACACCTTGACGATTGAGCAGATGAGCATCGATGCGAGCCACTTGCGGGGTGATGTCGGCGCGCAATGCCAGGGTACGTCCGCTCAACTGATCGACCAGTTTGAAAGTGCGCAGATCCATGTCATCCGGGTGCCCGGCCAAAAGTTTTTCGGCGCTGCCATCGATCAACAACGATTCGGCATATTCCAGCAGCGGCGGTGCGACCAATTGATACCCCGACTTGCGCAACAGATCGAGGAATTGCGCCCGCATCCGCTCGATGCACCACGCCTCATCGGGCAGCATGTCTTCTACAAATTCGGGGAGCAACCAGTTTTGCATCAGGGAATCTCTATAAATTCATTTTCCGGGCGAATCCACCCGCAAGGAGTAGGCCGGTGGGTGCCCCGCTGCTGCGCAGCGACCCTAACGCTCGCGGCGTCGCGTGCTCGCTCATGCCTCGTCTATCAATCTGATATGCCTCGTCATTCGCTGCGCGGCTCCTTGCGCTTCATCCCGCAAAAGTGAATTTTAGAGGTTCCCATCATTTGATCCAATACAGCAACAGCAGGCCGGCCAGCATCGCGCTGAAGCCGACGAAGCGCAATTGACCATCCGACAGCGTCACCAGCTTGCGGAAAGCTTCGCGCCACAATTCAGGCAACACGAAGGGCATCATTCCCTCAATCACCAGCATCATCGCCAAACCAAGCAGCCAATAATCGAGCACACTATTTACCAGCCTTGCTTGGGGTTTTCAGATATTTAAAGAAAGCTGAACTGGGATCAAGCACCATCACGTCGCTCTTGTTCTTGAAGCTCTGTTTGTAGGCTTCCAGACTGCGGTAAAACGCATAGAACTCTGCATTACGACCAAATGAAGCCGCATACAAAGCGGTAGCCCTGGCGTCGCCCTCGCCTTTGGTTTTCTGCGCTTCGCGATAAGCCTCAGCCAAAATCACTTGGCGTTGTTTGTCAGCATTGGCCTTGATTTTTTCGCCCTCGGCCGCACCGGAAGCACGCAATTCATTGGCCACACGCTTACGCTCGGCATCCATACGGCGATATACCGAGTCGCTGATCTCCAACGGGAAATCCACTCGTTTGAGGCGTACGTCCAGCACTTGCACACCTATTTTGCGTGCATCGCTGTCGGTCTTTTCGCGCAACACGGTCATGATTTGTTCGCGTTCGCCGGATACCACCTCGTGGATGGTGCGCTTGCCGAATTCCTCGCGCATACTGGAATTGACCGTTTGCATCAAACGCGTTACAGCGCGCATTTCATCGCCGCCGACGCTGATGTAATACTGCTTTACATCCACGATGCGCCATTTGACAAAGGAATCCACCATCACGTTTTTCTTTTCCGCCGTGATGAAACGCTCAGGCTCCCCGGTATCCAGCGTGAGGATGCGCGAATCAAAGAAGCGCACGTTTTGCATCAGCGGCACCTTGAAATACAGACCCGGTTCGGTTTTGACACTGACCACTTCGCCCAACTGGAACACAATCGCATTCTGGCGCTGATCCACCACGAACACACTCATGCTCAGCAGGATTAACGCAACGGCCGCGCCGATCAGTACGTTGCCAATATTCTTTTTCATTAGCGTGCCTCCCGATCGCGGCTTAGCAGCGAATCACGTGCGCGCTGTGCTGCAGTGTTGTCATTTCCCTGTGTTGTAACAGGTGCGGTATCGACTTTCGCAGCAGGCTGCACATCTGTTTCCATGCTGCCGGCACGACTGGTTTCGATCAATTTATCCAGCGGCAAATACAACAAGCTGTTGCCGTTCTTTTGATCGACCATCACCTTGCTGATATTGCCCATCACCTGTTGCATCATGTCCAAATACATGCGCTCACGTGTGACGGAAGGAGCTTTTTCATATTCCACCAATATTTGCTTGAAGCGACTGGCATCACCTTCGGCATTGGCGATCACACTTTGCTTGTAGCCTTGCGATTCTTGTATCAAACGTGCCGCCGCACCGCTTGCACGCGGTATCACGTCATTGGCATAAGCCTGGCCTTCGTTCTTTTGCCGTTCGCGATCCTGCCCGGCTTTCACCGCATCATCGAAAGCAGCCTGCACTTGTTCGGGCGGTTGCGCGTTCTGCATGGTCAACTTGCTGATCAGGATGCCGGACTTGTAGCGATTCAGAATATCCTGCATCAACTTGGTCGCAGCGGCAGCCACTTGCTCGCGGCCTTCATAGAGCACATAGTCCATCTTGCTCTTGCCGACCACCTCGCGAATCGCGGTTTCCGCCGCTTGACGCACGTTCTCGTCGGGCATGCGGTTGTTGAACAGATATTCGCTCGGATCGCTCAGGAAGTACTGCACCGCAAACTGGATGTCGATGATGTTTTCGTCGTCGGTCAGCATCAACGACTCCTTGATGATCTTGTTCTTGACGTTATCGCGATAACCCACTTCTACGGTACGAACCTGGCTCAAATTGACGATTTCCACGGCCTCGATCGGGAACGGCAAATGCCAACGCGGACCGGGCTGGGTCGTTTCGACCAACTTGCCAAAACGCAACACCACGCCGCGCTGACTGGCATCCACAATATAAAAGCCACTGCCCACCCAGATCAACACAACAATCGCAGCAATTAAGCCCATACCGCCGGCAAAACCTTTCATCGGTGCGCCGTTGCCAGGTTTGCCAGCCCCGCCCTTGCCGCCCATCAAGGAAGACACTTTTGCATTGAGCTTGCGCAACAACGCTTCCAGATCAGGCGGGCCGCCGTTGTTCTTATTACCCCATTGCGGATCATTCAATCCCATATTCGTCACTCGCTTGATTAATTTGATTCTCAACTACTGCGGAGGCTTGGCGCGTGGTCTTGGCTTCCATCAAGGCCAGCCGCAATCCATCCAAACCCGCGCCACTTTTGGCACTCAGAAAAACGCGAACGATTCTACCATAATCGTCGCGCTGCACGCTGGGCGGCACATCCTGCAAGTCGATCTTATTGAACACCAAAACCTGCGGAATGTCCGCCGCACCGATTTCAGTCAACACTTTATTCACCTCGGCAATCTGATCGTCGCGATTGGCATTATTGGCATCCACCACATGCAGCAGCAAATCAGCCTGAATCGTCTCTTCCAGCGTGCTGCGAAACGCAGCGATCAACGAGTGCGGCAGATGACGGATGAAACCGACGGTGTCCGACACCACGATCTCGCCCGACTCTTCAGTGAACATGCGGCGCGAGGTGGTATCCAGCGTGGCGAACAATTGGTCGGCCACATAGACGTTAGCACGGGTCAGCTTGTTAAACAGCGTGGACTTGCCCGCATTGGTATAACCCACGATGGATACCGACAGCACATCGTGGCGATTGCGCGCGCGGCGCTGTACCACACGTTGATGCTTGAGCTTTTCCAGGCGTTCTTTCAACAGATGAACGCGTTTATCCATCTTGCGCCTATCCAGTTCCAGCTTGGTTTCACCGGGGCCACGCGCACCCACCGCGAATTTTTGCTGTCCCATGTCGGCGCCCTGCCCGACCAGACGCGCAGCGAGATACTTGAGTTGCGCCAACTCCACCTGAACCTTGCCTTCATGGCTTTGCGCACGCTGCGCAAAAATATCCAGGATCAACATGGTCCGGTCGATCACGCGTGTATTCAGCTTGGTGGTCAGGTTACGCATCTGCGCGGGGGAAAGGTCATGATTGAAGATGACCAGCGGGACTTCCAATCGTTCTACGAGCTCAGCGATTTCCTGCACCTTGCCGCTACCCGCGAACAACGCCGCGTCTGGACGTTGCCGCTTGGCTTCAACGACAGCCAAGGTGCGCACACCAGCGGTTTCGGCCAGCAAACGCAACTCGTCTAAACTCTCACTGTGGTCGCTGTCGCCGAAATCAATACTAACCAGGACTGCGGCCTCAGACGGGTGCCCGGACAATAGCTTTTTGTCGTCGGCAGACTTTTGCTGCATTACTCTGCGTCGTCGTGGGGAATGCTGATCGCACGTGCAGGAACGATAGTCGAAATAGCGTGTTTATAGACCATCTGGGTGATCGTATTTTTCAGCAGCACCACATACTGATCGAACGATTCGACCTGGCCTTGCAGCTTGATGCCATTCACCAGATAAATCGCAACCTGCACATGCTCTTTGCGCAGCATATTGAGAAACGGGTCTTGCAGTTGTTGTCCTTTTTCACTCATGTTATTGCTCTTATAGTTAGGAACGGGGTAGCACTTTACTGGATTCCGAGGCGGCTGTGAACATATTTACCCGGAAGCTATATAAATTACCTTGAAGCTATAGAAATGTCCGGAAATGTTACAGCCCTGCGGGTGCGACTTTGCCTTCAAAACAGTCGGAACAAACGATAGCCGCAAAATCCATGCGTAGAAGAAAAATGGGTTAGGTATTTAACCTAACCCATTGAATTGATGGTGCGCCCGGAGCGATTCGAACGCCCGACCCCTTGGTTCGTAGCCTGCCATAATTTTCCCACGTCTATATATATCAATAGGTTGCCAACTTCCATAACCAGTTCAGTGCCAATTAGTGCCTATAAATGCGGTAAGAGTCGCGCAAAAGTCGCGCAGATAAATTTCTCACTTGGCCTTCTGCCTTAAGAAACACCCACCCCAGAATGATACATGTATGGCGCACAATAGTAAGCGCCAGTTTCACATGCCACCTTAAACACTCCCTGCGTTCATGATTAATTAATAAATCTTGCAAAGTGTCAGAAATATGATCATAATTCTACCAGATAAAAGAGGTGTCACCATGCAAACTCTCACCAAACAAGTCTTGGAGCACGCTACCGGATTGCCGGAGGGCACTCCTTTGGTTGCAAAAGAGTTGTTGCACCTAGGCAGCAGAGCGGCAGTTGATCAAGTGCTATCCCGCCTTGTGCGGCGCGGCGTTCTGCTGAGAGTTGGTCGCGGCATCTATGCGCTGCCTGTCGAGAGCCGCTTTGGAACCCGTGCGCCTTCGACCGTCAAAATGGTCGAAGGTCTAGCGAACCAACGGGGGGAAACTATCGTGTCTCACGGCGCTGCTGCCGCCAACACGCTAGGCCTGACCACGCAGGTGCCGATGCGGGCGGTCTATCTCACTTCCGGTCGCAGTCGCCACTTGAAACTGGGCGCACAAACGGTCGAATTCCGGCATGCGCCGATCTGGCAGTTGATCTTCCCTGGCTTGGCTGCCGGCGACGTAGTGCGGGCACTGGCTTGGCTGGGTCCGGAAAAAGCCGGGGAAGCGATCCTGAAGCTGCGCTCTAAACTGCCGCCGTCTGAACTGGAAAAGGTTGCATCAGCGCGTTCGCGCCTGCCGACTTGGATGGCCCAAGAGATCAGTGCATTGGTAACTCATGACTGAGTTCTTTCATCTCTCCGCTGCAGAACGTCTGGACGCGCTAAACGCGGTAGCCAACACATCCGGCCTCATGCCCCATCTACTGGAAAAAGATATCTGGGTGGTCTGGTCTCTGCAGCACCTTTTTACAGGCCCCTACGCTGAGCATCTTGTTTTCAAGGGCGGTACATCATTGTCGAAGGCCTATGGCGTCATCCGTCGCTTCTCTGAAGACGTGGATCTGACTTACGACATCCGCGCCATCGCAGGCGATCTGGTTGGCGATGCAGATGCACCACTGCCGGCCAACAAGAGCCAGGAAAAGAAGTGGAGCAAGGAGATACGTATGCGCCTGTCTGACTGGGTGACTGCCAAGATCGTGCCCCGACTAACGCAACACCTTGAGCAGCAAGGATTACCAGCAGCAGTGCGGGCCGAGGGCGACAAAGTGTTCATCGACTACGTACCGTTGGTCAGCGGCACGGGCTATGTTCCGCCCACCGTCATGTTGGAGTTCGGTGCCCGCTCCACCGGTGAGCCCAGTGAGTTACGCACCATCCGCTGTGATGCGGCCATACACCTGCAGGCGGTGGAATTTCCCACCGCAACACCGCTGGTCATGCGCGCCGAGCGAACCTTTTGGGAGAAGGCCACGGCGATTCACGTCTTTTGCGCCCAAGGCGCATTCCGTGGCGGTGACCATTTTGCTCGTCATTGGCATGACGTAACTAGACTTGATGCTGCAGGCTTCGCAGAAGCAGCCATCGCGGACAAAGCACTCGCCAAAGCGGTTGCCGATCACAAGAGTATGTTTTTTGCGGAGAAGAACACGCGCGGCGATGTCATCGATTATCACGCCGCCGTCTCCGGCGGGCTCCAACTCGTACCTGATGACGACGCGCTGGTCAAATTAGCTGCCGACTATCAACGTATGATCGATGACGGCTTGTTCCTCGATAACGCCGAGTCCTTCGAGGATTTACTGATGAGATGCCGAGTAATCCAGCAGAAAGCTAACGCAATTTGATATTAGTCTGGTGGGTTAGTCGTATTTGGCTGGTACGTGCACATCACTAAAAGAATTTCGTTGGAATGTGTTGACGGCTGGTGTTAATTCCATCGCTAATAGTTAAGCGAATTGCTCAATCATGTCTTCCTCGCTCAGGCTACCGGCCAACAGTAGCGCAGCAAGGCATGACATATTCAGCATAGAGGATATGCAACGGATCTTGTCGATAGGCAATTGGTGGACATCACGCTTACTTTGAATCAAGGCGTCAAGATAGATTGCGGATAAACCTAGTTTCTCAGCCATCTCATCGGTTGAAAGGCGTTGCTTCTCTCCGTATTCAAGCAATTTGGCAATCAGTGGGTTGGTTGTGTTTTTCTGCTGTATTTGAGTCTTCGACATGATTTCCTCGTTTTAAGTGACTTCCAGATGCTACTTATAGTCTGTCGCATCAAAGTCGTCAAGATGGCAACCTTTTGCCACTATGACAACGAAGAAAAACACACAGACATCAGCACGCCTGAGGTTTGCAGCCAATATGAGGAAAGCACGAAACGAAATCGGTATTTCGCAGGAAGCATTTGCAGATCAATGTGGGCTGCATCGGACGTACATTGGTTCAGTGGAACGGGGAGAGCGGAATATCTCAGTGGATAACATGGAGACCATTGCAATCGCATTGGGACAAAAGCTGATGGACTTATTGGCTGAGTAGAAATATCAACTTCGGTGGTTAATATAACTCCGGTAGTCTGGACAGAAATCTACGAGTTTTAATGGTTGTGAATCGCAGTACCAAGTTCATCGGCGGTTACATTATCCCCAGAGCTTCACACCGAGCTGTTACCGGCTCCGCATGTCCAGAGAACGGTTGATGGAACAACCGTTTTCATCTCTGTTAGTTCCACACCTCGTCTTCGATTTGCACCTTGCGACCGACCAAGGCAGCGGCACGCTGCAAGATTGATAGTGTCACGACGCGGGTTGGATCGAGCAGCCGATCTACCTGCGAACGGCTTGTTTTAAGCAATGTGGCTAGGCTCGCCTTGAACAGCGATTGTTTTTCCATCGCTTCGGTAAGATGCCACACCACAACTTCCTTGATGGCCAGCGCCTGGAGTTCCTCAAAGAAGCCATCATCCATTAGGGCACCTCTAATAATTGCCCGAAATAAATTACCGAATCGGTCAGCGTGATGGCACAGAGGAACGTTATAGAACACTGCAATGACGAACGCGGAATGAGAGATGAAGAAAGCAACCCAACCTGGATTTTTTGACATAGCCGAACGGACTGGCAAGCTGACCGAGATGGGCGACCCACTGGTTGGGTTGAAGGTCAAAATTGACGGGAAAGCTTTCCGCGCTGGCTTGAATAGAATTCATAGTTTAGAAATTCAGTGTTAAGTGGAAATTCCCTGTCTTTACTGGATTAAACCGCTCAATTCCGAAATAGGTATCCGAAATGGGTAATGGCTAACTGGTAATGCGTAACGCCCTTCGTAAAAAAAGAATTCAACAGAGCCCGCAAGCTGGCTCTGCTGCCTTTCCCCCGGCCTTCCCAACTGCAAAAATCGTTTGTCCATTTGAAAAAAAGTATGCAGAATGGACACATCGAGATTGAATTACCTGCCGCAATGGCGGTGGGGACAAAAGAAAGCATGTAGAGGAGCAGCAATGATAAACAAAATGAATACAAAATTAATCGCGGTGGCTGTTCTGGCTACCAGCATAGGGACTCTGGTTCTATTGAATCACAAGGATGGTTCCGCCCCATCTTTCGCCTTGGTTGGAAATCAAAAAGTTGCGTTTAAGGCACCAGCAAGTGAATGTGGTTCTGCCGCTGATGCGTGGATGTGCCTCGTTTCTAAACGAGCTGCAAATCATCAAAAGGAATGGAATGCTTCGCACCCTGCTGCAGCTCGCAAGCAAGAGGCTGATGAGTTTCTTGACCAGTTCTCATGGACTGACAAGGTGGCCGCAAAATGAGCCACCTTATCTCGAATCTAGCCTTGTTGATGGCTGCGGTATCTGCTGCATATCTACTTTTTAAGGCTATCCAATCGATCGGCTCTAAAAAACCTCAACAGAAGAATCGCGGCCTACCAGCTTTCAATGTTGATGGTACACCGATGATGGGAGCGTTCGATATGAACGGTAATCCCTATGGCATTGCTTCCAGCATGTTCAACGACAATGAAAAATGAACCACCTTATCTCGAACCTAGCCGCGTTAATGGCTGCGGTGTCCGCCCAGGATGAACCTTGATAATTATTAGCTTCCTGCCCTTTTTCCTGGCCTCTTTCGTCCTCGATGCAAAGCGCGATCCTTGTTAATTTTCTGATCCACAATATTGAATTTTTTCTCGGTAGTTCCATGTGCGGATGCAGACTCAATTTTTTCCGGAGTCGGTTGACCGCTATAAGTTTCTGCATCAAGAGGAGATTCGCCGCGCAAGATTTTAGCTGGTGCACTGTAATCCAGAGCCACACCGTATGAATCGAATGAAGTAGAAACGAAAGGTTGTTTTTTCTCGCTCTTTCTTGGACCGATGTCCACTTCACTTGAAGGCGTATTCGGAGTAAGTGAGCTATGACCGCCAAGATTATTGCCGTCCAATCCGGCGGCATTTTCGTCTCCACCAAGCGTGGCGGCGATTGCTCCGGTGGCAAAGCTCTGTCCTTCCCTGGCGCTCTGTTCACTATCAGAGAATGGGCGTGCTATAGCAGTTCCGGCTCCGGCCGCTCCGCGCGCGATAACGCTTTGTGTCCCGGCCTTTGCTTCGATAGCTTGAACACCTTGATGGAAGTCGTCGTTTTCTTTCGTGTAAATCGCAGCTGATACCGGAGCCACATCAACACTCGACACCTGCCTTGGCCTTCCATCCTTCAAATCTGAAGCGATATTATCTTTTGTACCTTTAATGGCGCTGTCATGTTTACTTTCTTTGAATTTCTGAACTGGGCCGATATGTTTTGCAGGCTCGACTTTTCCGCCCACTTGCTCGGTAACTTGATGAGCAGCATTCGCAGCTTGTTCTCCTGTTGCTGTTATGGCCGTCACTTCGCTAGTTTCATTAGCAGTCATTTCAGGTGCGGCAATTGGAGCTCCGCCGTAAGCGCCTCTTGTAATCCTGCCTACCTCAGCCAGGCCATTTTGACCACTTGTAGACAGAACATCCATCATGGAAGACATGCGAGCGCCCGGCAGGTTACGGAAGGAGGATGGTGTAGCTGCCAACTTACGCTCAACAGCGTCATTAAACGAACTAGTGCTCTTGAAGCCTGCGCCACCATCAGAATTTGGTTGTGTCGCAAAGTTTGTCAGATGCGCCATTGCTTGGAAACGCTCGTCTTCGGTCATTTTGGCAGCAGCCACATCAGTTGTGGTTGATGAAGATGCGTGATTGCCTACGGCATATTTTGTAGTAGCTTTAACTTCATTTGCAGCCGACACGCTGGCTGCAGTTGTCTCTTGCAGGGTCTCTTGGTCAGAATGCTGAACAGCAGACTTTAAACTCTTTTGGATCGAAGTCTCCTGCCCGGTAGAGTCCTTTTTTGTGAGTGCTCTCAAGTGTGAATTTTCAGTAGAATATTGTGACTGAAGGCTCTTGGCGATAGATCTCGCTTCGTCATCACTCACACCTGTAGCAGCTTTAATTCCAGCCGCTAATTTAACACCGGCAGCGGCTTCAAAAATACCTGGGGTACCTGCAGACGCAGCAACATAACCCTCTAACGATTTTCTTTGTGATTGGGTATATTTTTTGTCACTCATTGTCGTACTTGAAACAGACTCTAGCGATCTTGATGCATCCTGGTCTGAAGTTTCAATCGCATGCGCGATTTTTTCAGCTTTGCCATTAGTCCACTCGCGTTGAGTAGCGTCGCCATTAACAACGGCCTGAGCTTTACTTCTCGCCTGGTCTGCTTTATGCGACAAAGCGGTAGCTCGGCCAACATCTGCGGAAGCTGCTGCATCAGTTTTGATGGTCTCATGCACACCACTTTGAGCACCTGAGTTGCCTAATTGAACGAGATTTCTATCACCGATTGTTCCTGATGTATTCACCATCCTGGCCGCACTCTCTGCATCAAGCACGTTACCATTCTTCACCACCGCCCCATTGCTTATGGCATCAGGTGCCATAGCCTTCTCGTCGAAATGATCTTTTTGGTTCATCGCGCCTGAAAGCTGTGTCAAGCCGTATGCTGAGCCGGAGAGCAGCGCCATGGTGATCATTGGAGTCATGGCGAACAACTCTGAAGCAAGGCCGATCTGAATGGCCATCGTCCCGTAGAACTGATGCACGTTCATCATTGTCACACCGCCGCTGGCGATTTGCGCCAAGGCATCGGCAGCTTGCATATTAATGATGTAGTTGATCACCATTGCTGTAGGCAGCCAAGACTGAGTCCAGACAGCAAACATAATATAACCACCAATTATCTGCACAGATTTACTAGAAAACATCATTGCTGCGATCAGCAAAATAGGTGAAAACAAGTAGAACAACAGCATGACGATATTCATCATCGGAATAACGGTCTTGGCAAAGATAGATGCGCCAGCAGCCTGATCAAGACGCGCCTGCTCCATCGCCGAAAATATCTGAGCTTCTTTTATGCAACCGATGTATTGAGCTGAGACAGCATTCGCGCATTGAGTGCCATCTTTCAGTGGTTGCATGGCAATCATGTTCACCATGAATTGTTGAGCATCTTGCTGTCCAGTCAACAGCCCGTTTGTCACATCATTAAACGCATTGGTTAGCTTGGTAACCTCCATCCCCGCAGGCACAGGGACGGGACGCTCACCATCAGAGCCCTTGATAATGTTTGCCAAACCGGAAGCGGAAACCAAGGGGTTTGTTCCGGAGCCCAAGCTCGTCACCATCCCACTCAAGTAGGCTTGGGATGTTTGACACGTCATCGTTGTGCCGTGCTGGTTTGCCGCATCAAAATAAACCGTTAACCCAGCAACGGGTAGAGCAGTAAAATCTAACAAATAAGTGCTAAGAGCAGGCGATGACATCGCCTTTTGTTTATCCCAAGACGTTGACCAAACTGCGCAGTCTTTTATAAAAGACTCAAGGGATGCAGAAAAATATGGATTTGCGGATGCAACGCCCTTGTTACCAGGACGCAAGGAATAAATCAGCTTGAGCGGATCGGAGAAGCCGCCCTCACGAAATGAGGTGTTGGTTTGAGGGCTGGACATCGTGGTTTCAATAAGCTTACTTAGCTCATAAGAAATGGTGGATGCCACGCTCGCCGGCAGACCAACTATTAACGGGATATTAGCGACACTAGACACCTGTCCGGTATAGTAGTCTTCAATATTCAACGTCATTTTCGGCTGAATGCCGGCAAAATAAATTAAAAACACTGACAAAAAAGCAATGTAATTCGGCTTTCCACCACTCACCGCTGGCATTACCGTAAACATCAAAGCAATTAAAAACGCAAGCAGAATTAGTGAGCCACCACTAAATGTGGAAGAATTGAAAATCATGGCAACTGCGTTCAACGCCTGCGTCACCATGCCAATCTCGCCAAATGAATAGATTTGTCCGACTGACATGATTTCCTCTTAATGAGTGCTTAAACTAATTAAGCTGATGATCGATTGCTCGATTTCTATTGCTGATAATTCCATCTACAAACTCTCTTGCCTTTCTCATATCGTCAGAGGTTTGATTAAATTCTGTCAGCAAAATATTCTGCTCCACTCGCAATGCCGCCAATCGATCACGCACTTGTTGCGGCAATTCAGCAATAGTAGTGCTGCCGGCGATCGGATTCCCGGACGCATCCACCCGCTTTGCTATAGCGAAATCATTGATCGACATGAAAAACGCGTCAGCAAATTGTATTGCAGTGCTAAGCACCATCCGATTTTCGAGTTTGTCGGCCAAATATTGAATATTGCGGTACTCATCTCCATGTATGTCTCTGATCAAGCCAACAACACTATTCCCCATGACATCCAGGAATTTTGATTGATTGGAGTCAAGGGCTTGATTTGCAGTTGATGCTCCAGCAACAATTGCGACAAGAGATAGGGGGTTGGCAGATAACGGCTGCCCTAGAACAGTTGCCGTCATATTTGTCTGATCATCAAGCATTTTATTTGCCGCTACTGAATCCCCTGTCGCAAGCCATGCTGGATCTCCAAATAGCATCACCCGAACGTATGTGCGCGCATCAACAAAAGTGAGATCCGCAGTTGTTACGTTAAGCTTGCATTCAACCAAATCAGTTGAGTCACAGACGAATTTCTTTTTCCCTTGTCCCCCTTTAAGAAGATCCAGGAAGCCAATCTGCGAATCATGCTCAATCGAAGTAACATCGTTGATTGCGGTCGCGTCGGTTTTGCTTGAATTACCAATTGTTGTAACAACAGTTCCAAGAAACGACATTAGTAATTCGCGTTTATATTGAACATCATTCGGTGAAGCTGGAATGGGGAACATTGAGGCGTCTATCTTTGCATCGGCTTGGGAATTTCCAATGGCTTTCCACACAATATTTCCTGAAGACGCATCAATTTTCTCTTTTGTGGCCGCCGTGGCCGCCGTAATATCTGATGGGCTGGTTTTTGTCGTTAGCCAATCTCCTACAGCGCCGGTGCTTGCCAACCATGTTGCAGAAGATTCTCCGTAGGATTGGGCTGCCTTGGAAATTGGTCCCATCATTGATGTCGCAATCTGGCAGCTATTCATCTGCATTGAGTTCAGCTTCGTTGCGAGGTCATTGAACTTTGTCATCAGCCCCGAGATCATCGGGCTGATGAACTCAATGGCAGACTGGAACAGCAAGCCCTGAGCATTGTTCATGATTGCCTTTAGTGTGGAGACAATCTGGTTCTTGTTGATGTACGAGAATGAGCCCATGTAAATGTCCGCGCCAGAGCAACCAGCAGAAACATGCGGGGGAGAAAAATTGAACAATTGAATTGATGCGATAGGGGTGCGCATAATCGCACTTCCGCCAGTCCATCCGCTGCGATTCGTTGTATCGAAACTACCACCAGCTGTAACGTTGCTATTCCACATGTCCTGTAGACCGGTGGATTCCGCCGTTTGAACATTAGCCATCAACGTTATCAATACCGCACAAGAAATTTTCTTCGCATTCGTTTTCATCACGCCCCCCCAATTTAGTACCTGCCGTCCAGCTTGTTTTTGACGTAATCCACGAACTTGCCTGGATCGTCATAGGCGCCATCCTTCATGTCATCCAAGGTCAACACACCACGAGTGAATGGGTCTATGTCTTTCACCATGTCAGCGGGGATTAAATTAGCCGCCTTCGCAGCCGACAAAAGCGTTGATTCCAGTTGATCCTCTGCCATCAATCCAAACGAAATGGGTACATAGTCTTTTGGCGGAATGGCCAGCACGGTAGTCGGATACCGTTTGATGCCCAGCATCTTGACGTGGCCGTTGTCCTTTACCCACCCCGTCGCGCCTGGCAGTCCTTTGCCGTCGACGGAGATAAACATCACCTCGAATTTGTAGCGTTTCGCGACGCTGTTCACGATTGAAATCTGTGTCTTGCAGAACGAGCACTTGGAATCGAAGAAAACAAACAACCCTGCTGACTTTTGAGCCACCAGCGCCAAAGCCTTTCGCTTTACCTCCCCGGCTCCGCTCATCACCTCATTGCGCTGCATCCCGTTGAACGGCATGGAGTTGTTCATATCAAGAAATGGGTCTGTCTTGATCAGCTCCATGTGCACGTCGGTATAGCGTTGCGCCTTGTCCCCCAGCGCCCTCACCAAATAGGCGTATGCCGCAACGTTCTCCCTGGTTGGGTCATCGAGCGCGCGCTCTTGCAGGATGGGCAACATTTTTTTCATCCAGGCAGCCGTCATTGGCTTTTTATCTGCCGGTACCGGTTCAGGCTTTACCTCTGGTTCAGGCTTTTTTTCTGGCGCAGGAGCGGGCTTCTTTGGCTCTGGATTGGTCTCGTAGAAAAACCACCCTTTGTCAGGGTGGTCTTCCTCGGCGTGACACACACCGACAGCAAGAATCAGCGCGAATGCCGTCAGGACATACCGCATGGCTACTTGTCCAGAACCAGTTCCAACTTCGCCGCGACTTCACTTGTGATGTCATGCCCATCAGGGGCCGTAACCACGTAGCGCTTATCCAAGACCATCACGCCGGTACGCCGGTACTCATCCAGGAGCGCCGCCATGCGATTGGAGAACTCTTTACCACTGGTAGCAGGGTCGTTCTTACCCGCCTCCTTCTTGCTGCCGCTGATGAACTTCTTGGTCGCCGCCGAGATGATTCCACCAACGTCCAGGTATACAACGTTCGATATCGTTGATGCCTGAGCAACTGGTGAACCGAAGTGTCCTCCATACTGCTTCCAACCAAACAGAGCGAGTGCGCCCAGGACAATTGCACCCACGAAGACGATAGCGACGTTGAAACTCGATTTGACTGACTGAACGACCCCTGTTTGCTTTGTCATGTCCCGTCCTTAATAAATCGGGTACACCGTACCCAACACCGCATCCTGCGGCAAGAAACCCCAATAGCGCCCATCAAAGCTATGTGGCAACGTTCCAACCATCAATATGCTGCCTGATGGCACTGTTTCAGTGCGATCAAAACTGGCCATATCGCGCTTCAGATATTTGGATGCTGACTTAACGATATCCAGCGATCCAAATACCTTGTTGTTGATGCTGAACTGACCATTCCTTACTGAAACAATGTCACCGGGTACAGCTCCCACCATCTTCACAATAACCTTCCCATCAAAGAGGTAACCCATCTGTTGGTTTGGCGTAAATACAATAATATCGCCACGCTTGAATTCATCCACATGGTGATATCTGACAAGATATAAAGTAAATTGCAGGCAAGATACGTTCTGTTCGTCATATAACAATCTTAAATTTAATACAGTTGCGGTTATTAGTAAAAATAGGGCGAAAAAAAGAATGCCTATCCCGGTTTTTTTGAGGACAGACAAAAAATCCGAATTATTTAGCACCCTGATCCATCCCGGAAGCTTTCCATATCTTGCCAATTTCAATGATTTGCATGAAGGAAATACCAAAAGCGACCCCGGCCATGATCGCTGGTAAAACAAAGACACTCGCCGCCGCCGCGTCGCTTCGCGGTACAAGTAACATGCCAAAAAATGCAGCAATAATCGCGATAGATATCTTTCTCCCTCTTGCGCTAAGTATTAAATTTTTCATCTTGCTTCCTTTCGTTGAATATCTCCACGAACCCCGTGGCGGATCGCCCTACGGGCCTTGTGACGCTTACCGCAGCCGGTTATGAGCCTCTGCCCTACCTTGTTCTTTATCCGCGCTCTGCGATCAAATTATTAATTACATCGACAGGATCTTCGCCAGCATGAATTCTTTCCAGAACGTCATCTCGCTCCCAACCTTTTGTTGAAAACAGGACTTGCGAAAACCTGTCAACAACCAAGCGGACAATTCCCCACGAATCACCACTACGAATCATCATCTCTGAATAACTGCCAGGGATTGTGTGAATCGACTTCATCATGTTTAAGGTGTACGGATCCAGTTTCAAGTTGCCTGATTTAAGGGCGTGTTCAATCGAGTCGGGTTTTTGTTGCAAAATAATTTGCCATGCCGAGCTACCGATGATCGCGCGCCCAACAGAAGAGTCATACAGATCGGCAATGCTTTGAGTAATAATCCATGCCGCACCATCATGTTTACGAACTTTCCGATAAGCAGCTTCAATAGCCTTGCCCATGATCGGGTCATCCAATAATGACCACGCCTCATCGACAAGAAGCAATTTTTTACGCCCGTGAGTCAAATACATCTCATGACTAATGCTGCCAAACAGCAATAGCAAAACGACCTGTTGCAGAACTTTCTTGCTATGCAACTCTTGCAATTCAAGCACGACGTAATCGTTGGTCAAATCGACGTTATTTTTGCCGTTAAACCAGCGCCCGAATGATCCTTGGCGAGTAAACGGGTACAGTTGCGTGCCGATATCGCGTATACGCATATCCTTGTCGTTCAGACATTGCTCTGCGACCAGCGTAATGTCTGAATCGTGTCCAGCGACGCTAAACGCCGCGAGAATCTTTGCTTCGATTGCCGCTTGTCTAAAATCATCAAGACCATCTACTGGAGCAGCCATTTTGGTAATGACCGCTTTAAGCATGTCCATGTCTTCTTTGATATCGACTACATGGGTAAATGGATTTAAGCAAATGTCGCTATCTTCGGAAAATTCAATGAACTGCCCCCCGAGTACGCGACACAATTTTTCCTGGGAACGCCCTTGGTCGATAGACCAAACACGACCGCCGTTTGCCCTCATATCGCAAATAAGTTTTTGTGCTACGAACGATTTACCCGCCCCGGCCTCGGCCACAATAAATCCGTTGTAGTTTGTTGGAGAATCATAGGGATCGAACAATGCTAACTGCCCTCTTCGTCCGATATACAAACCCATCCCACCCGTGCCGCTGCCCAGCCAATTCCCAAGAATAGGTAGATGATGAATGACGTGAGAAACGCACATCGTACTGAACCGATATAGGTTTTTTATGCCAAGAACACTTTGTCCGAACGGCAAGACAGTATAAAAAAGCGGCATTAAGATGCGGCGATCTTCACGCATTTCAAAACCAAATGAAGAAGCCCACGCACGCCAGGAAGCAGTTAATCCAGACAGCCTTTCCCTGCTGCGAGAAAATAGAGTCATGGTGAAATTTAGCTCGCACAGCATTCCGGCATCACCATCAATCTCGTGAATTAGCGTGTCCATGCCTCTTTTTTTATAGCCCAGCATCGGAATAAAACGAGCAACGGGACCAATTGCCTGATTAGTTAACCATGCATACTTTGCACGGACAGCCGACTGTTTCTTATCTTGATCCGGGTAATAGATCGTGGCTGACATCCAAAATGGATCGGTAAGTTGATTCTGCGAACCCATAGGATCACCAATCAGCATATTCATCAGTCCAATACCGGCTGTTTTCGGGTAACGTTTGACAGAAAGCATCTTGGCGTAATATTTGCCTTCGTCAAAATTGATCTCGTCACTTTTTGTAAAATCAACAGATGTCGCTGGTGCAAATACCTGCTCACGGATTGGAGAATATTCATCAACGGAGAAATCATCTCGATCGTACAAATAGAAAAAGCGACGCAATAATGCGAGATAAGATGACTCATCCATCCGCCGCAAATTCAGCCCCGCAGAACCCAGCCCTTCTTTAAGCTTTGCGGCAAGATCTGAAACCAACCTGATCTCATCAGCACTTGGCGTGAGCGCGCACGGAATTGAAATATTGATAATGACTTTTTGACGATTCAAGCAAGTGTTGTTCATGCCTCCAAGAGGCTCTTCAACGCCGCGCGTCAACATTTCAACGTGCTTTTGAGCAACCTCAGCAAGAATGCCATCAGCATTTATTTTTTTAGACAGGTAATGCCCTGACAACAACGATACATCTGGCTCAGAGAAAAGACCGAACTGAATAAACGTATCGTTCGGCATCCGCGTTGTCAAAACAGATTTAAGGCGACTGACTGTGCTTTCATCTGCACCAGTAATTGGTTGTGCTTCAAAACAAACTCCCAAGCGGTTTTCTCCAGAATCAAATTGCAGAAGAAATGCTCCGCTTTCCGGATCGAAAGACCTGGCCGGAATGTGCTTATATGGCAAACCAGCACGCTCTGGTTGAAGTTGGATTTTTGATAATTCTGTATGCTCTGTATGCATTGAATAATTTTATTAATCCAAATTAGAAACATGCTTTGGCAATCTAGCCATTTCTGGCTAGATTGACTTGCATTACGCTACAAATGGCAAAGTGGCGGCGAACATACCGTTAAGCACGGCAGGTCCAACGTTCATGATGATCGCAACACCGATAGCCGTTACAACTGCCGTCAGCTTGCCGGTAATGGCGGAGATAACTGCCACTGCCAATGCGATGATTGAAATCAACACGCCCATGGAACCCTTCATCCAGGCATACAGCATCCCCACCGGAGTGGTGGCTGTGGCAATCGTACCGAAAGTTGTATCACCGGCTGCCAAAGCTGCACCACTAAACAATGCACCCAGAACACAGACTACCCCTACGGCGCAAAACATTACCTTCAACTTACGCATACCATTCTCCCTCTAAAGATTAAAAACGCCCTCTACGGCTTGCGCCGATTTCTTAGTTTAAAATCTCATTCTGGGCTTTAGGTTGAGATCTCGCGCTGCCATCACCATCAACAGGTTTAGCTGCTGGCATTGGCAACACTGAAGAAATACGATGGGGAACAGGCGGCTCAACCCCTTCGAAGTTATCGTCGCCAACCTTCCATTGATGCGCTTGCATGACTGTAAATATGAGTCCGGGCCAATGCTGATCCTTGTTTTTATCTGTCCAGGGAGCAATCCAAATCCGCATAACACGCGCCTGTTCCAAGACTGGAACCGGTTCAAGATTGCCGATATGGTCTCGACCGACCATGACTACTTCAACTGGCCCTGGGTTGTAACCAGACTTCCCTGACTTCTGCTCGTTGGTTGAAATGTCATAGACTTGTCGAGGGGTCTTGCAGACAATCCCTTTTGGCATCCCTGGGCAAGCAAAATCGCTACTCCCACCAGGGCTAAAAATAGAACAACCAGTCAGAAAAGATACCCCCGACAAAATCAATAATTTCCAGTTCATTTTTTTCCTCCGTTCAAGTTCAGTTCAACACCCCGAACAAGAATGATGGTTACCCGACGCATCGCATCAATTTCGATTACAGGAAACATTTCCTTGGCCATCTCCAAGTAAAACTGCGACAAAGATTTGGCAGTTTCAGTCAGCCCATTAGCCGTCGCAGCAGTTGCGACGGCGTTTAAGCTTGGGATCTGAACTTGTGTTGAGACACCCGGATTAACATTTAATTGAGGAACAGCTACTGGAGCCAACGCCTGCCCGATCCCAGATAAAATTCCAGCAGCAAAAGTCTTTGCAAGCAACTGCCCCTGTTTTGTAACCAAGCGACCTCGCATTCCAACTTTGCCATCTTCACCAACCACATATCCTTCCAGCTTCGACTCAATGACAGAACCATCAGTCTTGATGCAAGAAATGGTGGTCGTTTGCAACTGAGCACGTTCAGTAGAAAGCACACCAAAACCAGTCACAATCGAAAAACACTCTTTTACGTCGTAACGATATCTACTCGGCAAAATTGCATCGGTATCCAGGCGGATCAGTGCTGGAACCGGATTTGACTTGGCTGCACCCGAGGTAGGGGCATCCATACCATTCATTAAAACGCCTTCGAAATTCGAGCCGGATGGCAAATAAACCAGAGGTTGCTGATCGTCTTCAGCAATCTTCTCCTCTCGCTTGTGATCGCCTCCAATAATGCGTATCAAAGGTCTCTCGACTTTAGTCTCACGCGGCTGAGTGGAGGGCGCTTCTAACGCACCAGGACTATCCGACGGCGGAAGCTGTTCGTCCGGCAACGGACCCGGCAATATGGCTGCTTTTTGTGTTTTCAAGGTATCAATCTCGACCCGCAAGTCACGAACTTCGCGAGCCACATCTGCGGTCAGAGGATCGTTTTTGGGCTGCTTGCTGGCCTCTAAATTAACCGCCTCAAGACGTTGGCGCGCCGCTTTTTCCTCTTGCTGGCCTTGTCTCAAAGATTCAAACTGGGCAGCAAGTTGTTCCACACTGATATCTTTGTCCATAGGGACAGAGAAATTGCTAAGCCCCTTCCCTGGTGTATTTTTTAAATCAGCTGGAGCTGGGCTACCAAAGAACACTGTAAGCAATGCAAGAATCCCAAGGCCGCTGCCTCCAGCAATCATCATCCGACGATTGGGTGACATTGCGCGCCATTTATCAAGCAGATGTTCTTTATTTACCATGTGCCTAATCCCCATCCAGAGAGGACTTGTCGGCGACAACATAGACATCAGTTGTGTCGCCTGGACGCAAGGTTAGATTTGGATAAATTGCAACAGCTCGCACACCTTTGCGGTAAAAAGATGTTTCAGAAAGCTCAGCCATTTCTTTGCCATTATTCAATACCGAATAACGATAAATATCCATCCAGGAACCCGAGTAGCGCGATTTTGGAGTAAAAGATAGCTCGCCATTAATCGCAATAGCATCAGGTATGCGCCCCTCTGAAAACCCCTCAGGAGCTTTTCCTGCTGCTACCAGACGCAACAGTTCAATAAGTTGCTGTGTATAGCTTTCTGTCTTTTGCTGACGCACCACAGCGGTCGTATCAACTTGAAGAACAATCGTTTGAGCCGGAATGTCTTTGGGGATTAAAGTCAAAGAAATCACCTGATCACCAGGCTCACTTCCCGTGATATAAATAACAAATGGATCTGTTGTTTTCGGGCTGACAAAAATGTTTGAAGCATCCTGCTTGATGTCCACGTTCGAACTATCAATCACCCTGGGGGCATAGAATGGTGTAGAGATGCGATTGGGAAACACCTTAGACAGCATGACCATTCGCGTGCCTTCGTTGCCAACCGATACAACGGTAAGCGGCAGCGCGTTGCGCGTGTCCAGTGTGTAGGCTGCAATGCCAGGCAATCTTTTGCGCTTTTTCGCGGGAGCCTGAACCGCATCGGAACTACCCGATGAAACTGCATTCAACACTTGTCCAGGAATACTCTGCTCGGCAAACGCCGGCAAAGAAATGGCCGTTAAAATCAGCGATAAAACAAGTCCGCGTTTCATTTTGGAGAGCTATCCTTTTCAGTGACCGGATGAGACGAAATCCACTCTTTGGTATGAGGAACGTCAGAGTAGTTATCAAACGAATAAACGATAGGCATTCCACTCTCAATTCTGATTACCATTTCGTAAGTCATCGGACGCTTGTCTTTTCCAGTTGCGGTAGATGACTCCATAATTCCAGTCACAAACGCTTTTGATGTTTCCGCTTCATATTCAACAGAGCTAGGCAAATACCTCGTTGAATTTGCAAGCTCTCGAAATTGTCGAGTTATCGAAACGGCAAGCATTTTTTTTCGCAAATCGGCATAAATAGATGGATGCATAAACCGCGACATGGCATCAACAACAAACGTAACGTTTTCCGGGGTCAAGTCACCGACAAGCTGAGCCACACTCAGTGCAAACGCCTTGATATAAGTCTCGTCAGCGTTACTCCAATCAAGCACCATCTTCTTATCAACCACTATCGGTGTAAGAACAATTCGCTCGTGTTTTGTTTGAGAATAAAACACCGCCGACAGGGCTATTATTGACAGGATCAGTGCAACAAAAGACAGGACCAGGTTCGCTCGCGTAGCGTTTTCCCAAGTTGATTGTTGCCAGAAAAATTTCATGCAAACAGATCCATTTCAAGCAAATCAGGAAATTCTTTATTAAAGAAAAACATTCCTGTAGCGCATGCAATATGAATTGCCGCACCGTTCAAACTATTGTTTTTCATTTTCTTGATGAAAGGTATGGCAAACACAACAACTATCAAGCTGGTCATAATCCAGTGGGTCATAATGCCTATACCCACAATGCCAATGGCGGCACCAAACTCATCCATTTCCCAGAATAAAATCTGCGCTTGAGAATCTACATGCTCTGGCATTTCAATGGTCATTGACATCAGACTGTCCCCCCTTGATTACGGCTCGACGATTCATCGCTCTACCCTCGCTCGTTTTGTTATCCGCAATTGGATATTGCTTGCCATTGCCGATCACCTGAATAAGACCGGATGCCACGCCACGAGCTGCCAAAAGTTCTTTCACTCGCGATGCGCGTCGCAACGACAATTTGAGGTTGAAGTCATCTGCTCCAACAGCATCGGTATGGCCAATTACAACTACGGATATCTTTCCACCAGCTGCGGCATCTGCCATTTGATTTAAAATGGATTGGTCTTTTGGCTCGGAAGAACCAGTATCAAATTGAATGATTGCACCACGCATTAACTGCCCGCGCATACGCTCGGTATCAATGCGTTTCAAATCACATTGAGAATTTGGCAAGCAATCTATCTCTGCGATTTCTTGCTCTGAGTAATAATCATTTGGGTTGAGATACTCATCCAGGTCACTTGTCAGATCTTCAGTAACCTGCCCGATGTAAATAAAAACCGTATCGGACTCGCGCACATGCACGTGCTTGCAACTATCAATAAATTGGTTTGTTCCGCCCTGCTCTGAATACATACGCCCGCCGGACAGCTTGTCGTTAGAACGGTACTCGCAAAATTTACCTACAAAGTGATCAATATTTTTAACCGCCGATGGGGCATCAACAATCGCTGATTTCCCAGAAGGACTTGAACAACCAGAAAAAAATAACGAGACGATGATCGCGGACATCGAATACTTCGGAAATTTGAGTTTGATCTGGCTTGAATTCATTTTCGCAGAATATCATCTATAAAATACTGTTGCAACTATTTATAACCATCATCCGGATTTTTCAGTTAAACGCGATCTAAACCGCTTGTTACTCACTATCGCCGGCAGATTAAAATCGATTCCACCCCACTCTCCGTAGCCCGTTGCACTATTTGCAATGCCATATCATGGTCAGGTTACCTCTCTGCCAAGCTGGTTTTACAAGCTACGCGTACCTCAATCGTTCATCGCGAATGGAGCGCTAGCGACACCCCTTTGCCCCCCGACCGCGTTTTTTGCGGTCGGGTGCATAGGGGACGCAAGCGGCTTGCCGCACTGCGGTTCGTGTACAACTGTCCGTGGCGTACCGCCAGCCAAACAAAAAAACACGGCGTAGCCGTGACCTTTTGGGGAGAGGGAGCCGCCCGAAGGGTGGGGGAACCCCGCAGGGGTGCCCCTCGCTTTTCGTGCGGAATTCACGGTTAAAAAAAGGGTAAGCAAAGGCTAAAAGAATAGGCGCAAAAAATGCCGTACTTTCTTGCCATACTTCAACAACTTACAAAAACGATCAGCCCCTTAAACCTACCGAGGCGGCGGCTTCTTTTGGCGATCCGCCCCCTATACCTACCGAAAAAAACGTGACCTGCCCCCTATACCTACCTATGAAAAATTCGTTTTGCTTAATTTTCAAGCAACTTCTAACGGCCCGCCCCTTATACCTACCGAGTTTTTTCTGTGATTTGAAGCAAAAAGATGTGAAAAATTGCATCCGCCCCCTATACCTACCGACATCCGCCCCCTGTACCTACCGAAAAAAGGCGCGACCCGCCCCCTATACCTACCGACAATTGGGCGGTTGTGAATAACTTTGGTACATTTTGAAGCGGCATCAGAAGTCGATTTTTCGGGATATCCCCGAGGCGATCATCCAATGAGATACGGAAGACGAGTCTATGTCGATGGCGGCGGATGCATGGTGGGGGCGTAGCCCGTGTCGCACGCGCGGCACACCCGATGACGAAGCCAATGGCTGAGGACGCAGGCGCGGCGTAGCGCGTCTGGTCTCCTGCGCTTCGGCGCAAGCTTACTTAGGAAGTCTGACGTTTGTTGGCCGCTTTCACCTCGGCCACAAATTCGTTGGAAGGAACAAGCGTATAAACAATGTCCAAAATTTTACCTCGCTCACCGGCCTCGATGCGCCGCTCTAGCGTTGCCAGAACCCCATTCGTTATCAGCTCATTTATCGAGAAGTCACAAGCCTCCTGCGCCTTTCTTGGGCGAGTATAGTTATAAAGCATGGAGCTATCGCGCTTGATCGTTGAATAGCGAATTTCGAACGGTTTTAATCTGCTGGCAAATGTGTATTTCAGAATTAGTTGTTTGTGCAGCCATCGCGCCAACTGTGTAGTGTGGCTCATTAACTGGTGATAGTTGAACTGCCGGTATGACAGCTTATCAATACTTGCCGTGACGAAAGGGTGGAATTGCGCCATCCACTTTTTGCCTGGGTCGATCGTCATGTCTTTGCGAGTTACTCCTGTCAATGCTGCCAGGTAGTTACTTTTCCCAAAGGGCAGGTCTATCGACGTGGGTGAGTTGGCAATTATCTTGATGTTGCTGCCTGATAGAATGTCCAAGCTTAATTTGATTTCGTCGAACGATCGAGTGTGGCCACGTTGTTTCAATTCCTCACGAAGTTGGTACAAGCTAAAAACGACTCCGCTTCTAGCGGTGGATTTCTCGTTAATTAAAAATCCGTGTTCTTGGTCGACTGCCAATTTCCGTAAAACCTCTTCGACCAGCTCCTCATTCGCGCTAGGATAATATGCGGTTGTTACTGGCTTCCCATCTTTAGATTTTTTGGGTTTGTTGTTCTCGTCTTTTTCTTCTATTTGGGTTGCCTGGATCGAGACACTAAACTTTGTTCCCCGGTATTCAAATTCGAGTTGAAGCAAGGGTAAATTACCACGCTCATCACGCATTTTTACCATTGCCTGGCGGGAGATGGAGTAACGCGGAACGGCATCCCAAAGCTCTATGGAATTAGAAAATCTTTGTCGCTCATCGTCGGTGTTGCAAAGGAATTGCTGGAACAAACCAAGTTGTCTATTTTGAAAATGCTGCTCGGTTGGTAATTTTGAGGCCATGTTTGTGTGGCTGCCGGCCTAACTGACGTGCGCGATGGCCAGGATTGTCTGATAGTGCTGCCTGACGACATCACGCTGCGCGTCGGTGCAGAGAACCTCAACCAAGAATACCGCTTTATTCATGCTTTTAATATACCATTGCATTTATTTGTATTGCAACAAAAGATTTTAACACAGCTTCTTTCGCGTCCAACTTCCACTTTCAGGAAAGAGCGTCTTCTGTGCCCTGCGCGATGGCCATCGTGCTGCCTGACGACGTCACGTTGCGCGTCGGTGCAGAGCACGCCTCAGCGAACATCCAGCTGGAAACCAGCAGGATATCGGCCACATGCTCCGGGCGTTTGCGCATCGCCTTCACCGTGACCTCGGTGAGGTCGCCGAGGTGTATCTGGTCAGCATCTTGCCCGGCTGCTTCCTCTATTTCAGCCGGCCTGATTTCGACACACGCCAGGTGCGATTCATTTAACACATTCAACAGGGGGAATGAGCAAACAAACGTGGTTGCGGTGTCAATCAGCAAACTCGGTTTTGAGTGAACATTCCTTGTCTTTGCTGGATTAAACCGCTCAATTCCGAAATGGGTAATGGATAATAGCTAACTGGTAAGGTAAATCAGTATGGGTATGCTTAATGCCGATATGTGACACCAATTTCATCTGCACACTGAGAAACCAGTCCGTTGGCCAATTGCGCGAATAATTCTGGATCACCATTTGCGCTATCGGGGGAGATCATCCACTTGCCGCAGATGACCAATGATGGTGTGTTGGTCGGACGGTAATGCGCCTGCCGATCATAACGGGCGGCACCAAGATCAATCTCCGCCTTCCATGCAGAAACGATGCTTTGGCGCTTCATTCCTTGGGCAAGTAGCGTGTCAAACCACCGATCACGGTTAGCGCCGGCCTTTTCATCCTGAACCAGAGAGTATGCTTCGGCAGCAAAGGACTCTTGCTGTGCCGGTGTGCCTATTCGCTTGGCAACCCAATACGTCTGCAATCCCAGCATCGTTTCGTCAGAGATGTCACGCCCGTCACCCGGCTCTACAACAGGATAGAACTGGAAAGAGATGCCTTTGGGCAGCGACTTCCCCCAGGCAGAAAGTGATGAATGGAACATGCGGCATGCCGGGCAACCGAATCTGTAGAAGGCAATGACTGAGGTCTTATCCTTTTCGACATACGGAGTCACATCCTTGATCGGGTTCGGTATAACAGAAGGCTGGGTATCAGCAGATGCACACTGAGAAGAATTTAAAATGATCACGAATGCCAAATTAAAAAGTGTTCGCATCAGTCAGCTCCTCAGAAGAAACAAGATTGGAATCCAGCGCCGTCTTGAATAGGGAATCCACGCCTGGAGTCCATTTATGAACCAAATTCGCAAGAGCATGCCGACGCTCTTCTGTTATGCAGATGCGCAACAAGACATCATGAGCTTCTGCGGTAAAGCCGACCGCATCCATCAAATCATCAGCGGAACACATCCCTCGGTCCAGCAGCATTTTCCCGATTCTATGATGGTTGCCTTGCTTGCGGCATTCAGACTGCAACGAAAGCAGGTTATACATATCCCCTGCAGAAACATGACCTTTTTCCACAAGAACTTGGCCAATGCGACGATTCTTGATGGTGGGGGCCTCTTGTACTGAGGAAACACGACAAGCCTCTTCAAGAGAAGTCAGCCCGTAGTACGCAAAATGCTCGGCAGCTTGAGCCAGCGTCTCGAATTGAGATTGGCGACTCGCTGCGGCATATATCTCATCCACTCCATGAAGGAATGCCTTCTTTACGCGATGATCCGCGAGAATGACTTCCATCACCGGGGTGAAGCCCTTGTAATTCTTCGGCTCGGTTGGACGCAAATATTCCGCGTCAGGCCTGAAAATATTACTCGCCCTGAGCCAGGCTTTCTCTGCCTCATTGGGAAGCGCGCGAACGCATTCCTCTGGGTTGGCGAGCGTCCTGATAAGGCGCTGGGCTGTCACCCCGCGCAGAGCTGCAGATAAAGTGTGCGGATCAATGCCAAATTCAAGCATTCGCGTGATCGCCATGGCAGCATTGTTTGCATGCAATGTCGATAGAACCAGGTGGCCGGTGATGGCCGCCTGAACCGCTATATTGGCGGTCTCCTGGTCACGAATCTCGCCGATCAATATCACATCTGGATCTTGGCGAAGTACAGAGCGCAATGCCCCGGCGAAAGTGACGGACTGACCATCGACGTTGATCTGGTGAAATTCCGGAATACGATACTCGACAGGATTTTCGATTGTGATGATGTTGCGCGCCTCATTATTGAGTTCATTGAGTAACGCATACAATGTTGTTGTCTTTCCGGAGCCGGTCGGCCCGGTAACGAGGAGCAAGCCATTCGGCTCAAGCAGCACGCGATCGAATGCCTCGCGCACAGCAGGTGTCATGTTGATATCAGCAAGACGCCTGTTAGAATTCGACTGATCCAAGAGGCGACAGACAATCAGCTGACTGCCATTCACCCCTGGCGAGATTGCAACACGGATATCAACATTGCAGTTGTTTATCTTCAAACTGATACGTCCATCTTGCATCCCCATCCTGTCGGTAACAGAAAGACGCGCGCGCGCACGGATCTTCTCGTCAATAACCGTCATCCATAAGCGATCAATATTCCTGTGATTTACCAGCGAACCGCCAGGCATGCGGAAGCGAACACGGCAAAGCCCATCGGTCTGCTGAAAATGAACGTCAGCAACACGCTCTTGAACCGCCCGGAAGATTATGTCGTTTAGACAATTAACGATTTCCTCTTCATTTTTAGAGGTGTTAATGAAGAGCTTATTTGACATTCGCCCGGCGTTCCGCAATCTTTACCTGAATGAAGTCGATCACCTGACAACCTTTTACCCGAACAAATTGCACCACACAACAAACCATCCAAAACACAGAGCTACTCAAAATCAAAAAGACTGCACGGACAATCCAAGCAGCCAAAATTGCAGAAAAAACACCTAAAAATACAGCGCCGATTATCATTGCCATTTCATTATTGATCATCACGAATTACTCCAAACACAACGCAGTTCTTTTGAAAAAAAGGTTCTTGCAATCAACTTTTCAGCCGTTTCTCTGGCCTCAGCAGACCAGACGTATGCGGACGTGCGCTCTTCGTTGTCTATCCAATTTGCGGATAACTCACGAGCGCCCCATGAAACAAGATTGACTGGAGCTGCGAAGCGTTGAACCTGCTCACAATCTGTTTTGGCTGAAAGCGCCCATAACGCCCAGCCAACAATAGAAAACATTAAAAAACCACCGATCATAGCCTTCATTATTTTTGTCCTTGCGTTGATGTTGAAACTACCGGTTGTCCTGACCACAACACGTCCGGTATGGGCATCAAGCGATCGCCTTTAGCTGCTTGTATTTAAGCCAGACTTTCATTTTATATATCGCCCTATTCCGTTCTGCCTTGGCTGTTTTTGAATGCCCTGCATTGAAAGCGCCTACAGCAGTCCACGTATTCCCATGTATTCTCATGCACTCTTTCAGAAGCAGTGCAGCAACATGGATATTGATACAAGCATTGAAGAGATCTTTACGCTCGATCCCAACGGATTTAAGAAATTCAAAATGGCTTGAGTTGATCTGCATAACACCAACATCTTCTGTTCCATTGCTGTTCTTGTGGACAGCAGTTCTATCAAGCTGTGATTCAACCATTGCGATTGCGATCAAAATGTCTTTATTAACCCCGGCTTTTTCGGCTGCATCATCAAAACAATAACGGTTTTGAATACCGGCAAAGGAATAAGGAGACAGCAAAATCAATGTCAAAAATAGGCAAATACGCATTAAGTGATTCTATTGCACCTGTGTATAATTAGCAATTATCATAATAATTTCACAAAATGAAAATCAAGAAGCTTGTATTGATTTTAATGGTTGCGCTAGCAACAAATGTTCAGGCAAAAAGCGAAGATGACTTAAAGCCTGATTTTGATCTGACGGCTTTGTATGCAAAGTTCAAAGCGGCACCTGAAGTATCAAATAATCAGCAAATAATTCTGTCAGAATTCAATGCAGCAATTACCAAAAACACCCCCCCAGACAAATTATTTTTTTATGCAAAAAAAGGCGACTCCTCGGCGTGTAATTTTGTTGGTTATTTATTCGAGGCAGGGAAAGGTTTAAAGCAGGATTCTGTAAAAGCAGAGAAATGGTTTTTGTATTGCGCTAAAACCAATCCCAAAGCGGCCTACAACCTCGGAGTAATGTATTCCGATGGGCGAGCGGATATTCCTCAAGACAAAGCCCGTGCGATCCCCTATCTCAAGATGGCATGGGATGAATTGCACTTACCTCTCGCAGGAATCAGAATGGCGTATTGGTTCCGGTCTCAAAAAGATTGGCAACATGAATGGGACTTATTAACGACCCTTGAAATCGGTAAAAAATACGCCCGGCATTGGGGATATTTGATGGGTGAAATGATCATCAAAAAACAAGCTCCGTTCTACGACCCAACAAAAGCAAATAACACCCTAAGTCTGGCGGTCGACAAATACAATGGGCAAGCAGCAGAATTATTGGCTTTTTCGCTTGGGACTGGCCTAAATGGAACCGTAGATACCTTTCATGCATGCGTCACAGAAGTATTTGCAGAAACTTTTGGCGGAGGATCTGGGAGTGTTAGATGGCGCTCTGGAATGAGCGATAGTGAAGTCGTCTCCTGCAAAGGAGAAGCAGCAATCTGGCTCTCTAAAAACAAGCGGCCAGACCCAATCGATTTTAAATCACTGATGTACTAAACCTCCCCATGGTGCGTGTGTTTTTGGTCGAAGAGGCTCACCTCGCCCCCATCCAAATCGCCGCACACGCGCTTTCCGTGAGGCAGCGTGCGTTGCTTAGACGCGGCTAAACCCGCCGTCATGCCATCATTCCCCTGCCCTCAGCCACGGACTCCCGGTAAGGCCGAAATGAAGACGGTCTGGAAGTCGGCCTAAGCTGCCCCATCGCAGAAAATGCGGTTCCGTTTGATACGTGCGTCTGCAAAGCGCTACAAATCAGTCATACAAGCCGGGATGAAATTACGGGTCTGACCGTCGCAAACCGACCTTTTGCGGATGGTGATGCTCCGAGCCATGTACGCCCACCAAAAGTTTATTAGCGAACGTCGTTCAATCTATCCTCCCGTGTGTAGCCATCAGCACATTCCCTTGTTTTTGTAGAGTGTCCTAAACCGTCCTTCAGATAGCGGCTCATCGAAGACATCAAACATCTCGCTTCCGATAAGCAATTTCTTGAGCGTCTTGAAACCGTAGCGTTCATTGAGGTTTTTCACCTCCTCAGGCAACTCCTTATTCGCCAAATTTCCGGCGTGAGCCAAATAGCTCCAGCCATCCTTCCGATGAATCTGGGAGGCCACGTCCCTTAGAAGCGATACAAGCGGGCTGGCTTGCAGCCAAATCTGTTCTGATAGATTCCGATATTCCTTACTGGCCATGAACTCGGGAAGCTTCTTCCAGCTTTCCTGTATGTGACTGGCCGTGGTTCGCAGGTGCTCATTCATCGGCAGCACTTTTTCGCGTTGGGTATCGAGATAGACAAGAGTTTCCTCAAGCTTTTCTGGTGAGTCAGGTTGCCATCTTGGTAGGAAACCATGGACTAGCTCGTTGCGCTGTTCCGTCATCAGCTTCATGTCTCGGCGCATGGCTTCAATAAACTCGGCATCACCAGAAATCCGGAAAGAGAAAGTGATCCAGTTAACGGGGCTTTCCTCCTCTGGCACCTCAGCTCCGGCATCCTTAAGAACTTCGGTACTATACTTATCAACTAGGTTCCCAAGCATTGTCTTGTTGATGGTGTCGATCCGCTTTTGCTGCTTCTCCTTGAAATCCACTGGCTCACCACCTGCCTTATGGTAGGTAAGCACGAACTTTAACAATTGCTCGATCTGCTGAAATAGAAGGAGGTTGCGGCCCACGCGGCGAAACACTTCGTCTTGAGTTGTTTTGAGGTCTGCTTTCAAAGGATAGGCCAGAAGGATTAATTCAGGCATATCTTAGCAGCATAGAAGGTTCAGATATTGATTGCCCCGCAGCATGTTCGACGAACTCCTTCTGGCACGATCCTGCCAGTTCTTTGATGCACCTGCCAGCGACCGGTCCTCGCCCTTATGTAGCGCGCTACATA